>NZ_JARTVW010000003.1:0-1211033 GCF_031450995.1 Caballeronia sp. LP006 | reverse complement strand
GTGCGCGTGACAGCGGGCCGCTACTGGCCGACGCGGCTGCTCAAGCAACAGGTCTTCGCCATCAAGAGCGCCTGGTGGTTGCGCACGCATCGCGATGAATACGATGTCCTGCACGTGAATGGCTTCATCACGTGGGCAAGGGCCGACGTGAACACCGCGCACTTCGTCCATGGCGGCTGGACGCGTAGCCCGTATTATCCGTTTCGCTTGAGCGGAGGTGTCTGGTCGGCGTATCAGGTGATCTATAGCCGCATGAATGCGTGGCTCGAAGGATGGGCTTATCGACGCTCGCGTGTGATCGCGGCGGTATCGGAGAAAGTGGCCGAGGAGATACGCGCGGGCGGTATAGAACGAAATCGTGTCGAAGTGGTTTATAACGGCGTGGACACGGCCGCGTTCTCGCATGCGAGCAAGAACCGCGCGATGTTCAGTCTCCCCGATGACGCATGCCTGTTGCTCTTCGTCGGCGACTTGCGCACGCCGCGCAAAAACCTTCAAACGGTGCTGCAAGCGCTGGTGGGTCTGCCGCGTAGCGTGCAGCTCGTCGTGGCGGGTTATCTGCCGGGCAGTCCTTATCCGGAGCAGGCGCGCATTCTCGGCATTGCGGACCGCGTGCATTTTCTCGGGCTCGTCAAGGACATGCCGACCTTGATGCATTCCGTCGATGTCTTCGTGTTTCCCTCGCGTTACGAAGCCATGAGTCTTTCGCTGCTCGAAGCGCTTGCAGCGGGTCTTCCCGTGGTGACGGCGCAAACGGCTGGAGGCGCGGAGATCATAGGCGACACGTGCGGCATCGTGCTCGACGATCCCGACGATGAACTGGCACTCGCACGCGCCATCGATACGTTGGCGCATTCGCCCGCACGTCGCGCCGAAATGGGCGAAGCGGCGACGCAACTCGCGACCAATTTCAACTGGGCGCGCATGGCGCGTCGTTATCTTGACCTTTATCGCAGCTTCGCGCAGCGTGAGCGTTCACCCGCCCCGCTTGCTGCAACCTCCGCGCAAACAGGCGTCTGACCGCTCAACCCGAGATTATCCCGAGCTTATCCCGAGACTAACCCGACCTTGGACCCACACATGAGCACGCACACTATCAAGTCCCTGCAAATCGGTATGCATTGGTTCCCCGAGCGCGCGGGCGGACTCGATCGCATGTATTACACGCTGGTCGGTGCGCTGCCTGCGGCGGGCGTCGAAGTGCGCGGCGTGGTCGCGGGCTCGCCTCGCGTGGCTGTCGATACGGGCGGCGCGATTCGCGGCTTCGGTCCCGCCGCGCAGTCGTTGCCGCGACGCCTGATGAATGCACGCAACGCATTGCGCGATACCTTGAAGAGTGAGCGTCCCGATGTCGTCTCCTCGCACTTCGCGCTTTATACGTTTCCTGGTCTCGATGTGACGCGCGGCATCGCGCAGGTATCGCATTTTCAGGGGCCTTGGGCGGATGAGAGTCATGTGGAAGGCGCCGACTCGTTCGGGCAGCGCGCGAAGTTCATGCTGGAGCGGCGCGTGTATGCGCGTTCTTCGCGGCTGATCGTCTTGTCGGAAGCGTTCGGGCAGATTTTGAGCACGCGCTATGGCGTGCCGGAAGAGCGCATTCGCGTGGTGCCGGGCTGCGTGGACGTTGCGCAATTCGACCTGAAGGTGACGCGCACCGAAGCGCGCAGGCGTCTGCAATTGCCAGTGGGAAGACCGATCGTGCTCTCGGTGCGGCGGCTCGTGCGGCGCATGGGACTCGAATCGCTGATCGACGCGATGACGCGCGTGAAAGCGAAGATCCCCGATGTGCTACTGCTGATCGCGGGCAAAGGCCGGCTTGCGGACGAGTTGCAGCAGCGTATCGATGCAGCGGGCTTGCAGGATAACGTGCGCCTGCTCGGCTTCGTGCCCGATGAGCAGCTCGCCGCGCTTTATCGTTCCGCCGATGTGAGTATCGTGCCGACAGTCACGTTGGAAGGTTTCGGCTTGATTACCGTGGAATCCCTGGCTTCGGGAACGCCGGTGCTGGTTACGCCGGTTGGTGGCTTGCCAGAAGCGGTGCGTGGACTATCCGAGGACCTCGTGCTGGCATCGACCGGCGCGGATGCTATCGCCGATGGACTGATCGCCGCGTTCGATGGATCGCTCGATCTCCCGAACGAGGCGGATTGCAGGCGTTACGCGTGGGAACATTTCGATCGCGGCGTGATTGCGCGGCGCGTGGCTGCAGTTTATGAGGAAGCGATTGAAGCGGGACCGGTGCATTGAAAAACGATAAAGCGCTTCCGCGGATAACCGCCGAAGCGCTTTTAATCGACGCTCAAGCGCAAATCAGACCGCTACTCGCGCGCTCATATACTCGTACATCCACTCCAACGTGCGATCGATCGGTGTAGCCGGCACTTGCCCGATCACCCGCCGCAACTTGCGATTGGACCCGACGAGCCGCGCGATCTCATTGCGTCTCAAGAAACGCGGATCGACGAATACATCGATCTTGTAGCCGGCTATGCGCGCAAGCATTTCAAGCACCTCGCCAAGCGAATGACTACGCCCGGAGCAGATGTTGAACGTCTCACCCGCAGGCGCCGCTTCGAGCAATTTCGCATAGGCGGCTACCACGTCCCGTACATCGGAGAAGTCGCGCGACACATTCAGATTGCCGAGCGAGATGCGTGCTTCATGCCGCGCGTAGTGCCCGACGATCTTCGGCAACACATAGTCTTCGCTTTGGCCCACGCCCGTATAGTTGAACGGCCGCACGAAGAAGATCGGCAACCGGTCCATCCATAGCCGCGATGCCTGTTCCATCGCGAGCTTGCTGACCGCATAGTCGTTGGCGGGCTTGATATCGACATCTTCATCGATCACTTCCACCGCCGCGTTGCCATACACATTGGCCGTGCTTGCAAGCAAGACCGCGCGCGGCTTGCGGTCGAGCGTGGCGAGCGCGGCAAGCAGGTTACGCGTGCCGACGATATTCACGAGATAAGTCGTGCTCGGCGTGTTGCCCGTGACATGCGCCGCGCCCGCCAGGTGCACGACGACATCGGGCCGCGCATCGGCGACGAATGACTTGAGGGCGTCAGCGTCGAGCAGATCGACGGGCAGGCCGACGACATTGGGCACATCGGCTTCCGGCGAAGCGGACGTGGTGCCCCAGACGTCGTAGCCTGCGTTCATCAAATGCGCCGCCATGTGGCGGCCCGTGAAGCCGGAGAGCCCGGTTATGAGTGCGCGACGAGGCATGGGCGTTCAGAAGGTAGGCTGCAATTCGTTACGCTTCAGGTCCGCTTCGACCATCATCTGGCAGAGCGCTTCGAGCGTGGTCGAGGGATGCCAGCCCAGCTTTTCGCGTGCCTTGTCCGCGCTGCCAATCAACAAATCCACTTCCGCCGGACGATAGAACTTCGGGTTCACGCGCACCAGCGTGCGTCCCGTCGATATGTCGATACCGCGTTCGCGCTCGCCTTTACCGGCCCATTCAAGTTGATAACCCGCTGCGGCAAATGCCATGCGCACGAAGTCGCGTACCGTCTCCGTGCGATTGGTGGCGAGCACATAAGTATCGGGCTCGCTCGCCTGCAGCATGCGCCACATGCCTTCCACGTATTCGGCGGCAAAGCCCCAGTCGCGCTTTGCGTCGAGATTGCCAAGCTCGAGCAACTCTTCCTTGCCGAGCTTTATTTTTGCAACCGTATCCGTTATCTTGCGCGTGACGAATTCACGGCCACGCAACGGCGATTCGTGATTGAACAAGATGCCGCTGCATCCGAAGATGTTGTACGACTCGCGATAATTGATCGTCGTCCAATGAGCGAACAGCTTGGCCACACCATATGGGCTACGCGGATAAAAGGGCGTCTCCTCCGATTGCGGAATCGCCTGCACCTTGCCGAACATCTCCGATGTCGATGCCTGGTAATAGCGGATCGTCGGATCGATCACGCGCACGGCTTCGAGCAGATTGAGTGCGCCTAAGCCCGTGACGCCCGCGGTCGTCGAAGGCTGATCGAAGGAGACGCCCACGAAGCTTTGCGCCGCGAGGTTATAGAGCTCGCTTGCTTCGGCGGATTCGAGCAGACGCAGGTTCGAACCAAGATCGGTCAGATCGTGCTCAACCAGCTTGAGCTTCGGATGCCGGTCTATACCGAGTTCCGCGATACGCCAGAAATTCACCGAGCTCGTGCGCCGATACGTACCGACCACTTCGTAACCTTTGTCGAGCAGCAGCTTGGCAAGATACGCGCCGTCCTGCCCCGATACTCCGGTGATGATCGCCTTGTTCTGCGTGGCCATGGTGTTACCTCGTCGGTGATGTCATGAGGCGATTCTAGGCAAAAGAAATCGGAAAAAAACCTTTAGCAATTTTTAATGAGCGCGCCATTCGGCGCTTAGGAAAAGACGTTTCTTAAGCCATGCGAATGCCATTTAGCAGACGAATATTTTTCGTTTTTTTAGCTTTATTTGGCCTCTAACCTGCAAAGCGTCGGACCGCGACTCTTCTCGTTGATGCGACCAGACGACGTCCCGATGCATCGAGCGCACCCGGCGTGCACGCAGTTTTATCGGAGGCCCCGTTGCAGCGTAATTCGTTCTTCACTTCCGTTTGCAGGCTGATCTGTTTGCCGCTCGCGTGCGTGGCGGCTGGCGCATTCGCGACGCCGCCCGTGCTCGATGCAAAGACATCGTGGATAGGCAATACGTCGGGCTTTGGCGACGGCACATGGACGCAGATCAACATCACGGCGATTGCCGTTGCGCCCGATGGCCGCGTGTTCACCAATGCGCCGTGGGACGAAAGCGGCGCGGAAGCGAGCGTGTATCGCGATGGCCGCATGTCGAGTTACGCCGGCGGCACGCATGGATGGGGCGCTTCCGGCGGCAACGCCGTTGCAGTGAATTCGCGCTATGTATTTGTCGCCGTCGGCGTAGGTAACGAACGAGGCCGGCTCGTCAAGCAAGGCGTGTGGCCGCCTGCGGGCAAGCAGTGGTGGGGCGTATCGCGTCGCGATATCAACGACGTCAAGCGTCCCGTGCCTTTCGGTGCGAGTGCATTGGACGAAAAGGACCCGCGCGCCACGCTGGCGCGCAGCTTCCTCACGATCAACGAGTCGAACGACGCACGACAGGACGTAAGCGGTCTTGCTGCAAGCGAAACAAGGCTTTATGTGGCGAACACGGCGCTGAATCGCATCGAAGTCTATGACGCGCAGTCGATGCAAAAAGAAGCGCAATGGAGCGCGCCGCAGCCGGGGAAAATCGCGCTGTCGGCGGATGGTTCCTTATGGGCGATCGTGGAGAGCAATGGCGATCATCCGCGCATCGCGCATTACGCCGCATCGGGCGCGTTATTGGACGATGCGCCGCGCTTGAATGCCGATAGCAGCGCGGTGGATATCGCCATCGACAGAGAAGGGCGTCTGCTTGTAGCCGATAACGGGCCGCGTCAGCAAGTGTTGTTCTTTTTGCGCAAGGCGAATGCTTATCTCGAAGCTGGCGCGTTGGGCGAGCGCGGCGGCATCTTCTCCGGCGTTGCGGGAACGTCGGGCCCGCGTCGCTTCAATGGCCTGACAGGCGTGGGTGTCGATGCCGCTGGCAACGTCTACGTGTCGACGAACGGAATAGGGCCACGCACGGGTTCGACGGGCGCCGGTCTTGGCGCGACGCTGGAAAGCTATGCCGCCAATGGCGCGTTGCGTTGGCAGACGCAAGGGCTTCTTTTCGTCGATGGCGCGTGGATCGATCCGGGCCGCCCCAATAGCGTCTTTACCGGCAACAAGCGTTTCGAGCTGGACCTGTCGAAGCCTGCGGGACAGGACTGGAAATACGCGGGCTTTCTGTCGGGCCGCTTCAAGTATCCCGACGATCCGGTGTTTCACGTCGATCAATGGCCGGGCATGCCTATCGCAAGAAAACTCGATGGCCGCACGTTCCTGTTTCTGACCGACATGTATGCGGATCACATGAAGATCTATCGCTTCGATGCGAAGCATGACGGCGAGCTGGCGATTCCATCGGGCTTTATCGCGGGAAGACCACGCCCCGTGCAGAACGTGCCGAACCGCCCCGAAGGCGGCGAGTGGATTTGGCGCGATAGCAATGGCAACGGCCGCTTCGACGAAAGCGAATTCAAGCGCAATCCGGGCACTGCGCGCATGACGGGCGGCTGGGGCTGGTGGGTCGATATCAAAGGCGACATCTGGCGCACGAGCGACGTGAAGGGCATTTATCGCGTGCGCTATGGCGGCCTCGACAAGCAAGGCAATCCTGTCTACGACTACGAAAACATCGAGACGTACCCCGTTCCCGCGCCGTTCACCGAATTGCGCCGCGCGATCTACGACGCGGCAAGCGACACGCTCTATGTCACCGGTTATACAGCGGACGCGCCTTACGACAAGCGCTATTGGAAAGAGGTCGGCAAGCGCCTCGTGCGCTACGACCACTGGTCCGACGGCCCGCATCAACGCTATGCAATCGACTTGCCGTGGGATACGCAGAAGAAGCCGCTATCGACCGTGATTGGTGTGACCGTCGAAGGGCAATACGTGTTCGCGGTCGAGCCTGTTGGCGACGTGCACGTGTTCGACAAGGACTCCGGCAAAGAGGTAGGCGTAATCAAGCCGGGGGCGGAAGTCGGTCATGCGTCGGGCTGGGTGGACGTACCCAATGGCGTGAGCGCCTATAAGCGCGGCGATGGCGAGTACCTGGTGTTCGTCGAGGAAGACGCACGAGGCAAGGTGATGATGTACCGCTGGAAACCCGGCACATGAAGTCGCGAGGAACCGATGGAAAAGAGCATGGTCAGGAACGTCGGCATCAACTTCGTCGGGTTGATCCTGCCGACATTCGTATCGCTTGCAACGGTGCCTGCCTATATCCACCTCGTAGGCGTGGAGCGTTATGGCGTGATCAGTCTCGTATGGACGCTGATCGGCTACTTCGGGATTCTCGATCTCGGCATGAGCATGGCCGCGCAACATCAGATAGCGAAAGCGCATTCGGCCGGGGATATGGCACAGCGCGCGCAGGTCTTCTCGAGCGCGGTGTGGCTCAACTTCGCGACGGGCGTGGCAGGCGGCCTCGCCATCTACTTCGGCGCGTTTCTCTATACGGCGTATGTGGCGCACTCCGCACCGGCCTTGCAGCATGAGGTTTATCGCGCGTTGCCGTGGCTCGCGCTCGCCATTCCCATTGCCAATGTGTCGTGGGTTTTTGCTGGCGCGATCAACGCGATGGAACGCTTCGGCATCTATAACGCCAATCAGACCTTCGGCACTTTCCTGTTCCAGTTGCTGCCGCTCGGTGCTGCGTGGTTCATCGCGGCCAATCTGCAAACGGTGCTGGCTGCCGCGGTCGTCGCGAGATTGCTTGCGGCCATTCTGCTTGGAAGAGCGAGTCTGAAGCTGCTGGCGATACGCCGCATCGATTGGCCGAAGCGTGCCGTTACGGGCGGACTCTTCCGCTTCGGCGGCTGGATGCTGGTCTCAACGATGACCTCCATGCTCACCGATTCGCTCGATCGCGTTCTGCTCGGCGCGCATCTCGGCGCGCGTTTCGTCACGTATTACACGGTGCCGCAGAACCTCGTCACGCGTCTCAACATGCTGCCCAACGCGATGGTGCGCACGCTGTTTCCGCGCCTTTCATCGATCGATCGCAGCGACGCCGGCAAGATGGCCGCGACATCGCTCGAATTCCTCAATGGCGTATTTACGCCGCTCGCGATCTTCGCGATGCTCGTGCTCGAACCGTTCCTGCATGTGTGGATCGGCGCTGACCTCGCCATCGCAAGCGCGCCGGTAGGCCGCATTCTCGTGATCGGTGTATGGCTCGTCGGTCAGGCGAGCGTCACGCGCATCCTCATTCAGTCGCAGATCAACCCCGCTTCGGCTGCACGTGCAGGACTCTTCCAGTTGCCGTTCTTCGTGGCGCTTCTATGGTTCGGCATCCAACGATACGGGCCCGTTGGCGCCGCAAGCGTGGTTGCCCTGCGAGCGCTTGCGGACTACGCGGTGCTCTTGTGGCTGACCCGTGTGCGCGCAACCCCGATTGCGCTCGACATGCTTGCCCATCTCGCGTTTCTGCTCGCGGGGCTGGTGCTTGGCTATCTGATCGATGCCATGGCGCATCCGCTCTATGCAATATCCGCTGCCGCCTTGCTCGCACTCGTCGATGCGGGATGGTCCGTGGTGACGCGGCCGGCCTTGCGTGCGCTTTTGCTTGCAGTGTTACGCAAGGCCGGCGCGCGTTTCGGAAGACGCAATCATTTACCGTTGAAGGCGAGGAGTGACGCATGAAAACAAATATCGAAGACGCGTTCATGGGGAGCGCGAAAGCGCGTCATTTCCTGCACGAGCCGGCGCCAGCCATGACGCCGGTGCCGCGTCGCGAGCGCAGTATCGCGCGTGCGAACGGTGTACCGCGTATCGCTATCGTGCATGACTGGCTCGTGACCTACGCTGGCGCGGAGCGTGTGCTGGAACAGATGATCGCGTGCTTTCCGGACGCGGATATTTTTAGCGTCGTCGACTTCCTCGAAGACAGAGGGTTCTTGCGCGGCAAGCAGGCGAAGACCTCGTTCATCCAGAAGTTGCCCTTCGCGAAGAAGCGCTATCGCGCATATTTGCCGCTCATGCCGCTCGCGATAGAACAGCTTGACGTGTCCGGCTACGACCTCATTCTGTCGAGCAGCCATGCGGTAGCGAAGGGTGTGTTGACAGGACCCGATCAGGTGCACGTCAGTTACGTGCATTCGCCCATACGCTACGCATGGGACCTGCAACATCAGTATCTCAAGCAGTCGAATCTCACTGCGGGCATGAAGTCGCTGATCGCACGCATGGCGCTGCATTACATGCGTAGCTGGGACATACGTACCTCGAATTCGGTGAATCATTTCATCGCTAATTCGGCTTTCATTGCGCGGCGAATCCACAAGGTTTATCGGCGTTCGTCGCAAGTGATCTTTCCTCCTGTCGATGTCGCCGCGTTCAACGTGTGCGAGGAAAAGGACGATTTTTATTTAACGGCGTCGCGCATGGTGCCGTACAAGAAGATCGATCTGATCGTCGAGGCGTTCGCGCAGATGCCTGAGCGCAAGCTCGTCGTGATCGGCGAGGGCCCGGACATGGCGAAGATCCGTGCGAAGGCTACGCCCAACGTGCGCATCATGGGGTATCAGCCGTTCTCCGTGCTGCACGAAAAGATGCGCCGCGCGAAAGCGTTCGTCTTCGCGGCGGAAGAAGACTTCGGCATCTCGGTGGTCGAAGCGCAAGCGTGCGGCACGCCAGTGATTGCCTATGGCAAGGGCGGCGCATTGGAAACCGTGCGCGATGCGTCGGAGGCCGAGCCCACGGGCATGTTCTTTCAGGAGCAGTCGGCGGACGCCATCGTGGATGCTGTCGAGGCCTTCGAAGACGGGACGGTGACGTTCAAGCCAGCCGACTGTCGCAAGAACGCAGAGCGCTTTTCCAACGCGCGTTTCAGGGAGCAGTTCCATGCGCATGTCGCACGCGTGGCGCCGCGCTTCGTTCTTCCTCCGCTGCCGGCCGAGCCCGAGGTTCAGGTCGAAGAAAAGAGCGATTTGCGCGTGCTTGCCGTGGATCAAAGCGGCTCGCTTGGCGGCGCGGAACTCTCCATGCTCGAAGTGGTGAAGAACATGCGCGGCGACGTGCAGACGGTTCTTTTCGACGATGGTCCGTTTCGCATTGCGCTGGAAGCGGTCGGCATCAAGGTAGACGTGCTCGACGGCAAAGCGCTCGGCAATGTTCGCAAGGACGGCATGACGCGTCCCGGCGCGGGCGTGGTGGGCGGCGTCGTCAAGCTCCTGCGCGGCACGCTCGAAAAGTCGCGCAATGCCGATGTCATCTACGTCAACACGCAGCGCGCGATGGTGATCGGCGCCATCGCCGGCCTGATCTCGCGGCGCCCCGTGGTGTGGCATCTGCGCGATATCGTGAGCGAGGACCACTTCGGGCGCACGCAGCTTTCCATCATCAAGTGGTGCACCAAGCTCATGCTCGAACATGTCATCGCCAATTCGACGGCATCGGCGGCCGCGGTCACGGCGCTCACGCGTTTGCGCGAGGAGCGGCTCGATGTCGTGTTCAACGGCATATCGGCGGAGCCTTTCACTAGCATCGAAACGGTGGCGCAGCATGAGTTACGAGCACGGTTCGGCTTGCCGCAAGATGCGTTTCTCGTCGGATGCTTTAGCCGTCTTGCACGCTGGAAGGGTCAGCATGTACTGCTCGAAGCGTTGCGCGAATGCACGGAGATGCATGCCGTTCTGGTTGGCGCGGCGCTTTTTGGAGAACACGAGTACGAGGCCGAGCTGCGTGCTTTCGTACTCGAACACGGGCTTGCGGACCGCGTGCATTTTCTCGGCTTTCAGGATGACATTGCCGCGTGCATGAAAGCGGTCGATGTGGTCACGCATACGTCGATCATGCCGGAGCCGTTTGGCCGCGTGATCATCGAAGGCATGTTGTCGAAACGGCCCGTTGTTGCGACGCGTGCGGGCGGCGTGACGGATATCGTCGACGATGGCGAGAACGGCCTGCTCTGCGCTCCCGGCGATGCCGCCGAACTGGCGCGCATACTGGATCGCCTCAAGGACGACTCACCGCTTCGTGACCGTCTGACCGAAAGCGGCTTCGTACACGCAACGAAAAGATTCGGGACCGAGCGATATGTCGAGAGCGTCGAGAGAATCCTCGGAGACGTGGCGGCGAAGGCGAAGAAGCGCGAGCGTAGCTGAGGTACTCGAACTTCGATTAAGCCGCCTTTCGAGGCGGCTTTTTTTAATGGCGCTTTATCAACGCGCAATGCGAACGCGTGTCTTCGCAGGTTTCAATCTTGCGGCCCAGGCCATGGCGGGTCGCTCGACAAGCGCATAGAACGCTGCGGCAATGACAACGGCAATGGCGGTAAATGCGAACGAGGCCCAGATGCCCGTTTGCAAGACCGAATGAAAAAGCACGGACCCAAGCAGCACGAGAATGGGCAGATGCACGACGTAAAGCGAGAAGCTGAACTCGCCGAGCACGGAAAACACGCGCACTGGGCCGCCTTCACGCATGGGCCGATCTAGCGCGCCAAACAAATAAACGGCAAACGCCAGCGCCCAAAGCTGAAACGCCAGATATTGCGCAAGCCCGAAGGCAGCGCATCCGCATAGCGCGATGCCAACCGCCACGACTGCCGAGCGCCTCGGTGCGCGCACGTTGCGCGCTTTCGCTTCGGCGATCCACGCCCCGAGCATCCATGAAAGCCAGTAGGACGTGAAGATCACGATCTGCAGGCGCTCGAAGACGAGCGCCGACACGATGTTGACGACAGCGACAAGGCCGACGACCGCCGGCATTCCGATTCGCCTCCGCAATGCAATCACGAGCGGATATACGAGGTAGAACTGCACCTCGACGGAGAGCGTCCATAAGGCGCCATTGGAGCCGAACGTCTTGCCCGCGATTCCCTGCAAGGAAAAGAGATTGATGAGGAAAGCATGAAGATCGAAGGGATTGATCTTGCGGCTGACCGGATCAAAGCCGACGCTAAGCGAATCCAGCACGAACGTCAGTACCAGCGCGGCAATCAGAACCGGATAGATCCGCACGAACCGCCGTAGCAGAAAATTCAAGCCGTCGAACGGCGCGCGCGGGTCGGCATTCAGGCGCCGCGCCATCGCGCGATGAATGCAATAGCCGCTGATGATGAAGAAAATCGGCACACCGGCCGATCCCCAGGCGACAGGGAACGTGAGGTAACTGACGACTGTGTTGAGGTCGAACGCGGGCGAAGCGCGATGAAACTGCTGCATGCCGACCCACGTAACCTGCCTGCAATGAAAGTACGCGACCAGCAACGCGGCGACACCACGCCATGCGTTGATCGCGACGTCTCTATCGTCGGCGATAGCGTTCGAATTGCGCGCGGAAGTGCGCAGCGCCATGCCGCTTTCGTCGAAGGCCGGGGAGTCGCTCATCGCTAAACCTTAAGGAGCCGAAGGGATCGGCCCATGTTAGAGCAGCAAGAAATTCATGCCTAAGCAAAAAATTCGGCGCATTTCTTAAGAAAACAGGCAGCGTAACGGCTTAAAGCGGGCGAATTATTTATCGATTTTTTTCTGCTACGGTGAGCCCTCATCTACAGGCGAATGGGTGTCGATCATGGATATGCATGCAGTCGCCGGCATAGCCGTGCTGCTGGTACTCGTGGCGGCGTCCGCGTACCGCGACGCGTTGCGCAACGACCCTCTCGATCCCTTCCGCAAGAAGGGCTCCAACAATGCGCAGGCATCGCAGATGGAGGAAGCGGAGTAACGCGCGCAACGCCAGAAGCCTGCCGCAAGTGCGGGCGAATTCACAAGAAAAACAGCGCGGGGACAACGTCAATTTTCCGGTTTCGATCTGGAGGAGCAGTCATGCTTAAAGTGACCAAGGCCGTATTTCCAGTTGCAGGTCTCGGCACACGTTTTTTGCCAGCCACCAAGGCGAGTCCGAAGGAAATGCTGCCAGTGGTCGATAAGCCGCTCATTCAATACGCGGTGGAAGAAGCCATTGCTGCGGGCATGACGGAGATGATCTTCGTCACGGGTCGGGGCAAGCGCGCAATCGAGGATCACTTCGACAAATCATATGAGCTCGAAGCGGAACTGGAAGCGCGCAACAAGGCGGTTCTGCTCGATGCGGTACGCAGCATCAAGCCCGCGAACGTGGATTGTTTCTACGTGCGCCAGCCGGCCGCGCTGGGCTTGGGTCATGCGGTGCTATGCGCGGAACGGCTCGTCGGCGGTGAACCATTCGCCGTCATTCTGGCCGACGACCTGCTGCACGGCGCCGAGCCTGTCATGAAGCAACTCGTCGATGTATTCGACCACTATCACAGCTCGGTGATCGGTGTGGAACGCATCGCGCGCGAGGAAAGCGCGTCGTATGGCGTGATCGAAGGCCGCGAATGGGAAGAGGACGTCATCAAGTTGTCGGGTGTCGTCGAGAAGCCGCAGCCCGCGCTTGCGCCTTCCAATCTCGGCGTGGTCGGGCGTTACGTGCTGATGCCGAGCATCTTCGATCATCTGCGCAAGACGAAGCCCAACGCGGGCGGCGAGATTCAGCTAACCGATGCCATCGGCTCCTTGCTCGCGGTCGAACAGGTGCTGGCGTATCGCTACTACGGCACGCGTTTCGACTGCGGCAGCAAGCTCGGGTATCTCAAGGCGACGGTACAACTGGCCTTGCAACATCCTGAAGTGCGCGGAGACTTTGAGGCGTATCTGCGTGCGGCGGTATGGGCGCTCATGCCGCAAACAAAGGACGAACCGATGACGCATGCGGAATCGCTACAGGATTCGCTGTGATTGGAAATAGTTCGAATGACGAATCATGATCATCGTAAGGCAAACGTAGTCCTGTAAAGAAGCGTCATATCCAAGGAAGGCAGGTCAACGCTAAAAAGCAGAGGGCGTTAAGGGCGATCCGATCCACGAATCGGTAACTCATGGAGTAGATCGCCCATGCAGGTCCGCGCATTTCATGCGCGCCGGCTATTGGCCTGGATCGTGTCCATCGGCGCTTGCGTGTTGCTGTGCGGATGGACTTCACATCGGCCAGTCAAGCCAGCACGCAAGCATCATGCTTTACACAAGGCCGTGTCGCACACGAAGCATGTGCACGCCAAGAAGGCATATGCCTTCCAGATCGGCATGGCCAGCTATTACGCCGACGCCTTCCAAGGCCGCCCCACCGCGAGCGGCGAGGCTTACGACATGAACGCGCTCACGGCCGCGCATCTCACGCTGCCGCTCGGCACTTACGTGCGCGTCAGCAATGCCGCGAAGACGCGGTCGGTCGTCGTGCGCATCAACGACCGCGGCCCCTACCAGAAGGGCCGCGTGATCGATCTTTCGTTTGCGGCGGCGGTATTGCTCGGCCTGCAACACGCGGGCACGGCGCAAGTGGTGATCGAGCGTGTATCGGCGCATGATGCCGTCGCCATTCCCTTGCATCATCGCGCAAAGAGGCGAAGGCACAAGCGGCACCGTTGAGCCGGATACAATGCGCTCTCGCCTGCTTGAGCGCTCTCTGATCCCACTCATGAATCAATCGACCCGGGCAGTCCTCCTCGGCCCGCTTCTCAAGAGCGTTTCGCGCTCGTTCTATCTGACGCTGCGGATTCTTCCGGCGGGCATGCGCGACCCCGTCGCGCTGGCGTATCTGCTTGCGCGCGCCGCCGATACCATCGCGGATACGTCGCTCATCGCGCCGCAACTTCGTCTGGAATTGCTGCTGTCGTTGCGCGCGCAAGTCAACGGCGCACCGGACGATGGCGCGCTGGCCCGCATAGCCGGCGAAGTAGCGGGCCAGCAAGCGCAAGCGGATGAACGCGCGCTGCTCGAATCGCTCGGCGGAGCGCTTGCCATCCTGCCGCAATTGAGCAAGGCCGACCGCGATGCCGTGCGCGATATCGTGACCACGCTCACAACGGGCATGGAGTTCGACCTGCGCACGTTCCCCGATGAAACCTCTGGCGAGATCGCGGCGCTCGGTGAATTCGACGAACTGGACCGCTACACCTATCTCGTCGCGGGCTGCGTGGGCGAGTTCTGGACGAAGATGACCTACGCGCATATGCCGGGCACGCTCGAGGCCGCGCCGGATGTCATGCTCGCGCGCGGCGTGCGCTTCGGCAAGGCGCTGCAGATGACCAACGTGCTGCGCGATTGCGCGCGCGATCTGCGTATCGGGCGTTGCTATCTGCCTTCGTCGATGCTGGCGCGTCATGGCATCGCGCCACGAGAACTGCTCGCGCCCGATGCATCCGATAAAGCGCGTCCCGTACAAGGCGAGCTGTTGCAAACCACCATCGCGCTCTATGGCGACGCGCTGGCCTACACGATGGCGATTCCATCGAGCGCCATTCGGCTGCGGCTCGCGTGCCTGTGGCCGATCATGATCGGGCTGGAAACGCTGGTGTTGCTGGCGCGTAACGACGCATGGCTCGCCCCGGAGCGCATTACCAAGGTGCGCCGCAACGATGTCTATCGCATCATGGCGGCGTCGATGCCGCTGGTTGCATCGAATAGGCTTCTGAAGGCGTGGGCCGAACGCAGGATCAGCGCCATCCAAGCCGCACTCAACGGCGCAACTCGGCCATGATGCGTTCGGCCAGGAAGTCGCAAGGCGGCCGTTTGGATGCCGCGCTGCGCGCCAGCACCACTTCGAGCGCGGCGATTTCCGGCAGCCCTTGCGCCTGACCGAGTAGCGTGAAATGCGCGGGGACAGCGCACTTGGCAAGCGGCGTGACGGCAAGACCGGCTTCGGCCATCGTCAGGAGACCGAGCAGACTCGGGCTCTCGTACGACGTGCGATAGCCGATACGCGCGCGTTCCAGGCTGCGTATGGCGTTCTCGCGCGCCACGCTGCCCGGCAGGAACACGGCAATGGGCAAGGGACGTTCGCGCCAGATTTCCGTGGCGCCGGGCGCGGCGGCCCAGACCATCGGCTCATGACGCAGGAATTCGCCGCTCAGACCTTTCACGCGCGTGGCGCAGACGAGATCGACCGAGCCGTCTTTCAGCTTCGGCGCAAGCGCCACGCTCGGCAAGCCGACCACCTGAATCTCGACTTTGGGAAAGGTCGCCGAAAACTTCTTGAGGATGGGCGGAAACAGCGACGACGCGTAGTCGTCCGGTACGCCGATCACCACGCGCCCCGTCACGTCCGGCCGCACGACGGCGGCCCATGCTTCATCGCGCAAGGCGAGCATGCGGCGCGCGTAGGTCAGTAACACTTCGCCGTCTTGCGTGGGCGTCACGCTGCGCGGTTTGCGCACGAACAGCGCCTTGCCAAGCGCGGTTTCGAGCGTCTTGATCTGCATGCTGACGGCCGATTGCGAGCGATGCACGAGTTCCGCCGCGCGGCTGATGTTGCCCGTGTCCGCGACGGCGACGATCATGGCAAGGACATCGAGGTCGAGTGCTTTCATGCCTGTGTATGACGACTTGGTATCAGAAAATCTGAACGATGTTATCAATATTATGCGATTTTCTTTTAAATTGGCGGACGGCATAGTGCGGGAAAGGAGCGAATCAATGAACGCCCGTACCGATCCCGCCGTACTGTCCGCCTTGCAAGCCTTGCCGGAAGCGTCTTTCGCAACGACCGCGTCCGGCATTTCCGTGCCTTACGTGGATTGCGGAGAAGGCGAGCCGCTCCTGTTCTTGCATGGTTCGCTCTGCGATTACCGCTACTGGAGCGCGCAGATTCTGCCGCTTGCCAGGCAGTTTCGTTGCATCGCGCCGAGTCTCAGCCACTACTGGCCCGCCGTCGATGCCTTCGTGCAGGGCGAATTCACTTGGGAAGCGCATGTCGCGGAGATGGCGGAATTTATCGAGGCGCTCGACATTGCACCCGTGCATCTGGTCGGGCATTCGCGCGGCGGGTGCGTCGCGTTTCATCTCGCAAGGGAACATCCGCGTCTCGTGAAGACGCTCACGCTCGCGGACCCGGGCGGACCGCTCCAGGTCTCGCCGCAGCCTGCGGCCGCCAGCTTGCCGCCCGCGACCAACGCGTTGCGCACGCGCGTGGCGGAACTCATCGAGATGGGCGAAATCGAGCCGGGGCTGGAACTGTTCGTCGACTCGGTCAGCATGCCGGGCTTCTGGCAAAAGAGCACGCCGGCTTTTCGACGGATGGCGATAGACAACGCGCTTACGGTGCCGAAGCAACTTCGCGATCCCTTGCCCGCTTATACCCGCGACGCCGCGCGCGATATCAAGTGCCGCACTTTGCTGATAGACGGACAAAAGAGCCCGCGCATGTTCCGCAATAACGTCGACAAGCTGGCGGAATGGATTGAATTCACGGATCGGCAAACTATTGCCGGGGCATCGCACGGAATGAACGTGGCAAGCCCGGCCGCATTCAATCGCGCTATACAGGCGTTTGCCGGTGCCTGGTAATTTCCTTAGCGATTCTTGAGCAAGAACGCTCGTTCGCTCGAAAGTCACGCTTAAGAATATCTTTGGCTATTGCTAAGGAAGTAATGGAAGGCAAGCTTTTATCGTCCGACTTTTTGTCTGCTTGTTGTGGCGGGACAACGCAAACGCGCGGGTCTCGGGCTAACATCATTGCCACCTCATCGCCAAGAAGAGGCCAATGTGAGTACGGGCCAAGACGATCTCGAAGTATGGAAGCGCCAGCGCACCCAGCAATTGGCGTTCGAACTGGCCGATAGCGGTCAGTACGAGAATTTCGCCGATATCGCTTATGCGCTGCAATTCGAGCGCGGTCTCGCGACGGCGCAAGCACTCATCGAAAATCCGGAAATGCGTCGCTTGCTCAACGTGCATTGCGCAAATGCGCGTGAAGCGCTCTTGAACGTCAAAGCGCCAGCGCCTGAAAAATTACAGGCGCAATCTCAGCCGGTTTTAGAAGCGCCCGAATTACCCACCCTCGAAATCATGGCGGCGCAAGGCGCGCCATCGTTCCTGCGCCGCGCTGCATTCATGCTCGGGCGAAGCGCACGCGCGGTCGAACCCCTGAACGCCGGGGACTTCAACTCCGCTGCGCCTTGAGCAGATCGAGCCGCAAAAGCCCTGCCGCGTCGCCCTTTCTCTCCTCGATTTGAGTGTGTGGCAGGGGAAATGGCGGATATGCACAGTCAAGTCGCGCCTCAAAACCATTACACTTACCGTAGTGGAACCAGAAGCCCGGGCCGTGCTCGCGCGCGTTCCGGTGTTTGAACTTTGAGGAGGGAAATGTTCGTGGCTAACGAAAAGATGCTGTCGCAAATGGCGGAGAAGCAAGGTTTTATCGCCGCCTTGGATCAAAGCGGCGGTTCGACGCCGGGCGCGCTCAAGCAGTACGGCATTGCAGAAGACGCCTACAACGGCGACGCCGAGATGTTCAAGCTGATGCATGAAATGCGCGTGCGCATCATCACCGCGCCGTCATTCACGGGAGAAAAGGTCATTGGCGCCATTCTCTTCGAAGCCACCATGGACGGTCAGGCAAATGGCAAGTCCGTGCCTGCGTTCCTGTGGGAAGACCGTGGCGTGGTGCCGTTCCTCAAGGTCGACAAGGGCCTCGAAGCAGAAGCCGACGGCGTTCAGGTCATGAAGCCGAACCCCGGCCTCGACGCGCTGCTGGAACGCGCCGTGAAGCTCGGCATCTTCGGCACGAAGATGCGTTCGGTCATCAAGGACGCGAACGAAAAGGGCATCGCCGCAGTCGTGAAGCAGCAATTCGAAGTGGGCAATCAGATCATCGGACACGGTCTCGTGCCCATTCTCGAACCCGAAGTGTCCATCAAGAGCACGGACAAGAAGGGTGCGGAAAAGATTCTGCGCGACGAATTGCTGAAAGGTCTCGACGCGCTGCCGGAATCCAGTCAGGTGATGATCAAGCTGACCATCCCCGATGAAGTGGACTTCTACGCGCCGCTGATCGAGCATCCGCGTGTCGTGCGCGTGGTGGCGCTTTCGGGCGGCTATACGCGCACCGACGCATGCCAGCGTCTGGCGAAGAACCACGGCATGATCGCGAGCTTCTCGCGCGCGCTCATCAACGAACTGAAGAAGTCGATGAGCGACGAAGAGTTCAACGCTACGCTCGGCGAGTCCATCGACGAGATCTACGAAGCATCGGTCGACAAGGTTTGATGCTTCAGTGGCGATGAGGCGTGGTGTCTGCCCTCATCGCCACGATCATGAATCGGCGCGTGTCGTCGATGGCGGCGTTTGCACGATAGGCGCGGCAGCCCGGAACAACTCTTCGCGGCAGCCGCTCCTCGGCGGATAGATCCGCTCCCCGTTGATCGTGCGCTTGGTCGCCTTGGCGGCCTCGCCTTCCGACACCAGCTTGCGTTCCCATCCCTCCGTATAGACCGCGCCCCACGGGCCCAGGTCGCAGACCGTCGTGTACCAGTCGATCTGCAACGGCAGCATCTCTTCTCCGTATAAATCGCAGACGGCGTTATTGCCGGCGTAGCGGCCCATCGGCCGGCCATGCTGACACGACATGACCGAAGGCCGTTTACCGTCGATCAGCACGCGTGCGCAATCGCCCGCCGCAAATACGCCGGGAACGCCCGTGACGCGGAGATAGGCATCGACGGGCACGCGGCCCATGGAATCGAGTCCGACGGGAAGCTGGCTCGCTAATGCGTTGGCGCGCATGCCGCCGCACCAGACCACGGTGCATGCCTGGATGTAATCGGCATTGACGCCGTCCGAAAGCGAAGCGCCGTGTCCGTCGAGTTCTTCCAGCGATACGCCTGGCCTAAGCTCGACATCGAGCGAGGTCATGGCCTGAACGACGACGCTTTGCGCGCCGCCCATCGATTGCGCGATTTTCGGCGACCGATCCGCGAGCACCACGCGCACCTTGTCGCGATCCGCTTCGCCCACGATCTCACGCAGGCGGCCGGGCAATTCCGCCGCGAGTTCGATTCCCGTGAGGCCTGCGCCGATCACGACAGCCGTATAGCGTCCGGGCGAGTCGGGCAATGCGGGCAGGGTGGACAGATGCGCCTGGAGCTTGCAGGCGCCCGCGTAGGTATCGACGTCGAACGAGTGGCGATCCAGCCCGGGAATTTCCGGGCGTACCAGTTCGCTGCCTACCGCGAGGATGAGCCGGTCGTATTCCAGCGAACCTTCTCCGTCTTCCCGCGTGAACATGACGCGCCGATTCGCGCTATCGACCGTGTGCGCGGTCGCCTGGACGAAGCGCACGCCGGTCGGACCGAACACGCCGTCGAGCGGCACGAGCGTGGGATCGAGCGGTTGCTCGTAGTTGCGCACGCGCACGCTGTGATAAGGCTGCGGATTGAGGACGACCACTTCGGCCTCATCCGCTGGTTGCTGCAATTCATCGAGTTTGCGCGCGGCGGCGAGCGCGCTCCATAGTCCGGCAAAACCCGCCCCAACGACCACGATTCGCTTCAAGGCATTGCCTCCTTTGCAAACCGAACGTTCGATCCATTTGGCATGATGTGTCGTGGACAACGTCCTGCTTACTTTATAGGCGATGCGCTAAGCAATTTCCCGTCGATGCTAAAGAACTGGAGTTTTCAGGCCTGGATTAGTCGCGATTTCACCAAAACTGATTTCGTGGATTAAGTATTTACCCTTAGCGAAGCACTCACTAAACTCTCTTCAACGGTCGCACACGAGCAAATGCCAAGTGAGCGACAGCCCCAAAAACCTAAGCTGGAGGGTATCAATCATGAACAAGCTCATTGGAATCGCAGCAGTTGCCATCGCTTTCGCCGCACCGGTTGCTTCTTTCGCACAATCGAACCAACCGCTTACGCGCGCTGAAGTTCGCGAACAGATCGTTCAGTTGGAAAAGGCCGGTTATAACCCCGGCTTCGTGAGCGACTCGCACTATCCGTCGGACATTCAAGCTGCTGAAGTGCGCGTTGCGGGTCAAGGCAACTCGTTTGGCGGTGCGACTGAAGGCTCGGCGCAAGCCGGCTCGCGTGCGGTGCAAGCCGACGTGTTCCCGACGTTTGCGCACCACTAAGCAACAGGTAGTCTCGCTATAAAGAAAGCGCTCGCAATTGCGGGCGCTTTTTCTTTGGCTAAGGCAAGCGCTAAAGAAAACGCTAAAGCGGAAAGCCGCCCGCAAAGGTCTCGCGCAAATAGCCGATGAAAAGCGCGACCGCACGCGGCACATGAGGCGCATAAGGACGCACGACATAAAGCTGATCGGCGAATGTGCCCACGCAGCGCCAGTCCGGCAGCAACACCACAAGCTTTCCCGCCTGCACCGCGGCTTGCGCGCTGAAGTCGGGCAACAGCGCGATACCCAGATCGTCGAGCGCGGCATCGCGCAGCACTTCGCTATTGTTCGCGGAGAATGGCCCGTTGACCGCAAGCGTATGAGGCCCGGCCGCCGTCTTGCGCGCGCCCTTACGCACGAACGACCACACGCCCGATGTCTGCGCGCGCGGATAAAACAGGCAGTCGTGCACCGCGAGATCGGCGGGCGTCGCGGGCATGCCGCGCCGTTTGAGATATGCATGTGTCGCCACGATCACCGAATGGGTATCGCACAACTTCCACGCGACATGCGTTTCCGGCGCTTGCGCGCTGTGCCGGATGGCGAGATCGAAGCCCTCCGTCGCAATGGAACTCAACCTGTCCGATGCTTCCAGTTGCACCCGCACTTCCGGATGCGCATGCAGAAAGCCCGCTAAACGCGGCACCAATTGCTGACGCGCGAACGCCATTGGCGCGGTGACGCGGATCAAGCCGCGCGCCACGCCCGCCATTTCCCTCACGCTCGAAAAGCTCGCGGCGATATGCTCGTACTGCGTGCGTGTATCGTCGACGAGGCGCCGTCCTGCCTCCGTGAAGCGCACGCTGCGCGTGGTGCGCGTGACGAGCGGCACGCCTGCCGCGCGCTCCAGTTCGGCGATACGCTGACTCATTGCGGCTTTGCTCACGTTGAGCCGCGCCGCCGCCGCCGTGTAGCTGCCCTGCTCGGCGAGCACCGTGAGCCAATGCAGATGCGTCCAGAGCCCTTCGACTTTTTGTGCGTCCATGCGCGGGGATTGTTTGCTTTTATGAACAATGAGTTCAATCATAACGCGTTCGCGGCGCACGATTCCGTCCTACACTCTTGGCATTGACACTTCTGGACAGGAGACGAAATGCAAGCGTATAACGACACCGCCGACGTGGTTCACTTCATTCATGGCGAACGCGTGAATGGCTCGGGCGCCCGCTCGCAGCCCATTTTCAATCCCGCGACGGGCGAGCGTCCGCGCAAGCTCGTGCTCGGCGAAGTCGCCGATGTCGATGCCGCCGTCGAGAGCGCGAAAGCCGCGTTCCCCGCATGGCGCGATACGCCGCCCATTCGGCGCGCGCGCGTCATGCTGAAGTTCCTCGAACTCATGAACCTGCGTCGCGATGAGCTCGCGGCGATCATCACCGCCGAGCACGGCAAGGTCTTTACCGACGCGCAGGGCGAAGTGTCACGCGGTATCGACGTGATCGAATTCGCTTGCGGCATTCCGCAATTGCTGAAGGGCGATTACACCGAACAAGTCTCCACCGGCATGGATAACTGGACGACGCGTCAGCCGCTCGGCGTCGTCGCGGGCATCACGCCGTTCAACTTCCCTTGCATGGTGCCGTGCTGGATGTTCCCCGTGGCCATTGCAAGCGGCAACGCGTTCATCCTGAAGCCGAGCGAGCGCGATCCGTCCGCGTCGCTTTTCATGGCTAATCTGCTGAAGGAAGCGGGTCTGCCGGACGGCATTTTCAACGTGGTGCAAGGCGACAAGGTCGTGGTCGATGCATTGCTCGAACATCCCGATGTGCGCGCGATCAGCTTCGTCGGTTCGACGCCCATCGCCAACTATATCTACGAGACCGGCGCGAAGCACGGCAAGCGTGTGCAGGCGCTCGGCGGCGCAAAAAATCACATGGTCGTGATGCCGGACGCCGATCTCGATCAGGCTATCGATGCGCTCATCGGCGCGGGCTACGGTTCGGCGGGCGAGCGCTGCATGGCGGTATCGGTCGCGGTGCTGGTGGGCGACGTGGCGGACAAGATCGTGCCGCGCCTCGCCGAACGCGCGCAGCAGCTCGTCATCAAGAACGGCATGGAGCTGGATGCCGAAATGGGGCCGATCGTCACGCGCGCCGCGCTGGAACGTATCGAAGGTTACATCGCGCTGGGCGTGGATGAAGGCGCGAAACTCGTCGTCGATGGACGCGGCCACAAGGTTCCCGGTCACGAAGACGGCTTCTTCACGGGCGGCACGCTGTTCGACCATGTGACGCCGAACATGCGCATCTACAAGGAAGAAATCTTCGGGCCGGTGCTTTCATGCGTGCGCGTGAAGGACTTCGGCGAAGCCGTGGAACTCGTCAATGCGCACGAGTTCGGCAACGGCGTCGCCTGCTACACGCGCGACGGTCACGTTGCGCGCGAGTTCGGCCGACGCATCGAAGTGGGCATGGTCGGCATCAACGTACCCATTCCCGTTCCGATGGCATGGCATGGCTTCGGCGGCTGGAAGCGCAGTCTCTTCGGCGACATGCACGCTTATGGCGAAGAAGGCGTGCGCTTCTATACGAAGCAAAAGTCCATCATGCAACGCTGGCCGGAAAGCACGGAAAAGGGCGCGGAATTCGTGATGCCGACCGCGAAGTAAGGCATACGCAGCACAGGTGGTCGTCGCCCGCTTGGCTTCCGTGCAGGAAGGAGCGGGCGATTTGTTATCTGGCCTCGCAGCCTTGCGTGCGGTTTCATCGTCGAGAAGCTCGAGGCCACTATCGAGAGGACATGGTCATGAGCAGGAGCAACGCTTTATTGCCGTTACTCGGCATCAACAAGCCCATCATTCAAGCGCCGATGGCCGGTGTCACGACGCCTGCTCTCGCGGCGGCGGTATCGAATGCGGGCGGACTGGGGTCGCTCGGCGTGGGCGCGATGAACGCCGAAGCGGCGCGCAAGGTTATTCGTGAGACGCGCGCGCTGACCGACAAGCCGTTCAACGTCAACGTGTTCTGTCATAGCCCGGCTAAAGCCGACGCCGCTCTGGAAAGCACGTGGATCGAATGGCTCGCGCCCGTCTTCGCGCGATACGGCGCCACGCCGCCCGCGCGGCTCAGCGAAATCTACACGAGCTTTGTCGTCGATGAAGCCATGCTCAAGGTCTTCGTCGAAGAAAAGCCGGCTATCGTGAGCTTTCACTTCGGCCTGCCTTCGAAGGACTATATCGATGCCCTCCGTAACGCGGGCATCAAACTGATTGCATCTGCAACTAATGTGAGTGAAGCGGAGCAAATCGCAAAAGCGGGTATCGATGCGATCGTCGCGCAAGGCATCGAAGCGGGCGGGCATCGCGGTATCTTCGACAGCGAAGCCGACGACGATTATCTCGGCACCTTCGCCCTCACGCGTTTGCTCGTGCGCAAGTTCGACGTACCGGTGATCGCGGCGGGCGGCATCATGGATGGCGCGGGAATCGCCGCCGCGCTCGCGCTCGGCGCGCAGGCGGCGCAGCTTGGCACGGCTTTCGTTCCGACCACCGAGTCCGCAATCGATGCGGGATATCGTCGCGCGCTTCTGAGCGATGCCGCGAATCGCACCACGCTTACCGCCGCGATATCGGGCCGCCCGGCGCGCAGTCTCGTCAACAAGTTCACGGAACTCGGGCGTGAGGCAAACGCACCGAACAACCCCGCGTATCCCGTGACTTACGACGCGGGCAAGGCGCTGCATGCGGCGGCCAAGGCACGAGGCGAGTTCGGCTATGGCGCGCAATGGGGCGGGCAGGCGGCCGCACTCGCGCGCGAAATGTCCGCTGCGGAATTGATGGCTCGGCTCGAAGCGGAACTCGATGAAACGATCGAATCCTTACAGCGTTATTCGCGTTGAATAGCGGATTCGAGCAAAGCGTCATCACCTCGGCGCTGTAAAGCTTAGTCGAAACGCTTCGTTGGTCGGATGGGCAGTCGATGCTTCAATGTTTCGGTCGCGTTCTTTCGCGGCTTGCCCACGATATCCGAAACCAACGGAGCAACCGATGTCCGATTCCGCTACGCTCGACCACGATTCCGTCCGTCAGCCCGCCGCCACGCAGGAGCCTTTCCAGGTCCGTCCCATAGGCGGCCGCATTGGCGCCGAAGTGCGCGGCGTGACGCTCTCAGGCGATCTCGACGATACCGCCATCACTCGCATCAACGACGCGCTGCTCAAGCACAAGGTGCTGTTCTTTCGCGGCCAGTCGCATCTGGACGACGCTTCGCAGGAAGCGTTCGCCGCGCGTTTTGGCGACACCGTGGCGCATCCCACGGTGCCTTCGAAGGAAGGCACGAGCCGTCTGCTCGAACTCGATTCGAAGCACGGCACGCGCGCCAATTCATGGCATACGGATGTCACTTTCGTCGATGCCTATCCGAAGATTTCCATCCTGCGCGGCGTGGTGATCCCGCCTGCCGGCGGCGATACCGTGTGGGGCAACACCGCCACCGCCTACAGCAACCTGCCGCAGCCCTTGCGCGATCTCGCCGACAACCTCTGGGCGTTGCATTCGAACGCCTACGACTACGCAGCCACGCGCAACGCGCCCGACACCGAGACGGAGCGCGAGTACCGCAAGCAGTTCACCTCCACGCTCTACGAGACGGAACATCCCGTGGTGCGCGTGCATCCGGAAACGGGTGAACGCACGCTCGTGCTGGGTCACTTCGTGCAGCGCTTCGTCGGGCTGTCGCAGCGCGATTCGGACCGACTGCTCGAAATCTTCCACGATCACATTCAGCGCCTCGAGAACACGGTGCGCTGGCGCTGGACCCAAGGCGATGTCGCGATCTGGGACAACCGCGCGACGCAGCACTACGCGGTGGCGGATTACGGCGATGACCACCGCGTCGTGCGTCGCGCGACCGTTCACGGCGACGTGCCCGTTTCCATCGACGGCAGAAAGAGCCGCACCGTCAAGCGCGAAGCACGCGCCTGAACGCCCTCACTGGCGATGACGCGGGTCATCGCCAGTCGATCATCGAATAACGCCGAAGGACAAGATGACAACGAGATTCGCGCGCTTCGCGGGCGCTCTTTTGTACGCCGCATTCGTTTCCATCTCGCACGCCGCGGCGCCGGAAACGGTGCGCATCGGCGTTGCGCAGCAGGGCGCGGGCGACCCGCCCACGTTCGGCGGCTCGCCTGCCGCCACCGCGCAATTGCAGCATCGTGTCGAGGATGCATTGCAGGGCGATCACATCAAGGTCGAGTGGATCTTCTTCAAGGGCGCGGGTCCGGCCGTGAACGAGGCGCTCGCCAACAAGCAGATCGACTTCGCGTATCAGGGTGACTTGCCCGCCGTGCTCGGACGCGCGAACGGCCTGAAGACGCACTTGCTGCTCGAATCGAATGTGCGCGCGGGCGTGTATGTCGCGGTGCCGCCGGACTCCGACATCAAGTCGGTGAAAGACCTCAAGGGCAAGCGCGTGGCGATTTTTCGGGGCACGAATCTGCAGCTCGTCGCGGATAACGTGCTCAAGGAAAACGGCCTGACCGAACGCGATCTGCGCGTCATCAATCTCGATACGGCCGCGGCGCAGGCAGCGCTTGCGTCGAAGGGCGTCGATGCCGTGTTTCTCGACTACTCGCTCTTCAAGTTGCAGCGCCAGGGTCTCGCGAAGATCGTTTATGCGTCGCGCGATGGCGGCATGCAACTGACGCGGCAAGCGCATCTGCTCGTACTCGACGACTTCGAAAGCGCGCATCCCGACGTGGTGCAAAAGGTCGTGACTTCGGTGGTGCAGGCCGCGCAATGGTCGTCCGACGAAGGCAATCGCAATGCGCTCTTCACGTTGTGGTCGAAGAGCGGCGTGCCGTCGGAGTCGTGGGCATCGGAGTATGCGAATCAGCCTTTGAAGGACCGCAATTCGCCGCTCATCGATCCATTTGTGCAGGCACGCTATCAGTCCGTCGCCGATGACGCCTTGCGGCTGAACCTCATTCGCCAACCTGTCAGCGTGAACGGCTGGTTCGAGCCGAAGTATCTCGATCAGGCGCTCAAGTCGCTCAAGCTCGAAAGCTACTGGCCGCGCTTCGATGCGTCGGGCAAGCCGGTCGCCTGACCCGCTTCTTTCTTAACGGAGAACTTCCGATGGCGAATGCTCTCTCGCGTGTGCTGGTGCCGGCGGCACGCCGCAACGCTTCGGTCGCGCGCGCATCCGGCGGCACGGCGCGTTCGCTTGGCTGGGCCGTATTGCCGTGGCTTCTGCCGCTCGCCTGCGCGTTGCTATGGGTGCTGGGCTCGCGTTTTGGATGGATCTCCGCGCAGGTTCTGCCGCCGCCCTCGCTGGTCTTCGATACCCTTGCCGCGCTCATCAAGAGCGGCGAACTATGGATGCACTTGGGCGCGAGCATGTCGCGCGCGGCTGTCGGCTTTGGCGGCGGCGTGGTGCTCGGCATTCTGCTAGGCGGCGTGCTCGGCCTGTCGCGCACGGTCGAGGCGTATGTGCTGCCGAGCTTCAACGCGATCGTGCAGGTGCCCGTGCTCGGCTGGCTGCCGTTTCTGATGATCGTGGTGGGCATCGGTGAGCCGTTGAAGTATCTGCTCATCGGTCATGCCGCGCTCGTGCCGGTGACCCTGAGCACCTTGCAGGGCTTTCGCAGCACGCCGCCCGAGTTGCGTGAGGTCGCGGCGGTGTATCGCTATACGCGCTGGCAAACCATTTTGCGTCTGGTCTTGCCCTCGTCGGTGCCGATGATCGGCACGGGCATTCGCCTCGCCTTCACCAAAGCATGGCTGACGCTCGTGGTCGTGGAACTCGTGGCATCGTCGGAAGGGCTCGGCTATCTGATCGTGTACGGACGCCAGCTCTTTCAGCTCGATCTGGTGCTGGCTTCGGTCTTGATCGTGGGCGCGGTCGGCTATGTCGCCGA
Source organism: Caballeronia sp. LP006 (assembly GCF_031450995.1). NCBI lineage: Bacteria > Pseudomonadati > Pseudomonadota > Betaproteobacteria > Burkholderiales > Burkholderiaceae > Caballeronia > Caballeronia sp. LP006. Next base: position 1,183,629 of record NZ_JARTVW010000003.1, on the reverse strand, counting down.
TCGCTTGTTGACCGCGCTCGAGCGCAAGTTGCAGCGCGGCGCGGTCTAGGAGCGGCCGATGTCATCGATAGAACTCGAAGCAGTCCCGCGTGTCGCCGTGCCGAAGCGCTGGCGCGGCTTCGTGCTGCCGCTCGCGGCGCTGGCGATATGGTGGCTCGTATCGCGCGATGCCAAGCCCGCCCACAGCATGATGGTGTCGCCCGCGCAAGTGCTGCATGTCGCGTGGGAACAGTTGCGTAGCGGCGCGCTGGCGCGTGCGTTGTCGGCGTCGCTTGCGCGGGAGTTGACGGGCTTTGCGATCGGCACTTCGCTCGGGCTCGCGCTCGGCGCGTTGCTGGGTGTGTCGAAGCTCGCGAATCGCGCCATTGCGCCGAGCTTCAACACCTTCAAGCAAGTGTCGCTGTTCGCGTGGATTCCGCTCATCTCCGTGTGGTTCGGTCTCGGCGATGTCGCGAAGGTCGTGTTCCTGTCGCTCGCCGCGCTGGTTCCGGTCGTGATGCATACGAGCGACGGCATCCGCGCCGTGCCGCCGCGTTTTCTCGAAGTGGCGCGCGCGTATCGCTACGGCAAGTTGCAGACGCTCGCGTTCGTGGTGCTGCCGGCCGCGCTGCCTTCGATCTTCACGGGCATCTATCTCGCGCTCATCTATTCGTGGCTCGCGACGCTCGGTGCGGAGTATCTGCTCGTCGCGGGAAGCGGGATCGGCAATACGCTCGTGGATGGCAGCGAGCAGTTTCGGATGGATCTCGTCGTATTCGGCGTGATCGTCGTGGGAATAACGGGGTGGGCGCTCAACGCGCTCGCGCGTGCGGTGCAGCGGCGCTGGTTCAGCGAAGCGCGCGCGGCTTGAGGAGAATGACGATGGCAGCGATACCAACGATGGCAACGGACACGAGCGGCCTCGCGCTGCGGCGGGTGAGCAAGCGTTATGAGGGCGATGCAGGTGCGCCCGTGCTGGATCGTATCGACCTCTCGATCCGAAGCGGCGAGTTCGTGAGTATCGTCGGGGCGAGCGGTTGCGGGAAGTCGACGCTCTTGCGGTTGATCGCAGGCCTCGATGCGTCGTACGAAGGCGAAATCGAATTCGGCGGCGAGCGCGTGGTCTCGACGGATCTTTCGCGCGGCATCGTGTTTCAAGATCATCGTCTGTTTCCATGGCTGAACGTCGAACAGAACGTCGCGGTGGCCTTGCGCAACGCGCCTTTGAGCAAGCACGAGAAAGCGCGTGCGGTAGCCGAGCATGTGGCGCTCGTCGGCCTCGAGGGGTGCGAGGGACAGTATCCGCATCAGCTCTCGGGCGGCATGGCGCAGCGTGTCGCCATTGCGCGAGGGCTCGTCAACCGGCCGCGTTTGCTCTTGCTCGATGAACCGTTCGGCGCACTCGATGCGCTCACGCGCGCACGGCTCCAGGACGAACTGCAACGCATCTGGGCGCAGGAGCGCATCACGATGGTCCTCGTCACGCATGACGTCGAGGAGGCGGTGCTGCTCTCGGATCGCATCGTGGTGATGGAAGCGCGTCCGGGACGTATCGGCGAAATCGTCGATGTCGACCTGCCGCGTCCGCGCAAGCGCGGCAGTCTCGATGTCGTCGCGCTCAGGGACGGTATTCTCGAAGGGTTCTTTCACGAAGCGTAGAAGTACTGCCAGACAGCGCTCGTCGCCGTCGCCATCGCCGTGAAATAAAAATCGAACGGATTCGACGGCGAGTCAAGGCTTATATTCGTGAAGTGGCCCGCGCGGGCCGTTTATGTTCAACACTCTGGCTGACCGCTCGCGTCACGCCATACATGTCTGCCCGCCTTGCACGCACGCTTCGACGCCCGTTGCGCGCGCGGTAATATAGACTGATACCTTTGTTCTTCGAGGCGGTCCATGACCAGCAAGCACGCAATCGACGTCCGTCTTACGGAACATCTCGCGGTTTTCGTCAGGGCGCGCTCAGGCCTTGCTCGCGAAGCCGGACTTCTCCCAGAGGCAAGGCGCCTGGACCACAGCGACAATGCGCCGATGCGGGAGAAGTCATGACACCGGCAACCGACTTCCCCATTGTCGGCGTCGGCGCGTCCGCGGGCGGCGTCGAGGCGCTGGAAGGCTTCTTTCGCGGCATGCCGGAAAAGCCAGGCCTCGCTTGCGTGATCATCACGCACCTGAGCCCGGACCGTATCAGCTTGTTGCCGGAGATTGTTTCGCGTTTTACGCCAATGCAGGTACACGCGATTGCCGAAGGCGAGCCGATCGTGATCGATAGCGTCTATCTCTTGCCGCGCGATGCCATCGTCAGCGTCTCGAACCGGACCTTGCACGTGCAGTCACTGGACAAGCCGCGTCGCGAGCGCAAGCCGATCGACCATTTTCTGAGCACGCTCGCGCTCGATATCGGCGAACTGTCGGCAGGCGTCATTCTCTCGGGCGGCGATTCGGACGGCACGCTCGGCATCAAGGCCATCAAGGAGCGGGGCGGACTGACGCTCGCACAGGTTGCGGACGGCTTCGGACCGCATCACCCGGACATGCCCAATAGCGCCATTGCCACTGGCCTGGTCGATTTCGCCGTGCCGGTCGACCAAATGGGCGCGAAGCTCGCGAGCTTTGCCGCGGGCGCCTTCAGGCTCGATTCCGTCGTGGAAGAGCCCGAAGTCGAAGCCGCCGCGAAAGCATTCGACGAGGCGCGAGAAGCCATCTACGGCATCTTGCGCGATAACGTCGGACACGACTTCAGCGGCTACAAGGTCAAGACTTTTTCGCGGCGGGTGCAGCGGCGCATGCAGGTCCGGGCGATGGCAACTCCGGAGAGTTATGTAGCGCGGCTCGCGGCCGATCCGCAGGAAGTGACGGCACTGTTTCGCGATCTCTTGATCAACGTCACGAGCTTTTTCCGCGATGAGCACGCGTTCGAGAGTCTCGCCACACTCGTCCTGCCGAAGCTTTTCGAAGGCCGCACCGCCGAGGATGTCGTACGTGTCTGGGTGCCGGGCTGCGCCACGGGCGAGGAAGTGTATTCCATCGCCATGCTGATGTCCGAACAGATCGCAGGTGTCGAGAAGGCGCCGCGCATCCAGATCTTCGCCACCGATATCGACGACGGAGCGCTCACGGTGGCGCGTGCGGCGCGCTATCCGCTGGCGTTGCTCGACAATGTATCGCAAGAGCGGCGCGACCGTTTCTTCGTGCCGGACGGCAGCAGCTTCGTGGTGGCCAAGGAAGTGCGCGAACTGTGCATCTTTTCGCCGCACAGCGTCATTCGCGATCCGCCTTTCTCACGCATCGATCTCGTGTCGTGCCGCAATCTCCTCATCTACTTCGGCATCGAGGTCCAGAATCAGGTCATTCCGACCTTCCACTATGCGCTGCGCCCGGACGGTTTTCTGTTCCTCGGCCCGTCGGAGAACGTGAGCCAGTTCGACGAGTTGTTCGTTCCGCTCGACAAGAAGCATAGGCTTTTCAAGCGCCGCGCCGATGTCGTGTCGCAAGTGCGTCTGCCGCTCGCGGTATCCGCGCTGACTATCGGCCATCTGTCCGCGTTGACGCCGAGCCGTCCGCCCCTGGGCGGCGCCGCGCTGCGCCTGGCTGTCGACGGTCATATGATCGACCGCTTCACGCCGCCGCACGTGCTCGTGACGCGCGATGGCGATGTCGTCTACTACTCGGGCCGCACCGGCAAATATCTCGAGGCAGCGCCCGGCATGCCGACGCGCCAGCTATTCGCAATGGCGCGCAAGGGGCTGGGCCTCGACTTGCGCTCGGTGTTTCGCGAAGCGGTCGACTCGGGCCGCACGATCGCGCGAGAGGGGGTGGTGGTCGAAGGCGAGGACGGCCGTGTACAGGTGATCAATCTGACCATCGAGCCGCTCGTCCAGCAAGCGCCGGGTGAGCGCATGTATCTCGTCGTGTTCCAGGACCAAGGGCCCGTGCTCACGCGCGAAGAGGCGCTTGCGCGCGCCGAGGCCATGCACGACGGCACCGCGGAGCAAATCGAAAAGGAACTACGGGATACCCGTGAACGCCTGCAATCGATGATAGAGGAATACGAGACCGCGCTCGAAGAACTCAAGTCGTCGAACGAAGAGTTGGTTTCGGTCAACGAGGAACTGCAATCGTCGAACGAAGAGCTGGAGGCGTCCAAGGAAGAGCTCGTCTCGCTCAACGAGGAGCTGCACACCGTCAATCTGGAACTGAATGGCAAGATCGACGCGCTCGACCGCTCGAACAGCGATCTTCACAACCTGTTCGAAAGCACGTCGGTCGCCACCGTGTTTCTCGACCGGCAATTTTCCATTCGCTCATTTACCCCGGCAATGGCCGATATCTTCCATATCCGTCCGGTCGATCGCGGGCGTCCCATTTCGGAGCTCGTCAGCCGTCTCGACCTTCCGGGGCTGGAAGAAGGCATCCGTGAGGTATTCAGGAGTCAGGAAACACGCGAACAGCAGGTCAGCAGCAAGGATGGGCTGAATCATTTCCTCGTGCGTCTCGCACCTTATCTCAACGGCGATCGCAAGATCGACGGTGTGGTCATTGCTTTCGTCGATATCACGGGAATGGTTCATGCTGAAGGTAGACAGGACGTTTTGATTGCGGAACTGCAACACAGGACGCGAAATCTGTTGTCGGTGATTCAGTCGATCGCGCAACAGACGCTCTCGGGCGACGAAGCGCTCGACACGTTCACGAGTCGCCTCGCCGCGCTTGGCAGGCTGCAGGGCTTGATCGGCGAAGCGAACGGGCATCTGATCAATTTGGGTGACATCGTTCGCCTTGAATTCGAGGCGCTCGGTGTCGGCAGCAGCGACAGGGTCTCGGTGAGTGGACCGGTCGTGCCGCTCGGCTTTCGCAACGTTCAGACGATCGCGCTCGTGCTTCACGAACTCGCGACCAACGCGCTCAAGTACGGCGCGTTGAAGCATAAAGGCGCACGGCTCGTCGTCAGCTGGATTGTCGAGAAAAGAGAGTCCGGGCCGGAATGGCTCGTTCTGGACTGGATCGAAAGCGGTGTGCGCATCACGCCCGAGGACAAGAAAATCGGCTTCGGCCGGCAACTCATCGAGAAAGCGCTTCGTTTCACGCTACACGCTCGCACCGAGCTGGACTTCAACTGGGATGGGGTTTCGTGTCATATCGAGATCCCGCTGCGACCAGCGCATATGCACGGCAGCAGTCCCTAGGGGGTCCGAAAATGGCAGTAGTCGGGACACCGCTCGAAGGTTTGAGCATCTTGGTCGTGGAAGACGATTACCTGGTGGCGCTCGCGCTGTCCGCGTTGCTCGAAATTGCAGGGGCAATCGTCGTCGGGCCGGTGGCGTGGGCGCAGGACGCGCTGGCGCTTCTCGACGACGACGAACATTACATCGACGTTGCTATTCTCGACATCGACCTCAACGGCGAGAAGTCATACGCCGTAGCAGATGAACTGACGCTGCGTGAGATCCGCTTCATCTTTGCAACCGGGTACGGTGTCGATTCGATCGATATCGCCTACCGGCATCATCCGCGTTGTCAAAAACCCTTCGATCATCAAACGCTCTTCAACACGCTCGCACTGAGCGGGCGTTGAAGAGCCGCGCTCACCGTTTCGGCTTGCCCGAAGTGAATGCTGCCACCGCGTCACGAAAAGCCGCGCTTCCATAGACTTCCTCGATAATGTCTTCGTCCGCGAAGCTCTGGTCGATCACGATGCGCCGCAGGCTCTCCTTTACCGCCTTCTGCGTGATTGGCGACAACGCCATGAGCCGCTCGGCAAGCGCATGCGCGCTGGCATTGAGCGCGTCTTTCGTCACCACCGAATATACGTAGCCGCACGCCAGGACCTCGTTCGCTGCGAGAAAGTCGGCGAGCATCAGCATGCGCTTGACGCGCGGCACGCCGAAAGCCGCATGTAGCCGCGCGATATTGCGCGACGAAAGCGTGTTCGAGAGCGTCTCGGCAATCGGTGCGCCGAAACGGGAGTTTTCGCTGCACACGCGAAAGTCGCAGGCAGTGGCGAGCGCGAGACCACCGCCGACCGCCCAGCCATCGATCACGGCGAGCGTGGGAAGCGCGATGCGCTCGACTGTATCGATCACGCGCTCGACCAGCGCTTCGTAGGCCACGCCATCGTGTCCGCCGCGAAAGTTCTTGAAGTACTCGATATCCGTTCCCGCGATAAACGACTTGCCGCCCGCGCCGCGAAAGAGAATGCAGCGCACGTCTTTATTGCGCTGGCATTCGTCGATACGCGCGAGCAGCGCTTCGTACATGGGAATCGACATGGCGTTGTGACGCTCGGGCCGGTCGATGACGATCTCCGCCGCGCCCGATGCATGCAGCGTAAGCCGGACATGTTCGCTCATGGCTTCATTCCACTGGTTCCGTTGATCTCCGCGAAGATCTCTTCGTTATGTTCGCCGAGCAGGGGCGGATGGCGGCGCACGGTCTGCGGCGTCCCGAGCAGCTTGACCGGAAAGCCGATGTTCTTCACTTTGCCTTCGTGCGGATGATCGATTTCCATTGCCATGCGGCGATGCGTGGCATGTTCGCTCTCGAATGCTTCCGGATAAGTCAGGATAGGGCCGGCTGGAATGCCGGCCGCGAGCAGGGTATCGACCCATTCCGCGCTGTCGCGCTTGGCGAACTCCTCTTCGAGCACTTGGATCATGGCCTCGCGGTTTTTCAGGCGCAGCGAGACGTTCGCATAGTCGGCGTGGTCGATCAGATCGGGCCGCTCCAACAGCCCGCACAGCTTCGTCCACAGCTTCTGGTTAGTCGCGCCCATCACGAAGTAGCCATCGCGCGCCTTCACGGCCTGATACGGCGCGCTCATCTTGTTGCTGGTGCCAAGCGGTGTCGGCGGCACGCCCGTGCCCCAGTATTCCGACATGTCCCAGATCGAGAAGGCCATGACGGAATCGAAGAGAGAAGCGTCGATATGCTGACCGACGCCCGATTTTTGCGCGCCGATATAAGCCGACAACAGCCCCGACACCGCAAAGAGCGCGCAGCCGATATCCGCCACCGGCACGCCCGCCTTGACCGGCTTGCCGCCGGGATATCCCGTCACGCTCATGACGCCGGACATGGCCTGAGCCATCAGATCGAAGCCGGGCCGCGTGGACCACGGGCCGCTTTGCCCGAAGCCCGAGATGCTCACATAAACGATCTTCGGGTTGATCTCCCGGATCGACTCGTAATCGATACGAAGCCGCTGCACCACGCCTGGCCGATAGTTCTCGACGATTACATCGGCAGTCTTCGCGAGCTTGTAGAAGAGCTCGCGGCCTTCGTCGCTCTTCAGGTCCAGCGTCACCGAACGCTTGTTGCGGTTCATGTTGAGAAAGCCCATGCTGTCGGGCCCTTTCATCTTGAAGCCCATCGCGCCGCGCGTCTGATCGCCTTCGGGCGGTTCCACCTTGATGACATCCGCGCCCATGTCGGCGAGCAGCATGCAGGCGAACGGTCCTGCCATGACCTGGCTTACGTCGAGCACGCGGATTCCGTCCAGGGGGAGAGGTTTTGTCTGGGTCATGTCGATTGGTTCGGTGGAGAAGGGCTTCGACCTGCGGCGCGGGTCATGCCTTCACTTTCGACCACCGCTTGCAATGCCGCAAGGCTTGCGCGGGCAAGGCTGGCTTCGCAATTCGCGAAAGCCTCGAGCGTGCTTCCTCGTTCAGACTAGTCGCGTTCGGCGAGCAGCTCGGCCACGACGCGTTGAAGCGTCTGTTCCTGAGCGTGACCTTCGACGCAAGAAAGCACGTAGCTGCGCTTATGCCAGTCGCCTGCAATCTCCTGCGACGCAATCGCGCGTTCCGGGTGAAAGCTGCGCAGCACAGCCGCGGGCATGAGGCCGACGCCCAAGCCCTGACGCACCATCACGAGCATGGTGTCGAAGCCGCTCACGGCGTAATTGTTCGCGAAGAGTCGTCCCCGGCTCTGATGTGCGCGTTGCAGCGCGGACAGAATGGCGGAGCCTTTGCCGAGACTGATCACGGGCAAGTCCATGATCTCGTCGATACCGAGCGGCGCATCGTCGAACTGAAAATGTTCGGTGCTATACACGAGTTCGAGCCGGTCTTCGCGATACGGCACGCGGTCGAGGTCGAGAAAGCCGCTCTTCTTTTCGTAGATGCCGATATCGATGACCTTGTCGCGCAACAACTGCTGAACGATTTTGCTGTTCTCTTCCTGAACCATGAGCGAGATGCCGGGATGCTTGCGCTGAATCCCGGCGATGGCGCCCGCCAGAAACTGCATGACCACCGCCTTCGGAGCACCGATGATGATGCGCCCGTGGCGCCCTTCCTTGAGCGCGCGCGCATCGCCTTCGAGACGGTCGATCAGATTGTCGATCTGGCGGATGTAGAGCAGCAGCTTCGCGCCCGGCTCGGTGAGCTGCACACCGTGCGGAACGCGCGTAAAGAGCTTCGCGCCCAGTTGCGCTTCGAGGTCCGATACGCGCCGCGAGGCGGCGGCCACCGCGAGACTGAGCTTGTCCGCGGCGCGCGAGATGCTGCCTTCGTCCGCGATGGCGAGAACCAGACGGATGGTGGTCGTATCGAATTTCACTAAGGCTCCGTTTTGTCGTGCTCGCGAATGTGAAGTGTCCGCGAAGGCCCACCGGACAGGCAAACCCGGTAACTCTGCCCGCGCGCGGGTAAACGATTAACCCGCCTCCCGGCCTTGCATTCAGCGAATATAAAACAGCGATGCTATATTGCGCCGAACCGATGCGGCCGAGCTTAAAGCGGCGCATTGCACTGGGTAGACAGCCCGCCATCCGGACGCCAAAGTCCACGGAGGAGACATGAATATAAAGAAAGCGATTGACCGCATTCCAGGCGGTCTCATGCTCGTGCCCTTGCTGCTCGGCGCCTGCGTCCATACGTTCGCGCCGGGCGCGGGCAAGTACTTCGGCTCGTTCACGAACGGGTTGATCACGGGCACCGTGCCGATTCTCGCGGTGTGGTTCTTCTGCATGGGCGCGACCATCGACCTGCGCGCGACCGGCACCGTGCTGCGCAAGTCGGGCACCTTGCTCGTGACGAAGATGGCGGTTGCGTGGATCGCGACCATCGTCGCCGCGCACTTCATTCCCATCGATGGCGTCAAGGCCGGTCTCTTCGCGGGCCTCTCCGTGCTCGCCATCACCACGTCGATGGACATGACCAACGGCGGACTCTACGCCGCCGTGATGCAGCAGTACGGCAGCCGCGAGGAAGCGGGCGCGTTCGTGCTGATGTCGGTGGAATCCGGGCCGCTCGTCAGCATGCTGATTCTCGGCGCGACGGGCGTCGCGTTCTTCGAGCCACGCCTTTTCGTCGGCGCGGTGCTGCCGTTTCTGATTGGCTTCGCGCTCGGCAATCTGGACAGCGACCTGCGCGAACTGTTCGGCCGCTGCGTGCATCCGCTGATCCCGTTCTTCGGCTTCGCGCTCGGCAATGGCATCGACCTGCACGTGATCGCGACGAGCGGCTTGCCGGGCGTTGCGCTTGGGTTGGGCGTGATCGTCGTGACGGGCATTCCGCTGATTCTCGCGGATCGCTGGATTGCGGGCGGCAATGGCGCGGCGGGACTCGCGGCTTCATCGACGGCGGGCGCGGCGGTGGCGAATCCGGCGATCATCGGCGAGATGATTCCGCGCTTCAAGCCGCTCGTGCCGGCGGCCACCGCGATGGTCGCGACCGCCTGTCTCGTGACGGCCATTCTCGTGCCAATTCTGACCGCGCTCTGGGTGCGCCGGCATCGGGCGCGTCATGGCCTTGAAGAACAACGTGTGGAAGAACCGGTGCGGCCGCTCGGCGAGCGCGACGTGCACGTGTGATTTCGTGCGGCCGACGAGCCGTCAGGATGGCTCGTCGCTCACGAACAGCATCGAGATATAAAGAATGGTCGAAACGGCGATAAGGCCAACGCCCGTGAACACCTTGGTGCGATTGAATTCGAGCCCGCCGTCGATGGCGATACCAATGCCGAGCACCGAGCCGAGCGTCCCGAAGGCCGCGAGCGCGACATGCGCCTTGCTCAAAAAGAGACGCCGGCGTTTTCTGCCGGCTTCGCTGAAGGGTCCTCGTCGCATCGCTTCTCCACCGGCTATGTAGCCGCGCCGTTATTTGCGTTCCGGATGAAGCAGCAATATCACAAAAATAAAACGTGCTTCGCGAAAGAAAATCGGCGAAGCACGTTCGTATCGACAATGCGTCACTCGACGCTTTCCCAGTGCTCCGGCTCGCCCTTGTCCGTGATACGCACCTTCGCCAGCAAGGGCGTATAGCCGCGCAGCCTGATTTCGCTGACCGCGAGCTTTTCTGAACTGAACACCTGCTCGGTGATCTTCGTGCCGTCGGGATACTCGAGTGTGTATCCATCGATTGGGCCCCATCGGCCCTTGGGCAAGGGTTCAACGTAGATTTGCATCATGATGACTCCGGCGTTGTAGGAAGCGTCGGGCAAGCGCCGTGACTGCGGCTGCCTCTTATATAAGAGCGTAGCCCTTAAGCGTGGCGCTGCATCGAGGAAAATGACGGCTAAATTTGCGCGTTGAATCAGAGGGTTGGAGAGAAAATTCCGCGATGAGAAACGCACCGGGGCTATGTGCAACGCGTGCATGCTGCCACGCAGCAGGATTTCTCACGACACGCGGGCTGGTTTCGTGATGTGGGATCGACGAGCTCACGCGCCCGGCAATTTGCCCGTGCATCGCAAGTCCTGGCACGAGCGTGGGTTCCATGGCGCGCGGCCGCCCAATGGCCGCGCGCGCCGGTAACGTCAACGTCGGTTATTGCGCGAGCGCCGAGTGCTTCATCAACGTCGCCGCAGCGGACGACGATGAAGCCGGGTTCTGCCCGGTAATCAAAAGGCCATCGGTGACGACATAAGGTGCCCAGTCTTCGAGCTTCGAATAGATGCCGCCCTTCGCCTTGAGTTCGTCTTCAACGAGGAACGGCACGACATCGGTCAGTCCGACCGCGGCTTCCTCGGAGTTGGTGAAGCCCGTGACTCGTTTGCCTTCGACAAGCGGTGCGCCCTCCGGCGTGCGGACATGGCGCAGCACGCCAGGTGCGTGGCAGACCAGCGCGACAGGCTTGCCAGCGGCCAAGAAGGCTTCGATCAGGGCGATCGAGTTTTTGTCTTCGGCCAGGTCCCAGAGCGGACCATGACCGCCCGGATAAAACACGGTATCGAAATCGGCTTGCGAGACGAGATCGAGCTTTACCGTGCTGGCAAGCTGCGCGGTAGCCTGCGAATCGGCTTCGAAACGATGTGTCATCTCGGTCTGATTGGCCGGCTCGTTGCTCTTCGGGTCGAGCGGCGGCTGACCACCTTTAGGCGATGCCAGCACGATTTCCGCGCCCGCATCCCTGAAGGCGTAGTAGGGTGCGGCCAGCTCTTCGAGCCAGAAACCCGTCTTGCGGCCCGTGTTGCCGAGTTGGTCATGCGAGGTCAGAACCATGAGCACTTTCATGTTGCATCTCCGTGGGTGAGTAAGGCGAAACCGTAAAGAAGGTTGATGGGGTTAGTAGACCAGTCGTCTAGTAAATGCTTCAAAAAAAGCACCTCTAAAGAAGTGCTGGCACCTCGCTCCCTGCTTCGTCAGGGAGCAAGTCGCAAGATCTGCTGCGTTGTCGTCGTCGCCACTTCAAACGGCTGCGTGTTGCGAACAATCTTCACCATGATGCTGGCGCCGAGCCACAGTTGATACAAGCTCTGCGCGACGCTTTGCGGATCACCTTCGATCGAAAGCGAGCCTTCCGCCACACCGATTTCGATTGCACTTGCAAGACGGCTAACGATCCCCGCCGTGCCGCGCTTCAGCGTGGCGCGCATGGCCTCCGACATGTCCGCCACTTCGGCGCCGAGCTTGACCGCGAGACATTTGCCCTGGCAATCGAAGAAGGACTGGGTTTCTTGCCAGATGCTCCAGTAGTTCGTCAGCCGCTGCGCCATGCTCAGTCCGGGCTGCGCTAGCGTCTGGTCGAGGTCGTTCAGGTAGTCCTCGAAATAGCGTTCCAGGAGCGCCACGCCGAACGCATCCTTGGAGCCAAAATAATGATAGAACGAGCCCTTCGGCACGCCGGCTTCCGTGAGAATCTCATTCAGGCCGACGGCGGAAAAGCCTTTGGCGCCGATCAACCGTTGACCGACGGTAATGATGTTTTCGCGGACGTCGACGGTTTCTGATGTGTTTGCGGTAGGCATGGGTGGACTTTAGCTTATAGTAGACCAGTCGTCTAGTATTTTAAGAAATTTCTTGCCCTCGCAGACGCCAAGTCCGGTCTATGTGCGATTCCTCACACTTTGTTTCAATTTGTTGCAAATACACGGGAGGCTTACTGGATAAGGCTTTGCGGGCTGGACGAGGTTGCGAGGGTGTCGGCAGGCCGCCGGGCTTGGTAAAGATTTCAAGCCCCACTCCGTTAAAGAACTCAACAGACAAGGAGCCGAAGCCATGAAGATCGAATCGAACAACACGCCCGCCGCACTCCAATCCGACACCTTTCGCGTAGCAAGCAAACGCGATGTGCAGGCTACGGGCGGCGTGCAGCAAACCAGCGCGACCAACGCAACCAGTTCGAAAGTGACGTTGTCCTCGTTGTCGTCTATGCAAGTCACGGGCGGCGCGGACATCGACACGGCGAAGGTCGAATCGATCAAGGCGGCTCTGCGTGATGGAACCTACAAGATCGACTCGGGCAAGATTGCGAGCGGCATGTTGAGCACCGCAGGCGATTTGCTCAAGACGACGATGCGTTGATGGGTGGTTAAGCGGGAATGGAGCGCGGGCGGCGTAGCGCAAAGCGTCGGGGGACAAAACCAAATGCCCCGTTCAAATGGCATGGCCGATTCTGCAGATTCGTAGTCGAGCGGACCGACGCGTAGTGAGCCCGACACCAATCACTCGCCTGGCGGCCCATACATCTTCGGATTTCTGCGCGGCGCCTCGACACGCTCTGAATGTGAATGATCAGTCGATGCCGGAGCTTGGGTGGCCGACCCTTCGGCTCCAACGCTATTCTCCGGCGATGCCGGCGCACCAGGCACCGCGCATCCCGCCAAAACGATTAGCAACGTCCCAAGCGCGGCTTTCAACATTTTGCACCCGGCATTAACGCACATTGGCAATCGCGGGCATCTCTTTGAACGAGGGCTTGGCGAACAAATAGCCTTGCATCAGGCTCACGCCGGCTGCTTCCAGAAAATCGCGCTCGCCTTGCGTCTCGATGCCTTCCGCGATCACGCGAATTCCCAGATCACTGCAAATCTTCAAGACGCCGGCAACGATCCGCTGACGCACGGTGTCGGTGTCGATGTCGCGCACCAATGCCATGTCGAGCTTGATCAAGTCCGGCTGAAAGTCGGCGAGCAGTGTGAGCCCTGAATAACCCGCGCCGAAATCGTCGATCGCGGTCTGAAAGCCGAACGATTTATACGCGCGGAAGATCTGCACCAGATGCGAACGGCTAATGATGTTTTCACCTTCGATGGTTTCGAAGATGATCTTATTCGCCGGGAAGCCGTGTTTCTCGGCGGCCTCGAAGGTACTGCGAATGCATGCCGCAGGCTGATAAACCGCGTTCGGCATGAAGTTGATCGACAGAAAGCTGTCCATGCCCATGCTTGCCGCCTGCTCGATTGCAGTCGTGCGGCAACGCTGATCGAAGTTATAACGGTTCGAGTCGTCGACCTGCGACAACACCGAACCCGCCGATTCGCCATTCGGCCCGCGTACGAGCGCCTCGTAGGCATAGGGACTGCCCGACCGCACGTCGACGATAGGCTGAAACGCAAAGGCCATTTCGATCTGCGCCACTTCGGGGCTATTGCAGCCACCGCAGCGAACGGGGCCGTTTGCCGGCTGTCCCGCCTCGTGAATTTTGATCATGTTTCGTTCGTCTGAAAAGTTGGTCTCTGAAGCGACCGCTTGCCATCACGCCGGCCTTCAATATATCGGACGATGGGACGCGCTTCTTTAACTTCCGGCACCTCCCGCGCTCGCCATGATCCACTTCTCGAAGGAAACCACGGCGTCATCCCCGACGCGGTCTGCGTTGATCACCAGTGTGTAATCGGCCGCGCGCCACGCCGGCGCCGCGATCGGGCATACGAGTCGGCCTTCGGCGATATCGCGTCCGATCAGCGGCAACGACGCGAGCGCCACGCCGAGCCCCTCCGCTGCAGCAGCGAGTTGCAGATATGTGTGCTCGAACTCGACATGCCGGGCCGCGCGCAAGTCCGCCGCGCCCGCCTCCTTGAGCCACGACGACCAACTCGTGCGCGTGCTGGCGGAATGCAGCAGCGCGTGATGACGCAGATCCGCGACGCTTGCTATGGGACGCTGACGCAGCAGCGCGGGGCTGCACACCGGCAGGCGCACATCGGCCATCAACGAGCGCGATACGACGCCCGCACCTTGTTCGTGACCCGAGCGTATGCCGATATCGAAGGCATCGCCGATATACCGCAACTTGCGCGACGTGGTCGACAACCTGACGTCGATATCGGGAAAGCGCGCCTGAAAGTCGGCGAGACGCGGCAGCAGCCAGCACAACGCGAAGCTCGCCAGCGCGTTCACGCGCACGACGCCGGACACGCGGCGCGTGAATTCGTCGTGCCTGAGGCGCGCTGCTCCGCGTGTGAGACGTTCGAACGCGCTGCTCACGTCGTTGAGGAGTGCCGCGCCTTCATCGGTAAGTTGAACGCCGCGCGCGCGCCGCTCGAACAACGGCACGCCGAACCAGTCTTCGAGCAGCCGTATTTGCTTGCCGACCGCCCAATGAGTGACATGCAGGTCGGCCGCCGCCGCGGCGAAGCTTCCATGCCGGGCGACCGCTTCGAAATTGCGCAACGCATTGAGCGGCGGCAGCCTGTCCCGGTCCTGCGCCAGATTTGCTGGTTCGTCCATGGCGTGACTTTATCTCTCCATTGACGCGATCTTACGTCAATTGAAGGCGCCTTCCTCGAGTCATAAAATTGTCTTTTAGGCCTCGTCACGCCGTCGTCCGGGACACTCATGCGCTTTATTCCGTTTTCCTTGCCGTCTCTGCTTAAAACCGACCGGACCGCGCTTCTACCTTCGCGCGTGCTTTGGCTGTCCTGCGTCGCACACGCGCTGCACGACGGTTACACGGACATGATCTACGCGTTGCTGCCGGTGTGGCAGGCGGACTTCGGTCTGGGGTATGGCGCGCTCGCCATGCTGCGCGGCGTCTATGCCGGAACCATGGCGAGTCTCCAGATACCGGCCGGGCGTCTGGCGCAAAGGCTTGGCAGCCGGGCGACGCTTGCGCTCGGCACGTTGCTCGCAGCCGGTGGCTACGCGCTCGCGGGTATGTCGGGAAGCCTGCTCGGTCTGTGCGTGGCGTTGGCGGTATCGGGAAGCGGGTCGAGCACGCAGCATCCCATTGCATCGGGCGCGGTGTCGCGCGTCTATGGCCGCCGCGCGCGCGGCCCCTTGAGCGTCTACAACTTCTCCGGCGATCTCGGCAAATCGGCATTGCCGGCCGCAATCTCTCTTCTCGTTACGCTCATGCCCTGGCGTCACGCGCTCTGGATCATGTCGGTCCTGGGTTGCGTCGTCGCTGTATCCATTGCACTTTTCTTCCCTGTCGTACCGAGAAGCACGCCGGCCGCCGATGCGCAATCCAGCGGCAACTGCGGCGGCTCAGGACGAGGATTTTCGATGCTGCTCTCGATAGGCGTGCTCGACACCAGCGTCCGCATGGGCCTGCTGACGTTCCTGCCGTTCTTGCTGAAAGAGAAGGGCATCTCTCCACCGATGCTGGGCACGGCGCTCGCGCTGGTTTTCATCGGCGGCGCGGCCGGCAAGTTCGCCTGCGGATGGCTCGGCGCGCGGCTGGGCGTGATCGGCACCGTGCTCGCAACCGAGGGCGGCACGGCGGCCTGCATCGTCGCGGTGATGCTCTGCCCGCTGAGCGTCGCGATGGTCTTGTTGCCGCTCCTCGGCGTGATGCTCAATGGCACCTCGTCCGTGCTCTACGGCACCGTGCCGGAACTGGCGCCACTCGACGGAGCCGAGCGGGCCTTTGCGCTTTTCTATACCGGCACCATTGCGTCGGGCGCGATCTCGCCGGTCATCTACGGTTTCCTCGGCGACCGGATCGGCGTGCACGGCGCCACGCTTGCCACGGCTCTCACGGCCATCGCCATTTTCCCGCTGGCCATCGCACTGCGCTCGCGCCTCGCGCACGAGGCCTAGATCGCGCATGTTCGTGCCAATCCGTCCGCGAACATGCGGGCGGTCGGGCGACCTTGCGTCTTCCTTCTTCACGCATCAGTTTTATTTATCGGACGCCGCATCACGCAGCCAGCCGATCGCTCGCCAAACCCCAGCAAGCAAAGGCATCGAACGCCGTCGGACGTATCGAATCGCGCCCATCTTCATGGTTTACGCGTAGTTTCCCGCGCAACCGCCAGCCGCTATCTTCCATTCAGTTTTCCGCACCAGACACCGCTGCCGATGGACGCGTAACGCGTCGCCCGGCACCCGAAGGAGCATCACAATGGCTCGCATCATCGGCGGCATTGCTGCCTCGCATACCCCGACCATCGGTTTCGCGTTCGACAAGAACAAGCGTGACGACCCGGTCTGGGCTCCCATCTTCGAAAACTTCGCGCCGCTCGCCACGTGGCTCGAAGAGAAGCGCCCCGATGTGGTCGTGACGATCTACAACGACCACATCACGTCGTTCTTTTTCGATCACTACTCGGCCTTCGCGCTCGGCGTCGGTCCGGAATGGCGCGTCGCGGACGAGGGCGGCGGCGCGCGCGATCTGCCGCCGATCAAGGGGCATCCCGCGCTCGCGGCGCACATCGGCAACTCGCTCGTGACCGACGAGTTCGATATGTCGTTCTTCCAGAACAAGCCGCTCGATCACGGCTGTTTCTCACCGCTCTCGATGCTTACCCCGCACAAGCCCGACTGGCCGATGCAACTGATTCCGCTGCAAATGGGCGTGCTGCAACTGCCCGTGCCGAGCGCGCGGCGTTTCTACAAGCTCGGTCAGGCGCTGCGCCGCGCCATCGAAAGTTATCCGGAAGACCTCAAGGTCGCGATCATCGCGACGGGCGGCCTGTCGCATCAGGTTCACGGCGAACGCGCGGGCTTCAACAACACGGAATGGGATCACCGCTTCCTCGATCTCTTCGAGCGCGACCCCGAGCAACTCGCCGACATGACGCTCGCCGAATACGCGGAACTCGGCGGCTTCGAAGGCGCTGAAGTGATCATGTGGCTGACCATGCGCGGCGCGCTGTCGAACAACGTCGTGTGCAGGCACCGCAGCTACTACCTTCCGTCGATGGCCGGTATCGCGACCGCCATCTACGAAGGCGAGGACAGCGAGACGAAACCCGCGATACTCGAACGTCATCGCCAGAAGATGGCCGTGCAACTCACCGATGTCGAGAAGCTGCAAGGCACGTATCCGTTCAGCATCGAAACGGCGGTGCGGGCTTATCGCATCAACGACTATCTGCATCGCATGGTCGAGCCCGCGCATCGCGAGGCGTTCAAGGCCGACGAGGAAGCGAGCTACGAAGCAGCGGGTCTGAGCGAACAGGAGCGCGATCTTCTGCGCCGCCGCGACTGGCGCGGTCTTCTTCACTACGGCGTGATCTTTTTCATGCTCGAAAAGCTGGGCGCGGTGACGGGCATCTCGAACCTGCATATTTATGCGGCGATGCGCGGCGAAACGCTCGAGGAATTCCAGAAGACGCGCAATGCGCCCGGCGCGCTCTACTCGGTGGCGGGCAAGGGCGCGGGCAATCTCGCCTGGGACAAAGAAGAGAAGAACAAGGCTTGACGGCCAAAACGATGCAACACGGAGACGAACATGAACAGCGGTAAAACCATCGACATCAAGGGCTTCATCGACGCGCGGCCCATCTCGGCGTACCAGTGGTTGCTGGTCGCGCTGTGCTTTCTCGTCGTCGCGGCCGACGGCATGGACGTCGCCATCATGGGTTTCGTGGCGCCCTCGATCATCGGCGACTGGCACATCTCGCGGCCCGCGTTCGGACTCGTGATGAGCGCCGCGCCCATCGGACTCGTGATCGGCGCGTTGACGGCGGGACCGGCTTCGGACCGCATCGGCCGCAAGTGGGTGCTGATCACCTCGGTGTTCCTGTTCGGCGTCTTTACCATCGCGACGGCGTTCACCAATTCGCCCTCGTCGATGGCGCTCCTGCGCTTGCTGACCGGTATCGGTCTTGGCGCGGCCATGCCCAACACCACGACGCTGCTCTCCGAATACGCGCCGCAGCGCAAGCGCTCGCTGCTCATCACCATCATGTTCACGGGCTTCAACCTCGGCTCCGCGCTGATCGGTTTCGTCGCCGGCTGGCTGATTCCCGAGCACGGCTGGCGCTCGGTGCTGATCTTCGGCGGCGCGTTGCCGCTCGTGTTGATTCCGCTGCAAATCTGGCTGCTGCCCGAATCGGCGCGTCTCATGTCGGTGCGTGGCGCGACCTCGCAACGGATCGGTGCAGTGCTCGGACGTGTCTGCGGCGAGCGCTTCAAGGGCGATGAAGTCTTCGTATCGACGGAACCGCCGCTGCCGACCAAGAAGCCTATCGGCGTGCTGTTCTCGCAAGGCTATGGTTTCATGACCGCCGCGTTGTGGGTCACGTACTTCATGGGCCTGCTCGTGATCTATCTGCTGACCGGCTGGCTGCCCACCTTGATGAAGGATGCGGGTCTCACGGTTTCCGCCGCCGCCAACATCACGGCGATGTTCCAGATCGGCGGCACCATCGGCGCGATCATCGTCGGCTTCATCATGGACAAGACGCGGCCCGCGCCTGTCATCAGCGCGGCGTATCTCGGCGGCGCGGTGTGCGTGCTGGGGCTTGCGTGGATCGGCGCGTTGTCGTCGTCGCTCGCCGTGCTCGTGTTCGCCGCGGGTTTTTGCATGAGCGGCGCGCAGACCGGCCTCAACGCCTTCGCGCCGGGACGCTATCCGACCGTGGCGCGCGCCACCGGCGTGAGCTGGATGCTCGGCATGGGACGCTTCGGCAGCATTTTCGGTTCGGCGATCGGCGGCGCGCTGCTCGGTCTGGGCTGGCAATTCGGCGCGATCCTCGCGATGCTCGCCGTGCCCGCCACGCTTGCCGCCGTCGCCATCCTCGTCGCGCAGAAAACGCGCGCCGGCGAACCCGCGCCGCAAACGAACGCCGCTGCACACTAGTTTCTGGAGCAAGGATGATCATCGACATTCACGGCCACTACACCACCGCGCCCAAGGCGCTGGAAGCGTGGCGCAACCGGCAGATCGCCGGCATCAACAATCCTTCGGAGAGGCCGGCGGTTTCCGAACTGCGTATCAGCGACGACGAATTGCGCGAGTCGATCGAGAGCAATCAGCTTCGCCTGATGCGCGAACGCGGGCTCGACCTCACCATCTTCAGTCCGCGTGCGAGTTTCATGGCGCATCATATCGGCGACTTCGACGTGTCGAGCACATGGGCCGCGATCTGCAACGAGCTGTGCTTTCGCGTGAGCGAGTTGTTCCCCGATCACTTCGTCCCCGCCGCGATGCTGCCGCAAAGCCCAGGCGTCGATGTGGCGACGTGCATTCCCGAACTCGTGAAGTGCGTCGAGCAATACGGCAATGTCGCCATCAATCTGAACCCGGACCCGTCCGGCGGTCACTGGACGAGCCCGCCGCTGTCCCATCGTTATTGGTATCCCATCTACGAAAAGATGGTCGAGTACGATATTCCCGCGATGGTCCACGTGAGCACGAGTTGCAACGCGTGCTTTCACACGACCGGCGCGCATTATCTGAACGCGGACACGACCGCCTTCATGCAGTGCCTGACCTCGGACCTGTTCCGCGACTTTCCGAGCCTGCGTTTCGTAATTCCGCATGGCGGCGGCGCGGTGCCTTATCACTGGGGTCGTTTTCGCGGGCTGGCGCAGGAACTGAAAAAGCCGCTGCTCGAAGACCATTTGCTGAAGAACATTTTTTTCGATACCTGCGTGTATCACCAGCCGGGAATCGACCTGCTGACGCGTGTGATTCCCGTCGACAACATCCTCTTCGCGAGCGAGATGATAGGCGCGGTGCGCGGCATCGACCCGCAAACGGGACAGTATTTCGACGATACGAAGCGCTATGTCGAAGCCGCGCAGATCGAACCCGAAGCGCGCTACAAGATCTACGAAGGCAACGCGCGCCGTGTGTATCCGCGCCTCGATACGGCGCTCAAGTCAAAGGAACGTTGAACATGGTCGAACTCGGAGTGGTTTATCGCAACATCGATCGCGCGGACGCAGAGGCCGCGACCAAACTCGGCGCGCTCGGCTCGGCGACCGTGCATGAAGCCATGGGGCGCGTCGGTCTGTTGAAGCCGTACATTCGGCCCATCTATGCGGGCGCTCAGGTGAGCGGCACGGCGGTGACGGTCCTTCTGCAACCCGGCGACAATTGGATGCTGCACGTCGCCGCCGAACAGATTCAGCCCGGCGATATCGTCGTGGCCGCCTGCACCACCGACAACACCGACGGCTTCTTCGGCGACTTGCTCGCGACGAGTTTCAAGGCGCGCGGTGCGCGTGCGCTCGTCATCGACGGAGGCGTGCGCGACGTGCGTGTGCTGACCGCAATGAACTTTCCCGTGTGGAGCCGCGCGATCTCGTCGAAGGGAACGGTCAAGGCGACGCTTGGCTCGGTCAACATTCCGGTGGTCTGCGCGGGCGCATGGGTTACTCCCGGCGATGTGATCGTCGCCGATGACGATGGCGTGGTCGTGGTGCCGGCTGCATCGGCGAGACAGGTGCTCGACAAGGCGAGCGCGCGCGAGGCGCTGGAAGAAGAGAAGCGCGACAAGCTCGCGAGCGGCGTGCTGGGTCTCGACATGTACAACATGCGCGAGCCGCTGCAACGCGCGGGCCTGCGCTACATCGACTGATATGGCAACGACGATTACCGGCATCTCGTCGATGGCGACGAAGCATCTGCTAGCCGATCTCGCCCATGCTTATGCAAGCGCATTCGCGCAGCCGGTCGCGATCGAATCGACGGGCGGCGTGGCGGCGTTGCGGCGTATCGAGGAAGGCGAGGCGTTCGATATCGTCGTGCTGGCCGCGAACGCCATCGAGCGTCTTGCCGAAGCGGGACGTATCGATCCGGCGAGCCGCGTGGATATCGCGCGTTCGGGCGTGGCCGTCGCGGTGAAGGCGGGCGCGCCGCATCCCTCCATCGACGACGAAAGCGCCGTGCGTCACGCAGTGTTGGCCGCGCGCAGTATCGGCTATTCGACCGGGCCGAGCGGCGCGTATCTCATGCGGCTGTTCGAGCGCTGGGGCGTGCTTCAGGAGGTGTCGTCGCGTATCGTGCAGGCGCCGCCCGGCGTGGCCGTGGGCGGACTTATCGCGCAAGGAGAAGTGGAGCTGGGCTTTCAGCAGATGAGCGAGCTGATCGGCGTCGCGGGCATCGACGTAGTGGGTCCGTTGCCCGCGGACATTCAGACGCTCACGGTATTTCAGGGCGCCGTGTGCACGGCCGCGCGCGAACCCGTGCTCGCGCGCTCCCTTCTTGCTTACCTGAGTTCTCCGGAAGCCGGCGCTGTCATGCAACGTCATGGCATGGAACCCGTTCGATGAGCACGCGCCTGAGCGAACGATGCAGACTTGCACTCTTTCGCCTGGCGTTGTCGGCGCCAGGCGGCGTCACCGTGTTTTTGATGGCCGATGGACGAGAGAGCGCCTTGCGCATCGCGCGCGCGGCCGTCTCCATTCTTCGCGAAGTGCCGGTGCATGAAGTGCGCGTACGCGAATCGCTGTCGTTTCGCGAGCTGCTTCGCGCGGGCGTCAGCGACGACCCCGATCTGCGCGTGTTCGAAGCATCGTCGAAAGACGGCAAGGTGCAAGCCTGGATCGAGCCGCCAATCTTCTTTACCGACGACGCCACCTTGCTCGGGAAGTGGGCCGAGCTGCATGCGGATCTCGCGACGGAGACCGCACGGCAGCTCATTGACCGCGCAAAGTAGGGGCGGACTTCAGGCCATTAAAGCGGCGTCAGTGCCCCCAGCGCAGCACCAGCGGGTCGAGCTTTCGCGCCACCTTGAGCAAGCCTTCGCGCACTTTAGGATGCATCGGCGCAAGCGGATGCCTCACCGCGTCCGAGCCGATCACGCCGCCTTCCTTCATCAGCGTCTTGCATGCGGCAAGCCCGCACTGACGGTTCTCGTAATTGATGAGCGGAAGCCATTGCTGATACAACTCGGCGGCTTCGTCGGTGTTGCCGGCAGCGTAGGCATCGACGATCTTGCGGATGCCGTCGGGGTAGCCGCCGCCCGTCATCGCGCCGGTCGCGCCTGCATCGAAATCGGGGATCAGCGTGATCGCTTCTTCGCCATCCCACGGGCCGACGATGGCATCGCCGCCGAGTTCGATCAGCTCGCGCAGCTTCGACGCAGCCTGCGCCGTTTCGATCTTGAAGTACGACACGTTTTCGACTTCACGCGCGAGCTTCGCGAGAAAGGGCGCGGACAGCGGCGTGCCCGCGACGGGCGCATCCTGAATCATGATCGGAATGTCGATGGCGTCCGACACCTTCGCGTAGAAATCCTGAATGCCGCGCTCGCTCACGCGGATAGTCGCGCCGTGATAAGGCGGCATGACCATGACCATGGCCGCGCCCGCGTCCTGCGCCGCGCGGCTGCGTTCGGCGCAAACGTGCGAGCTGAAATGCGTCGTCGTGACGATCACCGGCACGCGGCCCGCGACATGTTCCAGCACGGTGCGCTGCACGGCATCGCGCTCTGCGTCCGTCAGCGCAAACTGCTCCGAGAAGTTCGCGAGAATGCACAAGCCGTTCGAACCGGCATCGATCATGAAGTCGATGGCGCGCTTCTGGCCTTCGAGATCGAGCTTGCCTGCGTCGTCGAAGATGGTAGGCGCGACGGGGAACACGCCGCGATAAAGGGGAGCTGCCATTGATTGTTGTCTCCTGAATTTAGATGCGATAGAGGGCGCTGGCATTGTCGTGGAAAAGGGCCAGTCTTTCCGCGGGCGTTCGGTGCGCGACCATCGCCTTGAAGCCGCTGAAAAGATTGTCCAGCGAAACGACGAGGCTATCCACCGGAAAATTACTCGCGAACATGCAGCGCTCGACGCCGAAGCTCGCGATGGCCTCGCGCACCACCGGCCCGTTGCGCTCCACGCTCCAGTTTATCCCCGCTTCGCCGATGCCGGATATCTTGAGCCACACATTGGGCCAGCGCGCGAGCGTATCGAGCGCGGCGCGCCATGCGCGCAACGCCTCCTCGCTGCGATCGGCCGGTAAGCCCGTGTGATTCACGATGATCTTCACGTCGGGAAAGTCGCGCGCAAGTTCGGCCGCTTCCGCGAAATGCCACCACGGAGCCTGCAGTTCGAACATCAGATCATATGCCGCGAGCAGCGCGTAACCACGCCGCCACCGCTCGCAGCGCATGGAACCCGCTGCCGAGAAATCCGCGCGATGCTCCGCGCGCGGCACGGTCTTGGGCTTATGACGCACGCTGCGCACGAGCGGCAAGCCACGATATCCATCAAGCACCGCGCGCACGTCTTCGCGATCCAGCCAGATTTGTCCGGCCATTGCATTGGGCAGGCCGGTGCGCGCATTGAGCGCGCTCGCCCAGCGCGCTTCGCCGAGCGGATCGCGCGCGTCCCATTCGCCTTCCATCATCACCGTCTTGACCACGCGATGACTCGCCGCCTGCGCAAAGTAATCGTCGGGCAGGAAGTCATGGCAGATGGCCGCGTAATCGCCATAACGAAACGGAATGCGCGGCAGATCGCGCAGCCACGGATGATAGTTGTTCGCGAGGTCCCAGAAATGATGATGCGCATCGACGACAGGCAGGTCGGCATCGTCGCCGCTTTGCAGGAAGCGCTCGCGCAAGGCATCGATATGGGCGTGCATCATGGGCTCTTAGCTCACGCGGTCTTGTGCCATGCGCACGAGAATATCGAAGGCCTTCTGTGTAGCGCCGACATCGGCGGAACCCTTGCCGTGGATATCGAACGCGGTGCCGTGCGCGGGCGTCGCGATCGGCACCGGCAAGCCGCCGTGCACCGTGACGCCGCGCCAGAAGCCCATGAGCTTCATCGCGATCTGGCCTTGGTCGTGATACATGGTGACGACGCCATCGAAGACCTTTTGGTCGCGTGCACGCACGAAGATGGTGTCGGCGGGAAAGGGGCCTTGCGCGTCGTAGCCGAGCGCGCGTGCATGCTCCACGGCCGGCGTGATGACATCGATCTCTTCGCGGCCGAATGCGCCGTTGTCGCCGTTATGCGGATTGAAGCCGCAGACCGCGATGCGCGGCGCCGCGATGCCCGCGCGTTTGAGTCCGTCGTGAATCAACTGCACCGCGCCGACTATGCGTTCGTCAGAAAGCCGCGCGCTCACGTCCTTCAATGCAATGTGGGACGTGACGCGCGAGGTCCACAGTTCATCGAGCACGTTGAATTCGCAAAACGCGCCGGCATAGTCGAGCTGATGCGCGAACCATTCCATCTCGTCGTTCGTGTCCATGCCCGCCATGTGCAGCGAGGTCTTGTTGACGGGCGCGAACAACATGGCGTTGGTGCGGTTCGCGCGCGTCAGTTGCAGGGCTTGTTTGAACGCTTCCAGGCTGTAGCGTCCGCCGCGTTCCGTGGATACGGCGGGCTCGTAAGGCGCGTCGTCGGGCAGGCGGAAGTCGATGAGCGAAGGCACGTCGGTATCGCGCGCGGCGGCGGCTTCATCGTTCACCACGGTGTAATCGAAACGTTGCCGCGCGATCTCCATGCCGCGATCGAGTTCGCGCCGGTCGCCGATGATGAGCAGATCGGCACGCTTGCGATTTTCCGGCCGTGCAACGAGACGCGCGATGAGTTCGGGGCCGATGCCGGCGGGGTCGCCGAGAAGGACAGCAATGCGAGGTTTCATGACGGATCAACCTTTGAGTTTTTTAGCGGGTACGGCGCAGATCGATGGCGATCGAGCCGAAGATATACACCAGCGCGCAGGCGCTGTAGAAATGCAGCACGGTATCGAACGAACCGGTACGCTGCAGGATGAAGCCGGTGATGAGCGGAATCGAGATGCCGCCGACGCTGCCCGCGCAGTTCATGCATGCACCGAGCAGACCGACGCGCCCCGGCGTCGCGAGCAACGAAGGCAGGCTCCAGTAGAGACTACCCCACATCAGCAAGAACGACGCCGCGCACAGCACCGCGACCGCACTCACCGGCGACTGAATGGTCGGCAGCGCGGCGAATACGGCAAGCGTCGTGATGCCCGACAGCGCGATCATGCTTTTGACCACCTTGCCGCGCGAGAAGCCGTGCGTGCAAAGTGCATCGCAGAGAAAGCCGCCCGACAGCGAGCCCAAAGCGCCGGAAAAGAAGATGAAGAACGTGGCCGCGCCGATCTGCGAAAGACTCAAGCCGCGTGCTTGCGTCAGATAGCTCGGTCCCCACGTGATGAGCCCGAAGAAGATCATCGCCCAGCTCATGCGGCCTACGCACATGGCGATGGTCGAGCGCAGCGGCAAGGGTTCCTCGGCGATGACGCTCGCGGCGACCGGGGCCGCGCCGTCACGAATTCGCGCGAGTTCCGCGCCATTCACGAAGGGATGCTTCGCGGGATCGTCGCGCAGATAACGCCATGCGAGCCAGCCCGCCGCGATGGTCGCGATGCCCGCCACGACGAACGCCATGCGCCACGAGCCGAACGCGAGGATGAGATTGGAGATTGCAAGCCCGCCGATGGCCGCGCCCAATGGCGAGCCCGCATCCATCAATACGGCGCCGCGACCGCGCTCTTTCTTCGAGAGCCACAATGCATTGAGCTTGCTGCCGGCGGGAAAGAGCGGTGCTTCGGCGCCGCCCAGACCCACACGCAGGAACAGCATCGACAGACCGCCGCCGGCAGCGCCCATCAAGGTCTGGAAAATGCCCCACAACACCGTCGCGCCCGCGATGATCTTGCGCGGACCGTAGCGGTCGATGAGCCATCCGCCCGGTATCTGCAACAGCGCATACGACCAGAAGAAGCTCGACAGGATCAGCCCCTGCATGGCGGGCGAGAGCGCGTATTCCTTGGCGATGGTGGGCATCGCGATGGAAAGCGAGATGCGATCGACGAGATTGATCAGCGTGA
This sequence comes from Caballeronia sp. LP006, assembly GCF_031450995.1. Classification (NCBI taxonomy): domain Bacteria; kingdom Pseudomonadati; phylum Pseudomonadota; class Betaproteobacteria; order Burkholderiales; family Burkholderiaceae; genus Caballeronia; species Caballeronia sp. LP006. The sequence goes on along the minus strand of NZ_JARTVW010000003.1, from coordinate 1,157,500 downwards.
TGAGAAACACCACGCCAAAGATGCGCCAGCGCACGCTCGTCGCGCGCTCCGACGTAACCGCGTCGAGCGCGGGCGCCTCTATTCTGCTTTCCATTGCGTGTCTCCAATTCTTTATGTCGAGGGCTGCATTGGCCCATCGTTCATGCGTTATTCGATGATGTTGAAGTCATCCAGATACTTGTCCGAGAGCGTGATGCCGAGGCCCGGCGTTTCATCGGAGAGTTGCAGATAGCCGTTCTCCGGTTGCGGTTCACCGTCGAAGATGTAGTAGAAAAGCTCGTTGCCCACTTCCACGTCGTAGACCGGGAAGAACTCGGACATGGGGCTCGCCACGCTCGACATGGTGAGGTGATAGTTGTGCATCTGTCCGGCATGCGGAATGACCGGCACGGACCACGCCTCGGCCATTGCGTTGATCTTGCGCGCCGCCGTGATGCCGCCCACGCGATTCGTGTCGTACTGAATGACGTCCACGGCGCGGCGTTCGAGCAGGTCCTTGAAGCCGTAGATGGTGAACTCGTGTTCGCCGCCCGAGATCGGGATGACGTTCATCTTCTTCAGTTCCTGATAGCCCTCGATATCGTCGCCGATGACCGGTTCTTCCAGCCAGCGCGGATTGAATTCGGCCAGGCGCGGCAACATTCTGCGTGCGTATTCGAGCGTCCAGCCCATATAGCATTCGACCATGATGTCGATGTCGTCGCCCGCGAGTTCACGCAAGAGACGCAACTGTTCGACGTTCTTCGCCATGCCGCTCGGGCCGTCTTTCGGGCCGTAGCCGAAGCGCATCTTCATCGCGGTAAAGCCGTCGTCGAGATAGCTCTTTGCTTCGGCGAGAAACACGTCGCGGTCGTCGTTGTTGTAGAGCTTCGAGGCATAGCACCAGATCTTTTCCTTGGTACGTCCGCCGAGCAGTTTGAAGACGGGCTTCTTCACCGCCTTGCCCATGATGTCCCACAAGGCGATATCGACAGCCGAGATCGCCGCCATGCCAATACCCTTGCGCCCCCAGGCAAGCGTGCGCCGATACATCTTCTGCCAGATGTATTCGTGATCGAACGGGTCTTCGCCAATGGCGATAGGCGCGAGATATTCGTCGACGATCTGCTTGGCCACGCGCGGCGCAAGCGCGCAATTGCCGATGCCGATGGTGCCGTCGTCGCACTCCACTTCGACCACGAGCCATTGGTGAAAGCGGAACGAGCCCATGGCGTCGCCGCGTTCGTAGAGAATGTCCACGGCATTTGTGCAGAAGTGCGCTTGCGGCGGCACGACCTTGCCTTTCCATTCGAATACGCGTGCACGGATATGCTTGATCTTCATCGCGAATGTCTCCTTCTTGTTTGATGGAAGGCCGCGCGAGGAAGGGTTTGCGCGGCTGTTTCGGGTGACGCTAGTGTGCGAAACTGCGCGATAACTGACTATTGAATAATTTGCATCGGGTTATTTCCTGCGGTTATCGCGGGAAAGCGCTCACAGGGTTATCGCCGACATGATTGCGCCTGCCAATACCATCCGCAAACGCCTGCGCTTGCGTCATCTTCAACTGATGATGGCGCTCTCCGAAACAGAGTCTCTGCGCAGCGCCGCCGACGAACTCGCCATGACGCAGCCCGCCGCGACCAAGGCGTTGAAGGAACTGGAGGACACCATGGGCGCGTCGCTGTTCGTGCGGCATGCGCGCGGCATGCAGGCAACGGTATATGGCGAAGCGGTCATGCGTTATGCGCGCGTGGTGTTCGAAGACCTCGACGAGTTGCGCGAAGAACTCGCGGCCATCGAAGCGGGGGATATCGGCAAGGTGCGGATTGGCGCGGTCATGGCGCCCGCGCCCGAGCTGTTGACGAAAGTGATCGTACAGTTGAAGGACGCGCATCCGCGTCTGCATATCACCGTGCAGATCGATACCAGCGATGTGCTCGTGCAAGCCTTGCAGCAGGACCAACTCGATATCGTGGTCGGGCGCATTCCCTACGGGTTTCCCGCCAACGACTTGAGTTTCGAAACGCTTGCCGAAGAGGCATTGGCGATTGTCGCGCGGCCCGGGCATCCGGTGTTCGAATCGACCGGGCGCCCGAAACTGGATGAGCTCGCGGGGTATGCGTGGATCGTGCAGCCGCATCCGAGCCCGATGCGCGAGATCATCGATCAGACTTTCAGGGAGTCACGCGTCGCACCGCCGGTGAGCACCGTCGAGACGTCTTCCATTCTCACGACGCTTTCGCTGTTGCGCGATTCGGATATGTTGGCGGTGCTGCCGAGTTCGGTTGCCGACTACTACGCTTCGCTCGATACCATCGCTTCCATTGCCACGCCGCTGCGTGGACGGCTCGCGCCTTATGGGTTGATCCTGCGCAGTAACCGGCGCATCAGTCCGGCTACGCAACTGGTCATCGAGGCGATTCGGGCAGCCTAGTTAGGGCGACGGCGCGGCCGCGTCATGCGTGTCGAGCGCGAGACGCCGTCGCCGTCCGTCATCGGCGATCCGCGAATGCCAGTTTCCCTTCGGCATCGCGCAACGAGGAATCGGCATCGTTCGCCGGATCGAGTTCGATATCGGGTCGCATGAAGAACGTCATCACGATACCCACCGCAAGCAGTCCCAGCGAGCCGCCGAACGGCAAGGTCCAGCTTCCGGTGCGGTCCACGATGAAGCCGAACACGATCGGCGAGAAGATGCCCGCAATGGCCGATCCCGCATTGACGAGCCCGCTCGCAATCCCGACGTGCTTGGGCGTGATGTCCATCGGCACGGCCCAGATGGGACCGATGGTCATTTCGAGGAAGAAGAACGACAGACTCATGCAGCCTGCCATGACGGGCAAGGACTTCACCACCATGACGGGCGCGAGAAAGATCAACGCGCCGAGAAATGCGACGATGATCATGTTGCGCCGCGCGGCGACCACGTTGCCGGTGCGTTTGAGAATGCGGTCGGAGATCACGCCGCCCGCCGTATTGCCCACGACGCCCGAGAGAAACACGCCCGCTGAAAAGAGCGCCGAGCTCTTGAGATCGAGGCCGCGTCCGTGCATGAAGAACGTCGGCAGCCACGTGAAGAAGAGCCAGCCTGTCCAGCCGTAGCAGAAGTAGACCATCATGGTCGGCCCGATGCGCTTGATGAGACGTCCCCACGGCGTCGGCTCGCGGGTCTTCTCCACGGCCACCTTATTCTCGGGCGGCAGCTCGGCGATTTCCTCGGCCGTGATGTGCCGATGCTTGCGCGGGTTATCGGCGAAGTACCACGCGTAGACCAGCACCCAGACCGCGGTCAGCGCGCCCACCAGAATGAACGATGCACGCCACGACGCGAAGGCGACGAGAATCGCGATCAGCGGCGGCGTCAGCGCATTGCCCAGGCGCGAGAACGAATGCGTGAGCCCTTGCACGAAGCCGCGCTTTTGCGCCGGATACCAGTTGACTAGCGCGCGGGCCTGCGCCGGAAGCGCCGCGCCCTCGCCGACACCGAGCAGCATGCGCGCGCAGAAGAGCGATACGACGCCGCCCGCGAAGCCCGTCGCGACCGTGGCGACGATCCAGATCGACGCGCACAGCACGAGCGTGGTCTTCGCGCCGAAGCGATCGCTCACCCATCCGCCGATTACCTGGCAGATCGCATAGGTGTAGGCGAAGGCGCCGAACACGAAGCCGATATCGGTATTGCTGAGATGAAGATCATCGCGAATCAGGCCTGCCGCGGCGGACAGGTTGACGCGATCGAGATACATGATGAAAGACATCGCGCACATGAGCGCGAGGACCGACCGGGTGACCTTGGGTCGATGGAACATAGCGTGTCTCCTCCGAGGCTTGTGCGCTTCATGCGCGCTCTTATCGAGGGCGAATCGTGTATCGATCCGACGTCCGAAGTCTGGAGAAAACAGCGATAGCCGTCTATTGAATTTGCCTTATGAGGCGATTACCACAGGTTATGTCCTTGAAAGCGGCTTCGAAAAAATGCAGCGGCCCGCGCTTCCTTGAGAAGACGCGGGCCGTCAGGGTGAACCAGTAGACGGTCAAGCGGCGATGCGCGCGCCTTCGTCATGCAGACGGAAGATTTCGACTGCGGTACGCAACGCGCCCGCCTGATCTTCGAGCGACTGCGCCGCTGCCGCCGCTTCCTCGACGAGCGCCGCGTTCTGCTGCGTCACTTCGTCCATTTGCGTCACGGCGCGCGCCACTTGTTCGATACCGCTCGATTGTTCTTCCGATGCCGCCGCGATCTCGCCCATGATGTCGGTCACGCGTTGCACGGCGTTGCTGATGTCGTTCATCGTGCGGCCGGCTTCATCGACGAGCGCCGCGCCGGATTGCACGCGTTCGACGGAGGTATCGATCAGTTCCTTGATCTCCTTCGCCGCCGCCGACGAGCGTTGCGCGAGCGAGCGCACTTCGCCTGCCACGACCGCGAAGCCGCGTCCTTCTTCGCCTGCACGCGCCGCTTCCACGGCTGCGTTGAGCGCGAGAATGTTGGTCTGGAACGCGATGCCTTCGATGATCGCGATGATGTCCGCGATCTTCGTCGAGCTCTGGTTGATCTCGCCCATGGTGGTCACCACTTGCGACACCACATGGCTGCCCTTGCCCGCGATCTCCGATGCATTGGCGGCCAGCACGCTCGCCTGGCGCGCGTTGTCGGCGTTCTGTTTGACCGTGCCCGTGAGCTCATCCATGCTCGACGCGGTTTCCTGCAATGCCGACGCCTGTTCCTCGGTGCGCGAGGACAAGTCCACGTTGCCCGCCGCAATCTGCTTGGTCGCGGATGCAATCGATTCGCTACCCGAGCGCACCGAACGCACGGTTTCGACGAGGCTCGCCTGCATGGTCGAAAGCCCGCGCAGCAACTGGCCCATTTCGTCGTTCGAGGTGATGCGCACATCGCGGCGCAGGTCGCCTGCGGCAATGGCGCCGAACTGTTCGAGCGCGGCGTCGAGCGGGCGCGCAATGCGCTGGCGCAGCGAGAACCACGAATACGACGATGCAGCGAGCCCGATCACGATCGCGATGATCGACACCATGCGGAACATGGCGAAGGTCGCCTGGCTCGCGTCGAAGTCGCTTTGCGCCTGGTCGAACTGCAGCTTGCGCAACTCGACGCCGGTCTTCGCGAAGTCGTTGAACGCGGCCTGCATCGTGGCGGCGTCGGCGGTGACTTTCGCCTGGTCCTTCGCGCGCACGTCGGCATAGCCTTCGTCGAGAAGCTTCTGCATTTGCAGACGCTGCTCGTTGAATTTGTTTGCAAGCTGCTTTTCGCCGGGAGCCTGGGGCAGGGCGGCGTACTTCGTCCATGCGTCGTCGGAAGTCTTGCGCATCAGCGCGCCCCGGCCGATGGCCTCGTCCGCCGCGTTCGTGCCGATGTTCAGCGCCGCGCGATCGAAGCTCAGACGTTCGCGCGCCATGAACATTTCCGCATTGCCGACCGACACCGCGCTCGGCATTTCATTCGTGAAGAGGTCGTGGGTCGTCTCGTTGGACTTGCTCATGCCGACGAGTCCGACCAGCCCGATGCCGATGAGCAGCATGCTCAGCAGAGTCATGGCGAGGGCGAGGCGGCCCTTGATTGTGGAAAACATATTCGTCCCAAAGGTGGCTGCATCTTGTTCGCGCGCCGGCACGCGAGGATGCTCTCGCCTGCCACGCGGCCAGTGAAATGTCACCGGCCGCCTGTATAACGACCGCAACGCGATGGCCTTTAGGGAAACGGTTACCGATAACTGCGCGGCTTTGAGATCGACCGTGCGAAAACCTCGGACATTCAGCGCATCAGGGAAAACGTGGCGTGCCTGAACGCTGCCGGCTACGCATGGCGACGAGCGCGCGCACGATCAGCATGAGGTGATAGTAGAGCCTGAGACTTGCGCCATACGTATAGGCATCGGGATGTTCGAAGGCGACGCGCAGCGCGGCGAGCGGCGCATCGTGCCTCGCGTGCAGCGAAACGACGATCGGCGCCAACCGGCGCAACGCGATGCCGCGCGCCGCTTCGAGCGATGGATCGAGCGTCATCGCCGAAACGAACTCGTAGGCGCTAAACGCTGCCGCGCTGACCGAACGGCGCGTGCTGCGCGACACGGAAGCCGTCGTCTTGCGATAGTACGAAACGTATTCGTGCAGATAGTAGACATGCTTGGCCGCCAGACACAACTGCGCGCCGAACACGTAATCGCAGCACGCGCCGACTTCCTCGCGATACCCCACTGCCCGCACGAGCGCCGCGAGCGCCATCCAGCCATTGTTGGGGAACATTTGCACAAGACCGGTTCGTCCTGGCAGCGGCTGCATGCCTTGCGCGCGCCGTTTTCGATGGAACGCCGCATTGAGCGCCGCGCTTTTGTGGACATCGACGCGACCTTCGGCATCGACCTCGTATTGATCGCCGAACGCGACTTGCAGATGCGGATACGTCGCCCAAAGCGCCGCGAGCCGCGCGACGGCGTCGTGCACGAGATAGTCGTCGTCGTGGATCAGCATGACGAGCGCGCCCGTCGCACGCTCGAAGAGGCTCGACACATTGCGTGCTTGCCCGAGCGGCACGTCGTTGCGTACATATCGCACGCGCGCGTCGTGCGCGTAGCACGCGGCGATGAGCTGCTGCGTGAGATCGTCACGCGAGTCGTCCCCGATCAATATTTCGATGTGCGGATACTTCTGCGCGAGGCAGGAGTCGAGGCACTGCACGATCAGTTCGGGCCGGTTGCAGGTGGGCAGGCAAATGGAGACCGTCAGCGCGTTTTTCATCTTCTTCTCGCTTCGTCGTTTGTTTATATCGGCGATTTTGTCGGCGATTTTCAGCGGCCGCTTCACAATGCGAAATCTTTCGCGTCGTTAGCAAGGTAGAAGAAAGAGGAAGAAAAATAATCCGAAAAAAATGGGTAATTAATACGGCGTTTGCGGCGGGATTCGTACGCCATACCGGTTTACGCGATTCGCGCGATTTATGCGTGCATCGCTCTGCCTAACCGGCGCGATGCCCGCGCAGTCAGTCCGGATATTCGTCGTGACGCTTCCACCAGTTGCCGGTTTCGTTGCGGCCTTTCGGCGCGCGATCGAGCCACTGATACATGCCCCAGAGACTGTCGAGACCTCGCGAGTAGGCCGAGTACGTGTGATAGACGTCGCCGTCCTGCATCGCGAAGACGCTCAAGCCTGGTCTGTCGAGCGAATACGCGGGCGCGGTCGTGCCGACATCGGCGGCGCCTTGCTTGACGGTTTCGGGCGGGTCTTTCTGATCCATCGCGTGGCGATTTTTCGCATAGTTATATTCGATGCTGCCGTCGCGCTGCTGCTCTTCGGTGAACGACACGTTGAAGTCGAAGTTGAAGTCGCCATCGTGCGCGGAGGCCCATGGGAAGTGCCATCCCATGCGCTTCTTGTAGGCCGCGAGCTTCTCGATGGGCGCGCGGGACACGCACCACAGCGCGACATCGTGATGCGCGAGATGAATGGCGAAACCGTCGAAGCCATCCGCGATCGCGGAGCAAGACGGGCAGCCCGCCTTCCAGTCCGGCCCGAACATGAAGTGATAAACGAGCAACTGCGAGCGGCCGCCGAACAGGTCAGCCAGCGTGGCACTTCCTGTTTCCGTATCGAAGCGATAAGTCTTGTCGATGCGAACCCACGGCAACGCCTGACGTGCCGCGGCGAGTTCATCGCTTTGCCGGGTGAGTTCCTTTTCGCGCGAAAGAAGGCTCAAGCGTGCGGTCAGCCAGTCGTCGCGCGTTCCTGTCGTATGACTCGTCATCGTGCTTGTCTCCCGAGTAAGGTTTCGAAATGCACGGTGTTAGATTAGTACCGGACGCACAGCTGAGGGGAGTGACAATTGTGGCGGGAATCTGAGGCGGCATGGATTCGCTGATCAACGCGGCGGCGCGCGCGCTCGCGGCCGGCGACCCCCTTGGCGCGCTCAATCGTGTTGCATTGCGCGACGACGCCGCTGCGCTCGCACTGCGTGGCATCGCCATGGCGCAACTCGGCGAGTTCGCGCGCGCGAAGACCTTGCTGCGCAGCGCGGCGCGTCGATTCGGCGCGAAGGAAGCGGTTGCGCGTTCGCGATGCGTGGTCGCCGAAGCGGAAATCGCGTTGGCATCGCGCGATCTTGCGTGGCCGCAGAAAGCGCTCGATGCCGCGCGCGTCACGCTCGAAGCGCATGGCGACCACGTCAACGCGTTCCATGCACGCATATTGGCGGTGCGCAGGCTCGCGTTGCTCGGCCGGTTGGACGATGCTCGGCTCTTGCTCGCATCGCTCGACGCCTTAAGTCTTCCACCGGCATCGGAGGCCGCGCGCGAACTCATTGCGGCGGCAATCGCGATACGGCGTGTGGAGACGCAGCCTGCGCGCGAAGCGTTGACGCGCGCGCGAGAGGCGGCGCATCGGTCGGGTATCGCCGCGCTCGAAGCCGAAGCGGAAAGCGCGTCGAGCGTGCTCGATGCGCCAGCGGCCAGGCGTATCGCACAAGGCGAAGCGCGGCTCCTGCGGCTCGATGAAGTGGAGGCGCTGTTCGCATCGGCTGCGTTCATCGTGGATGCGTGTCGCAATGTCGTGCGCGAAGGCGGCGTGACCATTGCGCTCGCCACGCGTCCGGTGCTTTTCACGCTGGCGCGCGCGCTTGCGGAAGCATGGCCGGACGACGTGCCGCGCGACACGCTCATCGTGCGGGCGTTTCGCATGAAACATGCCGACGACACGCATCGGGCGCGCTTGCGGGTCGAGATCGGGCGCTTGAGGACGATGCTGCAATCGCTCGCAACGGTGAGCGCGACGCCGCGCGGCTTCACGCTGACGCCGCGTCGGGCAGATGAAGTCGTCGTTCTGGCGCAGCCAACGGAAGACGCCTACGCGACGCTGCTGGCCGTTCTCGCCGATGGTCAAACGTGGTCCAGTTCGGCGCTTGCGTTGGCGCTTGGATCGAGCCAGCGCACGGTACAGCGTGGGCTTACGACGCTCGCGGCGGCGGGCAAGGTTCAGGCATACGGACAAGGACGCGCGCGCCGCTGGATGACCGCACCCCTGCCCGGTTTCACGACGGCCTTGTTACTCCCTGCTGGTTTGGCCTACGACTAGCATGAAGTCTCGATCAACCAGTGAGCAGAGGAAGGCGACATGAAACGCGCAAAGGCGGAGATCATCCGCGAATACGGACCTTTTCCCGAAGTGGAAGGCGTGCACGGCGTGAGCTGGGACGGACAGCAAGTCTGGTTCGCCTCGGGCGATGCCCTCAACGCGCTCGACCCCGAAAGCGGCAAGACCCGACGCAAGCTCGCGGTCGCGGCGCACGCGGGCACGGCCTTCGATGGCGAGCATCTGTATCAGATTGCCGAGGACCGCATTCAAAAGGTCGATCCAAAAACCGGCGAGGTCGTCTCGACCATTCCCGCTCCCGGCGGTGGCGCGGATTCCGGTCTCGCGTGGGCAGAAGGCACGCTCTGGGTCGGACAATATCGCGAGCGCAAGATCCATCAAGTCGATCCGGGCGATGGCAAAATTCTGCGCACCATCGATTCCGATCGCTTCGTCACGGGCGTCACCTGGGTCGATGGCGAACTCTGGCACGCCACGTGGGAAAGCGACGCGAGCGAACTGCGACGCATCGACCCGGCCACCGGCGAAGTCTTCGAGCGGCTCGACATGCCGGAAGGCGTGGGCGTCTCGGGACTCGAATCGGACGGCGGCGAGCGCTTTTTTTGCGGCGGCGGGCGCACAGGCAAGATAAGAGCCGTGAAAAAGCCGAAGCCAGAATGATGCACCGGCGCTGTGCCGAAACCGTCAAGCCTCGAGTCGAAGACCAGGCATCCCCCTTGCGAACACGCTACTCCGACATTTCGCGCGCCGCGAATTAGCTTTACTCTGTCGGATTGGTGCGCGCCCTTCGCGCATCGTTCAAAGGAAAAGGATTCCCCGATTTGGATTCGACTTTTTTCGGTCGCCCTCAACTCGATTCATGGGTCGGCGAAACGGCGCGCTTCATACGCGATTTCGACTGGCGCAAAACGCCGTTGGGCCCGATCAACGACTGGCCGCCGGTCTTGCGGTCGGTCGTGCAGGTCATGCTGCCCAACGCATTGCCGATGGCCCTGCTTTGGGGCGACGAAGGCACGCTCGTCTACAACGAAGCCTATGCGAAGTTCTCGGGTGTGCGGCATCCGGGCATCCTCGGCATGGCTATCGAGAAGGCATGGCCCGAGGCGGCGGACTTCAACCGTAACGTGATCGATTCGGGCATGCGCGGCGAGTCGCTGACTTACCGCGACACGCGCTTCGTGCTGGCGCGCGAGCACGATCCCGTCGAAACATGGCTCGATCTGCACTACAGCCCGGTTGCATCGGATGAAGGCGTGCCGGTGGGCGTGCTTGCAGTCGTCGTCGAGACAACCGAGCGCGTGCTGCTCGAACGCAATCGCAGTGCGGCCGAAGCGGCGTTTCGCGGAACCAACGAGCGGCTGCAACTCGCGTTGAATTCGGGCGCCGTGCGCGGCACCTTCGTGTGGGAAATCACGCAAAACCGCGTGAAGGGCGACGAACGTTTCGCGCGCACTTTTCTCTTCTCGCTTCAGGAAGTGGAAACCGGCTTGCCGATCGAGGCGGCGCTCGAGATCATCCATCCGGACGACCGCGGACGCGTGACTTCGCTGATCGCCGCGACCTTGCGCGATGGTGCGCCGTATCGCGCCGAATATCGCATCCGCACGCCGGACGAGGGCTGGATCTGGATTCTCGCGTCCGGCCGCTGCGAATACGATGAAGCCGGAGCGCCACAGCGGTTTCCCGGCGTGATCGTCGATATCAACGACCGCAAGATCGCCGAAGAAAGCCTCAAGGAACTGACGCGCGGTCTCGAAGACAAGATTTCCGAAGCCGTGGCGGCGCGCACCGCGGTCGAGGCGCAATTGCGTCAAAGCCTGAAGATGGAAGCGCTCGGTGCGATGACGGGCGGCGTCGCGCACGACTTCAACAACACGCTGCAGGCCATCAGCGGAAATTTGCAATTGATGCAGTATCTGCCGCCAACCGACCCGCGCGTGCCCGAACGCGTTCAGGCTGCGCTGGACGCCGTGCAGCGCGGCGCGACGCTCGCCTCGCAACTGCTGTCGTTCGCGCGGCGGCAGCCGCTCTCGCCGGTGGTCGTCAATCCGCAGCGGCTTTTTGCCGAGTTGCACGAACTTCTGCAGCACGCGGTGGGCGCGTCGGTGGTGATCGGCGCCGCGTTGCCGGAACAGGCGTGGAATTTCTGCGTCGACCGCAATCAGTTGGAGAACGCGCTCCTCAATCTCGCGATCAACGCGCGCGACGCCATTAGCGGCGATGGCCGGCTCACGCTCACGTGTTCGAACGAGTCGCTGGATCACGCCGCGTGTGAGGGCAACGACCTGCGTCCCGGCGAGTACGTGCGTCTTTCCGTATCCGATACGGGCACGGGCATGCCGCCCGATGTCCTCGAACGCGCCTTCGAGCCGTTCTTCACCACCAAGCCGGAAGGACACGGCACGGGGCTCGGCTTGTCGATGGTGTTCGGCTTCGTCAAGCAGTCGGGCGGCCATATCCATGTGTCGAGCACGGTGGATGTCGGCACGACGGTGGAGATCTACTTTCCGCGCAGTTACGACGACGAGACCTCGTCGGCCGAAGCGGGCAGCATTCCCACGCACACGGGCAGCGCAACCGTGCTCGTCGTCGACGATGACGTCGCCGTGCTCTCCTCGACGGTCGCGATTCTCGAAGCCATGCATTACACCGTGCTCAAGGCCGCAAGCGGCGACGCGGCGATGAGCGTGCTGGAAAGCGGAATCGGCGTGGACGTGATCCTGACCGACGTGGTGATGCCGGGCAAGGTGAAATGTGCCGATCTCGCCGAATGGGCGTTCGCCCAGCCGCAGCCGGTGCCGGTGATCTACGCGTCCGGCTATACCCGCGACATCATCTCGCGCGACGGCGTGCTGCGACCCAACGTGACGCTGCTGAACAAGCCTTATCGGGCGGAGCAACTGGCGAAGGAAATTGCGTCGGTGTTGAAACGCGAGTGAGCGCGCTTTCCATTCCATCTAAAGTATTTACCGATCCCGCCGTTATGCATCAGTAAGATAAACCAAAAGCAACAGCAACAGCGGACGGGGTCGAAGGTGCAGGGCAGAGCGTCTGATTTTCTCGGGATCATCGGCGAAAGCGTGGCCGGCGAATCTCATTATGTCGAATGCACACGGCGCCTGGACGGGTTTGGAGCCGCGTTCTTCGGCGTCTTGCTGGTCGCCGCGGTGACGCCTTTCATTCCGCTGCCGTGGAACCTGCTGCTCGCGGCCATCGCCATCGCGGCGGTTGTCGTGATCCAGCAGATGCAGCGCGCGCACCGGCAAACCTTCGTCGCGCGTCAGCTCTCGAATGGTCTTCTCTCCATCGCGGACGACTGCATCAAGCTTTTGAGTCCGGAAGGCAAGGTCGTCTGCATCTCCGAAGTCGGCCAGCGCCTGATTGAAGCGCGCGCCGCCGACGATGTCGTCGGCATCGACTGGCTCGCGCTCTGGGACGGCCCCGACGCGCGCCGCGCTTTCGAACGCGCCAAGGCCGGCGAATCCACGTCCTTTACCGGCGCGTGCTGCACCATGCGCGGCAATCTGCGCTGGTGGACTTCCACTTTCGCGCCGGTCTACGGCGAGTTCGGCAAGCTGATAGCGGTACTTTGCAAGTCGCGCGACATCACGGCGGAGCGCACGCTCATCGACGAATTGCGGGGCAAGGCGCGCGTGCAGAAAGACATGGAAGATCACGTCGATGCCGTGTTCTGGACCGCGAGCCACGACTTCCGCGAACTGCTGCATGTGAGTTCGGCATTCGAGCGCATGTGGGAAATGCCCGTGTCCGCGCTCGAAGCGGACGAGACCGCATGGTCGCAGCGCGTGCATCCCGAGGATATCGCCGGGCTGCGCACGCAGATGCGCGCCGCCGTCAACACGGCCATGCCCGCGCAAAGCTATTTCCGTTTGCGCTTGCCGGAGGAACGCACGCGCTGGGTTCGTGCGGATATCTATCCCGTCAGCGAAGACGGCGCGGTGTCGCGCGTGGTGAGCGTTTGCGTCGATGCCACCGAGGAGCGCAACCGGCTTCAGCAATTGCATCGCCTGGCGAACATCGACAGCCTCACGGGTCTTCATAATCGCAACGCGATCGTCGAGGCGCTCGACGCGCGCTGCGCATCGGGCGAGCCGTTCGCTTATCTCTTCGTCGATATCGACCGCTTCAAGTCCATCAACGACACCGCCGGCCACACCGCCGGCGACACCGTGCTCAAAGCCCTGGCCTCGCGCATTCAGGAAGCGCTGCCGCCCGATGCAATCGTCGCGCGGCCGGGCGGCGACGAGTTCACCGTGATCCTGCCGGGCGCGTTCGATCACGAACAAATCGCGCGGGCGTGCCGACGGCTTGCCATTGCGTGTCATCGCCCGATAGCGATGGATTGCAAGAGCATCGCGATGACCTGTTCGATCGGCGTGGCGCTCTTTCCCGAGCACGGCAGTTCGCCCGAGTCGCTCTTCATCAGCGCCGACATGGCCATGTACGCGGCCAAACGCGCGGGCCGCAACACGTTCCGCGTGTTCGGCGAGCGCGAGAAGGACGAACTGGCGCGCGCGCATCTCGAATCCGAACTGTTGAACGCGATTCGCCAGAACCAGTTCCTGCTGCATTTCCAGCCGCAATATCGCGTGGATTCCGGCACGCTCGTGGGCGTGGAAGCGCTGTTGCGCTGGAATCATCCGCTGCTCGGTCTGCTCGGTCCGGGCGCGTTCGTGCCGATGCTCGAAGAGAGCGGCTTGATCGTCGAAGCGGGGCACTGGATCATTCGCGAAGCCGTGCAGGCGGCGTCCCGACTCTCGCATGCAATGCCCGCCGTGCATTCGATGGCGGTGAACGTATCGCCGAAACAGTTTCGCGATCCGCGTCTCGTCTCCGTGCTTAGGCACGCGATCAAGCGATGCTGTATCGACCCGAACAACGTCACGCTGGAAATCACGGAGTCGGCGCTGATCGAAAACGTCGACGATGCACAGGACGTGCTGTCGAAAGTGCGCGAGATGGGCGTGCGGATTGCCATCGACGATTTCGGCACCGGCTATTCGAGTCTCAACTATCTGACGCGTTTCAGGCCCGACGTGCTGAAGCTCGACAAGTCTTTCGTCGATAACATCGCCACCGACGAGATGATGCGCATCGTGGTGGAAGGCGTGATCGAGCTCGCGCATAAGCTCGGTGTGACGGTCGTCGCGGAAGGCGTGGAAACGGCAGAGCAGCTGGACTGTCTGCGCGAGGCGGGTTGCGACAAGGTGCAGGGCTATTTGCTGAGCCGGCCGGTCCCGCTCGACTCGCTGCTCAAGACAGTCACAAAAGTGCAGCGGCTGGCAGCGGGCTGACGCTGCGGCCTGCTTGTCGGCACAGCTCGCAGGCGGGTATACAATCGACTTGTTTATCTGTCGCGCGTTCGAATGCGCCTGCCGCCATCATGGAAACTCCATCGACCAAGGAAACGCCCAAGAAGCGGATGTCTCCCGTCATGCTCAACGTGCTGACCGCGCTCGTTGGCATCGGCACGCTTGGCGTGGGTATCGGCTGGCTGATCTATAGCTGGGTCGTGGATTTGGAAGTGCCTTACTTCGCCATTCCGCTCGTGCTCACCGTGCCGGTGATCGCCGCTGTCGCGTTCCGTAACTGCTGGGACTGAAAACACTCGTTTTGATCGACGAAAAAAACGCCGCGTTCTTATACGCGGCGTTTTTTCTTGATGCAATGCATTCGTTGGTAGGCTCGATTGGATTCGAACCAACGACCCCCACCATGTCAAGGTGGTGCTCTAACCAACTGAGCTACGAGCCTGTGGAGCGGCGGATTATAGAGAGCGGCATCGCAATGCACAAGAGCGCACGCAAAAATTTTTGCGGCGGCGCGGCAGGCTTTCAATTCGCCTCTCAGGGCAAGTCCTGAGTCGGCTATTTAGCCGGGCATTACCTTGACCCCAAGCGTCTCCCTAAACTTGCGTCACAAGGAGGAGACGCCATGTCAAAGCTGATCCACACGATGATTCGTGTGCAGGACCTCGACCGCTCGCTGCGCTTTTACCAGAACGCGCTGAATCTCGAGACGGCGCACCGGCTGGACTTCCCGGACTTCACGCTCGTCTATTTGCGTAACGACGAAACCGACGCTGAAATCGAACTCACGTGGAACAAGGGACGCGCCGAGCCCTACACCCATGGCGATGGCTACGGACACGTCGCCGTGAGTGTCGCGGATGCCAAGGCCGAGCGTGAGCGTCTCATCGAACTGGGCATGACGCCCAACGACCTGCGCGAATTCCGCGACGACGACGGCGCGCTCATCGCCCGTTACTTCTTCATTCAGGACCCGGACGGATACAAGATCGAAGTGCTGGAGCGGCACGGCCATTATCAGTAACACGATTTCGAGCAGCGCATACACATAAATAAGCTGTTGCAGTACCCCACAAGGAGATAGACATGCGAGACACGATCATTCCGATCGTCGCGCCGCGGCGGGCGGGCGACGTCATCGAGGCGGGCGTGCGGCACTCGGAAACGCAAGCCGCGCCGCCTAAAATTGCGTTGACACGACGCGAATTCCTGCGCGGTTCGGGCGTGCTGGTCGGCACGCTCGCCGTAACCTCGGTGTTCGCGAGCCTGGCGCCAAGCCGCGTGTGGGCGCTCGAACTGCAAGGGTTCGACACGCATCAGGACGAAGTGTTGCTTGCGTTCACGCGCCAGGTGTTTCCGCATCCCACGCTGGACAACGCCGTGTATGCGCTCGTCGTCAAAGACCTCGACGCGAAGGCCAAGGCCGATCCGGCAGTGCGTCAACAACTCGCCGATGGCATCGGCAAGCTCGATGCCGGCGCCGGTTCCGACTGGACCAAACGCGCCGCGGCGGACCAGGCAAAGGATGTCGCGGCGCTTGCCGGCACACCGTTCTTCGAAACCATTCGCAGCACCGCGGTCGTCTCGCTCTACAGCAACGCGATGGCGTATGCGCACTTCGGCTATGGGGCATCGAAGGGAGACGGAGGCTATCTCTATCAGGGCTTCAACAATCTGTCATGGCTGCCGGACCCGCCGGTCGCCGCAAGCGGACCGATTCCGAAAGACGGCTGATTGCGCGCGGATCGAAACGACATCGGGCGAGCAGGCAGCAGCGCCGACTCTCGCGATACAGCGGACACAGCGGAGACAGACATGTACGCAGGCAACAAGGTGCAGTTCAAGCAGAGCGACGACCATGTGGTCGTCATCATCGGTTCGGGCGCGGGCGGCGGGACGCTTGCCAACGAACTTGCGCAGAAAGGGATCGACGTGGTGGTGTTGGAAGCGGGCGGCTCGCATACGCAAAGCGATTTTTCGACGGAGGAATGGAACGCGTTTCAAATGCTGTCGTGGCTCGACAAGCGCACGACGTCCGGGTCGTGGCGCGTGGCGAAGGACTTCCCGAATCTGCCCGCATGGATCTGCAAGACGGTGGGCGGCACCACCGTGCACTGGGCGGGCGCGAGCCTGCGCATCCAGCCGTGGGAGTTCAAGGCGAAGTCCACGTATGGCGATATCAAGGACGCGAACCTGCTCGACTGGCCCGTCACGCGCGACGAGCTGAACCCGTACTACGACCGCGCAGAGAAGAAGCTGGGTGTCACGCGCACCAACGGTTTCCCCGGACTGCCCGGCAACAACAACTTCAAGGTGATGTCGGCGGGCGCGGAGAAGGTCGGATACAAGGAATGCAACACCGGCCACATGGCGATCAACAGCACCGTGCGCGACGACCGCGCGCATTGCTTCCAGCGTGGCTTCTGCTTTCAAGGCTGCCGCATGGGCGCGAAGTGGTCGACGCTCTATACCGAACTGCCGCGCGCGCAGGCCACGGGGCACATGGAGTTGCGCACGCAGGCGCACGTGGTGCGCATTGAACACGATGCGCGCGGCAAGGCGAGCGGCGTCGTCTACTACGACGCGAGCGGCAAGCTGCAACGTCAGAAAGCGCGCGTCGTCGCGGTGGCGGGCAATTCCATCGAGACGCCGCGCCTCTTGCTGAACTCGCAATCGAGCAAGTTTCCGGACGGGCTCGCGAACGGCTCGGGACAGGTGGGCCGCAACTATATGCGCCACACGACGGGTTCGGTCTACGGCGTGTTCGAAGACAAGGTCGAGATGTTCAAGGGCACGACGATGGCGGGCATCATCGAGGATGAAGCCGTGTTCGATCCCAAGCGCGGTTTCGCGGGTGGCTACCATCTGGAAACGGTGTCGCTCGGTCTGCCGTTTTATGCTGCTTTCGTGGATCCGGGCGCGTGGGGTCCGAGCTTCGCGCAGACCATGGATCAGTACGCTTACACAGCCGGCATGTGGATCGTCGGCGAGGACATGCCGCGCGAGACGAATCGCGTGACGCTCAATTCGGACGTGAAGGATCAATACGGCCAGCCGGTGGCGAACGTCCATTTCGACGATCATCCGAACGACCAAGCAATGCGCGAGCATGCCTACAAGCAGGGCAGCGCCGTGTACGAGGCGGCCGGCGCGAAGATGACGTATCGCGTGCCGCCGTATCCATCGACGCACAATCTCGGCACGGCCCGCATGAGCGCGCGCGCCGAGGACGGCGTGTGCAACAAGCATGGCCAGACCCACGAGGTTGCAAACCTGTATATCTCCGACGGCAGCCAGTTCACGACGGGGGCGGCGGAAAATCCGACGCTCACCATCGTGACGCTCGCGATCCGGCAGGCGGATTACATCGCGGGACAGATGAACGCGCGCCGCGTTTGAATGGATGCACTAATGCCTGCCACGCTTCCGGGTCCGACTCGATTGCTGGACGAGTCGCCCGGAAGTAGGGTTGACCGGCAATCACGGGAGGGCTTTCTCATGTGCGGGGTCTATATCAACGCCGATCCGATTCTGTATGAATCGCGCACGCGCTCGCTGCGCATTCACGGAGTGATCACCACGGTCAGGCTGGAGAATCTGTTCTGGGATGTGCTGCAGGAAATCGCGGAGCGCGAAAATCTGACGACGAGTCAGTTCGCGGTGAAGCTCTACGACGAGTTGATCGCACTGCGTGGCGAGATGCCAACCAACTTCGCCTCATTCTTGCGCGTGTGCTGCCTGCGGTATCTGTCGATTCGCGAAGCGAAAAAGGCGCCAGCTGAAAGCGAAGCGCGCGTGGGCAATGCGTTGAATGATTCGGGGTTGAGGGTGTTGAAGGCGCGGTAGCGGCTAGCGCCGCCGCCAGTCCAGACAGCGCTGAACCCTTCAATTACAAGTCCCATCGATATACTCGAACCCCGAAGCGATCGCAAACCTGATCGCTTCTTCCACGCAATCGAATTCCCCTGGCAGTTGCACCGAGCGCTCGCGGCCGTCCACGTCCTGAACGCGCGCCATTGCGGCAAACGCATCTCCATGCCGGACTGCTGCCGGCGTGACCAACATATCTCTGTAGCTGAAAACCATCGTTATCTCTTGTCGCAATCAATTCTGTCAGCGGCGCTGCCTGTGGAAAACCCTAATTCGGCACGCTCTGCACCGATTAACGGCATCGGCAAACGTTTCTTTACAGTGATTTTCAACTGGCTTTGAGTGGCCTTTCCAACACGATTTCATTTCTTGCGACTTTCCTCAGTCGAATGTGGCGACGACAACATAAAAGCCGTCGCGTCTCGATCAGAATCGGTTCCGTCTTACGAATAAAAACAAACGCTTCAAGGCAGCACCATAGCGGCCAGAGGCTTACGGGGAAGTCATGCAGCGAGATAAAAACAATTCGCTCGAGAAGGGTTTTAAAACCCTCCGGCGAACGACCGCAGTGTGCATCACGTTTTGGGGAAGTATCACGGGCGCTCACGCGCAGGACGCGGAAGCGCCGGCCATCGCCACGCATGTGACGACCTCGGCGCAAGCTCAGCCGCTCATTTCGCTGCCGAGCACGCCGACGCCCAGCCCGCTGAACCGCGGCACCGCGCTGCCCGCCGCCAATGGCGCGCCTCTCAGCTCGCGCGGCACGGTGAATGGTTCGTCATCGCTCGACAAGGGCGATACCCTCGCCGATACCCCGCGTGCCCGCGGCGCCGACGTCAACGGTCAGAAGCCGCTCGACGATGCGCTCGGCGGCGTCGTCACCACCGACACCGTGACGCTTGCCGGCCAGGACTTCTACAACTGGTTCGCGCAGGCATGGGGCGCGATTCCCCTCTCCGAGCGCTACATCGTCTCGGTGCACGAGCGGCCCTCGGCGCGCTACGGCAGCCTCGTGTGGGTCGAGTTCGGGCAACGCCGCGTGTTCCAGGCGTTCCTGCCGATCGCTCGCTCCAATGTGAAGCCGGTGGCGGAAAACGCGGCGCAGATCGCGTTTCAGAACGTCATGCAGGCCGACATATCGCGCCTCTTGTTCCGCGACGCCGACATGGCGACGGACGAACTCTAAAAAAAGCAACACGGCCAATCACGGGGATTCACGATGAAGATCACTGCGCCCGCAAAACGCGCGATGCTCGCCTGCGCGCTCTCGACGACGCTCGCCGCCGCACACGCCACCTCGCTCGTCTATGAACCGGTCAATCCGAACTTCGGCGGCAATCCGCTGAACGGCACGAACCTGCTCAACGAAGCGAACGCCCAGAACAAGTACAAGGACCCGTCGCTGTCGGATCTCGGCACGAGCAGCCAGTCCACGCTCGACCAGTTCAACACGCAACTTCAGCAGGCGATCCTGTCGCGCGTCGCATCGTCGATTTCGAGCTCGATCGTCGGCACCGACGGCACCTTGCATCCGGGCACGATCAATACGGGCAACTTCTCGATTGCGATCACGCAAGTCACGGGCGGCAATCTGCAAGTGACGACCACGGACAAGACCACGGGCGCATCGACGACCTTCGTCGTTGGCAACGGACAGTGAGCTCGAACATCGTCATGAATAAGAACAACTTCAAATTTTCCGCGATGCGCGCCGCGCTCGGCGCCGCCGTCATCGGCTCGATGCTGCTCACCGGTTGCGTCACCGCGCCGATGCCCTCGGCGGGAAACGCAACCCTCACGCCGCCGACGCGCGTGACCCGCGATCTCACGCATCTGCCACCGCCGAAGGGACGCATCGTCGCGGCCGTGTATGGCTTTCGCGATCTGACGGGCCAATACAAGCCGTCGCCGGACAGTTCGTTTTCCTCGCAAGTGACGCAAGGCGGCGCGTCGTTCCTCGTGAAAGCCATGCGCGATTCGGGCTGGTTCACGCCGGTCGAACGCGAGAATCTCCAGGACCTGCTCACCGAACGCAAGATCATGCGGGCGCTCGAAACGCCCGACGACAAGAACCGCGCGATTCCGCAGATCGGATCGCTGGCGCCGGCGAGCATCGTGCTGGAAGGCGGCATCGTCGGCTACGACTCGAACATTCGCACGGGCGGCGCGGGCGTCGCGTATCTGGGGATTTCGGCGTCGCAGCAGTATCGCGTGGATCAGGTGACGGTGAACCTGCGTGCCGTGGATATTCGCAACGGCACCATTCTCAACAGCGTCTCGACCACCAAGACCATCTATTCGATTCAGGTCGATACGGGCGTGTACCGCTTCATCGGCTTCAAGGATCTGTTGCAGGCCGAACTCGGCATGACGCGCAACGAGCCGCAACAGTTGTGCGTGAACGAAGCGATCGAATCGGCGCTCGTGCATCTGATCGTGCAAGGCGTGGCCAATCAGTCGTGGTCGCTCAAGGACACGAAGGACTGGTATGACCCGACCATGCAGCGCTACTTGCAGGAAAACCAGGGCTATGCCGCGACGATGGAGCAGATCAATCCCGCGTATAGCCCCGAGAAGATCGATCCGCCGAGCGCATCGGCGGCCAAGAGTTAAGGCACATTGATGGAGGAGACTGAAATGAAGTCAATGCGTTCCTTGACACGCGCCCCGAAAATCGCGCTGCTCGCGGCGTGCGGCGCGGTCGTGAGTGCATCGCTCGCGGTGTTCGCGGCGGACCTCTCGCCGATCTCGGACTTCGGTCCTTCGGAGCCGGGCTTCGGCGGGCAGACGGCGCGTGTCAATCAGGCGGGCGCGGGCAATCGCATCGTCGGCCTGCAGGCAGGACAGAACGTGCTGCTCGCCAATCAGGCGGGCGTGGCGAACGCCGCCGCGATGGCGCAGGCAGGCAACGACAACTGGACGGCGCTTTCGCAGTCGGGCAGCGGCAACCAGTACGCCGGTTATCAGGCCGGAACGAACAACCGCTCGGTCATGGTGCAGAGCGGCAGCGGTAATGCAGCAGCGGTCACGCAGATCGGTTCCTCGATGTCTTCGCAGGTGACGCAGTACGGCGCCGGCAACGAGGTTTCCATCCTGCAAAGCCGCAACGGCGCAGGCGTGTCTGTGACGCAGACGGGCGGCGCGAGGGCTTCGGTCCTCATGAAGTAGGTGCCTGAACGCCATGGTCGAGTGCCAGGGTGAGAGGAGACCGCGGTAACGCAGTAAGGTGTGATGCAGGAGAGTAGGTGGAGTCGTGCCGGCTGACGGTAGGGGCCGTCAGCCGTTAGGGTGACTAATCGAAGTACTCAAAATATCAAATCAACGAGGCATAAAAATGAAAGTCAAGGCATCTATCATCGCTATGGGTCTGGCAGCACTGGCATCGACGGCAGCTTTCGCCGACAACTCGTCGGTAGGCGAAAAAGCCTTCGTGACGCAGATCGGCGCCGGCAACGCGGCTACCGTGACGCAGACGGCATCGAGCAACGACACGGTCAATGTTCTGCAAAGCGCGAACAACGCGCAAGCTACTGTCACGTCGTCGAACGGCTCGAACAACGACACCGACATCAAGCAACTGAGCGGCGCGGCGAACTCGAAGCTCGGCGCGACGGTCACGCAAGACGGCGCACACAGCGAAACCACCCGCATCTCGCAGAACGGCACGAACTCGACGGCCAACGTAACGCAAACCAACGCGTCGCAAGACAAGGACACCGTCAACCAATACGGCGCCAACAGCAAGTCGACGATCTCGCAAACGGGCGGCGGCTCGAACAGCGTCACCATCAATCAAGGTTCGACGCAGTACGGCAAGATCGACGGCGGCGAAGCCACCGTGACGCAGTCGGCCACGATCGGCAACACGGTGAAGATTTCGCAAGACCGTGACCACGGCAAGGCAGTGGTGCAAACCACGGGCGGCGGCTACAACGACACGACCGTGACGCAAACGGGCGGCGTGACCGACACGTCGGTTCAGCAAAACAACGAATACGCCGACACGGTCAAGATCACGCAGAACGGCGCGGAAATCGCCAACGTCTCGTCGACCAACGGTGGCAACAACCACACGACCATCGACCAGAGCGGCGCCAGCCTGCCGAACCTCGCAAGCGTGCATCAGATCAACGCGCAAAACGAGACGACCAACATCGTTCAGTCGGGCGCCGCGTTCAACACCGCTTACGTCGATCAACTGTACGCTTCGAACGACCACGCGACCGTCGTCCAGACCGGCAGCAACAACACGGCTTCGGTTGCACAGCGCTTCGGCGGCGGCAACACGGCAAGCTCGCTGCAACTCGGCTCGTCGAACAAGGCCGATCTGACGCAGGACAGCGCGGGTGAATCGAACATCGTGTCGTCGCAAATCGGCGATCTGAACACGGCGAAGGCTTCGCAGTCGGGCTCGTATGAAGACTTGCTGCTGACGCAAGCGGGCTTCGGCAACGTCGCGACCTCGTCGCAAACGGGCGCCAACAACGTCGGCGTGATCACGCAGATTGGCCTGGGCAACAACGCATCGGTGACGCAAGCTGGCTACGGCAACACGGCTGTCGTGACGCAAACGGGCACGGGCAACAAGGCGACCATCGCACAGAAGTAAGCATCGCGGTTCTTGCAGTACCTTGCGGGCGGCTCATGCGGGAGCCGCCCGTTTTTTATTTGCGTGTCTTATTGCGTTACGCGCCTTGCCCCGGGAAAGGCACGAAGGCGGCGCTGCAATCGACCGGGCCTGACGTGCCCGTGTTGGTCGAACGCGTGACCGTCACGCTGCCGGCGGTCTGAAAGGGCAGATTCGTTCCATCCGCTCTAATGGCAATAAGCGCATCCGACACGGCGAAGCCAGCCGGCGCCATATCCGCGATAACGTTGTTGAGCGAAATCACGAGCGGATTCACGACCGGCGGATTCGGCACACCCGCCGTGCCGCCGGACCATCCGGAGCCTTGCATGATGGGACTTGCCGAATTGAAGCCCTGGAACGTATAGCTCGATGCATTCACGATACGCACGCCATCGAGCGCGATGCCCTGCATGTTCGGATAAAGGCCGCCATTCTTCGTCGCGCTGTAATACGGCGAGAAGATGAGTGCCTGCGGGTTGCCGTCCGGCGACGACGAAGGCGTGCGGATGCAAATGTTCGAATAGCGGATGTTCGAGATCAGTCCGCTGCGGCTCCAGTCCGACTTGATGCGCAGGCCGTTGTCCGCGCCGTCGATCGCGAGATCGTAGACATTGACGTTGCTCACGCTCGGCAAGACGCCGTTGACCGCGACGACATCCGGATTGGCCGCGCCGTTGTCGGTGCCAGCGGTTTCGCTGCCGATCGACATGCCGTGGCCTTCGTAGAAGTGACTATGCGCAACGGTGAGGTTATAGGTCCGGCCGTTGACCGTGCCCGTGCCGCCCTTGATCGCCATGTTGTCATCGCCGGTGCGGATGAACGAATAGGCGATCAGGATGTTGCTCGCGTCCCCCGCGAGCCTGCCGGGATTGCCCGCATTGCTCGTGATGACGCCCGAACTGCCGGGATCGATGCCGTCGGTGTTCTTCGCGGTGGCGGGGCTATACGGCATGCCGAGATAGTTCGTCATGGCTTCATAGGCGGCCGTCGGCGTGTAGATCTTGACGGCCCATGCCGTGAAGCCGTCGATGCCGCTCGGCACCACATGGAACTTCGGCGCATTCTGCAACGTCACGCGGTACAACGTGAAATTGCGCCCGTTGCTGATCTGGACGAGGCGCGGATTGTTCTGCGCCTGATTCAGCACCTTGTTGGCCTTCCAGCCGATGTCCCACCAGCTCATGGTGGTGCCGTCGGGGCGTTTGAGCAGATTCGGGTCGTTCGGCACGCTGCTCACGAGGGGACTGCCGCCGCGCCCGTCGATGACACCGTCGCCCATCACCGCGACATTGGCGACCTTGCTCGCGTTGATGAGCGCGAGACAGCCGTTGTCGCTCGCGGTGATGACGCCGCAACTCGCCGTCCCCTTGGTCTTGTCGTACTGACGTGGGTCGCGCGACGCGAAGAGCGTGACGCCCTGATCGATCCACAAGGTGATGCCGGTCGGCATGGTCAGCGCGCCTGCGAGAAACTCGTTCGCGCCGCCCGATCCGGCCATCAGATGCACGGCCTTGTTGGTCGCGAGACTCGTGCTCGACTTGTTCGCGCAGTCGTTGAGCGCGGCCTGAATGCGCGCGGTGTCGGGCGCAGTGTCGGTGGCGTCGGCGCTATCGGGCAGGAGGCCGTTTGGCAGCGCGGAGAGCGTGGCGGGCAGTTCCTTGCAGACTTGCGCGGCGGTGGGCAACGACGGTTCGGGCGGCAATGCGGCGTCGTAGAGCGTCGTGCCGACCTTGAAGCCTGCGGGCGGCGTGACGACGGCCGAGTCACTGGCGGGCGCGGCATCGGACGCGGTTTGCGCAGGCGTGGCGTCGGAGGCGGTTGGCGCCGGTGTAGCGGTCGATGCAGGAATAGCTGCCGATGCAGGCGCAGCGGACGAACCCGCTGAAGCCGCTGAAGCCGCTGAAGCCGCTGAAGCCGCTGAAGCCGCCGAAGCCGCTGAAGCCGCCGAAGCCGCTGAAGCCGCCGAAGCCGCCGGTGCTTCGCCGTTATTCTCGACCGCCGCGTTTGTCGGCGTGGACGAAGAGCCGCCGCAAGCGCCGAGCGCGAACACCGTCGTAACCGATAAAAGCCACGCGGCCGCGATCCGCGACGGACTGCTCTTGGTTTCTCTCTTTGAACTGCTGTGGATGCAATTTCTCATGCTTGGGTCAAAGCCTCGTTGTTTGAATACGTCATCCGAGGGAGAACGCTGCCTGATGTCATCCGATAAGGCGGCGCAATCTTCTCATGTGGTCGTACAACTTCGAGGAGAATCTTAGCGATCCGAATCAAGAGAGATACTTGGGTTTGTCCCTTAAGCCATTTATAAGAAAAACATAAGAATCGGCGGCGAACTTGTCTTCGAAATCGCCGGTTGAATCGGTTTCAACGTAAGCGCGTCCTGGCTGGCGGGTACGGAGAAGACCCCGTCAACTGCTAGAAGGCATCAAAAACCGGTCGACAATATCCACGATCTGCGCGCGCTTGGCCACGAGAAACGCTTCGGCTTTCATGTCGATATCGAACAGCGTGCCGAAGGTGTGCTGATTCGCGATGCAGAAAAAAGCTAGGCTGCTGATGGTCATGTGCACGTCCTTCGCGCTGACATCGCGGCGAAATACGCCTTGCTCGCGGCCGCGTTCGAGGATGGCGTCGAGCAGGCGAATGATGCCCTGATTGCTCTCGCGCACCACGCCCGATTTCGCGAGGAATGCGCCGCCTTCTATGTTCTCGCTTGCCACGAGCCGCACGAAGCTCGGATGGCTCACGTAATAATCGAACGTGAAGGCGCAGATTTGCGCGAGCGCTTCGCGTGGCGGGATGTTGGCGTCGCCGAGCGCTTCTTCCTCGCGACGGATGCGCTGATACGCCGCTTCGAGCGTCGCGATATACAGTTTCTCTTTTGAATCGAAGTAGTAAAAGACGAGCCGTTTGGTGAGTCCGACGCTTTGCGCGACGTCTTCCACGCGCGTGGAGGCGAAACCGTTTTGAGCGAACGCTTCGGCGGCGGCTTCGAGCAAGGCCGCTTTCGTGCGTTCGGCGTCGCGTTGTTTAGGCTTGATCATGCGGCGAGGCTTCGAGTCGGTGAGAGACGCGATTGTATGCTTAACATGTTCCGTCGCCGTCATTCGTGAAGACTTCGCGAGTTGGTGCTATGTTGCTGCCGGAGATACTTCCGTCAATAAGATTGCGCCAGTCAAAGGAGTGCAACACATCATGAGACATCGTTTGATCAAAGCGGCAAGTATCCTGTTTTTATCGACAGGTTTTGCGTCGGGCGCGTATGCGCAATCCACGGTCACCATGTATGGCCGTCTCGATGGCGGCATCGAATATCTGAACCACGTGGCGAACGGTCAAGGCGGCACGTCCTCGCGCTGGAGCGCCGAAGGCGGCGACTGGGGCACGAGCATGTTCGGGCTGAAAGGTATCGAAAATCTGGGCGGCGGCACGTCGGCCATCTTCACGCTCGAAACCGCCTTGCAGATCATGAACGGCACAACGGGCGGCGGACGCATGTGGTCGCGGCGCGCTTATGTGGGACTGACTTCGAAAGAGTGGGGGCAATTGCAGGCCGGCCGTAATCTTTTCATCGATAGCGACGGCGTCTGGGAATTCGATCCCTTCGTGCAGCAGGCGGTGTCGTCGGCATCGCTCGTGAGAGGACGCAACTGGCAGCAAAGCAGCAATAACGTCGAATATCACAGCCCGGTGTTTCATGGCCTCGACGTGCAGGGGCAGTATGCGTTCGGCAATCAGCCGGGCGCGTTCAACAAGGGCGCGACGGGCGAGTTCGGCCGCTCGGACGGCATCATGCTCACCTATCATTCGTCGATGCTCGACGTGCGCGGCATCTACGATGAACTGCGCAGCGTGGATGGCCGGCTCGACAACATCTTCCAGGCGTCGCGCGAATACTTTGTCGGTGCAAACGTGAAGGTCGACAAGTTCAAGCTGCAAGCCGCGTACACGCACTACGCCGCGCCGGATTCGCCCGCAGGCGTGGCGGATAGCGCCGATCACTACTGGCTCGGCGCGACTTACCAGTGGACGCCGCAATGGGCCGTGACGGCCGCGGGCTTTTACATTCACGTGGGCGACGGCACGGGCGATACGGCGCACGATCCAGCCAGTCACGCGACGCTCTATGCGCTCGGCACGACCTACAACTTCACCAAGCGCACGTTCGTCTATGGCACGGTAGCCTACGTGCGCAACAGCGCGAACGGCACGTTTTCGGTGTTCGCCACGCCGCGCGACACGACGCCCAGCACGAGCCCGCTCGCGGGAGAATCGCAAACGGGTGCGTATGTCGGCCTGATGCACATCTTCTGATTCAGGCTTCGCGGCGCAACCAGTCTGCAAGACGCGTGCGACCCAGACGCGCATCGGCGAGCGGCACGAGCGAATCTTCTTCGAGCGTGCCGCCGAAGTACGTGGCGTTTGTATCGACGACGACATCGCGCGTGTCACTCACCGCCTGCAGATAGCGCGATATCAATTCGTTCATGGGCGCGCGCTCCGGTCCGGCTATATCGAGCACGCCATTCAGCGGCGCGGTCAGCGCGATATCCGCGACGATGGCGGCCACGTCGTCCGCTGCAATCGGCTGAAATCGATGCGGCGAGAGACGCGTTTGGTCATCGCTCGTACAGACATCGGCGATGCCTTGCAGAAACTCGAAGAACTGCGTCGCGCGTACGATGGTGTAAGGCAAACCCGATTCGCGAATCAGCTTTTCCTGCTCGTCCTTCGCGCGAAAATAGCCGTTGTCCGGCATGCGATCCGTGCCGACAATCGACAACGCCACATGATGTTTCACGCCCGCTGCGTGTCCGGCTTCGATCAGGTTCATGGTCGACGTGCGGAAGAACGCCATCACGTCATCGGGCGCCCAAGAAGGCGCGTTCGTTACGTCGATAACCGTGTGCGCGCCCGTCAACGCTTCCTTCAAGCCTTCGCCCGTGACGGCATTCACACCGCCGCGCGACGATGCGGCCAGTACATCGTGAGCCTGTGCGCGCAGAATGGCGACTGCCTTCGCACCGATGAGCCCCGTTCCGCCAATAACGACAATCTTCATGTCCAGCCTCTTCAAGTGGATGAATGGTTGAAGCCATTGTGCAAGAATGATGGCTCACCCAAAAGGGACAAGATTCGCAAGATTGACTAGGCCATAGGATGCGTCATGGCGTGGAACATGGAAATCGACCGGCGCGAGGAATTGCCGATCTATCTGCAGATTTGCGAGCGATTCAAGTCGGCTATCGCGGCAGGGCATTTGCGGCCCGGCGACCGCGTGCCCGCCTTGCGAGGCTTGGCGACGCAGCTCAACACCGCGCGCGGCACGGTGGAGTTGGCCTACAGCATCCTCGTCAACGAAGGCTATCTGCACATGCGCGGCGCGGCGGGTACGTTCGTATCGTCGTCGTTGCCTCCGTCGGCGACCGCCGCGCGATCGCGCAAGAGCCGTGACCGCGCGCTTGCGCCCGCGCAGCCTCCGCGTGCGGATGACATCGGCAACGACGCGAAGCCGCTACGCCCCGGCCTGCCCGCGCTCGATGCCTTTCCGCGCAAGGTCTGGAGCAGGCTCGTGGCGTATCGCGCGAGAAGCGGCGATGTCGCCGCGCTCACCTATCCGGAACCAGCGGGCTATGGACCGTTGCGCGAGCACATTGCAACGTATGTCGGCTTGTCGCGCGGTGTGGAATGCTCGCCGGAACAGGTGTTCGTGACCAACGGCTATCGCGCGACGCTCGAACTCGTCTTGCGCGGCCTCGCTCGACCGGGCGACAGCGCGTGGTTCGAGGAACCGGGCTATCTGCTCGCGCGTAACTTTCTCATCGAAGCGGGACTGCGGCTCGTGCCGGTCCGGGTCGATGACGAAGGTCTCGATGTCGAACGCGGCGTGGCGCTCGCGCCGGATGCGCGCTTTGCGTTCGTCACGCCGTCGCATCAGAGTCCGCTTGGCGTCACGCTTTCGCTCGCGCGGCGCATGAAGCTGCTCGACTGGGCGAATCGCGCGGGAAGCTGGATCGTGGAAGATGATTACGACAGCGAGTTTCGCTACGTCGGGCGTCCGTTGCCGGCGTTGAAGAGCCTCGATCGGGATGATCGCGTGATTTATTGCGGCACCTTCAGCAAGGTGCTGTTTCCCGGCTTGCGGCTTTCGTATGTGGTGGTGCCCGAGCGGGCCGTCGCGCGCTTCGGGCAATTGACGAGGAGCACCAATGCGGGCTCGCCGTATCTATTGCAGGCGGCCGTGGCGGACTTCATCGCGCAAGGGCATTTCGCGCGGCATCTCAAGCGCATGCGTGCGTTATACGACGAGCGTCGCACCTTGCTTGCCGATGCGCTCGTGCAGGCGTTCGGGGCGAGGCTGAGCGTGGAGTTGCCCGCTGGCGGCATGCATCTGGTGGCCATCTTCAATGCGGGCCGCGACGGTCCCGTGGATGATCTCGCTGTCGCCGCGCGCGCCCGCGAGGCAGGGTTCGCGGTGATCGGTTTATCGGCGTGGTATCTGGGCAAACGCACGAAGCGCACGTTGAGTGGCCTCGTGCTCGGCTTTGCCAATGTCGGCACCGCAGCGGAAGCGTCGCGTCTTGCGCGCATGCTGAGGCGCGCGTTCGATGGCTAAAGCGCGATTAGAGCGCGACGGAATCGCTCGAAGCGAAGAGCGCATGATGCGCGAGCCTGGCGCGTGCAACACGCAACGCGTCCTCGACTGCGGCGTCTCCCATGACGAGCCCCTGCAGCAACAAAAACTGCACGCTGTGAATGCCGATGGAACCCAGCGCATATCGCAGATACGGCGTCAGAAAGTCCGGCTGACGCGCGCGTTCCCCTGTATGAAAACCGCCGGACCCGACGATCACGAACGTGGGCCGGTCGCGCATCAAGCCGATCTTGCCTTCGAGCGTGGCCGCGAACGTGCGATGAATGCGCAACACATAGTCGATCCATAGTTTCAACGCGGCGGGAACGGTGAAGTTATGCATCGGCGTGTTGATGATGAGCGCATCGGTCGCTTCTATCTCGCCGACCAGCGTTTCGGAGAGATCGAACGCGCTGGCATCGGGCGTGCGCGAGGTAACGTTGCCGGCATAATCGCGTGTGATGGGCGCAAGCGGATGCGCCGTCAGATCGCGTTCGATCACTTCGACGATATTGGTGCTGCGCAGACGCTCGATCATCTCCATGGCGAGTCGATGGCCGTGGCTGTTCTCGCCATGCGGGCTGGCGTTGAGCAGAAGAAGTCTCATCGCGTCTGCTCCGTCGTATCGTTCAGCGTCTCGACGAAATGCATGCCTCGCGCGAGCAAGCCATTGCGGTAGTAGAAGCGCTGCGCGAGTGCCATATGCAGGCCTGTGTCGAGCACGAAGTGGGCGCAATCGGATTCGCGCGCGATGTTGCGCACGGCATCGAGCAGGCTTGCGCCGATGCCGCTACGTTGCAACTCGTTCGTGACGACGAGATCGTCCACGTAGACGAAGCGTCCATAGATCAGATTCATCTGCGTGCGATAACCCGCGAGTCCGAGGACCGTGTCCGCGTCGGACGCGGCGATCAAACGGTAGCCTTGTTCATGCTGTGCTCGCAGTTGCGTGCAGAAAGCCGTGGCATCCGTCAGATGCGGACGCAGTTGTTTCATCACCGAGAAAGCGCGCGTCCAGTCGGCGGGCGTATCGAGATGGCGTATGACGATTCTTGGGTTCATGCGTGTTTCTCCTTGAGGCATGAACCGTACGATACATTCTCGATGACCCAGCGACGAGAGCCAAGAAAGCGCAAACCAACTAGGCCAAGATTTCAGCACACACTCGGCAGACGCTGCGCGCAAATGTCGAGCACATCGGCGGGATCGCGGCGCCACCAGTTGTCCTTCGAAAAAATCTCCACTTCGATCAAACCGTCATAGCCCGCCCGTTCAACCGCGGCCCGCAGCGCCGCGAGTTCGATCACGCCGTCGCCCATCATGCCGCGATCGAGCAACATGTCGCGCGTTTCGCGCAGCCAGTCGCATACGTGAAACGCACGAATCCTCTTGTCGCTTCCCGCCGCGCCTATCGATTCGACGAGCGCCGGGTCCCACCAGCAGTGGTAGGCATCGACAGCGATGCCGAGAAAGCCATCCGCATGAGGATCGATGTCCGTGCATATCGCCAGCGCTTGCGCGATCGTGTTGATGGCCGAACGTTCTGCCGCGTACATGGGATGCAGCGGTTCGAGCGCGAGCGGCACGCCGCAGTCACGTGCGGTTTCATGCAATAAGCCGATGCCTTCCGCTATCTGCTCGCGCGCGCCGCGCAGGTCGCGACTGTCATCGGGCAGCGCGCCCACGACCATGACAAAGGCGCGTGCGTCGAGAATCGCTGCATCGCGCAGAGCCGCGCGGTTCGCTGCAATGTTCGCGTCGAACCCAGCACGCGTCGTCGCCGGAATGTAAGTCGAGCGGCAATAGCCCGTCACCGTGAGTCCGTGCGTGCGAATCCGCCGTGCAAT
Source organism: Caballeronia sp. LP006 (assembly GCF_031450995.1). Taxonomy (NCBI): domain Bacteria; kingdom Pseudomonadati; phylum Pseudomonadota; class Betaproteobacteria; order Burkholderiales; family Burkholderiaceae; genus Caballeronia; species Caballeronia sp. LP006. The sequence goes on along the minus strand of NZ_JARTVW010000003.1, from coordinate 1,126,108 downwards.
CTGCTTGACATCTGCTTGTTCCACCTCATGCCGCCACGGCGCAATGCCGCCGAATCCCGCACGCGCGATACGGTCGATGGTCACGTCGAGCGGCTCGCGATGGCCAAGCGTCGCCGTGTTGATCGAGCATAGATCGAGTCTTCCTTGCAGGCTGCGCATGATGTCAGGCGCCGCAACCGAGGGCCGATAAAACTGCGCGCGCTCGCACAATCGCTTGCTCGGGATCGCGCAGTAGGCCAGCGCGATCGGCAAGACGCAATACATCCGCGAGATACACGGGCGGCCGCATGCCGTGATGCCCGCCGAGCATGAAGAAGTGATCCTGAAAGCCGTTCAGATACGCGAGAAACACGACGCCCGTCTTGTAGTACTGCGTCGGCGCACGAAAAATATGGCGCGATAGCGGCACGGTCGGCGCGAGCAACGCGTGATAGCGCGCGTGATCGTTGACGGCGAGCGCGGCGAGCGCCTGCGATGCGGCGGGCGCAATGGCATCGAAAATGCCGAGCAGCGCATGCGAATGCCCGACCTCGTCGCCTTCTATCAGAACAGGATAGTTGAAGTCGTCGCCGGTGTACATCTTCACGTCATGCGGAAGGCGGCGCCGAAACGCGATCTCCTTCGCGTGGTCGAGCAGCGAAATCTTGATGCCGTCGATCTTCGCCGCGTTCTCGCCGATAATGTCAAGACACGTCCGCGCCGCGCTCTCGTAGTCTGGCGCGCCCCAATAACCCGCGAGTTCCGGGTCGAACATGTCGCCGAGCCAGTGCAGGATGACGGGCTCATTGCACATCGACAGGACTTCACGATAGACGCGCCGGTAATCGTCGCCATTTCGCGCCACCCGTGCGAGCGCGCGGCTTGCCATCAGGATGACGCGGCCGCCTGCGTGCTGGATGGCTTCGAGTTGTTCGGCGTAGGCGCGGATCACGTCGTCGCAAGAGCCGACTGTATGCGGCGCGACGTGGTCGGTGCCGCAGCCCGAAGCGATCGAAGCGCCGGGCATGTCACGCGTATCCGCTATCGTGCGCGTGATCAGTTCGAGCGCGCTCTTCCACGGCAGGCCCATGCCGCGCTGCGCGGTGTCCATCGCTTCGGCGATACCGAGCCCTTGCCCGATCAGATAGCGCCGATACTCGAGCGTGCGCGCCCAGTCGATCGCAACGGGTTCGTGAAGCTCGCCGCTCTTGCGTGGATCGGCGACGACATGTGCCGCCGAGTACGCGATGCGATTGAACGGCGCATCGGGTTGGCGCGGCACGAGCGGCGTGCCAATCAGACGATAGGTTTCCAGTGTGCCGCGTTCGGTCGGAAGCGTGATCTGCATGCGTATGCTCAGTATTTGTGAACGAGAAGACCGCCGTCGATGCGAATCGGCTGGCCGATGCTGTAGGGCAAGCCGCCCGTGGCGAGCGTGCGCACGGCGGTAGCCACTTCTTGCGGCGTGCCCCAGCGCTTGATCGCGGTGAGACCGTGTTCCATTTGCACGTCGTAGCGCGCTTTCGAGGGCGCCGTCATCTCGGTTTCGATGAAACCCGGCTGCACTTCGTAGACGCCCACGCCGAAGTCCGCGAGCCGTAGCGAGAAGAGCGTCGTTGCCATGGAGAGACCGGCCTTGGACACGCAATACTCGCCGCGCCGCACGGAGGCCGCGACGGCATTCGACGAAGTAATGGTGATGATCGACGGTGGATAGTTCGCCCCAGGCGCAGCGGTATTGCGCGCGATGCGCCGCCCGAACGCCTGCATCAGAAAAAACGTGCCGCGCGTGTTCACCTGGAGGCACCGGTCGTAACTTTCCGGCGATACATCGAGCAAATCGCCGCGCGACATCACCGAGACGCCCGCATTGTTGACGAGACACGTCACCGGTCCCAGACGTTCTTCGATTGCGCCGAACAGGCTGTCGTGTTGCGCGATGTCGGCGAGATCGGAGAGTTGCACCGCGCATCGTGCGCCGCGTGCGATGACGGCGTCGCGGGCATCGTCGAGTTCGGCGGATGCGGCGATATCCGTGATGGCGATATCGAAACCGGCGCTTGCGAGTTCCAGCGCGATCGCGCGGCCAATGCCGCGACGCGCGCCGGTGACGAGCGCAACGGGACGTTCGTTCATTGCCCTTTCCCTCCATGATTTGTAAGTAACGATACGGTTCGTTATTTATAAAATCAAGCGATATCGAGCCGAAGAGGGTTTTTACCTAGCAGGAGAGCGGCGGCAGAGAAAGGCCGCCGAAACGCGGTCAGCGCGGACGCAGCAGGCTGAGCACGGTATCGATATTGAATTCGAGGCGTTCGCGCAGCGCCTCTTTCGAGACGAAATCGAAGCCGAAGATCACTTCGCCGGTGAAGCGATTGGTCAGGTAGTAGTAGCCGATGGCCGCAAGCGTCAGATGCAACTGGCGCGCGTCGATGCCGCTGCGGAAGTCGCCGGCCGCGACGCCACGGTCGAGAATCGACTGCAGCATGTCGATGAAACCGCCGTGCAGTTCGCGAAAACGCAGCGACTTCTTCACATGCCGCGCGCGATGCAGATTCTCGCTATTCACGAGCGCCATGAACTCGGGATGCTTGAGGTAATACTCCCAGGTGAACGTCATGAGCGCGCGGATGGCCTCGGCGGGCGGCAAGTGGCCGAGTTCCAGCTTGCGCTCCGCGTCGCGAATATCGGACCACGCGTCTTCCAGCACCGCCTGAAAGAGTTCGTCCTTGCCCTTGAAGTATTCGTAAATCATGCGCTTGTTGACGCCCGCCTTTTCGGCGATCGAATCGATGCGCGCGCCACCCAGCCCGACTTTCGCGAATTCCGCCTTGGCCGCGGCCAGGATCTTCGTCTGCGTCTGGATTGGATCGCGCGTGCGTTTGGTTTTCTTCGGCGCGTCCGGCGCTTCGGCGGTCGTTATCGGCATTGCCCCGTCTCATTCGTGTTCGAAGCCTGAACGTTAGCCGACGCCGCCGGCACTGGCAATGCGCGGACTGTCGACGTGATAATCGTAAACCCCACTTTGTTCATCGAGCGCTTGAAGCCAATCCGAGCGTGTGCCAACATCTTCCTTAAGTAACGAACCAGTTCGTTGTTAAAGAATCAGAGCGAGGTAATTTAAATTGGATAAATGGATTCACGCCGAGGCCGTCGCGAACGCGATCCCCGACGGCGCGACGATTGCAATCACCGGTTCCGGCGGCGGCTTGCTGGAACCGGACGCCGTGCTCGCCGCCATCGAAACGCGTTTTCTGACGACGGGGCATCCATGTGACTTGACGGTGGTTCACGCGCTCGGCGTCGGCGACGGGCGCGGCAGCGGTCTGGGCCGTTTTGCGCACGAAGGCATGGTCAGGCGCGTGATCGGCGGACATTGGGTCTGGTCGCCGGCCATGCAGCAACTCGCCGAGAGCGGCCGTATCGAGGCGTACAGCTTTCCGGGCGGCGTGATTGCCACGCTGTTTCGCGAGATCGGGGCGAAGCGTCCTGGCGTGCTGACGCGCGTCGGCTTGCGCACGTTCGTCGATCCGCGCTTCGGCGGCGGCAAACTCAACGATCAAACGCATGAGGATCTCGTCGAACTCGTGACGCTGGGCGGCGAAGAGTATTTGCGCTACATGCCGTTTCGCATCGACTGGGCCATCGTCATGGCGTCTTCCGCCGATGACAGCGGCAACCTCACCACGCGCCACGAACCCGCCGACCTCGATATCTACGCGGTCGCGCTCGCTGCGCACAATAGCGGCGGCACGGTCGTCGCGCAGGTGAAGACGCGTTCGCAAGGCTACGTGCCCGCGCGGCTCGTGCGCGTTCCCGGCGTGATGGTCGACCGGATCGTCGAGACGCCCGCGCAACGTCAATGTGCGATCAGCGACTACGACGCGGCGTTGAGCGGCGAAGCGCTCAAGGAAGCGCATTCATCGAACGATGAGGCGGCTTATCCCGAAGGCATGCGCCTGATCGTCGCCGAGCGCGCGGCGCGGGAACTTGGCGTGGACCAGTCGGTGAACTTCGGCTTCGGCTTTCCGGGCGCGATTCCCGCCGTGCTCGCAAGACAGGGGCGCGTCAACGACTACTGGGGATCGGTGGAGCAGGGCGTGCATCGCGGCGTAATGCTCGACGGCGCCATGTTCGGCACGGCGCGAAATGCCGATGCCATTCTCCCGAGCGTCGATCAATTCGACTTTTATAGCGGCGGCGGTATCGACGTGACTTTCCTCGGCATGGGCGAATTCGACGAAGAAGGCAACGTCAACGTGTCGAAGCTCGGCAGCACGGTGGTCGGCCCGGGCGGATTCATGGACATTGCACAGGGCGCGAAGAAGATCGTCTTCTGCGGCGCATTCGAGGCGAAAGGTCTCGAAGTGAAGCAGCACGCCGACAGCCTCGAAATAGTCACGCCCGGTTCGGTGCCCAAGGCCGTGAAGCGCGTGCGCCATGTCACGTTCAGCGGCGTGCAGGCGCGTCTCGAAGGCAAGGAAGTCCTCTACGTGACCGAGCGCGCCGTGTTCCGGCTCGATGCGCTCGGCGTGCGGCTCATCGAAGTGGCGAAGGGTATTGACGTGCGCCGCGACGTGCTCGCGCGCATGGCGTTCGAGCCGCTCGTCGACGAGCGTTTGCTCGAAGTGGAGTCGGCCGCATGACAACGATTCGGAACGAGGAGACAGGTATGCAATCGGAATCCGGCATTCGCTTTGCCGTCGAGGGCGGCATCGCGGTCGTCACGCTCGAACGCGTGGCGCGTCATAACGCGCTGACGCTTCACATGCTCGACGATATCGCGCGCGCCGTGAAAGAAGTCGAACGCAACGATGACGTGCGCGTCTTGCGCTTCGAAACCGCGAGTCCGCGCTTCTTTTCGAGCGGCGCGGATATCAACGAGTGGGGCGACATCGATCCCCAGAAGATGGGCACGCGCTTCATACGCGAGGGAAATCGCGTGTTTCGTGGCATCGCGGAACTGGATATTCCGACCATCGCGGTGCTCTCGGCCAGTGCGCTTGGCGGCGGACTGGAACTCGCGCTTGCATGCGATCTGCGCTATGCGAGCGTCGATGCGAAGCTCGGTTTTCCCGAGGCCTCCGTCGGCGCGATTCCCGGCTGGATGGGCTGCGCGCGTCTCGCGGAACTCGTGGGCGCGGTACGCACGCGTGAACTGATTCTGCTCGGCGAACCTATCGATGCCGCGCGCGCGGTGGCATGGGGAATCGTCAACGAAGCCTTGCCCGCGGATACCTTGCGCGCACGTGTCGATGCCGTGAGCGCGTTGCTCGTCGGCCGGTCGCGGACCTCGCTGTCGGTTGGAAAGCGGCTGCTTCGACTAGTCGAAACAGGCCAGGCAGAAATCGCGCACGAATTCGCGGCTTCGGTATGCAAGGCATCGCCGGATGCGCTCGAAGGGGTGGCGGCTTTTCGCGAGAAACGCAGCGCGAGATTTTAGTGCCTCTCGGCGCAGTCATCGTGGGCCAGATAATTACTTAGTAAACCGTATGAAGTGGAGAGAGACAAGACATGGACCGTTCCAGTTACCGCTGGCGCATCTGCGCGCTGCTGTTTTTTGCGACCACCATCAACTATTTGGACCGGCAAGTGCTCGGTCTGCTCAAACCCGCGCTCGCGGTGCAGTTCAGTTGGACGGAGACGCAATATAGCTACATCGTCGTCATTTTCACCGCTTGCTATGCAGTGGGCATGCTGCTGTCGGGAAAGCTCGTCGATCGCGTCGGCGTGAAAATTGGCTATGGCGTGTGCGTGTTGTTGTGGAGCATCGCGGCGTGCGGACACGCGCTCGTGCGCAGCACCTTCGGCTTCGGCGTGATGCGAGCCTTGCTCGGCTTATCGGAATCGGGCAGCTTTCCATGCGCGGTAAAGAGCGTATCCGAATGGTTCCCGCGCAAGGAACAGGCGTTCGCGGTCGGCATTCTGACTTCGGGCACGAGCATCGGCGCGGTGGTGGCGCCGGCGACCGTGCCTTGGCTCGCGGCCGTGTACGGATGGGAAGCGGCTTTCTTCGTCACCGGCCTGACCGGTTTCGTGTGGCTCGGCTTCTGGTACTTCATGTATCAGGCGCCTTTGAAACACAAGAAGGTGTCGCGGGAAGAACTTCGCCTGATCGACGATGGCGCTTCCACCAACGCCGCGACGCAACCGCGCATCAGCTGGTTCGTGCTCTTGAAGTTGCGGCCGACATGGGCGTTCTTCGTCGGTAAATTGCTGACGGATCCCATCTGGTGGTTCATGCTGTTCTGGCTGCCGTCGTACTTCAATTCGCGCTTCAATCTCGACTTGAAGAACCTCGGGCTGCCGCTCGTGATCGTGTATGTCGCGACGTCCATCGGCAGCGTGGGTGGCGGGTGGGTATCGTCGAAACTGATTGCGCGCGGTTGGAGCGTATCGAAGGCGCGTGGCACGACCATGTTCGGCCTCGCGCTGCTCGTCACGCCAATTGCATTCGCGCCGTGGATCGACAACATGTGGGCGATGGTCGGTTTGCTCAGTCTCGCGGCGGCGGCGCACCAGGGCTGGTCGGCGAATCTTTTCACTACCGCGTCCGACATGTTCCCGAAGCAACTGGTCGGCTCCGTGGTCGGCATCGGCGGATTGGCGGGTGCCTTGGGCGCGACACTCTTTCCGCTTTTCGTCGGCGCGGTGCTCGACCACTTCAAGTTGCTCGGCAACATCGGCGCGGGTTACAACGTCATCTTCGTGATCTGCGGCAGCGCTTATCTCATTGCGTGGCTCTTGATGCGCGTGATTCGCGCGTCCAGGACGGTGACCGATGTCGACGGCCTGCAGGCCGACGCGAGTTAAAGGCAAACGATAGAATCGTACGTATCGCCGTGCGCTTCCATCGTCCTCATGCCGCTCAATCCTGCTTCGCCGCTCGCCCGTCTCATGCTCGCGCCCGTGCTGCCCGGCGGAATAGTATGGATAGGCTTGCGCACGGCGCGGCGCGCGCCCATGCAACAGGTCGAGAGCACGACGGCGCTGACAGGCGGCGGCCTTGACGGCGACCACTACAGCCGCAAGCAGGGCAACCGGCAAGTGACGCTGATACAACTCGAAAGCATGCGTGCCATTGCGAGCCATCTTGGTCGCGACGAAGTCTCGCCATTCGATCTGCGACGCAATATCGTCACGTCGGGCATCAATCTGCATGCGCTGAAGGACCGTCGGTTTCGTATCGGCGATGCGGTGCTCGAAGCGAGCGGCGAATGTCATCCCTGTTCGCGGATGGAAGAGACTTTCGGCGTCGGCGGCTATAACGCCGTGCGCGGCTTCGGCGGAATCACGGCACGCGTGATCGAAGGCGGAGCGATCGCGCTTGGCGATGTGATCGTGCCTTTGACTTAAGATAGCGCGCTTCCGAACGTCCATTATCGAACAGGAGCGTCAAGCGTGATCGAGCCGAAGAGCTTATTCAAGGACAACCTGGCGCAATTGCCGGGCATCGATGGTATCGGGCGTATCGATCTGATCGATAGCCGAGGCGCGGTGGTGTCGAGCATCGAAAACAAGCCGGGCAAGCAGGGCTCGCTCGCGGTGTATCGCTATCTCAAGCAGGCCTTCGGCACGCTCGATGTCGAGGCCGCCGAGTATGGCCTCGCTCTTTTCGCCGAACATACGACCGATGCGCGCAGCCGTCCGGGCGCGCATCCGAATGTGGATCGGCTGGTCGAGATTGCAAATGGTGGCGAACCGTTGCGTATTGAAGTGATCGCCGCGGAATGAGAAAAAGCGGCCACGAAGGCCGCTTTCATCGACTTAAGCCGACACATCGAGCTGACACATCAAACCGGCTTCAACTCCACCCGCTTGATGTCCTTGACGATCACGAGATAGGCAAACACCGTGATCAGCGCATTGACGCCGACGAACGCCAGCGCGCCGTTGAACGAGCCGGTCCGCGCGAGGATATAGCCGATCACGATCGGCGTGACGATGCCCGCCGCATTGCCGAACATATTGAAGATCGAACCCGACAAGCCGATGGCTTCCTTCGGCGCCGTATCCGCGACCACCGCCCAGCCCAACGCACCTATACCCTTGCCGAAGAACGCGAGCGACATCAACGCCACGACGAGCCCGTCCGCATCCACATAGTTGCAGCCGATGATGCACGACGACAGCAACATGCCGGCGACGATCGGCAGCTTGCGTGCGAACGTGACCGAACGCCCGTGGCGGATCAGCGAGTCGGACAGCACGCCGCCCAGCACGCCGCCGAGAAAGCCGCAGATTGCAGGCAGCGAGGCGATCAGGCCCGCTTGCAGAATCGTCATGTGACGCGCCTGCACGAGATAGATGGGAAACCACGTCAGGAAGAAGTACGTCAGCACGTTGATGCAGAACTGCGCGAGATACACGCCGAGCAGCATGCGGTTCGTGAGCAACTGGCGCACGGCGCTCCAGCCCAAAGCGTTGCCACCGTTGCCACCGACGCGCCCTCGCCGATGCCCGCGCACGAGGCCGCCGCCTTCCTCGATGTAATCGAGTTCCTGCTTGTTGATGCCCGGATGATCGGCGGGATTCTTCATGACAGCGAGCCATGTCAGCGCAAGCAGCAAGCCGGCGATACCCATGACGATATACACGTGATGCCAGCCGAAAGCGTGCGTGAGCCAGGCCATCAACGGCGTGAACACGACAGCGGCGAAATACTGCGCCGCATTGAAAATAGCCGATGCCGTGCCGCGTTCGCTCGTCGGAAACCAGCTTGCGACCACTTTGGCGTTGGCGGGGAAGGCGGGCGCTTCGGCCGCGCCCATCATGAAGCGCAGCACGAACAACGCGGTCACGGCGGTGGCGGCGCTGCCGAGCAGGCCGATCGAGCTTTGCAGCAGCGTAAACAGCGACCACAGAAAGATACTCGCCGCATACACGCGCCGCGCGCCGAAGCGGTCGAGCAGCCAGCCTGCGGGAAGCTGCGAGAGCACATACGCCCAACTGAAGGCCGAGAAGATATATCCCATGCGGATGGCGTCGAAACCGAACTCGGCGCGCATCGCGGAGCCGGTGACCGACAAGGTCGCGCGATCCGCATAGTTGAAGGTCGTGATCACGAAGATCAGCAACAGAATCACGTAACGCACTCTCGTGCGCTTCATGGCGTCGGCCGGAGCAGCAGCGCGGCTCATCGACATGGCAATCTCCTTTTGGTTACGGCAAAAAAAACGCGCGGCGCTCGTTGATGACGGCGCCGCGCGTTTTTGTGTCTCCTGCCTGTCGTACTCTTACTGTGCGCCGAGCTTCTTGATCAGCACGTCGAGCTGGGCGACTTCTTCCTCGGTCAGGTCGGTGAGCGGTGCGCGCACCGGGCCCGCGTCGTGACCGACCAGCTTCGCGCCCGCCTTGACGATGCTCACCGCATAGCCCGCACGGCGATTGCGGATGGCAAGGTACGGCAGGAAGAAGTCGTCGATCAGCTTGCCGACGGTTTCGTGGTCGTCCGCCGCGATGGCGCGATAGAAGTCCATCGCGGTCTTCGGAATGAAGTTGAACACGGCCGACGAATACACCGGCACGCCGAGCGCCTTGTAGGCGGCGGCGTAGACTTCCGCGGTCGGCAGGCCGCCGAGGTACGAGAAGCGGTCGCCTAGACGGCGGCGGATGGTGACCATGGGCTCGATCTCGCCCACGCCGTCCTTGAAGCCGATCAGGTTCGGGCAGCGGTCGGCCAGACGTTCGAGCATGTCGGCGTTGAGCTTGGAGTTGGCGCGGTTATAGATGATGACGCCCATCTTCGGCACGGCCTTGCAGACTTCTTCGGCGTGAGCCGCGATACCTTCTTGCGACGCTTCGGTCAGATAATGCGGCATCAGCAAAATGCCCTGCGCGCCGTTCTTCTCGGCTTCCTGCGCAAACGCGATGGCCGTGCGCGTCGGGCCGCCCGCGCCGGCGAGAATGGGCACCTTGCCACGGCACACTTCGGTGGCCGTCTTCACGATCTGCGAATATTCGGGTTGCGTCAGCGAAAAGAACTCACCCGTGCCGCCCGCCGCGAACAGCGCCGATGCGCCGTAGGGCGCGAGCCATTCGAGGCGTTCGGCGTAAGTATCCGCGCGGAAATTGCCTTGGCTGTCGAAGTCGGTCACGGGAAAAGAAAGCAGGCCTTCGGAAACGATTTGCTTGAGTTCTTGCGGTGTCGTCATGGTGTTATCTCGGTGGGCAGCGTCCGGCGGTTGCAGCGCTTATAGGTCATCGTACAACATGGGGTGACGTCGTACAATCAAAAGTGAATGGAATCGACGCTCTTCGGGGTAAACACCGACCAAAAGACGGCAGCTATGTTGTAGGATGACATAACTCTAGCCGGTAGAAGTTTTCGCGCCAAGGATCATCAAGAATGAATCAGTCCCCGCTCTATATTCGCGTGCACCCGGAAGATAACGTCGCGATCGTCGTCAACGACGGCGGTCTGGGCGAAGGCGCCACGTTCGCCGACGGCCTCGTGCTGCGCGAGCGCGTGCCGCAAGGCCACAAGGTCGCGCTGGCCGATCTGCAGGAAGGCGACGCCGTCATCCGCTATAACGTCGTGATCGGCTATGCGAACAAGCCGCTGCCAAAGGGAAGCTGGATCAACGAGCACGTGCTGCGCATGCCCACGCCGCCCGAGTTGCACGATCTGCCGATCGCGACCATCAAGGCGCCGGACAACTCGCCGCTCGAAGGCTTCACGTTCGAGGGATATCGCAATGCGGACGGCTCGGTCGGCTCGCGCAACATCCTCGCCATCACGACGACCGTGCAGTGCGTGGCCGACGTCGTGCAGCACGCGGTGACGCGCATCAAGACGGAACTGCTGCCGCAATACCCGAATGTCGACGATGTCGTGAGCCTCGGCCATACGTACGGCTGCGGCGTCGCCATCGACGCGCCCGACGCCATGGTGCCTATCCGCACGGTGCGCAATATCGCGCTGAATCCGAACTTCGGCGGCGAAGTGATGATGGTGAGTCTCGGCTGCGAGAAGCTGCAGCCCGAGCGCCTGATGCCGCCTGGCACCATTCCTATTGCGGCGGCATCGGTGGAAGTGGACGACGTTGCCGATATCGGCGATCTCACGGCGGACGAGAACGGCGGCGCGGTCGTGCTGCAGGACGAATCGCACGTCGGCTTCGAGTCGATGATCGATTCCATCATGCGCATGGCCGACTCGCACCTGAAACGCCTCAACAATCGTCGCCGCGAGACGTGTCCGGCGGCGGACCTCGTGATCGGCGTGCAGTGCGGCGGCAGCGACGCCTTCTCCGGTCTGACGGCGAATCCGGCAGTCGGTTTCGCGACCGACCTGCTGGTGCGTGCCGGCGCGACCGTCATGTTCTCGGAAGTCACCGAAGTGCGCGATGGCGTCGCCCAGTTGACGGCGCGCGCCGCGAACGGCGAAGTGGCGGCGGCGATCATCCGCGAGATGCAGTGGTACGACGATTATCTGAAGCGCGGCGGCGCGGATCGTAGCGCGAACACCACGCCGGGCAACAAGAAGGGCGGGCTGTCGAATATCGTCGAGAAGGCGATGGGGTCCATCGTCAAGTCGGGTAGCTCGACCATTTCGGGCGTGCTTTCGCCGGGCGAAAAGGTGAAGCAGAAGGGCTTGATCTACGCGGCGACGCCCGCGAGCGACTTCATCTGCGGCACGCTGCAACTGGCTGCGGGTATCAACCTGCATGTGTTCACCACCGGACGCGGCACGCCGTACAGCCTGGCCGAAGTACCGGTCATCAAGGTCGCGACGCGTTCGGATCTGGCGCGGCGCTGGCACGATCTGATGGATATCAACGCGGGCACCATCGCGACGGGCGAAGCGACGATTGCAGACGTGGGCTGGGAGTTGTTCCGTCTCATGCTCGATGTCGCGAGCGGAAAGAAGCAGACGCGCGCCGAGAAACTGAAGCTGCATAACGCGCTGGTTCTGTTCAATCCGGCGCCGGTGACCTGATTTTTTATCGCTGTTCGCTGGAACGATGCGCCCCGTCACCGGCATGGCTGGTGAACGGGGCGCAGTGGTTTGTGGTGGTGAGCGCGTCGAGGCGAGCGCTGCCGTCGCTGCTTGCCGCGATGGCTCCGGGTACACTACTTGCCCCTTGAAACGACCGTCCCACGCCTGGCCCTCATGCCCTCCATCGCTCCCGCACTCGAATGCCGCCGCCTCAGCAAGTCCTACGGCAACGGCCGCATCGTGCTCGCGGGCCTCGACTTCATCCTCGAATCGGGCGAGTTCGTCGCGATCATGGGCGACTCGGGCGTCGGCAAGTCCACTTTGCTGAATCTGATCGCCGGTCTCGATACCGCCGACAGCGGCGACGTACTGATCGATGGCGCGCCGATGTCCACCCAAAGCGACGATGCCGCCACGCGCACGCGCCGCGAGAAGCTCGGCTTCGTCTTTCAGGCGTTTCACGTGCTGCCGCATCTCACGCTCGCGCAAAACGTCGCCGTGCCGCTGCTGCTCAACGCCATGCCGCCTGCGCCCGCGAACGCGATGCTCGCCGCTGTCGGTCTCGCGGGCCGCGACGATGATTTGCCGCGACAGTTGTCCGGCGGCGAGTTGCAGCGCGTGGCGATTGCGCGCGCGTTGGTGCATCGGCCGCGCCTCATTCTCGCCGATGAACCCACCGGCAATCTCGATCCGCAAACGGCGCACGAAATCCTCGCGCTCTTGCGCCACGAAACGAAATCGACGGGCGCCGCGACCATCATGGTCACGCATTCCGAAGCGGCCGCCGCGGTTGCCGATCGCGTGCTCGTGCTCGCGGACGGCACCTTGCACGAGGCGGAATCGCTCGCGGCGTTCAACGCAGCGCGCGTCCAATGACGGCGCTCGCCGCCGCGCCCCGCACGCTCACGCGCTGGCTGCTCGGCGCGCAATGGCACAGTCATCGCGGCCGCGCGCTGGTCGCCATACTCACTATCGCGCTTGGCGTCGGGCTCGGCTACGCGGTGCAACTCATTAACAGCGCCGCGTTCAACGAGTTTTCCGCCGCCGCGCGCAGTCTGTCCGGCCAGGCGGACTTGCAGGTACGCGGCGCACAGCCGTTTGTCGATGAAAACATCTATCCGCAACTCGCCGCGCACGAAGGCGTGGTCATGGCGAGTCCCGTGCTCGAAGTCGATGCCGCCGTACCCGGCCGCGATGCGCCGCTCAAGGTGCTTGGCATCGACGTGTTCCGCGCCAAGCGCGTCGCGCCGGACCTTACGGGCGTGCCGTCCGCCAACGCGCCGTTCGACGTGCTGTCGGGCGATGCCATCTTTCTGTCGACCGCCGCATTGCAATGGCTCGGCGCGCGCGCCGGCGGCAAGGTTGCGTTGTTGAGCGGGACCGAGAAGGTGCCGTTGCGGGTGGCGGGCGGAATCGCGCGGGCATTGCCGGGACAGCGCATCGCGGTGATGGACATTGCGGCGGTGCAGACGCGCTTCCATATGACGGGCAAGCTGTCGCGCGTCGATCTGCAACTCGCGCGCGGTGTCGATCGCGACGCCTTCCAGCGCGAGCTGCAGCAGTCGCTCGGAGCGCGTTTTGTCGTCGGACAGACGCGCGATGTCGAAAGCCGCACCGACCGGCTTTCGCGCGCGTATCGCATCAACATGAACGTGCTGGCGCTCGTCGCGCTTTTTACCGGCGCGTTTCTGGTGTTTTCGACGCAAGCGGCGGGCGTCGTGCGCCGCCGCGCGCAATTCGCGATGTTGCGCGTGCTCGGCATGACGCGCAGGCAACTCGTGCGGCAGATCATGCTCGAAGGCGCATTGCTGGGCGTGGTGGGCGCGATCATCGGCATTGCGCTGGGTTATGCGGTGGCGGCGGTGGCGCTGCGCTTTTTCGGCAGCGATCTGGGCGGCGGCTACTTTCCGGGCGTGCAGCCGCGAGTCGGTTTCGAACCGCTTGCGACGGCCATCTTTCTTGCGCTCGGGATTGGCGTGGCGCTGGCGGGGACGCTCGTTCCCGCGCTCGAAGCGGCGCGCGCGCGGCCCGCGCCCGCGCTCAAGGCGGGCAGCGAGGAAGCCGCACTCACGCCGCTGCGCAAGCCGTGGCCGGCGTTGATCTGTCTTGCGCTCGGCGTGGTGCTGACGCAAGTGCCGCCTGTCTTCGATGCCCCCATCGCCGGTTATCTCGCCGTCGCGTTTCTGCTCGTCGGTGGCATCGCGCTCATGCCGCGTCTGACGGCCATCGTGTTTCGTGCGGCGAGCGTCGGCTATGCATCGCGAAAGAATAAGGCGCCGCGCGCGCGCAGCACGATCGCCACGCTTGCGCTCGCGCGGCTTGCGAATGCGCCCGGTCAGGCGTCGATTGCCATGGGCGGCGTACTGTCGAGCTTCACGCTGATCGTCGCGATGGCGATCATGGTGGCGAGCTTTCGCGTGTCGGTGGAAGACTGGCTCATGCATCTGCTCTCCGCCGATCTCTACGTGCGCATGGCGTCGAGCGGCGATACGGGCGGCTTGCGTCCGGCCGAGCAGGCGCAACTCGCGGCGACGAAGGGCATCGAACACGCGGCGTTTTTGCGCACCTCGCAGGTGACGCTCGATTCGGCGAAGCCGCCTATCGTGCTGATTGCACGCGAAATCGATGCCGCCGATCCGGGCGCCACGTTGCAGATGACGGGTTCCGTGCTGCCGCCTTCGTCGTGGCAACCGAACGAGACGCCGGTATGGGCGTCGGAGGCGACGGTCGATCTTTATGGCTATCGGGTCGGCGAGCGCATTGCGTTGCCGGTCGGCGCGGCGAAGGAGCGCTTCGTCATCGCGGGCATCTGGCGCGACTACGTGCGGCAGACGGGCGCGTTGCAGATTCGGCTCGCTGATTACCGCCGCATCACGGGCGACACCACCGCGACCGACGCCGGCATCACGCTGTCGAAGGGCGTGCCGGCCGCACAGGTGATCGACGCGCTAAAGCGCTTGCCGTTCGGCGCCGCGCTCGAATTTTCGCAGCCGGGCGACATCCGCGCGCGCACGCTCACCATCTTCGACCGGAGTTTCGCGGTGACTTATTTGCTGGAAGGCGTGGCTATCGTAATCGGCCTGTTCGGCGTGGGCGCGACGTTTTCGGTGCAGACACTTGCGCGCGCTCGCGAGTTCGGCATGCTGCGGCATGTCGGCGTCACGCGCGGGCAGATCCTGGCGCTGCTTGCAAGCGAAGGTGGCTTGCTTACCTTGCTCGGTATCGCGATGGGTTGCGTGCTTGGGTTCGCGATCAGTTTGATCCTCGTGTTCATCGTCAATCCACAGTCGTTTCACTGGACGATGTCACTGCATGTGCCCTGGTCGATGATCGCGATTATCGGCTGCGTGATGCTCGCTTCTTCATGCGCGACGGCGGTGCTGGCGGGAAGACGCGCGGTGTCCATCGATGCCGTGCGCGCGGTGCGGGAGGATTGGTGATGCGTGCGTCTTTGCTTTCGACGATGATGCTTTTGGCGACCGTCGCCGGCGCGGCAGATGCGGCAGATGCGGCAGGCGCGGCAGATGCGGCAGATGCGGCGAAAGCGGCAAGCACCACGGAGACGTCCGACACAGCCAGCTCCACCGACCGGCAATTTGCATCCGTCAGCCCCGGCCACTCCATCCAATGGCCCCAAGACACCGGCTCCCACCCGGCTTACCGCACCGAATGGTGGTACGCAACCGGCTGGCTCGAAACACTCGATCACAAGCCGATGGGCTTCCAGATCACCTTCTTCCGTTCGAAGACCGGCAAGGGCGCGCCAACGAGTGCTTTCGATCCATCGCAACTCATCATCGCGCATGCCGCCCTGAGCGATCCCGCGCACGGCGCCTCGTGCACGATCAGAACGTCGCGCGACAAGGCTTCGATCTCGCCTACGCGAAAAACGGCAACACCGACGTCAAGCTCGATTCATGGCGCATGACGCGCGCAGCGGACGGCCGCTACACCGTCAGCGCCGATGCCGCCGGCTTCGCATTGCATCTCGTCTTCGCGCCGACGCAGCCGCCGATGCTGCAAGGCGATGCGGGCTACTCGCAGAAGGGCCCGCTTCCCGCGCAGGCGAGCTACTACTACAGCGAGCCGCAATTGAGCGTGAGCGGAAGCGTCACGCGGCCGTCGGCATCCGAGAAAAAAGGCGATACGGTCGCCGTCACCGGCAAGGCCTGGCTCGATCACGAATGGTCGAGCACGCTGCTTTCGTCGGATGCATCCGGCTGGGACTGGCTCGGCGCGAATCTCGACGACGGCTCCGCACTCATGGCCTTCAAGGTGCGCAGCCGTGACGGCCACGCGATCTGGGCGCATGCCGCATTACGCGATGCCGCCGGACACGCGACGCAATACGGCCCCGCCGATGTCGACTTCACACCGCAACGTCAATGGCGCTCGCCGCGCACGGGCACGACGTATCCGGTGGCGATGAAGGTGCGCGTCGGTGCGTTGCAATGGCAGCTTGCGCCGCTCATCGACGATCAGGAACTCGACTCGCGCGATTCCACCGGCGCGCTTTACTGGGAGGGCGCGGTAACGCTGACAGGGACGGGTTCCGCGCCCGCTCAACGGGGGCGCGGCTATCTCGAACTGACGGGTTATGCGAAGGCCATCGAAGTCGAAAAGCGCTGACGCCGGTTACGGCGCCGTCGCGCTCGGCGTGCCGCCGGGACCGTAAGGATCGGGATTGCCGAAGCGAGGCAAGTTGCCGTTCATGCGCGCCCGGCGCAACTCGTCCTGCACTTCGGCGCGCGTTTTCGGCGCCTGAGTCGATACGACGTAAGCCGGCGCCGCGTTAGCAACCGGGCTTGGTTTCGCGGCTACTGGGATGGGCGCATCCGTGGCCGGAGCGCGCGCGGGTTTATCGAGCGTATTCGCGGCCGCGGATTCGAGCGGCGCGCGTTGCACGGGCGGCACAGGCGCGCGCACCGCCGCGGCTTCAAGCGGCGCCACGCGGGTTTGCGCGACGGCATGGTTACCGCGATGCTTTTCGCGCGCAGTCTTTCTGGTTTCCAATGTCCGCTTCTGTGCGCGATGCACGCGCGCCGGTTCTGCCTGTGCAACCGGCCTGGGCGCGGGTTCATCGCGTGTAATTTCGGCTGCGGTTGCCGTTGCGGTCGCGGTTTCGGGACGCGCATCGGCGACGGCTACGACAGGCGCCTTTGCAGGCTCCGGCGTTTCCTCGCGCACGCTGCCGCGCACGACTGCGCCGCGGTCGCGCGACATCATGTTCGTCCTGTCGTCGCTGCGTCGGTCCTGCTTGGGCAGCAGGTTGACGGCCAGCAAGGACAGCACGATGACACCCGCGCCAATAAACGTAATGCGGTCTGCGTAGCGGAGCATGAGAGCGTGATCCTCCTTGAATCGTCTGGCGAATATGGCGGACAGCGTGCATCGGACCACCGCGTATCAGATTGGTACGCGCGATGCCGTCCGACGGATGCGCCAATCGTTCGCCAATCGCCGCCAAACTCACTCGATTGATGTGAAGGACCACCGCGCCGCCGCGTCACTTGTAGTGCGCAACGCGCGGTCCAGGCATCAGCTTTGATCCGATGCCGCCGGCCAGCGGTTCTCGAACACGCATTCCTTGCGGGTACGGCGCTTGGCCCAGCCTTCGGTTTCGAGCATGGGTTCGTCGTAAAAGCGCTCGACATGTCCCAAGCAGAGAATCGCGACTGGCTGCGCGCCTTCCGGCATGCCGAGCAGGTCGGCGACGTCGTCGGGATCGAATATGGAGACCCATCCCATGCCGATGCCTTCCACGCGCGCCGCAAGCCACATGTTCTGGATGGCGCACGCCACCGACGCGAGATCCATCTGCGGCAAGGTGCGCCGGCCGAAGACGTGCGCCTCGCGTCCGTCCATGAGCGCCATCACGATGATTTCCGCGCACTCGCGCATGCCTTCCACCTTGAGCGCCATGAAAGCGTCGCGACGCTCGCCGAGGGCATCGGCGGTGGCGACACGTTCCCGTTCGACGATAGCGTGAAGCGCTTCGCGCGTTGCATCGCATGTGATGCGCAGCATGCGCCAAGGCTGCATGAAGCCGACGCTCGGCGCACACAGCGCGGCATCGACGATACGCTTCAACGCGTCTTGCGCGACCGGTTCGCGCGTGAAATGGCGCATGTCGCGCCGTTCGTGGATTGCGCGATAAACGGCATCGCGCGCGGCTTCGTCGAAAGGCTCGTTCATTGAGAAATGCGCTGGAAAGTGGGTTCGTGCTGCGCGGATTCTAGTTCGTGCGGGTGCGCTCGCGCTGTTGGTGCTGCGTAGCCGATGTCCCCATCAAGTGCAAACAAGCCCATGCTGAATGCAACAACAGCTTACAAAAACCTTGATCGATACCCTGCGCGACCCGTAGAATGCGAACCATTCTTATTTGACGAGCGTCGCTGGCATGTTGGCAATTGCGTTGAATGATCTTCCGAAGGCGTGCTGACGTGCGGCCCGTTCTGGTTCGGCTCCATCGATGGCTCGGCGTCGCGACAGCGCTCTTCTTGTTCGTGTCCGGTCTCACGGGCGCGGTGATCGCGTGGGATCACGAAATCGACGCGTGGCTCAATCCGGCGTTGTTTTACGCGCGCACGGAAGGCGCCGCGTTGCCGGCGCTCGAACTCGCGCATAAGGTCGAAGCCGCCGATCCGCGCGTTCAGGTGACGTATCTGCAACTCGGCGCCGAACCCGGCCACACGCTGCAGATGCTCGTCACGCCGCGCACGAACCCGGCAACGGGTGCGCCATTCGATGTCGATTACAGTCAGGTCGCGGTCGATCCGGCAACGGGCGTCATTCAGGGCAAGCGGCTGTGGGGCACGGTGTCGCTGGCGCGTATCGATCTGATGCCGTTCCTCTACAAACTGCATTACACGCTGCATCTGCCGGTGCTCGGCGGCATCGATACGGGAACGTGGCTGCTCGGCATCGTCGGGATTTTGTGGTTCTTCGACAGCGGCATCGCGCTCGTGCTGTCGTTTCCGAGCGTCAAGGCATGGCGCAAGTCCTTCGCGTTTCGCTTTAGGCGCGGCGGTTATGCGCTCACGTTCGATCTGCATCGGTCGGGCGGCGTCTGGATCTGGGGCTTGCTGCTGATGGTCGCTGTCACTTCGATATCGATGAATCTCGGCGATCCGGTCGTGCGTCCGCTCGTCTCGCGCCTCTCGCCGCTCGCGCCAACCATGTTCGATAACCCGGAACTCACGCGCGCGGCGCCCAAGGGCAGCACGCCGCTGCCGGCCGAAAGCGTCCTCGCGACCGCCGTCGCGGATGCAAAGCGCCTCGATATCGCCGCACCGCCCGGCGCGCTGTATTACCTTCCGGCGATGCAAGCTTACGGCGTCGGCTTCTTCGCTCCGGGCAACGATCACGGCGACGGCGGTCTCGGCAACGCCTGGCTTTACTACAACGGCTACACCGGCAAGCTCGCCGGATCGTCGATTCCTGGACGCGGGTCGGCCGGCGACATCTTCATGCAGGCGCAGTTTCCGTTGCATTCGGGACGCATCATTGGCGTGACCGGACGCGTGCTCATCAGCTGCGTCGGCGTCATGGTGGCGATTCTCAGCGCGACTGGCCTGATGATCTGGCTGCGCAAACGCACGGCGCGCTCGCGTTCGGCGGCGTCGGCACGCGAACGCGTCGCACGCGGCCAGTCGGTTTCGTCCTGATTTGCTGGGCGGCATCGGCGGGTGCTTCGTGCATGACCTGAGAGTGGAAGACGCCTCTGCGAGTCGAAAGACCGCCGAGGCGTTTTTTTGTGGCGCGTGCGCGGATTCGCGGGACGGCGAGACCCTGTGCAGTACCATCACTCGGTGCATGAAAAAAAGACATGGAGCACTCATGAATGCATCGGAACAGATCGACGAATTGATCGCGGGAATCACCGACTGGCGCGGCGAGACGTTCGCGGACATTCGCCGCGTGGTTCTCTCGGCGGACCCGCGCATCATCGAGGAATGGAAGTGGATGGGCAGCCCGGTCTGGTCGTGCGACGGCATGATCGCGGTGGCCAACGCGCACAAGGGCACGGTGAAGCTGACCTTCGCGCACGGCGCGGGTATTGCCGATCCGGACCAGCTCTTCAACGCGGGCCTCGAAGGAAACGCGCGACGCGCCATCGACTATCACGAAGGCGACAAGGTCGATGCCCGCGCTTTGAAGGCGCTCGTGCGCGCGGCTATCGCTTATAACCAGACCAAGCTCAAGAAGAACGCGCCTGCGCGCAAGCGGGTGAAGGCGGGTAGCGAAGGTTGAACGGCGGACATAACGCGGCGTCATCAATCCAATAACCTCAAAGCCATTTTTAGCATCGAATACGCGCTCTACCATTCAACTCATCGTTTCATAACGAACACGGAGAGTCGATCATGTACGTCATCACGGGAATCAGCGGAAAGGTAGGCGGCGCGCTCGCCAATGCATTGCTCGACGCGGGTCAGACGGTCCGCGCGGTCGTGCGCGATGCGAAGAAGGGCGACGCGTGGAAGGCGCGCGGCTGCGAGGTGGCGCTCGCCGACATGACGGATGCGCGAGCGCTCACGCGTGCGTTCGAAGGCGCGACGGGCGTGTTCATTCTTCCGCCCTCGGATTTCGATCCGGCGCCCGGCTTTGCGAGCGCGCGCGAAGTGATCGATGCGATCGTCGCCGCTATCGCGCTTGCGAAGCCGAAAAAGATCGTTTGTCTGTCGACCATCGGTGCGCAGGCGAAAGAAAGCAATCTGCTCTCGCAACGCACGCTGATGGAAGAAGCGTTGAGCAAACAGCCGATTCCCGTGACCTTTCTGCGTCCGGGCTGGTTCATGGAAAACAGCGAATGGGACGTCGATACGGCGCGCGCCGAGGGCATCGTCCATTCGTTCCTGCAGCCGCTCGATCGCGCCATCCCGATGATCGCCACGGAAGACGTCGGCCGCGCCGCCGCCGCCTTGCTCCAAGAGGATTGGAGTGGCGTGCGGTATGTCGAACTCGAAGGCCCGCAACGCGTCAGCCCAAACGATATCGCAGCGGCGTTCGCGCAGACGCTCGGTAAGCCGGTGCGCGCGCAAGCCGTGCCGCGCGAACAGTGGGAAGCGTTATTCGTGAGTCAGGGCATGCGGCATCCCACGCCGCGCATGCGCATGCTCGACGGCTTCAACGAAGGCTGGATCGACTTCGAAGGCCCGGTGGAGCGTGTCCGTAAGGGCTCGGTCTCGCTGCTGGCGGTGATCGGGAAACTCGTTTCCTCGCGCTGAAGTTTCAAGGCGCCGCTTCGGTCTGCGCGCGCGCGAGTTCCGCGTGCGCTTCGTCCACCTTGCGCTGGCGCTCCGCGATCTTCTTCGCGCTCTTGCCTTCGGTCTTCGCTTTCTGCAGATCGTGCTCGCGTTCGGCGAGCTTCTTTTGCGCGGATGCGACCTTGCGCTGGCTCTCGTTGCGTAAGGACGCTTCCGTGCAATTGGCGTTCAGTTTGCCAAGTGCGGTTTCCAGGCCATCGATACGACTCGCATTGCCATGCGCACGCGCATAGGTAATTTCCTCTTCGATTGAGGCGCGCTTCGAGTCGCAACTGGTCTGTGCGGAACAGAAAAGCGGCATGGCCGCCATTGCCAGACATGCCGCCGTGAACGCCGTTTTCATAGTCGATCCTCGCGATGAATGGTCCGTCAGCATAGCGCAAAGCGCTTGACCCATTTGCCTGCTTGCGCCAACTTGCCGGTTGCGGATCTGTCGATCGAAACGAAAGATGGCTTGGAATGTCCGGCGCTTCATTCACGCACGCGCGAAAGCACGGCGAGCGCGGCGAGCAAGCCCGACGTCTTATCACCAACGCAGCAAGCGCGGCCCGAGCCATGCGCCGATAGCGGCAGGCATGAGCATGCCGATGGCATACCACACGCTCCAGAACGCGGGGCTCATCTCCGGGCAATGCAGGCAATACGCCAGCGTGGCGAGCGAGCTTGCGAGTAAGCCCGCGACCGCCCCAGCGAGCCGCAAACGTGTGGGTGCAAGCCCCTTGACGGCCCAAAACACGGCCGGAAACGTCGGCAACGATAGCAGCGTGATATTGAACGGACAACTGCGCCACGAATGCCCAAGAACGAGCGGCGCGCGGTCCACGGGAAGCGCGGCCGCGAGGACGAACGCCCCGGCAACCCACACGACGACGAAAGGCAGCACCACGAGCGCCCACGCATGACCCGCGCGCGCACCCGGCCTGCCGAGCCGCGTCACGACGAGCAACGCGCCGATGCCGACGCACGAGGGAAATGCGATCTTCGCCCAGAACATCGCGGTGCCCGCGACGCTGCGCAAGTCGGGCCGCATTCCATAGACCATCAGCATCAACACGACGGAGCCGAGCACACCGAGCGGCAACGCCTCGCCGAAGCGTCGTGCAATGGCCGCGCGATCGACGCGCGTTGCGCCATTCGAGAGGAGATCGATCAGGTCATCGGTTTTCATCGGATACCCCGGATGCGCGCGGCAAGCGCCTTCAGGCCGCGATGCACGCCCACCTTCACCGCCGACTCGGACAGCCCCGTGATGCGCGCCGTTTCGGTGACGGAAAGGCCTTCGAGCTTGACATGGACGATAGGCAAGCGCTGTTTGTCAGGAAGATGTTCGAGCAATTTGCCGATGTCGTGACGCGCGCGCGCGGGTCCGTCGTCGCTGAGCGCGAAGAGGTCCGTATGGTCGTCGAGCGGGTCGTTCAGCGATTCGTGACGCGAGCGCGAGCGGAAGAAGTCGGTCAGCTTGTAGCGGGCAATGGCATGCACCCACGCCGTGAGCGGTTCGTCCGGCCGATACGTATGCCGCGCATTGTGCACGGCGAGCAGGATTTCCTGCACGAGGTCTTCGACATCTTCGCGATGCTGCGGAATACGTTTGCGCAGATAAGCCCGCAAATGCCGCGTCAGCGCCTGCAGGAATTCGCGGTAGGCAGTCTGCTCGCCGTCCAGGCCGAGCACGAACAGAGCCTTCAGGCGGTGTTCCGCGTCATGCAAGATGGGTCCTGTGTTGACGAGGCGACAAATGGGCGATTCCGCATTGCGCTGCGTGGCCGCGCGGTCACGTTCACGTTCTGGATCGGTCGATCCAGAATAGCCGAAGCCAAGATGCGTCGCAACATTGGCGCTGATTGCGTGCAACGTGCCGTCGGTGTTCATCGTCATCGTCGTGTAGTGGAAGGGTCGACCTGGGTAGTTCGTTGCAAAGCGTCCCGTGGTTACAGTTTCTTTGCATCGATAAAAATAATGTGTCGCTGTAACCGGCGGCGCGTTGGCGGCGAATTACTCGGAACACAACCGCGTTGCGCCCGAACGATCATGCAAACCACTCTTGTCGATCAGCCTTCTGAACTCGTGCATCCGCTCTGGCTGCGCGTCTCGCACTGGCTCAATGCCTTTGCCGCTTTCATCATGCTGTTCTCGGGATGGCGCATCTACGACGCATCGCCCGTCTTTCCCGGCTTCGTCATTCCGCCATCGATCACCCTTGGCGGCTGGCTCGGTGGCGCGTTGCAATGGCATTTCGCGGCCATGTGGCTGCTGTTCTTCAACGGCATCTTCTATCTGATACTCAATCTCGCGAGCGGCCGTTTCCTCGCCAGGTTCTTCCCAGTGTCGCCACGCGCCGTATGGCGTGACCTGGTCGCGGCGCTCACCGGCAAGCTCTCGCATGGCGACTTGCGCCAGTACAACGCGGTGCAGAAGCTCGCGTATCTCGTCGTCGTGATCGATCTGATGGTGCTCGTGCTCTCAGGGCTCGCGATCTGGAAGTCGGTGCAGTTTCCGCTGCTGCGCGAACTCATGGGCGGCTATGACCGGGCGCGCGTCGTCCATTTCTGCGCGATGGCGGTGATGGCGGCGTTCATCGTCGTCCATGTGGCGATGGTCGCACTCGTGCCGCGTTCGCTTCTGACCATGCTGCGCGGCCGTTGAACCGATACGAGACTCCACGATGAAACCCAAGGACAGAAGCATCATGACGCTCGATCGCGCATCGATTCTCGCGGATGCGCGGCGCGAACTCGATATGCCGTCGCGGCGTCTTTTCGGCAAGCGCCTGTTGTCGCTCGGCGGACTGGCGATGCTCACCGGCTGCTCGATCACCGACGACGACTCGGTGAACACATTTTTGACTGCGGTATCGCGGCTCAACGACCGCGTGCAAGGCGCGCTATTCGATCCCGCGCGGCTCGCACCGACCTACACGGAAGCGCAAATCACGCGGCCGTTTCCATTCAACGCGTTCTACGGAATCGACGACGTACCGAGCGTGAATGGCAGCGACTATCGGCTGAAGGTGAGCGGGCTCGTGGCGGGGCAGCGCGTATGGACCTTGCCGCAGCTTTACGCGCTGCCGCATGCCGAACAGATCACGCGTCATATCTGCGTGGAAGGCTGGAGCGCCGTAGGACGTTGGGGCGGCACGCCGTTCTCGGAGTTCCTGCGTCGCGCCGGCGCGGATACGACGGCGAAGTATGTCGGTTTTCGTTGCGCGGACGACTACTACGAGAGCATCGACATGCCGACGGCGCTGCATCCGCAGACACTGCTCACTTTCGATTACGACGGCGAACGCTTGCCGGCGAAATACGGTTATCCGATGAAGCTTCGCATGCCGACCAAGCTCGGCTACAAGAACCCGAAGCATATCGTCGAGATCTTCGTCACGAACACGTATCCCGGCGGCTATTGGGTCGACCAGGGCTACAACTGGTTCGGCGGTTCATGATCGCCGCTCGTTGAAATCCGGCTTTGGCCGGAGCAAAAGACTCAACCTCACTCACTCAAGGAGAAGTAGCATGAAGCAATTGATGACGGCAGTTTTCACCGCGGTCCTTGCAATCGGCACGACGGCCGCATACGCGCAGGCAAGCGATACGATGGCGCAGGGCTCGATGAGCAAGGACAGCATGTCTCACGATTCCATGAGCAAGGACGCGATGTCGCATGACTCGATGGGCAAGGGCGACAAGATGAAGAAGCACGACAAGATGAGCAAGGATCACGCGGCTTCGGGCGCGATGGCGCAGTAAGCGCAAAGGCCGGGAGTGATATCCCGGCCTTATTCCTTTTAGGACAGATGCGCTTCAACGCCATGCGAAGCGACAACCGCTGCGGCAACGAGCATCACGAAGACTCACGTCCCGCGCACCACCGCCATCCTGTCTTCACCGTCTCGACTTCCGGCACTTCGCGCCACCATTTCTCACCGCGATGCGGCTCGACCAGATTCAGCCGCTCGCCCATGCGCGGCGTCGCCAGCGCGATACCCCGTGCAAGCGCGAGCCCCGTCACGCGCTCGAACGGTTCCTGCCAGCGATGCATCGCCAGATCGAACGTGCCGTTGTGAATGGGCACGAGCCAGCGGCCGCGCAAGTCCACGTGCGCCTGGACGGTCTCCTCGGGCTGCATGTGCACGTAGGGCCATTGCGCATCGTAGGCGCCGGTTTCGATGAACGCGACATCGAACGGTCCGAGTCGCTCGCCGATGGTCCGGAATCCTTCGAAATAGCCGGTATCGCCGCTGAAGAACACGCGCAAGGCGTCATCGACGATCACCCACGACGCCCACAACGTGCTGTTGCCATCGAAGAGACTGCGGCCGGAAAAGTGCTGAGCGGGCGTCGCGGTGAATGCGAGGCCGTCTAGCTCCACGCTTTGCCACCAGTCGAGCTGGCGCACCTTGCTCGCGTCGATGGCCCATTCGATCAGCCTGTCGCCCACGCCGAGCGGCGTCAGAAACACGTCCGTCGTCGCGGCGAGCGCAAGCACGGTCTCGCGGTCGAGATGGTCGTAGTGATCGTGTGAAAGGATCACGCCGCGCAACGGCGGCAGGTCGGCAAGCGCGATGGGCGCCGCATGAAAACGCTTCGGCCCGACATTGCGGAACGGCGATGCGCGCTCGCCGAACACCGGGTCGGTCAGCCAGAACTCGCCGCGCAGTTTGAAGAGCAGCGTGGAGTGGCCGAGGCGAAAGAGGCTGCGGTCCGGCGCGGCATCGAGTTGCGCGCGCGTCAGTGTCAGCACGGCCGGCGGCTCTACGGGCGCGGTGCCGCGCGGCTTGTTGACGATCATGTTCCACATGATGCGCAAGGTCTTGCCCATGCCCTCGGCCGGACGCGGCTTGACATTGCGAAAGCGCTCGCCGTCGTGCTGCGGCGACGTATGCGACAGTTCGCGTCCGCGCCTGGCTGCGGTGAGTCCGAGCGCGCGGCTGATCGAGGCGGTAATCGACGTCATGGCAAATGGCATCCGGTTGGTGCAGCAGGAAAGTAGACTGCCCAGTGTAGTTTATTTCCGAGATGAAAGTAAACCGCTCAGTGTAAAATTGCCTGATGGAATCGAACGCTGACCAACCTCGTCTGACCGACCGCAAACGCGCCGCCATCGTGAGCGCGGCGGTTGAGGAATTCATCGCCTCGGGTTATGACGCCACGAGCATGGACCGCATCGCGGCGCGCGCGGGGGTATCGAAGAGAACGGTGTACAACCATTTCGACGGCAAGGACGCGCTGTTCGCGGCGATCCTCCATCAGTTGTGGACCGCAAGCCAGTCCGACGACGCTCCTTCCTACGACCCTCGATCGCCGTTGCGTGCGCAGTTGCTCGACCTGCTTGCGCGCAAGTTGAATCTGTTGAACGACGCCGCGTTTTTATCGCTTGCGCGAGTGGCGATTGCGGAGGGCATTCATTCGCCCGAGCGCGCGCGGGAGATGGTCGGCAAGCTTGGCGAGCGCGAAGAAGACTTGACGCGATGGATACGCTCCGCCGCCGCCGATGGCCGCCTGAATGTGGCGTCGGACCCGGCGTTCGCGGCGCAGCAGTTGCATGGCATCGTCAAGGGATTCGCGTTCTGGCCGCAGGTCACGATGGGTCAATCGCCCTTGTCCAAGCGCGAGCAGAAGCGGGTGGCGGAAGCGGCGGTGGATCTCTTTCTGGCGGGGTATGGCGTGCCCGATTCATCGTCGAAATAACTCCAGTTTTTCCCTTAAAACAAGGTTCGAACGAATGAGACTGAAAGGAAAAGTAGCGATCATCACGGGCGCGGCGCAGGGCATCGGCGCGGCCACGGCACTCAAGTTCGCGCAGGAAGGCGCGATCGTCGCGGCATGCGACCGCAACGCGGAAGCGCTGGGAGCGGTGGTCGAAGCGTGTCGGCAAGCGGGCGCCCAAGCGAGCGCATTCTGCGTCGATATGTCGGATCGTGAGCGCGTCGACGAGATGGTGGCGACGGTACGCGACCGCTATAAGCGCATCGACGTGCTCGTGAACAATGCGGGCATCACGCGTGACGCACGCCTGCAGAAAATGACGCTCAAGCAATTCGACGATGTCATCGACGTGAATCTGCGCGCCGTCTTTCACGCGAGCCAGGCCGTGGTCGATGGCATGATCGCGCAAGGTTCGGGCGTGATCCTGAATGCGAGTTCGGTGGTCGGCATCTACGGCAATTTCGGGCAGACCAATTACGCGGCGGCCAAGTTCGGCGTGATCGGTTTCACGAAAACGTGGAGCCGTGAACTCGGGCCGAAGGGCATCCGCGTGAATGCGGTTGCACCCGGTTTCGTCGATACCCCGATTCTCGCGACCATCCCCGCCGAAGTGCTAGAAAAGATGCGCGCCAATGTGCCGCTCGGCCGTCTCGGCAAGCCCGAGGAAGTCGCGAATGTCTATGCGTTCCTCGCAAGCGACGAAGCCAGTTACGTCAACGGCGCGGTGATCGAGGTAGCGGGCGGCATGACGCTTTGAAGGTTGGCGTTCAGCCCGGTTCCTTCACTTGCCCGGCTTGCGCGGCGGCGTCTTGCGCCGCCTCTTCTTCCGCACGCCAGCGCTGACGCGATCGATACATCGTCGCCAGCGCAATGCGCGCCATCTTCACCCAGCCCGAACGGCGCGGATCGGCCAACATGCTGAGCGCGCGCGCGTAGTCGAGCGTCAGGCCCGGCGTCCACGCCATGGTCGCCGCGCGCTTGCGCACTTGCGCCGCCACCCATAGCTCGGGCGTCGTCATGATGCGCACGAGCGGATTCCACCCGCCCCGCTTGCCCCAAACACGCGCCGATGCGCCTTCGATGGCCGCTTCGAGCGCGCGCGCCACGGTGCTCGAACAGTTGCGATACGTGAGGTTGTAGGTCGTGTCGCGCTGATATTCCTGCCAGAAGCGCGCGAGCCTTTCGGGATCGTAATTGCGGATGCGTACCTGTTGCGTCGACGGGCACCATGCTTTCGATTCGGTCGCGTAGTCGGGTTGAAACATGCCGGGCACATCGTTATCGCGGGTCGCACGCAAGAGGCGCGAGAACTCGTCCGGCGAGCGGTCTATCTCCACCGCCGGATACAGGCTGATATACACGCCCTCGGGCGTTTCGAGCGCGGCATGGCCGGTCGAGATGGTGCCGTTGCGGTCGACGGCGGCAATGTACCGGTCGATGATCAACTGCCTGCGCGGCTGCATCTTCGCGGTGCCGACCGGCGTCCATACATGCACGGTCAAGGCGGCTTCGTCGGGTCCGGGAGGGCCGTCCCAGACGACGCCCGCGACCGGCGTGCGTGCCGCCTGCACAGACGCCTGCGATGCAGCTGCGGCGGCCGCGGCGTCATCGGCTGCGGGGTTGCGCGCGAGACGCCGCACGCGCGAGGCGAGCAGCAGCATGTTCCATCCACCGAAGAAAAGGCCGAACGCCACGCAATAAGCCACCGTGCCCGCGTAGTAATCCGGATACGGCTGGTAGAAGAAAATGGCGATGGCGATCTCGAACACGCCGCCTGCCATCGCGAGCTTCCAACGGCGATAGCGGACCACGCGCGCGGAGACGATCTGCAACGCGCCATCCACGAGAAAGAGCGTGCCGAAGATGAGCGACAGCACGAAGTTGCCGCGCTCGCCGCCGATCAGCACGAGCAGCGCCGACAAAGAGAACGCCGCGCTCTTCACATAGCGCAGCGTGCGTTGCCCGCCCATGCCGGTCCACGCAACCGCAAGCGTGGCGAGTCCTTCGAGCAGCAAGGCGAGCGCGAACGGGATGATGGGAAAGTACAGCGAGCCGTCGAGGGCATCGACGAAAATGACTCCGCCCAGCGCGATGCTCAGAAAGCCGAGCACCATGACTTCGCGCCAGCGCGTGCGCAGATAGTCCACGCCGAGAAGAATCATCACGAGACGAACCATGTCGAAGCTCCGTCGAACTGTTCGGTGCGTGGAGTGCGTCCATTCGCAAACGACGCGGCCACTCACTATATAAAGCATCGGACGGGGAAGCGGCAAGCTCGCGATGACAAGCCCTAACCTAACGCCTGACTGGCGATGGCGTATTCGATCGATGTGGCATCGACGGGCAAGGGACCATTGCGCACCACGCGCTCGATGCTGTCGACATGCGGCAAGCCGAGGCCTTCGAGCCATGTCGAAAGTCCGAGCCTCGCGGGGGTATCGACACGTACGAACATACCTGCATGCAGCGCGAGCCAATAACTGATGAGCGCTTTCGCGCGGCTTTCATTCGGCGAGTCGGGCGCGACCACCGGGCCGATCACATGACCGTCGCCGAAGCGCCGGAACAATGCGAAGCCGAGCAACTCGCCGTCGCGATCGAGCGCGATACCGCTTGCGACATCGAGTAATTGCGGCAGCACGGCGCTGCGATCCAGCCCGCTTGCACGCGAGGCGAGATCGACCAGACGCGGCGTGTCGTTCGCGCCGATGGGCCGCAGCCGCTCGCCCGGCGGCAGCGAAACGAGCGGCGGCTGAAACGCCGCGCCCTGATGCTGATGGATGGTGCCGGTCTTCTCGAAGCCGAGCGTTTCGCATAGCGCGAGCCCGGAACCGATCGCATGCATGACGACCGTGCGCGCGCCGAGTTCCCGTATGTGCCGCTCGATCAGCTCACGTCCGATGCCGAGTTGCTGATGCTCCGGCGACACGATGAACATGCCGATGGACGCGGCCTCCACACCGAACTTCCACGCGAGCGCCGTACCGACCACTGCGCCGGAAGCGTCGACGGCGGCGATGCCGCTGCTGGTCTGCGCGGCAAATCGCCAGTCGTCCGGGCGATGCCGCCACCGGACGGCGCTCGACAACGCGTGTCCTGCCGCGATGTCGTCGGGCGTGAAAGCGCGATATCGAATCGCCTCGTGCTGATTAGAGTCGGGCACGCCGGCCTCCTGGTTCTGAGCGTTCTGTAGACGGTTATCGCGACTGTGACACCGCACAACGCGCATGACTAGGACGATCTTCCTATCAAGCGTTGCGCTTTTGATGCAATGCAAAACCACGGGTTACGCGTGCAAGAACGCGCCCGATATGCCGATTGCGCAATTTTGTCAGCGAATTATGCCGGGCCTTCGGACCTAAGATTTCATACGACATCAACGCATACAAGGCCCAAGCACATGGACCGTTTCGATCCCGCCGTCATTGCCGTGCCGCGCGGCCACTTCATCGGTGGCGAGTTCGTCGATGCAGGCACCACGCGCATCGACGTCACGCGGCCTTCGGATGGCGTCGCGTACGCATCCATTCCAGTCGCCGATGCGGCCATGATCGACCACGCCGTGCAGAACGCCTACACCGCGTGGCGCACGAGCGGCTGGGCAAGCTGCGCGCCGCGCGAGCGGGCCCGCGTGCTGCGCCGTTTCGCGGATCTCGTTGCCGCCGACGCCGCCACGCTCGCGCCGCTCGAAGCGCTCGGCTCCACGCGTCCCGTGCGCGATGCATTCAACTGGGACGTGCCGTTCACCGCCGAAGGCATCCGCTTCTACGCGGAACTCGCCGACAAGATCGGCGGTGAGGTCGCGGCGACGGATCATCGGCACCTCGGCATGACCATGACCGAGCCGTATGGCGTGATCGGCGCCATCGCACCGTGGAATTTTCCGCTGGTGATGGCGTCGTGGAAGATCGCACCGGCGCTCGCGGCCGGTAACGCGGTGGTTCTCAAGCCTTCGGAGATGACGCCGTTTTCGGTGCTGCGTCTCGCCCGGCTCGCGCTCGAAGCAGGCGTGCCGCCGGGCATCTTCAATGTCGTTCAGGGCGATGGCCGCACGACCGGCGACGCGCTCGTGCGTCATCCGCGCATCGCCAAGGTGACGTTCACGGGATCGACACGCACGGGCGCCGCGATCATGGCCGCCTGCGCCGAGACCGGCACCAAGCCCGTGACGCTGGAACTGGGCGGCAAGAGTCCGCAGATCGTCTTCGCGGATGCCCCGCGTATCGATGAAGTCGCGCGGCGTATCGCCGGTGCGATCGCCGGCAACGCGGGCCAGGTATGCGTCGCGGGATCGCGGCTCCTGGTCGAGCGTTCGATCGCGGATGAACTCGCCGATCGCATTGCACATGTATTCGGCGAACTGCATGCCGGACCGACCTGGGCCGCCGACACCACCTTGCCGCCGATCATCTCCGAGCCGCAAGCCGCGCGTATCGAAGCGATCGTACAACGCAGCGTCGCGAGCGGCGCCGCGCTGCGCTGCGGCGGAGAACGCCCGCATGCCGCGACGCCCGGACCGTTCTATGCGCCGACGCTTCTGACCGGCGTGACACAGGAATCGGAAGCCGTGCGCCACGAAATCTTCGGCCCGGTGCTGACCCTGCAAGCCTTCGACAGCGAAGAGGAAGCGCTCGCACTCGCCGCTCACCCCGACTATGGCCTCGCCGCCGGCGTGCACACGGCAGACCTCGGCCGCGCGCTGCGCATGGTGCGCGGCATCGAGGCGGGCACGGTGTGGGTCAACCGCTACGGCCGCACCAGCGACTTCGTGATTCCCACCGGCGGCTACAAGGGTTCGGGCATCGGCAAGGACCTCGGGCGGCAAGCCTTCGAAGCCAATTTGCGCATCAAGAGCGTGCTGATCGACATCGGCCAATGAACGATCGATCGTGCGTCGGAAACGCGCCGCATAAGCTGCTGCGGACATGCCTCGAAAGAGTTGTTTTGCATGGTCGAAGCACCCGCATTCAACGACATCAGTATTTTTGCCCTGATTAAATTTTCTTCAGGAAATGCGTTTTTCCTGGCCCTCGCCCCTGAACCCTGCGGTTCATTACCCGATAGGACTGACACCATGATCGATTTCGAGCCTAAGTACATCACCTTCGACTGCTACGGCACGCTGACGAAGTTCCGCATGGCCGATATGGCCCGCGAGATGTACGGCGACCGTCTGAAGGGCGCCGAGCTTGAAAAGTTCGTCGCATTCTTTTCCGGATACCGCCGCGATGAAGTGCTCGGCGCGTGGAAGCCGTATCGCGATGTCATCGTCAATGCCGTGCGCCGTGCGTGCCAGCGCATGAACGTCGAGTTCAACGAAGCCGAAGCCGAAAAGTACTACCTCGCCGTGCCGAGCTGGGGCCCGCATCCGGACGTCCCGGAAGGTCTGTCGCGTCTCGCTTCGAAGTACAAGCTCGTGATTCTCTCGAACGCATCGAACGACCAGATTCAAAGCAACGTCGACAAGCTCGGCGCGCCGTTCCATCGCGTGTTCACGGCACAGCAGGCGCAGTCGTACAAGCCGCGCATGCAAGGCTTCGAGTACATGTTCGACCAGCTCGACTGCAACCCCGAAGACGTGCTGCACGTGTCGTCGAGCCTGCGCTACGACCTGATGACCGCGCACGACATGGGCGTGAAGCACAAGGCGTTCGTCAAGCGCGGCCACGAGCCGAGCACGCCGTACTACGAGTACTACGAAGTCGACACCATCGGCGATCTCGCCACCGAGCTCGGCCTGTAATCGTCATCCTCCGGACCCGCCGATGAAACTCGACTCCTACTGGCTCGATACCGCACCCGCCTTCACGGCGGCGCAGGAAGGCCCGGCCGATGGCCGGGTCGATGTGGCGGTGATCGGCGGCGGCTTCACCGGTCTGTCGGCGGCGCTGGCGCTTGCCAAACGCGGCGCGAGCGTCGCCGTGTTCGATGCGGGGAAAATGGGCGGCGGCGCTTCCGGGCGCAACGGCGGCCAGTGCAACACCGGCGTGGCGCAGGACTATGCGGCGTTGCGCTCGCAACTGGGCGTCGAGCGTGCGCAGGGCTGTTATCGCGCGTATGCGGCCGCCGTCGATACCGTCGAGCGTTTGATTCGCGAGGAAGGTATCGATTGCGATTATGTTTCGACGGGTAAGCTCAAGCTCGCGTCGAAGCCGCATCATCTCGCGCATATCGAACGGACCGCCGAACTCATTCGCCGCGAAGTCGATCCCGATATCGACGTGCTGACTCGCGAACAGGTTCGCGGCGAAGTGCAGTCGGACAGTTTTCATGGCGGCTTGCTGCAACGTCATGGTGGCCAGATGCATATGGGCAAGTTCGCGGCGGGTCTTGCGAACGCCGCCGTGCGGCAAGGCGCGAAGCTTTTCGAACATGCGGAAGTGCGCGGCATCACGAAGGAAGACGGCGGATTTCGAATCGATACGGCGCGCGGCGCGGTGAGCGCAAAGCAAGTGTTGATCGCGACCGGTCCTTCCAAGCACGGTCCGTTCTCATGGTACAGACGCAGGCTCGCGCCGGTGGGCTCGTTCATCATCGTGACCGCGCCGCTGCCGGCAGAAGAGCTCGCGCGCATCTTGCCCAAGCGCCGCTCCTACACCACGAGCCGCCTCATGCATAACTATTTTCGCGTGACGCCGGATGCGCGTTTGCTGTTCGGCGGACGCGCGCGCTTCACGGCATCCGAAAGACCTTCGGATGCGAAGAGCGGCCGCATCCTGCAGGACAACCTCGCGCAGATGTTCCCGAGTCTCGCGAGCGTGGGCATCGACTATTGCTGGGGCGGTCTCGTCGATATCACCGCGGACCGTCTGCCGCGCGCCGGGCAGCACGACGGCATCTACTTTTCGATGGGCTACAGCGGCCACGGCACGCAGATGTCCACGCACATGGGCCAGGTCATGGCCGACGTGATGAACGGCAAGGCCGACGCCAATCCGTGGCGCGATTTCGACTGGCCCGCCATTCCGGGTCACACGGGCAAGCCGTGGTTCCTGCCGTTGGTCGGTGCGTACTACTCGATCAAAGACGTTTTCTATTGAAGCATCGAAGCATCGAAGCATCGAAGCAAATACAGCCAGCCGGAAACAACCGAGCCGGCGATTCATTCAGCCCCAATCTCACGCGGAGAAGTTCATGAGCATCGATCAATCGCCTGATGCAGTCGACCATGCCGGTATCCGGCTCGACGAACTGACGAAAAAAGGCGCGTCGCGCCGTAGCGTGCTGCGCGCGCTGACCGCGGGCGGCTTGCTGTCCGTCACCGGCACGGGCCTGCTTTCCGTGAGCGGCGCCGCGTTCGCGCAGGAAAAGCCGAAGCAGGGCGGACGGATTCGCGTGGCGACGCAATCGTCTTCGTCCGCCGATACGCTCGACCCCGCCAAGGGCGCGCTCGGCACCGACTACGTGCGCGGCTTCATGATCTACAACGGCCTGACCGAACTGGATTCGCATCTCGGCGCGCAGATGTCGCTGGCTGAATCGCTCGAAACGAAAGACGCGACCGTGTGGGTCGTGAAGCTCAGAAGCGGCGTGCAGTTCCACGACGGCAAGTCGCTCGCGCCGCAGGACGTGATCTATTCGCTGATGCGTCACAAGGATGCAGCGGTCGGCTCGAAGGCCAAGACCATTGCCGACCAGTTCAAGGACGTGAAGGCCACCGGCCCGAACGAAGTGACCATCACGCTCGCCGGCGCGAACGCCGACCTGCCCGTGATTCTCGCGGATTCGCACTTCCTCATCATCAAGGATGGCACCACCGACTTCAAGACGGCGATCGGCACGGGTCCGTTCAAGGTCAAGGAATTCACGCCAGGCGTGCGTACGGTCGGCGTGCGCAACGAGAAGTACTGGAAGCCGGGCCTGCCGCATCTGGATGAAGTGGAGCTGATCGGTATCGCCGATGAATCCGCGCGCGTCAACGCGCTTCTGTCCGGCGACGTGCAACTGATCAACGCGGTGAGCGCGCGCTCGACGGACCGCATCAAGGGCACGCAAGGCTTCAACGTGCTGGAAACGAAGACGGGTCAATACACCGACCTGATCGTGCGCGACGACGGCGGCATCACGGGCACGAGCGATTTCCGGCGCGGCATGATGCACTTGATGGATCGCGACCAGATTCGCCAGACCGTGTTTCGCGGCTATGGCGCGATCGGCAACGACCAGCCGATCGATCCGACCAACAAGTACTACATGGCCGGTCTGCCGCAACGCAAGTTCGATCCGGACAAGGCCAAGTTCTACTTCCAGAAGGCGAAGCTCGGCAGCGCGCCGGTGCAACTGTACGCATCGCCGGCGGCTGAGGGTTCGGTCGAAATGGCCGTGCTCTTGCAACAGGTCGCGCCGCAAGCGGGCCTGAATCTGCAAGTGGTGCGCGTGCCCGCCGACGGCTATTGGTCGAATCACTGGATGAAGCATCCGCTCGGCTACGGCAACATCAACGCACGCCCGAGCGCGGATGTGCTGTTCACGCAGTTCTTCAAGTCCGATGCACCGTGGAACGAAGCCAACTGGAAGAACCCGCAGTTCGACCAGATGCTGGTGGCCGCGCGCGGCGAGCCGGACGACGCCAAGCGCAAGAAGATCTACGGCGACATGCAGCAGCTCGTGCACGAGGACGGCGGCATCGGCATTCCGATGTTCCAGAGTTCCCTCGATGCCCACACCGCGAAGCTCAAGGGTCTCGGCTCGATTCCGCTCGCCGGTCTCGGCGGCTTCATGTTCGCGGAAAAGGTCTGGCTCACGGCGTAAAGCACGCTGCGTCTCAAGCGACATCGCGCGCCCTCAACGGACGGCGCGCGAACCTCAAACCGGAGGCGATATCCGATGAAAGTTCATGCGCAACGACTCGTCGCCACGCGCATCGGCCTCGCGTTGCTGACCTTGCTGATCGTCTCGGCGGTGGTGTTCGGCATCACGGGTCTCTTGCCCGGCGATGCCGCACAGCAGGCGCTCGGCCAGGCGGCCACGCCCGAGCAGGTCACGGCCCTGCGTCACGAGTACGGGCTCGATCAGCCCGCGCTGCAACGCTACGTGCAATGGCTCGTGCACGTGGTCTCGGGCAACTTCGGCACGTCGCTGTCGAACAATCTCCCGGTGAGTCAGCTGATCGCCTCGCGTCTGCCGAATTCGCTCGTGCTGGCCGGTTTGACCGCGCTGGTTTCGGTGCCGGTGGCGCTTTTCATCGGCATCGTGTCGGCCATGTTTCGCGGCTCGCTGCTCGACCGCGCGCTCAACGTGCTGACGCTTTCGACCGTGGCCGTGCCCGAGTTTCTCGTCGCGACCATCGCCGTCCTGATCTTCGCGGTGAAGCTGCGCTGGCTGCCAGCGCTCTCGTATCTCTCGGATGTGTCGTCGTTCGGCGCGCTCTTGCGGGTCTACGCGATGCCAGTGATGACGCTCTGCTGCGTGATCGTCGCGCAAATGGCACGCATGACGCGCGCGGCGGTGCTGGATCAGCTCAACGCGTCTTACGTGGAGATGGCGCGTCTCAAGGGCGCATCGCCGATGCGCGTGGTGTTGCGGCACGTCTTGCCGAACACCATCGGCCCGATTGCGAACGCGGTGGCGCTGAGTCTCTCGTATCTCTTCGGCGGCGTGGTGATCGTCGAATCGATTTTCAACTATCCCGGTCTTGCAAGCCTCATGGTCGATGCCGTCACCAACCGCGACATGCCGCTCGTGCAGGGCTGCGTCATGGTGTTCTGCGCGGCGTATCTCGCGCTCGTGCTGATTGCCGACCTGGCCCAGATCGTATCCAACCCGAGGCTGCGTCAACGATGAATCGTCCCTCGACACCTCACGTGCCACACGCCTCGCAGGTCATGTACGAGCCGGAGCCCGGAATACCAGACGTGGCCGAAGCGCCGGTCGTCGTGCAGAAGCGCGGCCCGCTGCGGCGTCTCGCCGGACGCTTCTCGCTGCTCGGCTTGATCGGTCTTTTCATCGTCGTGTTCTGGCTCGCGGTCGCGTTCCTGGCTCCGCTCGTCGCGCCGTACAAAGGCGGCGCGATGACTTCCATCGACATCTTCGGCAGCTATAGCGCGGCGCACTGGCTCGGCACCGATTATCTCGGCCGCGACATGCTGTCCCGCGTGCTGTACGGCACGCAGTACACGGTGGGCCTCGCGCTTGCGGCGACGCTGCTCGCGAGTTTCATCGGCACGTTCTTCGGTCTGATCGCGGCTGTGTCCGGCCGCTGGGTCGACGAAATCCTGAGCCGCTTCTTCGATGCGCTCATCTCCATTCCGAGCAAGGTGCTCGCGCTGGTGGTGATCGCCGCGTTCGGCTCGTCGATTCCCATGCTGACGATGGTCGCCGCGCTCGCCTACATTCCCGGCGCGTTCCGCATTTCGCGCTCGCTCGCGGTCAACATCATGACGCTCGAATACGTGCAGGTGGCAAGAGCGCGCGGCGAGAAGCTGTTCTATATCGCTCGCGTCGAAGTGCTGCCGAACATGATCCACCCGATGCTCGCCGACTTCGGCCTGCGCTTCGTGTTCATCGTGTTGCTGCTGTCGGGCCTGAGCTTTCTCGGCCTCGGTGTCCAGCCGCCGAACGCGGACTGGGGTTCGCTCGTGCGCGAGAACATCGGCGGTCTCGCGGAAGGCGCGCCGGCCGTGCTCATGCCGGCGGTCGCCATCGCCACGCTGACGGTCGGCGTGAATCTGCTCATCGACAGCCTGCGCCGCCACGGTGCGCGCGGCAACGGAGGCGCGCAATGACCACCAACATGATCGAAGTGAAAGGCCTGCGCGTGGTCGCGGGCGCGGCGCCGGACCCGGTCGTCGAGATCGTCAAAGGCGTGGACTTCGTCGTGAAGAAGGGCGAAGTGCTCGCGCTGATCGGCGAGTCGGGCTCGGGCAAGACGACGATTGCGCTGGCGCTGCTCGGCCATGCGCGCACCGGCTGCGCGATTGCGGGCGGTTCCGTCAAGATCGGCGACACCGAAGTGCTCGAACTGAGTGAAAAGGGCCGTCGCGCGCTGCGCTCGCGCACGGTGGCTTATGTGGCGCAGAGCGCGTCGGCGGGATTCAATCCGGCACGCACGATCATGGATCAGGTGACCGAGCCCGCGTTGCTGCACAAACTCATGTCCGCCGCGGCGGCGCGCGAGAAGGCGGTCGCGTTGTTCCGCGCGCTCGCGTTGCCGAATCCGGAAAGCATTGGCGACCGGTATCCGCATCAGGTCTCGGGCGGGCAGTTGCAGCGGTTGATGGCCGCGATGGCGCTGATCACCGATCCCGCCGTCGTCGTGTTCGACGAACCGACCACCGCGCTCGATGTGACCACGCAGATCGAAGTCCTCGCCGCATTCAAGCGCGTGGTGCGCGAACTCGGCACGACGGCGGTGTACGTATCGCACGACCTGGCCGTGGTGGCGCAGATGGCGGACCGCATCGTCGTGCTGAACGGCGGACGCGTGCGCGAGAACGGCGCGACCGCGCAAGTGCTCGACGCTCCCGCCGACAATTACACGCGCCAGTTGCTCGGCGCGGTGCGCCGCCCCGATGCGCTGCTCGCCGAACTCTCGCCGCTCACCAGTCAGGGTGAAAAGCCGTTGCTGGAAATTCGCCGCCTGAGCGCGGGTTATGGCCGTGTCGATGCGAACGGCGTGCCCGCCGTGCGCGTGCTCGACGACGTGAGCCTGAAGATCGCGCGTGGCAGCACGCTCGGTGTGATCGGCGAATCGGGATCGGGCAAGACGACGCTTGCACGCGTGGTCGCGGGTCTGGTGGACCGGGCGCGCGGCGACGTGCTGCTCGACGGCAAGCCGCTGCCGGCCAAGCTCTCCGAACGTACGCTCGAACAATACCGGCGCGTGCAGATCGTGTTCCAGAACGCCGATACCGCGCTCAACCCGAGCCGTACCATCGCCGATATTCTCGCGCGGCCGATGAACTTCTATCACGGCCTGCGCGGTGCGGCGGCACGGAAGCGCATGCTGGAACTGCTCGATCTGGTGAAACTGCCCGCAGCGATTGCGAAGCGCCAGCCGGGCGGTTTGTCGGGCGGACAGAAGCAGCGCGTGAATCTGGCGCGCGCGCTCGCCGCCGACCCCGCGCTCATTCTCTGCGACGAAGTCACGTCCGCGCTCGATACGGTGGTCGGCGCGGCCATTCTCGATCTGCTCGCGGAATTGCGGCGCGAACTCGGCGTCTCGCTCATGTTCATCAGCCACGACATCTCGACGGTGCGGGCCATCTGCGACGAAGTCATCGTGCTGTATGCGGGCCAGTGTGTCGAAGCGGGCCAGCGCGAGTCGCTCTCGCATCCGCCGTATCACCCGTACACGGGTCTGCTCGTCGATTCGGTGCCTGCGCTGCAACCGGGCTGGCTCGACGAGCGGCGCGCATCGACGCTGACTGCCTTGCCCGTGCTCGGCTCGGATAGCGGCGTGGATGCGTTGTGCAGCTTCCGTGCGCGTTGCACGGTGCGCATCGACGGCAAGTGCAACGTGACACCGCCATCGGTCAAGACCTTGCCTTCGGGCGCCGCCATTCTGTGCCACCGCTCGGCCGACGACCTCACGCGCATGCAGACACAAGACAACGCGGTGGCTGCATGAACGCACGTTTCGTGAGAGTGGCGGAGACGGGGCGCAAAACGGTGACCATCGTTATCGACGGCAGCATCGCACAGGCCAAGGAAGGCGACACGCTGATGGTCGCGCTGCTGACGGCGCAAGACACCTTGCGCGATTCCGAGTTCGGCGATGGCCGCCGCGCCGGTTTCTGCCTGATGGGCGCGTGCCAGGATTGCTGGGTTTGGACCGCGAGCGGCGAACGCCTGCGCGCCTGCACGACGCCGGTTGAAGAAGGCATGTCGATCGTCACACGCATCGGTCAGACGAAGGAGGGTGTATGGCCGCGCGCGAGCGTTTGAAGGTCGTGGTCATCGGCGGCGGACCGGCGGGCGTGCGCGCAGCCGAAGCGCTCGTGCGCGCGGGCTTGCGTCCGACCGTGGTCGATGAAGGACGGCGCGACGGCGGGCAGATTTATCGGCGGCAGCCCGACGGGTTTTCGCGCTCGTATGAAACGCTTTATGGCAGCGAAGCCGTCCGCGCTCAGTCGCTGCATCGCACGTTCGACGGCTTGCGCGCGCAGATCGACTATCTGCCCGAGACGCTCGTGTGGAACATCGAACCGAACGTGGTGCATATCGTCAGCGGCACGCGCTATCGCAAGCTCGACTTCGACGCGCTCATCGTGTGCAGCGGCGCCACCGACCGCCTCATGCCGGTGCCGGGCTGGCATCACGCAGGCACGTATAGCCTCGGCGGCGCGCAGGTCGCGCTGAAGTCGCAAGGCTGTGCAATCGGCGCGCGCACCGTGCTGATGGGCACGGGACCGCTGCTCTATCTCGTCGCCGCGCAATACGTCAAAGCAGGCGCGACGGTCAGTGCGGTGCTGGACACCTCGACGCTTGCACAACGCATTCGCGCGTTGCCGCAACTGCTCGCCATGCCATCGACGCTCGTCAAGGGCATCGGCTTGATGCGCGTATTGCGTCGCGCGCGCGTGGCGGTGCATCGCGGCATCACGCCGGTTGGCATCGGCGGGACGGCCGAACATGGCGTCAGCGGCGTGCGCGTTGAAACGGCGAACGGCGCGCAACTCGATATTGCCTGCGATGCCGTCGCGCTCGGCTATCACCTCCGTCCCGAAACGCAGCTCGCCGATCTCGCGGGCTGCGAGTTCGTCTTCGATCAGGCCGCCCGGCAATGGCTTGCTCGCATCGACGGCGATGGCCGCAGCAGCGTGCCCGGCGTCTATCTCGCGGGTGACGGCGCACGCGTGCGCGGCGCGGACGCCGCCGAGCGCTCCGGACAACTCGCGGCGCTCGCCGCCTTGCACGATGCGGGGCTCGCGCCCGACAACGCGCGCGTCACGCAATTACGCGCCGAACTCGCGCGCTTCACGCGATTCGCCGCCGGCCTGCGGGCCGCTTTCCCGTGGCCCGCGCGCTTCGCTGCCGCGCTTCCGGACGAGGCGATCGTCTGCCGCTGTGAAGCCATCACCGCGGGCGAATTGCGTCGCGTGGTACGCGAAATGGGCGCGCGGGAAGCGAATCGCGCGAAGGCGTTTTCCCGCGTCGGCATGGGCCGCTGTCAGGGCCGATATTGCGCGCACGCGGGCGCGGAAGTCATCGCCGCCGAGGCGCGCGTGCCGCTCGAAGCGGTCGGACGTCTGCGCGGACAAGCGCCTGTCAAGCCGCTGCCGATGGCCGTGACGCCGCAGGACGAAGTGCATCGAGGAATCGAAAAGGAGCTGAGCGAATGAACGAGCGCGCCGATGTGATCGTGATCGGCGGCGGTATCGTCGGCACGACGACCGCATTTTTTTTGCGCCGCCGTAAGCGTTCCGTGATCGTGCTCGAACGCGGTCTCACCGGGCAGCAGGCAAGCGGCGTGAACTTCGGCGGCGTGCGTCGCCAGGGCCGCGCGCTTTCGCAACTGGCCATGTCCAATCGCGCCTTGCAGACCTGGAAACGCTCGCGGGAACTGCTCGGCGAAGATGTCGAATTCCTGCCTTCGGGCCATACGCGCGTCTGCTATCACGCGCACGACGCCGCGTATTTTCAGCGCTATGCCGATGAAGCGCGCGCCCACGGCCTCGATCTCGAAGTGCTCGAAGGCCGGGCGATGTTCGAGCGCTTCCCCTTCCTCGGCCGCGAAGTCCTTGCCGCATCCGTTTCGCCGCTCGATGGCCACGCCAATCCGCGACTCGCCGCGCCTGCGTTCGGGCGTGCGGCGACGCGGCTCGGAGCGCGCATCGTCGAGAACACGGAAGTGGTGCGTATCGAGAAAGAAGCGGGCGGCTTTCGCGTGGAAAGCGCGGCGGGCGACATCTATCGCGCCGAACAAGTGCTGGTATGCGCGGGCGCGTGGGCCAATACCTTGTCGACGCAACTCGGCGAGCCTGTGCCGCTCGTCGCGCGCGGCCCGCAAATGGCCGTGACCGAACCCGTGCCGTATGTCTTCCAGCATTCGATGGGCGTCTACACGACAGTCAAGGCCGAGAGCGTGTACTTCCGCCAGATTCCGCGCGGCAATCTCGTGCTCGGCGGCGGCCCGCCCGGTCCCGCCGATATCGCCACGCGCCGCGCGGGCGTGCTGCCGGAAAACACCGTCGCGCAGATGGCGCAGTTTCGCCGCATGGTGCCAGCGCTCGGACCCTTGCACGTAATTCGCGTCTGGAGCGGCGTCGAAAGCTATCTGCCGGATTCGGAACCGGTGATCGGCCCGAGCACGAAAGCCGATGGCCTCTTCTATGCGTTCGGTTTCAGCGGCTCGGGGTTTCAGATCGGGCCGGGCGTGGGCGAAACGCTCGCGGAACTGCTCGATACCGGCGCCACACCCATTCCTCTCGATTCGTTCTCCATTCAACGATTCCAGCGCGGCGCATCGGCACACGCGGAATCGGCCACGTCAGAGACTTCTTCATGAACCACGAGAGCCACGCGAACATCAAGCCCGCCGTGCTCGGCAACGCGCTCGCCTATATCGAAGCGAATTTCGACAAGACCGTGAGTCTTGCGCAGCTCGCCGATGTCTCGGCGTTGTCGGTGTCGCGCTTTGCGACCGTGTTTCGCGAGCAGATCGGGCTTTCGCCCTACAAGTATCTGTGCCGCGTGCGGGTGCGGCGTGCGCAGAGTCTGTTGCTCGCGGGCATGCCGGGATCGGTGGTGGCGACGGAAGTCGGCTTTTTCGATCAAAGCCATCTCGCGCGGCATTTCAAGCGCTTGTGCGGCATGACGCCGAGTACGTTCATCGAGCACGCACGCGAGCACGCACGCGACCATGCGGACACGCGTTCAGCCAAGCTCGATGCCGGTTGCCTTAAGGGCATCGCGAAGACCGAGCCGCGGATACTTGCTCTCGACGACGCGCATGTCGCCTAGCGTCTCCGCGATGAGCCAGTCGCGCACGTCGGCGACGATAGGCCGCAACGGCCGGTTCGGCGGCGTGACGAGGCAGCAGCGCCGGCTCGTCACGATGAGTTCCTGTTCCGCCGGCACGAGCGCGCCTTGCGCGAGCCAGTGAGACGCCACGTTGAGCCAGCCGAGCGCCATGCCTTGCCCGAGCAACGCGGCCTGCACGACGATGGCGTAGTCGTTGAAACTGAGCATGCCGGCGACATGCCGCTCTTGGTCGGCGAACGCATGAAAGCGCTCATGCCAGCCGCGTTCGCCGTCGTCCATGACGATCACCGTATCGCCATGCGCGCGGCCCGCTTCGGTACACGCGGTTTCGTGGTATCGCTCGTTCGATACCGGCAGCAGCGCTTCGGGCATGACCAGCACGGCGTTTTCGTCGATCTCTTCATCGTGAAGGAAGCGCATGCCGAGATCGACATCGACGAGCGGCCCGCCAATGCGCCCCGAGATCAGTTGAAAGCGCAGGTCCACCGAAGGAAACGCCTGATTGAGCCGGCTCATGCGCGGCATCAGCCAGTGCGTGGTGAAGGCGGTGGAAACCGACAGCGTGACCGACTCCACGCCGGTGGCGCGTGCCTCGATTTCGCGGATGGCGCTTTCTATGCCATTGAAGCCTTCCGATATCTTGCGATACAGAATGCGCCCGCTTTCCGTCAGTTCAATGCCGCCGCGCACGCGCTCGAAAAGCCGCACGCCGATATGGTCTTCCATGCGCGCGAGCATGCGGCTGACTGCGGGCTGACTCACGTAAAGTTCTTGCGCGGCACGCGTGAAATTACCGCAGCGCGCGGCCGCTTCGAAGACGAAAAGCGCGTTGGCGCTGGGCAGTTTCTTGCGAAGGTTTGGCATGACCTGATGTTATGCCCGATCCAACAATTTTGGAATTGCCGTCAAAAACATCGCGCCGTATATTTTTCTTAATCCTCAAGCCCGAAGACACGAGACGACACTCATGGATGCACGAGCGAAAACCGGCGTATCGATCAGGTCGGCAACCAAGCGCTACGGCGCGCTGGCCGCACTCGACGATGTTTCTCTCGACATCGCGCCGGGCGAATTCGTCTCGTTGCTCGGCCCGTCGGGTTCGGGCAAGACCACGCTACTAGGCATTCTCGGCGGCTTCGTGCAGCCAACGTCCGGAAGCGTCTGGGTCGGCGAGCGCGACATTACATTTGCGCCGCCGCACAAGCGCGATATCGGCATCGTGTTCCAGAACTACGCGCTCTTTCCGCATATGACGGTGGGCGAGAACGTCGCGTTCTCCCTGCGTGCGCGACGCGAGCCGA
The DNA here is from genome assembly GCF_031450995.1 of Caballeronia sp. LP006. Classification (NCBI taxonomy): domain Bacteria; kingdom Pseudomonadati; phylum Pseudomonadota; class Betaproteobacteria; order Burkholderiales; family Burkholderiaceae; genus Caballeronia; species Caballeronia sp. LP006. The sequence continues at coordinate 1,081,989 of NZ_JARTVW010000003.1, read as the reverse complement.
AATCCACCTGGCCGAAGAAGGTCGCCGATGCCCTGGCGATGGTCGAACTCGCGGGCTACGAGAATCGCGGCATCGACCAGTTGTCGGGCGGGCAGAAGCAACGCGTGGCGCTCGCCCGCGCGATGGTCTTCGAGCCGCAACTGATCCTGATGGACGAGCCGCTCTCCGCGCTCGACAAGCAATTGCGCGAGACCATGCAGATCGAGCTGCGGCGGCTGCATCGGCGGCTTGGCGCGACCATTGTCAACGTGACGCACGATCAGCGCGAGGCGCTCACCATGAGCGACCGCGTGGCCGTGCTCAAAGACGGCAAGCTCGTGCAGATCGACACGCCCGAGCGTCTCTACGACCGTCCTTGCGATGCGTTCGTCGCGAGCTTCATCGGCGAGGCGACCTTGCTCGACGTGAGCCGCGCGGGCGACGACGCCGTGCGTCTCGGCAACACGGTCTTGCGCACGGCGCACCCGTTGCCACGCGGCGAGAAGCTCTTGCTCGCGGTGCAGACGGAGAAGCTTTTCATCGCGCATGGCGACGCGCAAGCAAACGCCAACCGCTTTTCCTGTCGCGTGACCGAAGTGCTTTATCAGGGCGAAAGTCTGCGCGTGTTCGCGGTGCTCGCAGACGGCACGGCCATCAGTCTGAGACAGCCCGGCAGCTTCGAGGCGCGCCGCCGCATTCCCCAGCCGGGCGCCGAGATGATCGTGGCGCTCGATCCCGCGGACACCATCGTCGTGCCCGCATGAACGGTTTTTCATCGCCTGTGCACGGGCGATTCGACTGGCACATGTTGCCAACTCATACGCAACCCGCAAAAGGATGATGCAATGAATCTCACCGATTTCAAGGTCCTGACGTTCGATGTCGTCGGCACGCTGATCAACTTCGAAAAAGGCGTGCTCGATTCCGTGCGGCGTCTGGGCGGCCCGAAGGCAAAGGACCTGACCGATGACCAGATCTTCACGCCGTACATGGATGGCCGCGCGAAGTATCCGGGGCGTTCGAGCCATGAGATGGCCAACGTCTATCTTCATCTGGCGAAGGAACTCGGTTTGCCCGACGACGCGCAATCGGCTGCCGCGTTCCAGCGCGACGTGCTCGAATGGCCCGCCTTCGAAGATTCCGTTGCCGCATTGAAGCGCCTGCGCAAGCACTTCCGGCTCGTCGCGATGACCAACGCGGACCGCGTCGCACTGTCGGCGTATGCGCATACGCTCGGCAATCCGTTCGACGATACCGTCTGCTGCGACGAAACCGGTGTCGCCAAGCCCGACCCGCAATTCTTCGCTTACAACCGTGGACGTCAGGCTGCGTTCGGCTACAAGTTCGACGAGATTCTGCATACGGCGCAGAGCCAGTATCACGACATCGGCGTCGCGACGAAGCTCGGTTATGCGACGTGCTGGATCGAACGCCGTCAAGGTCAGAAAGGCTTCGGCGCCACGCCCGTGCCGGAGAACGTGACGACGCCGACGTTCAAGTTCGCGACCCTCGCCGCGCTCGCCGATGCGGTCGAGGCCGAACTGCGCGCCGCCGCCTGATCATGCGCGCCCCGACGACGCCGCGTCCCGTACCCGACTCGCTCTGGCGGGCGATGGCCGGCCCCGCTGCCGCCACGGCGCCCTTGGCTCGCGACCTCGATGTGGAAGTCGCGATCATCGGTGCGGGCTATTCGGGGCTGACGGCCGCCCATGCCTTGCAAAAGCGCGGCGTGGCGTGCGCCGTGCTCGATGCGAATCCGGTCGGATGGGGCGCAAGCGGTCGCAACGGCGGCGTGGTGTCGTCGAAATTCAGGCTGTCGTTTCCGTCGATTGCGAGCGCGCATGGCGTCGCTATGGCCAAGCGCATGCATCGGCTCGCGCACGAGGGCGTGCGCGCGGTGGAAGCGCTCATCGACGAATTCGGTTTGCAGGCCGCGCAATTCGAGCACACGGGCAGTCTGCGTTGCGCCCATACCGAGCGCGCTTTCGCCTCGATACGGGCGGAAGCCGAGTGGGTTCGCACGACACTCGGCGACACGACCATGAGCGTGCAGTCGCGCGCCGAAGTGGAACACGAGACGGGTTCGCGTGGTTTCGTGGGCGGCGTGTTGAGCGCGGACGCGGGCACCATCTTGCCGCTGGAATACGTGCGCGGGCTTGCCGACGGACTGACTGCGCGCGGCGTGCCGATCTTCGAATCGACACCGGTGATCGACATGACGCGCGCGGACGATCGTCGCGTGATCCTGCGTGCGCCTGGCGGCACGGTGCGCGCGAAACAGGTGATCGTCGCGACCAACGCTTATTCGAATCTTTCCGATGCCACCGCCGCCTATCATCGCGAACTCGTGCCGTTTCGCAGCGCGATGATCGCGACCGCGAAGCTCCCCGCCGACCTCGACGCGCAGTTGATGATCAATCGCCGCAGCTACGCCGAAACGCGCCGCATGATGAAGTGGTTTCGCAAGGTGGATGGCCGCATGCTCTTCGGCGGACGCGATGCCTTCGGCAAGGAAGGCGAGCCAACCGGCTTCGATGCGTTGCAACGCGCGATGATCGCGCTGTTCCCCCAACTCAACGGCGTGCCGGTCGAGTACCGCTGGTCGGGTTATGTCGGCATGACCTTCAACGCGCTGCCGCATGTTGGCCGTAGCGACGACGCCACCACGTTCTGCCTCGGCTACAACGGCGCGGGGATTTCCATGGCGAGCCTCGTCGGGCAACATGCAGCGGCGCTCGCCCTCGGCGACAAGCCCGATCTCGCGCTGCTCGCGCAAGACGGCCTGCGGCCGGTGCCTTTTCATGCGCTGCGCGCGCCGGGCGTGAGGCTCGTCGCCGCGTGGTATCAGTTTCTCGACGCCGTGGGTGCATGATGACGATAGCCAAACGGATACTAGAGGATGCAACCCCGATACATGCCGCCGCAACCGACCCCTCGGTGCGCCATCAACGACGCGAAGACCGCGCCATGCTGCTGCTCATGGCGCCCGCGTTGTTCGTGGTGATCGTGCTGCTGGTGGTGCCGCTCGCGTGGCTGTCGTGGCAGTCCATTTATCACGAAGGCGCGTTCACGCTCGTGAACTATCGGCGCGTTTTCACGGGCGCTTATCTCGACACCTTTCTGCTGACGTTCAAGCTGTCCATCATCGTGACGGGCGTGACGCTTTTGCTGGGATATCCGGTCGCTTATTTCGCGGCATCGGTTTCGCCGCGATGGAGCGCGCTGATACTCGGCATGGTCATTCTGCCGTTCTGGACCAGCGTGCTCGTGCGCACTTACGCATGGCTCGTGCTGTTGCAGCGCACGGGCCTTATCAACAAGGCGCTGCTCGGCATGGGGCTGATCGAGCGGCCCTTGCAGCTTTCGTATAACCAGTTCGGCACGATCATCGCGATGGTGCATATCCTCTTGCCTTTCATGGTGCTGCCGCTCTATTCGGCGATGCAGAAGATTCCGCCGAACCTGTCGCAAGCGGGCGCGAGTCTCGGCGGTTCGCCCTTGCATGTGTTCATGCGCGTGTTCTTGCCGCTCTCGATGGGCGGCGTGGTCGCGGGCGTGACACTCGTCTTCGTGTTGTGCCTGGGCTTCTACATCACGCCGGAACTCATGGGCGGCGGCAAGTCGATGATGGTCTCCATGATCGTCAGCCGTAATGTGGAGATCTACAACAGTTGGGGCGCGGCGAGTTCGGTGAGCGTGGTGCTGTTGCTGTGTGTCTTTGCAATCTTCTGGCTCGCGAGCCGCGTGATTCCGCTCGAAAAAACGCTGGGGGCGAAATGAAGAGACTGTCGCTCGGCCGGATCATACTCGGCGCATCGGTGCTGCTGATCCTCGTGTTCCTGATGGTGCCGGTGGTGATCGTCGTGCCGCTGTCGTTTTCGGATGCGCGCTTTCTGACCTTTCCGCCGCCCGCGTATTCGTTGCGCTGGTATCACGCGTTCTTCGACAACCCCGCGTGGATCGACGCAGCCAAGACGACGTTCGCCGCATCGACATGCGCGGCATTGATAGCGACGCCGCTCGGTATTGCGGCGGCTTATGGCATTCAGTACGGCTCGCACTGGTCGATGCGCTATCTGCGCACGCTCCTCATGTTGCCGATGATGGTACCGATCATCATCGTCGCGGTGGGCGTGTTCTTCGTGTTCACGCAAGCGGGATACGTGAATACGCTGGGCGGGCTCATCATCGCGGACACCATGCTGGGTCTGCCTTATGTGCTCATCTCGGTCGGCGCGGATCTGCGCAGCTTCGACCGCACGCAGGAAATGGTCGCGCGCAGTCTCGGCATGAACCGCTTTCGCAGTTTCATGGCGGTGACGCTGCCGCAGATTCGCGCGAGCGTGATCTCGGGCGCGGTGTTCGTCTTCATTCAGGCGCTCGATGAAACCGTCGTCGCGCTGTTCATTTCGGGCGGCAGCAACCAGACGCTCACGCGCCGCATGTTCGTCACCTTGCGCGACGAGATCGATCCGACCATCGCGGCCATCAGCACCATGCTCACGGCGATTACGTTGTGCCTCGTGATGATCGTCGTCGTGAGCCGGCGCTCGGCGGTGGCGCGCACTTAACGCTTATAGAAACGGATCAACGCATGTCACACTCATTGCAGTTCTACATCGATGGCGCGTGGGTCGAATCGGCCGGCACGCGACGTCTGCCCGTGATCGATCCCTGCACGGAAGAAGCGTTTGCAGAGATCGCACTCGGCGATGCGCGCGATGTCGATCGCGCGGTTGCAGCCGCGCGGCGTGCATTCGAAACGTACTCGCGGACACCGGTATCAGAGCGCGTCGCGTTGCTCGAACGCATACTCGAAGCGTACCTTGCGCGTTACGACGAGATGGCCGAAGTCATCACGCGTGAAATCGGCGCGCCTTCCAAGTTATCGCATGCGTGGCAGGCGTCGCTCGGCAAGCGGCATATCGAAGAGACCTTGCGCACGGTCGCGCGCTTTCAGTGGCAACGCAGGAAGGGCACGACGCTCATCAACCACGAACCGGTCGGCGTCGCTGCGCTCATCACGCCGTGGAACTGGCCGATCAACCAGATCGTCTGCAAGGTCGCGCCCGCGCTCGCTGCGGGTTGCACGGTAGTGCTCAAGCCAAGCGAAGTATCGCCGCTGAATGCGCTCTTGTTTGCCGAGATTCTCGATGCGGCAGGCGTGCCGTCGGGCGTGTTCAATCTCATCAATGGCGACGGTCCGACCGTGGGCGCGGCGCTGTCTTCGCATCCGGATGTGGACATGGTGTCGTTCACTGGCTCGACGCGCGCGGGAGTCGAGATTGCGAAGCTGGCCGCGCCGACCGTGAAGCGCGTGCATCAGGAGCTGGGCGGCAAGTCGGCGAACATCCTGCTTGACGATGTCGATCTGGAAGCGGCCGTGACGGCGGGCGTGAACTCGTGCTTCGGCAATAGCGGTCAGTCGTGCAATGCGCCCACGCGCATGCTCGTGCCTGCATCGCGTCATGCAGAGGCCGTGGAGATCGCGCGGCGTGCGGCTTCGAAGCAGCGCGTCGGCCCCGCCGATGCGGACGGCACGACGATGGGCCCGGTCGTCAGCGACGTGCAGTTCACGCGCGTGCAGCGGTTGATTGGCATCGGCATCGAAGAAGGCGCCGAGTTGGTGGCGGGCGGTTTGGGGCGTCCGGACGGGTTGGAACGTGGTTACTACGTGAAGCCGACGGTGTTCGCTGGTGTGGATCCTTCGATGACGATTGCGCGCGAGGAAATCTTCGGGCCGGTGCTTGCGATCATGCCGTATCGCGATGACGAAGAAGCAATTGCGATTGCCAACGATACGCCGTTCGGGCTTGCGGCTTACGTGCAGTCCGGGGATAAGGAGCGGGCGCGGAAGGTGGCGCTACGCATGCGCGCGGGTAGCGTTTATGTGAACTATCCGCCATGGGATGCGGGGTCGCCATTTGGCGGATATAAGCAGTCGGGGAATGGGCGCGAGTATGGGGAGTGGGGATTGGAGGCGTTTTTGGAGGTCAAGGGGATTGTGGGATTTGGGGAGTAGTCAAGCGCACGCGCCTCGATTCGTAGCGCGCGTGACGCGACCGCCAATCTCACGCCCTACGATATCCGCTTCGACCCATACCCATCCACCACTCCGACCTCGCTCGCAAAGCGATTGGCGTTCGACTCCGCCCGCAGCATATCCGCCACGCGCTCGGCCATCATGATCGTCGGCACATTCGTATTGGCACAGGGTATCGAAGGCATCAGCGAGGCGTCGCATACATAAAGACCATCGACGCCATACGCCGCGCCGCGCGCGTCAGTCACGGCGAGCGGATCGTTTTCAGCGCCCATGCGGCATGTGCCCGACGGATGCCACGTTCCGCCAACCGATCGTGTCACGAACCGCGTGAGCGCTTCGTCATCGTTCATCAATTCGGAGATGCTCACGCCCTGCGTCACCACGCGTCGGATCAGCCATCCACGCAACGGTCCCGCAACATCCAGCAGCGCACTCAACGCGCCGCGCTGCAACGCGTTCCACATTCCCGGCACGGCGACCGCTGCGACGCGCGGCGAATAGCTCGACGGAAACACGATGTCGCGATGCGCATCCATCGACGCCGCGTTAAGTGTTTGCGCGCCGAAGCGCAAGGCAAGCTTGAGCCGTTCGAGGTCGCGCGTATCGGAAAGCATGGCGAAATCGACCTTCGGTTCATCGAGTGGATTCGCCGATGCCAACGTCACCCGCCCGCGCGAATACGACTTGTTGACCCAAAAGAAGATCGTGCCGAGCCGATAACCCACCGAATGCCAGCCGGAACGCGAAAGAATCGCGCCGTGCATGTCGCCGGGCACGGTGTCATCGAGATGTGATGAGAAGCGCACGATCGCCTGCTCGTGATGCTCATCGGGATAAGGCGTGCGCGCCGAACGCGGCAAAAACGCGGACACCGCAATCGACGGATGCTCCATCAGATTGCCGCCCACGCCCGGCCGGTCCGCGCATACTTCGATGCCGAGCGCAGCCAACGCTTGCGCCGGCCCGATGCCGCTGCGCATGAGCAACGCGGGACTGTGTATCGCGCCCGCCGAGACGATCACGCGCCGCGCGTGCACATCTTCGTGCGTGCCATCCGGCCGCAGGATGCGCGCACCGATCGCGCGTTTGCCATCGAACAAAATGCGATCGACGACGAGACCCGTGCGGATCGATAGATTCACGCGTTTGCGCGTGGCATCGTCGAGATAACAGACGGACGTCGGAATACGTTCGCCCGCCGCGCTCACCGAGAGCGAGCCGATAAACGCGCCGTCTTGCCAGTGCCCGTTCTGATCGTCATGTAATGGATGGCCGCTCTTGCTAAGCGTATCCAGCACGGCGCGCACGAACGGCGAGATGCGCGCCCACTTCGGACGCTGAATGCGCAGCGGTCCGTCCGAGCCGTGATAGGGGCCGGCGAAGTCGCAATCGGTTTCGAGCTTGCGGAAGTAAGGCAGGCAGCTCTGCCAGTTCCAGCCATCGGCCCCGAGCGTGTCCCACTCGTCGTAATCGGCGGGCGCGCCGCGATTGGCCATCAGCGCGTTGATCGCGGAACCGCCGCCGAGAATGCGCGCTTGCTCATAACGTCGAACGGGCGCGAGCGCGCTCATGCGGGCCTTCAACTGCCGCCAGATGTTGTTCGTATCGAGATAAGCGCGCCCCGGATAGCGGCTGCGAACCGCGTCCGGCATGGTGCTCGCGGAGATGTCGCGGCCCGCCTCGACGAGGCATATGTGCCTGCCTGCGTCCTCCGACAGGCGCGCGGCCAGCACGCAGCCCGCCGAGCCGCCGCCGAGAATCAGATAATCGATCATGCCGGAACGCGCGCGCTGCACGCTCACTGCATGAACTTGAGCCACCGCGCCTTGGCCTGAATGCCCGGGTCCGATGCCCACCATTCTTCCTGCATCAGCGCTTGTTTCGCGGCATTGGCCGGTGAACTCGGCAGCTCGGACGCGCGCTTCTCGCTGATCTTGCCGGTCTTGAACGCGGCCGGATTGCCCGGACCGTAATCGATATAAGTCGGCAGGTTCGCCTGCAATTCCGGCGAAAGCGCGGTATTGAGGAAGCGCACCGCATCGTTGAGGTTCGGCGCGTTCTTCAGGATGCACAACTGCGTGTTCTGCAGGATGCCGTCGTTGAAAGTGAAGTCCACGTCCGGATCGTCCTTGCGCACGGCGCTCGCGCGGCCGTTCCAGATCATCGTCATGTCGACTTCGCCGTCGTGCAGCAACTGCGCCGACTGGCCGCCCGAGGTCCACCATACCGTGATGTTCGGCTTGATCTCTTCGAGCTTCCTGAACGCGCGATCGACATCGAGCGGATAGAGCTTGTCGCGCGCCACGCCGTCCGCGAGCAAAGCGGCTTCGAGCACGGTCTGCGGGTCGTTGCGCAAGGCGCGCGTGCCGGGGAAACCCTTCACGTCCCAGAAGTCCTTCCAGCTTTGCGGCACCTTCTTGAGCGTTTTCTTGTTGTAGCCGATGACGGTCGAATAAAACTCGTACGCCGCCGAATAGGGCGTGCGGTATTGCTCGGGCATCGCGGCCGCGTTGGGGATCTTCGAGAAGTCGAGCTTTTCCAGCAAGCCTTCGCGCCCGCCGCGCAGACAGTTCGACGTCGGGGTATCGATCACGTCCCAGATCGGCTTGCCGGTAGCGGCTTGCGCTTTGACTTGCGGCCATGCATCCGGAATGCTGTCCTGCTTGATCGTGATGCCGAGTTCTTTCGCAGCGGGATCGAGAATCGCCTTGGTCTGCGCTTCCTGATAAGCGCCGCCTTGCGACACGAAAGTGATGCTGCCCGCGGCAAAAGCCGGTGCCGCGCCGCCCAAGGCCATGCCAAGCGCGAAAGTCATGGCAAGCGGGCGAAGCGTGAGACGGGAACAACTGAACCTTGCAATATTGATCACGGCGTTTCCTCGACAAGGTTGAAGCGAAGGACGTCTTGCAGGTCGCGCCGTCACTGCGGATGAGCATGTCATCGCGCAAGAACGACGCGGGTCTGAGCAAAAATATATTGGGTCAAATTCGCTGGAGCAACGCCGCAATTGTTGGAGGCTCCATGACCTTAGGTTATGCCCTGCAATTCAAGAAACGCTTCACTGGAAGATCACGTAGACCTTGCGCATGGTCTCCTCGACTTCCCATGTTCCTTCGGTGTTCGCCGCGAAAAACAGCGTGTCGCCGCCCGTGAAGTGCACGGTGTCTTCGCCATCGGGGGTGAAGCGTCCGCTTCCGGCGAGAAAGTGCATGACTTCGGCTTCCTTGACCGAGCGACGATACGTGCCCGGCGTGCATTCGAACACGCCGGTGTCGATGTTCTCGCTGCCCGGAATCACGCGCTGTACGCCCGAAACCCTGACTTGCGGTGTGCCCGGAAGGCCTGCCGTGCCCCAGTCTTCCAGGCCTTGTAGCCCGATGCTCTGCTTGATCTGCTGAACTTTCATATGGTCGTGTCTTGTCGATCGAATGTTATTGCGATGCAGCGATACGCTGTTCTATCTTCCCAAGCCTCACCACCGTCACGCCCGCGCGCAATTGGCGCAGCGAAGGCATGACGAGCATGCAATCGGCATAGGGCGTGCGGACCGCTTCGCCTTCGGACCAGCCGATCACGCTACCGGCTTCCGGAAAGACTTCGAGTCCGGTGTAGGCATCGGCGAAACGGAAGTCGAGGCTCTTTGCCACGACAGGTTCCGTCACGCGCACGATCAGCATCTCCGGCGGTGACGGCTTGATCCATCCAATGGGAAGATCGGCCTCATCGAGCACGTCGGCAAGGCGGAGAAAGCGCGCCGTGACGTCGCGCGCCACGTCCACCGCGCTTGCTTCCCAGTGCTGTCCGCATTCGATCAGAAGCGCGTTCTTCTCGCTGGCCGGATCGCCAAAGCCTTCGTAATCGCGCATGCGGCGGCCTTCCGGATGGCCTTCGTCGCAGATCACGGTCGCGGGCGTGCCGAGTTGCGCCGACAGCGCAATGCCTTTATCGAGCGGTCCCGCGACGATCAGCGGCGCGCTCTTCTCGTGCATCGAATGCAGGTCGAGCAGCAGATCCACCGTGTCGATGACCGGACGCATCGCGCGGGCGCGGCGCAGTTCGCTCGAATCGCGCGAGGTGTCGTCGAGCGTCTGCGCGGTCCACACGCGGTTGAAGTCCTGATCGACGAAGCGCGAGGCATCCGGCTTCGCGGCATCGAAGCGTCGATAGGCATCGACATTCGCAAACGCGAGCGTGAGCTTGCCGCGCCGCGGGCGCACTTTCGCGCGCAGGAGTTCATCGACTGCAATCGCGCCGCACACTTCGTTGCCGTGCGTGAGCGCGTTGATCATCACGTGAGGACCGGCCACGCCCGAATCGAAGGTATGCACATAAGGGATGCCGGTGTTGCCGGCCTCATGCGCGCCGATGTCCGGAAACGTGACCTGAATGGGATAAGCCGTCGCGTTCATTCGAGACCGCCCTGACAGAGATATTTGATCGACAGATAGTCGTCGAGGCCGTACTTCGAGCCTTCGCGGCCGTAGCCCGATTCCTTCACGCCGCCGAAAGGCGCGGCTTCGCTCGCGAGCGCGCCTTCGTTGATGCCGACGATGCCCGCTTCGAGCGCACGCGCCACGCGGTCGATGCGCTTCACGTCCTGGCTGTAGAAGTACGATGCGAGGCCGAAGGGCGTGTCGTTGGCGGCGCGAATGCCTTCGGCTTCGTCGTCGAAACGAAAGAGCGGCACGACAGGACCGAAGGTTTCCTCGCAGCTCAGTTGCATGTCGGGCGTGGCATCGGCGAGCACGGTCGGCGCGTAGTAGTTCGCCCCGAGTTCCGTGAGCCGCTTGCCGCCCGCGAGCACGCGTGCGCCGCGCGCGACGGCGTCCTCGACATGGCGGGCGATCTTGTCGACCGCGCGCGAGTTGATCATCGGGCCGATCTGCGCTTTCGGGTCGGTCGCGGGCGCAACCTTCAATGCAGCGACGCGGTTACTGAGCAAGTCCGCGAAGCGCTCGTACACGCCGGACTGCACGAACACGCGATTCGGGCACACGCAGGTCTGTCCGCCGTTACGGAATTTCGAGGCCATCAGGCCGGTCACCGCCGCGTCGAGATCGGCGTCATCGAACACGATGAAAGGCGCATTGCCGCCGAGTTCGAGCGAGAGCTTTTTCAGCGTATCCGCCGACTCGCGCGCGAGATACTTGCCGACAGGAGTCGAACCCGTGAAGGTGATTTTGCGTACGCGGCTGTCCTGAAGCCAGTCGGCGACCGCGGGCACCGCGCTCTCCCGCGACGAACTGATGAGATTCAACGCGCCCGCCGGCACGCCCGCCTCGTGCGCGAGCATGACGAGCGCAAGCGCGGTCAGCGGCGTGTCTTCGGCTGGCTTGCCGACGACCGTGCAGCCCGCCGCGAGTGCGGGCGCGATCTTGCGCGCAATCATCGCGAGCGGAAAGTTCCACGGCGTGATGGCCGCGACGATTCCCACCGGTTCTTTCACCGCGCTCATGCGCTTGCCGCGCTGCTGTTGCGGAATGATGTCGCCGTAAATGCGCGTGGCTTCGTCGGCGAACCACGCCACATAAGACGCGCCGTACAGCACTTCGCCGCGACCTTCGGCAAGCGGCTTGCCTTGTTCGAGCGAGATGAGTTCGCCGAGCGCGTCGGCATTCTCGACGATCAGCGTGTGCCAGCGGTGCAGCACCGCCGCGCGATCCTTCGGCAGCGTGTCACGCCAAGCGGGAAATGCGCGCGCGGCGGCATCGGCGGCGGCGCGGGCATCGGCGGCGCCGCTGTCGGCTACTTCGACGATGACTTCGCCCGTCGCCGGGTTCGTCACGGCAAAGCGCTTGCCGTCGGCGGCCGCCACCCATTTGCCGTCGATGAAATTATCGGCGCGGATCAGATCGCTCAATGTATGGCTCATGGCAGCTCCTTTAAAGCAGACGTTGCGCGACGGCTTGCCCGACTTGCGTCGTGTTCGCCTTCCCGCCCAGGTCGCCGGTATGCGGGCCTTCCTTGAGCGTTGCCTCGATGGCGGCGAGGATCGCGTCGTGGGCCTCGCGCTCCTTGCCCGTGCCGTTGCCGAGGAAGTCGAGCATCATCGCGGCCGACCAGATCATGGCGATCGGGTTCGCAACGCCCTTGCCCGCGATATCGGGCGCCGATCCATGCACCGGCTCGAACAGCGACGGGAAGTTGCGCTCCGGATTCATGTTGGCCGAAGGCGCGATGCCGATGGTTCCGGTGCACGCCGGCCCGAGGTCCGAAAGAATGTCGCCGAAGAGATTGGTGGCGACGACCACATCGAAGCGATCCGGGCTCAAGACGAAGCGCGCGCACAGAATGTCGATATGCTGCTTGTCCCACTTGACGTCCGGATACTGCTCCGCGATCTCCGCGGCACGCGCATCCCACCACGGCATGCTGATCGAGATACCGTTGCTCTTGGTCGCCACCGTGATGGTCTTTTCGCGGCGTTGCGCGAGATCGAACGCGAACTTCAGCACGCGCTCCGCGCCCTTGCGCGTGAAGATGGAGGTCTGCGAGACGAACTCGCGTTCCGTGCCCTCGAACATCGCGCCGCCGACCGACGAATACTCGCCTTCGGTGTTTTCACGCACGATCATGAAGTCGATATCGCCCGCCTTGCGATTCGCGAGCGGCGAGGGCACGCCTTCGAAAAGACGCGCGGGACGCAGGTTGATGTACTGGTCGAACTCGCGGCGAAACTTGAGCAGCGAACCCCACAGCGAAATATGATCGGGCACGGTCTGCGGCCAGCCCACCGCGCCGAACAGAATGGCGTCCGTGTCCTGCAGTTGCGCCTTCCAGTCGTCGGGCATCATCTGGCCGTGCGCCGCGTAGTAATCACAGCTCGCCCATTCGATATGTTTGTATACGAGCGCAATGTCAAAGCGCTTGCTCACGGCATCGAGCACGCGAATGGCTTCGGGCATCACTTCCTTGCCGATGCCATCGCCGGGAATAACCGCAATACGATATTTGCTGGACATGAGGATCTCCGCTTTCGTTTAGTCAGGAACCACGCGCGCGAGGGTCGTGCGCCGACCCGCCCGCGGCGCGAGCGTTCGAAGCTTCAATACAGGAAACAAGGATAACAACGCGCGTGAATGCGCGTTGCGGTGGTCAGTGCTGGCTTGGCGAGAAGAGCGTTTCGAGCGGGTAATGCGTTTTCGCGAACGCCGTCTTGATGATGACGTAGCTGAAGTACTTCTCGATGCCGATATCCCGCTCCAGCAGCCCTTCGACGATGTTTTGATAATGGCTCACGCTGCGCGTGACGAACTTCAGCAGATAGTCGTAGCCGCCGCTCGCCAGATGACATTCGACGATCTCGTCCACGTCTTTCACCGCATTCACGAACTTGATGAAGTCTTCGCGCCGGTGATCCGCCAGCGTGACTTCGGTGAAGACCACCTGAATGTCGCCGAGCTTCTCCAATTGAATCTGCGCGCCGTAGCCCACGATATAGCCCGCCTTTTCCAGACGCTTCACGCGAATCAGGCAAGGGCTTGGCGATAAGCCGACTGCATCGGCGAGTTCGACATTGGTGATGCGTCCGCGCTTTTGCAATTGCGAGAGGATGCGCAGGTCGATTCGGTCCAGCTTGCAGTCGGTGCTCATCGTGGGAGGCGGGGCGGGACATGTCGGAGAAGTCGGTCGATGGTATCACGCAGCCACGCGACGATTAAATCCCGTTGCACCGCCTGCCGCGCCGCCCAGCGCCGCGCGCACTTCCGCTTGTGCGAGGACGTCGTCGAGTGTCTTCGTGAGACGCTCGAACATCATGTCGAAATTGGCTTCCGTGTAGCACAACGCCGGTGCAAAGCCGAGGATGTTGTCGCCGAACGCGCGGAACACGAGGCCGTTGGCGTACGCGGCAGCGGCGATGCGGTCCGGCAGTTTGAGCGAGGCGTCGAAGCCGCGCTTGGTCTCTTTGTCGGCTACGAGTTCGAGCGCGCCGAGCAGACCGCGATGCCGCGAATGTCCGACGAGCGGATGCGCAAGCAGCGAATCGAGCCCTTCGGCAAAGCGCGGCGCCCGCGCCTGGCCGTTTGCGAGCAGTCCGCCTTCGTGATAAAGCCGCATGACTTCGAGACCGATCGCCGCGCTCACCGGATGCGCCGAATAAGTGTGACCGTGACCCACGGCCACGCCATTGTTCGTACCCGACGCGATGCCTTGATAGACGGCATCGGACATGAGGACGGCGCCCATCGGCGCGTAACCTGCCGTCAGGCCCTTGGCGACCGTCATCAAGTCCGGTTCCACGCCTTCGCCTTCGCACGCGAAGAGCGGGCCGGTGCGCCCGAAGCCGGTGATGACTTCATCGGCGACGAAGAGGATGTCCAGTTGGCGGCATGCTTCGCGCATGGCCTTGAGCCAGCCGACAGGCGGCACGATCACGCCGCCCGAACCTTGAATGGGCTCGCAGAAGAAGGCGGCGACGTTCTCCGCGCCGAGCGCTTCCACCTTGGCCCGCAGCGCCGCCACCGACGCGGTGATGAGCGCGTTGTCGTCCGCGTAGTCGTTGCGATACGCGTACGGCGAGGGAATGTGATGCTGCGTCGCGAGCGGCAGATCGAAGTTGCGATGGAACGCGGGCAGCGCGGTCAGCCCCGCACCAACCGACGACGATCCGTGATAGCCGCGTTCCAGCGCGATGAAGTGCTTCTTCGCCGGACGGCCGGTCGCGTTGTAGTAGTGCGTGATGAAGCGCAGCGCGGAATCGACCGCATCCGAGCCGCCGAGCGTGAAGTACACATGCGTAAGCGATGCCGGCGCGAGATCGACCAGCTTTTCGGCCAGTTCGATAGCCGGTTCGGAGCCGAAGTGGAAGTAGCCGGTGGCGTAAGGCAGACGCGCCATCTGTTTCGAGGCCGCCTCGACGATGCTCGCGTGACCATAGCCCGTGTTCACGCACCAGAGGCCGGAGAACGCGTCGAGCAGTTCCTTGCCTTCGATATCGCGCAAGAAGACGCCGTCCGCCGAATCGAGCACGGTGACGCCGCGCGCTTCATGGGCGCGGTAGCTTGCGACTGGGTGAATCAGATGTTTGCGGTCGGATTCGACCAGGGCTTGCTTGGATTGATTCGACATGAGCGGGCTCTTCTCGGAAGTAAGCTGGACCGTTCCATACTATCGGGGGAGCGCCGTCGGGCGCATCGCCAAATAAATCGCGGAAAAGCAAATATGCGGCGTTTTGCGGGGCGTGCGCAGCATTTTGTGCTGAGGCGCCTCAGTAGCCCCGGCTGCGGTCTATCTGACCGATCATCGGCTGCCCTTCGCGATGCCGGCGCAAATTGTCGAGCACCACGTCCACCGCTGTTTCCGGCCGCGTCGCGCTCGCGATATGCGGCGTCAGACGCACGCGCGGATGCGTCCAGAACGGATGCGTGTCGGGCAAAGGCTCGGGATCGGTGACATCGAGAATGGCGGCGTGCAGATGGCCGCTATCGAGCGCATCGAGCAAATCGTCCTGATTCACTTGCGGACCGCGCCCGACGTTGATGAACGACGCGCCTGGCGGCAGCGCGGCGAACACGCGCTTATTCAGCAGGCCGCGCGTGGAGTCGGTGAGCGGCAAGAGGCACACGAGCACATCGGTGCGGGCGAGGAAGGCATCGAGCGACTCGACACCCGCATGACATTCGATGCCTTCCAGTTCATGCGCCGAGCGGCTCCAGCCCGCGCACGCAAAGCCGAAACGGTGCAACTGTTTCAGCACGGCCGTGCCGAGCATGCCGAGGCCCAGCACGCCGACACGCCGCGTGGATGCCGCGCGCACCGGCATTGCGCGCCATACGCGTTCGCGTTGCTGCGCCACGTATTCGAAGAGATCGCGATGCACGGTGAGCACCGCCTGCGTCACGTATTCGACCATGCCCTCGACGATGCCCGGCTCGACCATCCGCACCACGGCGATGCTGGACGGCACGGCGGACAGATCGAACTGGTCGATGCCCGCGCCCACCGAGAAGATCACTTCGAGATTCGGCAGCGCGCGCGTGAGGTCGGCGGGCGGTTGCCATGCGGCCAGATAGCGGATGGACGCGGCATCGCCGATATCCGGCCACAGGCGAAACGGTGTCTCGGGCGCCTTGCTGGCGAAAAGCTGCGCCCACTGTCTGCCGCGCTCGGGGTCGGCCTTATAGAGAAGAGCCATCGTATTCAACCCACTGCCTGATTGACGATGCCGAACTGGCCCACAGACGCGTCCGGCCGCGGCGCACCATTGCGCGCCATCTTGACGACCGCATCGACCTGCCTGAGTCCCAGTTCTTCGAGCCACGGCGTGAGGCCGCTGTCGCCCGGCGTATCCATGCGGGTAAAGGCGCCTTCGTTGGCGGCAAGCCAATGTGCAACCAGCGCCTGCGCGCGCTGCAACCGTTCCTGACCTTCGCCCGTGGCGATGACCGGACCGATGGCGTGGCCGCGCCCGAATGGCCGCATCAGCGCGAAGCCGACGATCTCGCCGCCGGATTCCAGCGCGACGCCTTGCGCCACGCCGAGCAGTTGCTGCAGAATCGCGCCGCGATCCACACCGGCCGCGCGCGATGCCAGTTCGGCGAGACGCGGCGTATCGGCGGATTCGAGCGGACGCAGGCCTTCACCGGCCTGCAGCAAAATGGCAGGCGCGCGAAAATCGGCCGATTGATGTTGATGCAAGGTGCCGATTGGCTCGAAACCGAGCTTGGCGTAGAGCGGCTGTCCGGCGGGCGTTGCGTGCAGGAGGGTGACGCGGGAGCCGAGCGCATCGAGCAGCAGTTCCATCAGCTTTCGCCCGATGCCGTGCCCTTGCCGGTCGGGCGCGACGATGACCATGCCGAGCGAGCCGGCATCCTCGCCGAACTTCCAGTAGAGGGCTGTGCCGACCACGCGCTCGCCTTCCTGCGCGATGAAGCCGGCGCCAGCGTCGAGAACGAAGCGCCAGTCGTCGGCGCGGTGCGGCCATTTCACTTCGACCGACAGCGCATGCGCGGCGTCGATGTCGCGGGCTTCGAAGGGTCGGTACAGAATGGTTGAGCGTATTTCGGCAACGGACACGGCGCACTCCAGGGACGGGGACGCATGCTACTTTGACAGCCGCGAACGACCCGGGCTAGGACGATCCTGCTGCGCCGCGAACGCGGCTTCGCGCGATGGCAGGCACCGCGCCGTGCACGGAAAATGACGGATCTCGCGGCGAACGTAGTAACGTTACGCCAGTCGATGTTTTATCAGGCAAATACAGTGTTGAGGGGCACATGTCAGAGTCAAGCACCATTACGGATCAACAGGTCGCATCGATCGCGCAACGGTTGAGCGGAGAAGGCCGCGAGTTGTCGCCATTGACCGTCTGGAACGAAATCCGCAGCGGTTCCATCATCGAGGTGGCAAACGCGTTGCAGCGCTGGAAAGCGGCACAGGAGCCGCAAGCCGCGCCCACACCCGTCGACGACGAAGCGAGCTTGCCGCAAGGCGTCGCCGAGACGCTTCTGAACGCGGCGCATCAGCTTTGGGCGGGCGCGCATCAGCAGGCCGGGCAACGCTTCCAACCGCAATTACGCACGCTGGATCAGCGGCTTACGGCCACGCTCGCGGAACGCGACGAAGCGCTCGCCGGTTTCCAGCAGGCCGACGAGGAAGCCGACCGCGAGCGCCAGCAGCGCAACAATCTGGCGCAGGCGTTACAGGCTTCGGAACAGACGGTCGAACATCTGCGCAGTGCGCTTGCCGACGTGAGCGCCCGCGCCGAGACCGCCGAACGGCGCGTCGAGGAACTGACGCAGCGGGAATCGATGGAGCAGGGCAGGCTTGCAGCGGCGATCGCCTCCTTCGAGGAAGCGCAGCGTTCGCAGGAAGCGTTGGCCGCGTCGATCTCGGATAAGGATGACGAGCTCGCCCGAATTGCGCGGGAGCGGGACGAAGCGCGCCATGCGCATGAGGCGCTCACGGCATCCGTCGCGGCGAAGGACGACGAGATTGCGCGAATCGTCCGCGAACGCGACGACGCGTTGAACGCGGCGACAGTCGGCAAGCACGAGGAGATCGCGCGCATCGTCCAGGAGCACAACGATGCCTTGCACGCGGCCGTCTCGCAAAAGGACGAGGAGATCGCGCGCTTCGTGAGCGAGCGCGACGACGTGCGGCAGGCGCATGAAGCGCTGAGCGCGCATGTCGCGAGCAAGGACGACGAGATTGGCAGCCTTGTTCGACAACGCGACGAGGCGCGTCAAAGAGCCGAGGCGCTGCAGCATGAAAGCCAGGCGAAATCCGATGAAGCGCAACGCTACGCGCATGAAGCGGGCGTTACCGCCGAACGCGTGGCGGCGGTCGAGCAGCAAGCGAACGAGCGTTTTGCGCGTATCGCGGAACTCGAAGTCGAACTCGACGCGGCACGCGGTGCGCTAAACGAGTTGCAACAGGCTTACGCGGCCAAGCACGATGAAGCCACGGCGCAGTCCGGCGAGCTTCAGCGTGTTGCACGAGAACTCGAAGCGGCGCGTTCGCAGATCAGCGCGTTGAACGAGCAAAAGGACGCGGCAAGCGCCGACGCCGCCCAGCGCGCGCAAGATGCCGCCGCTGCCCGCGAACGCGCGGAGAATGCCGAACAGCAGGCGGCATTGCTGCAGGAGCGTTTGGCCGAACAGGAACAACGCGAAGCCGATGCAAGAAGCACTCACGCCTCGCAGCGCATGGAACTCGAGGCACGCGGCGTCGCGGTGGAAGGCGAGATCGCCGCTTTGCAACGGCAGATCACGACACAAGCCAAGGATCATACGAAGGCCTACGACAAGCTGCGCACGCAGGCCGAAGAATGGGTCAGTTATGCCAAGGACCTGAAGCAGCGGCTCGACGGCGCGAACGAGAAACTGCTCTTCATCGATGCACGCAGCACCGGCGAAGTCGCGCTCATGCGCCGGCTTGCGCTGGAACTCGAACGGCTCAAGCCGGACCATGAACTCGTGTTGCGTGAAGCGCAGCAAAGGGTGATCGGCGACAAGATGGTCCAGCAGCTTGCGCAGAAGGGCTATCGTTATGACCCGGCTACTTCGGCGATTTCGAAGATCGAAGAGTAGGCGTTAATCAAGCGGGACTCGAGTGAGAACGTCAAGCGGGCCATCGTCGATGGCCCGCTTCGTCTAAGTGCGGTAGCCCACCATCGTCGGCGGGGAAATCAGCGAACATGCGCATGCATCAAGCATCGTTCGCCTGATTCATTTCTCTTCCACGACGAAAAGCCGCTTCATGACATTCGACCATGGGGTGTTCACGGTCTCGCTTGACTTCGAATTGCTCTGGGGCGTGCGCGAGACGCGTACCATCGAGAGCTATGGCGCGAACCTGCGCGGCGTGCGCGAGGCCATTCCGCGCATGCTCGATGTCTTTGCCGCAAACGGCATTCACGCGACATGGGCCACGGTAGGCTTTCTTTTTCATCGCAATGCGGATGAACTTCGCGCGGCTTTACCGCCGCCTTCCCTGCGGCCGAATTACGTGCGCGCAGGCATTTCCCCTTATGAATATATCGATGCAGGCCAGGCGCTCGATCCGCTTTATCACTTCGCGCCCGAACTCGTCGAACGCATTGCGGAGCAGCCTGGTCAGGCTATCGGCACGCACACCTATTCGCATTACTACTGTCTAGAACAAGGTCAGGGCTTGCGCGAATTCGAAGCGGATATCGAATGCGCCACGGAGGTTGCCAGGCGCGCAGGCTTGCGGTTGAAGAGCATCGTATTTCCGCGCAACCAGTGCAATGAAGACTACCTTGCGGCGCTCGCGCGGCATGGCATCGTGTGTTATCGCGGAACACAAGGCGGTCACGCTTATGCGGCCTCCGACAAGGCAGGGCAAGGCTATCTGCGCCGCGCAACGCGTTTGCTCGATGCTTATATGAACGTGTCCGGACACAATACCCATGCGCTCGAATCATGCTTCGAAAGCGCGCCTTTCAATTTTCCGGCAAGCAGTTTTCTGAGGCCTTATTCAAGCAAATGGGCAATGCTCGATGGCTTGCGCCTTGGACGAATAAAAAATGCCATGACCGATGCGGCGCTCAACAAGCGCCTTTATCACCTCTGGTGGCATCCGCATAACTTCGG
Source organism: Caballeronia sp. LP006 (assembly GCF_031450995.1). Lineage (NCBI taxonomy): Bacteria > Pseudomonadati > Pseudomonadota > Betaproteobacteria > Burkholderiales > Burkholderiaceae > Caballeronia > Caballeronia sp. LP006. Next base: position 1,061,907 of record NZ_JARTVW010000003.1, on the reverse strand, counting down.
CCGCAATACTGCGCAGAACATCGCGTTTCTTGAGCGCATTGTCGAGCACTATGTTCTGCTGCGCGAACGCCACGGCTTCGCTTCGCTCAACATGGAGGAGCTTAGCGAGCTGGCGGCCACGCGATTGGTCGATCAAACAAGCTTGCCTGCCGCCGAGCCTGCGTAATCAACGGCGGGTTTCGGAGGCGGTCGGAGCAATCGCCGAATGCGCGGTGAGAAAACGCGGCGTCCTGAAACGCACGATGCTTGCATAGAACCATACGTAGACCGCGACGAACATCGCGCCGGTGACGAAAAGCGCAAGCGGCCGGTCCCAGAACACCGTTGCGGGCGCGACGCCCACGGCGCACAACACCCACAGATAAGGCGATGTGCGGCCATTGCGGCGCGCGCGCTGACGCACATCGCTATAGTCCGATCCTTTGAGTGCAATACGCTTGTAAATGAGCGTGTGAAGGTGCACGCCATCCGGTTCGCTCACGGGTCGGCCTCGCACGAACTTGCGGCGATAGATCGAGAACACGGTTTCGAAGAGCGGATAGATGGCGACGACCGCCGCATACCACGCCGACACGGAAGGATGCCGCGCGATCAGCAGCACGAGCAATTCGGCCATGACGAAGCCGATAAAGTATGCACCGCCATCGCCCAGGAAAATGTGGGCGCCTGGATAATTCCATACGACGAAGCCAAGGATGGTGCCGATCATGGTCAACGCGACGCTCATGACCAGCCAGTCGCCGACTTGATGCGCGACGAAACCTATCGAAGCGAAGATCAGGATGGACGAGACCGATGCGAGGCCATTCATGCCGTCAATGAGATTGATTGCGTTCGTGAGCCCCGACACGGTCAGCACGGTGAGGCCGACCGCAAGCGGCATGAGTTGAAGCCCGTGATCGACCACCGGCAGATCCACGCGAACCAATACCGCATGCAACGCATAGACGCCACCGATCGACCCTGCCATGGCCGCGAGCAGACGCGCACGCGGGCTTACATGCTTGGTCAGGTCTTCGAGACAGCCGGCCAGGAACGGTAAAGCGGCGCACGCCAACAACAGCATCGACTCGCCTCGTGGATTCGCACCGAATAGGCCGCCCATCATGAACGTGATTGCCGTTCCGCCGACGATGGCCGCACCGCCCACGCGTGGCACGGGGACCGCATGATTCTTCTGCACTCCATTGAGGTCGGTGTCGAGTAAATGCGATCCCGCATGACTCGCATAACGCACGATCCAAAGAGTCAGACAAAACGAAGTCAGGCAACCGAGAGCGAGGTTTAGCATTGTCTTATGCTCGTCTTAAACGCGGACGGTCGTTAATTTCAGTGAGGACGAACTATCGTTCGGCGAGACCGAAGCATGCAGATAGTCCAGGAAGTAAGCGGCGCAACATCGACGAAACTGAAAAACGAACAGCAACGGAATGAGATGACAAGGCGGTACATCGCGCTTACGGCTAACGGCTATTTCATCAAGCCATTTGCTTTTTGCCGTATTTACTGATTAATTAGGGAAACCCCCATCATTAAATGCCTTTCGGAGTCCAAATATCATCTCGCGGAGTGCAGCGAAGTGAGCATCTTTTTTTGAAGATGAAATGTGGGCTAGACCGCGTATCGATTCAAATTTGCTAGCGCTTCGAAGACGACTTTTGTGCTCTAAGCATTGTTGAACGTTATCGAGTCAAGCCTGTGGCAAAGCGTTAGCGAAATGCTGACACTGATCGTTGATACGAGCGAAGCAGCTTGGCTTTCAATTGGACTAGCAACGAATGAAATAGCGGCCGGCATGACCCGCGTGCAAGGTCGTCAAAGATCTCTCGTCCGATGAAAACCTTTGGATCGGAGCGCTTCATTGGCCACCGCTAAGACGCGCGTCAGGCGTGACAATAGACCTAAAGGTCTTCAGAGTCGAAGATGTAAGTCGCGATGCGGGTCCATCCCGTGAATGCTTTGTTCAACGCGTTAGACCATTACGATATGCTCGATAGAAGAACTGCATTAAAGGTTTTTGCATCGTGCGCATTGGTGCAAACCCTTGCGCCGCATCGCGCGCATGCGCAAACAAATGATTCGACTGAGCTTATACGGGCAAGCACGTTCGGTGTGATAGGCGACGGTAAAAGCAATGACCGCGCGCGTCTTCAAGCCGCGATAGACAGTACCGTCGGCAAGACCTTGTTGATAGAAGGTCGGTGTCGAATGGATACGCGAGGTCTGGATTTGCACAGTAGTACGCATCTGCGTTTTGCGGATGGCGCATCGATCAAGCTGTTGCCTCACAACACGCCTTCTTATCAGATGATCCGTATCTGGGATGCGGATAACGTGCTGCTGGAAAATGCGACGCTGGATGGCAGCAAGGAGCTCAACGCAGCGCCGCCCGAAACACACGACGGTGGCTACGGTATGGGCATTTCTATCGCGGGGAGCACCGATGTCACGATAAACTCGGCCACGACGATCGGCTGTTGGGGCGATGGCCTTTATATCGCCAATAGTTATGAACGGGCGACGCGACGATCCCGCAATATTGTCGTCCGCGATCATCATGCGCGTGCGTGCCGGCGTCAGGGTGCGTCGCTCATCAGTGGAATGAACGTGCTGATCGAACGTGGTGTGTGGGAAGACATCGGTGGAACAGCGCCTTCGGCAGGCATCGATATCGAACCGAACTCCAATCGAGACGTGCTCGAAGACATTCGCATTGTCGATCCGCTTACGCGCCGATGCAGTATCGGCATTCTCGTTTATCTCGCGGAATTGCCCGGCCCCAAGCCTAAGACCGTAAGCATAGAAATAAGCGGACAGCGCGATGAATCTTCTTCCGACAATGCCTTTAGCGTATCCGGTCTCGACACTAAAGGATGGACGGTGAAAGGTAGCGTGACGAATGTCTCGCCGGTATGGGTGAATTCGCGGCTAGCCTCAGTCGAAAGCGTCGACTACGATAAGCGCGGGCCGGCTATCGTCGTGTCCGGGTTACGCCTCATCCGTTAAGCCACATGCTGTGCGACAACGTACAGACGGGTCGCATGTACTCACGACACCCTCAGCGGGTTATCGCCAATATCATCAGAATCGCGCTAGCAAGGGAATTCCTAGATGAGAGCAAGAGCAATGGAAGCGCGAAGCGTTTCTCCTTCCCGTCCTCGCGCGCGTGCTCATTCCTATCTGGCGACGCCGAATGGCTTGCTGTTCATCATTCTCGCGCTCGTCGTCCTGTATGTGATGGCGACGGGCGTACGCAATGTGCCGACGTTGCTCGATCAGGACAATTACCTCGAATACTTCCGCAAGACTACGTGGGACTGGTTCCTCAATACTTACGAGGAACGCAAATCAACGGTTAGTTTCGTCATCAGCACGATCACCGAGGAATTCGGTTGGCGCGCTTGGGTCGTCGCTTTGAACGCATTGGGCTTGACACCCGATGCCGGTGTGCGACTCACGGTGGTGCTGCTCAACGCGCTGATCTTCATTGCGCTTCTGGAAGTACGCCGGCCATTGCTGGGTCTCGTGCTCTGGTGTGTCGTGCCGATGGCGCTCGCCACTGTCGGACTATTTCAGATTCGCCAGGGGATGGCGTTCTCTATCGCCATGCTCGTGTCTTTGCGCTATCAAAGACCCGTAACGGGATGGCTGCTCGCGAGTTTTATTCACACCACGTTCGCGGTGCCCGCGCTCCTGCTTATCGCGATGCGTCCATGGGGCAATCGCAGATGGCTCGCGTTGGGAAGCGCTTCGGCGGTGGCGGTCGTGCTGGTTTCGTCGGCGGGCTTTCTCTTCAAGAACTTTGGCGGCCGTCGTATCGACGAATATGCGGGCTACCAGAACGATTTCACCATCAAACTGGTGATTCTCCTCGTGATTTATATGACGGCGGCACTTGTCATGCTTTATACGGAATGGAAAACGAAGCAGGCGGGCAAGGCTCAGGCATGGCGCGACATCTGTTTCATGGACGTCGCCCTCGTGCTTTATCTGGTGCTTGCCTTCCTGCTGTTTCCCTTCGGCAAAGGGCGCGTATGGTATTGCGTGCCCTTGCTACTGCCGTTTCTCGTCGGGCAGACGCGCTTCAAGAATCGCTTCGTAAGCTGGTGGACCGTGGGAATATTGCTGGTGCTGACTGCGGAAATCATCAAGAGCTATTACGAGGGCGTGTACGCGTATTTCCTCGGCTTATGACCGCACATGGCAAGCAATGGCGCGGTCATTCGCCTGCATGATTCACGTTTTATCGAGCGTTGCCTTGCGCAAGCGTCGCGCGCCAGTGCGGATTGCCATCTTCTCGCCTCTTAGTACGGTGCGCAGGGCGCCGTAATCCGCGCGCATGCGTTCAATTTCATAGCGCGTTACAAGGCGTCCTCCGAAGCCCGATAGAAAGTCGAGAATGGTAGCGGTGGAAATGCCGTCGAAATCAAAAATGAGTTTGCGTTCTCGCGCCACGCGCGCGCCTTCCCAAATCAGAAGACTTATTGCGCCGCCGTGTGCATCCGCCGCGCGCGATGACAGCAGGTAATACACGGCACGCGTATCCCACACGAGTGCGGTCTCGGCGACGAGTTGGCCGTTCTCGTCGAATGCGCCAAGCATGACACCTGCATTGCGCTTGATGACTTCGCCGAGCACGCGGCGCATGATCTGCGAGCCGTACACGTTATTGCGTTTGCGCACGGCGAGGTTGGCGTCGTAGAAATCCGTGAAGGCGTCGGGGCTGTTTATTTCGCGCACGGTAAGCCGTTCGGTGGCGCGACGCAGCCAATTGCGTGTATTGCGCCGCAGCGCCGACCATGCCTCGGCTTCGCTTCGATCAGCCGGCAACTCGAGCGTATAGCCTATGGAGACATCGAAGCCATGCAGCGAAAATGCAATAGCTTCGGCTTGCGACATACGCGTGTCCATCAATTGATGAAAATGCGCACACGCCGGAATCTTCGAGACGAGCTGATTCGTGATGTCCATTCGATAACACCATTCGCGCTCGCCACTACCTAAACGTTGCGGTTTGATGACAGGGCCAAGCGTGCGCGTCAAAGGCGGCAGCACGGATATGCGCCAGATGCCTTTACGCTCGAACATATAAGGCATTTCCCCAATGACGACATCGCCCTGCTTTACTTCAGCAATGCCCCATTTACCGTCGGTCGCCGCTTCAAGCCACCAGGGCTCATGAAAGATGGAGCGCTCCACGATGCCTTCTGCTTTAGTGGTGCTCGAATCGTTCTTGACGTTTTCCCTGATTTTCTTTTTAACCGGTTTTGAGCTTGGCTCGATAGGTGAAGAGCTTACTGAATAGCATTCGTTATCCATTGTCCCTCACAACTCGGTTCATGAAAGCCGTTCGCTTTGTGTGTATGCCGCTTTGATCATCCCGTTCGCCGCCAAAGATGGACGATTGCACCGGGCCGCCTCGCAGATGAAGCGCCGTGTTGCAGGCCGCTTGTCGCGGACCGGTGACAGCATGAGGATGTGCGTTCTATCGAGACGAAGTCGCGCCGTCTCCTGCGCGACCCTGTATAGGAACTTACTGGAGCGTAAAGACCAATCGCATGCACCACTGTACGCCATCGCACGTTGGGCAGTTTGCTATTCGATGCAAGATCTTGAGACGAAGGAGAGCCAAGCTTGTGCTTAAGTGCGCGCTATGAGGGCACGCTTGTGCGGTTGCAGATCCATGATCAAGCGAACCTCGAATAACGATGCCGGAGCTGCCCGATGAATACGGCAAAATATGTGATCGATCTGATTAAAAGTCCTGACGAATTCGAAGCGCTGCATAAAGAATGGGATGAGCTGTGGACGCTCGCTGACGGGCGGCATCATGAATCGTTTGCGGTCTGCTCATTGGTTTGGCGTCATGTCGCCAAACCTGCGGGACGGTCACTTTGCATCATTACTGCGCGGCGCGAGGAACGTATCGTTGCCATTTGGCCGCTCGTGCGTTCGCGCAATCGCCTCTGGAACGTGCTTCGGCCACTTAGCTCTGAATCGGCAGACTATACGACCGTGCTGACCGATCCCGCGTATGCATCGCCGGATCTGTCGCAATCGATCTGGCAGGCGGCGCGTGACCTAGGGAAGGGCGATATTGTTTTGCTTCCGTATGTCGATTGCAAAAGCGAGTTGTATCGGCTCGCTGCGGAGCATCCTGGGATCATGCTCGCCAAGGAACATCCCTATGCCGTGGCTAAACTTTCGGAAGTGAATTGTTGGGAAGAATTCGTCATTGGCTTGGGCAAGCTTTCGGGCAAGCGACCCGGCCAGTTGCGTGAACGACTCGAGCGCGAAGGCAAGTTCGAGGTGTGTATTCTCGGCCCGCACGACCGTGAAGAGAACGCGCGCATGGTCGACTGGATGCTGGCGAGAAAGCGCGAGTGGGGCGAACGCGTCGACAAGAAGGGCAGTTGGCTGTGGGAGGAAACCTTCCGCAATTATCTGATCGAGCTGCTGAATCATTGTCATCCCCTCGCATGTGCAAAGCTCATGGTCCTGAAACTCGATGGCGAGATTCTCGCCGTGAACATGATCGGTCTCGGCGCAAAGAGCATGATCGGTCTGATTGCGAGTTTCGATAAGCGCTTTGGCACATTCGCACCCGGCGCGGTTTCAACCGAGGCATGGGTTCGGTGGGCAATCGAGCAGCGTCTGGATTTCGACCTCGGCATCGGCGCAGAAACGTTCAAGCCGTACTGGAGCCGGGGCAATACCGCAATGGTTTGCAGTCTGCAACTTGCGCAAACGAACTGGGGACGCGTGGCATTTGCCATTTCTGGCGCACAACGAATGCTTAAGAAAGCGAGCGCTAATATCTGGCGTTCGAACGTTCGGTCAGAAAAATCCTTGGGTAAAGAACAGGCGTAGAACGGCCCAGAGCAAATCTATTCACGACTTAGAGCGGTTTGAGAATGATTGATCAAGCCTGTGTGATTCCGTGCGCTCAGCGTTGCGGGAAACAAGCTAAACACGAAAATCAGAGATTTTGCCGAAAGATTTCAAATCAGATGATTAAAACAATTAAGGGATAATTGGCTTCATTAATCTGATAAATAGCCGTTGTTTCACTGCGACAGAATTCGTTTTTCGCAATAAATTCGAGAATTGCTTATTCATCTGATTATATGCGCAATAGAAAAGCGCATTTCCCGCCTGACGTGCGATCGCGCGTTGCGTGAGCCAGAAAATTCGGCCCTGTCCCCGTTATACAGTTACAGATAGTTACGATTCGTCTCTATTCGTCATACAACGATCTGTATCATACGATCCGTAGTCGGTATTTAATGCCTTATCAGAAGCGAAATTAACTTCGTTAAAGGTAATTAATGCCGTTCCGACGAGTGCGCGAGTTTGCTGGTCCTTCCAAGGGCCATCCGAGTCGTGAAAATCCAATCCGAAAGCTGACACGGCGAATCTGTTCGTCAGACGCCCATTGATAACTTCGAGCTCATGTCCTTGACCAAAAAAACTCCTGTTACTCCAATGCAATTTGCTGATCAGATCGATCAAATCTTCACGCGTCGCAAGTTTCTCACTGCGGTGATGGCCAGCACCGGATCGCTCGCACTTTCCGCATGCGGTGGCGGCGGTGAAGGAGATGTCGCTGATTCCGTCTCCAAGCGCCGCCGCCGTGCGTCCGGCACCAGTTCCGCCTCAAGCACCCAAGCTGCTTCGACACCGGCGGTCGCTTCGTCGACGCAGGCCGCGACGACATCCGGCACGGTCACCGACACGTCCTTCGGCGTGAAGGGCGATGGCACTACCAACGACCGCGTCGCGCTTCAGAAAGCGATCGACGGTTCAGTCGGCAAGATTCTGCTGATCACCGGCAAGAGCCGTATCGATGCGGCCGGCCTCGACCTGCGCACGAACTCACACCTGCGTTTCGCAAGCGGCGCGTCGATCAAGCTGCTCGCGCACAACGTCGCCAGCTATCAGATCCTGCGCGTCTGGGATGCCCAGAACGTGCAGATTGAAAACGCCTCGCTCGACGGCAGCAAGGAACTCAACTCCGCGACCAACGATCCGAACGACGGCGGCCAGGGCATGGGCATCTCCATCGCGGGTTCGACCAACGTGACGATCACCTCGCCGACCACGATCAACTGCTGGGGCGACGGCATCTACATCGGCAACTCGTATCGCAGCCTGACGACGCCGAGCAACACGGTCAACATTACGAAGCACCACGCGACCGGTTGCCGCCGTCAGGGCGCAACGATCACGAGTGGCGCGAATATCACGTTCGATACGCCGACCTGGGAAAACATCGGCGGCACGTTGCCTTCGGCGGGCCTCGACATCGAACCCAACAACAACAACGCCGTGCTGCAGAACATCAAGATCATCAGCCCAACGACGAACAGCTGCCGCTATGGCATTCTGATTTATCTGGGCGCCTTGCCAGGTTCGGTGAACAAGGTAGTCTCGATCGATATCTCGAACCATCGCGACAACAACGCCAATCACGTCGCGTACGAAGTCGGTGGCCTTGCGCTAAACGGCCATTCGGTCACGGGTCATATCACGAGTGCGTCGCCGGTCTATATGCATTCAGCGCTCGGCTTTAGCAAGACCGATTGGGACAACGCCGGTCCGACGGTCGAAGTCACCAACATGGTCTACACGCGTTAAGCGTTTAGCGAGGCAACATGTCGAAAAGAGGGCGCGCGTTCAGCGCGCGCCCGGTGTCGGTGCTTGGCGCACCGATTTTTCTTTGCGCGGCGCTTCACCATGCCAGGCTTTTTAGACGGAGATGCCGAAAACGATTGGCATGGATGGTGCTCTAATAAAGTATCGGGCGTAACGAAACGCCATCTCCGAAAACGCAGGAAAAGTCTGGAGATTCAATGGATCTCGCCATCATCATTGGCACGATCGCCTTCTTCGCTGTCGTCGCGCTTGCGTTGCTCGCGCTTGCCGACGTACTGCTGCCCTCGCGCCGCCGCCGGCGCGAGGAGCAAGGGCGCACGAGCATCTGGTCACGTTCGCATAAGGCGGGCGAGCTGAAGACTAAAGGCGCGGGCCATTCCGGGCCGGGTTCGGGACATCCGAAATGACGAAGCGTGTGCAAAATCTTCCGGTGCGCGGTTATTGACCGGAACCAATGTGTCGTTCATTCGCCGACACCTGTGCGACTGGCGCCGACGCTTCATCCACTGAGCCTCTTCGTTCGCTGATTCGCAAGTAGATGTCTTCATAGCGACGCCAGCTGGCTTCGATCGAAAAAACCCTGTCGATTCGCTCTCTTGCCGCCACGCCGAGCGCCGCGCGCCGCGTCCGCGGCAGCATCAACATGTCGACGAGCGCCTGCGCCAGTGCATCGGCATTTCGAGGCGGCACGACGGTTCCCGTTTCCCCGATGAGCCACGCGGTATCGCCGACGTCGGTCGCCACGCATGGCGTCTCGCATGCCATGGCTTCGCCGATGACGGTCGGCAATCCCTCGCTGCGTGACGAAAGACAGAAGACATCGAGCCCCGCCAATAGCGCTTCAGGATGCTTAAGCGGTCCAAGCAAGCGGCACGCATGTGCCACGCCTTCACTGCGAATGAGTTCGACGAGCTCGCGGTTGTCATCGTCGAGTCCATTGCCTGCCATCACGAAGCGGCACTGCGGCAACGCTTGCAGCACACGCCGCACTGCCGCGATGAAGTTGGGATAGTCCTTGACGGCGTGATACCGGCCCATGATGCCGACGACCGGCGCATCCGCAGCGAAGCCGTGGTTTTCGCGTAATGCCATGTGAGACGCTGGCGCGGGCTTGAAGACATCGAGTTCGAAGCCGTTTGGAACCGCGATCATCTTCTTCGCGCAGTAACCGCCTTCGACATGCGCGCGCCGTGCAGCTTCGCCGCAGCAGATGATCGCATCGGGCACGTGGTTCGACAGCAGCGCGCATGCTCGCGTCACCCAGCGCGTCATGCGGCTGCTGCCGCTCGAACGAAGGTCCGTGTGATGAATGCCCCAGGCGAGCGGCAGCCGTTTCTTGCGCCATGCTCTCACGGCCGTGACCGCGAGTCCGCCCATCAGATCGCCGTGATAAAGCCAGGTCTGAACGACATCGGGTTCGAGTTCGTCGATCCAGCGCACGAGCTGCACTAACTTGCGCGGCTCCGGCAGACTCTTGCTCATGCCGAGTATGCGCACTTCGGCGCCTGCCTCACGAATACGCGCCGCCAGCGTGTCTTCGGACGTCAGCGAGATGACCGCATGCTCGACGCCTTCGCCGCGCGATGCGCGAATCAGTCGATATAGCATCATCTCCGCGCCGTCCGCGGGCAATGCGGTGATGACATGAACGATCTTCAAGGCGTGATCTCGACGGATGCGGTCGCACTCGCCGTCGATGTCGCGGGCGCGAGCGCGCGATACACCGCAAGGGTCCTGTCGATGACGATCGCTTCATCGAATTCGCGCAGCGCCTTCTCGCGCGCGGCGAGTCCGAGCTTGCGCGCGAGCGGACGGTCGTCGTCGAGCAGGCGGATGGCGTCGGCCAGCGCCGTTGCATTGCGCACCGGCACCACGAGCCCGTCTTCGCCGTTGCGGCTCACCACTTCGCGGCAGCCGGGTGCATCGGTCGTGATGAGCGGCAATGCGCACGCGGCCGCTTCGATAAGGGACTTTGGCAAGCCTTCGCGATAACTCGGCAGCGCCATGACATCCGTTTCTGCAAACAGACCCGGCATGTCGCTGACATGACCGCGCCATTCGACGAGGCCTTCCTTCAACCAGCCTTCTATCGTCGACTGTTCGATCGAAGCGGGATTGCCCGCGTCCGGCGTCCCCGCAAGAATGAAGCGGATGGTGCGTCCCTCGCGCTTGAGCACGCGCGCGGCCTCGATGAATTCGGCAATGCCCTTGTCCCACAGCATGCGTGCCGCAAGCAGCACGCGCAGCGGCGCGTGCGAAAGAGGCGCATCGGCGGGAGGCGCCGTGAAGCGCGCGCAATTCACGCCGGAGCCTTTGATGAGGTGGATGGCTTGTTCATTGGCAAGACGGGCGCTCTTGAACATCGCTACATCGTCCGGATTTTGCAGGATCAGCGCACAGTTCTCGCCGTCAAGAGCCAGACGCAGGACCTGGCGCACCACGGGCCGTAAAAAGCGCGCTTTCATGTCGCGGCTCGTGAAAACGTAACCCAGCCCCGCCACCGAATTCACGCGAGCGGGCACGCCTGCGAGCCTCGCGGCAAGCGACCCATAGACCGCGCTCTTGATCGTGAAGCCATGCACGAGCGAAGCCTGTTCCGCGCGAAAGAAACGCGCGAGCCAGAGCACGAGATTCAGTTCGCGCAATGGATTGAGACTGCGCCGGACCATTGGCACCGCATGCCAGCGAAAGCCGAGTTCGATCAGGCGCGGTCCATATTCGCCGGGCGGCGAGAGCAATATGACTTCATGCCCGAGATCGCGAAGTCGATTGGCAAGCGAAAGACGAAAGTTGTAGAGGTACCAGTCGGTATTCGCAAAGAGAATGACCTTGTTCATCGCCTGCCTCTCAGGATCTAGTTCAACGTGCCGGGGCTCGATGCTTCTGCATGACGCAGGCCAGTATCCGTACCGGTCGATGTTTTCGTTTCGCTGATACCCACGCGCGCGAAGAGTTCGTCCCACGCCCGCAGGATGGTGCTGACGGCATAGCGCGCGCGTACCGATTGCGCGCCCTTGACGGAGAGCGCTTTGCGCAAACCTTCGTCGGCAAGCATGCGGCGCAATGCGTGCGCGAGCGCAATGGGATCGCCAGGTGGCACGAGCAAGGCGTCTTCGCCATCGCGCGTGATATCGCGTGGACCGCTCGGGCAGTCGACTGCCACTGCCGGCACGCCGAGCGCCATGCTCTCGGCCAGCGCAAGTCCAAAGCCTTCGAAGCGCGAGGACATGACGAAGGCCTGCGAGCGCAGCACTTCGGTCCACGGCTTGTCGGTGACGCCAGGCATGAAGATGCGTCCGCTCATGCCGCGCTGCTGGATTCGCGACTGCAACGCCATGCGTTCCGCTCCTTCGCCCCAGATCCACATATCCCAGAGTGGAAATTCATGGGCGATGGCCGCGAACGAATCGATCAATAAGCCGTAGTTTTTTTGCGGATGCAGCCGTCCGAGCGAAACGAGCCGCATGCGTTCATCGGGGCTTGCCGTTGGCGCGGGCTGGTGGAACAGGTCGTCGGGCAGCGGGTTCGGCATGACCGCCGTGTGCTTGATGCCGGGCACCATCGCGTTGAACGGCGCAACGACGTTGTCGGTCAGTACCGTGACGGCGCGCGCATGCGGATAAGCGAGGCGCGTGGCGAACTTCCAGAACGGCGTGCGGCCATCGACGGAAGGATCGTTGTGTTCGCATGCAATGACCGGAACGCGCAGACCCGCGCAAGCGAGAATGCTTGCCACGTTCACGTTGGTGAGGAAGCTGATCACCACGTCCGGATTGGTCTCGCGTATCAGCTTGCGCAACGCCCGGTGCCGTTGCATGTACCCGAAGAATTTATTGCGCGTGGGCGTGATCCGATCCGCAAGCTGAATGAAGCGCACCTTGTCGGACAGCGCATAGAAGCACGCGCGCTTGCGGCTATACGTGGCGACGAGCGTGACCTTGTCGCCGCGCTCGCTCCATGCATCCACGAGTGTGGCGGCCACGCGCTCGGCGCCGCCGCTGCCCATCGAGCTCACCAACAGCATGATGTTCATGCAGCCAATCCTCCGGTCGGTCGCAGCGGCGGGATGCGTCGCGTGAAGAGCATCGAGAGGCAAAAGACGGATGCCTGCATCACGCCGGTCGCGACGACCACGCCCGGCATGCCGATCCAGCGCGTGAGCAATGTGTTGGCTGCGACTTTGACGATAAACCCCAGTGCGGTAATGATGGCCATCTCCTTGTAACGTCCCTCGACCGACAACAGGTTCATCATCACGAGCGAGGCGAAGTAGAACGGCAACTGCACGAGCGAAAAGCGCATGAGTTCCGCGACCAGTTCCGTGTTCTGCGCGGTAAACGCGCCACGCTGAAAGAGCACGCCGACCATCCACGGCGCAAGCGGGTATGCAATCGCCGCGCAGACGGTTCCCGCGCCGAGCATCAGAAGCGACCATTGGAACGCGGTATGACGCGCGCGCTTGTGATCGTCGCGGCCGAGAATGTCGGACAGCACCGGCAAGGTGCCCTGCGCAATGGCAAGCGCGCCCATGCTGATGATCAGACCGAACACGCGGTTCGCATAGCCGAGGGTCGCGACCGCGCCATCGCCCAGATGGGCGACGAAGTATTGATCGATCGCGGGTGTGCAGCACACCACCAGTTGACCGAGCATGAAGACGCGTACCGCGTGATAGACGGGCGGCCATTTGCGCGAGCGGAACGTGAAGCTCAAGCGCGCATAGTTGTTATCGACCTTGCCGCCGAGCGGCCTCAGCACCAGAACCAGCGCGACATATCCGAGCAACGTGCCGTACATGAGCGGCTGCATTGCGCTATTGCCGGTAAAGAACAGCACGAGCAGAAGCGTCATTACGGCAGGCAGGCCGTCGAGCAAGGTCGCGATATGACGCTCGCTCGATTGCAGACGCGTCGAGTAGGCCGTGACCATCATGATGAGGACGCCGATGGGCGCCATCACCATCATCATGTGATGCGCCATGTCCTGCGTCTCGACGGCGAGATTGCCCGCCATGAGCCGCAGAACGTATGGCCAGATCAGATACAGGATCGCGGTGAAACCGAGTCCCACCACGGCCGACCATGTAACGAGTTCGCTCAGAAATTGCGCTTCTTCGCTCGCGGATTGCTTGCGCAGATCGACGAATGCAGGCACCAGAACGATGGCGAAGATGGCGGAGCACGCCGACGGCAGCCACGAAACCAGCATGAGGGTGATCTGATAGGCATCGACCACGTTGCTGATGCCGTAGCGATATGCGATCACCATCTCCTTGAACGCGCCCGCGGAGCGCCCGATCAGCACGAACGCCGCCACTCTCGACATACCCCGCGCAGCGCGAAGATGGTCGGGATGAAGCTGCAGCAAGCGGTCTCTCAACGCGGCGAATTGTGATATCAACGCGGCGGCCTCACTTTCCGCTGGCCATGGCCGAGAGCGCGTCGACGCGGTTCGGCTCGTGGCCAGCACGTTCTGCCAGAAAGCGGATGTACCACGGCATCGCGCGCGCGAGTCCTTCCGCAAACGGCACCTTGCCGTCATAACCGAGCAGACGTTCGGCCTTGCCGACATCGGCTTGCGAATGACGGACATCGCCCGCTCGAAAAGGTCCAAACTGCGCATCGCGCTCATAAGCGATGCCGTGCGCGGCGAGCAGACGCTTGAGTTCCGCGAAGAGTTGTCCGAGCGTCGTGCGATCGCCCACGGCGACGTTGTAGACCTGACCGCGGGCCGCGGCATCCGCCTTGGCCGCGAGCAGGTTCATCTGCACGACGTTATCGACGAAACAGAAATCGCGGCTCGTTTCACCGTCGCCGTTGATGGTCACGATCTCGTCGTTGATGAGCGCGGCCGTCCACTTCGGAATCACGGCGGCATAAGCGCCATCCGGGTCCTGACGCTTGCCGAAGACGTTGAAATAGCGCACGCCCGTCGCATTGAAGCCGTAAGCGCGCGCGAACACCGACGCATAGAGCTCGTTCGCATATTTCGTGACAGCGTAAGGCGAGAGCGGCTGGCCGATGCGATCTTCCACCTTCGGCAAGCCGGGATGATCGCCATATGTCGAACTCGATGCCGCATACGTGAAGCTCTGCACTTGCGCATCGCGCGCGGCGCACAGCACGTTCAGGAAGCCGCTCAAATTCGTTTCGTGCGTGGCGATGGGGTCGGCCACCGAGCGCGGCACCGAACCGAGCGCCGCTTCGTGCAGCACGTGATCCACGCCTTGCATGGCCGCCTGACAATCGAGCAGATTGCGGATGTCGCCTTCGATGAAGCGAAAGCGCCGCCACTGCCTTTCATCGACGCTCTCGCGCACTTCGTCGAGATTGCGTTCGTGCCCGGTCGCGAAGTTATCGAGTCCGACCACGCGCTGATCGAGCGCGAGCAACGCTTCGAGCAAGTTGGAGCCGATGAAGCCGGCCACGCCCGTGATGAGCCATGTCTCCGGACGTGCGCGCAATTGTTCGCGCACGCTTTCGTATCGATCGTTCATTGTCATTTTATGCCTGCACTACAGGCGCAAGTCGCTTGCGTCGGCGGGAAGAACGTATTTCAGATCGTAGACGACGTGTTGCTCCTTGCCGTACGCATGCAGCGCGGCCGCACCCATTTCCGTGAATTGCCGGTGCGATACCGCCACGACGATCGCGTCGTACACGCCCTTGGCAGGCTCTTCCACGGGCTGGATGCCGTATTCGTGGAACGCGTCTTCGCGCGAGATCCACGGGTCGTAGACATCGACATTCGTGCCGTATTGCGTGAGTTCAGTGACGATGTCCACCACACGCGAGTTGCGCATGTCCGGACAGTTCTCCTTGAACGCGAGTCCCATGACGAGCACGCGCGCGCCGGGAATATAGATGCGCGCACGCGTCATCGCCTTGACGAGTTGCGAGACCGCATACGTGCCCATGCTGTCGTTCAGGCGCCGTCCGGCGAGAATGATTTCCGGGTTGTAGCCGATCGACTGCGCCATGTGCGTCAGGTAGTACGGGTCCACGCCGATGCAGTGACCGCCCACGAGTCCGGGCCTGAAGTTCAGGAAGTTCCATTTCGTGCCGGCGGCGAGCAGCACGGCTTCGGTGTCGATACCCATCTTGTTGAAGATGATCGACAACTCGTTGACGAGCGCGATGTTCACGTCGCGCTGTGTGTTCTCGATTGCCTTTGCCGCTTCTGCCACGCGAATGCTCGCGGCCTTGTGCGTGCCGGCGGTGATGATCTGTCTGTAGAGTTCATCCACGGCTTCGGCCACTTCGGGGGTGGACCCGGAAGTCACTTTCTTGATGTCCGGCAAGCGATGCAGCTTGTCGCCCGGGTTGATCCGCTCGGGGCTGTAGCCCGCGAAGAAATCGACATTGAAGCGCAAGCCCGACACGCGTTCGAGCTCGGGCACGCACTCCTCCTCGGTCACGCCCGGATATACGGTCGATTCATAGATCACCACGTCGCCCGGTTTGAGCGCGCCGCCTATCGTTTCGCTTGCGCGCAGCAGCATGCCGAGGTCGGGGCGCTTGTGCCGGTCGATCGGCGTCGGCACCGTGGCGATGAACACGGTGCAATCCTTGAGCGCTTCGGGATCGTCGGTGAATGCAAGCGATTGCGCCGCATGCAGCTCGTCGTCGCCGACTTCCAGCGTGGCGTCGTGTCCTTCGCGCAACGAGTCGATGCGATGACGGTTCACGTCGAAGCCGACTACCGCGTGATGCTTGCTGAACTCCACCGCGAGGGGCAGGCCGACATAGCCCAGCCCGATGACGGCGATCTTCTGGTCCGTGAGCGAACGCATTGAGGTGTCTCCAGTCTCGAAGCAACGCAAGGTTGTGATTGGGTTACCGCATATTCGTTAAAGCCGGATGTCCTCTCGCTTCAGTCGGGCGCCGACTCGTAGTTATGCGCGACATAAGCGCTGCTGCCGTAGCGCCCCGCGAGCGCGGTATTGGCGGTATGCAATGCGACGCTGTTGAGCAGCACGCCCGTCACGCGTGCGCCGGTTTGATTGAGGCGCTTGATCGATTCCTTGATTTCACCGACGCGCGTCTGCCCGTAAGACGAAACCAGAAAGATGCTGCCTGCGGCCGGCGCAATGGCGCCCGCATCGGATACGGCGAGCACGGCCGGCGCGTCGACCAGCACGATGTCGTAGGCCTTCGATGCCTCGTCGATCACTTCGCGATACTTCGCTCGCAGAAGCAGCTCGGCCGGCGTCGACGGATAAGGACCGCCTTGCAGCACATCGAGATTCGGAAACACCTGGCGATTCACGGTGGCCTCGAGCGTGCGGTTGCCCGCCAGCATGTCGGCGAGACCCGGTCCCGGATCGAGCCCGAACTGCTTGTGCAGATAACCCTTGCGCAAGTCGGCGTCGATTAGGAGCACGCGCGTGCCGCCCGAAGCCAGCACGGTGGCGAGATTCGCCGAAAGGAACGACTTGCCCACGCCCGGCAGCGGCCCGGCGATCATCACGACGTTGTTGCGCGCGCCGACCAGCGTGAATTGCAACGCGGAGCGCAGGATGCGCAGCGCCTCCACGGTCGGGTCCTTCGGGAACTGCGCGGCGAGCACGGCCTGACGCGGCGCGGAACCACCGATGGCGGTCGTCAGCGCAGCTTGCCGCGCGCTCTTCGGAATGGTTGCGAATACGGAAAGGCCCGTCTCGATCTCGATCTCCTGCGTGTCCGTGACGCCACGGAAGACGCGATCCAGAAGCATCGCGAGCCCGATGCCGAAGAAGAGACCGAGCACGAGCGCGATGGCGAGCGCCAGTAGCTTGACTGGCTTGACCGGTTGTTCGGGCACGTCGGCGATATCGATCAGTTGCACCGATGCCGCCTTGCCCGCCTTGATGAGCATCATCTCTTCGATGTTGTTGCGCAGCGCCGTATAGAGATCGGTATTCACGCGCACGTTACGCAAGAGGCGCAGTGCGCCTTGCTCGGCCATCGGCATCGAGCGGGTGCGGTCGTTGAGTTTTTCGAGGAATTGCTGAGTCGCGGCGATCTGCCGGTCCACCGCGACCACACGCGGATGCGAAGGCGAGAAGGTCGTGGCGAGATCGTCGCGGGTATGGCGCAAGGCCAGCAGTTGCCCGTTGGCGTCGGCTGTCTGCTTGAGCAGCAGACGGTTGGCTTCGTCCGAATCGAGCAGCGAGTTGGCGTCGCGGTACGTGTTGTACGCGTTCTCCGCTTCTTCCATCTGTTGCTTGAGCACGGGCAACTGGCGCTGCAGATAAGTGAGCGAGTTCTCCGCGATCACCGCCTTGCGGTCGCCGTTGAGACGCACATACTGCCGCCCGATCTCGTTGATGGTCGCGGCCACTTGCACGGGATCGGCGCTTTCCAGCGTCGCCTTCAGCACGCTCGACTTGTTGCCTTGTTCGCTGATCTTGAGCTGGTTCTGAATCGCGTCGATGGTCAATTGACGCGAGTAATGATTGACGTTGAAGCCGGCGCCAGGATTGCCCTTGAGCGAAGAGACGAAAAGCCTGACCGGCCCCTTGGCGGTTTGCGCTTCCAGAATCTCGCCCACCTTGCCCGTCACGGGCGCGCCGAGCGCCGGGTGGCCGAGCGTGTATTCGCCATCGCTGCCGGCCGTGAGCAGGAAGTTCTGGCCTTCGAGCGAGCGCGGCACGTCGAAGTCCGTGACGCTGATGGATTCGTCGCCCCAGGTGTAATGGCCGAAGCCGAAGAGGCCCGGCTCGGATAGCGAGCCGTCGTGATGAACCAGACGGCTGCCGATAAAGGGCAGGCGCAACGGCCGCGCGCTGATATAGAGCTTGAGTGCGTCGACGGCGCGCGAGACGACGAGCTTCGAACCCAGCACCTGAATTTCGCCTTCAGCGGAAGAGCGGTCATCGAGTGTCGGCAACATATTGCTCAAAGGGTCGCCAGCGCGTGAATTGGAAACGTCCTTGTTGTCATCCACCTTAATGAGAATGGCGGATTGGAAAATCGGTGGACTTAGATAGGCATACGCGGCGCCAATCAATAGCGCGAGACAAACCACCGTGCTAATAAGAATGCGGTGGTTAATAATCGTATCAATCAGCGCTGCGAAAGGAATTTCGTCATCGGATTCAACGCCGGCTTCTTCAGACGATTTATCACTCGCAATCATGTGAGCAGATCCCGAATCTTATGGTTAATTCAAACGAGGCTTGAAGACGACATGCTGATAAAGGCCTGCCGAGCCGTCTCGCGAAGGTGCCGCCGATCGATATGGACCGTGAGAGAGGCGAGGATTGTGCGTGTCGCAACCGTATCAGCGGGTAGGTTGCCGGTATGCGCGGAAGCCCACATATCCAATCGTGGTGCATGCCAGCCTTCAAAAATTCATGCGGATTTCTGAAGGCGATTATCTGGCTTGGTGTTTCCCGGTGAATGGCTTGTGACAAGCCGGAGAAAATCAGTATTGGGATTTACACGTACAAGCCTGATTGCGCGATTATCTTCAGGCGAATTTATAAGGCTTTGATAAGCGTAATGACTTGTACAGATTTAATACGCTATACAAACCCGCGCTAATTTGTTTTTGATTAGGGAAAACCAGTGTCGGGAATAGCGGACTGCAAGTCCATGCGCTCGGGCATCGACCTGGTTCCAGTCGATGCCCAAGGAGCACGATTAATTACCCCCGCCCCCCACCGCCACTTCTTCATCGCGTTCCCATCCGCCGCCAAGCGCAAGAAACAGCGTGACCTGATCCTGCGCGACCTGCGCTTCGGCCGCCGCCACTTGCGCGGCGACGCTCGTCAAGGTGCGCGTGGCGTCGAGATCCGAGAGAAAGGATTCGCGTCCCGCCGAATACAGCCGATGCGTTTCATCGGCCGATTCGACCGCCGACTTGTACGCGGTGCGCAGCGCGTCGGCGCGCGTGGTGTCGGACGCGTAGTTCGCGAGCGCGCTTTGCGTTTCGCGCAGCGCGTTGAGCACGACGCCGTCGAAATGCGCGAGCGCGCCGCCGGATGCCGCCTCGGCCTGGCGCACGCGCGCACGCTGACCGTTGATCGGAAAGTTCCAGTTGATGAGCGGACCGAAAGCCCAGCGGTTGGTCGAGGCGCCGAGCAAATCTTCGGCAACGCCCACCGACCCGACCGATGCCCCGAAACTCACCGATGGATAAAGCGCCGCCGTCGCCACGCCGATACGCGCCGTCGATGCCGCCAGTTGCCGCTCCGCCTGCCGCACGTCGGGTCGGCGTCTGAGCAGCGCCGCGCCGTCGCCGACCGGAATCGGCTGCCGCACATGCGGCGCCTTCTTGCAGGCGAGCGTGGCACGCGGCAATTGCGCGGCAGGACGCGCGAGCAGCATGGCGAGCCGATACTGCGCCACGCGGCGACGCGCCACATAACGCGGGATGTCGGCGGCGAGCGTGTCGGACTGCGTTTGTCCGCGCGTAACCTCGGACTGATTGCCACGGCCTGCATCGCGCAGACGCTGCGAAAGCGTCACACGCTGCTTCTGCAAGGACAGCGATCGTTGCGCGATGCCGAGCTCTTCGGCGGCCGCGCACGAATCGACATACGCGCGCACGACATCGGCGACCACGGTGATGCGCGCGAGATCGAGGGCGGCTTCGATGGCTTCGTCATCGGCATTGGCGGCTTCGACACCGCGCTTGAGCTTGCCGAAGAGATCGAATTCATAGGAGACGCTCAGGTCGAGCACGCCTTCATTGACGACCGGAAGCTTTTCGGTCAGCAGATACTGCTCCGCCGATTCCTGCGCGCGCTGAAACCCCACCGACGACTTGGACGAGAAGCCGCCTTGCTGATTGGCGAATTCCACTTCGGCGCGCGAACGCGCGAGATTCGCCGCCGCCACGCGCAGATCGGAATTCGAAAGCAGCGCCTCGTTGACGAGCTCGTCGAGCGCGGGATCGTCGTAGAGACGCCACCACTTCGCGGGCACCGTGCCTTGCGTGACGGGCGCTCGATCGGCTCCATCGATGGCGGCATTCGCGTAGTCCCGGTTGACGACCGCGCCGTCGGGCAGCTTGTAATTCGGCCCGACGGTCATGCAGCCGGCAAGCGCGAGCGTGGAAGCAAGAAGCGTGAGGCCGCAGCGCTTGAGCCGCTTGGGTCGCTTAGGCATCGAGATGATGCGGTGTTTCATCGCAAGGCACCCGAAGCACCCGAAGCACCCGAAGCACCCGAAGCACCCGAAGCACCCGAAGCACCCGAAGCACCCGAAGCACCCGAAGCCGCCACCGGCGATGCAGGCGCGGTGGCCTGAGCGGGCACGGTGTTCGAAGCGGGCCGCGCGCCGACCGTCGGGCCGATGCCGCGTACCGAAACCGTCGCCGTGCGTCCCGCGATCATGCGGAAATCGGCGGGAATCTCATCGAGCGTCACGCGCACGGGGATGCGCTGCGCGAGCCGCACCCAGCTGAACGCAGGGTTCACGTTCG
This sequence comes from Caballeronia sp. LP006, assembly GCF_031450995.1. Lineage (NCBI taxonomy): Bacteria > Pseudomonadati > Pseudomonadota > Betaproteobacteria > Burkholderiales > Burkholderiaceae > Caballeronia > Caballeronia sp. LP006. The sequence goes on along the minus strand of NZ_JARTVW010000003.1, from coordinate 1,040,841 downwards.
GCAGAAGACTCGAGCTTTGCTGACGATCGCGATCCTCGATTGCCGCCACGATGCTCTGCACATGACCGCGCAGCAGATTCGGCTCGCCCATCACCTTGATATCCACCGGTTGGCCGATGTCGATGCCATGCAGCTTGGTCTCTTCGAAGTAACCATCGACGCGGAAGGAGTTCATATCGACCACGGACAGCACGGCGCGGCCCGAGGCGACGTATTCGCCGACTTTCGGCGCGCGGTCGTTGAGATAACCGTCGACCGGGCTCAGCACTTCGGTGCGCTGCAGATTGAGCCGCGCGGTATCGATGGCGACGTCGGCATCCGCGAGCGCGGCAGCGGCCTGTTCGACGCGCGAATGCGTTTCTTCCACGACCTCGCGCGCGACGAGATTGCCGAGCGAGCGATTGCGCACGTCCTCGCGCTTCGCCTGATCGAGCGTGGCGCGGCGTTGTTGCGCGGCGGCTTGCGCGTTGCGCAGTGCGAGCGTGTAGCGCGCCTGATCGATCACGAAGAGCACGTCGCCGCGTTTGACTTGCTGGTTGTCGACGACCTTGACATCGGTGATGAGACCGGCCACGTCCGGCGCGACCTGAATGACGTCGGCGCGCACGTGGCCATCGCGCGTCCAGGGCGCGAACATGTAGTAATCGACCAGCTTCCACAGGACCGCGCCTGCAATTGCGACGACGATGAGCGTGAGCAGAATCTGCCCGACGGAGAACCAGGTTTTTTTCACGGGATGAGCCGATGCGAAACGACGACGACAAGCCCCAGCACCAAGACGTAGATGCCGAGATCGAAAACGGAGCGATGCCACACGAAACGATAGAAGCCCACGCGTGCGAGCACCGTGCGAATCACGAGGTTCACCAGATAAGCGATGAACATGAGCACGAGCACGGCGGGCACGAAGACGCCGAGAATATCGATTTCGCCGATCATGCGAGTCGATCCGAAGAGAGCGTTCGAGACGGCATCACGCGGGTTCCTGACGTTCGTTGGCGGGTTTATCGACAGCCGGCGGATGCAACGAAAGCCGGATGCCGACGAGCGCATGCAGCGTATCGCGCAACGAACGCTCGCCGCGCGACGCGACGGGCACGGCTTCTTCCGCGACGCTGTTGGCCGCCACGACTTGCCGCGCGGCGGCGTCGATGGTCTGAATGAGCGTGCCCGGCACCGGCTGACGCGCGCGCCGTTCGATGCAATGCTGGAAATACTGGCGAACGCCGGCGAGCACATCGTCGATGGACGATTGCACTTCCACCGACATCTTGCGGCGCGCGCGGCGCAGATCCAGCGCGTTGAGCGCCACGCGAAAATCGCGAAAACTTTCGATGGACGGATGCCGGTGCGCATCCGTTGCGGCGAGACGCGGCAGCACCTGCATCAGCCGGTCGAGCATGCGCGAGTAGAAGTTGCGCTGGTCGTGAAAGGCTTCGGGCAAGGTGCTCCTGACGATATCGCGCCACGCCGAGCGCGTGAGCCGCGCGACGGCCAGTTCCGCGCCGAAGGGCCGCGTTACGCGCGTCCAGACGAAGGCGAACAGAAGTCCCGCGACGCCTGCCAGATTGCTGTTGAGAAACACGAAGAAGTCCGCTTCGTAGGCGCTTTGGATGCTGATGAAGGTCGCCGTGTTGACGGCCACGAGCATGGTGACGAGATTGAAGCGCGGCCTTGGAATCAGCGTGCCGATGATCAGGAACGGTATCGCGAAGATCAACACGAGCATGGCGAAGTCGTGCACGTGCGGCAGCACCGCGAACACATAAAGACCGGCCAGCACCACGCTCATGCAGGTGGCGAGAAAGAACGCGAACACTTGGGGCGCGGGTTCGTCGAGCGCCGCGAAGAAGCAGCAGGCGACAGCGGCGAGCGTCACGGCGCCGGCTCCGTCGTTCCAGCCTGATTCGATCCACAAGCCGCACGCGACGATGATCGCGCTGACCGCCACGCCCGTCGAGAACAGCATCATGCCGCGATCGAAGAAGCGCGCGGTGCCGCCAAGACGCCAGTGACGAAAGCGCGGTTGCCATTCGTGAGTGTCGTTCAGGATGGCGAGGCGCAAACTGCGGATGTCCTGCCATACGTCGATGACTTGCGTGAGCCGCCAGAGCGCGCTGGAGAGCAGTGCGCCGTTCTCGCTCGCAAGTCCTTCGGCGGATGGCCGCATGGCTTCGGCGCGGGCACGCAGCGCATCCGGCGTGCGCGCGAAGGCTTCGACGGCGGTCGGCTCGGCGGAATCGGGCATGGGCGCGGCGACCCACGCAGCCACGTCTTGCAGCAGCGCCTGCAACTCCGGCGTGCCCGCGCCGCGTTTATCGATCAGTTCGATGAGCGGGTCGGCCATCGACGAGATCAGCGGCAAGAAAATCTGCATGCGTCCTTGCAAGGCGCGCGCGCGGCTCACGATATCCGGCCGCGTATGGTCGTAGGTCAACTGGCTCAACAGCACTTCGAGGCCGTTCACCGTAGCGGCGAGCCGTTGCCGCGCCGCCGAGATGGCCGCCCCCGCGAGCCGCCCGGAGAGCGATTCGCTCGCGTAGAACGCGGCGTCGCGAAACCACGCGTCGGTGCGCTCGACGAGCGTCGGCGCGAGCCGGCTCGGAAACACCACGGAGCCGACGATGCTCGCCACCACGATGCCGAGCAGAATCTCTTCGGTGCGCGAGATCGCGAGATCGAACACGGTGGCCGGGTTCAACACGGAAGGCAGCGCGATCAGCGGCAGCGTATAGCCCGCGAGCAGGAACACGTAGCTGCGCGCGGTGCGGTCGAACATGGAGAGAAAGAGCAGGGAGCCCGTCCATAGCGCGACGATCACGCTGAACAGAAACGGCGACTCGACGAACGGCGGCACGATCAGCACCGCGCCCGCCGCGCCGATAGCCGTGCCGAGCGCGCGATACAAAGCCTTCGAGCGCGTCGCGCCGACGAACGGGTTCGAGACGATATAGACCGTGGCCATTGCCCAGTACGGGCGCGGCAGTTCGAGCGCGAGGCCGATATAAAGCGCGATCATCGCGGCGGCGAAGGTCTTGCCGGAGAAGAGCCACTCGCGCGCGGACGGGAAGTTCATGGCGTGCGCGCTCCGCTCTTGCCGTCATCGCGTGCGGGCACGGTGTCGAGCGTGGCGCTGAACGCGTTGAGCACGCGCAGCGTGGTTTCGAGGTCCTCGCGGCTCACGCCCTTGAGCAGCCGCGCGCGCAGCGACATCAGGCGCTCTTCCATGCGCGCGGTGACGGCGCGGCCTTCGTCGGTGAGTGTAATGGTCTTGGCGCGCTTGTCTTCGGGGTCTTCGTCGCGCCGCACGAGTCCGGCCGCGCATAGCTGGTCGAGCAGACGCACGAGCGACGGTCCCTCGATACCGACATGCTCCGCGAGCGTCACTTGCCGCACGCTCTCACCGAGCCGGTTGGCCGTGAGCAGTGGCACCGCGCACGCTTCAGAGACGCCATAGGACGCGAGCACGCCATGACTCGTACGCCGCCAGCGCCGCGCGGCAAGTACGAGTGTGCTGCTGACGGAGCGGCGCAGAAGGTCGAGATGGCTCATGGGGCGCGATTATATCGGCAGTTTTATTCGTTAGCGTCCTATCGATCAAAAATATTGCGGCACGCTCGTGTTATCTTTTTTGTCTCTTCATCGCGCGGGAAACGTCATGCCGATCGCCTATCTCCGGGGCCTGACTTCGCCCAGCCGCACGCAGTCGGCCAACCGCCGCCTCGGCTGCGCGCTGGCCTTCGTGGCGGGCGCGGCCAATGCGGGCGGCTTTCTCGCCGTGGGTCAATACACCTCGCACATGTCGGGGCTGGTGTCGTCGATCGCGGATAATTTCGTGCTCGGGCAAGCGGCGCTCGTGTTCTCGGCGATGAGCGCGGTGCTCGCGTTCGTCGCGGGAGCCGCGACTTCCGCGTTGCTCATCAACTGGGGACGCCAGCGCGCGGCGCATAGCGTGTTCGCGGTTCCGCTCGTCCTCGAAGCTTGCCTGCTGCTGGTGTTCGGCGTGCTCGGCGCGAATCTGGAGGCGCATCGTTTCTGGGACGTGCCGATGACCGTCATGCTGCTGTGCTTCGTGATGGGCCTGCAGAACGCGATGATCACCAAGATATCGAAAGCCGAGATTCGCACGACGCATGTGACGGGGCTCGTCACGGATATCGGCATAGAGCTGGGCAAGAGTCTGTATTGGAACCGGCGCGTCGGGCGCGACGACGAGCGCTATGTGCGCGCCAATCATGCGCGGCTCGCGCTCTTGAGTTCGCTTTTCGCGATGTTCATCGCGGGCGGCTTTGCAGGCGCGGTAGGCTTCGCGCATCTCGGGTTCATCGCGACCGTACCGCTTGCGGCCTTGCTGCTGCTCTTTGCGGCGGTGCCGGTGATGGACGATTTATCCGCTGGCCTGAGACGGGCGCGGAAGTAGTCACACTAAAACGGAGACGTTGCATGATCAGGATCGGGACGTTGAGCCTTTTGGCAACGGCCATTTTTTCCATCGGCGCAAGCCAAGCGGCGAATGCGGCGGCGGCGAGCGACAAGGCCATCAGGCAGACGGTCGATCGCACCATCGAGCCCTTGATGGCGCGCAATGGCATTGCGGGCATGGCGGTGGGGATCGTACTCGATGGCAAGACGCATATCTATAACTATGGCGTGGCGTCGAAGGAAGGCGCGAGGCCCGTCACGCGCGATACCTTGTTCGAACTGGGATCGGTGAGCAAGACGTTCACGGCGACGCTCGCTTCCTATGCCGAAGTGACCGGCCATCTCTCTATCGACGATCACGTGAGCCGCTTCGTGCCGTCGCTGCGCGGCAGCCGTTTCGGCGACGACGTGACGCTCGTCGAACTCGGCACGCACACGCCGGGCGGCTTGCCGCTGCAAGTCCCCGACGACATTCACGACAACGCGCAACTGATCAAGTATTTCGAGGCGTGGAAACCTTCGTGCGAGCCGGGCACGTGCCGCACGTATGCGAATCCGGGTATCGGCATGTTGGGGTTCATCGCGGCGAAGAGCATGAATGCCGATTTCGATCAGCTCATGCAGCAGCGCATTTTTCCGGCGCTGGGATTGAAGAACACGTTCATCGACGTGCCGCCTTCGCGCAAGCACGATTACGCGCAAGGTTATGCGAAGGACGGCGCGCCCATTCGCATGGCGCCGGGCGTGTTGTCGTCCGAGGCTTATGGCGTGAAGTCGACTGCTGGCGACATGACGCGCTTCTTGCTGGCCAACATGAACGAAGCAGGACGTTTCGATGCAAAACTGCAACGCGCGATCGTCGCCACGCATACGGGCTACTTTCAAACCGCGCCGATGACGCAGGATTTGATCTGGGAGCAGTATCCGTATCCGGTCGAACTGCAGGCGTTGCTCGACGGCAATTCATCTTCGATGGCGCTGGAAGCGCATCCCGCCACGCGCCTCGACCCGCCGATGAAACCGCGTCAGGACGTGTGGATCAACAAGACGGGTTCGACCAACGGCTTTGGTGCTTATCTGGCATTCGTGCCGGAAGAGGACGTGGGCATCGTGTTTCTGGCGAACAAGAACTTCCCTATTCCGGAACGCGTCGCGGCGGCGCATGCGATCGTTAAGGCGCTGGATACCGTGAAGTAGGTTACAGATGCGCTGCATCGCGAGAAGCGCATCGACGTCCATAAAGGCGCGTGGGTTGAGCCGATACCCACGCGCTCAGAACATCACCGTCGCGATTACCGTATCGCTATGACTGCCTGGCGGCGGGGTCGGTTGCGAAGTCGATATTCGACGCCGCACTATTCTCCGAACATGCGTGTGATTGAAAGCGGGCTGTTACTCTGCCGCTCCTGCTCACTTGACGACGTGCGGGAAAAAATCCTGAAGCTATTGATTCATTGTATTTGTTTAGGTAATTTTCACCGGTTGGTTAAGCTGGCTCACCTTTGGCGCCGATGTTCGGCGTGCTTGGCATTTCGTCTTTACAAACGCTGGGAATTCCCCTATTTCTGAAGACGGCGCGGCGTCACCTCTAGAAACGCGCCGCCGTTCATCGCGCGAAAGGGTTTCGCCGTCCTCATTCAGAATTCGAAACGATAAACGGAACTGTTGCCATGACTCGAGGATTCACCCGGAAGCTCGTCTGTCTCTTTGCACTTGCTTGGTTGTCCACCTCGCTTGCTCTCGCCTGTACGCGCGCGCTGTATGTCGGCGACAAACTCACCATCACGGGCCGCACGATGGACTGGTCCGAAGACATGCGGTCCAACCTTTGGGTGATGCCTGCCGGCATCGAGCGCGATGGCAACGCCGGCGAGCGTTCCACCAAATGGAAAGCGAAGTACGGGAGCGTGGTGGTATCGGGCTACGACATCGGCACCGTGGATGGCATGAACGAACGCGGACTCGTCGCGAATGCGCTTTATCTCGCCGAGAGCGACTACGGCAAACCCGACCCGAAACGCGATCCGCTCTCCATCAGCCTGTGGGCCCAGTACGCGCTCGACAATTTTGCGACGGTCGCGCAAGCGGTCTATGTGCTGAGCCGCGAGCCGTTTCAGATCATCGCGCCGCCTTTGCCGGACGGCAAGCCTCTCACCATCCATCTGGCGCTCTCGGACGCGCGCGGCGACTCCGCGATCTTCGAGTACATCAAGGGCAAACTGATCATCCATCAAAGCAAGCAGTACAAGGTGGTGACGAATTCACCGGCGTATGAAGACCAGCTCGCCATCGACGCATACTGGAAAGGCGTCAGCGGCACGGCGTTCCTGCCGGGCACGAACCGCGCGGCGGACCGCTTTGTGCGCGCGTCGTTCCTCATGAATTCGATCCCCAAGCAGGCCGACCCGAACTACATGGCGGGCGTGCCGCAGAAGTCGTATCCGTTCCAGGCGGCGGCAAGCGTGATGAGCGTGATGCGTTCGGTGAGCGTGCCGCTCGGCATTCGCTCCGACAACATGCCGAATCTCTCGTCGACGATCTGGCGCACGGTGTCCGACCAGACCAACCTCGTCTATTACTTCGATTCGGCCACGCGCCCGGACACGTTCTGGGTGTCTCTGAGCAAGGTCGATCTGCGCCCGGGCGCGCCGGTGAGGAAGCTGACCATCGACGCGGGCCAAGTGTTCTCGGGCGAGACGGCGGATAAATTCGTGACGACGCCGTCGTTCACCTTCCTGCCCGCGAAAGCGCAGTGACGCGCGTGCGGCGTCCCTCCATCTCAAAATCGAGGCCGGCGCTGCGTCAGCGGTTAAAATAGCCAGCTTTTGCCCTGGTCATATCGTGCAAGCCCAGACGCGCACGGCGCTCAGCGGCCCGGCGCTCGTGCGTCTGCTGGCACGCATCGCCAACCTCGATGTTCACGAACCCGCCGCATCGCTTTCGGACCGCCTGAGCCAATGGCTCGGCTGGACCGATGCGATCGCGCTTTCGACCGCGCTCGCCGATGCGCCGCCGGCGCCTCTCGTGCCAATGCACTCAGGTGCGCACGCGCTGGAAGAAGCCTGCATGCGCATGCGCGCGTCGCTGGTGAATGCCGTCGCGGGCGGCGTGAAGCCTACACCCGGACGGCATCGCGCACGCGTGCCGACGCCACCTCCGGACGATCTTTCGCTCGACTTTGCGGCGTTCCGCCAGCGCTATGTGTCCTTGCAGCAGACCATGGAAACCGACATCGGCCTGTTGCGCGGCCGCTTGCGCGCGGCGCTTGCGGCGCAATCGCCCGATCTGGCGCGGCTCGCCGCCGTCGATGCCGTCATGGAACAGGCGTTGAGCGCACGCGAACGCAGCCTGCTCGCGCACGTGCCCGTGTTGCTCGGCAAGTATTTCGAGCGCATGAAGCGCGCAGCCGCGGACCAAGCCGCACCCGTGTCGAACGCCTGGCTCGATGCCTTTCGCGACGACATGCGCCACGTCTCGCTCGCCGAACTCGAAGTCCGTTTTCAACCGGTCGAAGGGCTGCTTGCCGCCCTTCGAACCCGCTAAAGCCACGCCATGCCTCGCTATATCCTGAATGTCGCCGTCTTTCTCGCTGGTCTTGCCGCCGTTTGCGGAATCGCCATTGGCTATGTCGGCTCGAATGCGCTCGCGTTTTGCGTCACGCTCCTGATCGGCGCGTGCTACCTCGCGGGCGCCGCCGAACTGCAGCGCTATCAGCAAACCACCTATGCATTCGCGCATGCGCTGCGGCAACTCGCCGTCACGCCGAAGAGCCTTGCCGTCTGGCTCGAAAGCCTGCCCGTGGGTCTGCGCAATGCGGTGCGCTTGCGGGTCGAAGGCGAGCGCGCCGCGTTGCCGGCGCCTGTGCTTGCGCCATATCTCGTCGGGTTGCTCGTGTTGCTCGGCATGCTCGGCACGCTGCTCGGCATGGTCGTGACGCTGCGCGGCACCGGCGCGGCGCTGGAAAGCGCGACCGATCTTTCGGCGATCCGCTCGTCGCTCGCGGCGCCGGTCACGGGCCTGAGTTTCGCGTTCGGCACATCGATCGCGGGTGTCGCGACATCGGCCATGCTTGGCCTGCTTTCAGCGCTGTGCCGCCGCGAACGGCTCGACGCCGTGCAGACCCTCGACCTCAAGATTGCGACGACACTGCGCGTATTTACAGAGACGCATCGGCGCGAGGAAGGCCTGAAGCTGATGCAACGGCAGGCCGAACTCACGCCGAAGCTGGTCGATCGCCTGCAAGCGATGATGCACGCCATCGAACAGCAGAGCATCGCGGCAAACGAGCGGCAACTGACCAATCAGGATGCGTTTCATGCCAAAACCGAGACTTCGTATCGGCGGCTGGCGGCATCGGTGGAACAGTCGTTGAAGCAGAGCGTCGCCGACAGCGCGCGCGCCGCGAGCAGCGCGCTGCAACCGATCATGCAATCCGCCATGGACGGCATCGCGGGCGAGACGGCAGCCTTGCACGGCAAGATCGAACAGGCCGTGGCGCGGCAGCTGGATGGCTTGTCGAGCGGCTTCGAGGCTTCGTCGGCGAAAATCGCGGGCATCTGGCAAGACTCGCTCGATAAACATCGGCAGTCGAACGAAGCGCTCGTCACGCGCATGGGCACGTCGCTCGACAGCTTTGCGCAAGGCTTCGAAACGCGCTCGGCCGCGTTGCTCGAAGGCGTATCGGCGCACATGGAACGCATCACGAGCGGCTTCACGACTTCGGTGACGGAGATCGCGGAGCACTGGAACCAGTCGCTCGCCGGGCATCGAAAGTCGAACGAGGCGTTGATAACGGGAACGCGCGCCGCGCTCGATGGTCTTGCCGAAACGTTCGAACAACGCGCGTCCGGTTTGATCGATGGCGTCGCCGCGCGGCTCGACCACACGTCATCCACGCTCGCCGAAACGTGGAGCGAGGCGCTCACGCAACAGACGCGCACCGGCGAGCATCTCGCCGCGCAACACGAGCAGGCGTTGCTTAAAGCGACGGCGAGTTTCGAGGAACACGCCGCTTCGCTGCTGCTCGCCGTCGATCGATCGCACGCCGGTTTGCGCGACGAGATCGCATCGAACAGCGAAGCGCGCCTGAACGCCTGGACCGATGCGCTCGCCACGCTCGCCGCCAACCAGCGCGAACAATGGCAAGAGACGAGCGCGTTCGCCGCCGAGCGTCAACAGAACATCTGCGACACGCTCGCGCGCACCGCGAGCGAGATGGCCGCCGATGCCGAGAAGCGCGCGAGCGGCACCATCGCGAAGATCGAAGGACTGGTCGCGGCGGCGTCGGAAGCGCCGAAGCTCGCCGCCGATGTGATTGCGCAGATGCGCGAGAAACTCAGCGAATCCATGGTCCACGACAACGCCATGCTGGACGAGCGCACGCGCTTGCTCGCCACGCTCGAAACCTTGCTCGATGCGGTGAATCACACGTCGAACGAACAGCGTGTGGCCGTCGATGCGCTCGTCGCTTCGTCATCGGACCTGCTCGCGCGCGTCGGCACGCAGTTCACCGACAAGGTCGAGGCAGAGACCCTCAAACTCGAAACGGTCGCGGCGCAAGTCACGAGCGGCGCGCTCGAAGTCGCGAGTCTCGGCGATGCGCTCGGCGGCGCCGTGCAGTCTTTCGGCGCATCGAACGAACTGCTCGTCGCGCATCTCAAGAGCATCGAGGCCGCGCTCGACAAGTCGCTTGCGCGCAGCGACGAACAGCTTGCCTATTACGTGGCGCAGGCGCGTGAGGTGATCGATCTGAGCACGCTTTCGCAGAAGCAGATCGTCGAAGACCTGCAGCGTATCGCGGGGCAGCGCGCCGCCGGAGCGAAGGCCGCATGAACGAGGAGATCGATGGCGGCGTGGAGGCCGCCGCGCCCATCTGGGCTGCGTTCGCCGATCTCATGTCGGTACTGCTGGGCGCGTTCGTGCTGATCCTGGTCGGCGTCATTGGCGTGCAGTTGCAACTGTCGACGCGGCTGGAAAACGAAGTCAAGCAGCGGCAGATGGAAACGCAGCGCCGCAAGACGCTGGAGCAGGCGCTGGCTGGCCCGCTCGCGTCGGGGCGCGTGACGCTGGTGAACGGGCGCATCGGCATTAGCGGCAGCGTGTTGTTCGCGTTGAATTCCGATCAGTTGCAGCCGCAAGGGCGCGATGTGCTCAAGAGTCTTGCAGGACCGCTTTCCGCCTATCTCGGTTCGCACGAAGAGATTCTGATGGTGAGCGGTTTCGCCGACGATCAGCAGGTGCACGAAGGCAATCGCCGCTTCGCCGACAACTGGGAACTCTCGGCCAAACGCGCCTTGACGGTGACGCGCGCGCTGATCGACGCGGGTGTGCCATCGTCGTCCGTATTCGCGGCGGCGTTCGGCTCCGAGCAGCCGATCAGTTCCAATGCCGACGATCTGGGTCGCGCGAAGAATCGTCGAGTCGAGATTTCAGCGGTGCCGCGGCCGACCAACGGTGGAGTAAAGCGGTGACTGAGCGCTCGCAAGCACGCGCAATGCTCGATGAATGGCGCGTTCAGGGCGATGATCGCGTGAGTCCGCTGCGCTTCGCGTTCATCGATTCGCTCGAACGGAGAGCGAGCGCGCAGCGTGGCGAGGCGCGTCGTTTGCTCGATGCACGCTTGCAGGCCTTGCTCCATGACTACGCGCGAGAAGTCCAACTTGCCGCGCCTGTCGAGGCGTCACGAAAGGTTGAAAACACGCCGCTCGCCGTGCTGGTCGCCGACATGAATGCGCGCCTGGCGCATGCCTCACAGAGCGAATTGCTCGAATACTTCCGTGAAGTGTGGGCCCGACTCAGCGCCGAGCAGCGCCTGAACGAGTCTCTCGCGCGGGTGCCGAAAAACGCGGGTCCGCTCAATTCGAGCAGTCTGGTGCATCGTTCGCTTGCATTGATGCGCGAAGTTTCACCCGCTTATTTGCAGCACTTTCTTGCGTATCTGGACGGGCTTTCGTGGATGGAAGAAATGGCGGGCGATGCACCCGCCGTCAAGAAACCCATGCGGGGCAAGGCGGCTCGCGGTTGAGCCGCGCCCGCCCGCATTCGTGCCGTTAGCCCAACCATCCTTTGATGGTTTCGCTCATCACGCGGGTGGAAATGCCATAACGGTCATGCAAGGTCGGTAACGCGCCGGCATCCAGAAACGCATCGGGCAGGGCGATCTGCTTGAACGGCGGCGCGACGCCAGCGTTCAGCAACGCGGCAGCGACACCTTCGCCAAGCCCTCCGATCACCGTGTGATTCTCGGCCACGACCACGAGCCGTCCCGAACGCCGCGCTTCGCGCACGATGGTCTCGGTGTCGAGCGGCTTGATGGTCGGCACGTGCAGCACCGCGACATCCACGTTGTCGGCCTCGAGCGCCTTCGCGGTTTCCAGCGCGCGCATGGTCATGATCCCGGACGAGATCATCAGCACGTCGGCGCCATCGCGCAGAAGCTTCGCCTTGCCGAGTTCGAACTGATAGTCGTATTCGTCGAGCACGGCGGGCACGTTGCCGCGCAACAGGCGCGCGTACACCGGCCCTTTGTGCGCGGCGATGGCGGGCACCATCTGCTCGATATCGAGCGCGTCGCACGGATCGATCACGGTCATGTTGGGCATGGCGCGCATCAACGCGAGGTCTTCGGCGGCCTGATGGCTCGGACCGTAGCCCGTGGTGAGCCCCGGCAATGCGCAGACGATCTTCACATCGAGATTGTCTTCGGCGATAGTCTGGTGGATGAAGTCATACGCGCGCCGCGTCGCGAATACGGCATAGGTCGTGACGAACGGCTGCGCGCCTTCATGCGCGAAGCCGGATGCCGCGCCCATCAGCAACTGCTCGGCCATGCCCATCTGGTAGAAGCGCTCGGGAAACTCCTTCGCGAAGATATGCAGGTCAGTGTACTTGCCGAGGTCGGCCGTCATGCCGATCACATTGCTCTTGGTGCGTGCAAGTTCCACCAGCGCGTGTCCGAAAGGCGCCGAGCGCGTGAGCTGTCCTTCGCTCGCGATGGACGCGATCATCGCCGATGTCTTCAGGCGCGGCTTTTGTGTCAGCGTGTCGCTCATGCTTGTCTCCCTTGTTCAAGTGCCTGCAGCGCCAGTTGCCATTCGTCGGCATCGACACGGATGAAGTGGTTCTTTTCGCGCTCTTCGAGAAACGGCACGCCGCAGCCCATGCGCGTATCGCACACGATGATGCGCGGCTTCGCTTCCTTCAAATTGCGCGCGTTATCGAACGCTTGTTTGACGGCGTCGATGTCGTTGCCAGTCACGCGCTGCACATACCAGCCGAACGCTTCGAGCTTCGGCACGAGCGGCTCGAACGCCATGATCTGCGTCGAGGGTCCGTCCGCCTGTTGATTGTTCACGTCGATCATGGCGATGAGGTTGTCGAGCTTCCAGTGCGATGCCGACATCAGCCCTTCCCAGATCGCGCCTTCGTCCAATTCGCCATCGGAAAAGAGCGTGTAGACAAAAGACTTCGATCCTTTACGCTTGAGACCGAGGCAACGGCCGACCGCGATCGTGAGCCCTTGTCCGAGCGAGCCGCCCGACATTTCCATGCCTGGCGTATAGCTCGCCATGCCGGACATGGGCAGACGGCTGTCGTCGCTGCCGTAGGTCTCGAGTTCCGCTTGCGGCAGGATGCCCGCTTCGAAGAGCGCAGCGTACAGCGCGATTGCATAGTGACCGTTGGACAAGAGGAAGCGGTCGCGCTCTTCCCATTCGGGATCTTCGGGGCGATAGTTCATCGCGCCGAAGTAAGCGACGGCCAGCACGTCGGCGATATCGAGCGCCTGGCCGATATACCCTTGACCTTGCACTTCGCCCATCAACAACGCATTGCGGCGGATACGGTAGGCACGCTCGGCGAGCGTGACCTCTTCGATGACTGCACTGCTCATGATGTTTGTCTCCTTGAAAAATCTTTAGCGGTTCACGGTCTTGGCGGGCACGAGAAAGACCAGCGCCGCGCCCACGACGATTGCAATCGAGATGAAGATGAGACCGGCCGTCGATTTGCCCGTGAAGTCATTCAGCCATCCGACGATGGCCGGAGAAAAGAAGCCCGCGAGATTGGCGAAGCAGTTGACCGCGGCAATGCCCGCCGCCGCCGACATGCCGCCCAGCACGGCCGTTGGCAACGACCAGAATTGCGCCGATGAACTCAGGATGCCTGCCGCCGCCACGCTCACACAGATGATCGACGCGCTCACGCTGCCAAGCGTCGGCAAGGTGGCGAACGCCGCTGCGGCGATGAGCATGGGAATGGCCAGATGCAGGCGCCGCTCGCGGCGTTTGTCGGCGCTCGAACCGATGAGCGGCAGCGCGATGATGGCGCACAGATACGGAATCGCGGTGAAGATGCCGACCCACAGCGGGTCCGCCACGCCGGCACGTCGCACGATGGTCGGCAGCCAGAACGTGAGCCCATACTGTCCGAGCACGACGCAGAAGTAGATCGATGCCATCAGCCACAAGCGACGGTCGCCGATGAACGCGCGAATCGATACGTGCTGCACGGTCTGCGCATTGTCCTTTTCGACGTTGCGGGCGAGCAGGGCTTTCTCCGCATCCGTGAGCCACTTGGCTTGCGCAATGCTGTTGTCGAGATAGAAAAGGATCGCGACGCCGAGAAAGAGCGAAGGCAACGCTTCGAGCATGAAGAGCCACTTCCATCCGGCAAGTCCGTGCGCACCGGCAAGCGCATGCATGATCCAGCCGGAGAGCGGACCGCCGACCATGCCCGCGAGCGGAATGGCCATGAAGAACAGCGACAATGCCTTGGCGCGCCGCGCAGCGGGAAACCAGTACGTGAGATAGAGAATCACGCCCGGCGCGAAGCCCGCCTCGGCGACACCGAGCAGAAAGCGCAGGACATAGAACATCGTCGGCGACTTGACGAACACGAAGCTCGCCGAGATCACCGCCCACGTGAGCATGATGCGCGCAAGCCAGTTGCGCGCGCCGACTCGATGAAGAACGAGATTGCTCGGTACCTCGAAGAGGAAGTAACCAAGGAAGAAGATGCCTGCGCCCACGCCGTAGATGGTTTCGCTGAAGCGCAGGTCATTGAGCATCTGCAATTTGGCGAAGCCGACGTTGACGCGATCCAGATACGCGCCGAGATAGCACAGCATCAGAAAGGGGATGAGCCGCCGTCCGACCTTGGCGTAAGTCTGCGCTTCGAAGCTCGTGGAATCGGCAGGCGAAGCAAATTCGGCCGTGGCGGCCGGCGCGGAATATTTCGGTTTCATGCTTGTCTCCAATGGACCGGAAAAGCGCCTGCGCGTTGATCCGGTCACGTGCCCCGGTTGGTCCGGGTGCGTATCTGAGGTCGAATGCTTAGTGAATCAGCATGCCGCCGTTCACGTCGAGTGTGACTCCGGTAAGGTAGGAAGAGAGGCCGCTCGTGAGAAAGAGGCAGGCGTTGGCAATATCGGCGGCGTCGCCCAGACGTCCGAGCGGAATGCCCTTGATGATGTCCGTGCGCATTTCAGGCGTGAGCTTGTCGCCCGTGATGTCGGTCTGGATCAGGCCCGGCGTGATGGAGTTCACGCGGATGTGGTCGGGGCCGAGTTCGCGCGCCATCGCGCGGGCAAGACCGAGCACGCCCGCTTTGGCCGCGCTGTAATGCGGGCCGCCGAAGATGCCGCCGCCGCGTTGCGCGGAGACCGAAGACATGCAGACGATCGAG
Source organism: Caballeronia sp. LP006 (assembly GCF_031450995.1). Taxonomy (NCBI): domain Bacteria; kingdom Pseudomonadati; phylum Pseudomonadota; class Betaproteobacteria; order Burkholderiales; family Burkholderiaceae; genus Caballeronia; species Caballeronia sp. LP006. The sequence continues at coordinate 1,025,736 of NZ_JARTVW010000003.1, read as the reverse complement.
CCTTGCTGCTGCTTCTTCATCTGCGGAATCACGGCTTGCGACATATGGAGCGTGCCGCGCAGATTCACGCCGATGACCGCATCGAAATTGTCCGCGCTGATTTCCAGCGTCTTGATCGGTTGCGTGATGCCCGCGTTGTTGATGAGCGCATCGATACGCCCGTATTTCTCGATGGCCGCGTTGGCGGCATCGACGCAGGCGGCTTTGTCGGTGACGTCGCAGGCAAGACCGAGATGGCCGTCGCCGAGATCGCTCGCGGCGCTTTCGGCATCGGCCTGACGCAGATCGAGAATGACGATGCGCGCGCCTTCCGCCGCGAGCGCTCTGGCCGTTGCCTTGCCGATCCCGCGCGCCGAAGCCGCGCCCGTGACGATCACTACCTGGTTGTCGAGCAGCATGTTTGTCTCCGTTGGTTGTCTGGTGTGGATGCAGTGTCTTCGCGTTCCACATGACGATCAACGGAGTTTGTCTCAGCTATTGCTGAGAAATTTTCAGGTGTTCGCGGCGCCTTTCACTACGGGCCTCGAGGGCTGTCACCGTCTCTCACGGCCTCGTTCAATCTCCTGGTCCATCCACGCGAGAAACTTCGCGACGCGCGGCAGGTCCGCGTTCTGACTGGGGTATACCAGATGATGCGCGCCGACTTCGACGGCATACTCGCGCCCGAATACCGGCACGAGTGAACCGCGTTCGAGATGCACGGAGGCGAGCATGGTGCTTTCGAGCGCGATGCCATGACCGAGCGCGGCGGCTTCGAGCGACATGTAGGAGCGATCGAAGGAGAAATCGAACGCCTTGCGCCGCGTTGCCACGCCGAACTTGCCGAACCACTGCTGCCATTGCACGAGCGGCGACTCGGAGAAGATCAGCCTGTGTTCGATCAGATCGTCGGGCGATGCGACCGGATAGCGTTCCAGATACGCGGGAGATGCGAGCGGCGCAATGGTTTCGTGACGCAGGGTTCTGACTTCGATATCGGTCCAGTGCCCGTAGCCGTGACGGACATCGACATCGTAAAAACCCGAGGTAAAGGACACGTTTTCATAGGAGCACGCGAGGTTCATCTGGATATCGCCATTCGCCTCCTGGAACGCGGCGAGGCGCGGCAAGAGCCACATGAGGCCGAAGCTCGGACTCGAATGAATGCGTAGTATCTCGACCGATGTTTCGCTCGATGCCCGCTCGGTTGCGCGGTTGAGTTCGGCGAGCGCGCCGGTGACATCGGCGAGATATTGCGTGCCGGTGGGCGTGAGAACGAGGCCGCGTCCGAGCCGCGTGAAAAGCGCGCGGCCCACGATGCTCTCTAGATTCGCGAGCTGATGACTGACCGCGGAGGGCGTGAGGCCGAGTTCATCGGCGGCGCGGTTGACGCTCTTGGTGCGGGCGACGCTTTCGAACGCGATGATCGACTTCAGGGGAGGAAGGCGCATGGATGCGAGCGTGGAGTTGTCGAGGAGCGGGGCGGTGAAGTTTAGCTCGATTCGTGGGGCATACGCAGTGCAATGGACTCGCAAAGCACAGCCATTTCAGCGCCGCAGGAAGACTTGCGAAACGAATGCTTCCTTCTCTCGACGGGCCGCTAACCGCGCTCCCTACCCACCCGTCCCATCAGATAAAACTCCTCGTTCGGCCGCATGGAGATCACGTTCGCCATGCGGTTCGACAACCCGAAAAACGCCGTGATCGCCGCGATATCCCACGCGTCTTCATCGCTGAAACCGTGTTCGCGCAGCGTGGCAAAGTCTCTATCATCCACCGTGCCTGAGGCCTGGCAGACCTTCAATGCGAAATCGAGCATGGCCTTTTGACGCGGCGTGATGTCCGCCTTGCGATGATTCACCGCGACCTGATCCGCCACCAGCGCATTCTTCTCGTAGATGCGCAGAATCGCGCCATGCGCGACCACGCAGTAAAGGCAATCGTTCACCGCGCTCGTCGCCACCACGATCATCTCGCGCTCGCCCTTGGTCAGCCCGCCGTCCTTCAGCATCAGCGCATCGTGATACGCGAAGAACGCACGAAACTCGTCGGGCCTGTGCGCAAGCGTCAGGAACACATTCGGCACGAAGCCGGCCTTCTCCTGCACTTCGAGAATGCGCGCACGGATATCGTCCGGCCACGCTTGCGGATCGGGAACGGGGTAGCGGCTGATGGGACGCGTGGTCATCGTTTCTCCGGTCATGGCTTCATCGCGCGACGGTCAGCGACGAAAGCAGCTTCAATAAACTATCCACGTTGACGGGCTTCACGAAGTGATAGTCGAAACCTGCCGACTGCGCGCGCAAGCGATCCTCCGCTTGCCCGTAGCCGGTAATCGCGATCAGCATGGGCGCACGTTCGCCCTTGCGCCGCAAGCGCCGCGCCAGTTCGTATCCGTCGATATCCGGCAAGCCGATGTCGAGCAGCGCGACATCCGGATGAAACGGCGGCGCGGCATCGAGCGCTTCGGCCGACGAATACGCCACGCGCGCCTTGTGTCCTTCCGATTCGCACAGCATGGCGAGCGAATCGGCGGCATCGCGATTGTCATCAACCACGAGTATGCGCAACGAAGCATTCGCTTTCGGCGCTTCGGTATCCGACAACGCGCGCGCGGAATGCCGCTCATGATGATGAAGCCGCGGCAGCCGCACCGTAACCGTCGTGCCGAGTCCCGGTCCCGGACTTTGCACGGTGATGGTTCCCTTGTGCATCTCCACGAGCTTCTTCACGAGCGAAAGGCCGATGCCAAGCCCGCCATTCGAGCGGTCCAGCGTGCGCTCGCCCTGCGAGAACAGCTCGAAAACCTTGGGTAGAAGGTCCGCCGAAATGCCCGTGCCGCTATCCGCGATGACGATCGAAACCCACTGCGCATCCGCCTGAACACTCACCGAAATGCGCCCTTGCTCGGGCGTGTACTTGCTCGCGTTATTGAGCACGTTGACGAGGATTTGCGAGAGCCGCGTGACATCGCCGCAGACCCAGGTGGTGGCATCGGGGACATCGACGGCAATGTGCTGCGAGCGCGCCTCGACCATGCCGGCAATCGCCTCGACCGCGTGATATACCGCCGTGCCCACGAGTATCGGTTCCACTTGCAGCGCAATGCGCCCCTGCGTGATGCGCGACACTTCGAGCAGGTCATCGACGATACGCGTCATGTGTTCCACTTGTCTGCGCATGAGGTCGATCATCTCGCGCGTTTGCGCCTCGACGTCGTGATCCTTTTGCACGAGGGCAATCGCCGTGCGCAGCGGCGCGAGCGGATTGCGTAATTCATGCGCGAGCATTGCGAGAAACTCGTCCTTGCGACGGCCGGCCTCGCGCAACATGAGTTCCATGTGCTTGCGTTCGGTGATGTCGATCACGCTGCCGATGATGCGCAACGGCACGCCGTCCTTGCTGCGCTGAAGCAGGGCGCTGCCCTGCATCCACTGTTCCCCGTGCATCGTCTGCACACGAAACTCGAACTGACTGCCCGGATCTTCGCCGGATGCCACGCGCCGCACGTAGTGGTCGAGCGTCGCGGCATCGTCGGGATGCACGCGGGCGAGCGCCGCGTCATACGTGATCGTGTCGTTCACCTGCCATTCGCCGCCGGTTTCGAAGAGGAGCGTCCAGGTTTCGAGTTCGAGCGAAACGATATGAATCTTGGCCGCCTGCATCGCCACCGTAAGACGCAGGCTGCGCGCTTCGATGGCGGCCTGCGCCTCGTATTGTGGCGTGACGTCGGTGGTCGTGCCGAACCATTCCTGCAGGGCGCCCTGATGATCGTAAAGCGGCGCGGCATGCGCCTGCACGATGCGGTAGGTGCCATCGCGTCTGAACATGCGGAACGTGAGCGTGAGCGCGTTGCCTTGTCGCACGGCGTCGAGCCACGTGCTGCGCGTGCGCTCGCGGTCGTCGGGATGCACGAAGTCGAGCCAGCCGAAGCCCATCAGACGATCGGGGGGCGCGCCCGTGAACTTCTCCCAGTCGCCGCCAGAGGGGCGAATAGCGCCGTTGGCATCGGCGGACCAGACGAGCGCATCCGTCGATTCGACGAGCGCCCGATATCGTCGCTCGGAACGGCTCAGACGCTCTTCGTCCGCGCGCTGTTCGCTTATATCGAAGCTCACGCCGTAGACGCGCGTCAGCACGCCATGCCGGTCGAACTCGGGATGCCCGCGCATGCGCAGCCAGCGATGCTCGGACTGATCGCCATCGAGCATGAAATCGAACTCGAACGGACCGCCGTCGCGCAGTGCTTCGGTGAGCATGCGCTGGAACGGCTCACGATATTCCGGCGCAACGCGATCCCACACTTCCGAGAGCATGACGGCCTCGGTGCCCGGCGGAAACGAATAGAGCGCAGCGAGTTGCGCGGTCATGCGCACCACGCGCGTTTTCATGTCCCATTCCCACGCGCCCATGCGCGCGCCCGCGAACGCAGCCTGCAAACGCCGTTCGCTTGCTTCGTACAAGGCCCATGCATGCCGCGATTCGTGGATGTCGATGGCCACGCCGACCGTATCGCCGAACTCGCCTTCGTCGTCGCGACGCGCCTGTAAGTGAAGCGTATGCCAACGGTAAGCGCCGTCCGCGCGCAAGAGACGCACATCGACATTGCGCAGCAGCGTGCCGTCGCGCATTTGACGGAGCGCATCGAGCACGGGCGGGATGTCGTCGGGATGAACGAAGGCGTCCCAGTGACGGCCTTCGAGTTCCGGCATGGCAATGCCGAGATACCGGCAAGCCCACGGATTGGCGTAGCGGATAGTGCCGTCTCGCGCCGCACGCCAGACGAAGGACGGCAGGAAATGAGCAGGATCGTGCATGGGCGTCTTTGCTTCGAATCACCGGCAAGACGCGTTGCCTGGTGCGATATATGGTTGTGAGCTAGGGGTCGTACCAATAGCTTAGGGATACCATACATCAAAGCGCGGCAACATCGGCGCTTCCGAGCAAGTTCAACACTCGGTAGTCCGTGTGATTCGGTACAAAGTGCGCTGCGAACGCCCGTTCGCGGCGCTATGTACTCTGCACTTCGTTAAGAGAACTAGCCTGCTTCGCCTACGTCTTTCGGATCGGGCAGCTTGCCTCCTTCGCTGCCCTTGGCGGGTTCTGGCTCGTTCTTCAGTTCACTTTTCTGCTCATCGGAAAGACGCCGGTCAGCCACGTTCGGATCTTCGCTCGTCTGCTTCGGCGGCGTCTGTCGTTCGTTTTGCTCGCTCATGTGCGCTCCACGCGTTGGGTTCGATGGAGCATGTTGCACGCGGCGTGCCCAGGCTTCTAGCGTTACTCGTCGATGGTCCCGTGCACGCCTTGCTCGCCATGCTTCCAGTACGCCGAAGCCCGAATGCGCCGCTTGTCGAGACCGCGTTCGTTGCACAGCAACTGGCGCACTGCGCGCATGAGCGTGGCTTCGCCGGCGGCCCAGACGTATCCGTCGCCTTCGGGCAGATACGTGTAGCGCAAGGCGTGCAAGAGCGCGGCATGTGCATCGTCGCTGTCGCTGCGATAAATCCACTGCGCGAAGAGATCGGCACGCGTGTCGAGTTCGATATGCGCCGATAAGTCCGCCGCCTGAATCAGCGTGGCGACGCGTGTACCGGCAGGCAATTCCTCGAGCCGCCGCGCGATGGCGGGCAGGGCGGTTTCATCGCCGATCAAGAGATGCCAGTCGAATTGCGCGGGAATGACGAACGAGCCACGCGGCCCGCCGATGCCGAGGTACTGCCCTGGCTTGGCTTGTGCCGCCCACGCCGTGGCCGGCCCGGCTTCGTGCATGGCGAACTCGAGGTCGAGCTCGCGCGCGGCGCGATCGAAGCGGCGCGGCGTGAAATCTCGCGCGACGGGGCGCGGCTTGTCCGGATCGAACACTGGACCATTCGGGCCTGCTTGCGGCACTACGGGCTTGTCCTCGCCCGGCAGTGGGAAAAACACCTTGACGTGGTCGTCGAACGAGGCGCTTTCGAAGTCGGCGAGATCGTCGCCTCGAAGCGTCACGCGCACCAAATGCGGGTTGAGCGTGGCAACCTGCGTGACTTGCAGCAAGCGAAACTTGAGCGCATGCCGCACGCGCGTGACTTCCAGTTCGGGACGGTGTTGCAGTGCGGATTCTGTCATCGTGTGTCGCTCCTTTACGCCTGCTTGGGCGCGGGATTCTGTTCGATCTCGGCGGTCGCGCGCGCCAGAATTTCGGCGATACGGCGTTGCTCGTCCGGCGAAACATCGGTGCGCAAGACCAGCGCGCGTTTCAGCGCTCGGCGCGCGGCGATCAGCTCGGGCGTCCAGCCGTTGTCGGCGGCGGTATCGTCGCTTTCCTCGCCGGCATAGGCGCGGCGCACGAGGTCCATCTTGCGGGCAAAGTGCGTGAGCTTCGCGAGCATCAGGTCGATGCGTTCGCGGTTCGCTTCCAGATAGTCGCGGCCCGCGTCGGACAGCGCGTAGCGCTTGCGGTTGCCTTCCACTTCGACAGTCGCGTAGCCGATTTCTTCCAGGTATGTCAGCGCCGGATAGACCATGCCGGGGCTCGGGGCATAGAAACCGTTCGAACGGTCTTCGAGCGCCTTGATGAGTTCGTAACCGTGACGCGGCGCCTCGGCCAGCATGGCGAGCAGCAGCAGTTGCAGGTCGTCCGAGGAGAACTTGCGGCCGCGCGGCATGCCGTCTTCGCCGCCGAAGCCACCGCGTCCGCCACGGCCACCGAAGCCGCCGCCAAAGCGGTCGTCTCCGCCGCCACCTCCGCGTCCGTGCCGGCCGATCAGCCCCAGGCGGGAGAAGGCGAAACGCTCGACCCACTCGGGCGCGTTGCGAATGTCGAAGGGAAAGTCGAAGCCAGCCGCGCGAGAACCCGCGTCGCGCCCGCGATGAAAACATTTGGATCGCATGAGATCACTCCGTAGATATCGTAAAACATATCTAAAGATATATATCGTAAGAGCGTCTGTCAAGCGGCTATTTCAGGATGAGCAGCCGTCCGGCGATGCCACCTACAATCCTTCGATATTCACCCCTACCCAATCACGCAGGAAACTCAGATGACTCACTTCCGCTCCGTCGCCCTTGAACACGCAAGCCGGTTGATCAATCACGGACCCACCGTGCTCGTCACGAGCGTTCATGGCGAACGTCGCGACGTGATGGCCGCGGCCTGGTCGATGCCGGTCGAATTCACGCCGCCGCGCATCGCCGTGGTCATCGACAAGAGCACTTACACGCGTGAACTCGCGATGGCGAGCGGCGTGTTCGGCGTCGTCATTCCGGGCGCGGCGGCTATCGACTTGACGTTTGCGGTCGGCTCGACGAGCGGACGCGAGATCGACAAGTTCAAGACTTTCGGGATCGAGACGATAAAAGGACCAGTACTCGGTCTTCCGTTGATCGAGACGAACTGTGCGGCATGGCTGGAATGCCGGCTCATCAGCGAGCCGCATACCGAAGACACCTATGACACGTGCTTTGCCGAAGTGGTGTCCGCTGCGGCCGACGAACGCATTTTCTCTAATGGTCATTGGAACGTGGATGACTCCAATGCGTCGCTGCATACCATCCATCATCTTGGCGCGGGCAAGTTCGTGCGCGGCTCATCCATGCAGCAAGCCAAGCCGCTCACGCGATAAAACTTGCCGCTTGTCGAGGCTGTCGTCGGTCGATCTGACTCGCCCTTGTACGCCTTTAGAGCGCACGTTCTAAGCGTGAATTAAAAGGTCTAAAGAATCTCTTTTCCCGGTCGTTAAGCAGTCGACGAACGCGAGGCACCGATGGTGCACTTGCGTCGCAAATAACAAGCACGCGATCCGTCACATGAACTCGGACGTGTGCGATAGGTGGGTGAGGACAGGTTTCATACAGTCACGGGCTTGCTGCGAAAGCGGCGCGCCGGTGTGACTGCCATGAAGGCCGCTCGCACCATCCGGGGAAAGGGGTGTGGTATGAAACAACGGTTTTCGGGTTTGCGATTCGTCGTTTATCTCGTGGGCTTCACGGGGCTACTGTGGCTGAGACTTTTGATCTCACCCGATGGCAAAAGCGGCGTGTTGGCCTTCTTCGCGTGCGTGGCCTCGCTCGCGGCGGCTTATCTGGTTTATTACGCGGCGTCGGAGGGTTACTTTCGCAACCTTGCTGGTGGCGTGGTGGTTTATCTTGCCATCGCGGCAGTGGTCGTGGCGTGTCCGCCATTCGTCTTGCTGCTTGCGTTCTGGTCGGTGACGAGCGTCTTCAAGCAACGCCGCGCGCTGCTCATGCATGCGCTTGCAAGCGTCACATTGTTCCTGCTCATCTTTCCGATGCCGCTCGCCGAGCGCCTTGGCATGCCTGAACTTGCGGGTGCGCCAGCGGGTCTCGCGTATTTGGTGTTTTCGCTTGCGTGGTCGGCTGTGGCGGCGCGCAGTCCGTTGAAGATCGGCCTCTTCAAGTTCGCGACGATGCTTGTGGCCCTGCCGCTCATTGGTACTTTCGTGTCGCTGGTTGGCGGCGGGATGCTGAATCGTCCGGAGCGGCGTGTGCGTAATTCGCTGGCACGTTCGCGACGGGCGATGCAGTTGGCTTTGCCTGCGCCCGAGGCTACACCGGCTTCTTCCGCCTCGCGTGTGGCTTCGACCGATGCCGGATTGGCGTTGCCTGCCGCCTTGATCGCGGGGATCGCGGCTGAGGTGCTGATGCCGGTGGCTGTCGCGGCTGAGTAGGAGAGGTGTTTCGCCGATATGCTTGGTGGATGAGCGTATCGGCGGGGATATTGGAGGCAGCTTGTCGGCACGCGGAAGGCAAAGCCGCAGCCCACTAAGCCTTCACCACCAACCTAGCCTCCAACCCACCCCCCTCACGCTCATGCAGCGTGAGCGTCGCATCCATCGCAAGCGTCAATTGACGCGCAATCGCGAGCCCCAGGCCGGTCCCTCCGGTCTGCCGGTTACGCGATCCTTCCAGCCGCACGAACGGCTCGAACACCGCTTCCAGCGACTCGGCCGGAATACCCGGTCCGCGATCCAGCACCACGATCGAAGCGCCTCCGTCCGGCAGTCCGCCGATCTCGATCTCCGCTGCTCCGGCGAACTTGAGCGCGTTATCCACGAGATTGCCGACGATCCGTCGCAACGCCTGCGGCCGCGTCACCATCGTGCCGCCGATACTTCCCTTGAGCGACACGACCTTGCCCGCATCGAGATAATCGTTGAGAAGGCTCTCGAATAGCGCGTCCGAATCGACACGGAGCGGCGCCTCGGTCGTGCCGTGCAACGTCCGTGCATAAGTCACGCCTTCCTTCACGAGCGTTTCCATCTCCTGCAAATCCTGCTGTAACCTGGCACCGGCAGGATTTTCATCCATCGTGTCGACGCGCAATCGCATGCGCGTAATCGGCGTCTGCAAGTCATGCGTGATGGCCGCGAGTATCTGCATGCGCTGGGTCATGTACATCGAGACGCGGTCTTGCATTGCGTTGAATGCCTTGGCCGCGCGCGTTACTTCGTCCGGACCGTGCTCGGGCAGACGCGTGGCCTTGAGGTCCGGACCGAGCGTGTCCGCGGCTTCGGCCAATTGCTTGAGCGGGCGCGTCGCGATACGCACCGCGAGCCAGCAACATGCCGCGAGCAGCACGAGTTGTCCTGCAAGCACGAGCGGCAGCCACGCGGACAGCGGCGTGCCGACCATCGGATGCATGTCGATGGTGAGCGGGCTGCCATCGGTGAGACGCAAGTGAACCTGCATGCGTTCGGCATCGCCGGGAACGGCATTGACCGTCAGCGGATAACGCTTGCCGATGCCATCCGCTATCGACTTCGCAAAGCGCTCGGAAAGCGCGGCATCGAGCGGCGTGCCGCTTTCGCCCAGCCCGAGGATGAATTGATAGCTGCGGCGCGCCAGTCGCGGCAGCCACTCGGCACGTTCGGCGGGCGGCAGATGATCGAGCAGCGCCACGGAACTCGTCACCTCGCGCTCGACGTAGCCGACCATCACGTTGGTCATCGACTGATCGCGCTCGGTCATCGTGATCCAGAACGACAGCGTCTGCGCAAGCGCGATACCCACGAACAGAATCACCGCGAGCCGCGCGAACAGCGTGCGCGGCCAGGGCAAAAACCGTGGCGGATGCGCGGTCAATGTCGTTGCACCGAGCGCGCTCATGACGATGCATCCAGCGGCGTGACCGCAGCGGAAAACACATAGCCTTCGTTGCGCAACGTCTTGATGTAGCGCGGCTCGCGCGCCTCGTCGCGCAGACGCTGACGCAAACGGCTCACCAGCAGATCGATGGAGCGGTCGAAGGCATCGGCCTGACGGCCTTGCGTCAGGTTGAGCAATTGATCGCGCGTAAGCACGCGTTGCGGATTGTCAAGGAACACGCGCAGCAGGCGATATTCCGCGCCCGACAGCGCCACCATGGTGCCTTCTGCATCGAGCAGATGGCGCGCGGTGGTGTCGAGCCGCCAGTCGCCGAAGCCCAGCATTTGCGCCGATTCGGTCACTTCCATTCCCGGCGGCAACATGCGTGTGCGACGCAGCACGGACCGGATGCGCGCGAGCAGTTCGCGCACGGCGAAGGGCTTGGGCAGGTAGTCGTCCGCACCCATTTCGAGGCCGAGAATGCGGTCGGCTTCCTCGTTGCGCGCGGTGAGCATGAGCACGGGCACCGCGCGGAACTTGCTCGCGCGCAATTCGCGGCACAACACGAGGCCGTCCTCGCCGGGCAGCATCAGGTCGAGCACGATCAAATCCGGCGCGCCCTGTTCGAGCGCCGCGCGCATCTGGCGTCCGTTGGCGGCGAGCGAAACGCGCATGCCATTCTTTTCGAGGTAGGTCGCGAGCAGCTCGCGGATACCGCGATCGTCATCGACGATCAGCACATGGTCGGTCGTTTCCATCGATAGCTCACGGCTTCTTGCGCTTGATCTGCACGCGGCCCGGGGTTATCGAGAGGCACTGCACCGGATGGGCCAGTTCGGTTGCGATACCGCCGAATAAAAACGCTGCGACGGCGAAGAACTGCTTCATTTTCAATCTCCCGCGTGATCGCTGTGTCTGCGTTATAGCGCAAAACGCGAGCGGTTTTGTATCGCAGTGTATCCGGACTTTCTCGCGACACATGCGGATTCACTCGCGTGTCTTGAACGGCGCTTCGTATCGCAATGTATCCGCGCTGCCTTCGATACAAAACATTGCTCACGCAACACACAGCGGATACGTCCGAACGTTTTAATGCATCAACGACGGCGTTGGCGGATTTCAAGCGTCGCCTCCCACCCACCAGTTAAGGAGTAGCACCATGAAGATTTCCATCGTTGCTTTCGCTCTCGTTGCAAGCGCCATGACGGGCATTGCTCACGCGGAGGTTCACGCCACGTCGACACAACCGCAGGTCGGCAAGACACGCGCGGAAGTGAAGCGCGAACTCATACAAGCGCAAAAGAACGGGCAGATCGCGGCGCTCGCGAATCTGTATCGCGGTAGCTGATCGGCACCCATTGTCTCAATCCATTTCGTGAGGTTCACCATGTTCAAGAAGCTCATCACCGCTGCAGTCGTCGTTGCTAGCGCCACTGCCGCAGGCTCCGTTTTCGCAAGCAGCGGATACGGTCTCGCGCCGCACGGTGACACGTCGGCCGGCGTGCGCGCATCGCAACGCGCTCAGCGTGTGCAGTCCATCAACGATAGCGGCATGCAGGGCTATGGCGGCGTGCGCGATGTCCAGACGCAGTCTGGCAGCGCATCGACGATCACGACTTTTCCGACGAGCGGCACGGGTTCGCTCTTCGCGCATCACTAACGCCTTGATCAACGCCTACCGAAGGAGATGAACACCATGACGCAACTCGACAAGCTTCTCTACACCGGCAAGACACACGTGACCGGAGGCCGCGATGGCGCGGCGCGCAGTTCCGACGACCGGCTGGATGTCAGGCTCACGCCGCCCGGCGCGCCTGGCGCGGGGACCAATCCCGAGCAATTGCTCGCAGCGGGATGGTCCGCATGCTTCATCGGCGCGATGGGCAAGGCGGCCGCGAAACTGCAAGTGAAGTTGCCGGCCAATACCGCCGTCGATGCAGAGATCGATCTGGGTATGAATGGCGATGCGTACTTGCTGCGCGCGCGCCTGAACGTGAGCTTGCCGGGCATCGAACGTGATGCGGCGCAGGCGATCGTCGAGGGCGCGCATCGAACCTGTCCGTATTCGAAGGCGACGCGCGGGAATATCGATGTGACCATTACGGTAGTTTGAAGCCGCAAAAACTAAGCGCAGCCATGCAAAGTGCACTGGCTGCGCTTCTTTCTGCTGGCCGTTCAAAGCGGGAAAGCTCCCGCTCGCGATACTCGAGACTTACTTCTTCGCTTCGGCAAAGCGCCGCGCGACTTCCTTCCAGTCGATCACATTGAAGAATGCGGCGATGTATTCGGGTCGGCGATTCTCATACTTCAGATAATAGGCGTGCTCCCATACATCGAGACCGAGAACCGGCGTATTGCCCGAGCCGATTCCCGACATCAACGGGTTGTCCTGATTGCCCGTGCTTTCGACCGCGAGCTTGCCCTGCGGTGTCACGCTGAGCCACGCCCAGCCGCTGCCAAAGCGCGTGAGTGCGGCCTTGGTGAAAGCTTCCTTGAAGGCATCGAAGCCGCCGAGGTCGGTATCGATCGCCTGGGCTACTTCGCCTTCCGGCTTGCCGCCGCCTTGCGGAGACATGATGGTCCAGAAGAGGCTATGGTTCGCGTGGCCGCCGCCGTTATTGCGCACCGGGGTGCGGACCGCTTCGGGCAGTTTGTCGATCTGCGTGATCAGTTGCTCGACCGCCAAGTCCTTGTGCTCCGAACTCTCCAGCGCGGCATTTAGATTATTCACATAGGTCTGATGATGCTTTGTGTAATGCACTTCCATCGTGCGCGCGTCGATGTTCGGCTCGAGTGCATCGTAAGCGTAGGGCAGGGGAGGCAGGGAATAAGCCATTGCGAATCTCCTTTTTGACGATGAGAGGAATCAATGCCGGGCCGGGCCGCTGGCGGAAAGCGCCAGACTGGCGTTTTCGATGGTCCGGGCAATGAGGGAATGCGGCCCATGACGGGCGACGTGGCGGATCAGCGCCACGTGTGTTTCGCGGCTGTGACGCAAGGCGGCTTGCCGGATCGTGACCGGCCGCTCTGCGCTTACGGACAGCGCCAGAAGTGCTTCGTGCGCCTCGCAGCGCAACTGCGCGGCGGCGTCCTGATTGCCTTGTTCTGCGTAGTGATCGGCGAGGTTGTGATGCGAGACGACGAGCGCCGCGATACAGTCCTCGCCGCGTCCGGGCGGCGGTGCTTTGATGAGTCGACGCGCGATCTCAAGTGCGTGCTCGAAGGTCGAGCGTGCTGCCGTGGTCTGTTGTTCCGCTGCGGCTTTGATCGCTTGCCGCATGAGTGCTTCCCACACGGGAAGACTCGGGCTGTCTTGTGCCGATATGTCCACGGCTTGGAATTCGATTCGTTCGTGCATGGCGTAGGCTCCAGTTCCTGCGCCCTTTGCGTCGACGAAAAGCCTGCGTACTCGGGACAAACAATGATAACCAGTATCGAGGGAGTCTGCACGCGGGGGCTAAACCTCGCGCAAAGCGAAAGCTTGCAAGATTGCCATGCGCGGATCATAGAGCAACTAACCGTCTTCCTCTTGACCATCCACGAATTGGCCCACCAGTAGCCTATTAGCGACTCCGCTTGCCAACATGAGTTCCAAATAAAGACAGTGGCACGGTCAAGCCGTATCACTCAACGTATCCCGATGCGCCTGCGCAAACTCCGCCATGCTATTGAACCGAAAGTCGATGCGAGGTTGCGCGCCTGGGTCCATCGTTGCGCCGAAGCCCGGCTGCCCGTGCCGTCGATGAATCCAGCATGACGTCAGCCCGATTTCGTTCGCGGGCTTGTGATCGTGAAACAGACTTTCCGCGACGTGAAGAATCTGCTCCTTGCGAATATCTCTGCTTGCAAGCTTCTCCAGCAAATACTCGAAGTTACGTTGTGATGGCTTGTAAGCGCCGACATCCTCGGCGGTGACGATGCCGTCGAATTCCACCTGCAACTTCGCGTTGCTGAACGCAAAGCTTTCGTTATCGACGTTTGAGAGAATCACGAGCTTGAAATGCTGCTTCAGATAACGAAGCGCTTCGGCCGAATCCGCGAACGCAGGCCAGTTGCGGATGGACTGACCATACGCGACGCATTCTTCCTGCGTGTAAGAGAGTTTCCATTCCTCGGCGAGCCGCTTGTAAACGATGGCCAGCACCTCCTGATAGCGCTTGCCCGGCGTGTAGTGCTGCTGCGAAGACTCGTGACGCGCATGCGCTTCGAGTACCTGATCGCGCGTGGGCGGCCGAACCGCGCGTTCGAGCAATGGCCGCAAGCCTTCGAAAATGCCGGTTTCCCAGTCGATCAAGGTTCCGTAGCAGTCGAAGGTGAGCGTATCGAAATCGGTGAGATTCACTGCGGCTCCTTTTTGGCGTTGGTAACGAACACCCGGTATCTTGCCGCAGATTAGAATATGAGCGAATCACTCATTTTAAAATGATAAGGCCGCATGATGGCGCAAGCTCGCAACGCTCCCCGGCAAGACCGCTCGATAAGGACTATCGATTCCATCGTGGATGCCGCCGCGCGCCTGCTCGGTGAACGCGGCCAGCTTCTGACGACGAATGCGGTCGCAGAAGCAGCGGGCGTGAGCATCGGTTCGCTGTATCGATACTTTCCAGACAAGGGCGCGTTGATCGAAGCCGTCCGCCAGCGTCATCGCGATGATCTGCTTCCCGTGCTGCAAGTCGGACGTGGGCAAGTCGCCGCGTTCGTCGATGGGATGATCGAGGTGCATCGCCGCAATCCTGCCGCGCAGCGTGTGCTGCTGGAAGACGGACGCTGCGAAGCCGAATGCAGACGAGCGTACGAAGCGCTCTTCGCGGCCTTGACGCGATGCTCCGCGGAGCACAGGCGCATTGGCGCTGAAGTGTTTGCGGGCGCGGTGGGCGGCGCGCTTGAGGAGGCGGCGCGCAACGAACGCTTGGCATCACCCGTGTTTCGATGGGAACTGATCGCGCTCGTCGAGGCTTACACGAGCAAGCCGCGCCCTGCAAAAGCAGTCACGATCGAGCGCGCACCGCAAACCTCGCGAGCAAACAAGCGTCAGCCGCGTGCCCATTTGCGCCTGCGTAAATCGCCGACGCAGCCGCGCTCGTCGGAGACTGTCGCCGCCATCGTGGAAGCCGCGGCTCAAGTGCTCGAAAGCGAAGGCTTCGAAGGCTTCAATACGAATGCAGTCGCCGCGCGTGCCGGCGTGAGCATCGGCTCGCTGTATCAGTACTTCCCGGGCAAGGACGCGCTGACCGTTGCGCTCATCCATCGTGAGACGCAACGCTTCTACGATGACGCAGCCATCGCGCTGGATAAGCGAAGCGGCAAGGCGGCGCTCGAATATTTGATCGGCGCGTCGGTGCGTCAGCAACTCGAGCGTCCGATGCTCGCGCGTCTGCTCGATATCGAGGAGAGCCGTCCGGCCTTGCGCGATGAGCTTGCCAAGGTGGACCTCGCGGGGCTGTTTGCTGCAATCGTAGCGAGAGCGGCTCCGAAGCATCCGCAACCGGAAATAGCGGCAGGCGACCTGTCGGCGATTATCCGAGGCATGACCGACGCGGCGGGCGAACGCGGGGAACGCGACCTCGAACGTCTGCAACGGCGCGTTCGCGCGGCGGTTTTCGGGTATCTCGCGCGCGAGAGCTGAACATGCGAATGTGAGCAAGCGCAAAGCAAGCACGGGCGTGCCAAGCCGCGACGAACCGCGCCATGCGGACTTCACGCCGCGCGCGTGGAGGCGCTCGATGCGAGTTGTCCAATGTGAGCGTTTACTTTTATTCTGACGTCGTCGAGCGAAACGGCATGGGCCTTCGCCATTAACAGATGAGAGCGACGATGACAGAAACCATCAAGAGCATGAAGCTCAACCACCTGAGCTTTCCTTCACGCGATACTGCTGCAACCGCGAAGTTCTTCGAGCACTATCTGGGCTTCACCGTCTCAGGAAGCTGGGACAAGTCGTACATTTTGAAGCGTCCGGGCTTCGACGTGGTAATCGATCATGTCGAAAGCGATGACGTCACGTGGCCCCGGAATTTCCACGCGGGCTTCGAACTGCCGACTGTCGATGCGTTGCAGGAACTGCATGATCGCTTCAAGCAAGAGGGCGTTCAGATGGAAACGGCGGTCTTCAACAATGGCCGTGGCTCGCGCTTCTTTTGCCGCGCGCCGGGCGGTGTGATGTTCGAGTTGAATACGCGTTCGGACGCCGCACCGGAGTTTCGCGGCACGTTCGACGAGTAAGCATCGAGCGTAGATTGCGAAATCCGCATTGCCCCGTGAAAGGCAATGCGGCTTGTGTCGTTTCGCGAGACGCCTCGCGGCGTAGTGCGAGTTACTGCGAAAGCACGACTTGCGCGATGATCCCCGAAGCAACGGCGACGAGCAGATAGTCGCCACCGACGCCTACCCACTGATAGCCGCGCGGCGGCTGACGCAGGCCGTGTTCATGGTAGTTATCGACGACGTATTGATGGTCACGATAGTCTTGCGACAGATGCTGACCTTTCTGCCAGTCTGAATGGCGCGGGCCGTTGTCCGCGTGCTCGGGCGGGCGCGGTGCGTCATGTCCGTAATTAGCAGGGCCGTGTCCTGGTTGGGCAGGACCGCCATGATTTTGCGGGCCGCCGTGATTTTGTCCCGGACCGCCACCGTGGTTCTGATCCGGACCGCCGGGGCCTTGCTGCGCAAAGGAAGCGCCGGCAGCAAGACTCAAGGTCGCGCACAACAGCGCGGCAACGATTCGATTCTGCTTCATGTTGATTCTCCAATCGAGTGAGAGGTTCGCGTGCATCGCCTGATGCGTGCGCTGCGAATCGATGAGCGGACTTTACTCAAAGCCGAAAGGAAACGGGGTGAGCAGATGTAAGCGTCGCTTACGTATCATTACGGCGAGGGGGGAGCAGACACGCGAAGGATACAGATCGCGGCACGTACCGCCTGGCCGGGTACTTCGACATCTGTCGGTACACTTGGAAGGCAGGCCGCGTGGACTGCATGACCAGCAATGAGGTTGTCCAACGGATGGAACGACATGCAGACCTATTACCTTGCCATCGATGTCGGCACGGGCAGCGTGCGAGCCGCACTCGTCGATGCGCGTGGCGTGGTGCGCAGCATCGCCGCACACGAGCACGAGCAAATCGTGCCGCGTTACGGCTGGTCTGAGCAACGCCCAGCGGACTGGTGGGAAGGCGCCGCGCGCTCGATACGCGAAGTGATCGACGACGTTCCGGATGCAGCTTCCCATGTCGTCGCGATATGCGCATGCGGCCAGATGCACGGCACGGTGCTGATCGACGCCGATGGTCAACTCGCACGCGATACCGCGCCGCTCTGGAACGACAAGCGCACCTTCGCACAGGTCGCGGCGTTTTGCGCGCGCCACGCAAGCGCCTCGTATCTCGCGAAGACCGCGAACCCCGCGACGCCCGCGTGGCCCGGTTTCAAGCTGCAATGGATCAAGGAGCACGACCCGTCGGCTTATGAACGCGCGAGCACGGTGTTCATGCCGAAGGACTACGTGAACTTCAAACTCACGGGCGAACGTGCGTGCGACTGGAGCGATGCATCGACGAGCTTCATGATGGACCCGCGCACGCGCGAGTGGTCGCAAGACATGCTGACTTTGCTCGGTCTCGATGCCGCGAAGCTCGCGCCGATTCGTGCGCCGCTCGACATACTCGGCGGCGTGACGCACGAAGCGGCCGCCGCAACCGGTTTGCGCGCGGGTACGCCGGTGCTGGTTGGCGGCGCGGATTATCCGGTGTCCGTGCTCGGCTCGGGCGTGTTCGAGCCGGGGCTGGCATCGGATATCACGGGCACATCGTCGATCATCACGATCATCGCCGACACACCGATGCTGCATCCCGAAGTGTCGAATCTGGCGACTTGCGAAGGGCTGTGGGGACGCTTCATGTTGCTCGATTCGGGCGGCGATGCCATGCGCTGGGCGCGTCGCGCGTTCCATGAAAACGCGCTGTCCTACGACGATGTCGCTGCCAAGGCCGCAAGCGCGCCGGTGGGTTCGGAAGGTTTGTTCTTTCTGCCGTATCTCACAGGCGAGCGTCTCGGCGAGCACGCTAATTCGCGTGCACAGTTCTTCGGTATTGCGGCGAGTCACGGGCTCGCCCATCTACATCGCGCGGTGCTCGAAGGCGTTGCATTTGGCGTGCGTCGGCATATCGCGCTCATCAAGCCCGAAGGCGTGGGTATCGAGCGGCTCGTTGCGGCAAGCGGCGGCGCGAAGGCGTCGCTTTGGCTCGATATCAAGGCCAGCATGTACCGCACGCCCATTCTCGTGCCGGCGCAAGTGGAATGCGGCGTGATAGGCTGCGCCATTCTTGCTGCAACGACGCATGGCCAGTTCGCACGTCTCGCCGACGCCGTGCGCGCCTTCGTGCAGTTCGAGCGCGAAGTGCAGCCCGACCCGCGTGCGAGCGATACCTATGACCGCATGATGCCGATTTTCGAGCACCTTTATGTGCACTCGCAGCAGTTTTACGACGATCTCGACCGACTCTTTCCAGACAACCCAACCTCTACATGACGAATCAGACTTCCATCAAGGCTGTCCTTTGGGACATGGACGGCACGCTCGCCGAAAGCGAACCGCTTCATTTGAGCACGCTGGTTGCGGTGCTTGCGCATCACGGCATCGAAGCGGGCGACGAATTGCATCCGCTGATCTTCGGTAAGACAGGGCGCGAAGTGCACGCGCTGTGTAGCGAACGCTTTGACATCGAGACGGACTTCGCGGACTGGTCCGCGTTTCGCGCACGGCATTATCTCGAAGGCGCGCCTCGGCTCGTGCCGCGTCCTGGCGCGCTCGAGGTGTATCGCGCGGTGAAGCGGGCGGGCATAACGCAAGGAATCGTGTCCAATTCGTCGCGCATGTTGCTTGAAGCGAACTTGCGAGCACTGGGCATCGAGGAACCGCAACTCGTGAGCGTCAGTGTGAACGACGTGCGCAATGGCAAGCCGAGCGCCGAGCCGTACGAACGCGCGGCGTGGCTCATGCGTCTCGAGCCGGAGGAAGTGGTCGTCGTGGAAGACAGTCCCACTGGGGCGCGCGCGGCGATCGCGGCGAACATGCGCGTGCTGGCCTGGCCTTTCGACGATACTGGCGCCGCGCTTTTTTCGAACGATGCGCAAATCGTCCGCTCCGCTGAGGAGCTTGCCAAGGCGCTGGGCGTAAACCTGGCCTAAGCAAGAAGGTGCCGGTGTTTTCAGGTGCGCCGCTTGCTAGAGCGAGATGGCAATCGGTGCATGCCTTCATTAAGCGAGCATGATTCTATGCAAAGCACGCGCTTAATGACGCGCTAATATGAATGGCTGCACATGGAACGTGCTTCGTTCGCATAAGGCGCCGCGCGCTGCGAACGGACGCTCGGAAAAGAAGGAGACACCATGCTTACGCTCTATCATCGAGGTGTAGCGCTACAGCCGTCCGCAGGTCGAAGCGGCAAGCTGTTCGTATCGCGCGTATCGATTCTGGAAGAAGACGGCGAGGAGACGGTACTGCGCGAGTTGGGCGCATTTCCCAGCCGCGACGCGGCGCTGCAGTTTGCACTGACATGCGGCACCGCTTTCGTCGATGGTGAACCACTGCCTGTTGCGCCACAATCCGTCGTGCGTGACGAGGAATCGAAAAACGCCGGTCTTTGAAGACCGGCGTTTTTTTGCTTCAGGGTGTGAGTACCACCTTGATGCAACCGTCCTCCTTGTCGCGGAACGTCTTGTACATTTCCGGTCCTTCCGCAAGCGAGACGCGGTGCGTGATGACGAACGAGGGGTCGATCTGACCTTCCTGAATGCGGCTGAGCAGGTCGTCGGTCCAGCGGGCCACGTGCGTCTGACCCATGCGCCAGGTGAGGCCCTTGTTCATCGAGGCGCCAAAGGGAATCTTGTCGATCAGTCCGCCATAGACGCCCGGTACCGACAGAATGCCTGCGGGACGGCATACGTAGATCATCTCGCGCAACACGTGCGGCCGGTCCGACTCGAGCATGACCGCCTGCTTGGCGCGATCGTAAAGCGAGTCGAACGAGCCCGTGGCGTGCGACTCCATGCCAACAGCATCGATACACTTTTCCGGGCCTTTGCCTTGCGTGAGATCGGCGAGGCGCTCGACCACGCTCTCTTCCTTGAAGTTGATGGTGGTGGCGCCAGTGACGCGCGCCATTGCAAGGCGTTCAGGCACGCAGTCGATTACGACGACATGCTTTGCACCAAGCAGAAACGCGCTGCGAATCGCCATTTGTCCCACCGGTCCCGCGCCCCAGATCGCCACGGTGTCCGTTGGCTCGATATCGCAGTTGATCGCCGCTTGCCAGCCTGTCGGGAAGATGTCGCCGAGGAAAAGCACTTGTTCGTCTGAAAGGCCATCGGGAATCTTCACGTGCGTTTTATCGGCGAAAGGTATGCGTACGTACTCGGCCTGGCCGCCGGCATAGCCGCCCGTCAAATGCGTGTAGCCAAAGAGACCCGCCGTGGTGTGTCCGAAAACCTTGTCGGCCGTGCCCTTGTTGCGATTACTGCGCTCGCACACGGAGAAATTGCCGCGCTTGCATTGATCGCATTCGCCGCAAAAGATGGTGAACGGTACGACTATGCGGTCGCCGACCTTGAGCGCAGCGTTTTCGGCGCCGACTTCGACCACTTCGCCCATGAACTCGTGGCCCATGATGTCGCCGGATTCCATGCCCGGCATGAACCCATCGAACAGATGCAGGTCCGAGCCGCAGATGGCGCAACTCGACACCTTGATGATCGCGTCGCGCGGATGCTCGATCTGCGGGTCCGGTACCGTGTCGTACCGAATGTCCTTCTTGCCGTGCCAGGTAAGCGCTTTCATTGGAAGTATCCTTGTCCTTGAGAGTGAACTGTCGACGAAGCCTTACTTGTTAGTTGGCTCGCCGGGATCTTCGATGCCCTTTTCCATATTGTCCTTCTGGTCACCGTAGTCCTTTTGATTCGCACCGTTCGTTATCTCGACGTCACCCTTCAGCTTGCGATCTTCGTTGCCGGTGAGTGTGCCGATGGCCGTGTCGGTCCAGCCCTTTATTTGTTCCTTGATGCCTTCTTTCTGATCCTTGTTCATTGCGTTCTCCGTGCCATGTATCGGAAGCCTAAGAATCTCTGCGCCAATCGTTGGCGTCGATACAGTTCAGCAACGCGTGTGCCTTCGCGCGTGTATACATTGCGCGAGCGCTCCGGCCGACATGCGGCACTACGATTGCTGCGAGAAAGAGGTGCGCTTCATGGTTCGACATCGCGCATCGAATCCACGCCTGATCTGTGCGTCCGGATGTGATTCGTCTGTTTATCCATCCGATCACTTAAACGCAACTATCAGGAGCAACAAGATGAACACGCCCGCCGAAACCCCCATGACCGATGATCCGAAAAGCGACGACGAAGTCGAATCCGGCACGGACGATGCGCTCACCACGGATATATCGGAAACCGATGATGAAGGAACGACTGTCCGCGAAGCGGAAGTTGACCCGGACGATCTGACGGAGATTGAGCCGGAAGGAGGCGATAAGTCTTGATGTAAAGCGTTGTGAGCGGCGCGGTCCGAATGGCCCGCGCCGCTTATTGTGTGTCTGATCAGCCGAGCGCCTGACTGGCCGCCGCTGCACGTCCGCGCAGCCAGTTGATGCTCGCAAAAAGCAGTACGGCGAAGACGATCAGCACGGTCGCGACCGCAAGTATTGAAGGGTCGATCGAATCGCGGATGCCGCTCCACATCTGACGCGGCACGGTCTTCTGATCCGGCCCGCCGATGAATAGAATCACGATGACTTCATCGAATGAAGTGGCAAAGGCAAACACGCTGCCTGTGGCGACTGCAGGCATGATCAGCGGTAACGTCACACGCCTGAACGTGATCCATGGCGCCGCGCCAAGACCGGACGCCGCGCGCAGCAGGCTCTGATCGAACGACAGCAGCGAAGCCGTCACGGTGATGACCACGAAGGGCGTACCAAGCGCCGCATGCGCGAGCACGACACCCGCATATGAGTTCACGAGACCGAGCGGCGCGAAGATCAGATAGAAGCCGGCAGCCACGACGACGATGGGTACGATCATCGGCGAAATGATGATGGGCATGATAAGCGAGCGCCACGGAAACTGCGCGCGGCTCAGGCCCAACGCGGCCAGCGTGCCGAGACAGGTCGCGATCAACGTCGACGCCGCGCCGATCCCGATGCTGTTCAATAGCGAGCGCTGCCAGTCCGCGCTCGTCAACGCCTGCTCGTACCAGCGCATTGAAAAGCCCTGCATCGGATATGAAAAGTACGAACCCGAATTGAACGAGAGCGGAATGATCGCGAGTATGGGAGCGATCAGAAAGAATAGGACGATCGCCGTATGCACGCGCACCCAGCGATTCGCCACGCGTTCGGTCAGCACGGTATTGCGTTGATCTTGCATGTCGTCGAGTCCGTGTCGTTCAACCGAAACGCAGCCGGTCGATGCCGACTATGCGGTTGAAGAGGAAATAGAAGACCGCCGTGAAGATCACGAGGTACGCCGACAGCGCGCCCGCGAGTCCCCAGTTGAGCTGCGTGTTGGTCTGAATGGCGATGAGCTGGCTGATCATTTCATCGCCCGCGCCGCCGAGTAGCGCAGGCGTGATGTAGTAGCCGAGCGCGAGCACGAACACGAGGAAGCATCCTGCGCCCACGCCCGGCAGCGTCTGTGGCACATAGACCCGCATGAACGCAGTGAACGGATGCGCCCCCAGCGACTTCGCTGCACGCATATAAACGGGCGATACGCTTTTCATCACCGAGAAGATGGCGAGGATCATATAAGGCAGCAGCACGTGCGTCATGCCGATCAGCACGCCCGCGCGATTGAAGATGAGCGGCACGGGATGCGACGCAAGGCCCAGCCCCATGAGCAGGCTGTTGATGACGCCACCCGGTTGCAGCAGCACATACCAGGCGGTCGTGCGCACGAGAAGCGAGGTCCAGAACGGCACGATCACAAACAGCATGAGACGGTTGCTGCTCTTAGCGGGCAGATTGGCGAGCAACCACGCAACGGGGTAACCGAGCACGAGACACATGAGCGTGACGGTTGCGCTGATGGAGATGGTACGCACGAACGCCTCGCGAAACACCGATGAATCGGCCGGCATGGACGCTATCTTGCCTTGCGGTGTCACTTGCGCATCGACGGCAGCGAGCAGATAGTCGGGCGTGGGCGATGCAGCGGCGCGTTTGAGCAAGCGCCAGATTTCCGGGGAATTCCAGCGCTCGTCGGTTTCGATGAGCGCGGGTTTCCATGCGGGTGGTGCATCGGCGGGCAGGCTGCGTGCGGTACGCATCAACAGGCTGCGAAACTCCGCTTGCGCGAAGTTCAGACGGCGCGCCACGGTGCCGAGCTGACCGCTTTGCTGGGCTTCCTTGAGGCCGGCGGCCAGCAATGCGAAGGTGCGTTCGTCGGGCAAGCCGTGGCCGTCCCACGCATCGAGCGCGCGCGTGAGGGCGGGCATGCTGTCGGGGACTTCGCGATTCTGCACGCTGCGCGCGAGCAGTAGCGCAATCGGCGCGATAAAGGTGGACAACAGAAACACGATCAGCGGCAACGCAAGCAACAGCGCTTGCAACGATGCACGGCGACGCGCCTTCTGATAAGACGCGTGGCCGTCGGCGCTTCTAGGAGAGCCCGATGGCGCGGCCTTTGCGGATACGGACATGTTGGTGGTCGCGGTCAAGTCGGGCTCTCTTCGGATCATGTTTCGCGTGAAGCGGACAGTGTCGATACCTTGCTGTCTTACTGCGTCAGCCACACCTGAAAGCGCTTGTTGATCTGATCGGCATTGTCGGCCCAGAAATTCGCGTTGATCTGCACGGCGCGCTTGAAGTTGGCAGGCGAGGTCGGCAGGTCGGCAAGACGCTGCTTGTCCACCAGTTCTATAGCGTCCTTGCGCGGCGGCGCATAAGCGATGTACTTCGTAAGATCCGCATACGCCTTCGGCTGCGATGCCGAGATGATGAACTTGGCCGCCGTGTTCGCGTTCTTCGCGCCCGTCGGAATGCCCCACCATTCGAAGTCGTACACCTGCGCGTCCCACACGGCCTTGAAGGGCTTGTTGTCCTTCTTCGCTGCATCGTCGATACGGCCGTTGTAGACCTGTGTCATCGCCACTGCGCCGTCGGCGAGCAATTGCGGCGCCTGCGCACCCGACTCCCACCACACGATGTTCTTCTTGATGGTGTCGAGTTTCTTGAATGCGCGATCCACGCCAGCTGGCGTGCCAAGCACCTTGTAGACATCCTTGGGATCGACGCCGTCGGCGATCAACGCCCATTCCATCGTCACCTTTGGCGACTTGCGCAGGCCGCGCTTGCCGGGAAACTTCTGCAAGTCGAAGAAGTCGTTGACGCTGGTCGGCGCGGTCTTCAACTTGCTCGCATCGTAGGCGTAGACGGTGGACCACACCATGCTCGCCACTGCGCAATCGAGGATGGAGCCGGGAATGAAGTCGCTCGTCTTGCCGAGCGTCTTCTTGTCGAACTTCATGAGAAGACCTTCGTCGCAAGCGGTGATCGCGTCGTTGGTTTCGAGGTCGATCAGGTCCCACGTCGTGTTCTTCGCCTGTTCCATCGCGGAGAGCTTGGCCAAGCCGCCATCATACGATTCCGTCGAGAAGCCGACGCCCGTGGCTTGCGTAAAGGGCTCGAAATAAGCCTTCTTCGCAGCGGCTTCATAAGCGCCGCCGAACGTCACGACCGAAAGTGTCTCTGCAGCCTGAACGGTGATGCTGGAAAACGCGCATAACGCGAGTGCCGCGCATTGAGTTTTGATAAAAGTGCGCATGTCAGTTGGCTCCTGCTGTAGCGGGCGTGGTGATTGAAGTTGACGACGGTGTGGAAGAAAGAGGTGTGGACACGCTTATGGACGCGCTCATCGCAAGTATCTTGCAGTCGTCGTGGCGCCAGGCGACATCGACCGTGCTGCCATCCGCGGGCAAGGCGTGACGCTGAGTGTTCGGCAGCTTGACCACGAGGTTGTCGCGCGTGCCAAGCTTCAGATGCACGCGATGATGATCGCCGCAATACACGAGTTCTTCGACTCGGGCGCGCACCACGTTGCTGTGTTCGTCGACATGCGAACCTTCCGCGCTCGGAATGTGCGCGCGTTCGGGGCGCAGCGCGAGCATGGCTTCGTCGCCTTCGGTGAGGCCGGGTTCGCATCGTCCACGAATGATGTTGCCGTCCGCGAGGGCCAGGGTCGCCCATTCGTCGCTCGCACTGGCCACGCGGCCAATGAGGCCGTTGTTCTCGCCCACGAAGTTCGCGACGAAAGCGTTCTGTGCGTTCTCATAGAGTTCGCCGGGCGTGGCGGCTTGCTGAATACGGCCATCGGAAAACACGGCGACGCGGTCCGACATGGTCAGCGCTTCGGCCTGATCGTGCGTGACATAGACGATGGTGAGCGACAACTCGCGATGCAGCCGCATGATCTCGTATTGCATGGTCTCGCGCAGACGCTTGTCGAGTGCGCCGAGCGGTTCGTCCATGAGCACGACGCTCGGTTCGAAGACGAGTGCGCGCGCGAGCGCCACGCGCTGTTGCTGACCACCGGAAAGCTGCGAAGGACGCCGGTTCGCGAGATGCGGCAGTTCGATCATTTCGAGCGCGCGCTTTACACGTGCCTTCTGATCGGCGCGGCTTACGTGGCGCACGGAAAGCGGGAACGCGACGTTCTCTGCAATCGTCAGATGCGGAAACAGCGCATAGTTCTGAAACACCATGCCGATATCGCGCAGATGCGGCGGCTTGTCGTCGAGACGTTTGCCATCGAGACGAATCTCGCCTTGCGTGGGAGATTCGAATCCCGCGAGCATCATGAGCGTGGTCGTTTTGCCTGAGCCCGATGGCCCGAGCAGCGACAGGAATTCTCCCTTGCGCACGTCGAGATTCAAGTCTTCGACGACATAATGCACGCCGTCATAAGACTTGCTCACGCCCGTGAACGAGATGAAGGAAGCGTCAGGCATCGTTCGGTCCTGTCCGTTTGCAGTCATGTTCAATGCGCGCCAACCTTGCTGGCGAGATAGCGCGCGAAGTCATAGTTGGGCCGTTCGAGATGGCTGAGATGACCGGGCTTTGCAAGCGGCGCATGCACGCCACGAAAAACCGCTTCGACGCCGCGCTTGTCTTCCGCGTTGACTTCATCGAGCAAGGTCTTGAGCGAGGCCATATGCGCGTTCGCTTCTGGGTCGGCGATGAACTCGGGCGCAAGACCGCCGCCGAAACGAATATGCACGCGGCCAACGCCTTGCGGTTGCAGCACGAGATACCAGAAGTAGCCAGGTGTGAGCGTGACGAGATGCGTCGGATAGATCGCCAGCAGCGCCGTGGTCTTGCGCCAGTGTCCCGTAAGCCGCGTGTTGTCCGGATGCGCGTTACCAATGGGCAGAGACGCTTCCTTCGTGATCCAGTGGTAATTAAATGCGGGAAAGCCGGGCGGGCATTCCATCTCTTCAAGACGTGAATGCGGTCCTACTGTCGCGCGATGCAGCATGGGCAGGTGATAGCTCTCCATGAAGTTTTCAGCGAGGATCTTCCAGTTGGTGTCCCACACGTGCTCTTCATAGAAAGTTTCGATGTAGTGCTCCATGCCGTAGGCATCGATGAGCCCGCTCAAATCGGCAAGCTGTTCACTGACCGGCCGCGCTTGATCGTCGAGCGTTACATAGATCCAGCCTTGCCATTCTTCACAACGCACGGCGGGCAACTTATAGCTTTCCTTGCAGAAACCTTCTTGACGGTCCATCAGGGGTGCGCCCTGCAACGCGCCATCCAGCGAGTAATTCCATGCATGATATGGACACACGATCCTGCGCACGTTGCCGCGCCCTTCGAGCAGAGCCGACATGCGATGCAGGCAGACGTTGGACATCGCCTTGAGTTGCATCTGCTCATCGCGCAACACCACGATAGGCTGTGCGCCAATGCGCGCCGTCAGGTAGTCGCCCGGCATCTTCAAGGCGCTTGCGCGGCCAACGCATTGCCATTCGTGTTCGAAGATGTCGCGCTCTTCGAGCGACAAAAAATCGGCGGAGGTGTAGACGCCAGGCGGCATGGCATGCGCGTCGTTGAACGATCGTTCGCAACCGGCGCGCAACTCGTCGACGAGTGCCGTGATCGGGATCGTTCTTGCCTGGCTGGTCATGAAAGACTCCTTGAATCTATTTCCTTATAAGCGCGCCAGCGTAGAGTCGGCAAGGCGTTGCGCTCGCATGGCAACAAATTTATCAAGCCAAATTACCAGCCAAAATATTGTTTTCGGATACAAAGCAGAGCTTTTGCCTATGTAGCGTTCCTGGCTTTGGCGTTTCTTAGGCGTCTAGATGCAGCCGCCGGATATAGTTCTCACAAAACGAGGCGAAGCGTTGCACCACTTGGCGCGGCTTCATGGTGCGCGATTGCGCAATGCCTAGCGTCGTTGCGTTGACGTTGTCCTTGAAGCGCTTAATCACGAAGTCTTCACCATCTACGGTGCGATTCGATTTGAGCGGAAAATTGAGGATGCTATAGCCTAAGCCGTTAGCCACCATGCCGCGCACGACTTCAGGCTGCGACGACCGAAATGCGGGAACCGGCCGGTTGCCGACGGCATCGAAAAGGGCCGCGAAATATTCTCGGCTATGCGGTAAATCCAGCATCACGTAAGGCTCCGCTTCGAGATCCGCTAATGAGACCTTGCGCGCGCGGGCTAGCCGGTGCGTCTTCGGCAAGATGACATAAGGCGGCAGAGAAAGCAGTGGCGTAAACGCGATGTCCTCGGTCAAATCCAGGCTATAGGTCAGCGCAATATCGAGCGAGCCGTCGTGCAAGCCTCTTAGCAGGCCATCCTGATGCGCCTCGACGGTCCTAAAGGAGATCCCTGCATGCTCGCCGGTAAAGCGGCTTATGAGCCCCGGCATGAGCGGCGGCGCAAGTGAAACGAGGCAGCCGAGCGCGATCGAGCCCGTCATGCCGCCATCCATTTCCTTAGCGGCCATTTGCAATTCTTCGGCTATTTTTAGCAGGTTGCGCGCTTGCCCCAGAAGGTCTCGGCCTGCTTGCGTAAGCGACAATCCCGCCGCGTGATGCCGTATGAAGAGCTGCACGCCAAACGATATTTCGAGGTCCGCGAGCGCGGTCGAGATCGACGGCTGCGAAATGTGCAGGCGCCGCGCGGCGGCTGTAAAAGACAGCACTTCCGCCGTTACGACGAAGTAGCGCAATTGCCGAAGCGAGTAGCGCAAAGGGTGGTTTTCCATCGGAAACGCTCCGCCTCTAAACGGTTGATCGGCCGAATTGTGGCTTCGCCAAAAAGGATTGCATAGCCAAAACCGATGCTAAGCATTTTTTAAATATATTTTTAGAATTCTGCGCTCAAGCGTAAATTTGGGCTTCATTGGCAGCACGCCAGCCACGCACGACTGCACGTTTCTCAAGGACGCTGACTTCGCCGGACACATCCGCGAAGTAAAGCCATATCGAAGGACATAGCCATGACAGTGGAAATAACCTCAATCGACACGCTCGTCGTTGGCGCCGGTCAGGCCGGCGTGGCGATGAGCGAGCATCTGAGCAAGCTCGGCGTGCCGCACCTCGTTCTTGAACGCGACCGCATTGCGGAACGCTGGCGCACGGGACGTTGGGACTCGCTCGTGGCGAACGGTCCGGCGTGGCACGATCGTTTCCCCAATCTCGAGTTCGATGAAGTCGATCCCGATGGCTTTGCCAATAAAGATCAGGTCGCCGATTACTTCGTCACCTACGCCGAAAAGTTCGATGCACCCATTCGCACGGGCGTCGAAGTCAAGAAGGTGGTTCGCAATGTCGGGCGGCAAGGCTTCACCGTCGAAACATCGGAAGGCGTGATCGAAGCGAGCCGTGTAGTCGTCGCTACTGGTCCGTTCCAGAAGCCGGTCATCCCGGCTATCGCCCCGAAGGACGAACGTCTTACGCAGCTTCATTCGGCTGATTATCGGAATCCTGAGCAATTGCCGGAAGGCGCGGTGCTCGTGGTCGGCGCGGGATCGTCGGGCGTGCAGATTGCGGATGAACTAATGCGCGCCGGTAGGAAGGTGTATTTGTCGGTCGGCCCGCATGACCGTCCGCCACGCGCGTATCGTGGCCGTGATTTTTGCTGGTGGCTGGGCGTGCTCGGCGAGTGGGATGCGGAAGTCATGCGGCCGGGCAAGGAGCACGTCACGATTGCAGTGAGTGGCGCGCGCGGTGGACAAACAGTCGATTTCCGCCGTCTCGCGCATCAGGGCATGAACCTCGTCGGTCTCACGAAGTCATTCGAGAATGGCATTGCAACGTTTCAGCCAGACCTCACGACCAACATCAACAACGGCGACGACAACTACTTGTCTTTGCTGAGCGCCGCAGACGCGTATGTGGCGCGCAACGGTATCGATCTGCCGGACGAGCCCGAGGCACGCATCATTCCGTCCGATCCGGAATGCATGAAGCAACCTGTTCTCGAACTGAACCTTGCCGATGCTGGCGTGAGTTCGATCATCTGGGCAACCGGCTACGCCGTCGACTTCAGCTGGCTCGATGTCAACGCCTTCGACGATAAAGGCAAGCCCAAGCATCAGCGCGGCGTTTCCAAGGAGCCCGGCGTTTATTTCCTTGGCTTGCCCTGGCTTTCGCGGCGCGGCTCCGCTTTCATCTGGGGCGTCTGGCACGATGCAAAACATATTGCCGATCATATCGTCACGCAGCGCAAGTATCTCGCGTATCACGATGTGTCGCGCCGTCATGCCGACCAAGCCGCGACTTTCAGCGATCCGCGCGTGCACAAGGTCAGCGAGATGGGCGTGAGTTGACGATCGCTCAAGACGCCGCTTTCACTATTCAATCATTCTCAGCTTCGAGGTGCATCGATGAGCCAACCTACGCATACGCGTATCCGCATGTTCAACACGAAGGATACGTACCCGAACCAGACGCTCGATAACGATCTTTGCCAGGCCGTGCGCGCCGGCAACACGGTCTATGTGCGTGGTCAGGTGGGAACGGATTTCGAAGGCAATCTGGTGGGTCTCGGCGATGCACGCGCGCAAGCCGAGCAGGCGATGAAGAATCTCAAGCAGTTGCTCGAAGAGGCGGGCAGCGACATGAGCCATATCGTCAAGACGACCACGTATCTGATCGATCCGCGTTATCGCGAGCCGGTGTACCAGGAAGTCGGCAAGTGGCTCAAGGGCGTGTTTCCCATTTCGACGGGGCTGGTGGTGAGCGCGTTGGGACAGCCGGAATGGCTGATGGAAATCGATGTGATCGCGGTCATTCCTGAAGGCTGGAAGCCGGCCTAAGTCGAGGAGCCTTGCATGACATTCTCCGTGATCGGACGTTGCCAGGAAACCGGCCAGCTTGGCATTGCAATCAGTTCGTCGAGTATCGCCGTGGGCGCGCGATGTCCGTGGGCACGCGGCGGCGTGGGCGCGGTGGCCACGCAAAACGTGACTTTGCCCGCTCTTGGGCCGCAGATCCTCGATCTCATCGACACTGCACAACTCGATCCTCAGGCGGCGCTCGACCGTGCGCTCGATGCGAACGCGTACAGCGAATATCGGCAAGTAACGGTCATCGACGCTCATGGCCGCACCGCGTTTTTTAGCGGCAAGGAAGCGCTTGGCCTGCATCACGCGGTGGCTGGAGATCAATGCGTCGCCGCAGGCAACATGCTTGCGAGCCTCGGCGTGATCGAAGCCATGATTCCCGCGTTCGAAAACACCAAAGGCATGCTGGCGGATCGTTTGCTCGCTGCGATGCGGGCGGCGATGACCGCAGGCGGCGAAGCCGGGCCGGTGCATTCCGCAGCGCTCAAGATCGTAAGCGATCTGAGTTGGCCTATCGTCGATCTGCGCGTCGATTGGGCCGACGCCGACCCCATCGGCCAGCTCGATGGTCTGTGGCAGGCTTATCGGCCGCAAATGCAGGACTACGTGACCCGTGCGCTGAACCCGACAGTGGCACCTAGCTATGGAGTGCCGGGCAATGAATGAGATGTCGAGCCGCGACGTGCTCGAACGGCTGATCGGCTTTGCAACCGTCAGCCGCGATTCGAACCTGGAACTCATCGAGTTCGTTCGCGACACCCTTGCGAATCTCGGCGTCGAGAGCGAACTGTTTTATAACGCCGAGCGAACGAAGGCGAATCTGTTTGCGACGATCGGTCCGCGTGACAGGGGCGGCATCGTGCTATCCGGTCATACCGATGTCGTGCCCGTCGATGGCCAAGCCTGGACGCTCGATCCCTTTCGGCTTACCGAGAAGGAAGGGCGCTTATATGGCCGTGGCACGGCGGATATGAAGGGTTTTATCGCCTCGGTGCTGGCGTCGGTGCCCACGTTTCTTAAGAAATCGCTAGTCATGCCCGTACACCTTGCCTTCTCCTACGACGAGGAAGTCGGTTGCCTTGGGGTGCGGCCCATGTTGGAGCAACTAGCAAGGCGCCAACACAAGCCCGTTTTGTGCCTGATCGGAGAGCCTACTGAACTGAAGCCGGTGCTCGGTCATAAAGGCAAGCTCGCCATGCGCTGCCATGTGAAGGGCGAGGCTTGTCACTCGGCTTACGCGCCCTACGGCGTGAACGCCATAGCGTATGCAGCACGTCTTATCGGCAAGCTGGATGATATTGGCGAGCAGCTGGCACGGCCCGAGCACCATGACGCACTCTTCGATCCACCCTATTCGACCGTGCAGGCAGGCGTCATCAAAGGTGGGCGTGCGCTCAATATCGTGCCGGCGGAATGCGAATTCGATTTCGAAGTGCGTGCGCTTCCCGGCTTCGACGCGCATGAGGTGGCGGATGAATTGCAAAGCTTTGCCGAAGCCGAATTACTTCCGAAGATGCGCGCGGTGAAATCGGACACGGACATTCGCTTCGAATCCTTGAGCGCCTATCCGGGCTTGGCCACACCGCCAGATAGCGAAGCAGCGCGCCTGCTGACGCTTCTTAGTGGCTCGAACGAGTTCGGCACGGTGGCGTTCGGCACCGAAGGCGGACTCTTCAATCAAGCGGGCATCCCAACCGTGGTGTGCGGACCGGGAAGCATGGATCAAGGGCACAAGCCCGACGAGTTCGTGAGCGTCGAGCAACTCGACGCCTGCGACGCCATGCTCGCGCGTCTTGCGGATTATCTAGCAACCGCTTCCTGACACGCGCCATGGCGCGTTCGAGAGCCCCGAGACTTTCGACGGGCTCCGCGGTGCGCATGGTCTTTCGAAACGACTCGCGCATGCGCAAAATCAATAAAGGAGACGACTTTGAATACGTCGGATAGCAACACGTCATCGTTCATCGAGAAGCATACGATCGGCTATGTGCCGCCGGAGGATCGGCATGGCAAGGTGCGCGATCTATTCACGCTCTGGTTCGGCGGAAACATTGCGCCATTGCCTATCGTGACGGGCGCGCTTGGCGTGCAGATATTCCATTTGAACTTGCTGTGGGGAATCGTCGCGATCATCGTCGGTCAGGCAGTGGGCGGCGTGTTGATGGCGCTTCATTCGGCGCAAGGGCCACAGATGGGTATCCCGCAGATGATCCAGAGCCGCGCGCAGTTCGGATCATGGGGTGCCTTGCTCGTCACGGTGATTGCGGGCGTGATGTACGTGGGCTTCTTTGCATCGAATATCGTGCTCGCGGGCAAGTCGTTGCATGGCATCGAAACGTCCATATCGGTGCCGGTCGGGATCGTCATCGGTGCGGTGGGCTCGGGGTTGATCGGGATCATCGGCTATCGATTCATTCACATACTCAATCGAATCGGTACGTGGGTGCTGGGCATCGGTATCTTCGTGGGCTTTGCATACATCTTCACGCATATCGCGACGGCCGACTTCTTCACGCGCGGCGGCTTCAATTTCGCGGGCTGGCTGGCTACCGTTTCCTTGTCCGCGCTATGGCAGATTGCGTTTGCACCTTATGTTTCCGACTACTCGCGCTATTTGCCGAGCAATGTGCGTGTAGCGTCGACGTTTTGGGCGACTTATCTGGGCTGCACCATTGGTTCCTCGCTTGCGTTTGCCTTCGGTGCGGTCGCCGCGCTTGCCGTCGCGCCCGGCGCTGATACCATGGACGCCGTCAAGACTGCGACCGGCCCCCTCGGCTTGCCCATGCTCGTCTTGTTTCTGCTTAGCGTGATTAGTCATAACGCGCTCAATCTCTATGGCGCGGTGCTCGCCACGATTACTTCGTTGCAGACGTTCGCTTATCGCTGGATTCCCACGGCCAAAGCGCGCGCCGTGCTTTCAGTCGCGATTCTGCTTGCCTGCTGCTATGGAGCGATTGGCGCATCGACCAACTTCGTGGGAAATCTCGTCGATCTGGTGCTTGCCTTGCTCGTGGTGCTCGTGCCCTGGACCGCGATCAACCTGATCGACTTCTATGTCATCCATAAAGGGAAGTACGATATTCAATCGATCTTCGAAGCCGATGGCGGCATTTATGGGCGCTTCAATCCGCAGGCTTTGATCGCTTATGCAATCGGCATCATCGTGCAGATTCCGTTCATGAATACGCCGATGTACGCCGGTCCCGTGCCGAAGTATCTCGATGGCGCGGATCTGTCGTGGGTCATTGGCCTGCTGCTGACTTCGCCGCTTTATTACTGGCTGGCTTCGCGGGATTCGGGCTATCGGCGCAGACAAGAGGGCGCGTTGACGATGCGGCAAGCGCGCACAGGTCCCGGATACGAGTGATGATGCCTGGCGTCGCGGCGATCCGTCTGCATGAGGATCGCCGCTCGCGGTCGCATTTAGGTCATCCAGCTGACATGCGCGCTGACGACCTTCCATCCATCCTCGAAGCGTATCCACGTCTGACTTTGTCGGCCTATACGCGCGTCGCCTTCCCTCTGGAATTCGATATTTGCAACGGCCATCGAATCTCCATAGGTCGTAACCATTCGTGCCGTCACCTCGCGCGCCAAACCTGTTCCGGACCGTGCCGCACGAAAC
Source organism: Caballeronia sp. LP006 (assembly GCF_031450995.1). Classification (NCBI taxonomy): domain Bacteria; kingdom Pseudomonadati; phylum Pseudomonadota; class Betaproteobacteria; order Burkholderiales; family Burkholderiaceae; genus Caballeronia; species Caballeronia sp. LP006. The sequence goes on along the minus strand of NZ_JARTVW010000003.1, from coordinate 991,693 downwards.
TCGCGTATGGCGTCGTAGCCGTAGAGATTTTCCGTCGCCCCATAGCGCACCGTTAGCGACGAATCAAAAAACAGGTCATCCAGCATCGCGACGTCATTGCTAGTCAGGGCCCGTTCATACGCGTCGAACACCGCATTCACTTCCTCGAGAACATCCGGTCGATTGATCCCGTTCACGCTTTCTCCTCGGCAAAACGCGGTGTCGCACAACCTGCTACGCCAGCTTGCTCCAGACGCCGGGCGGCTTCGAATGCCAGGTCTTCGCGCCACGGCGCGGCAATCAACTGAACTCCCATCGGCAAGCCGGCTTCCGTTCGCATAGGCGCGGTCACAACGGGCAACCCAAGGCACGAGATGGGTTGCGTCAACATGCCGAGGCTGGCTCGCACTGCCATTCGCTCACCGCGGACCTCCATGAACTCGTCGCCGATGCGCGGCGCCACGACTGGCGTCGCTGGCGCGATCAAGACGTCGTAGCGCTCGAAGAGTTCCAGCACGCGTCGCCGCAACGAAGCGCGGACGCGTTGCGCCTGAATGATCCATGCGGCAGGCAGCAACGCACCCGCGATCAAGCGGTCGCGCGACAAAGGCTCACGCTCGTCGTAGTGCGCGCGAAGGTCCTTCATGTGCAATTGGCCGCCCTCGGCAGCGGTGATGAGAAACGCTGCACCACGCGCCGCATCGGCATCCGGATACTCGACGGTATCCGTCGCTTCGAGCGCGGCTGACGCAGTGAGCGATGCGTTGCGCGCATCGTCGTTTGCGTAGTCGTCGAAATAGCCGGTCAGACGTGCAACGCGCAAGGTTCCGCTCATCGCACGCGCGGGTTCGAATTCACGCTGCGCGCAAGCCATATCGAGTGGATCGGCAAACTGTAGCGCCTCATAGGCAGCGCCGAGGTCCTCGACACTGCGCGCGAATGCACCCATATGATCCAGACTCGCGACGAACGGATACGTTCCACGCCGCGACAAGCGTCCATAGGTCGGCTTTACGCCGAACACGCCGCACAGCGAGGCAGGCACGCGCACTGACCCATTCGTATCGCTTCCGAGAGTGAGCGGCACGAAGCCCGCCGCGACCGCCGCGGCGCTGCCGCCCGACGATCCACCCGCCGAGCGTGTCAGGTCGTGCGGATTGCGGCACGGTCCCGCGTGACTGTTCTCGGTGGTGAAACCGTAGGCGAACTCGTCCATGTTGAGCGCGCCGACCATGATTGCGCCATGATCGGTGAGTCGTGCAACGAGCGTTGCATCCGCAGCGGCGGGCGCGGCATTGGCGAGCACGCGCGATCCCGCGATCGTCGTGACGCCCGCGATGTCGAACAGGTTCTTCGCCGCAAAGGGAACGCCTGCGAGCGGTGGCAAAGCAGCGCCGCTCGCGCGCCGTGCATCGAGGGCAGTGGCTTCATCGAGTGCGCGTTCGCGCGTGATCGTGGTGAAGGCGTTGATCTGCGCGTTAAACGTGTCGATGCGAGCGAGCGTTGTTTCGATCAATTCGCGCGCACTGAATGCACCTTCGGCATAGGCGCGTGCAATGGCAACTGCGCCAGCAGGGAATGCGTCGTTGATGGTCATGGGCGATACACCGGCGCAGGTTCGTCCTGGGCATCGACGGGATAGGCGAGTACCGGTGCCGCGAGTTGCGCGATGCGCGCGAATTGCGTCTTGACACGCGCGGCGGTGTCATCCGTTAGATGAGGGAAGTGCAGCCGAAGTGCGGCGTCGGCATAAGCGTCGAGCGTTCCATCGATTTCCGGTGGCATGTTCATGGTTCTCATTCGATGTTGAAAGCGATGGCAAGTAGACAAGTTCGTCTACCTCATTCGATATTGGAAAACAGACTTCGCACCCGCGCAATCAAGGCACGGTCGCTGTTACGCGGACCGATCAAGGACAACGCGAGCGGGCCGGTCGACTCGTTCGCAATGGGTATGGTCACTTGCGGCAGTCCGGCAAATGCCGCGATGGCGTTGAAGGTCAAGGCATCGCGATAGAACGCGCCGATACGCTCCGACGTTTCATTCTGGCGCAAAAGCGAGACGGGCGTAGTTGGCAGCACAATCAAGGCATCGGCGACGATATGCGCAATATGTGCCGCATATTCCTCGCGTAAAGCGTGGCACCGATTCACCTCCGCGTCGTCGATCGACTTGAGCCGCGCGAAGCGTGGCGCGATGTTCGCTCCAAAGCGCGGCGTATGCGTGTCGATCCATGAACCAAGAGACGCACGTATCGCGTCGTCCTGCAACTGCTGATAGACATGCAGCCAGTCCGAGCCCTCGCCCGCGAAGAGTTCGATTTCGGCGGATGCGGGTGCAAATTCGCGCAGACGCGCTGAACCGTGCGCGTCGAATGCTTCCTTGCAGCGCACGAGACGCGTGGGGGCATCGTGGGAAGCGACCTCATCAAGGAGCACGTCGGCAACGCGCGCAAGCACATCACCCGAGCGCGCGAACCATCCGACCGTGTCGAAGCATGATGCAAACGGCAGCACGCCATCGAGCGATACCGCGTCGTGCGTTGGCCGTATGCCCCAGAGTCCGCAGAACGCGGCAGGCACACGCACCGAGCCGCCGGTGTCGGTGCCGAGTGCGAAATCGACACTGCCCCTCGCAACCGCCGATGCCGATCCGCTCGACGATCCACCCGGCAACGCATGCGGCCAACGCGGATTGAGCGGCGTGCCATAGTGTTCGTTCGCGCCTTCGAGGCTGTAGGCGAGTTCATCGGTGATGGTCTTGCCATCCACGGATGCGCCCGCCGCTAACAGCTTCGCCACGCACGGCGCATGACATTGCGCGGCATCGTGCGTGGCAAACCAATCGGGATTGCCGCCGCCCGTCGTTACGCCCGCGATATCGATCAAATCCTTCACCGCAAAACGCAAGCCATCGAGCGCGCCGCTGCCGGTTGCGTTCACGCGAATACGCGGACCGGGAACGAAAGCGTTCATGCGGCCGCGCTGTTCAATGCGTCGGCGAATTGCAACGAATCCGCGACGAAGCCATAGCATTTCTTCACGTTCCAGATACTCGCTTCCGTGCAGAAGTCGGGCGATGAAGTCGCGCAACAATCGGTGAGCATGACGCAACCGTAGCCGAGAAAATTGGCATCGGTGAGTGTGTGCATCACGCATTGGTCCGTGTTCACGCCCGCGAAAAACACGGTACGTGTACCGAGATTACGCAAAATGCTGTCGAGCGGCGTGTCCCAGAAGCCGCTGATGCGGTACTTGTCCACGCAGATGTCTTGCGGTTCGATCTTCAGTTCATCGACCACGGCGGCTGCCCACGAATCTTTTTCAAGGACATGTGCGCCATGTTCAGGCAAGGCCTCGCCAAGCCCGATGCCCGTTCCCTTCGGCTTATACAGATGCAGTTGATTAGGCGGCATGTTGGCGAGATCGGGCCTATTGCCCCAGTTCACCCAAATCACCGGCACGCCGCTTTTCCGCGCGATCGGCAGCAGGCGCTGCAATGGCGCTATTGGTGCACGGTCCGCACCGTAATCGCCCCCGATATGGTCGACCCACCCGCCTTTGGTGCAGAAGTCGTTCTGCATGTCGATGATCACGAGCGCTGTTTTCTCGATGTCGAAGCGCACTTTCTGCGGCTCGGCATCGAGTGTCGCGAGGCGCGGAACGGGCGTTGGCACGGCCATATCGACGAGCGTTTCCGTCGCTTGCCAGCGCGTCTGCGCAAATGCGCCGAGCAAGCCAGCGCCTGCCGTGGCGGGGTTCGGGGCGTGGTCCATCGTGTTCTCCATCGGAAAGAGTTGAGGATGTTGCCGCAGGTCGCCGATGACACCGAACGCGACTGACGCGACGTATTCGTCATTCACGCGCGGGTCGAACATGGCATTGAAGTTGCAATGTGCATTTCGCTCATGAATAACCTACTTACCGAAACTCAACGCAAAAGGAGTGCCAGTGATGTTCCGTTCGCAACAGCCTTCCATCCTGATGAAACGCGTCGTGGCCATTGCCGGCGTAGTTGCGCTCGGCGTGCCGGCGTTCTTTATCCGCCCGGCGCACGCGGCCGATGAAGCGATGCGCGTGGGCGTCCTGATCCCCGGTTCGAAATCCGACAAGGGCTGGATGGAGTCGGGGTATGAAGGCGTCGCGGCCGCGCAAAAGGAGTTCGGCCCGAAGCTGAAGACGCAGATCATCGAGAACATCAACTACGCGGACATGGAGCAGGCGCTCACGAATCTCGCGACGAAGAATCAGCTCGTGATCGGCATCGGCGGTCAGACGCAGGCTGCGGTACTCAAGGTCGCGAAGCGCTTTCCCAACGTGAAATTCTCCATCGTCGGCGGCAACAAGGGCGAGAACATGCCGCCAAATGTCGCGGGCTATGACGTGAAGCAGGCCGAGATCGCTTATGTCGCGGGCGCGGCCGCAGCCATGCTGTCGAAGAACGGCGCGGTGAGTTATGTGGGCGGCATGGAAATTCCGTCGATCGTGAATGCGGGCAAGGAATTCGGCAACGGTGCGCGCTATATCAATCCGAAGGTCAAGTACTTCGAGGCTTATACCGGCGACTTCGACAACGTGGCGAAGGCGCGCGAAGCGACGGCAGCGGCCATCGCGCAGGGCGCGGACGTGCACTATCACATCCTGAATCTCGGCTTGCGCGGGCTCGAACAAGCGGCGAAGGAAAAAGACACGCACATCATCGGCAGCTATACGGACCGTTGCGGAAGCGATCCGCTTTACATCGCATACAGCATCACCGGCGTGGGCTATCAGGCGCAGTACGCCATCGAGCAACTGGAGAAGGGGCAATGGCAGCCGGGCTATAAAGCGTTCGGCCTTGCAATGGGGCCGAAAGCATCCGGCATGGTGATCTGCAAATCCACGCCCGCCATGGACGCCAAGATCAAGCAGATCGAAGACGATATCCAGAGCGGCAAGATCAAGGTCTCTGAAGGATGAGCACGCTGGCTTCCCCATCCGCCGATAGTTCGCCCATTCTCTCGCTGCAGGGAATCGGCAAACGCTTCGGCGCGTTCACGGCGCTCGACGACGTCTCGCTCGACCTGTTTCCCGGCGACGTGCATTGTCTGCTCGGCGAGAACGGCGCGGGCAAGTCGACGCTGTGCAATGTGATCTTCGGTGTGCATCAGCCGGACGCGGGTGCCATGCGCGTCAACGGCGCGCCGTATCGGCCGCGCAATCCGCGTGAAGCGCTCGCGAACGGTATCGCGATGGTGCATCAGCATTTCAGTCTCGTCGACGATGCCACCGTGCTCGACAACCTGCTGCTCGGTCAGGCGCGCGGCTGGCTCGACCGGCCAGCGGAAGCCACGCGCGTGCAAGACGTGTTGGCGAGCGTCGGTCTCGATCTTGCGCTCGACGCGAAGATCGCGGACTTGTCCGTCGGCGAACGGCAACGCGTCGAGATCGTCAAATGCCTGATGCGCGAGCCGCGTCTTCTTCTGCTCGATGAACCCACCGCCGTGCTCTTGCCCGCCGAGATCGATGCGTTGCTCGACACGTGCGAACGCGTGGCGAAACGCGGTTGCGCAGTGGTGCTCGTGACGCACAAGCTCAAGGAAATCGGCCGCATTGCGACACATGCGACCGTGCTGCAATCCGGACGCGTGGTCGCGCGTTCGTCGAATCCATCGAGGGATATCGACCGGCTCGTGCACGCGATGATTCATCGCGAAGACAGCGATGCCGCCGACGATCTCGCGACGCGTCTGTCACTCGTGCAAAGCGGCTCGCCGTACTCGCGACCGCTCGACGACGAAGTACTGCAACTCGACGGCCTGAGCGCTCGCGACGCGGAAGGCGTCACGCGTCTCGCGGACTGCACGCTCGTCGTGAATCGCGGCGAAATCGTCGGTATCGCGGGCGTGGAAGGCAACGGTCAAAGCGAACTCGGCGCGGTGCTCGCGGGCATGCTGAGCGCATCGTCGGGGCGCTTCTTTATCGCTGGCCGCGACATGACCAACGCCAGCCCGCGCGAACTCACGAAAGCGGGCGTCGGTATCGTGCCGGAAGATCGTCATGCGGTAGGCTGCGTCACCGGCATGAGTCTCACCGACAACCTCTTGCTCAATCATCTCGACCGCTATACGCGCGGTGGATTTCTGCGCCGCCGCGCCATGCGCGACGCCGCGCTCGAACTCATGCAACGTTTCGACGTGCGTGCAAGCGGCCCCGATGCATTGTTCGGCGGACTCTCCGGCGGCAATCAGCAGAAAGCCGTTCTTGCACGCGAACTCACGCTCGACCCTTTGCTGTTCCTGCTTGCGGCGCAGCCCACGCGCGGGCTCGATGTCGGCGCGGTGGCCGCCGTCTATGCGCATATTCGCGCGGCGCGCGACCGCGGCGTGGGCGTGCTGCTCATTTCCTCTGAACTCGACGAACTAATGAGCGTCGCCGATCGCATCGTCGTGCTGTATCGCGGTCGCATCATGGGCACATGTACGCCCGATGCGAGCAATCGCGGTCGTATCGGTGCATGGATGGCGGGTTCGGGAGATAACGCATGAACGTCAACATGAAGCTGCATCGGCCGTTCGCGGCAACGTCCGGCGCGCGCCATGCGCCGCAATTACGCGTTGCGTTCGTGATCGCGGCGGCCGTGCTCTTTGCGATGCTCGCGGCGCTCGGCTTGATCGCGTTGATGGGCGTATCCATTGCCGATGCGCTCGCCGCGTTCGCCGATGGCGCGTGGGGCTCGCCCTATGCAATCGGGGCCTCCGTCAATCGCAGCCTCGCGTTCGCGCTCGTCGGTACGGGCTTCGTCATCGCAAATCGCGCGAAGCTGACCAACGTGGGCGGAGAAGGGCAACTGGCGATAGGCGGCATAGTTGCCACGGCGATGAGTCTCTACGGCGGATGCGCGCACTTGCCTTTCGGCCTCGCCTTTATCGTGCCGATGCTCACGGCGGCCGCCGCGGGTGCGGTATGGGGCGGCGTGCCCGGCGTGCTGAAAGCTAAAGCCGGTACCAACGAAGTCATCAGTACGCTGCTGCTTTCGTTCATCGCCGTGTGGCTGCTTTACTGGTGCGTGCAAAGCGATGCACTGTTGCGTCAACCAATGACGAGCGGCGCGACCTTGCCTGAATCGCTGGAAATTCCCGATGTAACCAAGCTGCCGGCCATCTTCATGGCAAGCGGCATGAACCTGAATATCGGCTTGCCGGTGACGCTCGTGCTGGCTGTTGCATCGGCCGTGATGCTCGCGCGCACGCGCTTCGGCCTGTCGTTGCGCGCAGCGGGGCTCAACGCCGTTGCCGCGAAGCGCGCGGGCTTGCCGATCACATCATCGCTCGTCGGCGCGCTTGCGATCGCAGGCGCGTTCAGCGGACTCGCCGGCGCGTTGATGCTGCAAGGCGATCAATACTCGCTGAAGGCGGGCTTCTCGTCGGGCTACGGTTTCGATGGCCTCGTCGTCGGTTTGCTCGCGCGTGGTTCGATCACCGGCGTGTTCGCGGCGGCCTTGTTGTTCGGCTTCTTGCGCTCGGGTGGCATCAACATGGAGATGGTCGCGCAAGTACCATCAGCGCTCGTGCTGATCGTGCAGGGCATCGTCACCATCGCTTTGGCAGGCGGCGCAATGTGGCTCGATAAAGGAGAAACTTCGCGATGAACCTCGAACTTCTCGCGGTCTTTGCCGGCGCATCCATTCGCCTGGCCGCGCCCATGTTGCTTGCTTCGACTGGCGAACTCATCAGCGAACGCGCAGGCGTGTTGAACATGAGCGTCGAAGGCATGATGCTGACGGGCGCGTTTCTCGGCGCGGTGTTTTCCTGGCTGACGGGGCATCCATCGCTCGGGCTTTTATGCGGCATGCTCGGCGTGATTCCGCTTGCCTTGCTGCAGGCGTTTCTGAGCGTGACCTTGCGCGCGAATCAGATCGTGACGGGCATCGGCATCAACATTCTCGCGCTTGGTGGCACGACGCTCGCATACCGGGCAGTTTTCGGCGAACGTTCCAGCGCGGTCATTCCCGGCCTCGCGCACTGGTCGCCGCCCGTGCTTGGCAAATTGCCGTTGATCGGCGAGCCGGTGTTCGGTCAGGTGTGGCTGCTGTATGCGGGGCTTGCCGTTTTGATCGCATCGTCGGTCATCATGCGCCGCACCGCGCTCGGCATTGCGCTGCATGCGACAGGCGTCGCGCCACGCGCCGTCGATCAATCGGGGCTGCCTGTCACGCGCATTCGTTATGGCGCGGTGCTGTACTCGGGCGTGATGTCGGCGGCAGCGGGCTGCTTCATTTCCATCGGCGACATACACACGTTCACGGAGAATATGACTAACGGTACGGGTTATCTGGCGATTGCCGCCATCATCTTCGGCAGCTGGAAGATCGGCCGCACGGCGCTCGCGTGTCTCTTGTTCGGTGCCGCCACGGCCATGCAGTTTCAGCTCCCGATGTTCGGCCTGCACGTGCCCACAGCGTTGCTCATCATGTTGCCGTATTTGCTTGCGTTGATCGCGGTGGCGGGGCTCATCGGCAGACAGACCGCACCGCCCGCGCTCACGCTGCCGTTCAGACGTTAACGGCGGGTAACATCGACATGTCCTTATCAACGACACGACTCATGGCCCCGCCCAAGCTGAAAAGCGCCTCGAAAGAAGATGCCGCGCCCACACGCCGCACGCAGCTCGCGGCGAAGACGAAGGAGCGCATCTTCAGGATCGCGATTCACGAGTTCGCGGACAAGGGCTTTTCCGGTGCGCGCGTAGAGACCATCGCGAGCCGTTCGAAGGTCAACATCCGCATGATCTATCACTACTTCGGCGGCAAGGAAGCGCTTTATGTCGAAGTCCTGGAGCATGTGCTCGCGCGCCTTCGCGAAGCCGAATTAGCTGTCACGCTGGACGCGCAAACCGTCGATCCCGCCGCGGGCATTTTGCAACTTTATGACTTCACCGAAGGCCATTTCGCGGCACACCCCGAGTTGCTGTGTCTGCTTTCATGGGAGAACCTGAATCGCGCGCGCTACATGAAGCGTTCGAAGGTCATTCCAGCAATGTCGTCGCCGGTGCTCGACATGCTGCGCACGCTGATCCGTCGTGGCGAGACGGCAGGGACGTTAAGACGCGGCATCGACCCGTTGCATCTCTATGTCACGCTGGTGAGTCTCGCGTATTTTCACAAATCGAACGCGTACACGCTGTCACGCATGTTCGATACCGAGATGCTCGCCGCATCGTGGCAATCCGCGCACAAGGATCAGGCGCATCAACTCGTGCGCGCGTTTCTCGCAAGAGAAGGTACGATGAAGCTCGCGGTGAATGCGTGATGCGGTGAATGCGTGAATAAGCGTGCGATTCAAGCCGCGCGCAGGCATGTTTGCGAAGGCCGCAGCAAAGAAGCATTGCGATGCGCCGCCTCTTTGTGATAAAAGCCGAGCCACGCACGCGTCCGTTATCGACGCGGGACATGCATTGGGAGTCAAGGTTGAGAAGGTCCGCCGAAAACAAGTTGAAGGTCGTCGCGGTTCGTGTCGAGCCCGCGATCGAACAAAGATTACGCATACTGGCGGAAGCGACTGGGCGCAAGCAGTCGTTTTTTCTGCAGCAGATGATCGAAAGCGGCATCGCCGCAATGGAAGAGCGGTGGCTCTCGCCGCAAGTGCTCGAACAGGTCAAGAGCGGCGCGTTGCAGTCGTTGCAGCCATCGAGCGGTGCGACCTCGGATTTGTTCGGCGATATGCACGATGCTCAGGCCGAATGAGCGGCTTCGCTCACGCGGAAGCGGCCACCCTAAACCTGAGCAAAACCCAGTGCCATATTGAGAAAGTTCGCGGTCTTGGCTTGCGTGGCTTCAATCCGCGATGCCAACGCAAGCCTGATCGATACGGCTTTGCCGGTCATGTCGGCATACACGACGCCTTCGACCTGTATCTGGCACACGGAAGCCGGCACGAGCGACACGCCGAACTCGGCTGCGACGAGGTTCACGACCGACGAAAGCTGCGGCGCCTGCTGGCCTGCAACGGGCTCGAAACCGGCCTCCCTGCATGCGCCGACGATCACATCGTGCAGCGTCGGACTCGCCACGCGCGGCAGCATGACGAAGGGATCTTCGGCCAGCGCTGACAATGCGATCTTCTTTTTCTTCGCCAGCCGATGCGTGACGGGCAGCACCACGCGCATGGGCTCTACCGCGATGTGGTGAAACTCGACGCCCACGGGCGACTGGCTGCCGAGCCGCACGAACGCGACATCGACGGTGCCTGCATCGAGATAAGCCAGCAGTTGGGCGGTGTTGCCTTCGGCCAACGTAAGCGTAACGTTAGGAAACGCCTGCCGATACGCGCGAATCAGTTGCGACACGACCGGATTGAACGCCGCCGAACCCGTGAAACCGATGTTGAGTTGCCCCATTTCACCGCGTCCCGCGCTTTGCGCGTTTTCCACGGCAATGCGCGTGTCGTTCAGGATGCGTCTGGCATCGGCCGCAAACGCTTCTCCGGCCTCGGTCAGCACCACGCCGTGCCCCGTGCGACGGAACAGACGCACGCCGATTTCGTCTTCTAAAGCGTGAATCTGCTGACTGAGCGGCGGCTGCCCGATGCCAAGCCGCTCCGCCGCGCGCGTCACGTTTAGCTCTTCGGCCACGGCCAGAAAATAACGAATATGGCGCAATTCCATGCGATATCTGTTAAAGCTATTTCAGAAAGACGAGATAGATATTGGACAGTATAACAACGACGCGACAAAATAACGCTATCGCGCAGACCGCGCGCCTATAACTCTTCCTCCAATACACGCGGCCGGTTTTCGACTGAGGCCGACGGGACGAGTCGCGCTCGACGAGCGTGCCGGCGACGTGCTGCGGTTGCTCAATCCAAAGTGAGAAGGGGTCTGCCCGTGGCTGAAGCCGTAAAAAAACCAAGGCCCGAGTTCCGGAACATCGGGCTTGGTCAACTCGCGAAGTATCGCTTGCCGCTCGCCGGGAAGGTGTCCATCCTGCATCGCATCAGCGGCTTGCTGCTTTTCGTGTCGCTGCCGTTCATTCTCTATTTGCTCGATCAGAGCCTGACCTCGGAACTCAGTTTCGACGCGTTCAAGGGCTTTCTGGCCAACCCCATCGTCAAGATCATCACGCTCGTGCTGTCGTGGGCGTATCTGCATCACTTCTGCGCGGGCATTCGTTTTCTGCTGCTCGACACGCACGTCGGCGTGAACAAGGAAGGCGGCAAGCAAAGCGCGTTGATCGTGCTCGTCGTCTCGCTGCTTCTCACGGCTGTGATGGCCCTTAAAATTTTCGGAGCCTTCTAAGACCATGGCAACCCAAAACAGAGTTGGCCCGAAGCGCCTGGTCGTGGGCGCGCATTACGGCCTGCGCGACTGGCTCGCGCAACGTATCACCGCCGTCGTGATGGCGGCGTACACCGTCATTTTGCTGTTCTGGTTCTTCGCCGCACACAGCTTCTCCTATGAAGGCTGGGCGTCCATCTTCGCCATGCAGTGGATGAAGCTTGCCACGTTCGTGACTCTGCTTTGCCTGTTCTATCACGCGTGGGTCGGCATTCGCGATATCTGGATGGATTACGTGAAGCCCATGGCCGTGCGCCTGTTTCTTCAGGTGCTGACCATCCTCTGGCTCGTCGGATGCGCCGGCTACGCTGCACAGATTCTCTGGAGAGTTTAAAGAACATGGCTGCAATCAAGACTTCCCTGCCGCGTCGCCGTTTCGACGTGGTCATCGTGGGCGCGGGCGGCTCGGGCATGCGCGCATCGCTGCAGCTCGCGCGTGCGGGCCTGTCGGTCGCTGTGTTGTCGAAGGTGTTTCCCACGCGCTCGCATACGGTCGCCGCGCAAGGTGGCATCGGTGCCTCGCTTGGCAACATGAGCGAGGACAACTGGCACTATCACTTCTACGACACCATCAAGGGCTCCGACTGGCTTGGCGACCAGGATGCAATCGAATTCATGTGCCGTGAAGCGCCCAACGCCGTGTATGAGCTCGAACACATGGGCATGCCGTTCGACCGCAATCCGGATGGCACGATCTATCAGCGTCCGTTCGGCGGACACACGGCCAACTACGGCGAAAAGCCCGTGCAACGCGCCTGCGCCGCGGCCGACCGTACCGGCCACGCGTTGTTGCACACGCTGTATCAGCAGAACGTCGCGGCTAAAACGCATTTCTTCGTCGAATGGATGGCGCTGGACCTGATCCGCGACGCCGAAGGCGATGTGCTCGGCGTCACCGCGCTGGAGATGGAAACGGGCGACGTGTATATCCTCGAAGGCAAGACCACGCTGTTCGCCACGGGCGGCGCGGGACGTATCTTCGCGGCATCGACGAATGCGTTCATCAACACGGGCGATGGCTTGGGCATGGCCGCGCGCTCGGGCATCGCGTTGCAGGACATGGAGTTCTGGCAATTCCACCCGACCGGTGTCGCGGGCGCGGGCGTGCTGATTACCGAAGGCGTGCGCGGCGAAGGCGGCATCTTGCGCAATTCGAACGGCGACCGCTTCATGGAGCGCTACGCACCGACGCTCAAGGACCTCGCGCCGCGCGACTTCGTTTCGCGTTCGATGGATCAGGAAATCAAGGAAGGCCGCGGCGTGGGTCCGAACAAGGACCACGTGTTGCTGGATCTGTCGCACATCGGCGCCGAGACGATCATGAAGCGCTTGCCGTCGATTCGCGAGATCGCGCTCAAGTTCGCCAATGTCGATTGCATCAAGGAGCCCATTCCCGTGGTGCCGACCATCCACTATCAAATGGGTGGCATACCGACGAACATGCACGGGCAGGTCGTGGGTACGTCCAATGGTTATAACGAGCCGGTCAACGGGTTCTACGCGGTGGGCGAATGCTCGTGCGTCTCGGTGCATGGCGCGAACCGTCTGGGCACGAACTCGCTGCTCGACCTGGTGGTGTTCGGCCGCGCGGCGGGCAATCACATCATCAAGCACGCGAAGGAGTTGAAAGAGCACAAGCCGCTGCCGGCCGATGCCGCCGACTTCGCGCTCGAACGCCTCGCGGTGCTGGAGAAGTCGACGTCGGGCGAATACACGCAGAACATCGCCAACGACATTCGTTCGACCATGCAGGCGCATGCGGGCGTGTTCCGCACATCGAAGCTGCTCGAAGAGGGCGTGAGCAAGATCGACGAACTCACCGCGCGCGTGAAGCACGTGCATCTGAAGGACAAATCGAAGGTGTTCAACACGGCGAAGGTCGAGGCGCTGGAGTTGGCGAACCTGATCGAAGTCGCGCGCGCGACCATGGTGTCGGCCGAAGCGCGCAAGGAAAGCCGTGGCGCGCACGCGCACAGCGACTTCGAGCATCGCGACGACGAGAACTGGATGCGCCATACGCTGTGGTTCAGCGAAGGCGATCGCCTCGACTACAAGCCGGTGCAGATGAAGCCGCTGACGGTTGAATCGGTGCCGCCGAAGGCACGGACCTTCTAAGGCACAAGGGAAAATCGAAATGGCAAAGAGAATCTTCGAAGTCTATCGCTACGATCCGGACAAGGACGCAGCCCCGCGCATGCAGACCTACGAGCTGGAGATCGACTCGCACGAACGCATGCTGCTCGATGCACTGCTCAAGCTGAAGTCGGTCGACGAGACGCTGTCGTTTCGCCGTTCGTGCCGCGAAGGCGTGTGCGGCTCGGACGCGATGAACATCAACGGCAAGAACGGTCTTGCGTGTTTGCAGAACATGAACGATCTGCCGCAGCGCATTGTGCTGCGTCCGCTGCCGGGCTTGCCGGTGGTGCGCGATCTGATTTGCGACTTCACGCAATTTTTTAATCAGTATCATTCGATCAAGCCGTATCTGATCAACGACACGCCGCCGCCGGAAAAAGAGCGTCTGCAGTCGCCGGTCGAACGCGACGAGCTCGACGGGCTGTACGAGTGCATTCTGTGCGCGAGTTGCTCGACGTCGTGCCCGAGCTTCTGGTGGAATCCGGACAAGTTCGTCGGCCCGGCGGGCTTGCTGCAGGCGTATCGCTTCATTGCGGATAGCCGGGATGAAGCGACCGGCGAGCGTCTGGACAACCTGGAAGATCCGTATCGTCTGTTCCGTTGCCACACGATCATGAATTGCGTCGACGTGTGCCCGAAGGGGCTCAACCCGACCAAGGCGATCGGCAAGATCAAGGAATTGATGGTGCGCCGCGCGGTGTAGCGCGAATGGCGTAACAAGCATTGAACGACTGCCGAAGCTGAGCGTGAGCCAGCTTCGGCAGTTGTCGTTTGAGAGCTAGCCCAAGCGCGCAAACGTCCCGTCGAAAAGGGACAGATACTGAGAGTAACTAAGCACATTTTTAACTATCCGGTTAGAATATCGAGATCGAACAGGTGCCGTCGTCGGCACCGTTAATCGCCATGCTCCCCGCATGGCGTTGAGAAGGGCCATGCCGCGCGCAACCCTGCGCCGTGCAGCAACGCTTCGTCTGCAAGCCTGTTTCGCCGATGCGTTCCCATCCAGCGTACCGAAGGCTCCATCCTTCGCGACCGACCGCGCCCGAGCTTCTTGGAGAAAATAGATGTCTACGAGTAATACCCGTGTTTCAGCCGCGCTGAGAACCGGTTGTGTGTTGTTGGGGCTCGCAATGCTGGCCACGGGTCTGTTCTTCGTTGCAGGCGGCGCGAAGCTCGTCTTGCTGCACGGCAGCCCGTACTTCGTGATCGCCGGGATCGTGATCGCCGTGGCCGCGGTGCAGTCGATGCGCGCGCGGTCTTCGGCGGTCATCGTGTATGGCGTGGCGTTCGTCGGCACGCTGATCTGGGCCTTGATCGACGCAGGCTTCGATTTCTGGCCGCTGGTGTCGCGTCTCATGTTGCCGACGGGCTTCATGGTGCTCGCGTTGCTGCTGTGGCCGTCGTTGCGCAAGCATGAGAGGGTGACGCCCGCGTCGAAATGGGCATACGGTTTGAGCGCGCTGTTTGCGTTGGGCATGGTCATCACGTTCGTGCAGATGTTCGAACCGCACGACCCGGTCGCCTTCGAAGGCACGGCTGCGCCGCTCGCACCGCTTGCACAGAACGACGCGCAGAAGAATTGGAGCAACTATGGCAATACGCCGGGCGGCAGCCGCTTCGTGGCGCTGAACCAGATCACGCGCGACAACATCAAGGACCTGCACGTTGCATGGACTTTTCATACGGGCGACGTGCCTGTGAGTCCCGGTGGCAACGGCGCGGAAGATCAGCAGACGCCGTTGCAAGTGGGCGATCGCATCTTCATGTGCACGCCGCATAACAACGTGATCGCTGTCGATGTCGACAGCGGCAAGCAAATCTGGAAGCGCGAAATCAATGCGCCGGCGCAGGTGTGGAACCGTTGTCGCGGCCTCGCATACTTCGATGCCACGCAAGCGCTTACGCAGCCTTCGGTCGCGGGTTCGACGCCCGTGATCGCGCCGACGCTTGCATCGGGCGAAGCGTGTCAGCGCCGCATCCTGATGAACACGATCGATGCGCGCCTCGTTGCCATCGATGCCGATAACGGCGCGCTCTGCGAAAGCTTCGGCGACCATGGTTTCGTGAATCTTAAAGCAGGCCTTGGCGCAGCGGATGACCCCAAGTATCAGCTTACTTCCGCGCCGACGCTTGCAGGCACGACCGTGGTCGTAGGCGGGCGAGTAGCGGATAACGTGCAGACCGACATGCCCGGTGGCGTGCTGCGCGGTTTCGATGTCATCACGGGGCAAATGCGCTGGGCCTTCGATCCGGGCCATGACGATCCCAACGCGCAACTCGAGCCGGGTCAGACCTTTGCTCGGAGCACGCCGAACTCGTGGGCGCCCATGTCGTACGATCCCGCGATGAACACGGTGTTCATCCCGATGGGCAGCTCCTCGGTGGATCTCTGGGGCGCGAACCGCACGGCTCTGGATCATCGTTATGCCACGTCCATCCTCGCGCTCGATGCCACGACGGGCAAGGAGAAGTGGGTCTACCAGACGGTCCACAACGATTTGTGGGACTTCGACGTTCCCATGCAGCCGAGCCTGATCGACTTCCCCGAGAAGGATGGTTCGACCAAACCTGCCGTGGTGTTCGGCACGAAGTCCGGGCAGGTCTTCGTGCTCGATCGGCTTACGGGTCAGCCGCTCACGCGCGTCGAGGAAAAGCCCGTCAAAAAGGGCAGCATTCCCGGCGAGCAGTATCCCGATACCCAGCCGTACTCGGTCGGCATGCCGCTCATCGGCGCCGATACGCTGAAGGAATCGGACATGTGGGGCGCCACGCCTTTCGATCAACTCATCTGCCGAATCAGCTTCAAGTCGATGCGTTACGACGGTCTCTTCACGCCGCCCGACACGGACATCTCGCTGAGCTTTCCAGGCTCGCTCGGCGGCATGAACTGGGGCAGCCTTTCGACCGATCCGAATAGTCATTACATCTTCGTGAACGACATGCGCCTCGGCCTCTGGGTGCAGATGATTCCGCAGAAGACCGACAACGTGCAGGCCAGCAACGGCGGCGAGTCCGTGAACACCGGCATGGGCGCGGTGCCGCTAAAAGGCACGCCTTACGCCGTCAACAAAAACCGCTTCATGTCGCCGCTCGGTATCCCTTGTCAGAAGCCCCCTTTCGGCACGCTTTCCGCGGTCGATCTGAAGACGCAGAAGATCGTATGGCAAGTGCCTGTGGGCACGGTGCAGGACACGGGTCCCTTCGGTATCAAGATGGGGATGAAGATGCCCATTGGCATGCCGACGCTCGGCGGCACGCTGGCGACGCAGGGCGGCCTCGTGTTCATCGCGGGGACGCAAGACTACTACCTGCGTGCCTTCGATAGCGCGACCGGCAAGGAGGTATGGAAAGCGCGTCTGCCGGTGGGAAGTCAGGGTGGACCGATGAGCTATGTATCGCCGAAAACGGGCAAGCAGTACGTGCTCATCTCGGCGGGCGGCGCGCGACAGTCGCCGGATCGGGGCGATTATGTCATCGCCTATGCACTGGATCATTGAGTACGCGCCGTCGCTTGGTTAAAGTGACGGCTTCTCTTCGAGCCTGTCGGCCTGGCGCGTCAGCACAACAACAATATGCGTCTTACATCTCTTTCGGGCCGCTGTCTGGCCCTGGCCCTGACCCTGCTAGGCACGTTTGGCATGGGCGCTACGGCGGTTCATGCGCAGAGCGCCGTGACCTTGTATGGAACGATCGACACCAGCATCGAGGTGACGAATCCCGGTTCAGGGTGGACGCCGCGCATGGATTCGGGCGCGTATCGCGGTTCGCGCTTCGGCATGCGGGGCGCCGAACCACTGACTGGCGACACGCGTCTCCTGTTCGATCTCGAAAGCGGCTTCAGTTCCGCTGACGGGACGCTTGCGACCGCAGGCACCTTGTTCAATCGTCAGGCATGGATCGGCGTCGGCGCGCCGTGGGGCGAAGTGCGCATGGGGCGTCAGTATTCGCCGATCTACATTCCGTTCAAGGGACAACTCGACGCCTTCGGTGCCGGGACGATCGCATCGGGTCTCAACAACCTGTCGAAGATCACGCCTTATACGGATAACAGCATCACGTATCTGTCGCCGGACATTCACGGCTTCACGACGACCATCATGTTCGCCTTGCGCGATGCCGGCGCGGGCAATGGCTTGTCGGGCAATTACGAAACCTTCGCGTATCGCAACGGGCCGTTCCGTATTGCTTACGCGCATCAGGACACGCAGGGCAGCACGGGGCTACGTTCGAATCTGGGTGGCGTGTCGTATCGCTTCGGTAAGACGACGGCGTTTCTCAACTTCTTCAATGGCGATGGCGGATCGCCGCGTTATCACGACGACGGCATGTCCGTCTCGATGCGCTACGCGTTCTCGCCGGCTCTGCGCGCATCGCTTGGTTATGCTTATGCGCGCGATCGATCGGGCGGCGACAATAACGCGGACCAGTTCAGCATTGCGTGCGAATACGATCTTTCGAAGACATTGATGTTCTACGCGACAGGCGCGATGCTGCGTAATCGCGGCGATGCCACCTTCACCTTGCGCGGTGTGAATGTGACGGGGCTTCCGGCCGCGTATCCGGGTGCGCCGATTCGCGGCGTGCAGATCGGCGCAATCGAGCGATTTTGAGCGGCTCCAGGCGGCTTTAAGCGACGCTAAGCGGCTTTATCGAAGTGTGCCGATCAAACCGCGCAACGCGACGCGCAACAGATCGTCCGATGTCGGCTTGCCGACGAACCTCATCGCGGGCGCAGATCAAGTCAGGCATCGAAATTCAGCAACTTTTGACCTATCCGAAATAAGAAGCCGAACAGAATCCATGTACAAAAAAGGCGCGGCACTCGAATTGCAGTTTGCTCCGGCTCGTTTGAATAGCGGCGCTGGCGATCCCTACTGGATCGATCTGACCGTGGAAGAAGCGCGACGTCTTCATGCCGAACTCGACGCTTACCTCGCCGCCGATCGCGAGCGGGGCGCAGACCCGCTGGTGGTCACGCTCGACCGTGGCGCAGAGGACGAGACGCTCAAGGACGAGCAGCCGCCAGCGGCACGCTCCCACGTCGAATCCGAATTCAAGCAATGGGTCTGCGTGATCTGCGGATGGATCTACGACGAAGCCACGGGTGATCCTGAACACGGCGTTGCAGCCGGCACGCGCTGGAGCGACATTCCGGACGACTGGCGCTGCCCGCTGTGCGATGTCGGCAAGGAAGACTTCGCGCTGGTCGAGTTCTGAAAGACCTTCGTTCGTTTCATCGAGTTACCGAGTTGCCGAGTTGCCGACTTGCCGATTAGCGGGCGACCTTGCATCGGCGCTTGTCCGTGGTCTGTCGCGATGGAAGGTATCTGCGATAATCGGCGCATTGCATCGAGACCCCACCGCCATGCATCCATTGCTCAACGCCGCAGCACTCGCAGAACGCGCGCAAGCCGCCGAAGATCGCGCGCGGGGTGTTGCATGCGACTGCACGAAGACGGCCCTCGATGGTTGGCAATCGCAGCCTTTATCGCTAGACGAAGCGGCGCTCGTTCAGGTCGGCACGCTCATGCCGCCGAATGTTCCCGAGCCGACTTACGCGGAGTATCCGCCGGGGAATTCGCAATACTGGTCGGCGGAGGCACCTATCGCGCCGCGCTACTTTCCGTATAACCGCTGCGACGTGTGGGAATGCTCGAAGTGCGGCAGGCTCTATTTGCGTTATACGGAAGGCGGCGGTTATTTTGTCGATCGTCGCATTCGCGCGCTCAAGGCGCGTCTCGTGGAAGACGCCGCGCTTGAATAAAGCGCGCGGCGCGACTCATCCCTTGCCGCGCGCGGGAGCGCTTTCCCCCTCGGGCGCAGGCGTTCCCTTCGATGTCCCTCGCGCCGCGCTGACGAGATCGCGCAACGTCCGCACGACACGGTAGCCGATCAATCCCCATGTCGTATTGGCAATCTGCATCGTCCATGCATGGCTGCCGTTGTTGCGGCTCCAGTAGGTCTTGAAGCGCTCGGAACCCACGCCGAAGTCGATGTCATAGCGCTGCTCGAAGGCCCACTTCACGCTGTGTTCCCATGCAATGGAGCCCGGTCCGAACCGGCCGTATTCCGCATTGAATCCCGCGATAACGGCGTTCGCCATCGGATTGCCGTGACTCATGATGACCGCGGCCATTGGCTGGTCGTCGAGCGTCACCATCACGAGTCGCGCGGGCGGTTCCTTGTCGGACGTCTCGCCGCGATAGGTGAGCGTGGAGATGAGAAAGCGTTCATAGTATGGCGAAAACAGCCATTTTCCGCGCTTGCCGACACGGTCGCTCCAGCCACGCTTGGATTCGAGCATCCAGCGTACGTAGCGCGCGATTGCTTCGGTATCCGATGTATTGACCATACGAATACTCAGTGCGCCTTCCTTGGCCAAGCGACGTTCGAGCTGACCGGGCTTCTTGCCGAACATCGTGCCGAGCGAACCGGAGAACGTCTTCCAGTCGCTTTCGTCGCGCAATTTCGCTATCCACGATTCATGTCGCGACCGGCCGAGAATATGCCGCTCCGCCGACGCAATGCGATGCAACTCCGACCCTTCGTTCATATAAGGCAGGTGGATGAAATCCGTCTTGAAGCGTTCACACGCAATACGCCATGCGCGCTCGATCAGCGCCCGTGCGTCCTGACCGTCCTCGACGAGCACGCTGGTGTAATCGCCGGCATCGGGGCTAAGGGGCAGCAGATACGTCCACAGTGCGCGTCGATAAGCAACGAGCGGCCACACCAGCCGAAGCTCGCCGTTCTCGCGCAAGACGATGCAGCGCAACTTGCGGCGTCGCGGTTTGGCAACGTGGAGCCACGCAAGCAGACACACATCGAAACGCTGGAAGTAGCGGCCCTGTGCTTTCAGCCAAAGCGTCTCCCATTCGTCCTTGAGCGCACGCAAGCCAGGCTCGTCGCAGACGAGTTCGATTCGTATCTCGGAGTCGCGCATCGGGTCGCTCTTGACTGACTGTCCATCCTTGAATATCCCACGACTTCAGAGCGACTTAGGTTCGGGATCGCTCATAGGTTTTCATGATTTGCGCGCCGTCGCGCAGACCGTAAGGTTAGAGTAATTTAGGCGTCAGATTGTCGATGCTTTGCCGAAGCAATGGCGCATGTATCGCACGACATGCGAGCGCTCGACGATGAATCGCATGTAAGCGTTTGCGCACCGCAACGTGCATGTGCGAGGGGGAAGCCCGGCGCGCGAGGCGTATATGATGGCAGCGTCTTACTTCCGGGAGCGACCATGCAGCCGACTACCTTGCTTGTCCCCACTTTCACGCAAATGCTGAAAGGACTTGCCGCCTGGCTCGACAAGGCCGACGCGCATGAAAAAGCGCGTGGCATGACCGCCGATGCATTGCTGCCGTTGCGTCTCGCGCCCGACATGTTTCCACTCGCGGCACAGGTGCGCTTCGCCTGCTTTCAGGCGCAGGAGCCGGTGCATCGTCTGCTTGGCGCGGCGCTGCCCGATGCGCTGATAGCGCTGCGCGCGGAAGGCGCTCATTCGAACGAGCAACCCGGCACTTTCACGGATGCAAAAGCCTGCATAGCGGATGCCATCGGCTTTCTGTCGAACGTCGCCCCGAACGCATTCGATGAAGTAGGCAGCCGGCCCATCGCGCTCGATCTTCCCAACGGCGTCGTCTTCGATATGACTGGCGAGCAATACGCCCGCGACTGGGCGCTGCCGCAGTTCTATTTCCATATCATGACGGCCTACGCGATCCTTCGTCATCATGGCGTGCCGCTTGGCAAACCCGATTACGTGGCGCACATGCACGCGTACATCAGGCCAGGAACGCTGCCGGGCGCGAATTCATGACGCAGGGTTGCCGTATGCCGTCGAACGAATTGCTGCGCCAAGCGTGCGCAGCGTTTCGCGCGCTTGCCGGTCGGTGAGACTGGAGTACATGACGACATCGCGTGCGGGCAGCGGCGGCAACTCGAAGCGCGATCCGACATCGATCGTTCCCTTCGGCGTGACGCGTCGTCCGAGCGCGGCAGCTGCCAGTCCCGCCGATACCGCCGCGCCTATCGTGCCCAATCCGCCGCCCACGAACACTTCCGTCCACGCGATGCCGGCTGTATCGAGTGCATCGATTGCCATGCTGCGCACGCTGCACGGCGGAGGCTGAGTCGCAAGACGCAGCGGCTCGCCATCGCGATGCTGAAAGTCGGGCGCGGCCATCCAGCCGAACGCTTCCTCATGAATGGTCTCGCCGTCCAGACGCCGGCTGTCGTGGCGCAGAACGACGGCGGCATCGAGCAGGCCTGCGTCGAAATCCTCGAGCAAGTCGCGCGATGACGCGATTCGCATTTGCAGCACGACGCCCGGTTCCGCCTCGCTCACGCGCCGCAGCAAAAGCGGCAGTTCCGTACCGACGATATGGTGGCCGATACCGATCGCCATGCGGCGAGTACCAGCGCCGAATGAACCGAGCGCGCCCTGATGCGCGGCAAGCAGCGCACGCGCCGGTTCGAGAAACGCGCTGCCTTCCGCCGACAGACGCACGAGCCGTGGCGTGCGTTCCAGCAGCCGGCGCGCGAGGCTATCTTCCAGACGCTTGATCTTCAGGCTGATAGCGGATTGCGTGGAATCCATCGCCTCGGCCGCGCGGGTGAAGCTTTTGAGGTCCGCGGTGAGCACGAATGCCTGCACGGCCTCGATATCGAGAGTCTTCATGGTCATTCGTTTTTCGAATCATTGAAATATCGATTCATATCGTTTTCAAATGATAGGGCGATGGGTATTCTGAATGCAAGCATCTTCCACGCTCGTTCACTCTCGAAAGGATTGATTATGCTGCTCGCTCAATATGCTCATCGTCTCCCGGCCGATTACGACACCGGCATCATTCGCGCGCGCGCTAAAGAACGCGGACCCTTGTGGGACGACTTGCCCGATCTGCACTTCAAGGCGTTCCTGCTGCGCGAGAGCGGCCGTCATGGCGCGCTCGAAAACACTTATTCGTCGCTTTATCTGTGGCGTCGTGACGAGGCCTTCGGATCCTTTCTCGTCGATGGCCGCTTCAAGACGGTGACGGACAGTTTCGGACGGCCGCGAATCGAAACGCGCTTCGCGCTCGATGCCGCGAGAGGCCCGGCACGCATCGCACGCTTCGTGTACAAGGAAGAACTGGCTGTCTCACCGGACATGGATTTGCAAACGGTGTTCAAGGCGGAGATCGAGCGCAACCGGCAGACGGCCGCCGAGTCGCATGTGGTCAGCGCGGCGGTCGGTGTGGACGCACAGCAGTGGAAGTTGACGCGCGTAGTGGTGAGCGAACGCGAGCCCGTTGCAACGGGCAAGGCGATCGCCTACGAAGTGCTGCATTTCGCGACGCCGTTGCTGCACGAGCTGGAATCGGCGAGCCGTTGATGATGCGCGAACCGGCGTATGGGCCGTGGCTCATCTTCGCCGTCCATATGCCGGTTTGTATCGATGGAAGCCGGACTATGAGTAGAACGATGGCGTCGGCATGCGTCCGTTGAGCGCCCACTCGCCAAGCTCGCGCACCTTGTAGTCGATCGGATCGTGCAGCGTATGCACGCGCACGTTGCGCCAGAAGCGGTCGAGTCGTAACGCGGCGGCGGTCGATCGCGCGCCGGTCACGTCGAACATGCGATGCGCTACATCGAGACCCGCACGCGCCGCCGCCACACGCGATGCCGCCACCGCGACGGCCACTTCACCGCGTTCGTCTTCGGTGAGCGCAAGGCCGCGTTGCCATGCGGTATCGAATTCATGCATGGCGCGTTCGGCAAGGAGCCGCGCGCTTTCGAGCGCGAGCCAGAAGTCGCCGTAATGCGCGAGCACGTATGAGTCTTCGCTCGGGCGCGCCGCCGGCGATGCGATCCACGGACGCGTCTGCGCAAGCGTCGACTCGCGCGCCGCCTGCAGCGCGCCTTCGCCGATGCCGAGATAAATGTGGCTCAGGATCGATTGCGCGAGCAGCGGCCTTAAGCACGCGAACGGGCTGGAGAGCGGGCCGGGATCGTCGAGCAGTTCGTCGGCTGCGACTTTCACCTGATCGAAGCGCACCGTGCCGCTATCGGTCTGGCGCTGTCCCATGTTGTCCCAGTCGTCGAAGATGGTGATGCCTGCGCGCTTAGTAGGCACCACGCCGATCAGAAGACGTCCATCGGACTTGAATGCGGAAGCGAGAAGCCGGTCGGAGTCGGTGGCGCCGGAGCAAAAGCTCTTGCGGCCGTCGAAGATATAGCCGTTCGCGCCGTCCGCTTCGGCCCGCGTGCCCTGATCCAGCGGGTTGAGCGCGTTGCCCCAGAACCATCCTTCCTCGATGGTTTGGCCGAGCCACTGGCGAATCTGCGCGTCGCGGCCGAAGAGGCGGATAGTCGCGAGTTGCAGATGATGGAACGCGAAGAGATGCGCGAGCGAGCTATCGACTTGCGCCATGCGTCGGACGACATCGAGCGTCGTGGACCAGTTCGCGCCATCGCCGCCGTATTGTTCGGGCACGCTCAAGCGCAGCAGGCCGCTTTCACGCAGGAGACGGCGCTCGTGCAAAGCGGTGCCGCCGGCTTTGTCGCGTGCAGCGGCGGTTTGCGCCCATTCGCGCAGCAAGGCTTCGAGGGTTGCGCTCAAGGCATTGTCGATGTGGGTCATGCCGGTGTCTCCCGATAGCGTTTCGCCATATGCGGGGACACGAGGTATCCCGGCGCCTCGCAAGGTAACGCACGATAGCGCGCCGGGCAAGTTATCGCTTGATAAGAGCCTGTCTTGCGGATGACTTCTCGCGCGAGCCAGGTGCCGCACTACGCAGCCAATGCCTCCACCACCTCATCGACTTCGGCCAAGGCAACCGCATGCTCGCGAATCAGCCGATAAACCGTATCACCCGGCACCGTCTCATCCTCCAGCAACTGCGCGGCAATCGCGCGCAGCACGGGCTCGTTCGCGCGCAGCAGCGCGTAGCAGGCATCGTTCAGATCGTGCAGAAGCCGATTCGCGTGTTCGATCGCGTTCTTGAGCTGCAAGCCCGCATACTGCTGCGGCAGCGACGCAAGACTGAAGAGATCGCCGTCCGCGTTGAAGCCTTGCTTCGACACCATGTCGAGACCGATGCGCGATGCCTCCTGAAGATCGTGCGCCGCGCCGCTCGATGCTTCGCGGAACATCAGCAGTTCCGCATTGCGCCCGCCGAGCAGCACCTGAATCTCGTTGCGCAGTTCGGTTTCGCGGTACAGGTGCTTGTCCTGCATCTTCGTGATCAGCGCCACGCCCAGCGCGCCGCCGCGTGGCAGGATGGTGACTTCTTCCAGCACGCCCGTGCCGAGCAGCGCGGCGACGAGACCGTGTCCGGCTTCGTGAACCGCGATACGCTTGCGCTCGCTCTCCGACAACGCACGCTCCGCACCGTTGATGTCGCCGATGCGCGCAATCTTCACCGCTTCCACGAAATGCTTTGCACCGACTTCCCGTTCGCCCGCCTTGCGCGCGACGAGACCCGCCTGATTGACGATCATCGACAGCGTGGCCGGCGACACGCCGGTAGTCAGACGCGCGAGCTGATCGAAGTCGATATCGTCTGGCTTCGTCTTCAGCTTGGCCGCATAGAAACGCAGGATCTCGGCGCGATCCGCGAGATCTGGCAGCCGCACCTGAATGGTCCGGTCGAAGCGGCCCGGGCGTCGCAACGCTTCGTCGAGACTGTCCGGATGATTGGTCGCCGCGACCACGATCACGCCTTCGTTCGAAGCGAAGCCGTCCATTTCCGCGAGCAACTGATTGATGATGCGGTTGCTTTCGGCTTCCACCGGACCGCCGCCGCTATCCGTGCGCTTGCCGAGCCCGTCCGCCTCGTCGATGAAGATGACCGTCGGCGCGTTCTTGCGCGCCAGTTCGAACAGATGCTTGACCTTCTGAATGCCCACTCCGTAATACTTCGCGCTGAAGTAGCTGCCCGTGATCGCGATGAAGTTGGCGCCGCATTCGCCCGCGAGCGCTTGCGCGAGACGCGTCTTGCCGACGCCGGGGCCGCCCGTCATGAGGACGCCGCACGGCGCGCGCACGCCCATGCCGGTGAATTGCGCGGGTTCGGTGAGCCACGCCTGCACATCGGCGAGCGCCGCCTTGGCTGCACCCGCGCCGATGACGTCGGCGAAACGCAGCGTCGGCGATTTGGCGAGCAGACGCGCGCCGCCTCGCATTTCGCGGCGCATGAACCAGATCAGACCGCCCATCATCAGCATCGGCAAGAGCAAGCTCAAGGCGTCGCGCACGAGGTCGAACCGGTCGGTCCAGCGCGCCATGCCCGTGCGCACGTTGACATCGGGAAGCCAGACCAATTGGTAGGGCGACGCGTTGCCTGATTTCAGGTCGCCGAGCAGCAGGGCGTTGGAGAAGGCGCCGTTATGATCGGCGACGAAGTATTGGTCGGCACGAAGCGTCGAGACGAGGATGGCGTCGCGGCTGACGCCGATCGCGGCGACGTCGTGTTCGCGGATATCGCGCATCATCTCCGAGACGTCTTTTTCCCGATGCGTCCACGGCGACGCATCGCGGCGCATCTGACTCGCGACGCCTGCCACCGTCGGCGTGGTCTGCGTAGCGGCCGGTTCGTCGCGCGAAAGCAGCACGCTCACGGCTGCCACGAGCACGGCTGCGGTCATGCCACACGCGATGAAGCGGCCGATGCGCGACCGTAGCAGTTTTCTGAGCCTATCCATTAAACATGTCCTGAGGGGCGCGGCGAGGCGGCCGTTGTAGCTGTCGTGATTCGATCTGACGAGGCGCTTGCAATGGAGCGCGTTACGCACTGTGCGAGCGCTCGAGTGACGCGTGTCGTACTCAAATTTAATGACGGCAGAGGGCGCGCCAATCTTTAGTGGCGGCTTGAGGCGGGAAGCTACAGCGCGAGGGCGGCTTCGGTAAAAACGGGGAGTTGCGGGCTGCCGGGCAGCTTGCGTCGTGACGTCACGGCGTTAAGTCGCTGGCCACTCAAAACGGCTCGGTCTGCCACCGCAACACAGGATGCGTCGCTCCCGCGGGCATCGCCCAGACGCCGTTCGTGCCGAAGTTATATGTCGGGCCAAAACTCGCTGTCTGGCTCATCTGGGCCGTGGTGCGTCCTTGCGAGGCGGGAACGGTATTGCCCACGGTGACGCCCGCCGGCGCGCCCGTCGTCTGCTTGTTCCAGTACACGTCCTTGCCGATCACACCATCGTTCTCGAAGGCGATTCCGCCGGGCGGTGGCCCTTCGGTTACCGTCAGATCGTCGACTAGCATGCCTGTTGCGAACGACTGCGTAATCTTGCCTGTTTCGGTGTTGATCCGCACAAGCGCACCCGGCGCCGTTGCGCAGAGCGTGCCTCCACCGAAGCCGCAATAGTTCGGGCTGAATGAGGCGCTGCCCGTCGCGTACGACTGCGTAATGGTTCCAGCGTTTCCGTCGACCAGTCCACCGGAGCCATCCGTATGTGCGTAACCTTCCACGTCGCCCGTCGCATAGGATTGACTGATTACACCGGTGATATCGTTGACCGCAACGAGCCCGCCTGCATTCCCATCCGAACGAGCGCTCGCGCTGCTCGACGAACGTATGATAAGTCCGGCATTCTCTCCCACGAGACCGCCCGAACTGATCAGCGTGCCGCTTGCGTAGCCGCTAGAATGCGCGTTCACTATCGTGCCCTGATTAAGGCCCGCGAGCACGCCGACCGCGCCGTTGAAACCACCACCACTGCTCGCAGCGCTGCCATCCACGTTGATGTTGCGCACGACGCCCGTTGGGCCTATCACGCGGAACATTCCGCTTGCGGCGTAGCCTTCCGGTCCGCAGCATTCGCCCCGCTCGACGCTGTTCAGATTCGTGACGGTCAGACCCATGCCGTCGAATTGTCCGGTGAAGGGCGTGGCGATGCTGCCGATCTGCGTGCTGTAGCCGAAGGCCGAACGGTTCGCCGCAATGTCCTTCCCGAGCGCATAGTTACCGGCCAGATCGAGCACGACGTTATCCAGATCGGCAGGCGTATTGACGAGCTTGTATGCCGTCACCTGACCGACGAGCCCGCTGTAGACAGGCGCCTTCCACGCCGCGTTCGCGCGGATGGTTCCTCGCGTGAAGCTGCCGGTCATGTCGTAGAACGCGCTGACGGTCCCGGTGCTTTTCGACCAGTCGATGGTGCCGCCGTTCTTCACGCTGCCGCCGTTATCGATAGCCGATGCATCCGCGCGCAGCACGACGCTGCCCGAGCCCGCGTTGCGCAGTGTCGTATGAGGCGCAATCGAGACGTTGCGATACCCCGCGAGCGTGAGATCGGCGGCGCCTTTCCACCGCATATCCGCCGATACGGCCAGGTCACCGTTCGTCCCCTGTCCGCCCGTCGTGGTCAGCGCAACCGAGGTTCCCGCGCCGAGGCTATCTTGCAGCGCGTGCGCCGTGGCTGACCGTACCGTGATCGATGGCGTCGCGATGTTCCACTGCGCGGCGTGCACTTCGGCGTTGTCGCCGAACGCGAGTTGCGCCCCTTGCGTATCGACCGTGCCGCCGCTGCCATCCGCGTTCTTCGCCGCGACGACCCCACGTTGCGTGACCTTGCCGTCGCCTGCGACCAGCCAGACGTGGCCATCGCGCGTGGCCGTGCCCGTCGCACGCACGCGCGTGCCTTCGCCCGCGAGCGCGTAGACGTTGCCATCGGCGGCTTGCAGGTCGATCTGCGCGGCGTCGATGCGCCCCTTGTTCACGATCACGCCGTCGCTGCCCGTCTGCACGAACACCTGCTTGCTGCTCTTCGAGTCCCGCAGCAAGACCTTTTCGCCGACAGCCAATTCCGCCGTGCCTTTGGGCGCCTTCACGCTGCCGGCATTGATCACTGCGCGTTGCGCGATCAGGAACACGTCACCGCCGCTCGAACTAATGCTTCCGAGATTGATGACGAAGCCATCGGTCTTGCCCGCGAGCGTGAGCGCGCCGCTGTTTTTCATGAAAGCGTCGTTGGCGACGTCCAGCGTCGAGGCGACGAAGCGCCCGCCCGTAGTGACGACACCCGAAGGCCCCACGACGATGCCCTGCGGATTGATTACGTAAAGGCCGCCCGTGGCGCTCAGGCGTCCGAGGATCTCCGAAGGCGAGCCGCCGGTCACGCGGTTGAGTGTCGCGCCCGTGCCGTTGTTGAACACGACCGCATTGCTTGTGCCGATGGAAAAGCTCTTCCAGTCGATGACGCCGCGCGTCGAGCCTGGCTGCGTGATGACGAGTTGACCGTTCTGCCCCGCGATGCTTCCCGCGCCCGCCGCATAGTGGCCTCCCTGCGGCAGAACACCGGCCGCCATCGCCGTTTGACCGACGATCGTCGCAGCGAGCGATACACCGAGCACAAGCGGCACGAGTCTCGAAGAAGCACGGAGGCATTGCAGCGAAGGCGTAATCATGGACGTTCCTTTCCACTTGTGGCGCATCTTCACGACGAACGACGCTTCGCCGTTGTTACTTCGACAACCGGTTCCCTGTGAAAGACGACGGGCGCGGTTCGTTCGCCGCGTCAGCGGGCGGGGCGGTCGCCGGCATGAATCGTGACCGTGCCGTGACGATTAACTGCACCAGGGAAGTGGGTCGAAAGCAGGCATCGGGAATACATCGGAATGCTAGGTATTCCAGGTCTGATCGGAATGCCCGAACGTTCGTCGAGCGTGGCAGATGTTGCCTTTGAATATAGTTTGGATCACGAGATTATTCAACTTGGCGGATACCCGCCATGAGGCTCGATGTTCGATGAATGTCGTGTCGTGTTGGCCTTGAACGCAGCATTGCCGACACGCCGATGTCGCTCCGAGCTGCCTTCGCTCCAACCACGCATCGCGATGCCGACATCGTCGAATTCGAACGCAAGCCGCGTTCGCGCTCTGAGGGGCGGACTCACCGCGCGCAGGGCCTACGAGCGCTCGGCCTCTTGCGAACCGATGAGCCGACTTGCGGCCATCGCGTCGAATGACGTCCATTCCTCATACCAAGTCGATGCCCGATTTGCCCGTTCTGTGGTTTTTATTGACAAATAGTTTGCTTTATTTTGGCTTCGTACACTTGAACCGGGCAGATCACACACATCTCGCATGCGGAGCGGACAGATGACAATGGAATCCGGATCACGTCGTAAAGCGTTGAAGTTCGGTGCGGCGGCAGCCGTCGGCGCGCTGGTCGGGCCTTACGTGACCCGTAGCGCACAGGCGGCCGAACCGATCAAGCTCGGCAGCCTGCTCGACGGAACCGGTGCGCTCGGCCTCGAAGGCCGTCGCATGATTCAGGCAACCGAATTCGCCGTCAATCAGATCAACGACAAGGGCGGCCTGCTTGGGCGTCCCATCAAGCTGATTGCCTACGACACACAGAGCAGCATCCAGCTTTACACGCAGTACGCGCAGCAACTCGTCTTGCAAGACAAGGTGGACGTGATTCAGGGCGGGATTACCTCGGCGTCGCGCGAAGCCATCCGGCCGATCTTCGATCGCAGCAAGACGCTTTATTTCTACAACACGCAGTACGAAGGCGGCGTGTGCGACCGCAACGTGTTCTGTACCGGCACGACGCCCGCGCAGACGGTGAATCATATCGTCGACTACGCGATGAAGAACTGGGGCAAGAAGGTCTATATCATCGCCGCCGACTACAACTACGGTCATATCACCGCAAGCTGGATGACCAAGTTCGTGAAGGCCGCAGGCGGCTCGGTGGTCGCTACGGACTTCTTTCCGCTCGATGTCACCAATTTTTCATCGACGATCAGCCGCATTCAGGAAGCCAAGCCGGACATGGTGCTCTCGGCGCTCGTCGGCGCGAACCACGTCGGCTTCTATAGGCAATGGGCGGCGGCCGGCATGAAGTCGAAGATTCCGATCGGCGCGACCGTGTTCGGTCTCGGCGACGAACTCACCACCATGGATGCCGCGACGACCGACGGCATCATCACCTGCTTCGGGTTCTACAACAACCTCGGCACGCCCGCCGCCGATGCCTTCGTCAAAGGCATGCAGGCGAAATACGGCCCGAGTCTGACCGACCTCGGCGAACTCGATACCGCGACGTACGAGGGCATCATGCTTTGGGCGGAAGCGGTGAAGAAGGCCGGTTCCGTGGAGCAGGCGAAGGTCGTGGCGGCGCTCGAAACGGGCATCACCATCGACGGGCCTTCGGGCAAGGTCAAGATGGACCCGGCCACGCATCACACCATTCGCAACGCTTATCTCGCGCGTCCGAAGAACCAGAAGTGGGAGATCCTGCAGACTTTCAATGACCAGTTCCCGTCCGATACCGGCGGTGCGTGCGACCTCATCAAGTCGCCGCGCACCAACAAGCAGTTCACGCCGCAAGTCTGAGCGGAGTCTAAGCGATGGCAACGGATCTCGTGGGATTGCTCGCCTTCAACGTGCTGACGGGCATCGCCACGCTCGCGTTGATCACGATCGGGCTGGGCGTCATCTACGGCATGATGCGCATCATCAATCTCGCGCACGGCGAGTTCATGATGCTCGGCGCATACACGGCGGTGACGGCCAGCACGGCCGGGATCAACATCTGGATCTCGATGCTGATCCTGCCGCCCATCGTGGTCGGACTGTTCGGGCTGCTGTTCGAGCGCGTCATCATCCGCTTTCTCTATGGCCGGATGATGGACACCATGCTCGCGACCTGGGGTATCAGTCTCGGGCTGATCGGGCTCATTACGTCGATCTTCGGCAACGTCATCAAGTCGGTGCCCATGCCCGTGGGCAGTTTCTCGATCGGGCAGTATCACGTGAGCGCCTATAGCCTCGTGCTGATAGGCGTCTGCGTGGTCGTGATGGTCGCGATGCTGCTGCTCCTGCGCAAGACGCGCTTCGGCCTGATCCTGCGCGCCACCATGCAGAATCCGGCGATGGCCGCGTCGCTCGGCGTGCGGCCGTCGGCGGTGTACATGGCGACGTTCTCGCTGGGCGCGGCGCTCGCGGGACTCGCGGGCGGCGTGCTCTCGCCGATCTCGGGTGTATCGCCGGGCATGGGTGCCGCGTATATCGCGAAGGCGTTCATCACCGTGCTGGGCGGCGGTCCGGCGATCATCGCGGGTACCGGGCTCGCGGCGGGGCTCTTCGGCTTCATCAACGAGATCGTGTCGTTTCTGTCGACGCCGGTCATCGGCGACATCGCGCTGCTTGCTTCCGCGGTGCTCCTGATCCGCATCCTGCCGCAAGGCATCACTGGTCGATTCCTGAGGCGCAGTTCATGAAATCGCTTCGTCTGGGCGGCGCGGGCGCCGTCATCATCGTCGCGCTCGTCGTCATGTTCGCGTTGCCGAAAACCATCAGTGCGTTCGGCGTGATGCAGGCCACGCTCTTCGCGGCCATGGCGGTCTACGGCCTGAGCCAGGGCTTCGTGTGGGGCTACGCCGGCATCCTCTCGTTCGGGCAGGCGGCGTTCCTCGGCATCGGCGGCTATACCTATGCCATTGCCGCCATCAATCTCGGCGACACCACCGTTTCCGCCGCGCTCGCGATCGTCGCGCCCATGCTGTTCGCGGCCTTGCTCGGCTACTTCATGTTCTTCGGGCGTATCAGCGATGCGTATATCGGCGTGATTACGCTCACCGTGTCCGTGATCCTGTTCGAGTTGATGAACTCGACTTCGGGCAGCCAGTATCACATCGGCGAAGCGGTGCTCGGCGGCTTCAACGGCATCCCCGCCATACCCGTGCTCGCGCCGCCCGGCGCGCCCGACGAGCCGCTTGATCAGATCGGCGTTTGGTATGTCGCAATGGGCACGCTCATCGTGGCGTATGCGCTCCTCAAGTGGATACTCGCGTCGCGCTTCGGCCGCGTCGTCGTGGCGATCCGCGAGAACGAAACGCGCGCCATGCTGATCGGCTACGACCCGCGCGTCTTCAAGCTGCTCGCGTTCGTGACGGGTGCGGGCATCGCGGGGGCTGCGGGCTGTCTCTTCGCCAACTGGGGCGGCTTCATCAGCCCGACCGTGTTCGCGCTCACGATGTCCGCGCAGGTCATCATCTCCGTGCTGATCGGCGGGCTCGGCACGCTCATCGGGCCGATTCTCGGCGCGGTCGCGATCCAGTATCTGATCAACGTGGCGGGCACGCAGCATGTAATCGACCCGAGCCTCGGGCTCGGCATCGTGCTCGTGGCCTTCGTGCTGCTCGTGCCGCAGGGCGTGGTGCCGGTCGTGCGCTCGGCGATGTTGCGCGTGTTCAGCTCATCGAAAGAAGTCAAGGCCGTGGCGCCCAACGCGGCGGCCAACCCGGAATCACGCCCATGAACGCGCTTCCTCCGCTTCTTCAGGCCAAGGGCGTCACCATGCGTTTCGGCGGCGTGACCGCCGTACGCGAGGTGGACTTCTCCTTGCGCGAAGTCGAACTGCGCTGCCTGATCGGACCGAACGGCGCCGGCAAGAGCACCTTCTTCAAGATGCTCACGGGACAGCTCAAGCCGACCGAAGGCAGCATCCACTTTCGTAACAACGACGTGACCGGCAGCAATCCGCATCAGATCGCGCGGCTGGGCGTGGGCATCAAGACGCAGGTGCCTAATGTCTTCAACGGGCTTTCGGTGCGCGAGAACGTGTTCATCGGCGCGGGACGCAGGAAGTCGATAGCGCAGGCGCGGCGCATCGTCGACGAAACCCTCACGCGGCTCAAGCTCGACAGCATTGCGGACCGTATCGTGGGCCAGCTCGCGCACGGTCAGCGTCAGTGGGTGGAGATTGCAACGGTCCTCGCGCAGCAACCCGAACTCATCCTGCTCGATGAACCCGCCGCCGGCATGAACCACGACGAAGTGCATCGCACGGCTGAGCTGATCCAGGAAATCAACCGCACGCAGGCGCTCGTGGTGGTGGAGCACGACATGCAGTTCATCCGCATGATCGCGCGCACGGTCACGGTGTTCTCGCAGGGCGCGGTGTTGGTGGAGGGTTCCGTGGATACGGTGCTCGCCGATCAGCGCGTCAAGGACGTTTATCTCGGGAGGCGCGCGGCATGAGCGACACGATTCTCTTCGAAGTCTCGCAACTTTGTTCGGGCTACGGGCGCATTCCCATTCTGAATCAGGTCAATTTCACGGTGAGGGAAGGCGAGCGCGTCGGCATTCTCGGGCATAACGGCATGGGCAAGACCACGCTTTTGCGCACGCTCACCGGCCATTTGCCGACCACGGCGGGACACGTGCGCTTCAACGGCGCGGACATCACGCATCTGTCGGCGACGGCACGGGCGAAAGCGGGTATCGGCTATGTGCCGCAAGGGCGCGAGATCTTCCCGCAGCTTTCGGTGATGGAGAACCTGCGTGTCGGATGCTTGTTGTCGAAGCGCGCGGAAGGCGAAACCATCGAGGACATTCTCGGGCTCTTTCCGCGGCTCAAGGCTTATCTCGACCGGCCGGGCGGCGCGCTGTCGGGCGGCGAACAGCAATTGCTCGCGCTCGCGCGATGCCTGTGCGGCGGCCCGAAGATCATCTTGCTCGACGAGCCGACCGAGGGCATTCAGCCTTCGATCATCGATGAAATCATCGACACGTTGAAGAGCGTGGCCGAAGCACGCAGCCTGACCGTGCTGCTGGTCGAACAGAACCTCAACTTCATCGCGTCGCTGTCCGAGCGGATTCTGATCCTGCAGAAAGGCACGGTCACGCGCGAGATTCCGCCCGAGATCGTCACCGATCCCGCCATGCTCGACGAGTTCGCGGGCATTGCCTGACGCGCCTTCCTTCCGCCAATCCATAAGCAAGCGATCAAACATCATGACGAAAACTATCGATGTAACCGAGCTGACGGTCGAACAAGTCCAGGCCGGCTTTGCGAGCGGCGCGTTCACGTCGGAGACGCTGACGGCCGCGTTCCTCGATCGCATCGCGACCTACAACCCGCGCTACGTGGCGCTCAACTTCCTGAACCCCGCCGCGCTCGACGATGCCCGCGAGATCGACCGCCGCCGCGCCGCTGGCGAGGCTCTCGGGCCGCTCGCTGGCGTGCCGGTGGTGGTCAAGGACACGATGGACATGGCAGGCTTTCCGACGACCGGCGGCTGGACGCTGCTCTACAGCAAGACGGGCGGCGTGGACCTGATGCCATCGACGGATTCGCCGGTCGTCGCCCGCATGCGCGCGGCGGGCTGCGTGATCCTCGGCAAGACCAACGTGCCGGTGCTGAGTGCCACCGGCTCGCACGCCAACGATAGCTGGGCGGGTCCGACGCTCAATGCCGTCGATACCGCGTTCATGCCGGGCGGCAGCAGCGCCGGCACGGCCACCGCCGTGGCGGGCAGCATGGCGGTGCTCGGTCTCGCGGAAGAAACGGGCGGTTCGATCCAGAATCCGGCGTCGGCGCAGGCGCTCGTCGGCATCAAGCCGACCTTCGCGCTCGTGCCGAATGCCGGCGTGATGCCGCTTGCGGGCAGCACGCGCGATGTCGTCGGTCCGATCGCCCGATGCGTACGCGATGCCGCGCTCACGCTCGATGTGCTGGCCGGATTCTCGGCGGAAGATTTGAAGACGGTGGCGGGCGTCGGCATGAAGCCCGCTGGCGGCTATGCCGCGGGACTGCGTGAAGATGCGCTCAAAGGCAAGCGTCTAGGCTTGTACGGACCGGGATGGCGGGATCGCGCGTTGTCGGAAGAGACGCGTCACTTGTACGAGCGCGCGCAGGCGGAACTCGAAGCGCGCGGTGCGGTGCTCGTCGACGATCCCTTCGCCGGCAGCGGCTTCGCGGCACTCGGCATGCCCGCGCCGGGCTCCGATTACTTCGACGCGCGCGGCATGGAAAGCCTGCCCTACGACATGCAGAAGTACCTCGAACGCCTGGGACCCGGCAACGCCATCACGACATGGACGCAATTCGTCGAAGCGACGCGCGCCGAAGATCCGTTCGGCGCAACGGGCGTGCTGACCTATATGTCGAGCCTGCCCGACATGGCCGCCAATCTGCGCGATGCAGCCGCGCCGCCTGTCATCGATGCCTTCTATGCGTTGCGCGAAACCTATCTCGCCATCTTCGAAGACGTGATGACGAAGCACGCGCTCGACGGCCTCGTATTCCCGCAATTGCGCAACGCCTTGCCGCCGCGCGAGGGAACCGAGACGCTGCACGAGACCACGGTCTGCGAAATCAACATCGCCGGATTGCCCGGCGTGACCATTCCCGCCGGCTATTACGAATCGGGTTCGCCGTTCAACCTGATCTTCGTGGGACGGCGCTTCAGCGAGCCGGCGCTGCTCGCCATGGCTTACGATTACGAGGTCGCCGGACGTCATCGGCGCGTCCCCGAACTGACCGCTTGAGGAGCGCGCGAGAGACGAGGCAGTTTCCAGTAACGAGACCATGTCCGAGCACCGCTACCAAGAAATTCTCACCCGCCTTCGCGACGAGGGCCGCGTCTCGGTTACGCCGCTCGCGAAGATACTGGACGTCGCCGAGGAAACCATCCGGCGCGATCTGAAGGAACTGGAGCAAAGCGGCTTGCTGCGCCGCATCTACGGCGGCGCCGTGTTGCCACGGCTCGATGTCGAGCGGCCCGTGACCGAACGCGGCAAGGTCAATGTAAAGGGGAAGGCGCGCGTGGCGGAACTTGCGGAACCGCTCATTGAAGACGGCATGTCGGTGTTCATCGACTCGGGCACAACGACCATTGCGTTCGCGCGGCGGCTGATCGGCCGTAACGTGACGGTGACGACCAACTCCATCAACATCGCGCTCTTGCTCGGCACGAGCGTGAGCCGCGTCAACCTTACGCCGGGCATGTTGCGCGGCAAGGACAACGCGCTAGTGGGTTACGAGACGCTCGCTTATGCAAGACGCTTTTTTTACGATGCCGCGTTCATGGGCATCGCGGCGTGCGACCTGAAGCACGGCTGGATGGACTACGAGGAACACGAGTCCAATTTGCGCGGCGTGCTCAAGTCGCAGACACGTCATTCGGTGATTCTCGCGGATATCGACAAGTTCGGGCGCGAAGCTTATCTCAACACCTTTCCCATTTCCCAACCTGTCACGGTGGTGTGCGACCGCGCGCCGCCCAAGCCTTTCATGGATAAATTCGCCGAGCATGACATCACAATCATTCATGCCTGAGGCGCTCGGCGCGGGTGAACCGGGTACGCTTGCGGCCTTGCTGACGCGCTTTGCCGCGTTCGGCGGCTTGAAGACGGGCGGCGTCACGCGCCTCTGTGCGAGCGCGGCAGACGGCGCGGCGCGCGATGCCTTCGCCACGCTGCTTCGCGATGCCGGCGCGCATGTCGTCACCGATGCGGTGGGCAACCAGTTCGGCGTTTTCACCCTGACCGACGCGGCCGATGCGCCGCTCGTCATGATGGGTTCGCATCTCGACAGCCAGCCGCGCGGCGGACGCTTCGACGGTGTGCTGGGCGTGCTTGCCGCGTTCGAGGCGGGCCGCCGGCTGATGCTGGCCAAGCGCGCGGGCGCATCCTTCAACGCCAACTTCTGCGCGGTGAACTGGACGAACGAGGAGGGCGCGCGCTTTCGTCCGAGCTTGCTTGGCAGCGGCACGTTCACCGGCAAGATCGCCGTGGCCGATGCCCTTGCCAGTATCGACGACGACGGCGTGACGCTCGCCGCAGCGCTTGCCGCCATCGGTCATGACGGCGTGGATGCGCCGCCGCCCGTGCCCGCGTGCTATGTCGAAATGCATGTGGAGCAAGGCGGGTTGCTCGAAGCCGAATCGGTGCCTGTCGGTGTGGTGACGCGCAACTGGGGCGCCGCGAAAATGGACGTGCGCTTCATGGGCGAGCAGGCGCACACGGGGCCCGCCAAGATGCACGCGCGCCGCGACGCGCTCTTCGCTGCGTCAAAGCTGATCTGCGACGTGCGCGCCATCGCGGACGAATGGCCGGAGCGCATCCATACGTCTGTCGGCAGGCTCGTCGTGCAGCCGAACTCGCCGAACGTGGTGCCGGCGCAAACCGACTTGTCCGTGGAACTGCGCGCCGTGGATAACGCCATTCTTCGCGAAGCCGAAGCGCGCATTCTCGCGTGCATCGACGCAGCCGCGAAGCGTGCGAACGTGGGCGTGCAAATCCTGAGCCGCACGAGCCGGCCGATCCGAGAACTGCCGCCCGCAGTGGGCAATCTCGTGCGGACTTGCGCGCGCGCGGCGGGCGTGCAGAGCCGCGACATCGACACCATTTCGGGCCACGACGCGTTGAGCCTGCTCGATGTCTGCCCGACCGGGCTCATGTTCGTGCCGAGCGTGGGCGGCATCGCGCATAACGAGAACGAAGAGACGCATGGCGAGGACCTCGACACGGGCATGACCGTGCTCATGGGCGCGGCGTATCGCTTGTGTGTATCGCGCGGCGATCCGGTCGCGGCGGCCGCTTGGGAGCCTCGGCGATGAACACGACCGCGCGCGAGCGCAACCCCGCCGAAGTGGCGGCCAGAGCGGCCGCAGCGGCAATCGCCTCAATCGATGCATGGCGCGGTGGCGACGTACGCCACGAGCCCGCGTTTGCGCCGGTCATGTCGCCGATGCATCGCGGCGTGTCGCATAGCGCCTGGCGCGTGCGCGTGGACGACAGCGCGACGCTCTTCATGAAAGTGGCGCACGGCGATCTGACAGAATCCATCGATACCGGCGCGTCGTTTCTTGCGGCGCGAGCGGCGGCATCGCTGGGCATCGCGCCGGCGGCGCACTACGTGAGCGAAGCACACGGCGCGACCGTCTTCGACTTTCTCGATGACGGCTGGCGCACCGCGCATCTCGACGATCTCGCACGACCCGCCACGCTCGACGTGCTCCTGCAAGCGAAGCGCGCCATCCATTCGCTGCCCGCGTTTGCGCGCACGACGAACGTTTTCGAGCGTATCGAGCATCTTGCCGAAGGCATGCCGTTGACGCCGGATCAGGTGTCTTGGGTCGATCTCGCGGGCGACTTGCGCGCGGCAATCGACGCGGCCGGTGCCGACGTTCGCCCTTGCCACGCGGACGGCGTGACATCGAACGTCATGCTGCACGACGATGGCGCACTCATGCTGGTGGACTTCGACGAAGCCGCGAACACCGATCCCGCGTTCGACCTGGCCGTCACGTTGAATGAAGTGCTTGGCTTCGGACACGACTGGATGCAGGCCATCGAAATGTCGATGGGCGCCGCCTCGGAACGCATGCTCGCGCGCTGCCGCGCCTACGCGTTCGCCGACGACTTGCGCTGGGGCTTGTGGGGCATGCGCATGGACCGCGACTCGCCGCGCCGCAACGTCGAGTTCCTCAAGTATGCGCAATGGCGGTTGCTGCGTTGCTCCATGGCGCTGCCGCGCTGGAACCTCGACGCCGCGCCGGCATCGATTTGAGAGGTCATGCTCATGCAGATCAAGACGATGGGCGCCGCCGCGTGCGACGCCGAGCGCGAGGTGGAAGCGGTGCTTGCAAGGATCGAACCGTGGTCGGGCCGCGCGTTGCGCTATGCGCCCGTGTTGGGCGGCATCAGCAACACGAACTGGCGCGTGTGGGTCGACGGCGAAGCGCAAAGCTATTTCGTCAAGGTGCCGGGCCGGGGCACGGAGCAGTTCATCGACCGCAAGGCTGCGTTTGCCGCAAGCCGGCTCGCGGAGCAGATCGGCATTGGTCCGCGTCTTTACGACTATGCTTTCGAGCAGGGCGTGGAGATCAACGACTTCGTCGAAGGCCGCGCGACCTGCTCGAACCGCGACTTTCTGGAGCGCAACGTGCGCGCTTCGGTCATGCACGCGTATCGCACGCTGCACGGCGCGCCGCCATTGCCGCTCACGAAGACCATTTTCGATCTGATCGATGAACACGTCGCGCAAGTGCATGAAGTAGGCGGCACGCTGCCCGCCGACTTCGCGCTGATTCACGCGCGCTATCGCGAGGCGCGCGCGGCGCTGGAGGCATCGGGACTGGATATCGTGCCGTGCTTCAACGATCCCATGCCGGGCAATTTTCTGCGCGACGATGCGGGTACGATCTTGCTCATCGACTACGAATACGCATCGAATAACGACCGCTGTTATGACATCGGCGCGCTCTCCGGCGAGATGTTCTTCACGGCCGACGTGGAAACGGAATTGGTCGAGACATACTTCGGCCGCGTGAGCAACGACGTCATGGCACGCGTCACCGTGCACAAGGCGCTCGCCGATATCAAGTGGGCCACTTGGTCCATGTTGCAGAACGAAATCTCCACGCTCGATTTCGACTACGCCAAATACGGCGCGTGGAAGTTCATGCGCGCGCGCTCGATGATCGAGGCGCCGCATTGGCAAGACTG
Organism: Caballeronia sp. LP006; assembly: GCF_031450995.1. NCBI lineage: Bacteria > Pseudomonadati > Pseudomonadota > Betaproteobacteria > Burkholderiales > Burkholderiaceae > Caballeronia > Caballeronia sp. LP006. The sequence goes on along the minus strand of NZ_JARTVW010000003.1, from coordinate 952,030 downwards.
GTTGCGCAGCCTTTGAAGAAAGTCGTCGAGCGTTATGACCGTCCAAAAGAAAGGGCGTGCTCTCGCACGCCCTTCAAGTCGCCACGCAGCGAATCAGACTTTTGACAACCCCCTGGGACTGCAGCGCTTTATGTGATCGACGATCGCCTGAATCAGCGGCAGTCTCTTGCACAATCAATCCGTGACCAGATTAACGACCGAAAGGTCGCGGACTTGAGAAAACTTGCGAACGCCGGTTCGAAATTCAACGCTCAAGTTTCACGCATGGCGTGACGATAGCGCCACGCCCTTGAGCAACATGTCCAGATCGTCCGCGTTGAACGGCTTCGACAGCACGGCGACACCGAGCCGTCGCGCCTGTTCGAGATGCTCCGCATAACCCGTCATCAGCGTCACGGCCTGCTTGGGGCGTTGCCGCTTGATCCATTCGACGAGGCCGATGCCATCGCAAGTTCCGGGCATCTGGATGTCGGACAGAACGAGGTCGAATTCGAGGCCTTCTTCCAGCACCTTGAGCGCGGCATCGCCGGAAGGCTCGTGGCGCGCGCTCCAGCCGAGCACATCGAGAACGGCGACGAGCCCTGCCGCCACTTCCTCGTTGTCTTCGACGAGCAGGATGGTGGACTTCGCGCCGCCCGGTTCGATGGCACCCTCGCGCTCCGCCGGCGATGCTTCCGTGACGCCCGCCGTCCAGTGCGGAAGGTAGAAGAAGATTGTGGTGCCGCGCCCGACATCGGTTTCCACGCGTGCCTTGCCGCCCGCCTGTTCGGCCATGGCGAGCACTTGTGCAAGGCCGAGCCCGGTTCCCGCGCCAGCCTGCTTGGTCGTGAACAACGGCTCGAACGCGTGCTGCGCGACTTCTCGCGTCATGCCGGTGCCGCTGTCCTGGCAGGAGAATTCGACATACTCGCCGGCTTCGAGCTCGTAGCGCCCTTGGGATAACGCCACGTTCCTGCAGCGAACGATAAACGTGCCGCCTTGCGGCATCGCGTCCTTTGCATTGACCGCGATGTTGATGATCGCCGAAGTGATCTCCGACGGATCGACCTTGATCGGCCACGACGCCTCCGCCACTTCGATCTGCACGGCGACCTTGCTGCTTACAGCCGAGCGGATCAGCGCCTCGGTTTCGAGCAGCCACGCGCCGGGTAGCAGCGTCTGCATCTGCAACGGCTGTCGGCGCGCCACGCTCATGAGACGGCGCGCGAGCGCCCGTGCGCTCGTGGAGGCGCGCTCCACTGCATCGATCTCGTTCTTGACGCCGTTGTAGTTCTTGCGCCGGACGATCTCCATGTTGGCCGTCACGACCATCAGCAGATTGTTGAAGTCATGGGCGACGCTCGCGACGAGATTGCCGAGCGCGCCCATGCGCTGCATCTTGCGCGTGGCTGCTTCCGCCGAGCGGCGCCGCGACAGCTCGCGCCGCCAGTTCTGCCAGGAGGTTTCCTCCGCGCGAAGACGCCGCAGCGAAAACACGATCAGCACGCACAGACACATGCAAGGAATCAGCGCGACGGCCACGAGGGACATGTCGTCGCGCAGCCAGTTGCTGACCACATCGTCGATTGCGTAGCCGGCGGAAACGTAGACGGGGTACTGACCGGCGCGCCGGTACGCGAGCATCTTGCGGGTGCCGTCCAGCGGCGAATCGATCTTGATGATGCCCTGTTCCGCCCCTCGCGCGAACGCGGCCGCGAGAGGCTCGTGCTTCGGTGGCGGGTTCGCCAGACGTGGCGCGGGCAGGCGAAGCAGAATGCCGCCATCGGCGCGATAGAGGCCGACCGTCAACGCAGGCGTCTCGGCGATGAGCCGCTGATAGAACTGCAGCAAGTAGGAGCGATGCAGGGAAACGACGATGGCGCCGAGAAAGCGCCCGTCGGGAGCGGTGCGGGCGGCGAGCGTGTTCACGATATCGGTGCCCTGAACGCGGCCGCGCTCGGGCAGCGAGACATAGAGCTGCGAGGAGGCCGCGCGCGTCGCCATGAAGTCGCCGCGGTCGCCGATAGAGACGTCGGGCGTCGGGGAGAAGCGGCTGCTGACGATCAACTGGCCGTTTTTATCGACGATGGAGAGCGCGACGACCTGCGGATGATTGGCGACGAGCGCTTCGAGTTTCTTGTGCAGGCTTGCCTGTTCGCGCAGAATCTGCCGCTCGTCCGCCGTTCCGACCACGTCCTGGACGCGCGAGATGAGGTCGCGGTTCGAGTCGAGCAGATTGGTGAGTTTGCCTTCCGCGACCCACGCCAGCCGATTGAGTATCTCCGACTGCTCCGCGACCGCACGTTCGTAGGTGTAGTAGGCGTAAAGCGCCGACAGACTCAGCGGCACGACCACCGAGGCGGTCAGCGCGAGGACGAGCCGCCGGCGGGCAGCCCTGAAATTGAGCGGAGGAAACGAAACCCGGTCCGACGGGTCGGAATGTTGAGTCGCGAACTCAGTCATTAAACACCCCGGTCACGCTAAGGGGAGTCATCCGACGCCGGCACATGTTTGCGCGAAACATCGATTCAAATTCCTTGGCGGTGGCGCGCCCGCGACCTCCTCCCCGTATCACGCCTGGTTCCTAGCTGCGGATGTTCGCTCCGCTAAGCTTGCTCGCATTTTGCCGAAGGGGGCTTTGTCGGGCGAACGGGGAAGGTCTGGACGTCGTAAGACGTACCTACTATTTCATAATACTCATACGGTTGATGGTAGCACGGCTTGTTGCCGACTTAATTGCCTGTGGTTTTTTGATTGCTAGGCGGCAGCGGAATGGCCGTGGCGCATGGCTCGGGCTCCGGTAAACTCCGCGTTCATCGTTTGGCCGGCACGGGCTCAAAAGTTGCGCAATCTGGCCGTAAACCTTGATGCGAGCCGCGCGGACAGCGAGCAGAAGTCCGCTAAACCGGCTCTTTAGCAACGAATAAGAAAGCGAGTCGTCGAGCGTCGCGTGGCGGGGTTCGGCAGGAGAGAATCGTTGGGACCGTGGTTCAAGAGGAGCGTCCGAGCAGAAAGCCCGGCATCGTGGGTCGACAGACACTCGGTGCTGGTTGCGCTCGGCGCGACACTGGCGAGCGTTATCGTGCTGATCGCCACCGTCGCGGTGCTGATCTCGAGCCGCGAGGAAGCTATCGCGAAGGCGCGCCGCACGTCGGCGAACGTCGCGGTGGCGCTCGCGCGCGACATGTCGAGAAACCTCGAAATCTACGATCTCTCGCTGCAGGCCGTCGTCGACGGCATGGCGGACCCGACCATATTGAAGCTGCCGCCTGAACTGCGCCGGCAGATTCTCTTCGACCGTTCGACCACCGCCGCTTATATCAGCGGCATCTATGCGCTCGACGAACACGGCCGGATCGTGCAGGGCCGGGCGCGGCTTCTTCCGACCGTCGATCTCTCCGATCGGGATTACTTCAAGGTGCATCGCGCCAATCCGAATGTCGGGCTCTTCATCTCGAAGCCGTACGCGTCGCGTCTGCGAAACGGCGCGCCATCGATTGCCCTCAGCCGGCGGATCTCCAAAGCCGATGGCAGCTTCGGCGGTGTCGCGCTCATCTCCATCAACCTCGATTACTTCCAGCAACTGGTGGATGACATCAGGCTCGGCCACGAAAGCGCGGCGACGATCGTACAGAGCGATGGCGACATCGTCGCGCGCAATCCGAAGCTGCGTCCGGGCAGCGTCAGCAGCATTCGCGGCTGGCCGATCTTCTCGAAGATGTTCGGCGTCGAGAGCGGCTCGTTCGACGCGCGCTCGCCCGTCGACAACGTCGACCGCATCATGACGTTTGCGCGCGTGCGCGGCAGCAATCTCGTGATGATGGTGGCGCTCGGAAAGGACGACGTGACCTCGGAGTGGCAGCAGCACTCGCTCATCATCGGCACGCTGGTGGTGGCCGTGGCGGGCGCGTTCACCATCGTGGTCTGGCTGCTGGTCTTCGCGGTGCGCCAGCGCGACGCGGCGCAGGCGAAGCTCGTCGAGATCGCGGACACGGACGGTCTGACCGGCGTCGCCAACCGCCGCAAGCTCGATGCGGCGCTCGACGAACTCTGGACCTCGGCGGCGCGCGAAGATTATCCGGTCGCGCTGCTTTTCGTCGATGCCGATCGCTTCAAGGCTTACAACGACACGCACGGCCACGAAGCCGGCGACCGGGCGTTGCAGTTCATCGCCGAATGTCTCGTGAAGCATGCGAGAGGACCGCACGATCTGGTCGCGCGCTACGGCGGCGAGGAGTTTGTCGTGGCGCTCGCCGACTGCACCCGCAGCCGCGCGGAGGCGGAGGCGGAGGCCATGCGTATCGACGTGGCCAATTCGAACGGCGCGCGACTTCGCCAGCAATTTCCTCCGACGACCGTGAGCATCGGCGTGGTGGTGGCTCGACCCGATAGCGGCTCGACTATCGACGACGCCATGCGCCGCGCCGACGAAGCCTTGTATGTGTCGAAGAGCGGCGGACGCAATCGCGTGACGCTCGCGGCTGTGTCCGAGAAGCGGCGCGGCGAACCGGTCGGCACCGCGCCTTGATGCCTGACGCCTGATGCTTCAAATCGATTCGCGCGAGGCCGCATGCTCGACTCGCGCGAGATGAAACGCGCGCCGCAACTCGAAGCCGAGACGTTCATATAGACCGATAGCCGCGAGATTGTCGCTGAACACGTGCAAGAACGGTGTCTCCGCGCGCGCCTCGATCTCTCGTTGCAGGATCTGCATGAGCCGCCCGGCAAGGCCTCTGCCGCGATGCGTTTCATCGACACATACGGCGCTGATCTCGACGTAACCATCTAGATGCAGGCGTTCACCGGCCATTGCAATGAGTCGCCCGTTGTCTCGCACGCCGATGTAATCGCCCGTCTCGCGGGTCCGCACGGAGAACGGCCCGGGCCTCGTTCTTCCGGCAAGATCCAGCATGTCGTCGTTATCTGCCTGGGTGAGTCGGATCACATCCAGCTTTTCGACGCTTGCGGCTTTGGGCGCTTTGCGAGTGTTCGCGACCATCTGATGAAGGATGCCGACACGCGTTATCTGCAAGGCATCGTATGACGGCAAGGGCTCCGTGGAGAGCAAGGCCACTTGCTGTCCAGGCTGCAGAAGGCGGTGAAGGGCGGCATACGCATCCGGCGTTGCGGTTGCCAGCGCGGCGAACGGCGCGACGTCGGGATGATATCGACGAACGAGCGTGTCGCCGAGCGCGAGGTGTGCGTGTCGGGTCGTCAGCGCCTCCCAGATAGGGCGGTCGAGGTCGGCAGGTTTCGGATGGCTCATGGGCGCTCCAATGGCGTGTGATTGCTGTGCAGTCTAGACGGCCCGGGCGCACGGGGCTATAGTCGCAAATGACATTATTAGCACTATTTGCGACATGAGACTGGCAATCCTCGCGCTCGACGGCCTGTTCGACACCGGACTGACCGTGTTTCTCGATACCTTTTCGATGGCCAACGAACTGGCCGCCGCGCAAGGGTTCGAGGCCGCGCCGTTCGAGGTGAGGCTCATCGGCATGCGCAGACGTGTTCGCACCGCGCATGGCTTGTCGACTTCGGTCGAATTGGCGAGCAGCGCGCCGTCGCCAGACTGGATCGTCGTGCCCGCGCTGAACGTGAGGCAGCCAGAGCGGCTTGCCGAGGCGCTCGAACGTCGCGACACGCGCGAGGCGATCGCTTATCTGCAAGCGCGGCACGCTGCGGGCGCGGGCGTAGCGGCGGCGTGCATCGGCACGTTCATATTGGCCGAAGCCGGTTTGCTCGATCATCGCGAGGCCACGACCACATGGTCGCTTGCACCGTTTTTCCGACAGCGCTATCCGGCCGTCATGCTCGACGATTCGCGCATGGTCGTCGCATCGCAAGGCGTCGTCACGGCGGGCTCCGCAATGGGTCATCTCGATCTCGCGTTATGGTTGCTGCGTCAGACGAGTCCCGAACTGGCGACGCGTGTCGCTCGCATGATGCTCATCGACAAGCGTGCGTCGCAGGCGGAATACATCATCCCCGATCATCTCGCGCATGCCGACCCTTTAGTCGCGCGTTTCGAGCGATGGGCGCGCGACAATCTCGCGGCGGGCTTTTCGCTTCAGGCGGCGGCGAGTGCCTTGTCGGTCGGGCCGCGCACGTTGCAGCGCCGTACCGAGTCGGTGCTCGGCAAGTCGCCGCTGGCGTTCTTTCAGGACTTGCGCATAGAACGCGCGCAGCACCTCGTCGCTATCGGCTACGACATCGAGAAGATTGCAAGCGAAGTCGGCTATGCCGATACGGCGACCTTGCGCACCTTGCTGCGCCGCAGGCTCGGACGTGGCGTGCGCGAGTTGCGCGCCGGGCGATAACGCCAGGCATCGGGCGACCACAACATAAAACCGGGAGACGGCATTGACACAGGGACACTCGAACTGGTTCGTGCGCGCGCGGCTCAAGACGCGCCAGCTCTTGTTGCTCGCCGCGATGGAGGAAGAGGGCAACGTGCGCCGTGCCGCCGATGTCCTCGGCATGACGCAGCCAGCGGCATCGCGGCTTCTGAAGGAACTCGAAGATGTGCTGGACGTGCGTCTCTTCGATCGCACGCCGCACGGCATGCAGGCGACGCTCTACGGCGAAGTGATGATCCGTCATGCGCGCATGGTGCTGTCGAATCTCAACAAGGCGCAAGACGAGATTGCCGCCTTGCGCGCCGGTCTGGTGGGCGAAGTGCGCGTCGGCGTAATCGCGGCGGCAACGGCTAGAATGGTTCCGCTCGCCATCGGACGCGTGAAGGCGCAGTATCCGCAACTGCAAATCTGGCTGCAGGTGGAGACTTCCGATGTCATGCTGCCGCTTCTCACGCAGGGGCAACTCGACGTGATGATCGGCCGCGTGCTCCAGCAGCACGTGCAACTTAAGCCCGCCGTGCAATACGCGCCCATCGCCGATGAACCGCTGTGCGTGGTGGTGCGCCCCGGGCATCCGCTCGAACAGATTGCGGGGCTCACCATGAGCGGTATCGCCGACGCCGAATGGGTGCTGCATCCGCCGGGGAGTGTCTTGCGGCATCGTATCGACATGGCGTTCGCGGAGCTTGGGCTGAACCCGCCGCGGAATGTGGTCAACACCAACAACTTTCTGGCGATATCGAGCCTTCTGTTGCAGAGCGACATGCTCGCCGTCATGCCCGATGAAGTGGCGCGGCAATACGAGCGCTTCGGCACGCTCAAGCGTCTTGCAATCGACCTGCCTTGCCGCATGGATGCATTCGGCATCATCACGCGGCAAGCGCATGCGCTCTCGCCCGCGGCGACCGTGGTGCTGCATGCGCTTCACGACGCCGCCGCCGAAGTATACGGCGTGTCCGCCGATGCCCTGAGCGCCTGACCGGGTAAGCCCGAATCGCGTTTTCCACTATATCAACATTGGTATCGGGATCGCTGAATAAGTGATTGGACCATCATGGGAGTGAGGGCTAACCTTGCCGGGGGCTCAGCCTGAGCCTTCGACCCCGGACTTCGAGCCGCGGCGCACATGATCCAATCAGGAGACAGCCATGAAACAGACCCGACGCGCGGTGCTCGGCGCAATGCTTGGTTCGGTGCTGGTACTCGCCGCGAGTGTGAATGCACACGCCGACGACAAGAAGATCACGCTCGGCTTCGCACAGGTCGGCGCGGAGAGCGCCTGGCGCACGGCCAATACGGTCTCGGTCAAGTCCGCCGCGAAAGACGCGGGCATCAACCTCAAATTCTCCGACGCCCAGCAGAAGCAGGAAAATCAGATCAAGGCCATACGCTCCTACATTGCGCAGAAGGTCGATGTGATCGCGTTCTCGCCGGTCGTCGAGTCGGGCTGGGAGCCGATTCTCATCGAAGCGAAAAACGCCAAGATTCCCGTGATCCTGACCGACCGCAACATCGACGTGAAAGACAAGTCGCTCTATGTGACGATGATCGGCTCGGACTTCCTCGAAGAAGGCCGGCGCGGCGGCAAGTGGCTGGAAGAACGCTACAAGAACGAGAAGGGGCCGATCAATATCGTCGAGTTGCAGGGCACGGTGGGATCGGCGCCGGCGAACGACCGGCGTGCGGGTCTGCTCGAAGTCATCAAGAACGATCCCAAGTTCAAGGTGATCGCCTCGCAAAGCGGCGACTTCACGCTCGCTGGCGGCAAGCAGGTCATGGAAGCCTTCGCGAAGACCTACGGCAAGCAGATCAACGTGGTCTACGCGCATAACGACGACATGGCGCTCGGCGCCATTCAGGCAATGGAGGAGGCGGGCATGAAGCCGGGCAAGGACATCACGGTCGTTTCGTTCGATGCAACCAAGGGCGGTTTCGACGCCATGGTCGCGGGCAAGATCAACGTGGACGTGGAATGCAGTCCGCTGCTCGGCCCGCAGTTGATGACCGCGGTGAAGGATGTGGTCGCGGGCAAGGAACTGCCCAAGCGTATCGTGACCGAAGAGACCATCTTCCCGATGAGCGTCGCCGCGGCCACGCTGCCGCAGCGCAAATACTGAAGCTCGGGCGCCATCGCACGTCCATCGCGCCATCATGTGAGCGCGATGGACGACTCATTCCCTTTCCGGCGATATCCATGACCGACACACCCGTGCTCGAAACCATCGGTTTGTCCAAGTCGTTCCCCGGCGTGCGCGCACTGCACGACGTCGATTTTCGTTTGTTTCCGGGCGAGATTCATACGTTGATGGGGCAGAACGGCGCCGGCAAATCGACGCTCATCAATGTGCTGACGGGCGTCCACGAGCACGATGCAGGCGAGATCCGGCTCGGTGGCAGTCCCGTGAATTTCGCCGCGCCCATGGAAGCGGAAGCCGCCGGAATTCGCACGCTCTATCAGGAAGTGAACCTGTGTCCGAATCTCTCGGTGGCGGAGAACGTCTTCGCCGGCAGGCAGTTGAAGCGGCATGGCGCGATCGACTGGAAGAGCATCCACGTGCGGGCGCAAAAGGCGCTCGCGGACCTCAACGTTCCGGTGGACGTCACGAAATCGCTCGATACGTATCCCATCGCCGTGCAACAGATGGTGGCGATTGCGCGTGCCTTGTCGGTCGATGCGCGCGTCCTGATCCTCGATGAACCGACCTCCAGTCTCGACGACGGCGAAGTCACGCGACTCTTCGACGTGTTGCGCAAGCTCCGCCATTCAGGTCTCGCGATTCTCTTCGTGACGCACTTTCTGGAACAGACCTATGCGGTATCGGATCGCATCACGGTCATGCGCAATGGCGAGCGCGAAGGCGAATATCTCGCGAAAGATCTTCCGGTCGAACTGCTCGTGTCGAAGATGGTGGGCCACGAACGCATGACCGAGCGCCTGAAGCGCGCGGCTTCCGAGCCGCCCGCGCAACGAGGCGCGGCTGCGCCGTTTCTCGAAATGCGCGGCGTGGGCCGTCGCGGCTTGATGAATCCCGTGGATCTCGACGTGCAGCCGGGTCAGATACTCGGGCTCGCGGGCTTGCTCGGTTCGGGGCGCACGGAAACCGCGCGGCTTCTCTTCGGCGCGGAGCGTTCCGATGCAGGCGCGACGAAGGTGTCCGGCAAGCCGGTCAAGCTGCATTCGCCGCGCGATGCGGTGCGTCAGGGCATCGGCTATTGCCCGGAGGATCGCAAGAAGGAAGGCATTGTCGCGGACCTGTCGATTCGCGAGAACATCGTCCTGGCGCTTCAGGCGCGGCTCGGGCTTTGGCGCTGCATTCGGAAGGCGAAGCAACGCGAGATCGCCGACGACTATATCGAGCAGCTAGGCATCAAGGCGCGCGATGCCGAGCAGCCTATCGGTCTGCTCTCTGGCGGCAATCAGCAAAAGGTGCTGCTCGCGCGCTGGCTTGCAACGGAGCCGCGCATGCTGATTCTCGATGAACCGACGCGCGGCATAGACGTGGCCGCGAAGTTCGAGATCATGGACCGCGTGCTCGCGCTCTGCGCGAAAGGGCTCGGCATTCTCTTCATCTCGTCCGAAGTGAGCGAGGTCGTGCGCGTGAGTCACCGGATTGCGGTGTTGCGCGACCGGCGCAAGGTCGCCGAGGTCGCGGGACATACGACCTCGGAAGACGAGGTGTATCGGCTGATCGCGGGAGGATCGCAATGAACCGTATCAAAGGTGTCTTGCAGCATCCGCTCGTGTGGCCCTGCGTGACGCTCGTCGCGCTGTGTCTGCTCGATCTGGCGCATAACCCGCGGTTCCTGTCGATTGCCATGCTCGATGGCCACCTGTTCGGCGCGCCCGTCGATATTCTGAATCGCGCGGCGCCGCTCGTGCTCGTCTCGCTCGGCATGACGCTCGTGATAGCGACGCGCGGCATCGATATCTCGGTGGGCGCGATCGTCGCGATTGCCGGCGCGACGGCCGCCACGATCCTCGCCGACGATCCTTCCCGCGTGACGCTTGCCATCGCGGCGGCGCTCGCGGTCGGCGTTCTCGCGGGCATGTGGAACGGCTTGCTGGTGGCGTTCATCGGCATGCAGCCGATCATCGCGACGCTCATCCTGATGGTTGCGGGACGCGGCGTCGCGCAGTTGCTGACGGGCGGCCAGATCATCCCGATCGGCGCGCAGGCTTATTTGATGGTCGGCGGCGGCTATCTGGCGGGCGTCCCGTGTTCCGTGTGGATCGCGGCGGGCGCGCTCATCCTCACGGCGCTTCTCGTCGATCGCACCGCGCTCGGGCTTTTCATTCGGGCTATCGGCGTGAATCCGGTTGCAACCCGGCTCGTCGGCTTGCGCTCGAACGTGATCGTGTTCGGCGTGTATGCATTCTCCGGGTTGACGGCGTCCATGGCGGGCATTCTCGCCAGTTCGAACGTGCGCAGCGCCGACGGCAACAACGCCGGTCTCCTGCTCGAACTCGACGCGATTCTCGCCGTCACGCTCGGCGGCACTTCGCTGCTCGGCGGGCGCTTCAGTCTTGCAGGCACGGTGCTCGGCGCGCTCATCATCCAGACGCTCACCTACACGACTTATTCCATCGGTGTGCCGCCCGAAGCGACGCTCGTGGTGAAGGCAGCGGTGGTGCTCGTCGTCAGCGTGATTCAGTCGTCCACCGCGCGCGCCGTGCTGATGCGGCAGTTGCGACGCGTCTTTACGTCCGCTTCGAAACAGCCGCTCGCGGAGGCATCCCGATGAAAAGTTTCTTCGACCGTCTGACGGACCCGCGCATCTTGCCTATCGTCGTCACCGTCGTTCTGTTCGCGGCTCTGTTCGGCTTCGGCTCGGTGATGTACACCGGCTTCTTCTCGCTGCAAGTGCTGCTCGGCTTGCTGATCGACAACGCGTTCTTGCTGATCGTCGCCATTGGCATGACGTTCGTGATCGTGTCGGGCGGCATCGATTTGTCGGTCGGCTCGGTCGTCGCTCTGACGACGATCCTGTGCGCCGTGTTCGCCGAACGTCTGCACTGGCCGGTGTGGATCATCGTGCCGCTCGTGCTGGCCTTCGGCGCCTGCTATGGCGCGGCGATGGGCGCGCTCATCCACTTCTTCAGGCTGCAACCGTTCATCGTCACGCTGGCCGGGATGTTCCTCGCGCGCGGCGCCTGCTTTCTCATCACGACGCAATCCATCACCATCACCGATTCCACGTTCCGCGCGCTGTCCGCCTTTCATGTGGATGTCGGCGGCGCGTCGCTCACGACGGGCGCGCTGATCGCCATCGTCACGCTGATCGTGGCGATCTTCGTCGCCCACTTCACGCGCTTCGGACGCAACGTGTATGCGGTCGGCGGCAACGAACGCTCGGCGCTGCTGATGGGCTTGCCCGTCGCGCGCACCAAGGTCGGCGTCTATGCGCTCTCGGGTTTCTGCTCGGCGCTCGGCGGCGTGGTGTTCACGCTATACGTGCTCTCGGGCTACGGATTGCAAGGGCAGGGCATGGAACTCGACGCCATCGCCGCGACGGTGATCGGCGGAACCCTGCTCACGGGCGGCGTGGGCTATGTGATCGGTTCGGTGTTCGGCGTAGGCATTCTCGGCACCATCCAGACGTTGATTACCTTCGACGGCACGCTCAGTTCATGGTGGACGCGCATCGTGATCGGCGCGCTTCTGTGCGCGTTCTGTCTGCTGCAGCGAGTCATCGAACGTCATGCCGCGCGCCGTAAATCGAATGGGACGAAGCTCGGCGAAGGCATCGGGTCGAAAGAGCCGCGCACGCCTTTGCCGTCCGATACCGCGAGCAAAGCCGAGCCGCTCGCGATGGTCCCCAGAACCTGAATCACGCACATAAGCACGCACACCCTGCCACCCTCGTCGAGAATCCGTCATGCCCAATGAAAAACGCCTGCTCCGTTCCGCTCAATGGTTCGGAACCCAGGACAAGAACGGCTTCATGTATCGAAGCTGGATGAAGAATCAGGGCATTCCGGACCACGAGTTTCAGGGCAAGCCGATTATCGGCATCTGCAATACGTGGTCGGAACTCACGCCTTGCAACGCGCATTTCAGGAAGATCGCGGAGCACGTGAAGCGCGGCGTCTTCGAGGCGGGCGGCTTTCCGGTGGAGTTTCCGGTGTTTTCCAACGGCGAATCGAATCTGCGGCCTACAGCCATGTTGACGCGCAATCTCGCCAGCATGGACGTAGAGGAATCCATTCGCGGCAATCCCGTCGATGCCGTCGTGCTGCTGGTCGGCTGCGACAAGACCACGCCCGCCTTGCTGATGGGCGCGGCGAGTTGCGACGTGCCCGCGATCGCGGTCAGCGGCGGCCCGATGCTCAACGGCAAGCATCAGGGTCGCGATATCGGTTCGGGCACCGTCGTGTGGCAACTGAGCGAGCAGGTGAAGGCGGGCAAGATCACGCTGCATGAATTCATGTCGGCGGAAGCGGGCATGTCGCGTTCGGCTGGAACCTGCAACACCATGGGGACGGCATCGACCATGGCGTGCATGGCCGAAGCGCTCGGCGTGACCTTGCCGCACAACGCGGCGATTCCCGCGGTGGATGCCAGGCGCTACGTGCTCGCGCACATGTCGGGCATGCGGATCGTGGAGATGGCGCTCGACGACTTGCGGCTCTCGAAACTCCTTACGCGGCAGGCGTTCGAAAACGCGATTCGCGTCAACGCGGCAATTGGCGGATCGACGAATGCGACCATCCATCTGAAGGCGATTGCCGGCCGTATCGGCGTGGACCTGGAACTCGACGACTGGACGCGCATCGGCCGCGGCACGCCGACGCTCGTCGACTTGCAACCGTCCGGACGCTTTCTGATGGAAGAGTTTTACTACGCGGGCGGTTTGCCCGGCGTGATCCGGCGTCTGGGCGAAGCGGGCTTGCTGCCGTATCCCGACGCGCTGACGGCCAACGGCCGCTCACTCTGGGACAACACGAAAGACGCGCCCATCCACGACGCCGAGGTGATTCGTCCACTCGACCGCCCGCTCGTGGAAGACGGCGCGCTGTGCATTTTGCGAGGCAATCTCGCGCCGAACGGCGCGGTGCTCAAGCCGTCCGCCGCGACGCCGGCGTTGCTCAAGCATCGCGGCCGGGCGGTCGTGTTCGAGAACTTCGACGATTACAAGGCGAGGATCGGCGATCCCGAATTGAACGTCACCGCCGATTCGATCCTGGTCATGAAGAACTGCGGCCCGAAGGGTTATCCGGGCATGGCCGAAGTCGGCAACATGGGCTTGCCGCCGAAGCTGTTGGCGCAGGGCGTGACCGACATGGTGCGCATCTCCGACGCCCGCATGAGCGGCACGGCTTACGGCACGGTGGTGCTGCATGTAGCGCCCGAAGCGCGCGCCGGTGGTCCGCTCGCGGTGGTGGAAGAAGGCGACTGGATCGAGATGGACTGCTTCGCGGGGCGCCTGCATTTGGACATCAGCGACGAGACGCTGAGGACGCGGCTCGCCCGCTGGGCGGAAGAACCGCGCAAAGCGGGCGAGAACACGAGCGGCTACGGCAAGCTGTACATCGATCACGTTTTGCAAGCCGATCAGGGCTGCGACTTCGACTTTCTCGTGGGATGCCGTGGCGCCGATGTTCCGCGCCATTCCCATTGACGCCCGCGCGTTCTGCCTGTCAGCCGCGCGCTCCGAAAGCGCGCTGGATTTTCTTCTCGGTGTTGTACTGGCTGAGCGCGTAGACCGACCAGATCGCGGCGGGAATCCAGCCAATCAACGTGATCTGAAGAAGCAGGCAGATGATGCCGGCAATCGGTCGGCCGATCGTGAAGAACTGCAGCCACGGAAGGATGAGTGCGAGCAAGAGACGCATATGCGGTCCTCGGATGTGATGGTCTGGTGACTTTACCATCCGCGTTGCACCTGCTTGCGCGATCCCATAACATGAGGCCGGGACCTACTTTGACAAACTCGCCAAACGCCCGGCCGACATTCGATGACCGAAGCCACCGACCTCGCGCACCTTGTTGACGCGTTGCGCCAGCATCGCCTGCTCGATGCCGACGAAGAACCGCGCTTCACGCGCCTGACGGGTGGCGTGTCTTCGGATATCTGGCGCGTCGATGCGCGCCGCGCTACGTTCTGCATCAAGCGCGCGCTCGGCAAGCTCAAGGTCGCGGCGGACTGGCATGCGCCCGTCAGCCGCAATGCCGCCGAAGCCGCGTGGCTGCGCTGTGTCGCGACCTGGCTGCCGCACGCGGTGCCTGCGATTCTGTTCGAAGACGCGCCGCTCGGCTGCTTCGCGATGGCGTATCTTCCGGCGGAACATAACCCCGTCTGGAAGGCGAAGCTGCTGAAAGGCGAGATCGACGACACTTTCGCCGCGCAAGTCGGTTTCCTTCTTGCGCAGATTCATGAGAGAAGCGCGGGTTCGGCTGCGCTCGCGGCGCAGTTCGCGAATCACGATACCTTCGAGTCCATCCGCATCGAGCCTTATCTGCGGGCGACAGCCGCGCGTCATCCCGACCTGGCGAACACACTCGGCGATCTGGCGGATTCGGTTTCGGCTGCGCGCATCGCGCTGGTTCATGGCGACGTGAGCCCGAAGAACGTCCTGTGCGGTGCCGACGGCCCCGTCTTCCTCGATGCCGAATGCGCAACCTACGGCGATCCGGCCTTCGACCTCGCGTTCTGCCTGAATCACTTCGTCCTGAAGAGCTTTCTCAATCCGCATTGGCGAGAACGCTATGCCGGAAGCTTCGACGCCCTGAGCGGTCGATATCTGGCGGCCGTCGATTGGGAACCAGCGGAACGGATAGATCTGCGTTGCGCGCGGCTCTTGCCGGCGTTGTTGCTCGCGCGGGTCGATGGCAAATCGCCCGTCGAGTATCTGCAAGATCCAGCCGCCATACAGGCGGTGCGCGAACTTGCGCGCGGCCTTCTCATCGAACCGGTCGATTCCCTTGAGCAATGGCGAAAGCGCTGGAACGAGGCGGCATCCATCGATAAACCCGCGGGAGTCTGAATATGAGCAGCGCGATTACATCCGTCCACGGCCGCCGCATTTGGGATTCGCGCGGACGTCCGACCGTGGAAGTGGAAGTGACGCTGGCAAGCGGCGCCAAAGGACGCGGCATGGCCCCGGCGGGCGCTTCTCGCGGGCGTTTCGAGGCGGTGGATCGGCGCGACGGGGCGGCCGCGCTGGGCGGCTTCGGCGTGAGCGATGCGTTACGCGGTATCGACGATGAAATCGCGGCGGCGCTGATCGGCATGGATGCGCTCGGGCAGACGCAAATCGATGCGCGTCTGATCGAGCTCGATGGCACCGAGGACAAATCGCGGCTTGGCGGCAATGCGTTGGTCGCGACGTCGCTTGCGGTTCTGCATGCCGCGGCGGCAGACCGTCGGCAGCCGCTGTGGGCTTATGTCGCCAACGGCCGAACCGTCAGCATTCCGAGCCCGGAAATCCAGATCTTCGGCGGCGGCGCGCATGCTGGCCGGCGTATCGACATTCAGGACCTGATGGTCATGGCGCCATCCGCGAAAAGTTTCGACGAAGCGCTGGAGATTACCGCCGAGGTCTATCTGGCTGCGGGCAGGATCATGGCGAAGCGTGGTCATCTTGCCGGTGTCGCCGACGAAGGCGGGCACTGGCCCGTGTTCGAGAGCAACGAAGCGGCGCTGGATACGCTCGTCGCGGCTATCGAAGAAGCGGGGTTCGTTCCGGGCGAGCAAGTCGCCATTTCGCTCGATATCGCCGCATCCGAATTCGGCTCGGGCGGGCGTTACAAGCTCGGCCTGGAGCGCCGCGAGCTCGACAGCGACGCCATGTGCGAACTGATGCTCCGATGGTGCGACCGTTACCCGATCGTGTCGATGGAAGACCCGTTGAGCGAGGACGATGCGGCCGGCTTGCGCCGATTCACGGCAGCGGTGGGAGAACGCGTGCAGGTGATCGGCGACGATTACCTCGTGACGAACGCGGCGCGCATCGCAAAGGCCGCCGAGCGACGCGATGTCAACGCTGTCCTCATCAAGTTGAATCAGGCGGGTACGGTGACGGAGACGTATGCGGCGCTCGAAGCGGGAAAGAACGCGGGGTTTGGCACGATCGTATCGGCGCGCTCGGGTGAGACGGAGGATACGACCATCGTGCATCTTGCCGTTGGCTGGAATGCGGGCCAGCTCAAAGTCGGCTCGTTCTCGCGCTCGGAACGCATGGCCAAGTGGAACGAGGCGATTCGCGTGGAAGAAGCGCTTGGCGACGCGGCACAGTTTGCGGGTATGTCGATGCTCGGGCGCAGGCGATAGGAGCGCGTCCGTTAAGAGGCCGAAGCGACCGTCCCGGTGCCTTTTTACAATATTCAGACGAATAGTGAGCACTTATTCCACGAAAAATACATAACGTGTGGAATTTAACCAGTGGCTGCTTCGTTCATTCCTCAAGCGATCGCGAGCGTTGGCGTGTGCGCGAGTATGTTGCGTTCGACGGTCTGGCAAATTGCTTGCTCATGTTGTCGGCCCTAAGGCGTGACTCACGCCTTTGTTCAACATGGTCTGGAACTTGCCGCGATGAAAGCATGATCCATCGGTGTGCGTAATTGCGCATCGACGCGCAAAGATAAAGGCACCGATGAACGAAGCGCCAGCGGCAAAGCAACAATGCGTGGCATTTTGGACTATGCTGGCCTGAGCACTATCGAACGATGGGCAGGTGTGGACAACAAGGCATGGCAAGCGTGCACACCATTTGATTCGTCCCCCTTACTAGCGTACCCGCATCATGAAAAATGATGCGGAAGCGGAGAGGCGCATGAAAATCGCGTTTGTTGTCGACAGCTATCCTGTTGCATCGGAAACCTTCGTGGTCCGTCAGATCGCGGGATTCGCGGAACGAGGACATCATGTGGTCGTCCTTGCCGCGCGCTATGACGAAGGCGCCGACGATCCGCTCAAAGGCCAGATCGAATTACGCATATTTCGTCGCAAACAGGGCACGGCGGCACGCATTGCGCATCTGGCGCGCTTCGGACTGAGCTCACTGTCAACGCCGGAAGGACGCAAACGCATCGGCGTGGCCTGGCGCGCGGCGACATCCGGTTGCCGCTCGACGCTGTTCGACCTCTCGGGCGGCGGAGCGATGTCGCACGAAAGTTTCGATGCGGTGATCGCACATTTCGGTCCCCTCGGCGTGCGCGCCATGTATCTGCGCGATGCGGGCTACTTTGAAGGCCCTATCTCCACCGTCTTTCATGGCTTCGACATGAGCGATGAAGCGCTCGTCAAGCGTTATCTGCCGCACTACAAGCAGCTCTTCGGACGGGGGTCGCTGTCGCTGCCGGTCAGCGAATTCTGGCGGATGCGCCTGATCGACTGGGGCGCGCCTGCATCGCGGACGCTCGTGCATCACGTGGGAGTGGATGTCGAGCAACTGCCGCTTGCCACCGACAAGCAGAAGCCCGGACGCCCGCTCAAAGTGCTGAGCGTGGGAAGATTCGTCGAGAAAAAAGGCCTTGAATATGCGATTGCCGGCGTTCGCGATTGCAGCCTGCCCGTGGAATACAACGTGATCGGCTACGGCCCACTTGAGGCCGACTTGCGCGCGATGGCCGCGAATAACCGCAATCCGGTCAACTTTCTCGGCGCGCGCGCACAGGACGAAGTGTTCGCGGAACTAAAGCGCACCGACGTGTTTCTGCTGCCGTCCGTGACGGCCGCCAACGGCGACATGGAAGGCATTCCGGTGTCGATCATGGAAGCAATGGCTACCGGCGCGATCGTCGTCGCAACGCGTCATAGCGGCATTCCCGAACTTGTGGTGGATGGCGAGACCGGCGTGCTCGTCGACGAGCGCTCGGGGCCGAGCATTTCCGCCGCGCTCGAAAAAATCGCCAAAGGACAGATCGACACCGACAAGATGCGCGCGACCGCGCGGCACACTATCGAAACGAACTTCAACAACCGCACGTTGCACGCGGAACTGGAGGCCATTCTGGTCGAGGCGCGCGCGGGCGAAGCGCGCGAGATCGCAACGTGATGCGGTTTGCGCGGTTTCAGGAATCCGCGTGCGAGCGGACGAAATTCACGAAGCTCAGATACGTCGGCAAGATCGGCACGCTGTTGTGCATGATGCCGAAGGTGTGGTCGCCGCTGTCGAGCACGTAATACATGGTGGATTGAATGTTGTGCGTCTTGCGGGCGTCGTAGAACGATTGCAATCGGGACTGCACGAACGCGCTCCGGTAGTCGTCGCTTTGTTCGGGATTGGCATTCCACTCGGTAATCATGAAGGGAACGCCGTAACGCGCCTTGCAGTATTGCGGCAGGTCGAAGTGCGGGCCCGCGCCATCCGAACCGATATCGAACAAATCGCCATAGACCTCGTAGTTATGCCATGTCGTCATGTCCCAGCGGACTACGGGATGACCGCTCGTGCCGTCCGGCTGATTGCCTTCCCATAACGCGTCCGATGCACCGATATCCGCCACACAGAAGTTGATGCCGCACATGGCGTCGGGCTGCGCGGCCTTCACGCCGTCGATCAATCCGCGCATGACGCCGCGCATGACCGGCCAGTTATCGTTGTTGAAGTCGGCGACATCCGTTCCGGCGCGATTCGAGTCGATTACAGTCTGAGCTCGGCGCGTGAGTTCGTTGCCGCATTCGTACATCGTCACGCCGTACGGCTTCAGCGTGCTCGCGACCGTCACGCCTGTGCTGTAGGCCTTTGCGTAGGCCGCGGCCTCGCTCCCGAACAGGTTACCCCAGTCATCCGTCAATCCTTGTTGAATCAGACAGAACAGTTCGATGCCCGTTCCGTTCATGGCCCTCGCCATCCTTGCGACAGGTCTGAGTTCAGCCGACGTCTCATTGCACCCGAGCCGATAGATACTGCAACCCATGCCATTCAAAATGGCGATGGTTTGCGCGGGCGTGTAGAGATAATCGTAATGACCGTTCATGCCGAAGAACATGCCGGATTGCGCTGCGAGCGGTGTGCGCGGGTCGCGGCAAAGTAGCCAGTCATTCGACCACACATAGAATTGCCCGCTCGTGTTTCTCTGATAGATCTTGCCGCCCGACCAGAGAAGCATCAAAACGTTGGCAATGGATATTGCCGTGTCGTTCTGAAATACGACGCCGTTATTCACCGTCCAGACGGAGCCGCGTTTGTCCACGATCGCGGTTGCGTCAGGAATGGTCGTGCCATCCGGCGATGGGCCTTGCGACTCCGCTCTTGCAGTGGGATTCAGTTGTCTGGACCGCCCGGAAGCGCTCGATGTCGAGTTCGGTACGTCGCTTTCGCTTCCACCTCCGCAGGCGGCCAATGTATAGGTTCCGGACAACGCGCCCAGGCTAGCTAAAAATCTACGTCGATCAATCATCGAATATGCTAATCCGCCTTCTCGCGGAAAACTCCAATTACTCTGCGATAAAATCGCCATTCTTTAGACATAGTAGGAATGCGAACTAATAAATCGAAGGCGAAATGATGCCTGCGCTGCCTTGACCAGAGGCGCGGTCGAGAGCCCTCGATACCTGCGTTAAGCGATGACTGCGTTGACGCCAGGGACTACGCGGAACACTTCGAGTCTGAACGAATTCGGCCGGGATTTGCAGGTCGCTTCTCGAACTACAGAGTTGCGCAAACGCTTTTCCTTAACGGCGCTTTGTGAGGCGGTAATATGAAAAAACGTGAATGCGTCGTAAAGACAATGCAAAGAGCGTGATCGAAATCTTGAACCATCGATAACGCACGAACGCTTCGGGTTAGCGAAGGCTTGCGAAATGCAACGCAACCGCAGACGCGACGTTGTTCAAGAGAAAGAGCCTTAGGGAAACGATGTGACGTGACGTGAACCGATGGCTCAGTGTGTTCACGTCACGCCTGAGTGACCAATGCGGGCGGTGTCAGCGTTTCGACAACCGCACACACGCCGATTCACCCGATCGTCCGCGTCGACATTTTCGGCGTGGATAACAGAGGCGCTGCCTGCAACATTTGCCCCCACTGATAATCCACGCTGTCCGGGAAGAGGGGATATAGTCCACCGCCCGGCGTGAAGGTCATTTCGCCGAAGAAGATCTTGCAGTCGGGTGCATAAAGATCCACGCGCACATAGTCGAAGGATGCCGACAACGCTCTTGCCTTGGCGAGGATCGCGTCGAGGTTGGCCGGGCGCTCGCAAGGCGTCGCACTACGCGGATAGTGTCCGATCCTGATGTCGAGATGGTTCCACGATTCATCGAAGAAATCTCCGCGCGGATGGCCCGTATAGCGATCGGAGATCAGCAGGACAAACAGCTTGGAAGGTCCTTCTTCGGGATTGAAGCAGTGGATCTTGAAGTCGGCGGGAATGTTGCCTTGTTCATCGAGAAGCAGGGCTTCGAAAAGCAGCCGTGGTTGAATCGCGCGGTAATGCCGCTCGCGCCCGGTTCTGGAAAAGTCGGTTGCAAGCCACCGGTCGGCAAGCGTCCTCAGTTCCTGGTAACTCGTTTCCGCTTTGTCGCGGACGATCTTGACGAAGCCGCTGCCGTGATTGGCCTTCATGACGAAGGAGTCGGGCAACGCCTCGAAATCCTCTTCGGTGAAGAGCTCGGACGCCTTGAGCAGCGGAATCAGATGTTCTTCGCCGATCACGCGCCTGACGAAGTCACGCACGATGAGCTTGTCGGCCAGATCGGTAAAGCGCGCGTCCGGGTTCAGACTGCGCCGGAGCATTTTCTCGTTGAAGGTTTCGGGATTTGCAAGACTCGGGAATCGCCCGATCTTTCTGCGATGCTGCAGACGGAGGAAGAGTTCGTCGGGCATCCAATTTTTGAAGGCGTTCGCGATCATCGTGAATTAGATATTCATTCCGTTTTGGCGAAGCAGGGCACGCACAATGTGCCATATTCAAAATAATGCAGTTACTGAATAAGTCGCGGTGAAAATTGCAGCCTTTCAGACGTGAAGAAGGTCACGTGGGTCAAGTATGGCCAGCGACGTGGCTGGTTTTGTGCGCTAACGCACGTTGCGATGGAACGTAAGGGACGTCAAGTTCACGTCTTACTAAATGCGCGGAGTTTATTTCCAAAGCAAGCGCGTGAGGCCCGATATCTCAAGCTCTTTCGAATCTGTATGTAATCAGGTTGATAGATTGCGTTCAGAAGCGATATGCGACCGAGGCCATTCCGTTCACATCCAACCTGCGTTCTGTAATCGGGCTGCCGGCAGCGAAGCGTTCGAGCCGGCCAACGACTGCGACCAGGTTGGCCGACCAGTGCGAAGAGATCGTGTAATTCGCGGCCAGATTGAAGTGGACGTCGCGCAGGCCCGAGCCCGTGGAGTATTGCGGCAATCCGGACGCCACGCTTTCCGGCTGTGAAACGCCGAAGAACGTGCGCGTATAAGCGCCATTGGCCCAAGTCAGCCCCGGCCCCGCCGACAGCAGCAATTTGCCGATGGGCGCGGAGACATAGAGATCCGCCATCGCGGTGAGTCCTTGCCCGGTGCCGCCGATGTCCTGATAAACGGCTGTCGATCCAGTGAAGGCCCAGTAAGTGTAATCGGCGAATAGTCGCAGCTTCGGTCCGTAGTGCACGTTGGGCAGGCCGTCGAGTCGCGCGTCATCGGACGATGATCGCGACTGAAAGTCGAAACTCACCGACATGCCTGCGTGGTAGTTCTCCCCGCGCAGCACGTTGACGCCGAGCACGTCCGGACCTTGCGAAAAGATACGGTCGCGCCAGGAAATATCCTGCACGGGCAAGGGAAATACCTTGATCCGCGACGATCCCGGAAATTCGGGGAACACGTACAATCCTGACCCGATCGAGATTTTCCAGTCACCGTTCGTTTGCGTGTCCGCGTCGGCGGCGTGTGCCGGTCCAAATGCGAGCAAAGCCGCAAGCGCCACGCAGGTGCGCGCGATGAATGTTTGCGCGCGCTTCATGCTCTCTTCGCGCCTGCAGCCGTTTGCCGGAGCCGACGCGCCAGGGCACGCGACATCACGGGACCTGTGCCATCGGTGGAGTCGCAGGCAGATGCGCTCTCGCGCAGGAACATCGTGCATTCGCGAGCCACCACTTCGCGCTCGTTGTCGGACGTGATCATGTGATAGGAGTCGTCGAGCCAGATGGTCCGCAAGAAAGAGGCGCCTACGTTTGCCGCGACGAATCGCGCGTTGTGCGGGCTCGAGGTCTCGTCGTCGATAGCGTGAATGACGAGGCAGTCGCTCGTGACGCGCTTCAGCTTGCCACGCACCGATGCCGCGAGACGGCTGGCCTCGTGCAGCGCGGGCATCGAAATGAATGCCGGGCCGACTTCGCTGATCTCGCCTTTTTGCATCGCGCGGGCGATCTTCGTGCGCAGCGCTTCATTGCGCAGACCATAAGGCTCGTGCTCGCGGTAGCGATAACGCGTACGCAACGGCGTGTAGTACGCCCAGTCGAGCAGGAATCGATACCACGGGATGGCCCAGCCGTCATAGTCGAGCGTGACCGAGAGCAACAGCAGGGCGCGCGCGGAAGGGCGTTCATGGGCGACCGCGGCGGCGAGCGCCGCGCCCATCGACAGGCCGCACACCGAAACGTGCCGATGCCGCGCCGCCAGCGCGTCGAATTCCGCCACGGCCGCGCGCAGCCATTCTTCCATCGAAGCGTGTCCGGCGCCCGCGCTGTAGCCGGGCAACTCCGGCGTGTTCGTTGCGAAGCCCTCTTCACCGAGATAGCGGGCGAGAAAGCGCAATTCGAGCGGCGAACTGGACAGGCCGTGCAGCAACAGGACCGCGTGATCCCGGTTCTGGGCGGGGGGGAAGTAAGGCATGTTCATGGTCAGGCAGCCGAACGGAGGACGAGATAATCGCCGGATGGCGTGGCGAAGCGCTCGCAAACACATTCGACGGGCCGCCAGTCCTGCTCGTCCGACTGGAACCGGATACGGTGAAGCCCCGGCAGAAGGGCATCGCTGACGCGGGCAATATCTTCGCCGTGGGCATCGGCATGCTTGGCGCCATATGCGATGCCGCCGCGCGGCGCGTCATCGTCGATAAGCGGGGAATTCGCCGCCGCGACGAAATTGGCCGGCGAGACACGCGTCGTCGGATCGAGCGCCTTGATGAGAATCAGCGAACGGTTGTATTGCGTGACGTGCTGGAGCATCCGGTGCATTTCCTCGGTCGCCCGGCGCGTGATGAGGCGTTCGTTGTCGTGACGCAAGAGCATTTCATAGCGCGACTGCGCCACCGAAGCGAGCAACTCGGCGCGATACTGCGCGCGCTTGAGCCGCTCGACGAGCGTCATCATGACGATAGTGATCAACGGATACGACACGAGCAGCTTGATATCCGCGCGGTCGAAGTCCTCGATGCGTGCATAGGGCGGCACGAAGAGAAAGTCGGCAATACACAGTCCGGCAAGCATCACGCAAATAGCCGGCGCTAGACCGCAATAGTACTCGACGAGAACGGCGGCAATGAGAAACGCCGTTCCGGGCATGACGGGTCCAAGCAGCGGGTGCAGCAGCGTGCGGATGAGTGCGGCGGTAAAAAGCGCGCTTGCCGCGATGATCCATCGTTTGCCGCCGCGCGGCGCCCATCGGCGAGAATTACTGATATGCATGCTATTGCACGAGGCGTGTGACTGTCCTCGTAGTATCGGCGTTCCGGCACGCGACTTTAATGCCATGTGAGGCATAACGGGCTTTCGCGGCGCGCGGGCGCTGGAATGATTATGCTTTCAACGTCTGAAAAAGCTTGATGATGTCGAACGAGAGAATTCGCATGCCCCTGCTGTCCCACGGTCTACGCTTTGCCATTGCCGCTTATCTGCTTGCGGCGCTGACGCTCTTTATGGTGCAGGACCGCATGCTTCTGCCTTCCACTCCGAGCGCGCCGGATCTTCGCACAGTCCCGCACGCCGGTGCAAGCATCGACCTGTTGCAAGTGCGCGACCAATTCGCGGGCTATGTCGTCACTCCGGCCGGGCGCGAACCGCGCGGGACGTTCATGGTTTATCACGGTAACGAGGAGTCGGCCGACACCAAATTGCCGCTCGCCGACGTGTTCGTGCGCGACGGCTACAGGGTGGTGATCGTCGAGTATCCGGGGCACGGCAGACGCCCGGGAGAGCGCACGATGAAGGCGGCGCTGGCCGCATCGCGGGAAGCGTTGGCGGCCACCATCGCGCAGTGGCGCGGGCCGCTTTATCTCGTTGGGGAGTCGCTCGGTGCGGGCATGGCCGCGCAGGTCGTGAAGGGCAATGAAGCAGCGCTCGCGGGCGTCGTTTTGATCACGCCGTGGGACTCGCTCGCCGACGTCGCCGCCGAAAAATATCCGATTTTTCCGATCCGCTGGATGCTGCACGACGGCTTCGATTCCGTCGCCGCCGTGTCGCATTACGACGGCCCGCTCGTGATCGTGGGCGCGCAACTGGATACGCTGATCCCGGTGGTGCACGCGCGCCGTTTCGCAAACGAACACGAACGCGCGCGTTTCATGCTCCTGCCGACCGCCGATCATGACGACTGGTTCGGCGTCATGACGCAGGCGGACTGGCGGCAGGTCTTGCAGTGGATGCACGCCGGCTGACGAAGCCCGGCGCCGGCGTTTCCTCGTCGGTCAGTCGCGCGGGCTCAATGCGAGGTCGGCTTGACAGGCGCCACCGGGCTCGCGCCGTCGATCGCACGCACCGGCTCGACGTTCTTGGCTTCGACGTGTTCGACTTCGACATCCGTGCCGCGCAGTGTCTCGTTGATCGTCTCGGTGCGCTCGGTTGCCTGCCGGCCCACGACGACTTCCTCGACGACATGCGCGGTCTTCGCGACGACGGCGTGTTCTGCCGTCTCGCGAATTTCCACGAAGCCTTCCTTCAGGTCGGCGGCCGTGGCGGGCCGGTCGACCGGACGGCGCTCGATCGTCGCATGCTCGTCACGCAGATTGACGGTCTCGCTGACAGGCGTTGCAGTGGCGCGCGAATAAACGCGCACGCCGCCGGTTTCGACTTCGCGCTTGCCGACTTCGAGCGACTCACGCGTCACCGCAAATGACTGGCGATCGGCCAGCACTTCATCCGAAGTCAACGGTTTCGCGGATGCATCGAAGCCCGCATAACCGCCGCTTTTCCAATGCGCCACGCGTTCGTCGATATCCACGACGCCCGCCTCGTGCATCGTCGAACGCACGAGCGGCACCTGTGATTCTTCCTTTACGTTGACCGTGAGTAACGCGCCACCGCGACGAACCGCTTCCTGATAGTTGCCGATGTCTTCCGACCGGTCGTCGCCAGCAAACATGTTGCCGAAGAAATTCTCGATCTTGCCGACGATGCCGACTTCTTCCGTGGCAGCGGAAGCCGGTCGATCTGCAACCACGGGACGTTCCGCGCCGCTCGCCTCGTCACTGGCGTGCACTTCCATGTCGGCGCGGTCCAGACCGCCTTCCACGAGACGCGCGACCGCGCTTTCGGCTTGCTGAAACGAATCGAATACACCAACGATTGCTTGAGTCATGTTTTGCTCCGGGTAATTTTGAGTGATTTGAATGGCGGCCAGACGTTGCTTCGAAGAACGGCTCAGGAAGATGTCTTGCCCGAGCCCGAGGACGGTATCGCGGGGTCCGCAATCCAGTCTCCAACCGTTCCAGCGCGCCTTTCCACGACGACTTCCTGACGTTGCAACTCGGCTCTGTGCACGTCATTTTTTTCGGTCACTACAGTGGTGATGCGGATTTCTTCCTTGAGCATCAGCCTCAGTTCGGTCACGGGCACGTACTCGAACACGGGCACGACCAACGTGTCGCCTTCATGGCGCGGCGCAAACTCCGCGTCCACGAAACGATTGAGGGCAACGCGTTCTATTCGTGCCGTGCGGTTGTGCAGAACGACGGGCACCTCGCGCGACTCGGTGTGCGTCACGACACGAACGCGCACCATGCCGGTTTCGAGCGTTTCCGTCGATACGTGCAGACGTTCTTCAGTGGCGGTCAAGGTCGACGTTTCCACGACACCTATCGCCGTTCGATTCTGCGTGCTCATGCGCGGCTCCAGGTTTCGTGGATCAGTCGGATAGGGCGTTTAGCGTGTGACACGATTGTCCGGCGCAAGGCGTCCTGCGGCACCGGCGCCGCGCAAGGCGACGTCATCGCGAGCGCTGCCGCTTGCATCTTCGAACGGCGGTTGGTGACGGAATCCCGCACCACCCGACACGATCGCGATGATCGCGCCGACGAGAAGTGCAGCGAACGAGAACCACGAAGCGCGGGCGACGCCGCGTGCGGCGGTATCGGCGGCCTGACGTGCATCGGCTTCAGCTTGCGGGCCGGATGCAGCGGCCGTTGCGGAAGCAACCGCGCCTTGAACCTGCGCCTTGAGCGAACCCAGCATCGTGCCGCTTGCGGCCGAAGGGTTGGCCGCGGCGGTAGCCGTTGCACCGGTCGATGCGATGCTGCCTGCCGCACTCACTGCGCTGCCGACAAGCGACGTTGCGCCGTATGCCATTGCGATGATCATCACGGCCCATGCAAGCAAGCCATGCAGCCAGCCAAGAACCGGCGCGCAACGCCCTGCAAAATAAGAACCGATGAACACGGCGATGACCGTCATCACGATCATGTAGGCGCCGGAGCCGAACGCGAAGCCGCGCGATGGATTGGGCTGAGTCAGTGGCGACAGCACCGATGCCCCGATAGCGGTTCCGAGCACCGTCAACATGAGGTACGCGATCAACGAGAGGATGACTCCCGCGATGACGGCGCCCCATGAGACGCGGGGTAGACCATATTGTGTAGTAAGCAGGCGCATAGCGGTATCCAAAAGAATTTAGGAAGCCAAAACAGGCACGTCTAGTGAGCAACGCGTGCTGGCCAACTTGTAGGTGCAATCACCATTCCCACGAAGTGCCGGAGGCGGCTTGAACCGGCATGGACGAAGGTTCGCGCATGCGGTCGGGAGCAAATAGGTGGGATCTGCTTGAGGGTGTCGCGCGGCGGGCGAAGAACACTTATCGCCGCGTTGACCTATCGATGTCCTTCAATGCGGACTCAGGGCGAGTTTGCTTCCACGCGATCGTGTTCATGCTCGAGGCTCTGCGCCTCGATCAGACGATGGATGAACCTCAGCTTTTTCACGGCGCCAGGTGCGAGCGTGAACGGATACGGGTCCGGCATGCCGAGGCTTCGGTTGAGGCTGTTCATGGCGTACGTCAGCATCGTCCATTGCTTCATCAGCAATTCGAAACTCGGCGAGTGAGGCAGCACTTGCGCGGCGAAGTTAGGACCTTTGCGGCTCACCGGCGCGATGTTGATGCCGCATGCGCGCGCGGTGCCGGTGGTATCCACGATATGAAGATAATGCGCCCAGGTTTCCGCCCAGTCTTCCCAGGGATGCATGGTCGCGTAGGCGCTGACGTGATTCGTCGCCCAGTCGGCAGGCGCGCCGTTGCGATAGTGGCGGGAAAGCGCTTCGCTGTAACTCGCCCGGTCATCGCCGAAGAGCGTGCGGAACGACGCCGTTCGCCGCGCGCCCACCACGAGGCGATCGAAGTAGTAGTGGCCGATCTCGTGTCTGAAGTGACCGAGCAAAGTCCGGTAGGGCTCGCGCATGGCGATGCGTACGCGTTCGCGACGCACGTCGTCTGCCTCGGCGATGTTCATCGTGATGAGGCCGCTATGATGGCCCGTCAACACCTTTTTGCCGCGGCGGCTTTCGAGAAACTCGAATTCGAGCCCGGTTTCCGGATGCTCCTTGCGTGTGTCGACGCGCAATCCCAGCACGGCGAGCGTGTACAGCAAACGACGCTTCGCGGCTTCGAGTCTGGCCCAGTAATAACGACGGCGCGGCGCTTTCAGATTCGGGATCACGGCGGTCAGACGGCAAGAATGACAGAACGGGTCCGGCGAGTCTTCCGGCACCATCCAGTTGCAAACCTTTTCGACCGAATAGTTGTGGCACGGCTTGTAGCGAACGTCGCCGTCCGCCGGCTTCGCTTCCCACCGAGGCCCCTTCAGCTTGACGAATGCGCTCATCTCGCCCGTTTCCGGAATGAAGCCGAGCATCGACCCACAGCGTTCGCATTGAACGTTTTCGAAGAAGATGAGATGTCCGCAGTCGGTGCAGTGAAACGCTTTCATAACGGACGATTCGTGGGCGTTCTAAAGGTGGACGCGAAGATCATTCGCACGGCTCGCAAATCACCTTGAAGTCGACCAGCGCCGCGCTCCCGAAGGTCATGCTGATTGGCACGTCGGTCGCATCGCGGCCGCGCGCCATGAGTACACGGCCAGTGCGCGGTGCGTTGTTGCGCGGATCGAAAGTCTGCCAGGTTCCGCCGAGATAGGCTTCGAACCATGCACAGAAATCCTGGTCCGCATAAGGCGGCGGCAGGTTCACGTCGCTGATATAGCCGGTGCAATACCGCGCCGGAATGTTCAGGGCGCGGCAGAGCGCCACCGCGAGTTGCGCGTAATCGCGGCACACGCCGATGCCTTCCTGATGCGCTTCGGAAGCCGTGCGCGTGGGCCGTGCCGTCTTGTAGTCGAACTTGATGTGTGCGTGCACGTAATCACAGATGGCGAGCACCTGGGTTCGCCCTTGCGGCAGTCCGCCGAACCGTTGCCACGCGAAGTTGGAAAGCAAGTCGGTTTCGCAATAGCGGCTGCCCAGCAGAAACTGTAGACACTCGTCGGGAAGTTGTTCGACCGGGAGCTGACCATCTTCCAGGGGATAGCTTTCCGGCGTATCGGGCACTTCGAGCACGCCTTCGGTCGCCACGACGAGCGGACCCACAGACGGCGTCACGATACGCGTGCACAGATTGCCGAAGCCGTCGTAATAGTGCGTGAACGCGAGCGGCGGATCGAACGTAATGCGATCGGCAACGACGACCTTGTCCGACATGGAAGGATGCGTGTTGAGCATGAGCACCGCAGGCGTGGCCTGAGTGCAGTTATAGGTCAATTGAAAACCGACGCGGAGCTTCATGGAGGTGGGTCCAAAGGATTAACGGGCGTACTAGGGCGATCAACCGAACGCCTCGACCTTCGACACGACCCAGGAGATTTTGCCAGCTTCGCCAAGCGCCGCCATTCACCTGATGTATGCATCGGATGAGGACGTTCTTGTTGCATGCCAGCATGAGATAACTGATCTCAGCAACATCGGGGCCTGGAACCATCGATGCTTGTGAGTACACGATAACACCATTACTTTGTCCCAACGCTTTGGAAAGAAAAGCAGCATCCACTCCGAAGCGCGCCAAAACCGGTTCATTCGACTTGATGCATCTTGCTCGAATCGCTTCAAGGGTGTCGCCGATGGAAAACATCAGGAAACCGAAAGATCACGAAAACTTCGCTTGACGCATGCGACCACTCCCGTATGATGGACTCATTGTTGCAATGCAGCAAAAACGGGCGCCGTACCCACGGATCGGCTCGTACGTACCTCTTTATGGAGCGGACAATGTTTCCTATTCTTCAATCATCGGCACCGGCGGCAACGGCACAACTCGAAGCGTTTTTCGGCATCACGAAGCGCTATGCGATGGGACTTCAACAGCTTGCCGATCTGAATTTGCAGACGGTCAAGGCTGTGTTCGAGGAAAGCGCCTCGGTCCTCACGTCGGGTTCGGACGTGAAACCGGGCGACTTCATGGGTTTTCAGTGGACGCTGTTCGCGGAAGTGCCGGAAAAGTCGGCCGCTTATGCGCGTCACTTCTTCCAGATCGTTCGTGAGACGGAAGCCGACATCTTCAAGGAAGCGCGCAGCCAGTACGAGCAATACGGTTCCGGTATGAAGGGCGCGTTCGAATCGGCCATGCAGCAAGGCTCGTCGCAAGTGCAAAAGTCGATTGCTTCGATATCGGATGTGGCCTCGTCCGCGCATGCGGCAAGCGCTGCGCCCAAGCTCATTCTCGATGCAAGCGAGAGCACGGTGGATAGCGTGACTGGTGCGACCAACGCCAGCATCGAGCTATTGAACACCAGCCCCAAACATTCAGCGTGAAGTTTCCGGGAATGTGACATCCGTCGCCAACGCCCGCTTAAGCGGGCTTTTTATTGCGGCCACGCCTGGAGCACTCCGGTGATTTTGCTGGCTTAGAGAGGTCCCGCCATGACAGACAAGATTGCGACCGCCGACGAAGCGATCGGACTGATCCGCGACGGCGACGCCGTCTGCTGCTCGGGATTCGTCGGCATCGGTACACCCGATGAATTGCTGATCGCGCTGGAACGACGTTTCCGAAGCGCCGCCACGCCACGCGATCTGACGGTCGTTTTCGCCGCCGCACCGGGCGACGGCGGCGAGCGCGGACTCAACCGCATTGCGCTGCCGGGGCTCATCAGGCGCGCTATCGGCGGACACTGGTCGCTCGTGCCGAAGCTTGCACGCATGGCGACCGACGACCTGATCGAAGCCTACAACCTTCCGCTCGGCACGATGTCGCATCTGTTTCGCGATATCGCGGCGCATCGCGCCGGCACGATCACACAAGTCGGAATCGGTACGTTCGTCGACCCGCGGCTTGGCGGCGGAAAGATCAACGCGAGCACGACGGAAGAGCTCGTCAGCGTCATCGAGATCGATGACAAACCGTGGCTGCTCTACAAAGCCTTTCCGCTCGACGTGGCGCTGATTCGCGGCACCACGGCCGACACCGACGGCAACATCACCATGGAGCGCGAAGCGCTCGTGCTCGACGCGCAAGCTATCGCCATGGCCGCGCATAACGGCAAAGGTCTGGTGATTGCGCAAGTGGAGCGGATCGTTCCAAGCGGCACGCTCGATCCGCGCGCGGTGGTGGTGCCGGGCATTCTCGTCGATCGCATCGTGCTCGCGTCCGCCGGCGCGCAGCCGCAGACATACGGCACGGCCTATGACCCAGCGTTCTCCGCCGAAACGAAAGCCGTGGTCGGCGAGATGAAAAGCCCCGTGCTCGACGAGCGCAAGGTGATCGCACGCCGTTGCGCGTTCGAGTTGCCGCCGGGCGGCGTCGTGAATCTCGGGATCGGCGTGCCTGAAGTGGTGGCGGCTGTCGCGGGCGAGGAGCACTTGCTGAGTCATCTGACCTTGACCGCCGAGCCAGGCGTGATCGGCGGCATGCCGCTCGGCGGCCTCGATTTCGGCGCCGCCATCAATGTTGATGCGCTCCTGCATCAGAATCAGCAATTCGATTTCTACGATGGCGGTGGTCTCGATCTCGCCTGCCTGGGCATGGCCGAAGTGGACCGCGGCGGCAACGTCAATGTGAGCCGCTTCGGCGCGCGGCTCATCGGCGCGGGCGGCTTCATCAACATCAGTCAGAACGCGCGCTCCGTGGTGTTCGCGGGCACCTTCACGGCGGGCGGACTCACGGTGCAGATCGAAGGCGGGCGGCTCGCGATCATCGTGGAAGGCGCGAAGAAAAAGTTCGTGGAGCGCGTCGAACAGATCACTTTCAATGGCGAATTCGCGGCCGCGCGCGGTCAGCCCGTGCTGTATGTGACCGAACGCTGCGTGTTTCGTCGCGTGCCCGAGGGACTCGAACTCACGGAGATCGCACCGGGTATCGATCTCGAACGCGATATCCTCGCGCATATGGACTTTGCGCCCATCGTGCGTCAGGTCCGGCTAATGGACCCGCGCATCTTCCTTCCGCAGATCATGGACCTGTCGACCATTCTCACCGAGCGCGGCGCAATGACCCGCGAACTCGCGTTGCAAGGAGACTGCCAATGAAAGCATCCGACCTGTTTGTCAGGGCGCTCGAAAACGAAGGCGTCGATCGTATCTTCGCCGTGCCAGGCGAGGAAAACCTCGATGTCGTGGAATCGCTGCGCAAATCGAGCATTCAGCTCATCGTGACGCGCCATGAGCAGTCGGCGGCCTTCATGGCGGCCACGCACGGTCGTCTGACCGGTCAGCCGGGCGTGTGCATGGCGACGCTCGGTCCCGGCGCGCTGAACCTCGTCACCGGGGCGGCTTACGCGCAACTCGGCGCCATGCCGATGATCCTCATCACCGGCCAGAAGGCCATCATGACCTCGCGGCAGGCGCGCTTCCAGATCGTCGATATCGTGGCGACGATGAAGCCACTCACCAAGGCATCGCGGCAGATCGTGAGCGGCGCGAGTATTCCGACGGTCATACGCGATGCGTTCCGGCTCGCCGCCGAAGAGCGTCCCGGCCCCGTGCATCTCGAACTCCCGGAAGACGTGGCGGCCACCGAAGTGAGCGACGACGTGGGCATCGTTCCCAGGCATCCGGTCGAACTGCCCGTCGCGCACGACGCCGCGATCGAACGCGCCGCGAACTTGCTGATGCACGCCGAACGGCCGCTCGTCATGTTCGGCGCGGCGAGCAACCGGCCGCGGCTCGCGGGCCAGTTGACCGACTTCATTCGCCGCACCGGCATTCCGTTCTTCAATACGCAGATGGGCAAGGGCACGGTCGCGGCTATCGGCAACGACGAAGCCACCGAGCTGTGGATGGGCACGGCCGCGCTCAGCGAGCGCGACTATCTGCACGAAGCGATCGACCGCGCCGACCTGATCCTCGCAATCGGTCACGACACGGTCGAAAAGCCGCCGTTCTTCATGGGACCGAAGGGGCCGCAGGTGATCCATGTGGGCTACACGCCCGCCAATGTCGAGCAGGTGTTCTTTCCGCATGCGGAAGTCGTCGGCGATCTGGGCCTGAGCCTGTCGCGCCTCGCCGCGCGCGTCGAAGGCAGGTTGCCGTGCGCGGGTGCGCTGGCGCCGCTGCGCGAAGGCATTCTGAAGCGCACGCTCGACCGCGCCGACGAATCGCGCTTTCCGCTGACGCCGCAGCGGATCGTCCACGACGTGCGCGAAGTCATGCCCGCCGATGGCATCGTCGCGCTCGACAACGGCATGTACAAGATCTGGTTCGCGCGCTGTTACCGCACACGCAGCGCCAACACGCTGCTCCTCGACAACGCCCTGGCGACGATGGGCGCAGGCCTTCCATCCGCGATGATGGCGGCGCTTCTCTACCCCGAGCGGCGCGTGATGGCGGTGTGCGGCGACGGCGGATTCATGATGAATTCGCAGGAGCTGGAAACCGCGGTGCGGCTGAAGCTGAACCTCGTGGTGCTCATCATTCAGGACGACGCGTACGGCATGATTCGCTGGAAGCAGGCCGTCGACAAGTTCATCGACTGGGGCCTCACGTTCGGCAATCCGGACTTCCTCAAGTATGCCGATGCCTACGGCGCGAAAGGGCGGCGCGTAGAATCGGCCGAAGGGCTGGTTCCGGCGCTGGAGGGCGCGTTCGAGGACGGCGGCGTGCAGCTCGTGATCGTGCCGGTAGACTATTCGGAAAACATTCGCGTGCTTGTCGAGGAACTCGGCAACCGCGGCATCGAGGGGACGAAATGAAGATCAAGGCAGCAGTTCTGAACGCGATGGGTACGGCCACGCCTTACGCCGAATCGAAGCCGCTTCGCATCGAAGAGGTCGAGCTTGCGCCGCCCGGCCCGGGCGAAGTGCTGATCAAGGTCGCGGCGGCGGGGTTGTGTCATTCGGATCTGTCGGTCATCAATGGCGACCGGCCTCGTCCCATGCCGATGGCGCTTGGGCATGAAGCGTCCGGCATCGTCGAGGAACTCGGCGCGGGCGTGACCGATTTGAAAGTGGGCGATCACGTGGTCGTCGTGTTTGTGCCGAGTTGCGGACACTGCGCCCCGTGCGCCGAAGGGCGGCCGGCGTTGTGCGAGCCGGGCGCGGCCGCGAACGGCGCCGGCACGCTGCTGTCCGGCGAGCGGCGGCTTTCGCATGGGGGCGAGCCGCTCAACCATCATCTCGGCTGCTCCGTGTTCGCCGAGTACGCGACCGTGTCGCGCCGCTCGGTCGTGAAGATCGATCCCGCCGTGCCGCTCGGCGATGCCGCGCTCTTCGGCTGCGCGGTGCTCACGGGCGTGGGCGCTGTCGTCAATACGGCGCAGGTGCGAGTCGGTGCGTCGGTGGCGGTGATCGGGCTGGGCGGTGTCGGTCTCGCCGCGCTCATCGGTGCACACGCGGCGGGCGCGCGGCAGATCATCGCCATCGATCTGGCCGACGACAAGCTCGAACAGGCACGCGCGCTCGGGGCCACGCATACGGTCAACGCGGGTCAGGACAATGCGCTCGAACAGATTCGCTCGCTGAGTTCGGGCGGCGTCGAATTCGCATTCGAATTCGCAGGCTCGATTCGCGCGCTGGATCTCGCGTATCGCATCACGCGTCGTGGCGGAATGACGGTGACCGCCGGGCTGCCGCCATCTACCGCCAACTGGCCGCTGCCAGCGGTGAGTCTCGTTGCGGAGGAACGCACGTTGAAGGGCAGTTATATCGGCACGTGCGTGCCGCCACGCGATATTCCCCATTACGTCGATCTCTATTCGCAAGGCCGCTTGCCCGTGAACAAGCTGCTCACGGGACGCCTGAAGCTCGACGAGATCAACCATGGCTTCGACCTGCTGCATGAGGGAAAAGCGATTCGGCAGGTGGTCGTGTTCGATTGATTCGGCTTGACCACGTGTAGCCGCATGAAGTCGTTCGCGAAGGAAGGCAATCGCGCCTTGCCTTCGCGAACGATGTCTTTCGGTTCGCGAAGCTGCCTTGTGACCGCCGCAGTCCATCGAGAAACGCGCTTCGACGACCGCTTGACGAGAGCATCGCGCTTGTCTTCGCTGCGGCTCGTGCCGTGGAACGTGCGCCTTCAACGCCCTTTCCACGGCACGAGCCGCCGTTCCAGCGCGCGCATGCCGAAGTCGAAGATCCACGCAATCGCACCGATGAGCACGATGCCCATCACCACCACGTCGGTGCGCAGAAAGCTCGACGCGTTCAGCACCATCTGTCCGAGACCGGCGGTGGCCGCGACCATTTCCGCCGCGACGAGCGTGGTCCAGCCAAAGCCGACCGCTATGCGCAAGCCCGTCAGAATCTCGGGCAACGCGGCGGGCAGCACGACATGCCGCACCACTTGCCGAAAGCTCGCGCCGAGCGACCACGCCGCGTTCACTTGCTCGGTGGTCGCGCTGCGCACGCCCGCGCGCGCGGCCATGGCGATCGGCGCGAAACACGCGAGCCAGATGACGACGATCTTCGCGGTTTCATCGATACCGAACCAGATCACGACGAGCGGCAGATAAGCGAGCGGCGGCAGCGGCCGGTAAAACTCCAGAGGCGGATCGAGCACGCCGCGCGCAATCCGGCTCACGCCCATCAAAATGCCGACCGGCACCGCCGTCACGACCGCGAGCGCGAACGCGCCGAACACGCGAATCGCGCTCCACAGCAGATGCTCCGATAGCGGCAGACCGCCCTGAATGCGCCCGTGCACGGCATCGATGAAAGCACGCCACACGGCCTCGGGCGACGGCAGAAAAAGCGGTGGCAACCAGTGAAAATGCGTGATCGCCCACCACAGCACGGCGATCGCCACGACGCATAACGTGCTCGGCATCGCGGTAGGTCCTGCGCCCGGCATGCCGCGATAGCGCTTGCCACGCTTCGCGCGCCGGGCGCGAGGCACTGCCGCGCTTTCCGAGGGTGGAGCGAAGCGGGCCTCCTGAACGGGCTGCGTCACACGGCCTCCGTGACAGGACGATGCAATCGCCGCGTCAGACGCTCGCGCCACTCGATGAACGCGGGCGATGCCTTCACCGCGCGGGCATCGCGATTCGCGACGTACTCGCGCGAGAACGGCAGTTCGTGCACTTCCTCGATACGGCCCGGACCCGGCGTCATCAAGACGAGACGCGTGGCGAGAAAGAGAGCTTCCTCCACGCTATGCGTGATGAAAAACACCGTCTTTTGCGTGCGCGCCCAGACATCGAGCACGAGTTCCTGCACGGTTTCGCGCGTGAGCGCATCGAGTGCGCCCATCGGTTCGTCCATCAGCAGCACTTCGGGATCGCTGGCGAGCGCCCGCGCGATGCCCACGCGCTGCTGCATGCCGCCCGACAGCGCATAGACCTTCGCGTGCTCGTATTGCGCGAGGCCGACGAGGGCAAGCGTGCGGCGCGCGATCTCGCGACGCTTGTCGCGCTTGACGCCGCGAAAGCGTAAGCCGAGCGCGACGTTGTCGAGCACGTCGAGCCAGGGCATGAGCGCGTACTTCTGGAACACGACGCCGCGTTCCGCGCCCGGCCCGAGAATCGGCTCGCCGTTGAGCGACGCTTCGCCTTCGGTTGGATCGAGAAAGCCTGCAAGGCAATTGAGCAGCGTGGTCTTGCCGCATCCGGAAGCGCCGAGCGCGACGACGAACTCGCCGCTGCCGATTTGCAGATCGACGCCCTTGAGCGCGGGCGCGCTCGCGCCTTCATACGTGACGCCGAGATTGCGGATGGACAGCGAAGTCATTTCGCGGCCTGCTGCGCGAAGCGCGGATCGACGCCCGTCGAATAGTCAGCGAGGACGTTCTGGATCGTGCCCTGTTGCTTGAGGAACTGCGCGGTGGCCGTGAGCGACTTTGCAGCGCCGGATTGCTGACCGCCGCCGAGCCAGGTGGGCGACGCCTGTTCGCTCGCGCTTGGAAAGGCGTAGAGCGAGAGACTCGCGGGCACGTCGGCGGCGGTTGCACCGGACTCTCGCGCCACGGCCTCGACCTGTTTCGAACCGGCGGTCCAGTCGGCTTTGTGATCGCGGTATTGCGCGTCGGTATCGGCGAGCACCTTGGTGAGACCCGCCATGAACGCGGCGTTGTCCTGCGCGAACTTGCGCGAGGCGACGAAACCATCGAAGGTCGCCTTGCCGCTTTCCTTCGCAACTTCGCCCGATGTCACGAGCACCTTGCCGTTCTGCTTGACCTTGGCGAGCACCGGGTCCCAGATGTAGGTCGCGTCGATATTGCCGCGTTCCCACGCCGCCGCCACTTCAGGCGGCCGCAGGTTGACGATCTTCACCGATGAAGGATCGACGCCCGCCTGCTGCAACGCCACGAGCGCATGAAAATGCGAGGTCGATACGAACGGCAGGCCCAGCGTCTTGCCCTTCAGATCAGCGAGCTTCGTCACGCCGGAGCCGTTGCGCACGACGAGCGCTTCAGCGTCGTTGATGTTGTCGAGAATCCAGAAGAGCGAGAGATCGACGCCTTGCGACAGTCCGGCCGCGATCGGGCTCGACCCTGCTTCGCCCACTTGTATCGAGCCGGATGCCAGCGCGCGGATCACGTCCGCGCCGCTACCCAGCTTGCGGTACGTGACCTTGTAGCCGGTCGCCTTTTCGACCGCGCCGCTTGCCTGCGCATAGCGCCACGGCACGACCATGTCCTGATAGCCGATGACGACCTCGCGTGTCTCCGCGCGCGCGTGCATCGGTGCGAGAACGACGGTTCCAAGTGCAAAAGAGGCGAGGCTGGCGAGGAGTTGACGACGGGTCGTGTGTTTCATGGAGCAGGCGCTAAGGTCGTTGTAAAGCCTTCGACTATAGGCACTTCACGTGCCGCGGCTACCAATGTTTTATGCGTAGCAAATCACATCGCGACTGCTTTGGTCTTCATCGAAACCGCACCCTGATGCGCGGCGTAAAAAACGGCGCGACACTTGGCGCCGACGTTCGAAGATGCGCTCCGCATGCACGAGCCGAT
Source organism: Caballeronia sp. LP006 (assembly GCF_031450995.1). Lineage (NCBI taxonomy): Bacteria > Pseudomonadati > Pseudomonadota > Betaproteobacteria > Burkholderiales > Burkholderiaceae > Caballeronia > Caballeronia sp. LP006. The sequence goes on along the minus strand of NZ_JARTVW010000003.1, from coordinate 914,183 downwards.
CGCACAGTTCGACAAGTCGGACCGTTTAGGCAAGCGCATCGGGTCGACATTCCGTAAGCTTGTCTGAACGCGTGGCGCGCGTGCATTGCTCGATCTCGCGAGCACTGTTTCATCGAAGGGTTCGAGTCCGGGTCGCCGCTTCTTCGAAACGCACTATAGTGGAGGATGTTTTCAACGAAGAGAGAGGGCTCGCATGATCTCACGCACTCGTTCCACCCTGGCCGCTACGATGTTCGCCGCGACGCTCGCGTATGTCCCCGCCGCGCATGCGCAGCTCGGCAATCTGCTCAATCAGGGGGGCAATAGCGGAGCCGGTGGCGGACTGAGCAGCCTCGGCAGTCTGGGCAGCGGGATGTCGTTGCAATCGCTGACATCGAACAGCACGGGCAACGTAGCCGGCGTGCTCCAGTATTGCATCAAGAACAACTACCTCGGCGGTGGCGCTTCATCGGTCAAGGACGGCTTGATGAGCAAGCTGCCGGGCGGTGCATCGACGAGCGATAGCGGATACACCGACGGCTCCAAGGGCATTCTCAATAGCGGCAGCGGCAAGGTCGATCTGAGTGGCGGCGGGCTCAAGGAGCAGATTACCAAGCAGGTCTGCGACAAGATACTGTCGCAAGGCAAGTCGTTGCTGGGTGGTTGACGGTTTGACGTCGGCAATGGAACGCTTCCGCGAGAGCGTCCTCGACGTTTGCGTCGAAGACGCTCCACGGCTTCTTAAGCGATCCAAAAGCGATGCGCAGCGCTCTCATGCCGAGGCGCCGCGCCGCGCGTTCAAGCGTTAAACATACCGCGCCTCGTCCAGATCGGCGATCAACGTCGGCCCGGTCGGATGCCAGTCGAGCCGCGCCTGCGTCAACGCGCTCGATGCGGGCATATCCAGACCGACGAACATGGCCATCCATCCGAAATGCGCGGCGGCTTCCTCCGGCGCGATGGAAACGGCCGGCAGCTTCAGGCCTCGTCCCAGCGACTCGGCGATCTCCCGGCTGCTGACGCCTTCTTCACCCACTGCGTGATATCGCGCGCCCCGTTCGCCCTTTTCCACGACCAGCCGATAAAGCCGCGCGACATCCGACAGATGACCCGCCGGCCAGCGGTTTTGGCCATCGCCGACATAAGCGGATACGCCTTTCTTCCGCGCGACCTCGACGAGCGGCGTAATGAGTCCCTGCTTGAACGGATTGTGGACTTGGGGCAGCCGCACGACCGAGACGTTGATGCCCGCGTCCAGCAACGCATGACCCGCGAGTTCCGACGCGATGCGCGGGTTCGGATGACTCGCGTTGAACACATCCTCGCTCGCCGCCTCGCCATGCGCGCCACCGCCCATCCCGGTTCCCGACGTGATGACGAGCGGCCGGTCCGAGCCTTCGAGCGCCGAGCCGAGCGCGGCAATGACGCGCTTGTCCTTCTCGCAGTTCTCGACGAACCTCGAGAAGTCGTGATCGAAAGCCGTGTGGATGACGGCGTCTGCTTGCGCCGCGCCAGCGACGAGACTGTCCGGCTCTTCCAGCGTGCCGCGATAAACCTCGGCGCCCGCTTTCTCGAGCGTTTGCACACCCGCATCGGAGCGCGTCAGGCCGAGCACCTGATGCCCGGCGCGAATGAGTTCGGTAACGAGGGCCGAGCCGATAAAACCGGTCGCGCCTGTCAGAAAAATACGCATGGTCAAAGCTCCCTGGTCGTGACCCGCTTACTATCCGATCGTTTCTTATCCCGTTAAAGTAGTGACTTCATCATGGTAAAGCGACTAACAGGGTCTTCATGTCAGTCAACACGGCACGATCGCTGGGCGATTTCCTGAGGAGCCGTCGCTCGCGGCTCGACCCGGCGAGCTTCGGGTATTCCGGGCGCAGACGAACGCCCGGCCTGCGCCGGGAAGAGGTCGCGCAGCGCGCGCATATCAGCCCGACCTGGTACACGTGGCTCGAACAAGGGCGGGGCGGCGCGCCATCGGCGGAAGTGCTCGACCGCATCTCCGGCGCATTGATGCTGACGGATACCGAACGCGAGCATCTCTTCATGCTGGGCCTCGGGCGGCCGCCCGAAGTGCGCTACAAATCGGTCGAAGGCGTTCACCCCCGCTTGCAACGCCTGCTCGATTCGCTCGAAGCGAGTCCGGCAATCATCAAGACCGCCATCTGGGATGTGGTCGCGTGGAACCGCGCCGCCGCTGTCGTGCTGACCGACTACGGCACGCTGCCGCCCGGCGAGCGCAATATCCTGCAGTTCCTGTTTCGCAATCCCACGGTCAGGGCCAAGCAGCACGATTGGGAAAGCGTCGCGCGCTTCGTCGTGGGCGCGTTCAGAGCGGATGTTGCGCGTGCCGGACTCGCTTCCGAGGTAAGCGAACTCGTGGACGAACTCTGCGGCGCGAGCCCGGAATTCGAGGCGTTATGGCGCGACAACGATGTGCTGAACCACGGCGACAGCAATGGCATCAAGCGCCTGCTTCATCCCGTGCTCGGTCAGATCGAGCTGGAGTATTCCGCATTCTCCGTCGATGGCCGGCCCGATCTCGGCATGATCGTCTACACGCCAATGGACCCGGAGATAGCCGCGCGCGTCAAGGTCCTCGCTGCCGCGAAGGCGTAACGATCCTATCCAAGTGAGCGCGTTGTTAATTTGCTAAGACCAAAGGCTTCGTTGGTGCGGCATGGCGCGCGTACTAGGATAAAAACGTCGCGGACGCTACGGTCCGCACGCGCATAAACGGAGACCTCCATGCGATACAAGGGATACGACGTGGCACCGTCTGCCCATGCCATGCCGAGCGGCCTGTTCGCGGCAAACCTGACTATCGAGAACAAGGTGTCGCCGCACGGCTCGTCGTTCACGTTCGATGCACTCGATTACTTCTTCGAGGCGGATCACGCGGTCGCGTATGCGTTGCGCTGGGCGCGGATGTGGATCGACCAGCGCAACAAGCGGTTTGCGGCGCTCAGGCGCTAGCAGCAATCTTCACCGCGGCGCCGCGCCGCGCCATCCGCACCATCTTCTATGCAAATGAATTTTGCTTGGTTCCACTTTCCCGTCATGTCTCTCATAGTCGGGATTGATGGCTATAGACGGTTGCCTTTTTGTCGGGCGACTGTCAGGTGACCAAGACGTCGAGCTTCAAACATAGAGGACTGCAACCGTGGCCGTATTCGATATCGATGACATCGTCCAGTCGCTTCAGACGGTGCGCCAGCAATGGCGGGAAGTGCAGCGGCGATCGCTCGAACCGGGCGGGCGCGAACTTCCGGCGCGCGAGGCGCTGACCGATATCGTCGGCGCGATGAAGGGCGCGCTCTTTCCAATGCGGCTCGGACCGCCCGATCTGCGTCAGGAAAGCGAGAACTTTTACGTGGGCCATGCGCTCGATTTCGCGCTGCAAGGGCTTCTCGTGCAAGCAAAGCTGGAACTGCAATACAAGGCGCGTCACGCACCGCGCGACGATGCGGCCATCGACGCACGCGCGAGCACCGCGGTAAAGGCCTTCGCGAAGACGTTGCCGCGCATTCGGAGCCTTCTGGACAGCGATATTCTCGCGGCCTATCAGGGTGATCCGGCGGCGGGCAGCGTCGATGAAGTGCTGCTCTGCTATCCCGGCATTCTCGTGATGATTCATCACCGGATCGCGCATGAGTTGTACCGGCTGGAGTTGCCTTTGCTCGCGCGCATCGTCGCGGAACTCGCGCATAGCGAGACGGGCATCGATATTCATCCGGGCGCGAAGATCGGCGCGGGATTCTTCATCGATCATGGCACGGGCGTGGTGATCGGCGAGACGACGGTGATCGGCGACCGCGTGCGCATCTATCAGGCGGTGACGCTCGGCGCCAAACGCTTTCCACGCGATGCCGCAGGCAATTTGGAGAAAGGACTCGCACGGCATCCCGTGGTGGAAGACGATGTCGTCATCTATGCGGGCGCGACCATTCTGGGCCGCGTCACGCTCGGTCAAGGCGCGGTGATCGGCGGCAACGTATGGCTCACGCACGATGTCGCGCCGGGAAGCTACGTGACGCAGGCGCTTTCGCAGAGCGCGGCGGTGTCGCATGCGCAGACGCCGACCCAAACGGTCGTGCAAACGCCCAAGCGCGCGCCGCAAGCCGAACAGGTCACGCCATGAGCACGGTGGTGCGTCACTTCGGCGCGACCGTGCGCGAGTTGCGCGAGTCGTTCGGCTGGACGCAGGAACAACTCGCCGAACATGCGGGGCTCAATCGCTCCTATGTCGGCGAGATAGAACGTGGGACGTGCATCGCTTCCATCGTGACGCTCGACAAGATCGCGCAAGCGTTCAATGTGCCGGCGGGGCGTCTTTTCGGCGCGTCGCGTGGAGATCTGGCGTCGCTGATATCGGAGTCCACGCCATCGGCGAAGTGACGCGGGCGCGTCGGGTTCATCGGCCGTATTGCGTGCGATGCATGCACAGACGCTTCTTTTGAAGTGTCTCGTAAGCCTGCGGCAGCATCGCGCTTGGCGGTCCCGGCGGGCCGCTCCTCACGACGATCTCAATTCGAAACAAAGGCCGCGCGTCGATGAATCCACCGATGCCGTCGCAGCATGCGTGGCCATCGGGGTAGGGTGGCCGGCTCGCCAACCCACCCGAATCGGGTGGGTGGTCGTAAGAGGCCTTCGGAATGCATCGACCGGGTTCTACAATCGGGACGAATCACGGCCCCGCTTGCAGAGTCCAGCATGTCCGATCTTGGCGAAACCGCAGTCGAATCCCCCGTGTCTGTCGTGCGTGTGGCGCACAAGTTCGTACCGCCACGCGGCGCACGTCAGTTGATGCCACGAAGCGCCTTGCTGGCCCGCCTGCTCGACGCACGGCGCCAGCGCTGCATCGTCATTCACGGGCCGGCCGGAAGCGCAAAGACCAGCACGCTCATGGCGTGGCGGCACTCCCTTCTGACGCTCGACTTCGACGTGGCATGGCTGTCGCTCGCGCCTGCGGACGACGAGGTGCGCATATTCTTCGCCGGTCTGCTCGCGAGTCTCGCCTTGGTGGACCGGTCGATCGTCGACATGGCGGAACGCCTCACCGCACGCGATGGCGACGAACTTGCCGTGGAACATTGGGTCATCGCTCTCGTGCGGGGTGTCGCCCGCCACAAACGCGAACTCGTGCTGATGCTCGACGACGTCCACCATCTCAGGGACGCGCGCATATTCGAGGCGTTGCGATGGCTGATCGACTACGCGCCGCCGCAACTGCATGTGGTACTGACTTCGCGGCGGCCGTTGCCGCTGTCGCTCGCGCGATTGCGCGCGCAAGGTCTGACCACGGAGTTCGATCAACAGGACTTGCGTTTCTCCGCCGAGGAATCGGAGCGTTTTCTTCGCGAGCAGTCCGGCCGGATCGGCAAGCGCGACGCACAGGTCGTGCACGAACTCACTGACGGCTGGGCGACCGGCCTCCATTTATTCGCGAACGACCTCAAAGCCAGACGCGGGGCTCCGCTTGCGCCAGCGAGCGTGTGCGAAGGCGCGGCGTTCGTGGGCTACTTCGAACGCGAGGTGCTGGCCCGCTTGCCCCGCGACGATGTGCTCCTGCTCACCCACGCGGCCCTCTGCGGCCGCTTCTGCGCGCCGCTCTGCGCTGATCTGCTGGACCAAGCCGGCGTTGTTGGTGTCGCCATCGACGATATCGCCGCGCAACTCATTCGCCTGGAGGCCGACAATCTGTTCGTCACGTCTGTCGCCCCCGAACAGGAGCGCGATGCGTGGTACCGCCTGCATCCGTTGTTGCGCAGCGTCCTGCTGAACCGCGTGGCAAGTCTGCCAGACGAAGCGCAACGTGGGCTTCATGCAGCGGCATGGCACTGGTTCGATGCGCACGGTCACATGGACGAGGCAGTTCAACATGCCGTGCTTGCTGGAAACAGCGAGGCAGCCGCCAATATGGTCGAGGGATTCGCTCACACGCTGCTCGCGCGCGGCGAATTGCGGCAGCTCGCGAGCCTCATGCGCCGCCTTCCGCCGGGACAAGTGGCGGCGCGCTTCGATCTCCTCGTGATGCAGGCGTATCTGCAGATGTATGCCGGCGAAACCGATGCGCTGCAGCAGGGCATTCGGCAGATTGCACGGCGCAGCGAGCGGTCCGGCCCGCGCGAGCGGTATGCGCTTGCCGTGTTGCGGGGTGGACTGGCGCTGCAGCGCGACGATACCGACTCCGTGGCCGCCTTGCTACCGGAATTGCAGCGCGTGCCGTCCGACGCCGACGCCTTCACCCGTGCCGGGCGCAGCAACATTCTCTCGTGGATGTTCATCCATCGCGGCGAGTACGCGGAGGCGCGCAAGGTGCTGGAAGAAGGTGCGTCGCGTGAAGGCGCGCCGCGCGGCATCCTGCTCGGCCGATGCATGGGCGGCATGACGCACGCCGCCGAAGGACAGGTGCTGCTCGCGGAGCGCGTTCTGCGCGAGGTGCTGAGCGAGGCAGACAAGCAAGGCGCGGCGTATATCGGTATTGCGTGCATGTCGGCGGCGCTGCTGGGCGAGGCGCTTTACGAACTGAACGATGTCGAGGCCGCGCTCGCGCTGCTGGAGAACCGCATCGACCTGCTCGAACGAGTGTCCATTCCCGACACAGTACTGCGCGCGCTGACCGTGCTGGCCGGCGCTCACTGGCTGGCGGGCAGACGCGGCGAAGCGCTCGATTATCTGACGCGTCTCGAAGATTACGCGGCGCGCCGCCAGGTCGACCGGCTGCTCGCCTGCGCGCTCCACTGGCGTTCGCGCTGGCTGCTGGACGACGGCCAGGTCGACGAAGCGGATGCCGCGCTGTCACGGCTGGAGGCGCTCGCCGTGCGTTACTCGGGCGCGGTGCGCAGCACGGCGTGGGAAATCAGCGTATGCGCCGGTCTTGCGCGTATCGCCATGTGTCTGCATCAGAACGATTTCGACGGCGCCGTCGCGCGTCTGAAGCCGCTCGCCGCGTTGTCCGAGGCGGGCGGGCGGTGGAGCCGCGTGGCGAGCGTGCGCCTGCAGCTGGCCATCGCGGAGCAAGGCCGTTGCAACGACAAACGCGCCCGCGAGCATCTGACCGAGGCGTTGCGCGTGGGCCATCGCCTCGGACTCATGCGCAGCGTGCTCGATGGCGCGGGCGACTCGCAGGCAATGCTCGACGTCGTCGTGTCGGACCCGCACTTCGATCCCGTGCTGGCGTTCTACGCGGAGCGTCTCGTGAATGCGGGGAAAGCACGCGCACGCGTCCCTGCCGGGGCGAGCGGTTCGCAGGCCTCGGGCGATCTGTTGAGCGAACGCGAGAGCGAGGTGCTGAGTCTGCTCGCGCTCGCGCTGCCGAACAAGAAAATAGCGCGCGTCATGGATGTGTCGCTCGACACCGTGAAATGGCATCTGAAAAATATCTATCGAAAGCTCGACGTAACCGGCCGCGATGGCGCTGTCGCCAGAATGCGCGATCTGAACGCCGGCTGACCATGCGCTCGCTGCCCGCTTTCCCGTGCTTTCCACCCTACGCGGGTGGGCTCGTTCCACCCGTTCCCGACGCAGAATGACCTTGTCGAAGCGGCACGCTCCCGCATGCGTGGGCCGCGACAATCCGTCATGAGGAGTGTTCGGTGGAAGTCAAGCGTAATGTCTATCGCGAGGACCATGAAATGCTGCGCGAAACCGCGCGGCGTTTTTTCGAGCGGGAATGCCTGCCCCGTCAGGCCAAATGGGACGAGGCCGGTTGCGTGGATCGTGAGACCTGGCTGAAAGCGGGCCGCGAAGGACTGCTGTGCGTGACCGTGCCGGAAGAATACGGCGGTGGCGGCGGCGACTTCGGGCACTCGTCCATCGTGGCGGAAGAACTGCATCGCGCTGGCGTGTCGGGCTTCAGCTATTCCGTGCATTCGGACATCACCGCGCCGTACATCGTGCGTCTCGGCACCGAGGCGCAGAAACGCAACTGGTTGCCGCCCATTTGTCGCGGCGAGAAGATTCTCGCCATTGCCATGACCGAGCCTGGCACGGGCTCCGACCTGAAGTCCATCCGCACCACGGCGGTCCGCGACGGCGACGAGTACATCATCAACGGCAGCAAGACCTTCATTTCCAACGGCCTGAATTGCGACATGGTGGTGGCGGTCTGCAAGACCGACCCGTCCGCGGGCGCAAAAGGCGTAAGCCTCATCATGGTCGAGACCGACCGCGCGGGCTTTCGGCGCGGTCGCAAGCTGGAGAAAGTCGGTCAGGCCGCCGCCGACACGGCCGAACTCTTTTTCGACGACGTTCGCGTGCCCGTCACCAATCTGATCGGTCAGGAAAACGGTGGATTCATCCACCTGATGGAAGAACTGCCGCAGGAGCGCCTGATCATCGCGATCTACAGTGCGGCGAAACTCGAACGCCAACTGGAGCTCACGCTGCAATACGTCAAGGATCGCCGCGCGTTCAATCAGACGGTGTGGGACTTCCAGAACACGAAATTCAAGCTGGCCGATGTCAAGGCGCAAGCAGTGGCCGTACGCACGCTGGTGGACTATTACCTCCGCGAGCATATGGAGCGCAGGCTCACCTTGCAGGAAGCCGCCATCGCCAAGCTGTTCGCGACCGAAACCATGTGGAAGTGCATCGACGAGATGGTGCAGTTGCACGGCGGCTACGGCTACATGCTCGAGTATCCGATCGCGCGCGCGTTCGCCGACATGCGGGTGACGCGCATCTTCGGCGGCACCAGCGAAGTGCTGCGCGACCTGATCTCCAGAAAACTGTAAGCATCCCTACTATTGACGGGAAACATCATGAGCGAAAAAGTGCTGGTGGCAGGCGTCGGAATGATTCAGTTCGCCAAGCCGGGCGCGAGCCAGAGTTACATCGAAATGGGAGCGGAGGCGACGCGCCGCGCACTCGCCGACGCCGGCATTCCCTACGACCTCGTGCAACAGGCCTTTACCGGTTACGTCTATGGCGATTCCACCTGCGGCCAGACCGCACTGTACGAAGTCGGCATGACGGGCATCCCGATCGTCAACGTCAACAACAACTGTTCGACGGGTTCGACGGCGCTTTATCTCGCGCGTCAGGCCATTGCCACGGGCGACGCCGAGTGCGTGCTGGCGCTCGGCTTCGAACAGATGCAGGCGGGCGCGCTGAAGTCGCACTGGGACGACCGCCCGGTCACGCGCGCACGGTTCGTGCCGATCATGCATGGCCTGACGGCGGATCTCGCGCATCTTCCACAGGCGTTGCGAACCTTCGGCGGCGCGGGACGTGAACACATGAAGCGTCACGGCACGACGATGGAAACGTTCGCCGCCGTGCGCGCCAAGGCGAGCCGTCACGCCGCCAATAATCCGCTTGCGCTGTTTCGCAAACAAGTCAGCACCGAAGACGTCATGAACGATACGGTGCTGATCCCCGGTGTGATGACGCGCCTGATGGCATGCCCGCCAACGTGCGGCGGCGCTGCCGCCATCCTCGTGTCGGAGCGTTTCGCGAAGAAGCACGGGCTGCGCAACGACGTGCGGATCGTCGCGCAGGCACTTACCACCGATCCGCCCGCTTCGTTCGATCCGCCGTCGATGCTCAATTACGTCGGCACGCATATGACGCGTTCGGCGGCCAACAAAGTGTACGAACACGCGGGTGTCGGACCGGAAGATATCGACGTATGCGAACTGCACGACTGTTTCGCGCACAACGAAGTCATCTGCTACGAGGCGCTTGGCTTCTGTCCGGAAGGTGGCGCGGAAAAATTCGTCAAGGACGGCGACAACACCTATGGCGGCAAGGTCGTGGTCAATCCGTCGGGCGGGCTGCTTTCGAAGGGACATCCGTTGGGCGCAACGGGGCTTGCGCAGTGTTACGAGCTCACGCATCAGTTGCGCGGCAGCGCGGACCGGCGTCAGGTCGAGGGCGCGCGGCATGCGTTGCAGCACAACCTCGGGTTGGGCGGTGCGTGCGTGGTCACGCTTTACGGCACGAACTGACGCGGCTTCGAGCGTGACCATGCATTCGACTTCGCACTTCGAACACGGGCGCCGTTCATCGGACGTCTGTCATGCAAACACGGGGAGCGAGACGTGAGTAATCTGCTGGATGCCCTTCATCTAACGGCGTTGCCCGCTGAGGCCGAAGCCTTCCGCGCGGAAGTGAAGGAGTTCATCGCGGAACATCTGCCGCCCGCCGCGGCCGACGTCCGCGCCCGTTCATGGATGGGCTTCGATGCCGCATTCAGCCGTCGGCTCGCCGCGCGCGGCTGGGTCGGGCTCACGCTGCCCACGCGTTACGGTGGCGCGGGAATGGATGCGTTTCGACGGTTCGTGCTGGTGGAAGAATTACTTGCCGTTGGCGCACCGGTGGCCGCGCACTGGATCGCGGACCGGCAAAGCGGTCCATTGATCCTGCGCTACGGAACGCAGGCGCAGAAGGACTTCTACCTGCCGCGCATTTGCACCGCGTCGGCGTTTTTCTGCATCGGGATGAGCGAACCCAACGCGGGCTCGGATCTCGCCAGCGTGCGAACCCGCGCGGTACGCAGTGAAGGCGGCTGGCGGCTGAACGGCCGCAAGATCTGGACGACCAATGCACAGCACTGTCAGTACATGATCGCGCTCGTGCGTTCGTCGGGAGCGCCGGAGGATCGCCAGAAGGGTTTGTCGCAGTTCATCGTGGATCTCGCGTTGCCGGGCGTGAATGTGCGGCCTATCGTGGACCTCACGGGCGACGCGCACTTCTCCGAAGTGACCTTCGACGATGTCTTCCTCAACGACGAAGCGCTGATCGGCGATGAAGGCGCAGGCTGGGAACAGGTGACCGCGGAACTCGCGTTCGAACGTAGCGGCCCGGAGCGGCTTTATTCGAGCGTCGTGCTGCTCGATAGCTGGGTCGCCCATTTGCGAAGAGAGAGCGCGAAACCCGCTGACCTTGCTTTGCTTGGCAGCCTCGTCGCGCAACTGGCGACATTGCGTTGCATGTCCATCGCGGTGACGGCGCGGCTCGTGCGCGGCGAGAGCCCCGTGGTCGAGGCCGCCCTGGTGAAGGACATCGGCACCGAGTTCGAGCAGACCATACCCGCGCTGCTGGAAGCCGCGATCACGGCCGATCCGGCACGGTCCATCGCACCCGAGCTGTATCGGACGCTGGCCTATCTCAGTCAAGTTTGCCCTGCATTCTCGTTGCGCGGCGGCACGCGCGAAGTGCTGCGCGGCATGATCGCGCGCGGCCTGGGCTTGCGCTAATTCTCATGCATCAGGAAAGACTCCGATGTTCACGGAAGCAATCGAGGCCATTCTGCGCGATTACGCAACTCCCGACGCCATCAGGGCCATCGAAAACGGTGGCTCGCCCTCGGCCATCTGGGCTGCACTGGAAGAAGCCGGCTTTCTGGAACTGCTGACGCCGGAAAGCGCGGGCGGTGCCGGGCTTGCGCTGTCCGCGCTCGCGCCTGTCTTCGTCACGCTGGGGCGGTTCGCCACGCCCGCGCCGGTGGCGCAGAGCATCGCGGCGCGGGCGTTGTTGCGCGAGAGCGGCATTGCGGCTCCAGCCGGCATGATCACGCTGGCGGGCCGCTGCCGACGCTTTGACGATGAGCACCAATCGTTGGAGGCGCCCGCCACGCCGTTCGGGACCATCTGTGAATATGTGCTCGCGAATCTCGATGGCGCTCTGCTTCTGCTCGACGCGAACCATGCCGCACGCGAGCCGGGCGGCGTGCGGGGCAGCCTGTGCGCAACCTTGACATGGCGCGGCGACCGCGTTTCCGCGCCGCTCGGTCGAAGCGGCGGGGAAGTGCCTCTGTTCAGCGCGGCCATTCACGCGGCAGCCATCTCCGGTGCGATGGATCGTGTATTCGGCATGACGCTTCGGTACTGCAACGACCGGTCTCAATTCGGCAAGTCCATCGGCAAGTTTCAGGCGGTGCAACATCAGTTGAGTGTGATGGCCCAGCACACGAGCGCGGCGGCAATTGCAGCCGAATTGGCGTTTTCCGGCGCCGGCCCTGTGCCGGCGCGGCTCGCGACGGCGATCGCCAAGGCGCGCACCAGCATGGCGGTGCCGCTGGTGGCATCCATCGCTCACGCGCTGCACGGGGCTATCGGCGTGACCGCGGAGTACGACCTGCAGCTCTATACGCGCAGACTGCACGAATGGCGCATGGCCGACGGTTCCGAGGCGTACTGGAATTGCGTGGTCGGCGAGGCGGCGCTCGCGCGGATGACCCCCACCATCGCCGACTTCGCACGAACCGCGCCGCTCGAAACAGCCTGAGTGACGGGCCTGAAACAAAACGGCCTGAAACAAAACGGCCGGAGACGACGGCTTCTAATAACGACCGGACATTCCATGAACGACTTTCTGAAGTACGAGCAGGACGGTCATATCGTCACGCTGACGATGAACGAGCCTGAGCGCCGCAATCCGCTGACCGGCAACACGGCGGTGGACGAATTCCTCGACGCGATCAGGCGGATCGAGACGGACCGCTCGGTGCGGGCCGTGATCCTGACCGGTGCCGGAACGGCCTTCTCTTCGGGCGGCAACGTCCATGACATGGAGCGGCATGCATCGGGGTCCATGTCAGGCATGGAGATCCGTCAGGAGTACCGGCGAGGCATTCAACAGTTGCCACTCGCGCTCTTCAATTTGGAAGTGCCTGTCATCGCGGCGGTGAATGGCGCGGCAATCGGCGCCGGACTGGATCTCACTTGCATGTGTGATATACGCATTGCGTCGGAACACGCAAAGTTCGCCGAAAGTTTTGTCCGGCTCGGCATCATTCCCGGCGATGGTGGCGCGTGGCTCCTGCCACGCATCATCGGGCTGTCGCGGGCGGCGGAACTGATCTTCACCGGCCGGGTGATCGGCGCCCAGCAGGCGCTCGAATGGAATCTCGTATCGCGCGTCGTTGCGCATGACACGCTGCTTGCGACCGCGCGCGCCCTCGCCGAGGACATCGCGGCCAATCCGCCGCATGCGGTGCGCCTTGCCAAACGGCTGCTGCGCGAAGGCATGCATTGCCGGCTCGACACGCTGCTGGAAATGTCGGCGGCTTATCAGGCGTTGGCTCATCAAACGGACGATCACCGCGAAGCTGTGTCCGCTTTCATCGACAAACGGCAGCCGTCGTTCAACGGATAACGCGCCGGCGGAGGGAAGACAGCATGCAGTTGACTCAGGGCCTTCATCGCTCGCTTCGGCAGAACCCGGACCGGACGGCGGTATCGTTCAAAGGGCGCAGGCGGACCTTTCGTGAGTTCGGCGATCGCGTCGCGCGGCTTGCGTCGGCTCTGGTCGAACTCGGCCTGACGGAGGGCGAGCGGGTCGGCATGCTGGCGCTGAATTCCGATCGCTACCTCGAGTATGCGATGGGCGTTTGGTGGGGCGGCGGCGTGCTCAATCCCGTCAATATTCGCTGGAGCGCCGCGGAGATCGCCTATTCGTTGAACGATTGCGACACGCGCATCCTGATCGTGGATGACCGGCACCTCGAGACCGCGCGCGACGTATGCCGCCTCGTGCGAACCGTTCCAATACTGATTCACGCAGGCGATGGCGCGGCGCCGGACGGCATGCTGTCGTTCGACGCGCTGATCGCGGCAGCCGCGCCGATGGAGGACATCGGTCGCAGCGGCGCCGACCTCGCTTGCATCATGTACACCGGCGGCACCACCGGTGTTCCGAAAGGGGTGATGCAGACGCATCTGAACATGTGGTCGTCGTGCATCATGCGAATTGCGGAATCGGCGCCGCTCGCCGGGACCGCGGTGCTGCACGCCGCGCCGTTTTTTCATGTCGCGGCTCTAGGGCGTGCGCTCGTGCAGTTCGTTGCAGGCGAGGCGCATGTGATCATTCCCGCCTTCGACGCGCGCGAAGTCTTGAAGGCAATCGATCAAGAGCACGTCAGCGAAACCCTGCTCGTGCCGACGATGATCCAGGCCGTCTTGAATCACCCAGATTTTGCCCAGGCCGATTTGTCGCGCTTGCGGCGTCTCACCTATGGCGCGTCGCCTATTCCCGAGCCGTTGCTGAATCGCGTGATCGAATGCCTGCCGGGTGTCGAACTGGCGCATTCGTACGGCATGACCGAGGCCTGTCCCAGCATCTCCGTCAATCCGCCCGCCAATCACGATGACGCGGCGAGAAGGAGCGGCCTTTATCGCTCCATCGGCCGTGGGCTGCCCGGACTGCTGGTGAAAGTGGTCGATGTGCAGGGCCAGGAAGTGCCGCGCGGCACGGTAGGGGAGCTCGTCGTGCGCGGACCGAACGTAATGGCGGGCTACTGGAACAAGCCGGAGGAAACCGCGCAGGCCCTACGTCGCGGCTGGCTGCATACTGGCGACGGCGCGTATATGGACGACCGAGGCTATCTGTACATCGTCGACCGGCTCAAGGACATGATCGTCAGCGGCGGCGAAAACGTCTATTCCGCCGAGGTCGAAAACGTGATCGCACTTCACGGCGCGGTCGCCGCGTGTGCGGTGATAGGCGTGCCGCATGACATGTGGGGCGAAGCGGTCCACGCCGTGATCGTGTGCAAGCCCGGCGAAACGACCAGCGAAGAAGAGATACGCAGGCATTGCCGCGCGTTCATCGCCGGCTATAAATGTCCCAGAACGATCGAGTTTCGGGAGCGGCTGCCCTTGTCGGGCGCGGGCAAGATCCTCAAGCGCGAACTCCGCGCGGCATACTGGGCGGGCAGGGCGCGCGCCGTCAACTAACGAAGTCAGGCAGCGAAGCCTTCCACCCGGCCAGGGGGGTGCAGCTTCTCCTGCATTCTGGCTTACTTCCACTGAATCGAGGCCGTCATCCGGAAGACGGAAAGCCGATCTACCGCGGTGCGCTGAACGCACCGTCATGCAAAATCGAAAAGGGAGGAACGATGGGTGTTTTGAGCGGTGTACGCGTGCTGGAATTCGAGGCAATCGGTCCGGGGCCGTTCAGCGCCATGTTGCTGGCCGACATGGGCGCGGATGTCTTGCGAGTCGACCGGCCCCGTCCGCACGCCGATCTGGGTCCGAAGACCAACGGCAACCGTGCGGATGTCACGGGGCGCGGTCGTCGTTCGGTCACGCTGGATCTGAAGCAACCCGAAGCGGCCGAAGCCGCGCTGGATCTTATTTCCCGCGCCGATGTGCTGATCGAAGGCTTTCGGCCCGGCACCATGGAACGCCTTGGGCTCGGCCCGCAAGCCGCACTGTCGCGCAACTCGCGACTCGTGTATGGACGCATGACCGGTTGGGGGCAAACGGGTCCGCTCGCCGCGCGCGCGGGGCACGATCTGAACTACATCGCGCTGTCCGGCGTGCTTTCCGGCATCGGCCGCGCCGACGGAGCGCCGGTGCCGCCGCTGAATCTTGTCGGCGACTACGGCGGTGGCGGCATGCTTCTCGCGCTGGGCGTGGTGGCGGCGCTCTTCGACGTTCAGCGTGGCGGCGAAGGTCAGGTAGTCGATGCCGCGATGATCGAAGGCGCGGCACAACTGGGTTCGATCTTTTGGGGCATGCTCGCTTCGGGCAACTGGCGCGAGGAGCGCGAGAGCAATCTGCTGGATGGCGGCACGCCCTGGTACGACAGCTACCGCACTCGCGATGGTCAATACATGACGGTCGGCGCGGTCGAGTCGCGGTTCTATGCCGAACTCCTCACGAAGCTCGGCCTCGCGGACGCGGAATTGCCGGAGCAGCACGATCGCAGCGGCTGGCCGGTTCTGCGCGAACGCTTTGCGGCGGCCTTTCTCGAACGCACGCGCGATGAATGGTGCGCCGTGTTCGAAGGTAGCGACGCGTGCGTCGCGCCAGTTTTGAGCTTTTCGGAAGCGCCGGCTCATCCGCAGCATCAGGCGCGCGGCAGTTTCGTCGAGGTGGCTGGCGTGGTTCAGCCTGCACCCGCACCGCGTTTTTCTCGCACGCCTTCGAAGGTCACGCGCGCCGCGCCGCAACGCGGTGAAGGGGGTCTGCCTGCGTTGCACGATTGGGGGTTCGACGACGCCGCCGTCGATCGCATGCGCCTTCACGGGGTCGGCTTTCAGGCAGAGGGCTGAGCCCGTCCGAGTCATACGCGGTAGCAAACAAAACGGTCCGGCTTCGAGCCGGACCGTTGCGCGTTCATGTCACTGCCCGCATCACTGCAGATTGCCGGCTACCGCCACCGTCTGCCCCGTGATGTAGTTCGACTCGGGCGAGCAAAACAGATAGACGCCGCCAGCCGCTTCTTCCGGCGTGCCCCCGCGTCCCAGCGGATTGCTCATCGCGTGCGCTTTCAGCCGCTCCGCATTCACGCCCACGCGAATATCGCGCCCTTCGATCCTGACCGTCGCGCCGGAATCCGCATCCGCCTTCGTCATGCGCGTGTGAATCAGCCCGAACGCCACGCAGTTGACATTGACGTTCAAGCGCCCCCACTCGCGGCTCAGCGCACGCGTCATGCCGATCACGCCCGCTTTCGCCGACGAATAGTTCATCTGCCCGGCATTGCCGGTGAGCGCCGATACCGACGAAATATTCACGACCTTGCGATATACGTCGCGGCCGGCTTCCTTGTCGGCGGCATGCAACGCCTTCACATGCGGATAGGCGGCGCGCAGAATGCGAAACGGCGCGGTCATGTGACAGTCGATGATCGCGTACCACTGTTCGTCGGTCATCTTCTGGACCACGTCGTCCCACGTATAGCCGGCATTGTTGACGATGATGTCGATGCCCTTGAACGTGTTCATCGCCGTGCCGATGAAGCGGTCGGCGAAGTCGGGCGCGCTTACGTTGCCGACGACCGCGACGGCCTGCGTGCCCATCTTCTTCAAAACCTCGACCGTTTCGTGCGCCGGCTCGGCGTCGAGGTCGTTGATCACGAGACGCGCGCCTTCGCTTGCCAGTTTCTCCGCGATCGCGCGGCCAATACCACGTCCGGAACCGGTGACGAGCGCTACCTTGCCGTCGAGCTTACCCATGTCTATCTCCTTGATGAAACGAAACTACAGTGCGATCGACGCGTCGCCCAGGACGCGCGGCTCGCCGTATTGACTGGTGGTCTGGATCTCGACCTTCACGAGACGTTCGCCATTCGCCTCGGATTTGTCGACGACCCGTCCGCTGCACGTGATCCGGTGTCCCAGTTGCGTGATGCCGACGAAGCGCACGCCGAAGTGCCGCAGATTGCGCTGGTCGGTCCACAGCGTCAGCAGGCGGCCGAGCCAGGCCATCGACAACATGCCGTGCGCAAAGACGTCGGGCATGCCGGCACGCCGTGCAAAATCGAGGTCGATGTGCACCGCGTTGTGATCGCCGGATGCGCCTGCGAAAAGCGCCAGCGTCGTGCGGTCGACGGGCGCCAGCGTGAGCGGCGGCAGTGTGTCGCCCACCTCGATGTCATCGAAACTCAATGGTGTCATTCGGGTTTCTCCTCAGCCGTTGCGATGCACGAGCACGCTGCGCAGATCCGCGACATGCTCGCCATGCTGGTTGGTCACACGCGTTTCGCGCACCACGAAATCGAGCGCGCCGCCTTTCTTGTCGTAGATGTCGGCGATGCGGCACTCGAAGCGCAGCACGTCGCCCGCATAGGCCAGACGGTGATAGGTGAACGACTGCTCGCCGTGCAGGATGCGCGCGACCTGAATGCCGATCTCGTCGCGCCAGCTTTTATCGGGCTGCTCGAGTTCCAGTGAAAACAGGAAGGTGGGCGGCAGTGGCAGGCCGGGGTGGCCGGCATCGCGCGCCGCCGATTCATCGAAATAGATCGGGTTGGTCTCGCCGATCGCCTTCGCGAAAAAGCGCAGTCGTCCCGCTTCGGCCACGGTACGAAAGGCCGGGATCACCAGGCCGATGTGCTTCTTATCGATCATGTCGGATACTCCATCGGAAGTCGCGGCATCAGGCGGCCTTGTACACGGTCGTGACGCACGCGCCGCCGAGCCCGAGGTTATGCGCCAGCGCGACCTTCGCGCCTTCCACCTGACGTTCGTCGGCCGTGCCGCGCATCTGATGGGTCAGCTCGTAGCACTGAGCAAGGCCGGTCGCGCCGAGCGGATGACCCTTGGACAAGAGCCCGCCCGAGGGATTGACCACCCACTTGCCGCCGTATGTGTTGTCGCCGTCGTTGACGAGTTTTTCCGCATCGCCTTCGGCACACAGACCAAGGCCCTCGTAGGTCAACAACTCGTTCTGCGCGAAGCAGTCGTGCAATTCGATCACGTCGATGTCTTCGGGACCGACGCCTGCCTGCTCGTACGCGAGCTTCGCGCCGGAGCGCGTCATGTCGAAGCCGACCACGCGGATCATGTCGCGGCTGTCATAAGTGCTCGGCTCGTCGGTGGTGAGAGACTGGCCGGCGATCAGCACGTCGGTGCGCAAGCCGTGCCGCCGCGCGAACGCCTCCGACACGACGATCGCCGCAGCCGCCCCGCAAGTCGGCGGACAGGCCATCAGGCGCGTCAGCACGCCTTCCCAGATCATCGGCGAGGCCAGCACGTCTTCCGGCGTCACGACATTGCGGAACACGGCGAGCGGATTGCGCGCCGCATGCTGGCTCGCCTTCGCGCGAATCCTGGCAAAGGTTTCGAGGCGGGTGCCGTACTTCTCCATGTGCGCCCGGCCCGCGCCGCTGAATTGGCGGATGGCCGACGGCAGATCGGTTCGGTCGACCAGTTCGTTGACCAGATCCAGCGCGCGTTCGAGCGCCGGTGCGCGGTCGCTCCACTTCGATGACAGCGCGCCCGGCTGCATGAATTCGAAGCCGACCGCAAGCGCGCAGTCCACCGCGCCGCTCTGGACGGCCTGACGGGCGAGGAACAACGCCGACGAACCAGTTGCACAGTTGTTGTTGACGTTGATGACCGGAATGCCGGTCATGCCCACGCGGTAGAGCGCTTTCTGACCGCAGGTCGAATCTCCGTAGACGTAACCGGCGTAGGCCTGCTGGACGTCGGCGTAGTCGAGCCCGGCATCGGCCAGTGCCTGGCGAACCGCGCCGGCGCCCATCACGTCGTAGGTGTCGCTGGTGCCGGGTTTCTTGAACGGGATCATGCCGACGCCGGCGACGAAGACGTTACGAGTCATATCACTGCTCCGTGGAAAAGAAGGTTCGACTTACAGCTTGCGGGAGATGAGGTCGCGCATGACCTCGCTCGTGCCGCCATAAATGCGGTTCACGCGCGCATCGGCGAAAGCGCGTGCGACGGGGTACTCGAGCATGTAGCCGTAGCCGCCGTGAAGCTGCACCATCTCGTCGAGCGCCTTGCCAAGTGTCTCGGTGGCGTAGAGCTTGGCGATGGCGGCTTCTTCGAGCGTCAGGCGACGGCGCACGTGCTCGGCCAGATAGTGATCGACCATCAGGCGCACGGCCGTGGCCTGGGCCTTGATGTCGGCAAGCTTGAACTTGGTGTTCTGGAAGTCCCATACGGTCTGATTGAAGGCGCGGCGGTCCTTCACATAGTTCAGCGTATGTTCGAGGCAGGCTTCGAGCTTCGCCGCCGCGCCGATGGCGATGGACAAGCGCTCCTGCGGCAGTTCACCCATCAGGTAGGCAAAGCCCTGACCTTCCTCGCCGAGACGGTTGGCGACCGGAACGCGCACGTCGTCGAAGAACAACTCGGCGGTGTCCTGCCCGTGCATGCCGACCTTGTCGAGCTTGCGGCCACGGCGAAATCCGGGACGAGTTGCCTCGACCACGATCAGGCTCACGCCCTTCGAACCCGCGCTCGGGTCTGTTTTGCAGATCACGATGATCAGGTCGGCATTCAGACCATTGCTGATGAAGGTCTTGCTGCCGTTGATGACGTACTCGTCGCCATCGCGCACGGCGCTCGTCCGCACGGACTTGAGGTCGCTGCCAGTACCCGGTTCGGTCATTGCGATGGCGAGAATTGCCTCGCCCGAGCAGACTTTGGGGAGCCACTTCTGCTTTTGCTCTTCGCTGCCGATGCGTGCGATATAAGGCGCGATGACGTCCGAGTGAACGCCGAAGCCCAGCCCGCTCAGGCCCGCGCGATTCACTTCTTCGTTAAGCACGGCCGCATGCCCGAAATCGCCGCCGCCGCCGCCGTATTCGGCTGGCAGCGTCAGGCACAGCAGTCCTTCACGGCCCGCCTTCAGCCAGGTTTCGCGATCGACGCGGCCGGTCTTGTCCCATTCGGCCTGTTTCGGAACGCATTCCCGTTCCAGAAAGCGGCGCACGCTGGTGCGCAGCATTTCGTGATCGTCGCGGAAGACGGTTCGAGTAATGTGCATGACTAAGTTCCTGAGAAAGGATCCGCCTGATCCGGGTGTGAGGCTTACCGTGCGCAGGCGATATGCGCGGCCGGCTCGGCGTGAAAGAGAGGCTCGATCAGATGAGCGCGCCGCGCGCGGGTGACGGCCTGATTGACGTAGCCTTTTTCGGCGATCTCGTTGGCGTCGATGGAAGGCGGTTCCGCCATCAGCATCACGCGTTCGATGGTGCGGCTGGCGCCACCGCCTCGCTGAGTGACGAGGCGTTCGCGCAGCGCGGCCACCACGAGCGGATGCCGGGCGAGCGCTTCCGCGTCCAGTTCGGCAAGCTCGGGGGCGAGCCGTTTGCAGGCGGCCACATTCGGCCATGCAAGCGCGGTGAGATAGTCGTGATCGTGACCGCAGATCACCGCGTCCGAAATGAGCGGGGCGCACAGTTCGAGCAGACCGAGACGGACGGCGCCCGTGCGTACCCAGGTGCCGTTGGTGAGCTTGAAGTCTTCGACCACGCGGCCGGCGAAGAGCAGGCCTTCGCCCGCGTCTTCCGGATTGGCCAGACGGACGGCGTCGCCGAGGCGGAAGAAGCCTTCTGAATCGAACGCGGCCGCGCTCAGTTCCGGATTGTCGAGATAGCCGCCGAAGACATTCGCGCCGCGCATGCGGATCTCGTAGCGTCCGTCGCCGCCGTCGAGCGGCACCAGCTTCACTTCGGAGCCGGGCACCGGGCCGCCGATGTTGCCGAGGTCCTTCGACGGCCAGCCACAATAGGTGCCCATGCCGCTCGTTTCCGTGCAGGCGAGACCGGTCGAAAAGACGATGCGCCGGCCGATGGTATCGACGGCGACGCGCTGGATGCGATTCCACACGTCGGCGGGAAGGCTGGCCCCGCCATAGCCGAAATACTGGACGTCGGCGAACAGGCTTCGCGCGAGCACGGGGTCACGTTCGAGTTCGCCCGCCAGTACGGCCCACGCCGAGGGAACGCTCGTGAACACGGTGGGCGAGACGTCGCGCAGATTGCGAACCGTGCGCTCGATCAGGCCCGGAAGCGGCCGGCCGTCGTCGATATAGTGGGTCGCGCCGAACTGGATCGAACGGCCGAGATTGAGCACGCCGCCCAGACCGTGGTGCCAGGGCAGCCAGTCGAGAAAGACCGGTGGCGATTCCAGCAGCCAGCCGAGGTTGTCGGCGTAGTAGGACGCGACTGCCCTGAAGTTGCCGTAGGTGAGCGGCACGCCCTTCGGAACACCGGTCGAGCCCGAGGTGAACAGCACGCGAACGGTGTGGGCGCCGTCGATCGATGCATGCGCTGCCGCGACGGCGGCGCTGCGCGCGTGCGTCAATCCGCTGGCGAGCAAGTCGGCCCAGGTGCGGTGGCCGGGCGCGGCGTTTCGCACGGTGATGATCGACGTGCCCGCGACGCCCGAAGCGGCGAGAGCGGCAAGCGCGCGCGCGAACTGCGCCGCATCCTGCACGAACACCGTGGCGGGCGGAACCATTCGCAGCACGCCTTTGAGACGCGCGAAGTCCCGGCTGACGAGCGAATAAGCAGGCGACACCGGCGCACTCGGAATGCCGACGTATTCGGCCGCGAGCAGCAATACTGCCTGCTCGATCGAATTGCCTGATAGCAGGATCACGGGACGCTGCTGACCCAGTCCCATTTCGAGCAGCGCGGCGGCAACCGTCTGGACTTGTACCCACAGTTCGCGCCAGCTAATGGTGCGCCATGCGCCCGTTGCATCGCGCTCGGCGAATGCCGTGTCGTCGCCGCGACGCTCGGCCCACGCGGGAATGAACGCGGAAAAGCTGCGCTCGGCAATGACCGGCGGCGCGCTCGCCGAACTGAGGATAAGCGTGCCGTCGGGACGGTGCTCGATGTGCGGCCGGCGCTCCGGGAAACGCACGGGACGATAAGGCGCTACTGCAGATACGTCATCCATCAGCGTACTCATTTACGCCTGTCTCCTTGGCTTCAGTGCGCACCGCGGCGCGCACCGGCGTTATTTCGTGGAGTTTTGTGTGCGCAATGATTACGCACTACCCCTTGAATCGAAGGATAGTGCGTTGCGGCTGCGACGGAACCACCCAAGGCGGGTGGCGTGGCTGCGCAAGAACGAATCAGGGCTCGTCAGCCTGCTCCACTGGCGGCACTGCCCAGCGTCGCGTTGCTCAGTTCGAGATCGCGCACGCGGGCGACCGCTTCGTCGCGGCTTGCCACGCCGAGCTTCCCGTAGATGTTTTTCAGATGCCACTTGACGGTTTCGGGCGAAATGCCGAGCGTGCGCGCGATTTTCTTATTCGGCAGCGCGTGCGCCAGCAATCCGACCACGCGGGTTTCGCGTTCGCTCAACGTGTCGATGCTCCCGCCCGCGTTGTTGAGCCGCGCGGCCGGCTTGGCACCGCTGCGCGGCGCGCCTTGTTGCGCGGCATGCAATCGGTCCACGTAAAAGGAAAGCACGGGATCGTGCGGTTCACTCTGCTCGACATGAGTGATGAGATCGAGGGCGCCGGGGTCCGTATCGAGCAAACTGCGTATGAGACCGAGCCGGTGTCCGCGCCGCAATGCGGCCAGCACGGCCACGCGCGCCGCGTCCGGTCGGCCGCGCCGCTCATCGACCAATGCCGACTGCATCTGCAGACAGGCAACGTGCCGCTGCCAGCCGTGCGCTTCGTAAAACGGAATGAGCGATTGCAGACGCAGTGCCGCGCTTTCCCAGTCTTCGTGCGCCATGCACCAGTCGATCTGCCCGCGTGCCGCCATCGCCCGAATCTCCGCGACGGTCGTGGAAGGGGCGGCGTCGCTGTGCGCGGCCATCGTGTCGAGGCGGGTCAGTCCCGCTTGCGCCGCGTCGAACTGTCCGCATGAAAGATGACGCCGCGTCTGTTCTGCCACGGCATGAGCGACGAGCCGCACGAGGCCGTGTTGCGTCGCGTATCGTTCAAGCCGTTCGAGGTATGCGAACGCGTTCAGCCGATGCCCGGTCGTCCAGTGCACCGCCGAAAGCACGGTGAACACGCGCAGCACGGAGTCGGGGATGGAGACACGCTCCAGCACGTCGATACGCTCTTCAAGCAGCTTGCGCGCGGCGCCGGGTTCGCCGAACTCGTAGAGCGCTTCGGCCAGCAACGCGGCGGCGAAACATGCGGCTTCGGCGGCCGCACTGCCGAGTCTGTCGGCCTTGCAGAGTACGTCGCGGGCAATGCGCTCGACCTGCACGAACCTGCCTTCCAGCGCATGGCTGAATCCGATCATGCAGCGGCCGTTCAATGCGCCCGCTGGCGTGCCGGAAAGCGGTGCGCCTTCGAAGAGCAGTTGCGCCGACTGCGTCTGCACGCGCCGCGCCTCTTCGTACGCGCCGTGGCGCATGTGGATCCACGAGAGCAGGTTGGTGCGCGCGCCCGTCGCGAGACTGTCCGCGTCGGAGGGAATGTCCAGCAGTTGCGGCAACATCGAGGCGGCGGCGTCGGGGTCGTCGCGTTGCACGGCAAGCGCCGTGCGCAAAAGAGCCAGGCGGTAGCGCGATTGAGCGTCGGCGAAAGGAATGTCGTCGTGCAGTCGCGCGATGGCCGCCGCGCAGGCGCCGAATTCGCGCGCATACAGATGCAGATGCGCCATCAGAAGCCGCAGACCGATGCGAGCCTGAACCTCGACGCATGGGAGCAGCCGCATGAGCCCGACGAGCTTGCGCAGTTTCCCGGCGACCTGCATGGTGCGGGCAACGCACTGGACGAGATCGGCTGCGGCGGCCGCTTCGCCCGCGAGCAATGCGTGGCGCACCGCCTCGTCGGGATGATCGTGATCGCGAAACCAGGTCCATGCCGCCCGATGCACGGCACGTCGATGCACTTCGCTGCGCGCCTGAAAGCGTTCCAGCAGGGTCTCGCGAAAGAGCGGGTTGAGCCGATACCACGTTTCGCTGCCCGCGCTTTCGATGGGCGCAATGAAGAGGTTGTCGCTTTCAAGTCTCGCCAGCCGCACGCGCACTTCGCCCGCTGTCTGTTCGTCTCCAAGCAACGCAATACACAGCGGCGCGCAAAACAGCGTGCAGGCGGAAATTCGAATCAACAACTCGACCTCGGGGAGCGCAAGGCGCGACAACACTTCCCGCTCGAAGTACTCGGCCAGGCCGCGCGCGTCCTGAAGCCTACCGTGCGTCGAGAGATCGGCTCCGGCGATATCCGCCGCGCCTGGTTTTCTCTTTTTCAAGCGCATCGCGCACAGTTGCAGGCCGGCGACCCAGCCATCCGTCTGCTCATGCGTGTAGCGGGCATCTCGCGGATTGATTTCACCGAGCTGCTCTCTCAGGAATTGTTCGGATTCCGCAGCGGTGAAGCGAAGATCGCGCATGTCCAGTTCGAGCACGAGTCCCTCGTCGCGCGTCCGGCCAAGCGAGAGTGGCACGCTGCCACGCGAAACGAGCACGAGGTGAAGGTTGGGCGGCGCGTAATCGAGGAGCCATTGCAACGCTTCGTGACTGCGTGCGTTGGCGAGATGATGCAGGTCGTCGAGCACCAGCACGACGTCTCCGGGATGACCGGCGATGCCGCGCACGAGCGCGATGACGGTGCGTTCGACGGCTTCGTCATCCAGTCCACGACCGCCCAGCAGCCCGGCTTCGCGGGAGATGGCGGGGTCGACGTGCGCGAGGCTGGCGACGAGGCAATCGAAAAAGTGGGCGAGGTCGTTGTCTTCCGGTGCGAGGGTGAGCCACGCGATGTCGAAACTGAGCGACAGCAAGGCCTCGCGCCACGCAATCACGACACTCGTTTTGCCGCAACCGGCGGGACCTTGAAGAATCACGCAACGACTGCGGCGCGCGTCGAGCAACCGGGCGAGCAAGCGCTCGCGCGCAACGATGCGTGCGGCGCCGCGCGGTGCGACCAGACGGGATTCGGTGTTGGGTTCGATCCTGCCGTTTTGCAGGCGGCGCGAGAGCGGACGGTCCTCGAAAGGAGAATTCTGCGGCATGCTGACCTGCGCCTTGCGCGTTCCGGTTAGGCGCCTGAGCGGCGCCCGCCAGAAGACAAAATGATGACCGGCTTATTGTAGCGCAGCGCTAGTGGCGGATTTTCACGCCGGGGCGGGGCGGTCGAGATCGTGCTACTACGATGTTTTACCGGCGCGTGAAGGAGCAATCCGAGAAGCTTCGCGCTCGCGCTTGCGCCGGGAGACGAAACGCACGACCTCGCCGTCCGCGCGCCACGCATGGCAGGTATCGAGCATTGGCATGTCGGCTTGGTCGGACTGCTCTTGACGGACCTTTCCGCTGGCGCGCAAGCCTATGAGCGTCTGGATAGCGGTCGTCGCAATTGGCCCGAGCAGTTCGCTCAGATGCGTGCAACCGCTTGCCCCGGCGAGGCGGCGTCTTACTTCCTTCATGAATCCCGCGCCGATTGCCACGCCCGCGAGGCACGCGTAGGCCGCGTTGATCTCCGCGCAATAGCGGCTTGGCGCGGCCTCGGTGCGAGCCTCTATGCGATGGATCACGAGCCTGCTGTCGACGGTCACGACGATACGCATGTCGTGAATTGGCGAGCCGGCCGGCACGACCTTGAAGATCAGATTGGCGTCGTCGGCCTTGGTGTCGATCATGTGGCCTTCAATATCGAACAGGCCGTCGCTTCTTTCATAACCCGCACACTCGATGCGTCGGGTATGCACAGGCCGCCGCGTGACGGGCATGGATCGGATCGCGGACATTGCCACCTCGCTCAAGGATAAGTGCAGCAGATCAACGCATGGGTCATGCAAGAACCAATGCCCGGGAGCATCGGCACGCTGATGACCGGTTCTGTCGAGCGTAACGGCGCGGCGCGCTTTTGCCGCCCCCTCTTTCGGGTAGGCGTCGAGTGCCGCTTGCCCTTGCCTCGCTCGGGGTATTCCCGTCCCCCCTCAGTTCGGGTAGTGGTTCCGTCCGGCGGTCCCCGCAATATTGACTCGCGACAACAGAGACGTCGATCTTGGGCCCCGCGCGCCGACGTGGCGATCGCGGCATCGGCTCGATGCGTGTTGGCTGGCCACGGTCGACACACCTTGGCATTGCTCATGTTCACCGGATTCAAAACAACAAAGGGAGACATGCATGCGTTTCAGGATCAGACCTGTATTCGGGGCTGTTTTGATGCTCGCCGCCGGGGCGGCTTCCGCGCAGTCGAGCGTGACCCTGTACGGCGTCGCGGACGTATTCGTACAGTATCTGGATAACGGTGGACGGCATTCATATGCCGAGCGAAGCGGCGGGTCGACAGGTTCGCTGGTCGGCCTGAAGGGTTCGGAAGACCTCGGCAACGGGCTGAAGGCGGTGTTCGATGTCGAGAGCGGGTACAACACGAATAACGGCACTTACTTCGCCGACAGCACCGCCATGTTCTACCGGCAGTCCTGGGTGGGATTGAAGCACGACACCTACGGCCAGTTGAGCTTCGGGCGTCAATATCAGCCCAGCTTCTGGGCGGTGTATTTCACGGACCCGTTCCGCGGCAACGAAGCGTTGTCGCCGCTGGCCGCAGCCGATCTGGCCGGCGCCACCGATCGCGCCACTCTCGCGACCCAGTATGTGTCCGGGCGAACCAGCAGTTCGATCGTCTATCTCTCGCCCGACCTGAGCGGCGTTCACCTCTATGCGATGTACGCGCTGGCGTCTGCCACGACCCAGCCAGTGGCCGTCACTTCAGGCAACATGCTCGACCTGGCCGCGAGCTATTCCGGTTACGGCTTTTACGCGGGCGTCGGCTATCAGTATCAGCACGGCTCGAACGAGACCGCGCCGCTGGTGCCTTCCGCGCCTTCCCTCTTGACATCGTTCCCATTGATGGCGACCGAGCATTTCACCGGGGCGCTGGCGTATCGGCTGGGCATCGTGAACTTCCAGTTCAACTATTCCTACAACCGCCCCAAGGATGTGCCCGATGGCGCGCTGGTGACGGTGACGCCCGCGGTGAGTCTGCCGCTCGAGATGCTGGTGCATTCGTACAGCATCATGGAGCTGGGCGCGACGATTCAAGCCACGCCTTTTGATACCGTTGAACTTGCGGGCATTCAACGCGTCGTGCGCGGCGTTCACGACAATAGCCTCGGTGTCGAGGTCGGCGTCGACCACAACATTTCGAAACGCACCAGTTTTTATATGCGCGCCGGGTACGTGAAGAACAACGGCAGCGCAAACATGAGCTGGCCCGGCGTGGCGGGAGTCGTCAGCGGCTCGAAACAAGTTCTGGGACTCGTTGGCATGACACATCGTTTCTGACGATGGGGTTCGTTCATGACAACCAAAGAGAGAAAGGAAATCCTGATGCAATCGATTAAAGCGATGCGGCTCGTCGGCGCTGCTTTCATGCTGGCGGCTTCCATAGGCGGGTCTTCCGGTGCGCACGCTCAGAGTAGTTATGCCGCGTCCTCCGTGCCGGCATCGGATGCGAAGGCAAGCAAAGCAGCCAGCAAGGCGGCCGACCGGGCGTTGCAAAAGAGCGTGCTCCGCGCACTCAGCAAGACTCGGGGGCTGCGGGTGGCCAGCATCACGGTTCGCGCGTCTGAAGGGGCGGTGATACTGGAAGGCACCGTACCGGAAGAGGCGCAGATCGGACTGGCCACTCAAGTGGCCGAAGGCGTGGAGGGCGTGAAGTCAGTGAAGAACGCGCTGACCTTGTCCACGATCTGAGGGCGCTTTGGCGGCGCCATGAGAAAGGCCTCGTGCTGCAGGCCTTTCTTTCCACCGATTCACGTGTTCCGTCAGGCAGTGACCGACTTGCATTCCAGAAACTCGGCCAGCCCTTCCGCTCCGCATTCGCGCCCGTTGCCGGAAGTTTTATAGCCGCCGAAGGGCACGGTGATGTCCATCATGGCGCCATTGATCCGCACCGATCCCACGCGCAGCCGCGTTGCGATGCGCCGGGCCCGTTGTGCATCGCCGGTGGCGATATAACCCGCAAGCCCGAAGTCCGTGTCGTTGGCGATAGCGATGGCTTCTTCCTCATCGTCGTAGGCGATCACCACCAGCACAGGGCCGAAAATCTCTTCACGCGCGATCTTCATGCCGTTGTGAACATCGGCAAAGACGGTGGGGCGCGCATAGAAACCTCGCGAGATGCCTTCCGGCCGGCCCACGCCGCCCGCCGCGAGCCGCGCGCCTTCTTCGAGCCCGGTGCGAATCATTCGCTGCACTTTGTCATACTGGGCGCGGTTGGAGATCGGTCCCATCTTCGTGGCCGGATCGGCCGGGTCGCCAACCGTCACTGCGTTGGCAACGGCGGCGGCAATCGTCACGGCCTCTTCGTAACGGTCGCGCGGCACCAGCATGCGGGTGGGCGCGACACACGTCTGCCCCGAGTTGGCCATGCATTGTGCGACGCCGCTCGTCACTGCGGCCTTGAGGTCGGCGTCGTCGAGAATCAGGAGCGGCGACTTGCCGCCAAGCTCCTGAGCGACTCGCTTGACTGTCGGCGCGGCGCTCATGGCGACTTCGATGCCGGCGCGCGTCGAACCGGTGATCGACACCATGTCCACGTCGCGATGCGCGGACAAATGCTCGCCCACGACCCGTCCTTCGCCGAAGATCATGTTGAAGACGCCTGCCGGCGCGCCCGCTTCATGCATGATTTCCGCGAAAATGACGGCGTCGAACGGGGCGATCTCGGAAGGCTTCAACACGATGGTGCAGCCCGCCGCGAGCGCAGGCGCGACCTTGGCGGTGATCTGGTTTAGAGGCCAGTTCCACGGGGTGATGAGCGCGGCAACGCCGATCGCTTCGCGGCGTACATCGCTCTTGCCGTGATTCGTCTCGAATTCGAAATGCCGCAGGGTTTCAAGGGCCGCCTGAAGCTGCGCGAGGCCGATCGGCGCCTGCAAGTGCCTGCACAGTGCGATGGGCGCGCCGATCTCGCGGCGCACGGCGTCGGCAAGATCGTCGAGACGGGCGCGATACCTTTCGATCACCCGTTCGAGCAAGGCGATGCGTTCCTCGCGGCTCGTCGCTGACCACGCCGGGAACGCAGCGCGTGCCGCGGCCACGGCGCGGTCGGCATCGGCTTTCGTGCCCATCGCGAGCTTGCCGGTTGGTTCCTCGGTGACGGGATCGACGATATCCATCAGCGTGCTGCCGGGGCACGGTTCGACCCACGCGCCGCCGATGTAGAACGTGTTCAAATTTGTCATGCCGTCTCCTCAGGCTATGCCGACCGGACGGTCGCCGATTACCGTGGCGCGCATCATATGGCGCGGCGCGGGGAAGTAGTCCTGCACGGCGTAGTGCTGACAGGCGCGGTTGTCCCAGAAGGCGATCGTGTTGGGCCTCCACTTCAGACGAACCTGGTATTCGGGCGCCTGAGCTTGACGGAACAGGTATTGCAGCAGATCCATCTCGGCGAGCTTGTAGTCGAAGCCGACGCGATAAGCCTGAGCCGTCACGTGCCCGTAGTTCGATAGATGCGTGGTAAAGGCCTCATTGACGTAGAGAACCTTCTCGCCGGTTTCCGGGTGCACGCGCACCACCGGATGCGTGACCGGCGGAAACTTCTGGCGCATGACGGGATGCTGGTCCTTCGGCAACGCCGTGCCGAACAGCGGCAGAATGTCGTGGACGGCTTCGAGATGAGCGATGCGTGCCTTGATCTCCTCGGGAAGGTTCGCATAGGCCGCGACCATGTTGATCCAGATCGTGTCGCCGCCCACGTCCGGGCATTGCACGCAGCGCAGCATCGAACCCATGGACGGAATGTCACGCCACGATACATCCGAGTGGTAGATGTTTTCGCGTCCACGGCGCGTTTCGTTGCGCCCGAGGATCACCAATTCGGGATGCTCCGGGTGATGCGGAAACGCCGGGTGGATCTCCAGTTCGCCGAAGCGCCGCGCCAGCGCCACATGTTGGGCCGGCGTGATGTCCTGATCGCGGAAAAACAGGACCTTGTATTCGAGCAGCGCGCGGCGCAAGGCGAGACAGGTGTCGTCGTCGAGCGGATCGCGCAGGTCGACGCCTTCGATCGTCGCTCCGATCGTCGGCGTGTGACGCTCCACCGCGAAGGGCCATCTCTCGGGTACGGCGTGCGTCGTGTTGAACGCGGGTGCGGTTTCGATTGCTTGCATGTGATGCTCCATTTGAAGCTGTCCGAATCTATCTGTGTGCGGCGCGGATCAAGTCCGCCGCCTTCTCGCCGATCATGATGGCCGGCGCGTTCGTGTTGCCGCCGATGAGCGTCGGCATGATCGACGCGTCCGCCACGCGCAGACCGTCGATGCCGCGCACGCGCAGGCTTGGATCGACGACCGCCTGCGTGTCGATGCCCATCTTGCAGGTGCCGACCGGGTGATAGACGCTGTCGGCCTGACTGCGCACGAACGCACGGATCGCGTCTTCGTTCGAGCCGTCGGGTCCGAAGTCGTCGGTGAGCATTTCTTTGCCGCCTGCATCGGCCAGAGCGGGTTGCGCATAGATGCGGCGCACGATTTTGACGCCCGCAACGAGCGCGTCCATGTCCGCTTCGGCGGAGAGAAAGCGCGGGTCGATCGACGGAGCATCGCGCATGTCGGCCGTGCGCAGACGAACATGACCGCGGCTCTCGGGCCGCAGGACGTATGCATGACAGGAATAGCCGTGTCCGAGCTTCGAGCGCTTGGTTTTGTTGCGATCGCCGAGCAGCGCCAGCACGAAGGCCAGTTGCACGTCGGGCACGGCAAGGTCGTGACGCGTCTTGACGAACGCACCCGCTTCGGCGAAGTTGGAGCTGACCATGCCCGTGCGGTTGCGCCGGTATCGCACGATCTCGGACATGAGACGCAGGAAGCCGCCGGCTGAATAGCCATAGAGGTCCGTCGACCTCACCTGCTTGTTGACGATGACGTCGAGATGGTCCTGCAGGTTTTCGCCGACGCCGGGCAGGTCGTGAATCACGTCGATGCCTACGCTGCGCAGATGTTGCGCCGGACCAATGCCGGAGGCCATCAGCAGTTGTGGCGAATTGAACGCGCCGCAAGCGAGCACGATCTCGCGGCGGGCCCGCAAGGTTTGCTCGACGCCCGCGCGCACGACGTGAATGCCACTTGCACGCTTGCCCTTGAAGACGAGACGAAGCGCTTGGGCGTCGGTGAGCACGGCAAGATTCGGCCGGCCTCCGCTGAAGCTCGGGTCGCGCTTGTCGCCACGATGCAGATACGCGCGCGCGGCATTCCACCGTTCGCCATTCCATTGCGTGACCTGGTAGAGCCCTGCGCCTTCCTGCTCCGCGCCGTTGAAATCGTCGTTTGGGCGATAGCCGGCTTGCAGCGCGGCCGCGACGAAACGCCGGGAGAACGGATTGGGCGTGCGCAGGTCGCTGACGTGCAGAGGGCCGGTGCCGCCGTGCCAGGGATCGCCGCTGTCGTCGAGGAAGCGCTGGTTGCATTCGCTGCGACGGAAATAGGGCAGTACGTCGTCGTAGCTCCAGCCGGTGCAGCCGAGCTTTGCCCACGCGTCGTAGTCGCTGCGGTGCCCGCGGATGTACACCATGCCGTTGATCGACGAACTGCCGCCGAGTCCCCGGCCACGCGGCTGGAAGGAGGGGCGACCGCCGAGACCGGGCTGCTTCTCGGAGTGGTAGGCGTAGTTGCGCGGACCGTGCTTGCGCACCGCGGCCGCAAGGCCGATAGGCGCCCATACGCTTAGGTGGTGGTCATGGGGACCGGCTTCGAGAAGCGCGACGCTCACCGACGGATCTTCGGCCAGTCTGGCCGCCACCGCACAACCGGCCGATCCCGCGCCCACGACGATGTAGTCATACTCCGCAGCGCTCGTATCGGGCTGCTGGTTTCTCTCAGGTCTATTCATGGCTCGGTTTGCGGTTCAGATGAGCACGGTGTTTCGCTGCTTGTTCGCCGGAAGGCAGTGGGGAGGCCTCGGGGCAAGGTCCATCAGGCGGGGGCGCGGGCGGCCACGTGCTGCAACGTCTTCACGGACTGCTCGGGACGAAGCCAGCGCAGCGCGGCGAGCGCGGCGGCAAGCAGCAAAACGGCACTCACGACGAAGCCGAGTTCATACGCATGGCTAGTGCCGCCGCCGTGGGTCTGCACGATCCGCCCCATCACCGCCGGTGCAATGGCGGCGCCGAGGCTTGCGAGCGCGGTGTGGATCGCGACCAGCGCACCGCGTTGACTATCCGGCACTATCTCCGCGAGCAGGGCGGGCGCGAGCGTGAAGCTCAGTGTCGGCAGCGCGCAGGCGATGGCTAGCAGCGCGACTTTCTGAATGGGCGGCGCATTCAGCAGGATCAGCAAGACGAACACCAGCGCGCCGGCCATGGCGCTCAGGCAGATTGGATGCACCCGCGCCCGGCGGCTCGATGCGCCGCCTGCCAGCATGCGCTGCGAGATCCAGCTGAGGCCAAGGTTCACGGGCGCCGCCGTGGCGACCACTGCCGCGAAGCAGCGGCCTGCCTCGACGCCGGAGAAACCAAGCCCTTTCTCGAGATAAGTGGGCAGCCAGGTCAGGCTGAGTCCGAGTGTCCAGTAGGCCGTGAAGCCGAGCGCGAACACGGAGAGGACCGAACGGTCCGTCAGGATGCGGCGATACGAAAGCCGTTGCGACGAGGCAAGCGCGGATTGATTAACGGTACGCTGGTTGCCGCGCGCTGATCGTCTCTCGTCGATCGGTCCTTCGCGGCCGAAGCATAGCCAAAGCACGCACCAGATCATGCCTATTGCGCCGAGCAGCACGAAGTTCATGCGCCAGCCCCATTGCTTCGTCACGAGCGGAATCAGCATGCCGGCCAGCAACATGCCAGCGGCGGCTCCCTGATTGATTACAGCCACCGGCAGATTGCGTCTGCGATCGGGAAACCATTTGTACAGCGCGTGCACGGAGACCGGAAACGACGGTCCTTCCGCCGCGCCCAAAATCACCCGGCAAGCCAGCAGCCCGAGTGCGCTCGTGGTCAGCGCCTGCGGCACTTGCAGCACCGCCCAGGCCAGCCCCATGGCGAGCAGAATCCAGCGCGTCGCAATGCGGTTGGAGAGAAAGCCGACGACGACGGTCGAAGCCGAAAACAGCCAGAAGAAGCTGCCGGCGACGAGGCCGTACTGCTGCGGCGACAGATGAAGTTCCGCCGTCAGCGGCACGGCCACCAGACCCAGCACGATCTTGTCGAGAAAATTGATGAGGGAGAGGGCCGTCAGCATGACGGTCATGGTCCATGCCGGGCGCGACTGGAATTCGGGCGGAGACATCATGCTCAGTCCCGCCGGAAGACGCTGTCGCCGGCGCCTGAAGCGGCCGCGAGGAACCTGGGTTGCATTGTTGTCTCCTTGGTATTTTTCTGGCCTCGCCGCATGCGGCGGCAGGCCAATGACGGTCTCGTAACGTCACGGTAATACCTAGGAGTGGGAGGCAACCCACCCGGAACAGGTAGGGGAGGGAAAACCTTGTTGATGGCCGGGGATGAGCAGGGGGCAGAAGGCCGCGCGTGGGTTTGCGGCTTCTGCAAAAGGACGTGACCTTGCACCGGTGTCCTCCGCGAATCTTCAAAGAGCGGCCAATGGCTGGCGTGTATGCAAGAAAGTATCAGTCTGCGGTCTCGTCGTTCGGATACGCGGCTGAGTTCCTTGCTCGACCCTCACGCTCTGAACGTCTTTCCGAGTTCGTGATCGGCGAGTCTGAAGTAGTGGCGGAAGTTATAGACCAGCGGTGACCATTTTTTGGCGTCGATATGGTGCATGTTCTTGACGAAGGCTTCGTCTGCATGCACGCGCACGATCTCGACTTCTGCGGCGACGCCACCGCCAAGCGCTTGAAGTTTCTCGCCGCCCATTCGGTGAATGTGACGCACGCGAGCCTCCAGATGCATGGGACACTCGGCAACGCGATAAGGCTTCACGCAATCACTGGCGAGCTGAGTGAACCCCGCTTCCTCGAACTTGCACTTCTCGAAGCGAAATTGCTTTTTCTTCAACTCGGGGACGGGGTTCTTTCCAGTCAGAGGCGCGAGTTTTTCGACCTGCTTCCACATTTCCGGCGACGGAAGATTGATCACACATTCCGCATGCCGTTCGAGATTTTCAGCCGTCTTTGTCTCGTCCAGCAAGCCGAGCATGAGCGTCCAGCCGAGCGCCCAGAACGACGACATCGGCGCGAGATTGGTCGTGCCGTCCTCGTTGAGCGAGCTGATCAGAGCGACCGGTGTGCCGAAGTAAAGAATCTTCGGTTCGATTGTCTGGAAGATGCGTTGAGCCATCGTGTCCTCCTTCGGGTCAAGGGACAAGCAGTTGATGCTCATGTCATCTTGCGACAGTCGACTGCGGCATGTTTCAGCGTCATGTGAAATGTCGACCGTCAACTCGGCACAGGCGTTCGCGTCATCAAGACGATCCCTGTCGCCGCCACGACGGTTCCGGCAAGCATCGACCAGGAAAGTGGTTCACCGAACATGGCCCATGCCCATACGAGCGTGACCGATGGGCTCAAGAAAAGGACGCTCGATACTCTCGCCGCTGACGAACGCTTCAGACATAACCAGTACAGACCATATCCGCCAAGCGTGGAGAGGAGCGCTGTCCAGAGCACGCTGGCGGCGAATCCCGTGGTGGCAACCGGCGCGATGCTTCCTTGAAATGTCTGCAGGCCGAGAAAAACCACGCACGTCACGCTGCAATGGAGCCAAAGGGTGGCCAATAGACTTAGCGAGCCAAGACGACCGGACGCGCGTTGCTGCCACACCGTAGCCACGGCCAAGGACGCCATGCCTGCCACCGGCAGGCCGTACGCCCACACAGGAGCAGAACCAAGTGTAAAAGCATCGCGACTGACGAATAGCACGCCTGCCACGCCCAGCGCCATGCCAAGCCACGTCCGGCGTGAACTACGCTCGCTGAAAAACACGGACGAAATCACCACCGTACCGACAGGCAGAAGGTTTGCGATCAGCGCAGAAAGTCCCGCCGATACCCCGAGTTCAATGCCCTTTCCGATGCCAGCGATATAGCCCGCCATCGCGAATAAGCCGATCACGCCGTGCCGCAGTAACACGGCGGGCGGCGTGCGCATGATTTCGCGCGCCACGAACGGAAGCAGGCAAAGCGAGACCGCCGCGCAACGCCATAACACCACGAGGAAAACTGGTGCGTAGTCGGCGGAAAAGCGCATGCCGACGAAGCCGGAGCTCCACGCGACGATCATCAACGCTTCCAATGCCGGTAAAGGCAAGCGCAGCGGCCGCGTTGCGAGCGGGCGGGATGTCGGGCAAGGTGTCGAGAGCTTGGTCATGCACCTAGCGTAGACAGTGCACGACGATTCGAAAATCAAAATATACTGACCATCTCGTTCAATTCGGTTAAACCACCATGGAAGCGGTCCTCGACATCGAACTGTTGCGCACGTTTCACGCGGTAGCGCGACTCGGCAAATTTCGCTCGGCAGCGGAGTTCGTGCACAAGAGCCCGGCCGCGATCAGCATTCACATTCAGCGCCTCGAAGCGATTGCTGGCGGCCGCTTGCTCGATCGGGACAATCAGGCGGTGACGCTCACCGTGCTCGGCAAGCGGTTACTTTCCAGTACGAGTGAGCTACTAAACGCGCACGACCGTGTTTTGCAGGATTTTCATGGGAAAGCGCTGGCGGGGAGGGTCGTGCTGGGTGTGCCGGATGAATATGCATCGCATGTGATTCGCGACATTCTCCCCGGCTTTTCGACAACGTGGCCCAACGTCGTGCTCGAAGTGAGGACCGCACCGAGTCTCAAACTGCGTGACCAGGTGGGCCGGGGCAAGCTCGATGTGGCGCTATTGGTTCAGCCTATCAAGGCAAGCAGGCCCGCTGAGGTGCTGACAGTGACTACGCCGGTATGGGTCGGAAGCGCGGCATTCACGCTGGACGAGAGCCGTCCGCTTCCGTTGGCTCTTTATGCCGAGCCTTGCCCGTATCGTGCAGCGATGACCGATGCGCTGGAACGCGCCGGGCGAACTTGGCGGGTAATACTCGATAGCGCTTCGAGCCAGGCCATCAAGGCATGCGTCGAATCCGGGCTTGCGGTCACGCTGTTGGACCGCGCGCGCGTGAGCGAAGAGATGAGAGTGTTGGACAAGCTGCCGCGCGTCGTGGACCACGAAGTGGTTTTGATGCGGGATGCCGGCGGCCGTGGTAGCGAAGCGATCGACTTGCTCATTGCCACCATCCGGGATAATTTCCGGCTCTAAGGAATGGGATGGCTTCGAGGCGTGGGCGTTGTCGGTTTCGCCTCAAGTACTTGGACATGCGCTCGACTTCTCAAAGAGGCTTGAGCGGCGAACGGGCACGCGCCAACAGGAGCATGCCCGCCTGATTCTCGATGCGCGATTGAATCCGCGACTAAATTGCCTTACTGCGGCGCGGCGTTCGTCGTCGTGCTGCTGCTCTTCTTGGCCTTCGAGTGCTTCTTGGGAAACGTCGAGTGCTTGCCGGTCGGGCCCGAAGGCGAGCCGGTTTCGCCGTCGCCGTTGGGCGTACCGACGCCGACGCCACCCCGACCCGCGCCGTTGCTGCCCGGCTCGCCCGCGCCATTCCCTTGCGCGAATGCGCCGCACGACAAGCCAAGCGTCAGTGCCGAGACAAGAATGCCTTTAGTTACGATCTTCATATTGTCCTCTTGATGTTGATAGTCGGCCGCGAGCAGATCCCGCGGCATGGAAGCGTCTAAGGCAATCCGCGTGCCGAGAAATCCGGCGTCGAATTGAGACGAACGCTTGTGCGTCAACGAGTACGGGACTTGATGCTTTCAAGCCACCGTCGGGGAGATTAACACTCTTGTTCGAACCATTGACGTTTGCGTGACGTCGGCAGGGCGAGGTCATCCGCGTGCCGCGAATAATCGAACAAACAACATGTCGTGGCGCGAGAACAACTCGACGCTTTCTTCGTTTTCAACGTGAACATTTGGGCCGCATCGCCGCTCGGCCCTTGCTGGCGGCCTATCTAACCGCGTGCCGCTGGTACGTTGCGAACACTCCTGGTGCGCTAACGAACCCAGCGACATCGTTTTCAGCGAAGCAACAAAACAACCCGGTTATTGTTCTTACGATTGCTGAAGGAGGCGGCGCCGTAATTCTTTAGACCGCGCCTCGATCCATCCAGACCTTAGAAAACGAATCCATTCAAACAACGAGAATGCCCGCCGAGACGGGCCTTGCTGGCGAACGGCGCGCGGAATCCGCCGTCCGCACGGCGTTCCGCTACGACATCAATGGCCTGCGCGCGTGGGCAGTGCTTCCCGTCGTCCTCTTTCACTTCGGCATTCCGGGTTTTTCCGGCGGCTTCGCCGGCGTCGATGTGTTCTTCGTCATTTCTGGCTTTCTGATGACTGGAATCGTCGTCGCGGCGCTCGAGCGCGGCCGCTTCTCGCTGGTCGATTTCTATCTGTCGCGCGCGGTGCGTATCGTGCCGCCGCTTATCGCGTTGTGCGTAGTCTTGCTCGGAGTCGGTTGGTTCTGGCTCGTGCATGTCGATTATCGGGAGCTCTCCCTCAACGCGGCCTCCGCGCTCACGTTCGTTTCCAATGTCCTTTTCTGGAGACGCTCAGGCTATTTCGATTCGGCGTCGCATGAGAAGTGGCTCCTGCACACGTGGTCGTTGTCCGTGGAATGGCAGTTCTATCTGTTGCTGCCGCTCGCAGCCGCATTCGCATGGCGCTGGCGGCGCAGAGCCGGGGTCATTGCGCTGTTGTCCGCTGCAGGCGTGGCGTCGCTGAGTTGGTCGATTTATGCCACGTCGCGCTGGCCCGACGCCGCGTTCTATCTCCTGCCAAGCCGCGCGTGGGAAATGCTCGCCGGAGGCATGGTCTGGCTTTACGCCGGACAGCGCAAGTTGCCCGCCGCGCTCACGCGTGTGCTCGAAGGCGTCGGACTTGCGTTGATCGCGCTGGCGGTCGTGCGCTTCGATTCCAGCCTCAGTTGGCCCGGCGGCTTTGCAATCGTGCCCGTGCTCGGCGCGGCGTTGGTCATCGCGGCATCGAGACAGCGCTCCATGTTCACGGGCAACGGCATCGTGCAATGGCTCGGCACGCGTTCGTATTCGTGCTACCTTTGGCACTGGCCGGTCGCGGTGTTGCTGGTCTACTCCGATCGTCTGCACGATCCCATGAGTATCGCGGGCGGTATCGTTGCGGCCGTGCTGCTTGGCGAGGCGTCTTATCAACTCATCGAACGGCCGACGCGCG
Source organism: Caballeronia sp. LP006 (assembly GCF_031450995.1). Taxonomy (NCBI): domain Bacteria; kingdom Pseudomonadati; phylum Pseudomonadota; class Betaproteobacteria; order Burkholderiales; family Burkholderiaceae; genus Caballeronia; species Caballeronia sp. LP006. The sequence goes on along the minus strand of NZ_JARTVW010000003.1, from coordinate 875,883 downwards.
CATATCTCGCTCGCGCGACGAAGCCCGCACGCTTGCTGTATCTGGGCACGGCGATGGTAGGCGTGACCCTCGTCGCCATTGGCGCGCGATATCAGCACGTCCCCAACCGCGTGCCGGAGTTGTGGGACATGGCCGCGAACGAGCAACTCGATTTCAGCCCGATGCGCGACCAATGCCTCGCGTCGTCCGGAGGTAAATCGCCGGCTTGTACGTTCGGCAGTGGTCCACTTCGGGCGATCGTGCTCGGCGACAGCCACGCCGATGCAATGGTGAGCGCCGTCCAGAAAGCACTGCCCAACGGCTCGATCATGGAGCTGAGTTACTCGGGCTGTCCGACGATCTACGGTGAGCATGCGGTCCCGGGTTCGCGCGATGCCGACGAGCAATGCGCCAACTTCAACGCTTGGGCCTTGCGCAAGCTGGCATCGATAGACTCGGCCATCCCCGTGTTGATCGTCAATCGCACGTCGGACTATGCGTTGGGTCCGATCGATGGCAGCGCACTCAGTCACCATCCGCTGGTCTATTTCTCGCGCCCGTACGATTCGCCGACGCCCGCGTTCCTCGCGGAGTATGCGCAGCATCTCGTGGCATCGGCTTGTCTGATCGCGAAGTCGCATCCGGTCTATCTCGTGCAGCCGGTGCCGGAGATGCCATTCGAGGTGCCGCAAGCCGTGTCGCGTCAGTTGATGTTCAAGCGGGGCACCAACGACCTGTCCATTCCGCTCGACGACTACGACAGGCGTAACCATGTCGTGCGGATGGCGCAGGAAGCGGCGGCGTCGCAATGCGGCATCAAACTTCTCGATCCCAAGCCGCGCCTTTGCGATCACGGGCGATGCTGGGCGAGTCAGCAACTGAGACCGCTGTACTACGACGCGGATCACCTGAGCGAATTCGGCAACAAGCGCCTGGTTCCGATGTTCCGTGAAGCCTTTGCGCAATCCATTGCTACGCGTTAGAAGAGACGAGCTAAGCCTCGACCGCAGATAATTACAAATAGATTCGGTAAATTAGAAAATCGTAAGATTATGTTCTGCACGAGTATCGGGACACCGTACTCCACCGCACTTTTCAAAATTTTCACGATTGGTAAATTCGCGCAAACCTAACAAAAAAGGCAGCGGGGGATTAATGGCAGAGACCAACAATAGATATGAGGCGCTGGACGGCCTCAGGGGCGTGGCCGCGCTCACGGTCATGATTTCCCACCTCAGTCAGGAAATGCTTTTCAGGAACGCTTATGAAGCGGTCGATTTATTTTTCGTGCTGAGCGGTTTTGTCATCGCGCATTCTTACGGCGCTCGGTTGCAGAACGGCATGACCAACGCGGAATATATAAAGAGACGCATTATCCGGCTTTATCCGATGCTCATATTTTCGCTGCTGATCGGGCTACCCGTTTTCATCGAGGCGGGGCGCGAGGGGCTCACGAATTTTTCGTCGGGGAACATCATTTCTTCGACGCTCTATAACTCGTTTCTCGCGCCGTATATCGGCGAGCTGGGCGGTCCCATTTTCCCCAGTAATCCGCCCGCGTGGTCGCTCTTCTTCGAAATAGTGGCCAGCCTTTCGTTCGTGTTGATCGTCAGGCTGGAAATGCGCTCGATATTCAAGATGATCCTTCTGAGCGCGGCGGCATTCCTGACGACGAGCGCGCTGACGACCATCGACCTGCATGGCCACGGTCTGTTCGATTTCGAGCAGGGCTGGTCCGGCAGCCGGTTCGACGGCGGATTTTTCCGCGTGGCCTTCGGTTTCCTGGTGGGTGTATTTCTCTACAACAAGAAAGATTCGATCACGAGAATCGCGACCGCGATCGTACCTCGCGCGTTCGCCAATATTTACTTTCTATTCACGCTCGTACTCGTTCTGTTTTTCTTTCCCATGTCGCTGCACGGGATTTACCCGATGTTCATTATCTTCGGCGTCGCGCCGTGGCTGGTGGCGTTCGGATCGACTGTACGTTGCACATCGGCGGTGGATATCAATATCGCGCGTTTTCTTGGCTGGATTTCCTACCCGATTTATCTGATCCACTATCCGATCGGGCAGGCGGTCTTTATGTACTTCGGAAAAGCGAACCAGTATGCGGTAGCGCCCATGCTGGCGACTTGCGCGATTACCATCGTGTGCGCGGTGCTCCTGACGAAGTTCGTGGAAGAGCCGATTCGCGCGTTTCTCGCCAAACGGTTTATTCGCTCTTCCAAAACTCAGGAGAGCGTAACCGAGCTCGGCATGCGAACGGATCAGCATCCGGTTTGAGGCCGCGCGCGAACGCATACCGTTCGCGCGTCGGGAAACTACGTAGAAAAGAGATGCTTCGCGGAAAGCATTCAGAAGGGCGCGGTTTCTTATACTCCTCGACATCACGACGCCTGCGACGACAGGCGCCCAGATAACAAGGAGACTTCGATGCCGCGTCGTGCAGGACCGCTTGGCCGCGCACTCATTTGCCTGATCGCGTCATGCGTGGCTCAGGTGAGCCTCGCGCAGCCGATCCGGCTCATGACCGGCGGCGCGGCCAAGCTCATCTATCTGCCTGTCGTGCTCGCGGATCGGCTTGGCTACTTCCGCAGGGAAGGGCTCGACGTGCGCGTGCTGTCCGTGCCGGCCGGCATCGATACTTCCACCGAACTGGTCGCGGGCGCAATCGAAGGCGCGGTGGGCTTCTACGATCACACCATCGGTCTGCAAAGCCGCGGCATGGACGTGCAGTCCGTCATCGTTCTCGGGCAGTCGGCCGGACTCATCGAGCTTGGCACGAACGGCATGCGCAACATGGCCGATGCCAAAGGCCGGCGCCTCGGCGTCACGGGCTTCGGTTCATCGACTTACTTTCTCACGCGCTACCTCGCCACGCGCGCCGGCCTCGCGCCCGACGCCTACACCATCGTTCCGCTGGCCAATGAAGCCGCCTTCGACAAAGCGCTTTCGAGCGGCGATGTCGATGCCGTCATGACCGAGGAGCCCACCGCCACGCGCCTCTTGTCGCGCGGCGCGGCAAAGCCGCTCGTCGACTTACGCAGTGTCGCCGATACGCAAAGGCAACTGGGCGGCCCATACGTCGGTGCCTGTCTTTACATGCGGCGCGACTGGATCGACGCGCATCCGGTTGAAACCGGCCGGCTCGCGCACGCGTTGCTCGACGCGCTGCGCTTCATCGGCACACACAGCGAGGCCGATATCGAGGCCGCCATGCCGGCATCGCTCAAGGGCAACGACCCGGCAATCTACCGCCAAGCCTTGTCCGTGATGAAGCCGGCGTTCTCCTCGACAGGCCGGATGCCCGCCGGTGCGCCATCGACCGTGCTCGCGACCCTTGCGGACATCGATACCGAGGTATCGGCGCGTCACGTCGATCTCACGCGAACCTGGACCGACCGTTTCGTCGCCGACGCGCACTGACGCGCCGCGACCTTCATTTCAACGGAGACATGCCGATGCGAGCCATTCAAATTCACGAGTACGGCGGACCCGAAGTGCTGCGGCGCGTCGACATCGAGATTCCGAAGCCGCGTGCGGGAGAAGTGCTGGTGCGCGTCGTCGCGGCCGGCATCAACTTCATGGACGTTCACACGCGACAAGGCAAGTATCGCGATTCGCGGACCTATCCCGTGAGCATTCCATGCACGCTCGGCATGGAAGGCGCGGGCGAAGTGGTTGCCGTGGGCGCGGGCGTGACCTCGTGCGGCAAGGGCGACCGAGTCGCGTGGTGCATCTCGTGGGGCGCCTACGCCGACTATGCGATCGTGCCCGCTGCGCGGCTTGCACGCATTCCGGACGCGATTGCTTATGACGTCGCGGCTGCGTCGATCTTCCAGGGTTCGACCGCGCACTATCTGCTCGACGACGTGGCAAGGCTCGAAGCGGGAATGACTTGCCTCGTGCATGCGGCGTCGGGCGGCATCGGCCAGTTGCTCGTGCAGTTGGCAAAACGGCGCGGCGTGGAAGTATTCGCGACGACGAGCACCCCGGACAAGGCGGCCATCGCAAAGGCGCGCGGCGCCGATCACGTGCTGCTCTACGAGAACGGCGGCTTCGCGGATCGCATCCGCGAGTTGACCAACGGCCGTGGCGTCGACGTCGTGTTCGACGCGGTCGGCAAGACTACCCTGCGCGACAGCTTCCGGGCAGCGCGTGTGCGCGGACTCATCGTGAACTACGGCTCCGTCACCGGCCCCATGCGTGACCTCGATCCGTACGAACTCGGCGAGGCCGGTTCGCTCTTTCTCACGCGCCCGCGCCTGGCCGACCATCTCGCCGATGCGACCACCGTGCAGCGACGCGCCGACGACATCTTCGCCGCCATCGTCGAAGGCGCGTTGCGCGTGGAGATCAACGGGCGCTACACGATGGATAACGTCGAGGCGGCGCATGCCGCGCTCGAAGAACGTCGTCAGTCCGGTAAGGCGGTCATGGAAATCGGCTGACCGCTTCACTCACAGGCATCGCATGACTTTTTTCTTCCGGCGCTCGCCGTGCCGCGCCGGTGACGCAACTCGTCCTTTTGCAGAAGGGGACCTCATGGCATCCGTTATTCAAGGCCGTACCGAATCGCCGTTTCGATCAGTGTTCCGCGTGGTCAGCGGCAACTTTCTCGAGATGTTCGACTTCACCGTCTACGCTTATTACGCGAGCGCGATTGCGCACACGTTCTTTCCCTCGGATAACGAGTTCGTCTCGCTGCTTCTCTCGCTCTCGGTGTTCGGCGCGGGCTTCGTCATGCGTCCGGTCGGCGCGCTCGTGCTCGGCGCGTATGTCGATCGCCACGGGCGTCGTCGCGGCCTGATCCTCTCGCTATGGCTCATGGCCGTGGGCACCGCGTGCGTGGCGTTCGTTCCCGGCTACGCGTCGATTGGCGTGGCGGCACCCATCGTCGTGCTGATCGGGCGGTTGCTGCAGGGCTTTTCGGCCGGTGTCGAACTGGGCGGCGTGTCGGTTTATCTCGCCGAGATCGCGACGCCGGGCAAGCGCGGCTTCTTCTGCTCGTGGCAATCCGGCAGCCAGCAAGTGGCGGTGATCTTCGCGGCTTCGCTCGGCGTGCTGCTGAATCAGTTGATGCCGGTCGCCGACGTCAACGCATGGGGCTGGCGTATCCCGTTTCTGATCGGCTGCCTGATCGTGCCGTTCCTGTTCATGATTCGCCGCACGCTGCGCGAGACCGACGAGTTCGCCGCGCGGAAGCATCATCCGAGCATGGGCGAGATCATGATGTCGATGGTCGAGAACGCCGGGCTGATTGTGGCGGGCATGGGGCTCGTCATCATGACGACCGCGTCGTTCTATCTGATCACGACCTACACGCCCACTTTCGGCCGATCGGTGCTGCATCTTTCGTCGCTCGATTCGCTTATCGTCACCGTCTGCGTGGGCGTGTCGAACCTCGTGTGGCTGCCCATTTCCGGCGCCGTGTCCGACCGCGTCGGCAGGCGGCCCATCCTGCTCATCTTTACCGCGCTGACCATCCTAACCTCGTATCCGGCGATGCAATGGCTCGTCGCGGCGCCGTCGTTCGAGCGCCTGCTCGCGGTGGAACTGTGGCTCTCGGTGCTCTATGCGTGGTACAACGGGGCGATGGTGGTCGCGCTCACCGAGCTGATGCCGGCGAACGTGCGCACGACCGGTTTTTCGATGGCGTACAGCCTCGCCACGATGGTGGGAGGCTTCACGCCGGCCATATCGACGTCGCTGATCCACTTCACCGGCGACAAGGCGGCGCCCGGCGCATGGATGGCCGTGGCCGCGCTGTGCGGCGCAATCGCGACGCTCGTCCTTTACCGGTCGCGCGAAGCCCGCAATGGATACCGGTGGCAAAGCGTTCCGGAGCAATGAAACTTCTGCTGATCGAAGACAACCGCCAGCTGGCGCACTGGCTGAGCAAGACGCTGACCGACGAGGGCTTCCTCGTCGAGCATGTGCCCGATGGCGAAACCGCCGGCGCGGCGCTCGCCGGCACGCGCTATGACGTCGTGCTGCTCGACCTCAACCTGCCCGGCATGTCGGGCAAGGCGGTCCTGCGGCGCATGCGCGACCAGGCCAACGACACGCCCGTGCTGGTTCTGACGGCCACGGGCGACATCGGCGAAAAGGTGATTTGCCTAGCCGATGGCGCCGACGATTACGTCGTCAAGCCGTTCGACGAACGCGAACTGATCGCGCGTATCAAGGCGCTTGCGCGGCGGCACGCGCCGGTGCGCTCGAACCGCTTGCGCTGCGGCACCTTGCTCTACGACATGGACCGGCGGCAATTCTTCGTCGGCGATGACGCGCTGTCGCTCACGCCGCGCGAACACGCGGTACTCGAAGCGCTCATTCTGCAAACCGGGCGGACGGTCTCGAAGGCCGTGCTCGCCGAAGCCTTGAACGACCGCGACGCGCCACCGAGCGGCGACGCCATCGAGATCTACGTCTCGCGGGTCAGGAAGAAAATCGAAAAGAGCACGGCTGCGATCATTACGTTGCGCGGGCTCGGCTATCTGCTGGAACATGAAGAGCCGCAAGCATAGCCTGCGCGCGCGGCTCCTGATCTGGCTGATCGTTCCGACGACGATCTTCGGGATCGTCGCGGGATGGGCCACGCACTTGAACGCGCGGCGCACGGCCGACCTGCTGCAGGACGCGGCGTTGCTTGCCGCAGCACGCGTGATGGCCGCCGATGTGCGCTGGAACGACAACGATCTGGTGGCTTCGGTATCGCCGAGCACGATTCAGATCGTCGGCACGCCCGAAGGCGATCAAGTGTTCTATCGCATCGAGATCGCGGGCGGCGCGGTGATCGCGGGAACATCCGACTTTCCGCGGACGCGTCTGAGCGCCTCTCCGCAGTGGTACGACGCGCAGGTGGCAGGCTCGCCCATTCGCGCCGTATCGCTTAAGCGCGCCATGTTCGACAATGGCAAGACCATCGAACTGGTCGTCTCCATAGGCCGCACGCTCGTTGCCCGCGACGCGCTGGTTGCATCGCTCTGGACGCCGCAGATTGCTTATATTCTCGGCAGCATCGCGGTTGCCATGATCCTGATCTGCACCGGGCTCGCACTCGAGTTGCGACCACTCGAGAAGCTCGCGAGCGGCTTGGCCGTTCATCCGCTCAAGAGCAAGGAGCGAATCGACGCGACAGGTCTCCCGGTGGAACTGCATCCACTCGTCACGGCGTTCAATGCATCGCTCGATGTCATCGAACGGCAAACGGCGACGCAGCGCCGGTTCATCGCCGATGCCGCGCATCAGATACGCACGCCGCTTACGTTGCTCGGGTCGCAGCTTCAGTACGCGCGCCGCCAGCACGGTCTAGACGAAGTAAGGGAAACGCTCACTGCCATGCATCAAAGCAACCGCGCAATGGTGACGCTGATCAATCAGCTTCTCATGCTCGCCCAGGCCGAAGCCGCCGACTACACCGCTTACGAAGGCGAGGCGGTGGACTTACGCGCGGTCATCACGCTGGCCGTCGAGAAGCTCGCGCTCGTGGCGCGGCGGCGCGATATCGAACTGGCTGTAGCGTTCGAAGGTGCGCTCGTCGTGACCGGAAGCGAGCCGCTCTTGTCGGCCGTGTTTTCCAATCTCATCGATAACGCCATACGCTACTCGCCGCGCGGCACGCGCGTCACGGTCGATGCCAAGGAAACGCACGTTAGCGTGACCGTCAGCGTCGTGGATGAAGGGCCGGGCATTCCGGCGACGTTGCGCGAGCGCGTTTTCGAGCCGTTCTTCCGGGCATCGGCAGAAGAAGGCAGCGGACTTGGACTCGCGATTGCCAAGGAGATCGTGCGGGCGCACGGCGGCGTGGTTGCGATCCACGACGCGCCAGGAGGCGTGGGAGCAATGGTGGAGGTGGTTCTGGCGCGCGAACAGGAGCCGAGGCGGCCGTCCGCGCGCACGCCCGTATAATTCGGCATGAATCGCACAATCTGCCCTTTGGCTGCGCCGCTCTTTTCCATGGCGTCGGTCCGTCAGTCTTCCGCTCGCGGAACGTTACGCATCTCGAACGCTCGCGCCACGAGCCCCATCCGAGGCTCGCATGAAAACGCCTAAACGCCTCATACCGCTTCTCGAAGAAGGACTCATCGACGAGGTCATCAGCCAGCTCATGAGCGGCAAGGAAGCTACCGTCTACGTTGTGCGCTGCCAAGACGCGACGCGTTGCGCCAAGGTCTACAAAGACGCGAAGCAGCGCAGCTTCCGGCAGGCATCGTCGTATCGGGATGGCCGCAAGGTCAAGAACAGCCGGCAAGCGCGCGCGATGGAAAAAGGCACGCGTTACGGCCGCGAAATGCAGGAAGCGTTGTGGCAGAACGCCGAGGTCGATGCGCTGTTTCGCCTGGCCAATGCGGGCGTGCGCGTGCCTCAACCCTTCATCTGCACCGACGGCGTGTTACTGATGGAACTCGTCGTCGATGAATCGGGAAACGTGGCGCCGCGCCTCAACGACGTTCACCTGACCGAAGCACGCGCGCTGGAACTGCACGCAATGCTGCTCAAGCAAGTTGTGCGCATGCTGTGCGCGGGCGTGATTCACGGCGACTTGTCGGAATACAACATTTTGCTGGCGGCCGAAGGTCCGGTGATCATCGACTTGCCTCAGGCCGTCGATGCGGCGGGCAACAACGAAGCCGCGCCCATGCTCAAGCGCGACGTCGACAACCTCGCGAGTTACTTCGGTCAGTTCGCGCCAAAACTTCTGCGCACCGACTACGGAACGGAGATATGGTCGCTGTTCGAAGCGGGCGGCCTGCATGTCGATGTCGCATTGACCGGTCACGTCGAAGCGCCCACTGGCCCTGTCGATCTCGATAGCGTGTTGCAAGAGATCGAAGACACGCGCCTGGAAGAAGACGCGCGCGTGCGGCGAGAGCAGGACTGAGCGCAGATCGGGTTCGGCTATCGCTTACCGCTTACCGCTTGACGCTGAGGTAAGCGCGGCTCACCAACGGCCGGCTATGCACCCACATACGCGAACGAAGCCACGATGCCGGGCGATCTCTCACCTCGAGACGTCGGATCGATCCACGCGCTTCGTTCGATGCCTCTTGTCCGCGCGAATTGGTCCCGGGATGACAGGTATAAAAGTGGCTAAAGCCCGCGTCCAGTGCGACTTCGCGATAGTCCTCGTCGTAATAGCCTTGCGGCCAGCATAGATGGTCCGATACCTGGCCCAGCCGCGCGTTCAAGGTCGCGCGCGAAGTCTTCAAATCTTCACTGAGGCGCTGCCGCTTCTCATCGGCCGATGCGGTCTTCTGGTCCCAACGAACATGCGTATGCGTATGGCTATGAAATTCGAACGTGCCGGCATGGCGCATCGCATCGATTTCGGACCAGCGCAGGATCGTATCGTCGGCGCGTCCTTCTTCGATAGCACGTTCGCCCGCGTGATGGTCGAGCACTGCGGGCAACGCATGGGCTGGCGCGTTGGCTGCATTGGGCCGCACGTTGCCATCGCCCGGCCAGCTGCTGACGAGAAAGCACAGTGCGGTAAAGCCATGACGCTGCAGCACCGGATGTGCATGGACCCAGTTATCCAGATAGCCATCGTCGAAGGTAATGACGAACGAGCGCTCCGGCATCTCTTCGCCGCGTAGAAACGCCGCGAGTTGCACGGCGCCGATCGTGCGATACCCCGCGCTCGCGAGATACGCCATTTGCTCCGCAAAATGCTCGGGCTTGACGGTAATCATGCCCGGCGACGGACTGACGTGGTGATACATCAACACGGGAATGGCGCGCGCTTGTTGTTTCATCGGCGAGATTCCCTTTCTTTCAATGCGCGCCGGTAGAAGAGCGCGGTTTCGTATGCCATGTTTGCAATGGTGAAGCCGCGCTCGGTGATACGCATGCCATTGGTGCGCAGACGTTCACGCAAGCCGGGTTCGTCGATCATGCGAGCGATAGCCGCGCGCAATGCCGGCGGATTGCGCGGCGGTACCAGCAGACCATTTACATCGTCTTCGATCAATTCGGGCACGCCATCCACACTCGTGCCGATGACGGGCAGGCCCGCGGCCATCGCTTCGATGAACGCTTGGCCGAGCGCTTCCTGATGCGTCGGCAGCACGAAGAAATCACTGCCTCGCAAAATGTTGGGGACGTCGGTACGAAAACCGAGCAGATGGATGCGACTCGCAAGACCCAGACGCGTCACGATGCCTTCTATGCGTTCGAAAGCGGGACCGTCCCCGGCCATCACGATATGCAGGTGTGGATGCGTGTCGAATAAAGGCCGTACCGCGTCGATCAGATCTTCGTGTCCCTTCTCGTCGCGCATGATCGCCACCATGCATGCGATGGTTGCATCCGGCCCGAGTTTGAGTTCGTCTCGCAGCGACGAATGCGTGGCGCGCTCAGTCGCGATGCCGTCGTGGATAGTCTCCACGCGCTTCTCGGAGACCCCAGCCGAGATCAGATAGCGGCGCACGAAATGACTGACCGCGATGACGCGATGAGGAATCCACGTATAAGTTGCGAGGGAACTGATAGGCAATGCGAGATGCCGCGTACGCACGACGAGAGGCGTTCCCGCCAATCGGGCGGCCGTGCCGGCAACCAGACTGTCGTGACCGCTGTGCGTGTTGAGCACATCGTAGGCACGGCGTTGCAGCAGCGCCTTGATTCTCATCATGGAGCGCACGTCGCCGCCGCTACGCATGCGCGCGTGGTGCACGGCGAAGCCAAGCTCGGTTGAACGAATGCCGAGACGTGCATCGCTCGGACACAGCAGTTCCACGCTATGGCCGCACTCACGCAGCGCGACCATCTCCTTGAGCGTACGGATTTCCTGACCGCCCCATCCCTTCGAGGACTCGCTATGTAGGATCTTCAACGCACTAATCTCCAAGGCCTTTGCGTCATTAAAAAAACGCTTAGGAAATTTTTGGTAATAATTCGATTGGCTTTCTGCCTTCATGTTTTTAGTAAAGGAAATGAAGGGGAGAAAAGAAAAAGTCTTTGAGGATTTTTCTAGCGGAGGGATGAGACAGGCCGCTTCAAACGAAGCAGGTCTGGATCCTCTGCAGAGAATTCGGCTCGATGTCCATCACGGCAAGCGAAGAGGTCGCTACCATGCGGATGCCTGGCATCGATAGCTAACGGGGATGTCTTACTTGCGGTTGACCAACAGCATGCAAATTTTTTGCTATACCAGAAATAGCTTAACGTGCTTCTAAAGAGGTCGTTAATTTTTTAAGGCGACTATAGGTCGACATTCGCCGCTGAGACGGTGGCAAACGTATGCGAGTAGCTTTTGGCTAAGAAAGTCGTGGTGCCGAAGCTCGTAGGCTTAGTACCTTGCAATTTTCCGCTACCTAAGCGTGAGAGTCTCATTCGCTTGCAATGGACAATGCCGCAAAGAACGATGCGTCGTTAAGCAAAAGCTAAAAAAGATGCGTCTATCATTTAATAACAAACGACTTCATTTGGTTTCGGCTGCGACAGCGGCGCAATCGTTTGCTCATCGACAGGGCGCTTATCGCTTATGCGCTCGGAACACGTCGATGCCGATCAGCCGGACGGGCCGTCCTCTGCCCGTGACGTCATTGAAGACGGTCAGTGCGGAATATTCTCGACTCCGCTTGCGCTTAGATCGCTCGGGAAGCAGTGAGGCTGTTCGAATCCCATCGGCGAGGCTCCGGTCGAGTATTTGATATTGTCCGTGTTGTTCGGTCCTTCGCCAGCAGGCACGGAGCCAAGTCCTGCAAGCTTGCGCATGCGATAGGCAATCGCATGGTCCGCGCACGAACTGTCACCGCTCACGCCAAGGCCGCCAATTACTTTTCCACCGGCGTAGAGCGCCACGCCGCCGCCGAAAGTGATCACGCCGCCTACGCTATGGTTGATCCCGCTGCCTTGTTCCAGGAAGCGCGCGTCGAAGGGATTGGAATTGTTCAACCCATAAAGCGATCCGCCCGGCTGCGTGGCGGCATAGAGATTTGCGGTGGAAAGCGCAAGCGCATCGTTGCTAAAACTGTTTGCGGTGTACGCCTTGGCTATTGCTATGGCGCGACTGCCAGGCCATGCATCGCCGGTCTTGGTGACCGAACATAGATGACCCTCGCGGTCGACGATGGCGGCCCACATCCGGTTGGGCTTGAAAATTCCGCCGTTCGAGTCGGATAGATTGACGACGGTGTAAAGCTGTCGTTCGACGAGAGAAATCGTTCCTTGTGGAAGCGTGCACCGGCCGGTAGGGACATCGTCGTAATCGTGTGCGTAGATAAATGAGGAAGCCGAAATAAGCACACCCACGGCCAAGCACTTCGCGACTTTTTCAAGCATGGCGATTCTCCCGACAAGAGACGTTTAAGGAAGGAACAAGAAGGGGTTATGAATTTTTATTTTGGTAAACCGTAGTAGGCCGAATGGAATAGAACGAGCGTTTAATCGCTAAGGAATATGGGCTTTCGAACATTCAAGAATGCGCCATTAATTTATGTGTAATGGATTCGTATGTGTGAGCTTGGGCCGTGTCGGGAAGGGTATATAGGAGACGGAAGCGTCGGCTGAAGAATGAATCGCTTGGCACGAGCCGCGCGGCTCGTATCAATACGCTCTGGAAGTGCCTCGTTAAATTGCCTATGCTTTTTCTCGGATTCCGCGCGTTTCGCGACGCGCATCTCGAATCCAGCCCACAGGCGCAGAAGAAAATGAATAAGGAGACCGTCATGGCAGGCTATCCCCGTGCTTTGCTTGGTTCAGTCGCGGCTCTTGTCGGCGCTTTCGGAATGATTACAGCGCCTGCGGCTTACTCTGCCGACGAGATCCAGAACGCCAACACTACGGCCACAGCGCCGGTTCCCACGTCATTGCGGCCGATATCGCAGGCGCAACTCGATGCCGCCGCGAACGACAGCGCCTCATGGCTGCATTCGAACGGATCGTATGCCGAGACGCGTTATGCGCCGGCAGCGCAGATCAATCGTTCAAACGTAGCCAAGCTGAAGCCGGCATTCATCTTCCAGACGGCGGTGATGGAGTCGATGGAAACCGCGCCGATCGTATCCAACGGCGTCATGTTTCTCACGACCTCCTACAACCACGTCTATGCAATCGACGCGGTCACCGGCAAGGAGTTCTGGCATTACAAGCACAAGATGGGACCGGTTACGACCTTTTGCTGCGGACCGAATAATCGCGGCGTCGCCATAGCCGGCGACCGCCTGTATATGGGCACGCTCGACGCCAAGCTCGTGGCGCTCGATGCAAAGACCGGCAGCGTCGTGTGGACCTCGCAGATCGCGGACCCGGAGGACGGCTATTCCGAAACGATGGCGCCGGTCGTCGTCGATGGCAAGGTGTTGATCGGCACGAACGGCGGCGAGTACGGCATACGTGGTTTCGTCAAGGCATTCGACGCGAACTCAGGTCAATTGCTCTGGACCTTCTACACCATTCCCGACTCCGGCAGCGAAGGCGTGTGGGCCGAAAACGACGCCGTGGGCCGCAACATGAAGCGCGATATCGAGGCGGAGAAAAAGACGCTCGCGGAAAAAGGCCACGACTTCGAGAAGACGCTTGGCGGCGGTGTGTGGATGGCGCCTGCGGTCGATCGCGCGACACGTACGGTGTATTTCGTAGTGGGCAATCCCTCGCCGGACCTTCATGGAGCCATTCGTCCTGGCGACAATCTCTACACCGATTCGCTCGTCGCCATCGATCTCGATACCGGCAAGTACAAATGGCATTACCAATACATCGCGCACGACGTGTGGGATCTGGATGCAGTGAGCCCACCAATCCTCATCGACGTAAAGGACAAGAGCGGACAGATGGTTCCGGCCATCATTCATGGCGGCAAGACCGGATTCGTCTATGTGCATGATCGCCGCGACGGTCACATCATCCGCATTTCCGAAGCGATGATTCCTCAAGAAGGCGTCTGGACCTTGCCGACAGCGACCGGCGCGCGCATGCTGCCGGGCGCGAACGGTGGCGTCGAATGGTCGCCCATGGCATTCAATCCGAAGACGCGCATGGCGTATGCGGCAAACTTGCATCAACCGATGACGTATCAGGTTGAAGACGCCGCTTATCCCGGCGGAAAACTATGGCTCGGCGGGGCATTCAAGACTATTCCAGCCGAGCAACAGTGGGGCAAGCTGGTTGCGGTGAATGTCGATACCGGCAAGATCGCATGGGGTTACAAGACGGATCAGCCCTTGATTGGCGGCGTGCTCGCGACTGCGGGAGGACTTGTCTTCAACGGTGAGGGTAATGGCCTCTTTCGCGCCTTCGATGCGAGTACCGGCCGCAAGTTGTGGGAGTTCCAATGCGGTGCGGGCGTGAACGCACCGGCCGTGTCGTACATGGTGAACGGCAAGCAATACGTCGCGGTCGCGGCGGGCGGCAACACGCAGCTGGACTTCAAGCGTGGCAATAGCCTTCTCGTGTTTGCGCTGCCTTGAGGTGACGATGCGTCCATCGAAACGCAAGAGAGACGAACGCATTCGTGTAGCGGGAATGGTCGCTTGCCTGTTGTTTTTAATGCCAGCGTTCGCGCGCGCCGATGCGCAGGCCGGCGCCGCGAAAGCCGTCGTATGCGTTGCATGCCACGGGCAGAACGGCAATTCGACGAGCGGCGATTATCCATCGCTCGCGGGTCAGACATCGCGCTATCTGTTCCTTGAGTTACGCGATTTCAAGGCAGGCCGTCGAAGCGATCCACGCATGTCGCCGATGGCCGCCAATCTGTCGTCGGAAGACATGCACGATCTCGCCGATTACTTCGCGGCGCAGACACTCGTGTCGACCGATTTCAAGGCCGACCCGGTCAAGGTGGAGGCGGGCAAAAAGAAGTCCGATGAAGTGCTCTGCACGATGTGCCATCTCGGCGGCATGAAAGGGCAGAACGAAATACCGCGGGTCGCGGGTCAGCAGTATCCGTATATCGTGAAGCAACTGCAGGACTTCCGCGCGAAGAAGCGCATGAACGATGCGGGCAACATGACGAGCGTGACGAAGAACCTGACCGACGCGGACATCGAGAATCTTGCGAACTACGTCGCTAACTTGCAATGACGCTTTCCATACCGATTAGCAAAGCGCTCGTGTTCGCATGCATGACGCTTGCGTTGCTCGACTCCGTTCATGCCGATGACGATGCCTATGCGCTCAACGAACGCTTGCTTAACGCGACTCGCAATGGTGACACGCATGCTGTAGTCGAGCTACTCGATCAAGGCGCGAAGATCGATTCGCGTAACCGTATAGGCGACACGCCGCTCATCAGCGCATGCAAGCGCGGCATGACGCCGATGGCGCGCTTGTTGATCGAGCGCGGCGCTAATGTGAGCCAGGCTGACGTGCAGGGCATTACACCATTGATGGCTGCCGCGTTCGACGGCAACGATGAAATCGTGGCGTTGCTTATTGCGCGACACGCGGATGCGGCGGCGACGGATCGCGTAGGCAAGACAGCGATGGAATATGCGGCTGGACTCGGGCAAACCGCGATCGTGCAGCGTCTATTAGACTCGGGTGTCGACGTGAACGCCGCGTATCACAATCATCTGACGGCGCTCATGTGGGCGGCGGGATACGATCGAGCGCAGACTGCGTCGATACTGCTTGCTCGTGGCGCGAATCGGGATTTGAAGGATGACCGCGGCAAGACTGCGCGGGAAATTGCCGATGAGACGCGCTCGGCTCATGTGGCGAGCTTGCTTAGCGCGCCATGATTGCTTTCGCTCGTGAGCGTGCAGTGCGATTCAATCGTTAGGCGATTGCCGCAGTGCGTCGTTGCGCGGATGCATGTCCAATTTCGTTGCGTCCAAGTCGCCGTGTGAATCGTCTCTTTTGCTCTCAAGCTTGATATGCACCGCTTTGCGAGAAGGCGTCGAGTGCTCTTCCAACACGCGCGGGTCTTGTCTCGAGAGTGGCATTCGCAAGATATTGCTCAATGTGGACCGTATGAATTCTCGGTTATTCGGACGGTTATGCTGGACGGTGTCTGTTCGATCAGTGAAGGAACTGGACCATAGCGTTGTTTGTTTAGTCGGTTGACCATGGCGTCCAGATCAGTTCACCTGCGTTCCTGCCTGCCGAGCGTCCGTTCTCTTGTTCTCGGCACCTTCGTTTCCATAGCAAAAGCCTTTACTACTTCCGGCAAAAAAAAGCCGCCCGCAAAGCGGGGCGGCCAGAATGAACATGTCTTTAACCCGAGGACCATGTTCTTTGAGAGAAACTCAGTTAACGGATGCCCGTCTTGGTTCTTAAGCGTCAATTTAACGATACTTGCCTTTTTTTTTGGAACATGATTGGGCATTTGTTGGACAACAACCTTGCTTTTGTGTTGGGCGGCGAAACGGTGTTTCATCTTGACGCTAGAAGGGAGCGCAGGAGTGGTCCACCAGCAGCGTAGCGCGACAGACAAGTGCGTGACCGGTGTCCGCCGATATAGCGCTCGCGGATGAGCGCTTCTGCCAGGCAAACCCTCGCACTCGAGTTGACAACCAAGACAGTCGTCTTTCGGTAATCGCCACTCGAAACGAAGCGAAACCGACGTTTCGGCCACGCTAGGAAAGAGTCAAGGAATTTACGTTTGTTCGGCCGGCTAAGGACGCAACGGCTGTCGCAAGTAACGGACGCCTTTTTTTTTTCGCCGTATAGAGCGAATAGCTTCAGTTCGAAGAGACAGTGTAGGACTGTTCGGAGAGTCATCAGCTTCCAACTCAATACCGTGCGACAGCCAACGAAAAAAAGCCCGCTAAAGAGCGGGCCAAAAAAAGCAGTTCACCCAGAGGGCCGCAAGGAGATACGGTCCTCTCGTTGAGGCTCGGACGTTATCGGCAAGAATCAACGAGAGAAGAAGGCACGTGGTCCTTCCCTCTCTGAGCCTGCGAGGCCTCAGACCTTCATGCCGACGAACATGCTGCCGAGCGCATCGACCGACTTGGTGATGCTCTTGACGTCCACGTTCGTGTGTTGCGAGGCATCGACCTGCGTGACCGGTGCGACGTTGATTTGCGGGCTCGCGAAAGACACGCCGCCTGCCTGATAGTTCGAGTTGACGCCGGTGTTCGAGAAGATCGAGAAGCCGCCCGCGATGGAGCCCATTGCAGCGCGATCGAGTTCTTTCTCAGCAGCAAGGTTCTTGATAGTCAGCATGATAAATCCCCTAAGAAATGTGTTTGGATGGTGTGAATTAAAGTGCCAAGCCGCCGAGCAGGCTGCCCACAGCGGTGATCGACTTGTTGACGGTCTTGAGATCGACGTTGGTGGTGGTCGATGCATCGACTTGCGAAACAGGCGCAACGTTCGCTTGCGGCGAAGCGAACGACACGCCGCCTGCTTGAACGTTGCTGTTGAAACCGGCGTTCGAGAAGAGCGAATTACCGCCCGTGATGGCGCTCATTTCAGCGCGGTCGAGTTCCTTGGAAGCAACGAGGTTCTTGATGGTCAGCATGATGAATCTCCTAAACAATGTGATTGGATGGTGTGAATTAAAGCGCCATGCCACCGAGCATGCTGCCCACGGCGGTAATCGACTTGTTGACGGTCTTGAGATCGACGTTGGTGGTGGTCGATGCATCGACTTGCGTGACAGGTGCGATGTTCGCTTGCGGCGAAGCGAAGGACACGCCGCCTGCTTGAACGTTGCTGTTGATACCGGCATTCGAGAAGAACGAGCTACCGCCCGTGATGGCGCCCATCTCAGCACGGCCGAGTTCTTTGGAAGCGGCGAGGTCTTTGATCGTCAGCATGGTGAATCTCCTAAGTGGTTGGTTGGTCGAGCGTTGATTTGTTGCGCTCGCAGCTACTTATGCGAGAGGCATGCCAAGCAAGCCGTCAAGGCGTTTACTATTTTCTAAGTGAATGAATTTAAACGTTAAAAATTCTTAAAACGGCTTTAAGGGCAAGCGCTCATTACGCATTCGAAATTGGGGGTGTATTAGAGCGGCAGACAGCGCTCCAGAAAGTGAACGTCACAAACAGACACCCTTGGAACTCGTCTCCGACTCACGATCTCCAAGGCAGACGCGGCTGCGCTCTGAAGGTCTGTTGTCGAGTGCCGAGAGCACATGGCAAGGAGAGCCCGCACGCAATGGCGTCAATCGAATGATGGTTCGAACCCGCTAAGCCACAATACACTCGTGTCGGCACCGCAGACGAATCCGTCGACGCGCCGAAGGCAACGAATCAAGCGGAGACCGTGCAATTGTTCTGAGTGCCTTTCACACCGAAAAAGATCGTCACGCCGCGACTTTCTTAACGTATGTTCCACGCGCCGCGGGTGCGATACCGCTAGCCGTACGCAACGTCAGCTTAGCCACCGGCTTACCGCTCGCGCGATCGATTAGCTGCGAATGCTTTTCGCCGCGTGCAAAAAGGTTGGCTTCACCCCATTGCCGCAACGTGACAATCACAGGGAACAGCGCTTCGCCCTTCGGCGTTAGCGCATATTCCTGATAAGCGGAGCCGTCCGACGCAGGGACCACTTCGAGCACGGCCGCATCGACGAGGAGTCGCAAGCGGTCGGCGAGAATATTGCGCGCGATCCCGAGACTTTCCTGAAACTCGCCGAAGCGACGCACGCCGTCGAACGCATCGCGCACGATAAGCAGCGCCCATCGCTCGCCCACGATATCGAGTGCCCGTGCGACGGGACACGATGAATCCGCAAGACTTTTGCGCTGCGCCATTTGCATTTCTCCAGTCAAATCCGAACCGATATCTGTCTTAGCGACCCACCTCAACCAGTTGCATTTTAAAACAAGTTTGTCTAGACTGGATTCTAGTTGCATTGTGAAACTAGTTAAAGATATAAGGGCAGGGCGATCCATGAATGCCGGAAGCACACCGTGCGACGCGACAGAACAAAACGACAATCCCGCAGAAGATGCGCCTCGCTCACTGCCGTCCGTCCTCGTTTTGCTGCTCGCAGTGTGCTGCGCGGTGAGTGTCGCGAACGTCTACTACGCGCAGCCCCTGCTCGACGCCATTGCCGAAGACTTCCGCATTACGCAGGCAGCCGTTGGTGGCGTCATCACGGCAACGCAAGTTGGCTGCGCGCTGGCTTTGTTGCTGGTCGTACCGCTTGGCGATCTGCTTAACCGCAAGGTCTTGATGTGCATTCAGCTCGTCTTTCTCACGGCTGCTCTGGCCATGGTCGGCTTCGCGCATTCGCCGGCGATATTGCTCATCGGCATGGTCGGCGTCGGGATGCTCGGCACCGCGATGACGCAAGGATTGATCGCGTACGCGGCGACACTTGCGCATCAATCGGAACGCGGTCGCGTAGTTGGCGCCGCGCAAAGCGGCGTGGTAGTCGGGTTGCTAATGGCGCGTTGCTTCGCTGGCGTCATCACCGACCTTGCAGGATGGCGCTCGGTGTATCTCATATCGGGTCTATTGGCGGCCGTCATGCTGCTCGTGCTTTGGAACGCAGTGCCGACGCCGCGCATGAGCCCGCTCAAGCTGACCTACGCTCAACTGCTAAGGTCGATGTTCATGCTGCTTGCATCCGAGCGCGTGTTGCGGGTTCGTGGCGTGATCGGCCTTTTCATGTTCGCGGCGTTCAGTATTTTCTGGAGCGCGCTGGTCTTGCCGCTCAGCGCGCCGCCGCACTCGCTGTCGCATACACAGATCGGCGCGTTCGGGCTGGTCGGCGCAATCGGGGCGCTGGCCGCAGCGAGGGCGGGCTATCTGGCCGACCGAGGTCTCGGTCAGTGGACCACTGGCATCGCGCTGATCTGTCTTGTGACTTCGTGGATACCCATAAGCCTCATGTCGCAGAGCATGATCGCGTTGATGGTGGGAATCGCGTTGCTCGACCTCGGCGGCCAGGCAGTGCACGTGGTCAATCAAAGCATGATTTTGAGCGGCCAGACTGCGTCGCACGGGCGTCTCGTGGGCTGCTACATGCTTTTCTATTCGGCGGGGAGCGGTATCGGCGCGGCGGCGTCCACTTACGTGTATGCGCAAGCGGGCTGGATGGGTGTCTGCGTCCTCGGGTTCGCCGTAAGTGTGGCTGCGCTCGTTTTCTGGGCCGTTACGTTGCGTTCGCAAAATCGCTAAGCGACGACTCATGCAAAGCCGCTTCGCGAGAAAGGCGAAGCGGCAAATGACGCTTGTCCAGGCGATGTCGACGGGAGACGAATACACCGCACCGAAGAGCAAAATTTTCGATGCTAAGAAGCCGTTAGGAAGGCTATAATTCGCCGCGCAAGGCAGAAACCGCACTACGTAGGCTCTGGATCAACAAGGAGAACCGCCGTGCTTCCATCTGACCGCAATAACGACAAACCTTCCAGCTCGGGACGCCGGCAGTTCCTCGGTTTCACCGGCGCAGGCATGCTAGCGACACTGCTGCCCGGTTGCGGCGGCGACGACAACCACGCCGCCTCTTACCCGCAGACCATTGCGATGGGCCAGCAGGCTATCCAGCAAGCCATCGGCAATACGGCGCAGCCCGTGGCCGCCATCTCGGTTGCCATGCTCAAGGGCAACGACGTCGTGTGGCAGCAGGCGTTCGGCGCATCGTCGGTGCCGAGCCAGACCCAGGCCACGACAGCGACGCGCTTCAATATCGGATCGGTCAGCAAGCTCTTTGCAGGGCTTGCCGCAACGATCCTCCAGGACCGTGGACTGATTACGCTCGATACCCCCATCGTCCGCTATCTGCCCACGTTCTCGATGCTTTCCCCCGAGTACACGCGAATCACGACACGCCATCTGCTGTCGCATTCGTCGGGTTTTCCCGGTACCAATTCGCGCAATCTATTCACGTTCTCGCCGGTTCCCGGCTATGCGGCCGACACGCAGGCCGAGCTCGCCAACACTCATCTGAAGCATTTGCCGGGCGAGCTTGCGGTGTATTGCAACGACGGCTTCACGATGGTGGAGCAACTCGTCCTGGCAATGACCGGGCAAAGCTTCGCGAGCTTCGTCGAGGCGAACATTCTCGCGCCGCTGAAGATGACCAATTCGAGTTATCTGACGAGTGTGCCGACCGATGGCTCGTTCTCGTATCCCTATGTGAACGGCACGCAATATCAGGAGTTCGTCAACGCTTACGCGACGGGCGGGCTGAGTTCGACGCCCGGCGACATGATGAATCTCGCGCGGATGTTCCTCGGCGGCGGCGCGTTCGAGGGCAAGCAGATTGTGTCCGCGGCGGGCATCGCGCAGATGGGTACGGACCAGACAGCGGGGCTCCTGATCAATCCATCGCCGGAATGGCGTTGGGGTCTCGCATGGGATTCAGTCGTGCAACCGGGGCTAGCCGCTGCCGGCGTTCTCGGATGGGAAAAGGACGGCGGCACGGCCTTCTTCACGAGCGAATTCTTCATCGTGCCGAAGGCGCAACTGGCGTTGATGGTGACCGGCAATACGGGCTACGACGCGCGCAAGCTTGCGGAGAGCATCGTGCTTTCGGCATTGAAAGAGGACGGCACCATCGCCGCGCTGCCGCCCACGGTCGGCGGCACGGCGCCTTCAGCGGCGACGGGTCCTGTTATCGCGGCCACGGCCGGCATCTACGGCAACTCGGACTCGCCGCTTCAGGTGATCGCCAACGGCGACGGCAGTGTGCAACTCAACCAGTGGAATGGTGCGACGCGCACGTGGGGGCAGCTTGGCGCGGGCGCCTATCAGTACCGCAGCGACGGATGGTACTGGAGCAATAGCGATACGGCCTCGTACCGTTTCGCGGTCGTCACCGGAACCGACGAGGACGGCACCCCATTCAGCTATCGTTATCTGATGAAACGCGTCGTCCCTGGCGCGGGCTATGCCTTCCTTACGTTACCCATCGGCCAGCAACTCGCCGCGCTCGCGCCACTCGACGCCGCGTGGCAGCAACGCCTCGGCACGCAATGGCGCGTGACGAACGACTCGCCGACAGCGGTGCCAATAGTGGTCGACGGCAACGAGCCCGCGTATCTCACCAGCCTGCCCGAATTGCCGGGCTACGTGCTGTACGGCAATAGCGACCTTCGCTATCAACTCTTCGTGCCGCTTGCAGATGACCGCGGCGGCATGTCGGTTAAGGTGCCGGGCAACTTCGGCCGCGATCTCTACGAGATTCGCTTTGCATCGGCGAGCAACGCCACCACGCTGACCTTGGGCAGTTCGATTTACGCGCAGGTGTAACGCCCTCACGACGAAAGCCGTGTCGACGCCTCGCGCGTCGACACTCATCGGCACGTCTAGCAAAACCCTCACGTCCACGTCAAAAGAACCACACGTCTGGTGCCTTGTCGCCATGCGTATGCGTATGCGTATGCGTAATGTAATCGATCACGCGAAACGGCTTGCTAAGGGTCGCCTAAGTATCTAAAGCTTAGTATGGCCGTAATCATCGCGATCTCAGTCAAGGCTCATCGAAGCGAAAGATGGTGCGCGTCGCGGCTGGCATGTGGTGTGGTTTGTCGGACGGCGAAGCGCGCAACGGGTGCGCATGAATGACGTATTCAGACGCCGAGACGCACCATCGAAACCTCCGTGGAGTACGAGTGTTAAACAACGCAAGGAGCTGGGCGCCCAGAGGCGCCTGGCGCTATGGAGTGGCACTGGTCGCCGCGCTCGCGGCCTTCGGTGCGCGAGAGTTGATGCACCCCGTGCTGGAAGCGCACATGCCTGCACTTTTCTTCACGGTCGCGGCGGTCCTCGTGGGGTTCTTTCTCGGTATTGGTCCAGCCATACTCGTGGTGGCCATTGGCGTGCCTATCGCCGACTATTTTTTCGTACCACCGTATGCCAACTTCGGATACTTCGACAAAGAGGACGTGATTCTTTTCGTTGCTTTC
This sequence comes from Caballeronia sp. LP006, assembly GCF_031450995.1. NCBI lineage: Bacteria > Pseudomonadati > Pseudomonadota > Betaproteobacteria > Burkholderiales > Burkholderiaceae > Caballeronia > Caballeronia sp. LP006. The sequence continues at coordinate 853,144 of NZ_JARTVW010000003.1, read as the reverse complement.
CCAACGGCTACGCTTCTTTTCCTCTGCATGATCGAGTGGCTTAGACGCACTCAACACGAAGCCAGACTTTTTGCTGAAGTCGCGCGGTCCCGACATCAAATGCTTTTACGGTCCGACAAGCGTAGAAGAAGCGCGGAGGCGTCGCATTTGATTTCAGACCGATTGGTTCGTCAGTTCACGGACGAAAGCGCCGATATCCTATACATAGGGAAGGTTGGGTCGTCCTATGAGTACGTCAACGAATCGTTCGAAAAAGAACTTGCGCCGTTGGAAGGAGAATCGGCTTCATCGCGACTAATGGCGACATTTTCCGAAAGCGACGCGTCTACGTTTGCCTCGGCCTTCGAACAATCGAGCGACGAGGTCACGAGAAGCTGGGTTGTCAGATTGCCTCGCCGTGATGTCATTGGTTCCGATTTGACATGTCGCTTGGAGCGCTTTCCTACCTCGCACGGCGCGTATCTGATTTTGAAAGTTCCGCCCGAGTCTGTTGAATGAGCGCTCAAAACCTATTGATGCAGGATATCGTCCACGCCGCAAGCAGCCGAAATCATGCTGTCTTATTGCTTCATGGCTTGAGAAGCACGCCGCAGGAAATGGGTTATGTGGCCCGGGCGCTCGTCAAACAAGGCTTTGCCGTGCATGTCCCATACCTGCCCGGGTATGGACTTGGAACCGAATGCGGCACGTCCGTCGAGTGGCGCGAGCAGGTCAGGGCGCATTATCGAAAACTCGCGGGCGCGTATGGCAGCGTGTCGGTAGGCGGTCTTTGCATTGGCGCCACATTGGCGCTTGCGCTCGCCATAGAGGAGCCTGAAATTCTTGCGCTGTCGTTACTCTCCGTCACGCTCGACTACGACGGCTGGACCATTCCCTGGTATCACTGGATGCTAGGTCTCGCCTATAAAACACCGATCCGGAATTTCTACAGCTTGCGTGAGCGCTCGCCCTTCGGTTTGAAGAACGAGGCGCTAAGGGCAAAAGTGGCAAAGAGCATGCAGCGTCGAGGGGATTCCGAAATCGGCGCCGCCACTTTATCGATGCACCATATCTTCGAAGCCAAAGCCCTGGCGAAATACGTAACCAAAAACATCGCAAAGATCAAAGCAGATTGCCTGCTGATTCACGCAATAGACGACGACATTTCCACCACCGCGAACGCCGATCTCGTGTATCGCGGTATCGGTTCGACACGTCGACGCAAGATTTTCCTCGACGACTGCTATCACATCATCACGATGGACAATGAACGCGATCTGGTTGCTCGCGAAACGCATTATTTTTTTGAAGAGGCGGCCAAGCTGAAGAACGATGGCTTGAATGCAGTCTCTGTCGCGCGAGCGCAAGGAACGCGGCGTCAGGCTACCCACTCGCTCGCGGAATCTGGCGTCTTCGCGAAGTGGTTTCGCCGCGACCTTTGACGTGACGGTAATGTCGAGCTTTTGCTTCCATCAAGACACCGCCACTCCCAGTGCGTGCCCGATGCCGAACGTGAACGCGGCAGTAGCCAGTCCCACGACAACCTGGCGCATCGCCGAGAAGCTTGCGCTGCGGCCATTGAAGAGCGACGTGAACATGCCGATAGCCACCAGCGCCAGCACACTGAAGCCGATGCACTGAACAATGGCGGTCGTGCCGGATGTCCACAGAAACGGCATCGTGGGAAAAATAGCGCCGGCGGCGAACAGACAAAACGACACGGCCGCCGCGGACCAAGGGTTGCCACCGAGTTCAGCCGGGTCCAGACCCAGTTCCTCGCGCACGAGCACATCTAGCGCCTTGTCCTTGTCTTGCATGATCTGCGCGGCCACGCGCCTCGCTTCTTCCGCGCTCAGTCCTTTCGCCTTGTAGATGAGCGTCAACTCGTGTTCTTCCGATTCCGGGCTGTGCTCGAGTTCGTTCTCTTCCTTCGATACCTGCGCCTGCGCAAGCTCGCGTGCATTGGTCACCGAAAGCCATTCGCCCAGTGCCATCGAACAGGCGCCGGCAATCAATCCGGCAAGCGCGGTCAGCAGGATGGCCTTGTTGCCCGTGCCAGCGCCCGCCACGCCCATGATCAGGCAGAAGTTCGAGACAAGGCCGTCGTTGGCGCCGAGCACGGCGGCGCGCAAGTCGTTGCCGGATGAAACGCCGCGATGCCACGACTCGCCTTGCGCGATGTCCGCGCCTTGCGACGCCGCGGGCATGCCCGAGTTCGCCATTGCCTGCACGACGCTCGCATGTCGTTGCTCGTCTTCCGACATGCGTGCGGTGTCCGGATTGCCCGCGTACTTGTTGCGGTCGGCAAACTCCGCAGCCGCAATCGACGGAAGCACGAAGCGCGGTCCGAGCAAATGGACGAGCGCTTGCATGAGAAAAGTCTTGGCATTGAAACCGGAAGGCGCCTTTTTTCCGTTTGCCCTGAGTTTATCGGCCCACACGCGTGCATGCATTCGTTCGGATGCGGCGAGTTCGCTGAAGACTTCGCTCCGAGAGCGGTCTTGTTCCACGCGTGACAGCGTCTCGTAGATCGCGGCGCTGTGAAGTTCATCGGCGAGGTTTGCCCGAAATTTTCTGAGTTCTTGTGCGGAAGCCATGTCGTTTCCCATCGCGCGCACTTCTTGCCTTTCGCATCGCAGGCGCGCGAAAAAAATTCAAGCGACTCTCATCTCAGATGAGAATAAAAACACTTCTAACTCTGCTCACGGTTTTGCGAGCCCAAATGCACAAACGGGCGACCAGCCTCTAAAGGATGGTCGCCCGAATGGGAAATCAAACTGCATGATCGATGGAACAAAGATGCGGTAAGCCCGTTGCGTCAACGCTGCGTCATGCCTCGACGAGACACGTGCTGCGCTACCGTATCACGAAGTTGGGAGGAGCGATTCACTGCACCACACAAATATGCCGCAAAAACGAAAGCATTCGACATCGTCATCCAATGCTTGAACAATCGCTTCCCGATCCAAGCTAGGCGAGATACTTGCTTACAAGAGCGCCAACCCATTCAGCCTCCCTATCTTGATGCCGCGACCGTCGTTCTCCGCTCAGCTCTTTGCGCTCTGGATACTCGTGGCGGTCCTCTGCGGGCTGCTCACGGCCGCCGTGTGGCTCATGCTTTCCTCGGCGCTCGGCGAGCGCGTCACCGCCGCGAAAAGCCAGGCAACCGCAGCCTGCACGGCGGTCGCATCGCGCTATGACTTGTCGATGCAACGTCCCGGCGAAACCAACCTCGATCTCATGCACGCGGTCCTCGACCTCGTGCTGATCCGCACCGATGGCATCGAAGGCGGCTTCTGGACCGCGGCTCCTGCAAAGGGCGCACCGAACGGCTTTCTCGCGTACGCCTTTCCCACGTACGAAGGCAGCGGCGTGAAGCGCGATGTCCCCGAGGCCGAAACGCCGCTCATTCTGCGAACGCTAAAAAACGCGGCGAGCGCGAGCCAGATGCAAGAGGATGTCGTGTCGAGCGGCGGCGATGCCGTGGTCGCCGTCGCGTGTCCCGTGCCGCGCCATACAGGCCTCTTTGCGTGGATGCTGACGCGCGCGCATCCACCGCTCGGGCCGTATGGAGAGCGCGCCGCGAGCATTCTCGCGGGCGTGCTTACCATCATCGTCGTGCTTGCGCTCTTTCTTGCGCTGGCCCTCAGGCGCTGGAAACGCAACCTCACGCGGCTCGAACGGGCGCTTGCGCCAGCGGGCGCGTTCGAGCAAGGCAAGCGGCTGGAACGGCTCGGCGAGCAGGATCTGGATCAGATCGTCGCGGCGCTCAATCGATACGTCGAACGCGCCGAGCGCCTGCAGCGCGAAGCGAACGCACTGAGCACACAACTCGCGCAGGCGGAGCGGTTCAGCACGCTGGGCAAGATGGCCGCGCAGATCGCGCACGAAATACGCAACCCCGCAGGCGCCATGCGTCTGAAAGCGGAAAACGCGCTTGCTGGCGACGCCACGCGCCGCGAAGCCGCGTTGAAGACGATCATCGAGCAGGTGGGCCGCATCGAATCACAGGTGACGAGCCTGCTTGCCCTGACGCAGCCCGTGACCATCGACGCGCGCGCGGTCGACCCGCACGTCTGGCTCGCGGAGATCGTGCAGTCGCATGAGTCGCGCGCGCAATGCCGGGACGTCTCCCTGCACGCGGAGGTCGAGACAGGCTCGACCCAGCCCGTCTTCGATCCCGCGCAACTGGCGCGCGCGCTCGACAACCTGGTGGTCAACGCGTTGCGGCATGCGCCGCCGGGCGGACACGTAACGGTGCGCGTGCATGGCGCACAATGTGCGCAGGGCAAACGTCTGCGAATCGAAGTCATCGACGATGGTTCCGGCGTGAACGTGGCCGAACGAGAGCGCATTTTCGAGCCGTTCGTGACGGGGCGCCCCGACGGCTCGGGGCTCGGTCTTGCCGTGGTTCGTGAGATTGCATCGGCGCATGGCGGGCGCGCCTATCTTGCGGAAGATTCCAACGTGACGCGCTTTGTGATCGATTTGCCATGGCGACCATACTGATCATCGACGACGACGATGCCTTCCGCGAAGGCCTCGCCGAAACCGTTCAGGACTTGGGTCATACGCCGCTCGAAGCGCGCTCCGGCGAGGCGGCGTTCGAGCGGCTGCGTGAGCACGACACCCCCGACTGCATCTTTCTCGACTTCCGGCTGCCCGGTGCGGACGGTCTCTCGGTTCTGGAATCGCTGCGCGAGAACGCAGACCTTCGACGCGTGCCTGTGGCAATGCTCACGGCGCACGCGACGAGCGACAACACCATCGGCGCAATGCGGCTCGGCGCGTTCGAGCATTTAACCAAGCCCGTCGGCCGCGACGAGATCGCCGCGTTGCTCGAACGCATGCTCGCCGCGCACGCCGATGCGCCTGCCGCCGCGCCGCCAGCCTTCGCCGACGAAGCGCCGTCGCGCGAGCCGCAATTGCTCGGCATCAGCGAAACCATGCGCGACGTGCAAAAGCGTCTTGGCCGCGCGGCGGGCACGAGTTCGACCGTGCTCATCACCGGAGAAACGGGCACGGGCAAGGAGGTGGCGGCGCACGTGCTGCATCGCGCGTCGGCGCGCGCCGGGGGACCGTTCGTCGCCGTGAACTGTGCGGCGATTCCAGCGGATTTGCTCGAGAGCGAGCTCTTCGGGCATGGCAAGGGCGCGTTCACTGGCGCGCATGCACAACGGCGCGGGCGCTTCGAAGAGGCGCACGGCGGCACGCTGTTCCTCGATGAAGTGGGCGACATGCCACTTGCCATGCAGGCGAAGCTCTTGCGCGTGCTTCAGGAGCGCCAGGTCACGCCGCTCGGCGCGAATCAAACCATAGCCGTCGATGTGCGCATCGTGGCCGCGACGCATCGTGACCTTCCGGCCATGGTCGCGGCAGGAACGTTCCGTCAGGATTTGCTGTACCGGCTCGACGTGATTCCGCTGCATATGCCGCCTTTGCGTGAACGCGTTGCGGACATCTTGCCGCTCGCGGAGCACTTCCTCTCGACGCTCGCGGCATCGCCGGAAACGCGCAAGCATCTGTCATCCGATGCACAACGTCTGCTCGTCACCTTCGGCTGGCGCGGCAACGTCCGTGAACTCGCCAACGCCATGGAAAGGGCGAGTGCGCTTGCGCCCGGCGCGCTGCTCACGCGCGATGACTTCGCCTTTCTCTTCGATACCGCCGCCAGCGTCAACGACGCCATTCCCGCCAGTCTCGCCGAACTGCCGCTCAACGACGCGCTCGCGCAACTCGAACGGGCGCTGATCGTCCGCGCACTCGCACTCGCCGATGGCAATCGCGCAGAAGCCGCGCGCAGGCTCGGCATCAGCCGCCAGTCGCTCTATACGCGTCTGGCGAACGTCGACTCTTCCAATTCCGGCGACTGAGCAAACGGCGAGTGTCAAGCAACCGGACTGCGTGTGTCCGATTCCTTGACACCGTGATCGCGTGACATGGCGTCGCCCATAGGCTGCAAGGGGTCGAGGCTCATGGCATAGGGCTTGCAAAAGACTGCGCACCTAGTGGAGGAGTGAGTCATGCAATCGATCTCGAAGTATCCCATTCAACTCAACGCTGTTCGCGTGTTCGGCGCGGCGGCTTGTGCCGCTTTGCTCGTGACCAGCACAGGCTGCGTCGCTCAGACGCAAGCCGCGGCAACACCCGTTGCGCCACCGGCAGCGGCGCCCGTCGTACCGCCGCCGGTTGCCGCCGCGCCCGCACCGACTGCCATGCCCGCGCCGCCGCCTGGTCAGGCTCCGCTCGAATCAACTGACGCCGGCACGGCAGTGGACACACGGGCCACGGTGGCCCGCTTCCTCACCAACCCGGATGGCGACGTCGACGGCTTTCTGACCGACGACGGCGCGCTCGTGCGCTTTCCGCCGCATATGAGCGCGCAGCTTGTCTCCGCGATGCGTCCCGGCGACAGCGTGCAAATCAGCGGCTTGCGCGATGCGGGCGGCAATCTCAAGGCACAACGCATCGCGGATTCGAGAAGCGGCCAGCAACTCGTCGATACGCCGCCGCTTCCGGGCGCGCAACCCATGCCGCGTGAATTGCGTGGCGCGGGGCTCGCGCATCTGAGCGCACAGGGGCAAGTGGCCCATGTCACGACCGCTCCGCGCGGCGAACCGGACGGCGTGATTCTCGCGGATGGCACCGTCATCAAGCTCACGCCTCCGGTCGCGCAGCAGTTTCCGAGTCTTGTCCACACGGGCGCGAAGGTATCCGCGCAAGGCTACGGCACGCGCAATCAGTACGGCACCGCGCTTCAGGCAACGGCATTCGGCGCACCGGGAAAACTCACGCGGCTTTATGACCGCGCTCCGGCCAACCCTTGAAGCTGCCGGTTACAAGCGAACTTTCATCGACATCTGAACGAGGAATCAAAACATGCATTGGATCGACCCTGACAGCCTTCCCGAAACGCGTGGCACCGTGACGCGCTTCCTTCTGAATCCGCACGGCGAACTGGATGGCTTCGTGCTCGGCGCCCGTCATGCGCGGCAGGTTCATTTTCCGCCTCATCTGTCGCGCCAGATCGCGCGGCAAATCGCCGTGGGCGATGAAGTCGGCGTGCGTGGCGTGAAGCCGCGCGGCGCGGACATGATTGCGGCGGTCGCGCTCGTGACGAAGACGGGCAAGGTCATTCTCGACGAAGGCCCGCATCACGATGGCAAGCCGCATGAGAAGCCGCACGTCGAGCGCGAGCCGATCGACGCGAGCGGTGAAGTCGTGCTCTCGCTCTTCGGTCCGAAGGGCGAGTTGCGCGGCGCATTGCTCGACGATGGCACGTCGCTGCGCATGCCGCCGCATGCCGCCGCCGAACTGGTCGCGTATCTGACTCCGGGCGCGCATGTCCAGGCGTGGGGGCATGGCGTCAAGAATCGTCATGGCTGCACGATCGAAGTGGACGAGATCGCCGAACTGATCGACGCGTAAAGCAAGCACGACGAGGAGAGCGACATGCTGAGTTGGGTGCATTTCGGGGATCTGCACGCTTCATTCGACGATGATTACCAAAGCCTGAACCACCTGAAGAGGTGATCGCCCAATGAATCCTCTCTACGCGCTGGAAGGCCTGAACTTCTTCATGGCCGATGTGCAAGCCGGCATCGGACCATTTCTCGGGGTCTTTTTGCAGGCTCAGGGCTGGCATACGGATGCTATCGGAACCGTGATGACGCTCGGCGGCATTGCGGGGATGCTCGCGACCTCGCCAGCGGGCGCACTCGTCGATGCCACGCGTTACAAGCGCGGCCTGATCGTCGTGGCAGGCGTGATGACGACGCTCGCCTCGCTCGTGCTTTGGGTATCGCACGATTACTGGATGGTCGCCGCCTCGCAGATCCTCACGGCGGTGACAGGCGCGGCGCTCGGTCCGGCGGTGGCTGGCGTCACGCTCGGCATGGTGCGCGAACGCGGTTTCGACCGCCAGTTCGGGCGCAATCAGGTGGCCAATCACGCAGGCAATGTCGTGGCCGCAGCGCTTTCGGGGTGGCTCGGCTGGCGTTTCGGCTTCGGCGCGGTGTTCGTGCTCGCCGGCTTGTTCGGCGCGATGACCGTGATCTCCACGCTTCTGATCCGGCGAGATTCGATCGATCACGATAGTGCGCGCGGGCTCGGCGCTTCGTCCTCGAAGGAGCGCGAGCGCGAGCACGCAAGCGGCTTTCGCATGCTGCTCACGTGCAAGCCGTTGCTGCTGCTTGCCGCTTCACTCGCGATGTTCCACCTCGGCAATGCGGCGATGTTGCCGCTCTATGGCCTTGCCGTCGTCGCCGCACACAAGGGCGATCCGAGCGCCTTTACCGCGCAAACCATCGTCATCGCGCAACTCGTGATGGTGGCCGCCGCGTTTTTCGCAAGCCGGATCATTCAACGTTTAGGTTACTGGGGCGTGATTCTCATCACCTTTCTTGCACTGCCGCTGCGCGGTCTGGTCGCGGCGATGTTCATCAACGCCTGGGGCGTGTGGCCCGTGCAGGCGCTGGACGGCATTGGCGCGGGGCTGCAAAGCGTGGCCGTTCCCGCGCTCGTCGTGCGCTTGCTGCAAGGCACGGGGCGCGTGAATGTCGGGCAGGGCGTGGTGATGACCGTGCAGGGAATCGGCGCGGCGCTCAGTCCGGCGCTCGGCGGCATGCTCGCCCAGCACTTCGGTTATAAGGTTGCGTTTCTCGTACTCGGAGCCGTGTCCATCGGCTCGCTCTTGTTGTGGCTATTCTTTGGCAGCGCGCTCAAGAAGGCATGCGGCATCCATCGCGATTCTGCCAACGAACCCTCTCTCGCTACATGAATCCGATTTTTCTCTCCTGGGGCATCGGGCTTGCCGCGACTGCCGGCGTCATACTGCGTCCCTTCAAATGGCCCGAGGCGATCTGGGCGGTCACGGGCGCCGTGTTGCTCGTCGCGCTCGGGTTGCTACCGCTGAATCTCGCGTGGCAGGCGATAGGCAAGGGAAGCGACGTCTACCTGTTTCTCATCGGCATGATGCTGCTGTCGGAACTCGGCAGGCGCGAAGGCCTGTTCGACTGGATCGCGGTGCTTGCCGTGAACCATGCCAGGGGCTCGCCCCGAAAGCTCCTTTTGCTCGTGTATCTCGTCGGTGTCGTGGTGACGACGTTCCTTTCGAACGATGCCGCCGCCGTCGTGCTCACGCCCGCTGTTTTCGCTGCGGCGAGGAAGGCGCATACGAAGCCGTTGCCGCTCTTGTACGTGTGCGCGTTCATCGCCAACGCGGCGAGCTTCGTGTTGCCGATTTCGAACCCGGCGAATCTCGTGCTTTACGCGAATCACACGCCCGCGCTGGGCTCGTGGATTGCGCGATTTGCCTTGCCTTCGGTGTTGTCGATCGTTGCGACGTATTTCATGCTGCGCTGGACGCAGCGCGACGAACTCGCTGGCTCGTGCGCTCGCGATCTGAACGTCGAACCGCTCAGCGCGAACGGCAAAGTGACGCTCGCGGGCATCGGCGTCACGGCGGTGGCTCTGCTCACCGTCTCCGCGTTCGACATGCAACTCGGCCTGCCCACCGCGATCCTCGGCATCGGCACCGCTTTGGTGGTGCTCGTGAAAGAACGTCAATCTCCGGTCGAGCTGATGAGCGAGATATCGTGGAGCGTGCTGCCGCTCGTGGCTGGCCTCTTCGTGCTCGTGGAGATGCTGGCGCATACGGGCGTCGTCACGGCGCTTTCGCATTTGCTGGCGCTCGCGTCGCAGCAGAATCAGGCGGTAACGGCGGCGGTGTCGGGCGTGGTCATCGCGCTCGGCAGCAACGCCATCAACAACTTGCCAGCGGGTCTCATTGCAAGCGCGACCGTGCTGCAAGCACATAGCCCCGAACGCGTGATCGATGCGTTGCTGATCGGCGTGGATCTCGGTCCCAATTTCTCGATCACCGGTTCGCTGGCGACCATTCTCTGGCTCTCGTCCATCCGGCGCGAAGGCGAGGAAGTGAGCTTCATGCAGTTCCTGAAGGTCGGTGCGATTGTCATGCTGCCCGCGCTCTTATTAAGCCTCGGCGCGCGGCTCTTAGTCGGAAATTGAGCTCAGGCATTCGAAGACAAACAATGAGCAGCGCGTGGCTAGTCACGCTCCGCACGAGCAGCCGCTCAACCTCGACTGACCGAGTTCGGGCACACGGGTCGCCGCGAACCTATACGCCGCGACGCAGCGCATCGGCAACGACGACGAACGCAGGAGTCGGCTGACGTCGGCTGGGATAGTAAAGATGAAAACCTGAAAACGACGGGCACCAGTCAGGCAGCACCCGCAAGAGCGCACCGCTTTCGATCTGCGATAAGACCCGCTGTTCGGGCACGAAGGCGAGGCCCACTCCCGCAAGCGCGGCTTTCACGGCCATCGTCGCGCTATTGAAGACGAGTTGTCCCTCCACGCGCACGTTCAACTCGCGTCCGCCTTTCTTGAACTCCCACGCATAAATGCCGCCGGCCGTCGGCAGCCGGATGTTGATGCAGTTATGCGCCGTCAGGTCTCGCGGCGTCTTCGGCTTCGGATGCGCGGCGAAATAGTCGCGCGTGCCGACCACGGCCATGCGCACGTCGGGACCGATGCGCACCGCAACCATGTCCTTGGCCACTTGCTCGCCGAGCCGCACGCCCGCATCGAGCCTCTGTTCGACGACATCCGTGAGTCCGTTGTCGATGAAGAGCTCGATCGTGATGTCCGGATAGTCGGGCAAAAGCCGTTCTATCACCGGCCATAGCAGCATTTCCGCCGCGTGTTCTCCAGCAGCGATGCGCACGGTGCCCGCCGGCGTATCCCGCAATGCGGTGAGCGCGCTTAGTTCGGCCTCGATCTCATCGAGCCTGGGGCCGACCGACTGGATCAGCCGTTCGCCAGCTTGAGTCGGCGATATATTGCGTGTCGTTCTGGTCAGGAGGCGAAGGCCCAGCCGTGCTTCGAGATTGCGCACCGTCTGACTCAGCGCAGACTGCGAAACGCCAAGCTTCGCGGCCGCCTTCGTGAAGCTGCCCTCGCGGGCGACAGCGAGAAACGCGGTGATATCGGACAGATCGGAACGTGCCATGATGATTTATAAGCCTGGCTTCTAACTTCATGCCGATTTTAGCTCTTTATCGCAGGAAGTCGCGTTGCTACATTGAACGTCGAGACAACTATTGCAAGGAACGCACATGCGGATCATCGAATGCGGCTCGCAGTCCTCGGCGACGGGCCCAGCTGAATATTTCACCGGAACGGTGAGGATCGACGCGCCGTTTGCGGGCGACGAACCCGCGCGCATCGGCGGCGCAACGGTGACGTTCGAACCAGGCGCGCGCACCGCGTGGCACACGCATCCGCTGGGTCAGACGCTGATCGTGATCGCGGGCCGCGGTTGGGTGCAGCGCGATGGCGGACCATTGGAGGACATCAGAGCGGGCGACATCGTCTGGATTGCGCCCGGAGAGAAGCACTGGCACGGCGCGACCGCCACCACGGCAATGACGCATATCGCCATTGCCGAGAAGCTCGACGGCAGTCCCGTCGACTGGATGGAAAAGGTCACGGACGAGCAGTATCGCGGCGGCGTGCCGGCAAACGACGAAGGAGTCGCATGATGAACCAACGTATTCTCGGGAAGAGTGGACTCGAAGTATCGGCAATCGGCCTTGGCTGCATGGGACTGAGCTTTGCCTACGGCCCTGCAACGGAGAAGGCCGATGCGATCGAACTCATCCGCTCTGCCTTCGAGCAAGGCGTGACTTTCTTCGATACAGCCGAAGCCTATGCGCAAGGCGCGAACGAAACACTGCTCGGCGAGGCACTTGCGCCGTTCCGCGATCAAGTCGTGATCGCAACGAAGTTCGGTTTCGAGGGCGGCGACGTGCAGAAGGGCGTCAACAGCAAGCCGGACAACATTCGCGCGGTGACGGACGCGGCGCTCAAGCGGTTGCGCACGGATCGCATCGACTTGCTTTATCAGCATCGCGTCGACCCCGAGGTGCCAATGGAAGACGTCGCGGGCGCCGTGAAGGAGCTGATTCAGGAAGGCAAGGTCAGACATTTCGGCATGTCGGAAGCGGGCGTCGAGTCCATTCGCCGTGCGCACGCCGTGCAACCGGTTGCGGCTTTGCAAAGCGAATATTCGCTATGGTGGCGTGAGCCCGAGAAAGAAATCCTGCCGCTGCTCGAAGAACTCGGAATTGGCTTCGTGCCGTTCAGTCCGCTCGGCAAGGGTTTTTTGACGGGCGCAATCGACGCGAGCACTGGTTTCGATCAAACCGATTTTCGCAATGTCGTCCCGCGTTTCTCGGAAGAAAATCGCAAGGCAAATCAGGCGCTGGTCGACGTGGTCAAGCAGATCGCCACGAGTCTGAACGCGACGCCCGCGCAAGTCGCGCTCGCGTGGCTGCTCGCGCAAAAGCCGTGGATCGTGCCGATTCCCGGCACGACGAAGCTGCATCGACTGAAGGAAAACATCGGTGGTGCTTCCATTGAGTTGACGGCGGACAATCTGCGCGATATCGATACGCGGCTCGCGAATATCATCGTACAGGGTGAACGCTATCCCGCACATTTGCAGGCGCGTGTCGGCAAATGAATCGCCTGCCGATCAGCCAAGCCGATGCCATCGACCCGTCTCCGGGCACACATCGGCTGGCGCGCCGTCGAACCACACTTGCTCGTCATCCAGTTGCGACGAGCTCGCGCCATCCACATCGAACTCCACTTGCAGTGCTTGTGCCACGCAGGCGTTTTCGATCGGAAGTTCCCAGCTCAGGAACACTTGAACGTAGTCCTCGTCGGGCGCGAAGTCGGACACGTTGAAGCTTTCGCTATCGCGTTGAATGACGCCATGAGGCTGGCCCGTATCGAAGATCATGGCGGTTCCACGGGTCAACGGAATGCGATGACTCGCAGCGGGGAAATGCACGTCCAGACCCTTGTCTTCGCTCAGAAAGAGATTGCAAAAAGCCGCGCCGCCATATTGCGCTCCGTCATGATGGTATCTCGCGCCACGACAGGCCATGAGCGCTATGTCGCTGGCGGCGAGCACGCCGGGTAGTCCGAGCGCGTTCGTCCAGTCGACGATAGCTCGCACGCAGTGCTTGTAGTCCGTCCAGCGCGCGCGAGTTCGCGCCAATGGTATGACCTCGACATCGCCGGGTTCGAGAACGAGCCGCGACATCGCTTCTCTTTGCCAATCGGCGATGAGACTTGCAGGCGGCTCGGGCAAGTCGAGTGTGGTCGACAAAACGATGTCGCTCACGCGTCGGCTGCGGATGGCATCGCCGCTATGAAAAAAGGAAGTCAGCATGTCTCGAACGGGAAGGCGACATCCTCGCGCATCGACTCGCGCACGCACGTTGCAAACTCCAGCGCGGCAGGCTGGATCGATTGCGGCAATTGCAGACAGATGGCGAATGGCGGAAGGGCAGGCAAGCCGGACTCATGAGGCGCAAGCCTTTCGAGGTCGGTGGGTACGGTAAAGGCAAGCCATGCGGTGATCGCAAGGCCCGCCCGCACGGTGGCTGCGGTCGCCTCGATGTTGCCGCTCTCGAACACCGTGCGCCAGGCGATGCCTTCGTCCGCGAGCGCGCGCAGCACCATCGGACGGAAGGCGCAGCGTTCGTCGACCATCGACAGCGGCAATGGGCGCTTGCGCCACGCTTCACTGCCGCGGCCCGTCACCCACACGAGCGGCTCGATGCGGATCACTTCGCCTTCGGCCTCGCTCGCAACGTATTCGACGAGCGACACATCCACCAGACCGCTGTTCAACGCGTTGCGCAGTTCGCGTGATGCGCCGCATACCAGCGAAATTTCCACGTGCGGATGAGCATCGGCGAACGATTTCATCGCGGGCGCGAGCGCGGTGACGAGGTCGTAGGGCACGCCAACGCGAAGGCTGCCGCTTAACGACTGCCCGGTCATGTCGGACCAAATATCGTCGTTGAGCCGCATCAACTGGCGCGCCTTCACGAGGAACTGTTCACCCTTGCGTGAGAGTTCGAGCTTGCGCGTCTTGCGCACGAACAAGAGGCAGTCGAGCAAGTCTTCAAGCCGTTTGACTTGCTGGCTGATGGCGCCTTGCGTCATGTGCAGCCGATTCGCGGCAACGGTCATGCTGCCGCTGTCGGCCACGGTGACGAAGGTGCGGATGAGATCGAGATCGAAGTTTCGAGGCATCGACGCATTATGCATCGTAATGCGTGCCATCAAGATTTTTGGTTTTGCTGATGCGTGGGCGATCAGTAGAGTGCAAGTCTCGATACCCGCACGCATGTTCATGGCCTCCCTCAACCTCCCGCTTTTTCTCTTCGCAGTCGTCGCGACCATCACGCCCGGCGGCGCCACTACACTTGCCACCGCGTCTGGCGCGCGCTTCGGCTTCATGCGCTCGATCCCGTTGATGCTCGGCATCGCCATCGGTCTTGCCGTGCTCGGCGCGTTCGCCGCACTCGGGCTTGCCGGTATCTTGCTGGCGATGCCCGCGCTGCAAACCGCCGTGAAAGCGCTTGGTTCCGCGTACTTGTTGTGGCTGGCATGGCGCGTCGCCCGAAGCGGACCGCCGAATGAGAACAGCGGTCCCGCGCGGCCGGTCACGTTGATCAACGGCATGCTGCTCTTGTGGCTCAACCCGAAAAGCTGGGCGATGACCGTCGGCGCCGCGGCGTCCTTCGCGCTAGCAGCGGACAGTCCCAACCGGCTTGCGATTCTCCTCGGCGCGGCCTTCGGCGTTGCGGCATGCGGGTCGCTCGTATTGTGGTGCGCGCTCGGTGCATTGCTTGCACGGTTGCTTAGAACGCCGCGTCATTGGCGCGTGGTCAATCTTGCGATGGGTTTGCTGCTGGCCGCATCCGTCTTGTCGATCTGGAGATGACGATGCAGCGCCTTCGGCCAGCAGCAGAGCCCATCATCAATGCATGGTGGCGTCGCGCAACACCGGCGCTGCGTTCCCCCGGCCGCGGCCTTGGACATACGCAGCGACGATGGCGATTGCAATCGGCACCGTCAAGAAGAGGAACAACTGCCCGAAGTTCCACTTGAAGCTCAGAAGCACCGCACCGACCGACGCACCGGAGATGGCACCGAAGCGGCCGATGCCCGTCATCCAGCTCGTGCCTGTCGC
This sequence comes from Caballeronia sp. LP006, assembly GCF_031450995.1. Classification (NCBI taxonomy): domain Bacteria; kingdom Pseudomonadati; phylum Pseudomonadota; class Betaproteobacteria; order Burkholderiales; family Burkholderiaceae; genus Caballeronia; species Caballeronia sp. LP006. The sequence goes on along the minus strand of NZ_JARTVW010000003.1, from coordinate 838,086 downwards.
TCGAATCTCCGTTGGGTAGTAGCTCGCGGCCATCGCCGTCCAGCCGGTGTTCGTGGAGTTCGTGCAATAACCGAGCAGGAACACGAGCGTGATGAGACCGGCTAGCCCGACGTTCATCTGCGACACCGCCACCGTGAAGACGAGCGCCCCGAATAGTGTCGCGATCATGACCTTGCGCGAATCGAAGCGATCCATCTCCCAGCCGATGACGATGTTCCCGAGCGTGCCGCCCACTTGCATCATCGCGCCGACGAGCGCCGCGTCAGCCAGCGAGAAGTTGTTGTCCTTGACGATAATCGGCAGCCAGCTGTTCAGGAAGTAGACCGTCATCAAGTTCATGAAGAGCCCGACCCAGAGCGCGAGCGTGACCGTGGTATGCGGTTTCGACACGATGAGGCGAATCACGCCCTTGCCGGCGTGTTCGCGTTCGGGCGTCACGAAGCCGGTCGAACCGTTTACCGTGCCGGGCTGAATTTCGTTGATGATCTTCGCAAGCGCCGTGCGTCCCTCGTGCTTCAGAGCTAAAAACTTCGCGGATTCCGGCAAAACGAAGAACAGCAGAACCGCGAAGAGAAGCGGCACGATGCCGCCGACGACCAGTATGGAATGCCAGCCGTGAGTCGGCACGAGATAGCTTGAGAGGAAGCCGCCGCCCGCCGCGCCAAGCGTGAAGCCGCAATAGATGACCGTTACCATGACCGAACGATGCTTCTCCGGCGCATATTCGCAAGCAAGCGTCGCGGCGTTCGGCTGCGATGCGCCGAGGCCGAGTCCAGTCAGAAAACGCATCACCGAAAGCACTTCGATGTTCGGCGACCAGGCCGAGGCGAGACTCATCACGCCGAAGAAGATGACTGCGGCGATGATGACCTTGCGACGGCCGAAGCGGTCGGCCAACGGACCCCCCGTCAGCGCGCCGATCGCGAGGCCGAATAATCCCATGCTCAACACTGGCCCGAGCGCGGCCCGGCTGATCTTCCAGTCGGCGATGAGCGCGGGTGCGATGAATCCCATCGCGACTACATCGAAGCCATCGAGAATCAGGACGACGAGTCCCAGCAAAAGGATCTTCCAATGAAAGCCGCTGAATGGCCTCGTATCCAGGAACCGCTGGACGTTCAATTGCTTTACCGCACTGCTCATCGCTGTCTCCTAGTGTCGTGATTGTTGCGACGCTGCCTCAGGCAGACGACGCATGTATTCGATGCAGTCGACGATGACCTTCTCATCGTCCTCATGAAACGCGAATGAGCACATGTCGAGGCTGCGTCTTTATCGAAGCGATCCTCTCTGTTTAAAGTTTCAGCAATTGGAAGTCAACGATTTTTATCCATGAGTTCTTGTATGGAAACAAACGAGGGTTTTTCCCGAAGTGCCTGCTGTCCAATTGGTTTGCGCTTCACGTGATTTTTTCTGGAGAAAAGACGCCAAATCTCATGGACAGCAAGTTAGACTGCTTGTTCCTTTAAGGAAACACGTTCACAATTGAGTTCATTGCAACTTCGGCTTGAGGAAGGCATGCAAAAACTCGCGCGATCCTTTGGAGGCAGCACCTTCTCATTCATGTGGGAAGAGACGGCGCTTGGCGCCATGCGAAAGATGCAGGAGATCGGCCTGAACGACTTCGATGCGTTGGTCGTACCCGGTCATCTTTGGCCGGATGAACTATCCGCTGCCGATAGATCGAGTCTTGCCGGTACGCTGCGAAGCGAAGGCCTTCGGATCGAATCTTTGAACCTGCCTGCGCTCGATCTGAATCTGGTAAGCCGGGTCGAGCCGTTCAGGCAATACTCCGTCGATCTCTACATCGACACGATGCAACTCGCTTCGGACTTGGGCTGCGGGGCAATCGTCGTCGTGCCGGGCAGGGTGTCTTCGCTCTTTCCTCCGCCGAAAAAGGACACCGAGCTTCTGCTGTGCGATAGCCTGGAGCAGCTTCTGCGCGTGGCGGAACGTCTCGATCAGAAGCTTTACGTCGAGCTTCATCCGCAAACGCCTGTTCCCACGACCGCCGCGATGCTCGCCTTTTTCGATGCTCTGCCGCACGAGAGGCTCCTGATCGCCTATGACGTGTCCAACGCCGAGTTCGTTGGAGAAGATCAGGCCGATGCAGTCAGGCAATGCGCGGCACGCCTTGGCCAGTTGCACTTGTCCGACGGCACACGCAGTCAATGGCGCCACGACCGCGTGGGTTTGGGCTCGGTGCGCTTCGACGAGATCCTCAAGGCTCTGAACGACGTGGACTTCTCCGGTGTCCCGGTTCTGGAGATCATCTCTTCGACGCCACTGGACGATCTGCGCGCGTCCGCGCAGGGCCTGAGCGGTACGCAGGAGCCTCACCATGACCGATGACAACACGTCGCTGCGCTCCCATCGCCTGCATGATGCTCGGCTGGCTTACCGGCGTAGCGGAACGCCCGACGGCAGGCCGACGCTGCTCTTGCTGCACGGATGGCCGCAAACCTCATGGGCATGGCGGCGCGTCATGCCGCTGTTGAGCCGTGACTTCGATGTCATCGCGCCGGATCTTCCGGGCTTCGGCGATTCCTCGAAGCCCGAGTCCGGTTTCGACAAGAAGACCATCGCTCGCAGATTGCATGATCTGGTCGAAGCGCTCGGCGTGAAGCAAGTGGCTATCGTCGGGCACGATCTCGGCGGGCACGTGGCCTATGCATATGCCGCTCAGTGGCCGGATGCGGTCAGTCACTTCGTCTTCGTCGAGAGCAGTCTTCCGGCATTCGGGCAAGAAGAGGCCATGGACGTTTCGCGCGGCGGTAGCTGGCATTTTGGCTTCAACATGGCCGGGGATATTTCAGAGTCGCTCGTGAGCGGCCGCGAGTTCCTGTTCGTCGATCACTTCGTGCATCGGGAGACGGTCGGCGTGTTCGATGCCGACTCGATCAGCCGCGACGACATTGAAGTTTATGCGCGCGCATTGGCGCGACCCGGCGCTTTGCGCTGTTCCTTCAGCTATTACCGCACGCTACCGCTCGATAGAAAGGACAACGCGGTCTGGGGACGTTCGCCGCTTCAGACGCCGTGCCTCGCCATCGGCGCGCAATGGGGATACGGACCGGCATCGGCCCACACGTTGCGTCGCGTGGCATCGAACGTGACGGAGAGGCTTATCGACGATTGCGGTCATTACGTGCCGGAAGAAAGACCTGCGGAATTCGCCGATGCCGTGCGGCAGTTCGTTCTTCAAAGATAGCGCACTGTCCGTTGCGCGCCTATCGATGGATTGGATAAGGCTTATCAAGCTGGCTTTATGGACACCACTTCACTATCTGCCGATACTCGACTCAAGGTTACGATGACGTCGAGTCTTCGAGAAAGAGATCTGCCACGACGGAACGCAGCCATCGATGCCCCGAGTCGTGATGGTTACGCGAATGCCAATGCTGTTTCACCACATAAGCCGAAAGATCGAACGGCAACGCGAACGATCGAATCGATTTTTCCTTGAGCATGAGTACGGCAAGTCGTGATGGGATCATTGCGACGAGATCGGTGCGAGCCGCAATTTCAGCAACGCCGAGGTAACTGGGTACTTCGAGCATGACCCTTCGCGTGAGACGCATCTCTCGCAAGACACGGTTGAGAATGGAGTGACCCGTGCCCGATGGCGTAACCGCGATGTGTCCTTCCGCCAGGAACTCGGCGACACTCGGCCGGCTGCTAAGTCTTGGATGATCCGCGGCGATGATGCCGATATACGTTTCTTCCATCAGCCGTTGTTGATAGAAGCCTTCGTTGAGTTGAGGCATGTAGCCGATAGCAAGTTCGACTTCGCCAGTCTGCATCAAGCCAGCCGTTTCGTCGGCGATATGACTTATCGTCAGTTTGACCTCGGGCGCAATCGAACGTAGCCGGTTGAGCCAGCGAGGCAGCAACACGTTCTGTGCAACGTCGGTCAATGCCACATGAAAGTCGCGATTGGCCAGTGCGGGGTCGAATTGGGTCTGGTACTTCGAGACGACCTCGAACGACGCAAGCAGGTCGAGCACTCGTCCGTAGAGGTCGGTGGCAAATGGCGTGGGTTCCATCCCATGAGGGAAACGCACGAAGAGTGGATCGCGATAGTGCTCGCGCAGCTTTGAAAGATTGAACGAGATGGTCGGTTGCGAGAGACCGAGGTTGACTGCCGTCTGCGAGACGCTGCCCGTCTTGTAGGTCTCCGCGAAGACGGTGAGCAGCTTGACGTCGATGTCTGACATTGTCTTTATCCGATCGATAGGTTCGAAGCACCGGACGAGATTAGCATTCGAAACCGATGGTCGACGAACAACATGAACCAGCCAGGGAGATTGCATGAAGCGTAACGCGCCAGTCGCGATGGTCACAGGCGGTCGAAGAGGCATCGGCCGAGGCATTGTCTGGCATCTCGCGGATGCCGGATTCGACATCGTCATCAACGATCTGTGCGATGACGACGCCATGCGGGAAACCATCGCGGGAGTCGAAGCAAGAGGCCGCAAATGGGCGATGGCGCTAGGCGATATCGCCGAGCTGAACGAGCAGGACGACCTCGCTGAGCGCGCGTGGTCCGCGTTCGGACGCATCGACACGCTCGTCAATAATGCTGGCGTGTCCGTGCTTTCGCGCGGTGACCTGCTCGATGTCTCGGTCGAAAGCTACGATCGCAATCTCGACATCAACCTGCGCGGCCCCTTCTTTCTGACGCAGCGGATTGCGCGTCGAATGCTGAATGAGCCTGATTCGAGTTTGTATCGATCCATCGTGTGCATTTCATCGACGAGCGCGGAAACCGTCAGCATCAACCGTGGCGAATATTGCATCTCCAAAGCGGGCGTCTCGATGATGGTCAAGCTCTTCGCCACGCGTCTTGCCGAGCATGGCATCGCGGTTCACGAGATTCGTCCCGGCATCATTCGCACCGACATGACGTCGGTTTCGGCGGCCAGTTTCGACGAACGCATACGTGATGGACTTACGCCGATTCGCCGATGGGGCACGCCCGACGACATCGGACGCGCGGTCGCGACGCTTGCCATCGGAACGTTCGCCTTCTCGACGGGAAGTGCCTTCGAGCTCGACGCCGGGATGCATATGAATCGTTTGTAGACCAGCGTGCATCGACATCACTCGCGATTAAACACATTCCCAGGAGCGCTCATATGAAGCAAACCATCGTGTTGATACACGGCGCATGGCATTGGGGCGGTTGTTTTCAGAAGGTGGCCACGTTGCTTGCAGCGCGCGGACACTGCGTCATCCACCCGGACTTGAAATCGCACGGATTCGATCCCGCAACCTACGATCAAGTCGAAGACATGGCCGACTACACGGCGTCCGTTGCCGCGTTGCTCGAAAGCGCGCACGAGCCTTTCGTGTTGCTCGGACATAGCATGGGAGGCGTGTCGCTCACTTACCTTGCCGAGAAATATCCGGAAAAGATCAGCAAGCTCATCTACCTTGCTGCGTTCATGACGCCGCCGGGCACATCGGCGAACGATTACCTTCTATCCGACGGCTATACGAACGATCCTTCGGTCAAAGCGCTCTTCGAGATTGTGAATGCAACGCCGGATGGCAAGGGCGTCGCGTTGAACGTCGATGACGTCCGCAAAGTGCGGTCGTCGTTCTATGGTGATTGCAGCGATCGGGACGTGGCCGTGGCCGCGGCCAACGTTGCCCGCATCAATGCCACGGCGCCTTACGCTGCGCGGATCGACACGACGAAGGAGCGTTATGGATCGATTCCGCGAGTCTTCATCGAATGCACGAAGGACCTCGCTCTTCCAATCGCGCAACAACGGCGTATGCAAGCCGATGTGCCGGGCGCCGAGGTCGTGACCATCGAGACGAGCCACTCACCATTCTTCTCGCAACCCGCGCAGCTTGCGGAAATCATCGGCGCGGCGATCAGCTAAGCCTTGAGCGTTCGCTTCTCAATTGATGCAATAACTCGATCCGGAGTATGCAGATGTTTTCAGAAGGACAATTTTCCCCAGACGTTCTCCCCGACGGGTTCCGGCATGACGCAGACATTGTCGGAGACGTGAAACTGCACTACGTGACCGGCGGAAGGCCCGTTGGTACAGCGCCAATCATGCTTCTGATTCATGGCTTCCCGCAGAACTGGTGGGAATGGAGCCGCGTGCTCCTGCCGCTCGGCGAAGACTTTACTTTGATCGTCCCTGATCTTCGAGGCGTGGGCTTCTCCGACAAGACGGAAGCGGGCTACACGAAAAAGCAACTCGCGGCAGACCTCTTCGGTCTGGTGAGGAAGTTCGGCGACGAGCCGCCCCATGTCGTCGGTCACGATATCGGCGCGATGGTCGCTTACGCCTTCGCATGGCAGTTTCCCGTGCGTTCGCTCACCGTGCTCGACGCGTCCATTCCGGGCATCGGCGATTGGGATGAGATCGCATCGAGCCCTTTGCTCTTTCACTTCTCGTTTCATCAGAAGCCATTCCTGCCGGAAGCCCTGATTTGCGGTGGTCGTGAGCGCATTTATATCAGCGCATTCATCAACGATCGAACCGATAACCCCGCTGCCATATCGGCACGCGACATGGACGAATATGTGCGTGCCTATATGCATCCCGGCGCGTTCCGGGCGGCGATGGAGATGTATCGGCAATTCCCTCAGGATGTCATAGATAACCGCGCGGCGGCGCGGTTGCCGGCAAGCGTCCCGGTTCTCGCGTTGGGCGGCGAGAAGCGTTGGGGCCCGCACATGGTCAGCCGAATGAGCGCCGTCGCCGACAACGTGCGCGGCGGTTCGCTGCCCAAGTGCGGACATTTTCTCGCCGAGGAACAACCCGAATTGCTCGTCGCGGCGCTGAGACAATTTTGCGAGCACTGACGAGCGCTGCGCGCTCGCAGCCGCTGAGCGAGTAGCGCCATCGCGCTAGCTCATTGCGCACTCATTCCCGAGCGCGTGAGACCTGCAACGCTTTTCCCCGGCAGCGAGGACGGAAACTTTGCCATGTCGGCATCGGCTGGCTGAACCGATCCTTGCGCCTCGCTGCCATTCGCTCGCGACGCCTTCCACTCGGCCAGCTTCTTCAAGCAATCTTTCGCAAGGAAAGCGACTCGTCCCCACGGGGAGAGCGCGAGTTCGAAACTCGTGTTGTGAAGAACGTTGCCGCGACTCCAGTAAGCCTTGAAGGGTTCCGATCCGACGCCGAAATCGAGATCCATCTGGTTCTCCCATGCCCACTTGACGCAGCGCTCCATCATGATGGCGCCGGGCGAGAACTTGGCGAAGCTCGGATCGAAGCCCGCGATCAGACCACTTGCGCAAGTCAGCGCCAGTCCGACCATGTTGGCGCACACCGGTGCATTGTCGAGGGTCATCACGAACATCAATGCCGACGACTTCCCACGGCTTCCATCGAGCAGATCGACCAGATAGTCGCGGTATCCCTCCGATTGCAGCCACGGGCCATCCTTGCCGTTTCGTTCGGCCCATTGCCGCTTTTGCGCGAGCATCCAATCGACCCATTTGCGATGCTCGCTCACATCCCGAGCGTCGAGCACCTTGATTTCAAGCGCACCCTCTTTCATGAAGCGGCGCTCCAGCGCGCCGGGCTTTTTCTTCGATAGCGTGGAGAGCGTTTTGCAATACGCCGTCCAGTCGGGTTCCTGGCGCAGGAGCGCCAGAGCCGAGATGTCCTGTCTGGCTACGACGAGACCGCCGTGCCCCGACGCAAGACGGTCGAGCCGCGTGCCTTTGCTCACGTAGGGAATCGAGAACAGATCGATGCGGCTTCCCTTGCTGGCGGCCTGCCACGCAGCTTCGATAGCCGCTTCCGATCCGGTCGATGCGAGGATGCTCGTATGGTCGGCCGTTCCCGATGCCAGCGGCTCGAGGATCGTCCAGAGCGAGCGTCGGCGGCGCACCAGAGGCCAGACGAGCACGAGTTCTCCGCGCTCCCGATATACGATGCAATGCAAGCTACCGCCACGCGGCTTGGCTACTCGCGTCCAGCAGAGCCAGCAAACGTCGAATGACTGGTAATGATGTCCGCCTATACGGGACCATAGCGAGCTCCATTCGTCGCGGAGTGCAAGAAAGTTTTCCGGATCGCTGATGATGCTGATGCCAGTCTGCTGGCGTGTTGCATTGCCGTTCAGTCGCTGCATAACGTTGGCCGATTTGTTATTTTGGATTTACCGCTGCCATGTGCTTCCTTGCGGAAGACACAGACCCCGTTCTCTATGAAATGCTCGAGCGCACCCCTGGCGTTCAATCAAACCGTCGAGACGAACCAGTCCGATTTTCTCGGGCGAATCAGACGGCGGCCTGCCTTGGCCATCGACCAGACGGGACTATGCCGCTCGATCACGATGCGTGGCTTGAGCACGGGTTTGAACCCGCTAAGAAAGCGGAACGTGCTTGCGTTGGGAATGCCGTCGAAGTCGAAGGTCAACTGTCGTTTCATGGCGTCTTCGATAGCCTGCCAGACGAGCACGCTGATCGCACCGCCATGAGCATCCCGCGTGCGCGAAGACAGCATGTAATACGCGGCATGATTGTCGAAGGTGACGCCTATCGCGGCGACGAGCGCGCCGGTCGCGTCGAAGGCGCCAAGCAGATATCCCGCGCCGCGCTCGACGAAAGCATCGACGAGTCGTTGCATCACGCTCGATCCATAGACATTCGAACGACTGCGTGCTTCGAGGTTGTTTTCGTAGAACCGGTTGAATTGCGCAGGTTCGAGTGGCTTCACGGTCACGAACTTCTGACCGGTACGAATCATATTGCGAGTCTTGTAATGCAGACCTTTCCAGAGTTCCTCGATGGAGCGATCGGCGGAGAACTGCAGCGTATATCGCGTCGCCACGGTAAAGCCATTCAGGCCGAACGCAAGGGCATCTTCCACGCGCGGGTCGAAGATCTGATAGAAGCTGTGGACGTCGGGAATCTGCCCGATCAGTTCTTCCGTGATGCTGATGCGATCCAGCATCGCGCGCGTCTTATCGGTTTCATTGATCTTGAAAGCCGGTCCGAGCGTCCGTGTGAGCGGTGGCATTTGCGAGGTGCGCCAGAGTCCTTTGCGGCTTAGCGAGTACGGCATCTCGCCGACAATTTCGTCGCCGCGCCGGACTTTGGCTGACCGCCAATTGCCATCGGTTGCAATATCGAGCCACCACGGTTCATGAAAGACTGATCGAGGAGCGAGGGCGGCGCTTTCTGATTTCGCTTTTCTTTCTGGCAAAGCGGACGGCTTGGAGCTTTGTCGATCTTTACCTGCCAATCCACGGAGTGTCGATTCGTTAATGGACTTATCTGGCGCAGAAAGTCTTGTCTCGTCCGCGTTGGGAGGCTTGGCAAGAATTGACGATTGCATTTGGTCAGAATGAGTTCTTTTAGTTTAGTGACGTGTCATGAAACAGCGACACCCCCGGTGAAATCTTTATACGCGCACGTACACTCACAGTCGGTGGACCGCGGGCATGCTCGCTTTGTTTTATTGAATCTCGACGCGCGTAGTGGACCGAATCCGCAATACGGCATTCGTCCAATCGGCTCCGCGCTAAATAGATGCTTACGGAATATTACGCGTGCGGATTCAGGACTCTGTGCGCGACCAAACAATGCACGTCAGGAAAGCTCGGACAATTGCGTTGTCATGGCATGCAAGCTAGCAGGTCCGGGACCACGGCGCTGCTGCGAGCGTCGTTGGCGGCGCGCTGATGTAGCATCCCGCGTTCGCTGTGACAATCGACGGCCGATGAGGAATTTCACACCATCGTTAAGAGCAACGTTGCGCTCTCGATCCGTCGCTGGCCTGTCGCCCATCACCTCTTGGTGAACGTTACAACCAGTCGACTAAACGAAACCGACCTGTCGACCCGGACGCTGCCTCCAGACGCGCCACTGAACCGCTGAATCAAGCGCATTCCGAGACCGGTCCCGCTAGGCGTAGGAAAATTCTCCGGAAAGCCGTTGCCTTCATCCTCGACCACTAACATCAGATTACCCGTCTCGTCCGTCAGACCCACATGAATATGCCCACGACCGTACTTCAACGCGTTCATCGTCATTTCAGCCACGACGAGTCCCAATGTGGTCATCTGCGTCTCGCTCAACGAGACGCCTCTCGCATCGACCGAGATCGATCTGCCTGGGTCTAATTCGGCTATGTGATCGACCACGCCGCTTAGATAATCCTGCGCATCGGTTTTCAAGGCGTTATCCGTCGAATACAAACGCTCATGTACCGATCCAATGCAATCCACTCGCGTGGCCGCTGCCTGGAGTTGATGCTTGACGGTTGCGTCTGCTGCCAAACTTGCCTGCAGCGAGAGAAGAGTCTGCACCAACTGGAGACTATTGCGGACGCGATGATGCACTTCCTTGATTGCCAGAGCCGAGTCTTCCAGCCTGGCTTCCTGCGATGAGACCATCTTGACGAGCGCGTCTTCATGCGAGCGCCATTCCGTGATGTTCCGCAGCACCATCAACGCGCCGGTAATGGCGCCGTGCTCATTGAGCACGGGGGAAATGGATACATCCCACGACTGCTCGTCGCCGATGATGGCAGACGCGCTGCGCCCATCGACGCGCGTGGACTTCCCTGCAATGGCTGCGCGAACGGCCTGTGCAATGCGTGCTTGGTCATCGTCGTGCCATAACGCGGTGTGAGCAGCCCCGACGAGGTTGGAGCCTTCCTCGAATGCAAATGCGGATTGGCAGGCTTCGTTGGCAAATTCGATTTTTCCGTCCGTCGTCACCAGCAACACGCAGTCGGAACTCGCACCCACGAGTTGAGGTGAAAAGCGTTGTGCCGCGCCGAGTCCGTCCTCGGCCAGGCTCTGTTCCCGGCAGAAGGAAATGATGTTGGCGATAGCCGAAATGAACACCGCGTCGACATCGGCAAAAGCATGGCTATGCGTGCTATCCACCTCGAGAATGCCGAACGGCTCTCCCATACCTTGAATCGGGACATTGATCGCGCTTTTGAGTCCATGCCGGGCCATGATTGGAGGAACGTTGAATCGCTTGTCCACGTCGATGTCGCCGCTTACGACGATGCGGCGCGTGAGGAACGCCGCCCCAGCAGGATTACTCGCTTCCGCTTCCACTGGAATGAGCCAATCCTCGTCGTCCCATCCAATACCCGCCGTCATGATGAGCGTGTGATTTGAGGCGACGTAGCGCAGCACTTTTGTATGCTGCGCATTCATTCCCTCGGACAGGACCCGGCATGCCTCGTCGAGAACCTTAGGGAAGTGAAGCAACCCGAAAGCCGTGGCGCCAAACGCAACTGCCAGCTCCTGTTGCTTGCGCAGACGTTGTGCAACCAGCTTCGACGATACCGACGCCGGCGTTCGCTGCGAATTCGGGGCCATGTCATTCCTCGACGAGATCAGTCTGCTCGAACAGTCTTTTTGAAGGCGGTATGCCGGACGCTATCGCGGCAGTGTGTATTCTGGGGTCAAACCTCGATCTCCTGAATAACTTTTCGATCGACGGCCCGGACACGTCCCGAACGAGTGGCTTGGTGATTGTCAGTGAAAGCGACCGTCATGCGCAACCTCAAGGCGAATGAATGCCGCATTTTTAGCGGCGCACCAAGCAAATCGGAGTGGATAGCAGTTGTGACACACGCCCAGGCATCCATCGTGCGCAGCGTTAGGGAAGACCCCTGGCAAGCGTGAGCCTTTGGGGTTGGACCTAAGGATGCCGAACATCTAGCATCCGGGAAAACGGCTCAACTCACACTTCGACGCTAGTCAACATCGGCAAACTGCAAGCGCCCGCGCGCGTGCGCGGGTCATGTCGGATCTCGACAGGGAGGAAAGAGAGGCGCAGCCCGTCACGCGTTCGCATCTCCAAGTAGCTTTTCAGTCAACCGGCATGCTTCAGGAATACACGATGAAAACGGCCTTTATCTTCGATCTCGATGGAACGCTCGTCGACAGCGTCTACCAACACGTCTCCGCCTGGACCGAAGCGCTTGCGAGCGAGGGCCTTGCGCTGCCTGGATCGAGAATCCATCGAAAAATCGGGATGAGTAGCGAACTGTTCGCAGCGCAGATTTTTCGGGAGATCGCTGGCGAAACGTCGGCGGACTGCATTGATCGCGTAAAGCGTCGGCAGGGCGAACTGTTGAAGGAACTGTCGCCGCAGATATTGCCTCTGCCGGGCGCGCAGGCGTTGCTTGCTGCCTTGACCAAGGCCGATATACCGTGGGCCATCGCAACCAGCGGAAGCCCGGAAGCAACTGCGGCAAACCTCGAAAAGCTGGGCATCGATGCCAAAACGGCCGTGGTTGCAACCAGCAGCGAAGTCGAGCATGGCAAGCCGGAGCCGGATGTGTTCATGGCCGCAGCCAAGCAGCTAGGTGTTGCAATCGAATACAGCTATGTCGTCGGAGACAGCACTTGGGACTTGCTTGGCGCGCGCCGTTGCCATGCCTACGGAATAGGGCTGCAGTCGGGCGGTGTGGGCGAGGCCGAGCTGCAGCGGGCAGGGGCCTTGCACGTATTCGTCGACCCCGCCGATATGCTGGCTCACATGAGCGAGCTTGCAACCCATCCGGATAAGTGAGCGAAGCCAGGGGGAAACAGGCTAACGGTCGCGTCCATGCCCTGCGCACCGTGCGTCGGCACGTGCGACCGTGCTTTTCCCTGGGAATTCAGCGCGTATGACGAGTCGTTTCGAAGAGAAACCACACCCGTTCTTCGGTCTGATCGATCCAGTTCTCGAGCAGGCTTGCCGTTGCCACGTCATCCTTGTCGTCGCAAAGTTCGTGGAGTTCACGCATGAATTTGATCAGCAGTTCGTTATCTTGGCGCAATTCATCCAGCATCGCTTCGGGCGCGACGAACGCCTCATCGTTGTCACCTAGTCGTTTGAGCGAGGCGATTTGCCCAATCGAGCGCAAGGTCGTTCCGCCCAGCTTACGAGCGCGTTCTCCGACCGGATCGATCATTGCGAAGACCAAGGCGGCTTGATCGTCGAGCAAAAGGTGGTAATCGCGAAAGTGCGGGCCGCTCACATGCCAATGGAAGTTCTTCGTTTTGACGAACAAGGAGAAGACGTCCGCGAGAAGTTGGGTCAATCCTGCGGATACCTCCGTGCGGGCGTCGTTGCCGAGGTCGGTCGGGGTGGTCAGGTTCTTTTCGCCAGCGCGATTCGAGTCCGTCGTTGCCATCTTTAACTCCAGGAAAGTGTTTAGTGTCGTCTTGCAGGAGCCATGGCGCAAACGACGTACCCAACCGGCTGCCAATCTCCCGAACATAAGAAGCGTGGCGACTCGATTTCGAGGAGTCGGCATGGAACGCGTATGCCGTGAGACGGTTAATCACCAAAATCAGAGCGGGCCATTGTCGCCGCTGCTTGAGGCGTTCAATCCAAAGAAGACGACGAGTTATTGATACCGTGTTCATCCGGCGCGACGAATATTCCGATTACATCATCAAGAAGTTAAAACGAGGTTGCATTAGCCACTTGAAGTACCGCCGCAGACGGAGTGCATTAGCCGCGCTTTTACGTCAGTATTAGAACCTCCGTAAATCACGCAGAAGTTCATGGACCGTCCCGCGCTGCTGCCTTCTCTGAATTCGATACGCGCTTTCGAAGCTACCGGACGTCTTCTGAGCGTCTCGAAAGCGGCGAACGAACTCGCCGTGACACCGGCGGCCGTCAGCCGGCAAGTAAAAGCGCTGGAAGGGTTTCTTGGCGTGGAAATGTTCGAGCGCGTCAGGGGCAGGCTCGAACTGACTTCGGCGGGCGCGCGCTATCTCGCCGAACTCATGCCGTTTTTCGAAGGACTGCGCCAGGCAACCGACAGCATTCGCGGGGCAGGGCGGCGCTCGCAGGTGCTCAAGATTCGATGCCCCGCGACGTTCGCGGTGCGCTGGCTCATTCCGCGGCTCGCCAGTTTTCATCGCCAGCATGAGGACGTCGATGTCCAACTCACCACGTCGTCGGCACCGCTCAATTTCGAGCGTGAGGATATAGACGGCGGCATCCAGCTCGGCGACGGCAAGTGGCCCGGTCTTTCCGCACAAAGGCTCATTCCCAATGAACTCGTGCCCGTCGCCGCGCCATCGCGCAAGACCCGTGCGCGCGGCAGGTTGCAAGGCGAGACGCTCCTGCATTCGCTCGCGCGCGCCGACGACTGGGCGCTGTGGATGAAGGCGGCGGGCTTCCCGCTCGATGGGCGCCGTCGCGAAATGCGCTATGAAACCTCACTGCTGGCGTATCAGGCCGCAATCGAAGGTCATGGCGTGGCAATCGCGCAAAAAGCGCTGGTCCGGGCCGAACTCGACAGCGGCCAGTTGGTCGCGCCATTTCGCTTCGAGCTCGACCGTGGCGCGTATACCTATTACTTCGCGTGGGCCGCCACGCGCCGTCCTTCCGCAGCCTTGACGACCTTCCGCGACTGGTTGATCTCGCTCGTCCAGACTAGCGGCACCTCTTAACAAAAACTCAAAGCCTCGTTTCGAAAATGTCGATTGTTCCGGTGATGGCGCGGCTCTAATCTGCGCCATGGTTCGACGCAACGTCGGACCCGGAGACAGGACCACGACAATGATTCGAGATAGCTTGAAAGGCGTGCGCGTCCTCGACTTTTCGCATGTGCTGGCGGGACCGGTCTGTTCGATGACGCTCGCCGACCTCGGCGCGCACGTCGTCAAGATCGAGCCGCCTGGCGGCGAAATCGGCAGGCAGATAGGGCCGCCATGGCAGAACGGCGTGAGCCCGACGTTCATGAGCGTCAATCGCGGCAAGTTCAGCCTTGCCATCGATCTCAAGACCGACGCCGGGCGGCGGACCGTCGCGACCATGGCGCGCCGCGCGGACGTGCTCGTCGAGAATTTTCGGCCGGGCGTCATGGCGTCGCTGGGCCTCGACTACGAGGCGCTGCGCGCCGCCAATCCGAAACTCGTCTATTGCTCGATCTCGGCATTCGGTCAACGCGGCGAGAACACGAAGCGGCCCGGCGTCGATGGCGTGATACAGGCCGTGAGCGGACTCATGAGCACGCTCGGGACGGCGCACGGCGATCCGCTGAAAGTGCCGGTGCCGGTAGCCGACATGATGGGCGGCTATCTCGCCACGATCGCCGTGCTGGGCGCGTTGCACACGGCGCGCTTGAACGGAACGGGGCAACACCTGGACGTGAGCCTCTACAACGCAACGCTGATGCTGCAGCAGATCAGCTTCGCGGCGTTCTTTGCGTCAGGAGCGGACCCGGAGAAAGTCGGCAGCGCGGCGCCGTATGCGTGCCCAAACGAAGCCTTCCGCACCCGCGACGGATGGATGATGGTCGTGGCCTACCATCCCGGCCGCTGGAGTGCGTTGTGCGAGTTGCTCGATGCGCCCGGCCTCGAAGCGGATGCGCGTTTCGCCACCAACGACGCCCGCGTGCGTCACCGTGCCGAACTTCACACGATTCTGGACGCGCATTTCGCCCGGCGGAGCACGGGCGAGTGGATCGACCTGCTCTCGGCTAGAGATATTCTCTGCGCGCCCGTCACCACGTATCGCGAGGTCATCGAGACGACGGAGTATCGCGAGAGCTGCATTGCCCGCACGGTCGAGCATCCGGTCGCGGGCCGTATGCAGAGCCACGGCTTCGCGCTCGGGCCATCCGATTCAGCCCCGCCCGACGAGACGCCCGCTCCGACGACGGGTCAGCATACGCTCGACATGCTGGGGTTTTACGGCATCGAGGAAGAGGAAATCGCCGCGTTGCTGAGCGCCGGCGTGATACGCGCGAGCGCGGCGCATGCCGGTACGACGTAGGCGCGCGGCGTCGGACAAGAACGCATTTACCTCAGGAGACAGACCATGCAGGACATGGAACGCGGCGATGCGCCGCTCGTGCGCTACACAGTCGACGAAGGCGTGATGACCGTCACGCTCGATGGCGCCGCGAATGGCAACGCCCTCACGGTGGCAATGACCGAAGCGTTATCGGACGTGCTCGAAACCGTCGATCGCAGGGCCGATGTGCACTGCCTGCTGCTGCGATCGTCGTCGAAGCATTTCTGCACGGGCGGAAACGTCAAGGACATGCACAGCGGCAAGGATCTAATGGACGGCGGCGTCGAGCAAGTGCGTGAACGCCTGCGTACGAGTCTGCACCGGATCACGCGCGCGCTCGGCGAAATGGAGGTGCCGTCGATCTGTGCGGTGAACGGCGCGGCGGTCGGCGCAGGCTGCGACCTGGCGCTGATGTGCGATATCCGGGTCGCCGGCGCGCGCGCGGTCTTCGCCGAGAGCTTCCTTCGACTCGGCCTGGTTTCCGGTATCGGCGGCGCGTGGTTTCTGTCACGCATCGTGGGACCTGCGAAGGCGCTCGAACTGACGCTGACCAGCGAATTCATCGATGCCGACGAGGCCAGGCGGCTCGGTATCGTCGCGAACGTCTATCCCGACGACATGCTGGATAGCGAAGCGCTCGCGCTTGCGCGGCGCATTGCCGGCAGTCCGCCGCTCGCGCTGCGTATGTCGAAGAAGCTGGTGCGCGAGTCGTCGCACTGTACGTTGCCCGCCGCGCTCGAATTGGCGGCGAACATGCAGGCCATCTTGCTGTGCGGGAACGAGCACAAGCAGGCGGTGTCGGCATTCATCGAGCAGCAGGCCCGACGAAAGGCGCCGCGCGGCGAAGGCGGCGCCGCCTGACATGACCAACTGGAGGAGAGACACATGAACAAAGAATCAGGCAAGGTGCATGGTCGGCCCGGCATGTTGCGCATAATCGTGACGTCCAGTCTCGGAACGATGCTCGAGTATTACGACTTCTTCGTCTACGTCGCGCTGACGGCGACGCTCACGCATCTGTTCCTCCCTTCCACGGACAAGTCCGTCGCGGCGCTGGCAGGCGTTGCCACGTTCGGCATCGCGTATGTGGCCCGCCCGCTGGGCACCGTGATCTTCAGTCCGATGGCCGACCGCATTGGCCGCAAGAAGACCTTCGTCATCACGCTCGCGATCATGGGAATTGCCACCGTCGGCATCGGTTGTTTGCCTACCTATGCATCTGCTGGCATTGCCGCGCCCATCGCGCTGCTCACATTGCGCATCGTGCAGGGCGTCGCGCTCGGCGGCGAGTATGGTTCGGCTGTCGTGTACGTCA
The DNA here is from genome assembly GCF_031450995.1 of Caballeronia sp. LP006. Taxonomy (NCBI): domain Bacteria; kingdom Pseudomonadati; phylum Pseudomonadota; class Betaproteobacteria; order Burkholderiales; family Burkholderiaceae; genus Caballeronia; species Caballeronia sp. LP006. Next base: position 821,014 of record NZ_JARTVW010000003.1, on the reverse strand, counting down.
TGGAGCATGCGCCGGAAGGACGCAAGGGCATGGCGACCAGCGTCTTGCAGAGCACGGCGAGCATCGGTTTGCTACTTGCGCTCGTCGTTGTCTCGGCCCTGAAGCTTTCGCTCGATACGGCCAGCTTCGAATCGTGGGGATGGCGGGCGCCGTTTTTGATCTCCGCGCCGATCGTGGCCGTCGCCACGTGGATACGGCTCGGCATGACGGAGACGCCGGTATTCACGGAGATGCGCGACGCAGGCCGGCTGTCGAAGCGGCCCTTGCAGGAGACACTGTCGAGCAGAACGTCCTGGAAAGCCATTCTGGTGGCGATGTTCGGCGCGCAAGGCGGCACCTCGGTGTCGCTGTACACCTCGATCGTCTACATGCTTTATTTCTTGCAGAACGTCCTCAAAGTCGAACCGACACAGGCCAACGTGTGTCTCGGCGCCGGCATCTTGATCGCCGCGCCGCTCTATCCGGTGTTCGGCCGATTGTCGGATCTCGTCGGGCGCGCGCGCGTGATGCTGATCGGCATCGTCATGTGGATCGCGGCTGTCTATCCGGCGTTTGCGGGCATCAGGGCCAGCGCGGCGTCGTCGCAGTGGATCTCCGTCTCGCTGCTGATCGCCGTACTCGCCGTGCTGACCGCGATGATCATGGCGCCACTGCCTGCGTTCGTCGCCGAGTGTTTTCCTCCGCAGAGCCGCACGACCGGGTTCGGCCTTGCACAACAACTCGGCAACGTGGTGTTCGGCGGGTTTCTGCCTTTGATCAGCCTCGCGCTCGTCAATCTGACCGGCAACCCGCTTGCGGGCGTCGGCTATTCGATCGCTTCGCTCCTGCCCTGTCTCGCTGTGACATGGATCTGGGGCCTAAGGCAGGACGCGCGGATGAGAGCCGTGCGCGGCAACGACATGCCGGCGCATGCCAATGCGAAGACGCTGACCACGCGCTGAGCCGGACACGGCGGTGGCTCACATCGGCGCGGTTTCGAAGTGCTTCGGCGCCTGTGCGCTCGATTCGCCAACCGCGGGCAAATTTCTCGACGCGAGCTGGCAGCGCAACGGAACGCGTCGCCAAGCTTCGCGCCGGTAGCTGGCCCGGAATCTGCGCTGCCTTTTCGGTGTCGCGAACTTGAGCGGCCAAGTCGAACCAACCGTTGAGACAATCCATGACCGATCCCCGTAACGTCGCGCACGACAAAAAAGTGCAGCAGGAAAAGAAACATCACGGCGAAGACATCGCGCCGGACGCGGAACACGCGCCGCAGCCCGGAAAGAAGCCGCATATGAAGCACGAGGAAACGAAGGACGAGGCCTCATCCACGGACGATGCTGGCAATTAAGTGGTACCGCACGTCCTTGACGTGCGGTACCACTAGGTTCAGATCAACCGAAGCACGATTCGCTGAAGGAGCGCTTGCAGATCGCGTCGCGTGTCGCAGACGAGATGGATGTACAGAACGCCTTCGCGCACCTGATAGACAATTCGGTTCTTGCCGGAAATGACTTGCCGGAAAGTGTCGTCGACGAAACCTTCGAGTTCAACCGGAATATGGCCGCTCTCGGGGAACTGGCGGATTTGCCTGATCGTCTCCTGCAAGTGCGCAGAGGTCTGGCGCCACGTTTCCCAGCCGAAAGTACGGACGATATAACTTCTCAGTTCCTCGATGCCGATTCGGGCTGTCGGCAACACCCGGTACTTCAACAGCACCGGCATCAACGAAGCCTTTCCTCGCGGTCCAATCCGTCGAGTTCCGAAAAGAATGCATCGCCTTCGACATAATCCTCGCGTTCGATCTGCTTTTGACCGATTGCCAGAATCTTCAACATGGCGAGTGTCTGCTGGGCGGCTTCGTAAGTTCGCACATCCTGCACAACGAGCTTTGCTTCGCCGTTCTGCGTGATGATTAGCGGCTCGCCCGACTCGGCGAGGTCCTTGACGATTTGTGCCGCTTCGCTCTTTAAATAGCTGATCGGCTTCACATGATCGGCAATGTGCATCGAATACTCCGTTCTACAGGTTGAACGAGACTAAATATAGACCAATTTCAGTCTGGTGACAACGGCCGTTGCTGCTACAACTACGGCGAGTGCGCGCGGTAACCTTGTGGCGGCTGCCGTTTCATGCACGCCTCGATCCAAGGCAGAACGCGGGTTTTCCCCGGGCCACATCACGCGCAAATTGATTGGATTTCTAATTAAGGCGGAGCTATCGTGCGTCAGTCCAATGCAGTATTGCTCGCGTTCGGATCTAAAAAACGGCTTCGCTGATAAAACCAAACATCCAGGAGACAAATACATGGAGCAATCCACCACGGCGCCGCATGTCCCGGAATCCGACCTTGGCGATGCTGAGAGCATGGCATCGAATGACCAGGCTTCACCGAGAGTGCGGCGAATTCAGCGTACCGCCCTTGCTTTGCTGCTCCTGAGCGGAGTCATCAATTACATCGACCGCGCGACGCTGTCCATTGCGAATCCGCTCATCCGGCAGGATCTCGGCCTTTCGGTCGGGGAAATGGGTTTGTTGCTGTCGGCGTTTCTATGGGCTTATGCCTTTGCGCAACTCCCGGCGGGTGCGCTGGTCGATCGCTTCGGTGCGCGTGTCATGCTTTCTGTAAGCCTTGCGATGTGGTCGATAGCGCAAGCGTTCGGCGGCGTCGTGACCAGTTTCGCTCAGTTCTTCACGGCGCGCATGGTGCTCGGCATAGGCGAGGCGCCGCAGTTTCCGACGAGCGCCAAAGTCGTTCGTGACTGGTTCGGCAAGAAAGAGCGCGGTGCCGCCACCGGCATCTGGAACAGCTCGTCGACGCTCGGCACCGCCATATCGGCGCCCTTGCTCACGGTCGTCATGTTGACTGTCGGATGGCGATGGATGTTCGGCATCATGGGTATCGCGGGCCTCGTCGTGGCGCTGTGCTTCTACCTCGTGCATCGCGACCCGCGTCAGGTCGACCTGACGCATCGGGAGCGCGCCTATCTGACCGATGTCGATGGCGAAGTGCAGACCCGCCCGACGTGGCGCGAGTGGCGCCGTCTGTTGGAGTTCGGAACGACGTGGGGCATGCTGCTGGGTTTCTTCGGCACGATCTACGTCTTGTGGCTTTACAACGCATGGCTGCCGACGTACCTGCAAATGGAATTTCATCTCACCATCTCAAAGTCGGGATGGGTGGCGGCCGTTCCGTATCTCTTCGGCGTGGTGGGTAGTTTGTCCGGCGGAAAGATCTGCGACGTGCTCGCGCGGCGCGGCGTATCGGCGGTCAACAGCCGGAAATACCCGATGGCCGCATCGCTTTTCGGTGTCTGCGTCTTCACGATTCTAACGGGCCTCACGCACAGCGCGACGCTGGCCGTCGTGTTCATCTCCATCTCGATGTTGCTTCTGTATGTATCGAGCAGTGCAGCCTGGGCGACGGCGTCCGTTGCCGCGCCCGCCAACTGCACCGCGTCGATCGGCGCGATGCAGAACTTCGGCGGCTACTTCGGCGGGGCGCTGGCGCCGGTGGTCACGGGCTTCATCGTGCAAAAGACGCATTCGTTCCAGCCCGCGCTGTTCGTGGGAGCGGGCGTTGCCGCTGTTGCGGTGATCGGCTATTGGTTGCTCGTACGCGGCCCGATTCCGCCTGCCGCGCTCAGTCACGAAGCGTAAAAGCGTAGAAGCAGGACAACGATAGCGAGGGCCCGGGCCGCTCGCTATCGTTCGTTCAGTCATGCGGCCGCCAGCGAACGTATGAACGTGGCTTGCGTGCCGCCAGCGTCACACTCGTTGCCTCATCCAGCACGCGATGCTCATGCGATCGCGCGTCGCGGGCAGTACCTCGTGTTCGAAGTGTGCCGAGAGAAACAACAGCAGCGTCCCGGCGCGTGGAAAGACGTCGTGATGTGTCTGATCGGCAAGGTAGAGCCGCAGTGCGCCGCCTTCGACGTCCTGCCACGCTTCGTTGAGATAGAACACGGCGGAAATCACGCGGCTATCGTTATTGCGCAGGCAATCGAGATGGCGTGTGTAGCCTGTACCTGGCCGATACACCGCGTAGTGTGATTCGCTATCGACCAGGCCTAGAAACAGTTCGCGGTTGAGCGCCATTTGCAGCGCTTCGATGCGATCGGCGAACGTCTGCTGCCGCGGACTCAACGCATCGGGCTGGAACCAGCGCGTACTGTCGCCGCGCAAGAGCGTGGCCGCGCGTTTGGCACCCACACGGGCGGGTGTCAGCAACTGAGCTGCATACATCGCCATGCATTCGGTCGCCAATGCCTGTGTCTGGGGCTGTGTCAGAAAATCTGGCACGACACACCAGCCATTGACGGCGAGGGCGCTTGTCGCAGTATCGAATTCGCCGGATCGGGAATTCGTCGAGACGTCGGTTACGTTGTCACATGCGGCTTCGCATATCCAATCACTATTCGAAGATTGGATTTGCGCTTCAGTCAGGGGGTGTTCCAGAGATGCCCTTTTTTATTTGTTCTTGCGCTGGCGGCTCGAAAGAGCAATCGCTCCGGCTTGCTACCGGTTGTTCGAGACCATCTAGCGTCGATGGTCGCGTCGAACGCGGACATCGACACACGCCGGACCCAGCGGAACAAGCCGCGTCGAGGCAGCCGATCTGTCGAGATCACGGCGCAGTCTACACGAGTGAGACCGATTCGACCGTTGCTGCACGAGCGAAGTTCTTGCGGACGTCCTATACGTAGCGTCGACATTTTGAGTGGGACACATTCGGCACTAAGCGCGCGACGGACGATGGTTGCGGCGGTCACGTCGCGCTTTGCGGTATCTGCCCGCTTACTACGTCTTCGATCGCACGAGCGAGCGATCGAGAAAATCGATCAAGAGTGGCGCCATCTCGTCGAGCTTGTCTTCCAGCGCGAAGTGTCCCGTGTCGAGAATGTGTATTTGCGCATCCGGAAGATCCCGCAGATAAGGATGCGCGCCTTCTTCCGGGAAGATCTTGTCGTTCTTGCCCCACACGATGATGGTCGGCGGCCGACGCTCACGGAAGAACGCCTGAAACTCAGGATAGAGCGGCACGTTCGTCCCATAGTCCAGAAAGAGGTCCATCTGGATTTCGCGGTTGCCGGGCCGGTCGAGCAGCGCCTGATCGTGAATCCAGTTATCCGGGCTGATTCTCGATACATCCGAAACGCCGTCCGTGTATTGAAAAATCGTCGTGTCCAGCGTCACGAGACTGTGCAGCGCTTCGCGATTCTTGACCGAATTGTCTGCCCAATACGCTTTGATCGGGTTCCAGAATTCACGCAGCCCTTCGACATACGCGTTGCCGTTCTGAACGATGAGCCCCGTCACCCGCGCCGGGTCCATGAGCGCGAGGCGGTATCCCACCGGCGCGCCATAGTCCATCACGTACATTGCAAAGCGGTCGATGCCAAGACGCTTGAGCAACGCATCGACGATTTCAGCGTAATGCTGAAAGCCGTACTTGAAGACGGTGTGATCGGGCGCATCGCTCTGACCGAAGCCCGGGTAATCGGGCGCGACTACGTGATACTTTTCGGCCAGGATGGGAATGAGATTGCGGAACATATGCGAGGACGTGGGAAAGCCGTGCAACAGCAGCACCACGGGGGCTTCCGAAGGCCCCGCTTCTCTGTAGAACACGTTGAGCCCATCGATATTCTCGGACTGGTATCGAATGACAGGAATCGCGGTCATGGTGTATCCCGAACAAGGAGTGGTTATGGCGCCGCGTCCCGGCGAGCACTTGTTTGGCTCGGAACCGGTCTGCAGCGGCTTGAAGCCATACTGCAGCGTTTGCGCTTCTTGCGGAATCACCCCGGCGCAGAATGCACTGTTCGGGTTAGGAGAAGAATAAACGGGGCGGCTGAAGGCGGACGCCGGCGGCCGCCGCGCCACGACCACCATCACGGATGTGCCGTGTGCTTTGTCGCACGGCGTATTCGGTTACACCAAGCGTAACGGCTGGCTTCCGACTGTTCAGCGCGGCGCGAAGGGATTGATAGGCCGAACGCTGTCGACGTTCTTCACACGTTCGAGCATTTGTACTCTTTCCCAACCGGAAACCAGTGCCTCCAGCCCTCGCACGACATCGGCTTCCATGGCCTGCAGTCCCACGTCGCCTCTAAAACTGGCGCTGAAGGCGGCATGCCACCGGTATTGGAAGTACCCCGAGACTTCTTCGATGCGCTCGGGCGTCCCTGACTCCGTAAAAATCACGGATTCAGGCGAAAACACGTCGTAGAAGACCATGTGCGGTTGGTCGGACTGCACCGCGACGCTGGGTTCATCGCAAACGAGCAATGACGCGAGCAACTGAATAGAGCCCTTCAAACCTCTTGGCGTCTTGAAGACCCAGATCCGCTTGGGCAGCCGCTGGGAGAGCGTGACCAGTTTGGCGCTGCTGGAGCCAATCGAACCAACCAGCCCGTTCTTGACGTTCTGCTCGAAACTTGGCGCGTGATAAAAGATATCCATGTGCTGCTAATAGCCTCTTTGTTTGCGACTTCCAATGCTGTTTCGTCCCGACGATTCGTGCGACGCAGGCGCGCAAGAACGACGATCGAAGCCAGTTACTCAGATGCACGCGCGGGAGCGCGCCTATTCGATTTCTTTGTCGCAAGGAACACTCACCGGCCTCGAGTATTCGATGCTCTTGCAAGACGTGCGGTTCACGAAAGTCGACACGGGTCGGATGACATCCGACCAACCACGCCCGACCACGCGGCTCGCTAGTGAGTTAACAAGGGCGCAGCGCGCCGCGTCCCACGACGTGCCGCCAAGAACGCGAGCCAACACACTACCGCGCCAAGCACGGCGACCGCTGCGCCGAACATTCCGATCCAGGCTAGCCCGACATCGCGCGCGACGAACTTTCCGACCAGCGCGCCGGCTCCGATGCCTATATTGTACAGAGCGGAAAACATCGAGATGGCTATGTCCGCCGCATCCGGAGCCAGTCGCAGCACGTGTGCCTGCATGGCAAGCCCGAAGCAGATGATCGCCACGCCCCAGAACAGCAAGAGCATCGACAGCGTGCCGACGTACTGTCCGCAAGGCCAAAGCAACAGCAAGCAAGCGGCAAGGGCACACAAGGTCCACAACAGGAACCGGCGCGGGCGGTTGGCGTAAAAGCGGCTGAAGCAGACCGCGGCCGGAACGCCCGCGGCACCGAACAGCATCAGCAGAAATGTCACTTCGATATTGCTCGCGCCTGTCACGGCGCGAGCAAACGGTTCGAGATAAGTGTAGGAAGTGAAGTGCGCGCAGACCGTAAGAACCGTCACCGCGAAGAGCGCAACCAGCACGGGTGTCTTGAGGAGCTTTGGCAGACTGTTCAACGAACCTGAACCCTGGCTATCGAGTTTTGGCAACGTCAACCATAACGCGCCCATGCCGAGCACCGCTGCGCCTGCGATGATCTGGAAGGTCGCGCGCCATCCGAAGGTATCGCCTATCGCTCGTCCGATGGGGACACCGGCCACCATGGCGACCGATGTTCCGATCGATATCATCGCGAGTGCACGGCGCTCTCCGTCCGGTGGAACCAGGCGCACGACGAGCGGGATGGAGATCGACCAAAAGACGGCATGCGCAAACGCAATGCCGATTCTACCCAGTACGAATATCTCGAAGTTCGGCGCTAGTCCAGTCACGATATGACTGAGTATGAACACGATAAAGACGCGCATCAGCAGGGTGCGGCGTTCTACTTCGCGGACGAACAAGGTCAACGGTAATGACGCGACGGACACCGTCCATGCGTAAATGGTCATCACCACGCCGACGTCGGTCGGACGCATGTCCAGGCTGTTACCGATTGCGGTAAGCAAACCGACGGGCACGAATTCGGTGGTATTGAAGATGAACGCCGCGAAAGTCAGCGCCATGACACCCCACCAAGGGCGCTTGAAAAACGATAGATGGTGCGTGAGCATCAGGGAACTCGAGGACGAGGGGCGTCGTCGCGTAACGTTGCCTCGCGACGACGCAATCATAACAACACCGTTGCTCGCGGTATGACACGACGTGCCGTGCCATGCGGGAATGTTCCCTCGATGTGCTCGCGTTGCTGCACTTGCCTTGCAAACGCTAAGCGGCCTAAAACCGCTCCGCCCGGAACGGATGCGGGTCCACGAACGGATCTTCGCCCGTCATCAACTCGGCGATGAGCCGTCCGGTAACGGGGCCGAGTGTCAACCCGTGATGAGCGTGCCCGAAGGCGAACCAGAGCTTCTCATGATTCGGTGCGCGGCCGATGACAGGCATCATGTCGGGCGTGCAAGGCCGGTGTCCGATCCAGGGCGCCTCGTCGAGACGTTCGCCGATTGGAAACGTCTGACGGGCGAAGGGTTCCACGGCCTCGAGTTGCACAGGCGTTTTCGGTGAGTCACGAAGGCCTAGCTCGACGCCGGTCGTCAATCTGATGCCACGAACCATCGGCGTGATGACGTAACCGATTTCCGCATCGAGAACGGGCTGATTCAACGTTGCTCCAGGCTTCGCCGCATAGTGCATGTGGTAGCCGCGCTTTACTTCGAGCGGCAACGCGTAACCCAGCTTCGTCGTGACGTCATTGGCCCACGGTCCCAAGGCAACGACGACCTGGTCCGCGGTGACCACACCCGACTCGGTGGTGACCCGCCACCCGGACTCGAGTGTCGACGCGTCGCCAATGAAGAAAGTGCCGCCGAGCTTTTCGAATAATTTCGCGTAAGCGCCGACGAGCCCCGATGGATCGCTCACGGACTCTGCCGACGAGTACCGGATTGCATATCTGAGCGCGGGACCAAGAGAGGGTTCCGCTGCCTGTAAAGCGCCGTCGGCGAGAACGTCGAACGGGATGCCATAGGCGTCCTGCCAATGCGACGCCTCCGCCATGGCCGCTTCGAACGCTTTTGAAGTTCGGAAAGCGTTTATCCAGCCTTGCGTTCGCACTAAAGATTGCGCTCCGGCCGCTTCGATCAACTCGCGATGCTCCGAGACGCTGTGCTCGATGAGGGTCGAGTAAGCCTTCGCAATCTTTGCGTGACGGTCGGCGCGCGAATGATGCCAATAACGATAAAGAAACGGCACCAGCTTAGGCATTGCCGCCGCATGAAATCGAACGTCCGTGGCGCGATTGCTCGCATACCTGGCAATCTTGGCGAGGTCACGAGGGAAAGCATAGGGATAAACGCCCTCGCGCTGAATTATTCCTGCATTGCCGAGTGAGGTTTCATTGCCTGGAGGCTTGCGATCGATCAGTGCAACGGCGAGTCCACGGCGCTGCAAATGAATCGCTATCGACGTTCCGACAATACCCCCGCCCAATACGACTGCATCGAAGTCCATGCGTCTTCCTTGTGGTCAATCCATCTTGCCGTCCGGACGCCGGCCATACCCGCGTGCTGAACTGCCGGACTGTATTCTATTTCCAAGGCTCCCAGCCATTGCAGCTCCAGATTTCCGCACGTCCGGAAGCGAAGCAGCGGATGCCGTTGGTGGGAGTTCCCGGAGAAGCGTGTTTTCTTACCGACCGCTCATACGGTCTGCGCACGTCTGTTCATGCAGTCTTGCCATTCGTTGTGAGGTAAGCTCGTCTCGCGGACAACGGGACCGTCTACGTTGGCGGGCTCGCCACGTGCGACCAGGCATCCACTGCATATTCCGGATCATCTCTCATTCTAATGTCGCCTAGCAGAACCATGAAAATGCTGCGTCAGGTCGGCGAGTTTCTCAAGCGAGCTACGCAAGCGTTCATGCTCGTCTGGAGCACGTCACCGCTATTTCTCAGTGGGCTTCTCGTCGCGACCATCGTTGCCGGCGTGCTTCCCGCGGCGGCCGCGGTCATTGGGCAGCGTATCGTCGACGCGGTCGTCACGGCCTCTCATGAACCAGCGCATCGCTTAAATTGGCCGGTCGTTCGCTATCTTCTCCTCGAAGCATTGGTGCTCATCGCGCTTGCGGCGAGTCAGCGGTCGTTGTCCTTGCTGCAGGCGCTACTCCGCGCGCAACTCGGGCAGAAGGTCAACCTGCTTATATTGGAGAAGGCTCAAAAATTGAGTCTCGTTCAATTCGAGGATTCAGAGTTCTACGACCGCCTTGTAAGAGTACGGCGAGACGCGTCTTCGCGGCCGTTGTCGCTCGTGATGAAGTCGCTCGGTCTGGTACAAAACCTTATCTCCGTCACGACTTTCGCGGTGTTGCTCGTGAGGTTTTCGCCATGGGCGCTTGTCATTCTGGTCGTCGGTGCCATTCCGAGCTTTATTTCCGAAGCGCGATTCTCGGGTAGCGCCTTCCGGCTCTTTGGGCGAAGGACGCCCGAAAGCAGACAGCAGAATTACATCGAGTCTCTGCTCTCGAGTGAAGCGAACATCAAGGAAGTCAAGCTGTTTGGCTTTGCCCCGCTTCTTCTGCAGCGCTATCGCGACACCTTCGAGAAGCTCTATGCCGAAGACCGCGCACTCACGCTGCGACGAGACGGTTGGGGCTTTCTGCTCGGCGTGGTCGGCACCATCGCGTTCTATGCGGCTTATGGATGGATTGTCCTTGAGACGGTGAGCGGGGCCATCTCGCTGGGGCAGATGACGATGTACCTCGTGCTGTTCAGGCAAGGTCAGAGTGCGGTGAGCAGCAGCCTGTCCTCGATTGGCGGGCTTTACGAGGATGGTCTCTACCTGAGCGACTTGTTCGAGTTCCTCGCGCAGCCCGAAAACGTGAGCTCCGGTCATCTGACTCAAGGAACGCATCCGGGACAAGGTCTGCAGTTCGAGCGGGTGTCGTTCGCTTATCCGGGTGCCGAGCGCCCGGCACTGACCGACATCAGCTTCGATTTGAAGCCCGGGCAGACACTTGCTTTGGTAGGCGAGAACGGCTCGGGCAAGACCACGCTCATCAAGCTTCTCACGCGCCTTTACACGCCGTCCGCCGGTCGTATCCTTCTCGATGGTTCGGACCTCCAGGAGTGGGACGAATACACACTGCGCCGCCGGATCGGTGTCATTTTCCAGGACTTCATTCGTTACCAGTTTAAGGCTGGCGAGAACTTGGGCGTCGGCGATATCGAAGCCTTCTCGGACAGGACCCGATGGAGCGAAGCGGCACAGAAGGGCATGGCTGCCGCGTTCATCGAGCAGATGGAGAACGGATACGAGACTCAACTCGGACGCTGGTTTGCGGGTGGTCGAGAACTCTCGGGCGGGCAGTGGCAGAAGATTGCGCTGTCAAGGGCCTATATGCGGGAAAGCGCGGATATCCTGATTCTCGACGAGCCGACCGCCGCCCTCGACCCCGAAGCCGAGGCTGGGGTGTTCGAGCAGTTTCAGGCGCAGTCAGGGCAGCGGATGTCCATTCTGATTTCACATCGTTTTTCGAGCGTGCGAGGAGCCGACCAAATCATCGTGCTGGACCAGGGGCGGATACTGGAAAGCGGAAGCCATCGACAACTACTCGCGCTGAATGGACGTTATGCGCACCTGTTCGGCCTACAGGCGCAGGGGTACAAATAAAGGTGCCCATACATCGCGGTCGTTGTACGGGCGTTCTTCGCTGCAACCCATCTCGGCGCGCTCGATTGCTCAGACCGTGCTCGCGCGATGGCGCCGAAATTGCGCAGCCGATAACCACAAGGCCGAGATAAGGAAGTAGGCCGCACCGACGCCCGCGTAACCGGCTATCTTCGAAATTGCAAGCGTAAGAGGTGCGGGTGTAAGCGCCAGAAAGAAGCATCCTGCAAGTGCCGATTGCGCGCCGCTAAGAACCATGGCCCATTGCGCGCCGAAGCGCTTCCATCGACGTAACGCGGTGGCGAGTTGAAGCAGCCCGGACAAGATGGCCCAGACGCCGACGACGCCGAGGACCCATGCCGTATTCGTTTTGAGCGCAATGATCACGGCGGCGGTCGTGGCCGCGCTGATCGCAACGTTGATCGCCTGCGTGCGATTGCCGGTCTTCCCGCCGCTTCGCGACATGTCGATATAGTTCGCGAGCGCATCCCATGCCGGGTAGATGACCAGCAAAACCGCCGCGCCGGCCACGGAGTGCAATCCGACCACGAAGGCCAGCGCCACCCATACGATCGAAACCGCCGCGCGGGTGAAATAGTAGTTCTTGAGCCAGCGCTCTGCGTTGGCGAGCGTTTTTTCTGGCAGTGAGTAGTCGGACATGGTGACTCCTTGCAATGACTGGTTGGCGCTTCACGATGACCGAGATCTTTGCACCTCGCGCGTGCACTGTGCATCGGTCAAATGACCGAGGCTATGGGAAATCGATGTCGCGTATAGTGGGCGCATTTCCGTGCAAAACTCCCGTGGTCATCCCATGACTGATCAGGAAGCCAGCCAGTCTCCCTTGCTCGTGTTCGATTGTGTGAAGGCGCTCGCCTTCATCGGTGACTTGAGCATGGGGCAGCCAACCGACCACTCGCCTCGTACGGCGTGGCTCGCCTCGCGTCTGGCGAGTGCGGCCGGTCTTGCGATCACGAATGCCGACGTAGTGCGCGAGGCGGCGTTGCTGCGCTGGTCCGGTTGCACGGCAAATGCGTCGGGCTTCGCGCAGGTTTTCGGTGACGATGTAGCGTTTCGCCAGGCCATGCTCGAGGATCATCCGGATTGGGTGGAACCGCTCGAAGCGCTCGGCGACGCTGGCGCGGCGCTCACGCCGCTTGCCGTGACCCATTGCGAGGTCGCGGGAGAAGTGGCGCGCATGCTCGGACTCGCGCGCGCGACCGAAACGGCGTTGCGGCACATCTTCGAGACGTGGGACGGTCGCGGCTTGCCTTCGCATCTCACGCACGAAGCGGTTCCCGTGCCTGTGTCCATCGTCTCGCTAGCGGGCGATCTGGAAATCTACAGCCGCGTGTATGGCGTGGACGGGGCGCTCGCTAAAATCGCGAAGCGCGCCGACATGCGCTATCCGGCAGTGCTTGTAGGATATGCGAAGCGCCATGCGGTGCATTGGCTGAAGGAGTTGGATTGCCTGACGCCCGCCGAAGTCGATGCGGTTCTTTCAACCGCGCACATGCGGCAGACCACTTCGCCGGAGTTGATTGCAGACGTCATCGACCTCAAACTTCCGTGGATGACGGGCTTCTCGCGCGCGGTTGCATCGACGGCACTGGCGGCGTGCGCCCGGCTCACCTCGAGCGATGAATCGCGCGCCCGGGTCTATCACGCCGGGTTGATCCACGGCATTGGCCGCGCGTCGGTGCCTAACGCGGTGTGGAATCAACCGGAGCGTTTGAGCGAAAGCGCGTGGGAAAAGGTGCGTCTGGTGCCGTACTGGACGTCGCGTGCGGGACGTCTGGCGGGCGCGATAGGTGAAGCGGCGGAGGTCGCATCGTATGCCTATGAACGCCTCGACGGCTCGGGCTATTTTCGCGGCGTGCGCGATCAGGCGCTTGGGTTGGAAGCGCGCGTGCTGGCCGCGTCTGTTGCGTGGGTGGCGCTTCGTTCCCTGCGTCCGTGGCGAGCGGCGCTTTCACCCAACGAGGCCGCACAGAGAATGCTCAACGAAGTCGCTAAAGGCCGCTTCGATGCCAATGCGGTCGATGCGCTGCTCACCGACGCCGACGCTCCCGTAAGACATCAGGTAAGCGATGCTCCGTCGCGTGCGCTGCTCTCCGTGCGAGAGATCGACGTCTTGAAAGCGATCTCACGCGGCGCGAGTAACAAGGAAGCCGCACGCGAACTCGTCTTGAGTCCAAGCACGGTGCGCACACACGTAGAGAATATTTTTCGCAAACTAGAATGCTCGACACGCGCGGCGGCAACGCTCAAGGCATCGGCAATGGGCTGGCTTTGAAGCGCGCATGTCTGGCGAGCGTGCACGCTTCGTATCGAAATCAGTTCTGGATTGCCTGAACCGAGCCGCCATCCACCCGAACGTTGCTGCCGTTGATGAACGACGCACGATCCGAAACCAGCAAAGCGATGGCCGCCGCGACTTCCTCGGGCTGACCTCGTCTCTTTTGAACGATTCCCGGCCGTTCCTCGTCGAGAAAACTCTTGACCGCCTCGTCGAAGGACACGCCCATTTGCTTGGCGCGTTTTTCCATCATGCCGTTCGTCATGCCGGTTTCGATGAATGCAGGCGAGACGGTATTGCACAGCACGCCTTGTGCAGCCTCTTTGTAGGACAGATTTTTGATGAATGCAGCAAGCGCGGCCTTGGCAACGTTGTACACCGCCTCTTCCCAGTAAGGCTGCACCGCGTTCTCGGACGTGATGCAAACGAAGCGCCCCCAGCCTTTCGCACGCATGGGCGGAGTGGCCGCACGAGCCACACGTACAGCCGAAAAAAAGTCGGTCGCCCAAGCTTCCTCGTAGTCTGCATCCGCCAGTTCGAGCGGATCGCCTTTTGCGCCGGTAACGCCAGCCGTATGAACCACGATATCGATCTGCCCGAACCGTTCCGTGCCTCGCTTGACGAGATCGTCTACCTCTTGTTGCCTGGTCATATCGGCCGCAATCAACAAGCTGGATTGCGCGAGCGCGCCGCTTTCCTTTTCGAGCTTTTGTTGATCCACGTCCGACAGCACCAGATGCACGCCTTCCTCACTCAATTGTTTTGCAACCGCGAGACCAATGCCGCCGCTCGCGCCGGTGATGAGCGCCACGCGCCCCCTGATTCCCAAGTCCATGGATTCCCCTTAGTTGATTGATTCCGCAACCACGCAAGTCGTCGTGGCTAAAGCGCCTTTGCGAATTTCAGCATCTCCTGTGCCAAGATCCGCGGCGTCTGCAAGGGCATGAGGTGGCCTGCGCCATCGATCACGCTCACGTTGCCATTCGGAAAATGCTTCAATGTTGTCATGCGTTGCTCGTCCGGACCGGGCACTTGCTTATCGTCCGCGCCGCAAACGAGCAACGCCGGATAATCGAGCGTACCGATGCGATCGCTCCAATCCTCCTTGCTGCCGCCATCCACCCATGCGCGCCAGGCAACGAGATCGACGCGTTGGGCATCGTGGATTGCGACTTCGCGAACATCATCCGGCAAGCGGTGTGCGCTCGATTCATCCACGAACGCTTCCGCTTCCGGCCGAGTCTTGCCATACGCTCGTTGCTGTTCCCGGTCCTGCTCGCTCATGGGTTGCGGTCCGGGAGGCGAGGGCGCGACGAGGATCAAGCCTGCCAAATAGTCCGGCTTGCGGGCCGCGAGCACAACCGCGATTTTGCCCGTCATCGAATGACCGACGAGCACGCAACGTTCGAGTTGCAATGCACGGATGGTAGCGTCGATGTGATCGGCCATCTCGCTCACGCTGTAGCCTTCGATATGCGCGGCATCGCCGAAGCCGGGGGTATCGAGCGCGACGCAAAGGTGTTCATGGTCGAGAAAAGGCAAGGTAGGAAACCAAGTACGGTGTGAGCCGCCTAAAAAATGCATGAGCACGAAGGTGACGTCGCCTTGGCCCTGTCTGCTGTAAGGGAGCATGAGTTTCTCTGGATGGTCGGGACCGAGCGCTGAATTCGTTCCTCGATCAGCGCTCCAAGTGAGCGCTTTAGCCAGATTTGTACCCGTGGATCGTCTTTGTTCGTTGGCGGAAAAGCAACTGCATACTCTGACGAATAAAAGAAATGCTGCATCCAACACCCAGGCTTCTACGTATTTGATTTTGCAGCGGCATGTTTGACCCGTCGCGGCTCTATCAAAATCAGACCGACGAATTGAACACGGGTGTCGAGGCTTGTGGTCCTTAAGGAGTTTGAAATGGCAAAGACTGCGTCGCATGTCCAGGTTTCGTGCGTGTTGGCTTCACTCGTTTCCGCGCTGGTGTCCATGCCCGCGCTGGCGGGCGGAAACGGTAACGGCGGGAGCGGCAGCGGTGGTGCTCATGGCGCGGCTACGTCCGAAAGGACCTACCACAGCGAACCAGTGTCGAGTCCGTGGAACAGAGATCCGGGAGATGTGAACCGAACCTATGAGCCGGGCAACAAAGCTTCGTCGCAAGCCATGCCGCAGAGTTCGGACATGTCGTCGGGTGCCGTCAAGTAGTTTGCTTGAGGCGAACGCGTCGTAGCGGTTTTTATCGTCAGGCCCGACGGTCGTGAGCGACACTGCGGGCCTGGCTGCAGATTCAAGTTCGATTCATCTATCGCAGATGCGGCGAAGTGCCGGCATGCCGCTTCTCAAGCTTTCGCCAGCCTGATGCTGCTCGCGTCGCCAGTGAGATAACCGACAGTCGCGCCGAATCGATCTTTATAATTCGCGCGCAGTAAAGGATCGACGGTCGCCTTGACCTTGTCATGCAGCGGACTCTCCCAGTCGCCCGCATGCTGGAAGTTGCTCATGATGTAGGTCCAGCCGTTGATCTCGTCGACCGCGTGTAATCCGGTGGATTCCGCCGCCGACGGGCACGAAAGCACGCGTGCAAGCGTTTGGGTATCGACGTTATAGGCCCAAAGGAAGTTGTTCACGTGTGTGCTGGAATCTTCGCCGATGAACAACGTGCGCAGCTTCTCCGAGAACTTCAGGTTGTCCGGATTTGCGATCTTGTCGGGGTTCGCGAGGTTGCCGAGCGCGTCGGGCGCAGCCAGGTCCTCGCCGACGAGCGCGGCGGGCGCGGCCATGTCGACCGGCACCCATTCGCTGTCTATCGCCGCGCCCGTCACGTCTTTCTGACCGGCCTTGAGATTGAGCGCGTACACGGCGCCTGCGACGATGGTCTTGTCGACCGCGACATCGCGCGAGGCCGCGTTGCCCTTGACCATCGATTTCTCGACTCGGGACATCGCCGTGTACACGATCTTGTCCTTCGCGTTGACCGTCGTGCCTTCGAGCTTCGTGAATCCCATGCTGCCGCCGATGAGCGCCGCATAGCGGTGCGTTTCCAGATACGCCGCCGCTTTGTCCATGCCCGGCTTGACGCGGACCCAGTTGAACGTGCCGTTGAAATTGATCTTCGTGTAGCTGGCGTCCGCCGGGTCCGCGGTGGCGATGTCCATGATGTCGGCTGCCTTGAGTGATCCGGCGAGTGCTTCGATTTCAGCGCTCGTGGCATTGCCGATGCGAATCCACGAGAGGTTCGCCGATCCCGCGCCCGCCGACGAGGTCTGCGTCCACTTGGCGACGTACAGCGTGCCTGACGAGAGGTCCGCCGCTTTGTCCGCGATGAACATGAACAAGCCGCCGTTGGTCGCGTCGTCGCCCATCATGACGGTGCGTTGGTCCGGCATCACCTGGATCAATTCGTGTGAGATGCGTCCGAGGCAGTAATGCTTTTTGATCGATGCCGTCCCGTCCGGATTCACCGTGACTTCCGGCAAGTGCCCGTAGTGGTAGGGATTGGCGCGCGTCGCGTCGCCATATAGCGCTAGGCTGAAGGCCTTGAACTGCGCGTTTTTCGCGATGCTCGACGCGTCCGGCTCGTACTCCTCGCTCGACAAGTGCGTATTCCAGGGCGAAAGGCTCGCGCCGCACGTGATCCACAGACCGTTTGCTTTCGAGGTGTCTACGTTGTGATATTTCATCAGCGTGAGGTGGCCCGTCGTCGGGTTCTGATCGAGCGTCAATACCGCGATAGGCGAGGGTAACTGGCCGTACTGCGACGCGAGGCTCTGATCCCGCGTGGTGTATTCGAACTGCACCACGGCAAATACGGTTTTGCCCTTGATGCCCGGCACCGTTGCATTGGCAAGCGTGAGCAACGAACTGCCGTCGGGGCAGTCGGAATAGAACTGACGCTCCTTGCCCGGCACCGAGGTATCGATGATCGGCTGGCCGTTGATATCGTAATAACCGCCTGCAAGGATGTTGCCGCCACTGCCGTTCGGCACCATGTCGCCGGTGACGAAGAACGGTTGATAGGCGAGCTTGTACGCTTGCGTGGTGCCGTCCGCGAACGTGACGTTGAGTGACGATTTCACCGTGGTCGTCGCCATCGACGCGGGATCGTTGAGCGTGGGTGCGGCCATCGACGTGAATGCCGCGCTTGCGAACGCCGCGGTGGCAGCCGGGGCCGCATTGGAATCACTGCCGCCGCAGCCGGCGAGCGTCGTGGCGGCGGCGAATCCGCCGAGCGGTAACATCGGCGCCCCCGCAAGAAGTTTAAGCGTGCGGCGGCGGGAAAGATTCGTCCGGTCGGACATGGGAAGTTCCTGTTTTTATCGATGATCGGGGGATCAGGCTGCATAGGTACTCGGCCCGCGTGCAGCGTCGAAAGAGGAATGTAAGGCAGGATGATGAAATGTATATGACAGGAAAATAGAATTATTTAGAAAGCATTGGGTTGTGTTCATGGACGTGTTCGCGAGCATTTTTTGAAAGTGCAGGAGCCACTATCGACAGCAAGATGGCAAGCATGCAGTCGGCGCGCGGCGGAGGTCGGGTGGCTGACTTTGCCTAAAACAACAGATAGTCGTGCCCGGATTTTTGACTCACGACGATGGCTGGCAACAGAGCGATTCGTTCGATTCTAAGAAGAAGAATCAGCGGTGGCGATCTTCAAAGACGCTTGAGCCAAATTCAGCTATTAATGCCTTAGCGTCTGAAGAAGCATTTTCTTAGCTGCTTGTCACCACTTCGACAAAAGCCGTTCAAGGCTTAAGATCAGACCTTGATGGCGCCTTAACAAAACGACCGCTAAGACGCTAAGCGCTTATAGCTTTCGCTTGACAGGATAGCTGCCGGACCAACAACCGCTTAAGGCTAAAAGCAACCTGCAAACGAAAAAATGCTAAGGTTATGCAATAGCTTAAACGAGCGAAGAGCATGCTGAATTTGACATCGGATCTGCATGGTAATGCCTTGCTATGTTCGCTTCCCGCGCCGGAGTGGAAAGAGATCGCACGCCATCTGGAGTTGATCGAACTGCGTAGCGAACAACGCCTGTATGATCCCGGCCAACAAATGCAGTATGTCTATTTTCCGACTACGTCGATCATCTCGCTTCTTCACATGGTGGAGGACGGTGCATCGACCGAGATTGCCGCCGTCGGGCGCGAGGGCATGACAGGTTTGCCGGTGCTAACGGGCGGCAAGTTCATGCCAACGCGTGTTCAGGTCCAGTTTCCCGGATCTGCGTACCGCATCAAGGCTCATGCGTTGCGTGAACTCATTGGCCGTTCGGCGTTCTTGCGCCGTTTAATGCTTCTATACACGCAGGCGTTGCTGACCCAGGTTGCACAGACAGCCGCATGCAACCGACATCATTCGCTGCGCCAGCAATTGTGCCGATGGTTATTGACGCAAGCGGACCGGGCGCCGTCAATGGTTTTGCGCGTCACTCAACAAGGCGTCGCGGACAGCCTTGGCGTGCGAAGAGAAGGCGTCACAGAGGCGACGGGCAAACTTCACGATGCAGGCTTGATTCGGCACGGCCGAGGCAGCATTGAAATTCTCGATCGCGTTGGTCTGGAGAAGCAGGCGTGCGCTTGCTATTGCATTTTAAGAAAAGAATTCGAAAAGATTCTGCGACCGCGACAAGTCGATCTCGCCTGAGCGAATTGGGTTTAGTGGCTGCATTGACGGTTGCTGGCAAGAAGCGCGTGGCTTGCAATTTTTTCGAGCGCTCTGGCGAAGGCTGATAGCCGCGCAGGCGCTGTCCGAAGCCACGCTATGGTCTAGCTAAATTAGACGCAAAGATTGCTCGTGACGCAACTGCGTACGCCTTAAACGAAGGCTGCGGCGCGCCTGAAGCGCGTGTGTACTTACGCGCCGCTTAACCCCATGCTGCATAATGCATCGGCTATTCCAGAACAAACCTTGGAGATGTCGATGCTGCTGTCTGAACAAAACGTACTCGTCACCGGCGGCGCGCGCGGACTGGGCGCGGCGATCACTGAAGCCCTCGCGCGTGAAGGCGCCAGTGTCGTCATCAACTATCGTCGTAGCGAAGCGCAAGCGAACGTGCTGGTCGAGCGGCTTGGACCGCGCGTCGTGGCGGTTCAGGCCGACATCACGGATCAGGCATCCGTCGCGCGTCTCTTCGACGAAGCGCTCGCTAAAAGCGGCCGGCCGATACATGCCGTCGTGAACAACGCGCTTGCCGAATTCAGCTTCGATGGCGACGCGCGACCGAAGATCGGCGATATCGAATGGACGCGCTTTCAGCAGCAGATCGAAGGCGCCCTCAAGGGCGCGCTCAATACGATTCAAGCCGCGTTGCCCGCAATGCGTGCCGCTGGCTTTGGCCGTATCGTGAATGTCGGCACCAACCTATTTCAGAACCCCGTCGTGCCGTATCACGACTACACGGCGGCCAAAGCGGCATTGCTCGCGTTGACGAGAACTGCATCGAACGATCTCGGACCGGACGGCATCACGGTGAACATGGTGTCCGGCGGACTCTTGCGCACCACCGACGCCAGCAGCGCGACGCCCGAAGCCGTGTTCGATATGGTCGCCGGATTCACGCCGTTGCGCCGTGTCACGACGCCGGAAGAATTCGCCGACGCAGTGCTGTTCTTTCTCTCACCGTGGGCGCGAGCGGTGACGGGACAGAACCTCGTCGTCGATGGCGGTTTGGTCAAGGATTGAAGCGTCTTGCTCACACATGATCTCTCGACAATTCCCAAGCACGGCTCTCGACTCAAGGCACGACATCATGGCTTATGAAAAGGTGAGCGTTTCCACTCGCGACGGTATGTGTCCCGTTCACGTTTTCACCGCCGATACGGCAACGCCTTCGCCAGCCATCGTCTTCTACATGGATGCGGGCGGCATACGTCCAGCTGTATCGGATATGGCGCAACGGCTGGCGAACGCGGGCTATGTCGTCCTGCTGCCAGACCTTTTCTATCGCTACGGTTCGTATGGGCCTTTCGATCCCGTGGAAGTATTCAAGGGCGATGTGCGAGCGATCCTCGGGCCACTGATGGTCACCACGGGTAACGCGAAGGCGGCCGAAGATACAGAAGCATTGCTTGCCTACATAGACACGCGCACGGACGTTGAACCCGAACGTATCGGCGCGGTCGGTTTTTGCATGGGCGGCGGCATGGCTATCACCGCCGCTGGCCAATATCCCGATCGCTTCGCGGCGGTGGCAAGCTTTCACGGCGGCAATCTCGCAACCGATGCCCCTGACAGCCCGCATCTCTCAGCGCCACGACTAAAGGCCGAACTCTATATCGCAGCGGCCGACGCCGATGGAAGTTACCCGTCATCCATGGCGCAGCGCTTCGAAGACGCATTGAAGCAGGCCGGCGTTCGGTATGTCGCTGAGACCTATACCGGCGCCGCGCACGGCTGGATGAAGCCGGATTTTCCGGTCTACGACCAAGAGGCCGCCGAGCGCGGATGGTCCACGATGATCGAATTCTTCGATCGGACGCTCAAAGGTCCGGTCTGAAATCTTCGCGCGATGATCATGTCGTCGCGCGATCGTCGCGAAGCTCCGCTTACGAAGTCCCTATCCGCCGTTACGTTGGTGCGGCGCGTCACAGCACTAATTACCTTCGTCGCATCCCACTAGACCATAAAGAGAAAAAACGATCGTAAGGTGTTCTCCTACTGATCCGCATGCGAACTAGTCAGTACATTTACAAAAACAAAACGGCTGACGCGATCGACCGAAGGCACGTTAGCTCATGCGTTCGATCCATGCATTCAAACGAGGAGAGAGACGATGTTCAGGAAACCGGACGATGACGCGAGCCAGAAGCACGGCGTAAAAGCGAGCGATGCGCGTCGCGAAGGCATGAGTCGGCGAGACTTTGCCAGATTACTCGGCGCCGCGCCGCTCGCGTTGCTCGTCGGGTGCGGCGGGGGCGGAGACGATTCATCCAATTCTTCAGGGACGTTGGCGCTCGATCCAACGGCCAAAGCCGCGAATCCAGACACTTACACCGACTTCGAATGGTACAAGTGGACGTTTCCCATCGACAAAACGCTGGATGCAGTCGGGACAGCAAACGACGGCGTCGGCCAGATGTACGTGCGGCTTTACACGCCAAAAACGGTGGCATCGACGACATATCCGCTGGTGGCTGTGCTGGGCGGGTTGGGCAACGACGCCAACATGACGGCCAACTTTTATGCCTCCAACGGCGCGGCGGATTTCGCAAACGCGGCCTTGCAGGCGAAGTATCCGTCATACATCGTGACGGTGACCGTGCCTTGGGAAGCATGCGTCAACTACGACGCCGAGATGGTCTATATGAACGCCATCGGCGAGTTGATGAAGGCCATCTCGACGCGCGTAGGCAATGTCGACTCGACGCGCATATACGCAACAGGCATCTCGCAGGGCGCGGGTTGGTCCTACGAAGCGGCATCGTTGCAACCCGATCTGTTCGCGGCACTCTTCATCAATTCAGGAACGGTCGTCCATACGACCTGGGGCAACGAAGCAGACCTGACCAAGTTAAAGGACGTCAACCTCTATATCGCGCACGGGGCGCAGGATCAGTACATTCCAGTGAACGAAGCGTACCGGGTGTACAACGACTTGTCCGCTCTCGGCAAACGCAACATCAAGCTGGACGTGGTGACGGGAACGCACGCGCTGTCGGGCACGCAGTATTTCCCGGCCACGCCCGTTACGAGTGTTTATCCGTGGCAGGACTGGCTCCTCACGCAGAAGAAGGGTGTGGGCTTCGATGGCCCCGTGCTTACCGAGGTCAGCCCCTTCTCCGCGTATCAGTGGGCGGGCCGCTCGGTATTACCGGATGTGCCAACTTGGGCTACCGACGTACCGTACGCAACGTGGACCGAGCCACAGGACAATCCGACCTGGGACACCATCAAGACCCGGCTTGCTGTTCCCACGGTGAACGGAACGAGCAGCGGCGGCTATGTGATCGGACGCTTTCGTATCGGCGACGAAACGCAGACCACCTATGACAGCGCGACGACGGCAACCGCGGGTCTCAAGTCCGGCCAATTGCTATGCATGACCATTCAGGGCTACACCGGTGCGTACGGGGACGACTTCGCCTCCTTCAACGCGAACTGGACCGTGGAATGGGCCGTGATGGCGGGGCAGGTTACGAGCATCGTCTTGACGAATCAGGCGAGCCCGGCGCCCATTGCCCGACCGAGCACGGTGAACTTGACGAACGGCGGCGGCCCGAACGTCAATAACTCGCTTGCGACGCCGAATGTTCTCGATGGCAAGCAGGTCTACCTGAGGATCGCTCTCGCGGACACTTACACGGGCACTGCGCTCAAGGTTTATGTGCGCTTCACCAAAAAGTTATCGAGTGCGCCGCGAGGGCCGGAATATGCGTCGTACTGGCATGTCGTGGACTTGCCCGTGAATCTGACTGCCTGATTTATCGATGTGGGAAAACGGCGCTTCATACTCATGCGCCGTTATTCCGCAATCGCGTCGGTGCCCGCTCGCTGGCTGCTGCTCGGTGCGCGGCATCGATCACCGGATCGAAGTCCAACGCATGGACGACCCGAACCATGCTATCGAAACCCTTGACCGTCTGCATGCGCTCGGCATTCGCCTGTCTGTCGACGACTTCGGCACGGGATACTCTTCTTTGTCGTACCCGAAGCGCATGCCCGTGCACGAGATCAAGATCGATCGATCCTTCGTCATGGGCATCACGGATCATAAAGACGACGAGACCATCGTGCGCTCGACCATCGATCTCGGGCACAACATGGGACTGAAGGTCGTGGCCGAAGATGTCGAGAGCGAACAAATGATGACGCGCCCGCGGGAGTTGCAATGCGATCTTGCGCAGGGATTTCATTTGAGCCGCCCGCTGCCGCCGGCCAAGCTCGAACTCTGGCTCGCGGGTTGGGTCGAGGAGAACAATCTGCGTTTCGCGTGAACTCATCCGCAGGTCACGTTCATCCGTTTTTCTCGTTCGACGACATTTCCGATGCAAGCCGATGCATGGACATCCATGCCGCCAGCGCACGAACGTGGGCTTGCTTCGATCAAACGATTGCTCGCTTCGAGCAGTCGCGCACAGCAGTGAAGGGGGCGCCGCTCGAAGTCATCGAGAAAAATAGTCGGGCAGCCGAAAGCCGTCATACGCGTGATTGCCGACGATGGCTTGCCTGAACGCATCCGAACGATACGCTTCGACGATATCGTCGGTGGTCTGCGAATGCTGGTTCGCGGCTTTCACCACGACCTGATTCACGTAGGGCGAAGTCATCTCCTCGAGCGCCAGCGCCGTGGTCAGGGCGTGTCCGCTCGATACCGCGAAGTTGCCCTGAATCGCCGCAAAATCCACGTCTTCCAGCGCGCGCGGCGCCTGTGCCGATTCGAGCAGCACGAGCTTGATGCCGGCAGGATTATCGGTCACGTCGCGCTCGGTTACATCGACAGGATTCGGATTCGGACGGATGCGAATCCAGCCGATACGCTGAAGGATCTTGAGCGCGCGTTCCAGATTGACGGGATCGTTGGGCACGGCAACCGTAGCGCCTTTCCGGACCTCGGCAAGCGCATGGTGCTTCGTGGAGAAAAGGCCCATCGGTGGCGTGGGCACTTGCACCACGCCGACGAGATCGGTGCCGTTGCGGTCGTTATAGGACTTCAGATACACGCTGTGCTGCATCACGTCGGCCGCTATCTCGCCGCGATACACCGCCTGGTTCGCTTCCAGGCCGGTGCTGAACTCGACGTAGCGCACGGTGTAGCCCTTCTTCGAGAGTTGCGGTTCGACGCCCTGACGAAACTCGTCCGCGTAAGGGCCGGGCACGAAGCCCACTCGCAGTGTGTGCGCGGCATTGTCCGCGGCGAAGCCGGGCGAGATGAAGACAGCTTGGCTCAACGTCAGCGCGAGCAGGAACGTCCTGAGTTTTACCGGTGCAATCATAGGAATGAGTGGGCTGAACGAAAGCAGAAATCGTATCAACGCAACCCATGCGGGCGGAACAGATTGATCGAGCTAACCTTAGTCCGCAATGCGATAACCGAGGCTTCGCATCAATCGATAGTCTGTCGCGCGAGTTCGACTCTGGGCAGCGCAATGCCATGCCGCTCGCGAGCCGCTTGACGCGTCGCATCGATTTCCTTTTGCTTGCGAAGTTCGTCCCAACCCAGCACCTGTGCCGCGATCTCCGCGCCTTCGAGCAACAGCGCGTTCGTCAGATGTCCGGAGATCGCGATCGTCGTGCGACGGAAGAATAGGTCCGCAAGACGCGTGACCATGTCATGCGCGCACAGGTACTCGATCTCGCGCACCGTGAAGTCCGATGCGCTGCCAAAGGGCCGATCCGGTGCGCCCGCGCAAAACGCCGCGACTGCCGAAGCAGTCGTGCCATAGCGCGTGAGCAAGCCGTCGGCACGCTCGGCCGACACCCCATACTGTCGAACGACATCGCCGATCCATTCGGCCCGTGCATGCGCATCGCGCGGAAAATCGCGGCCTCCGCCGATCGCCGTGTGACGCGTGCGGACGGCGCGTGAGCGTCCGAGGCGTACGAGCGTGTCGTCGGTGACCGTTTCGGCGAATCCGCGAAACGTCGTCCACTTGCCGCCGACGAGCGATAAAACCGGGACTTGCGTGCCGGCAAGACGATCCACATGCATCGCGTGATCGCGGCTTACATCGCCGGGATCGGCGGCATTGGAATAGGGCAGCGGGCGCACGCCGCTGTATCGGAACGCAATGTTCGATTCGTTCAACACCACGCGTGGAAAAACTTCCCGCAGCGCGCCGAGCATGTAGGCGACTTCATCGTCCTCGCAGCGCACGGCGTCGGGCTCGCTTGTGCGGATATCGGTCGAGCCGATCAGCAACTTGTCCATGAAGGGATAGATGAGCGAGATGCGCCCGTCCTTCGAGCCGTAGTACACCATGCGGCCGCGCAGTTGCGCATGGAGCTCGGGGTGATCGACGATCAGATGCGAACCCTTCGTCCCGCCGATGTACTTGCTTTTTATGCCGAGCGAAGCATTCACGCTGTCGATCCACGCACCGCCCGCGTTGACGACGACCTCGGGCCGCACCGCGACGAGCTCGTCCGTTACGAGGTCGCGCAACCACACGACGCCGCCCTCGACGCGCTCCACGCTCGTGTAATTGGCCGCCGCCGATTGCTTGCACGCGGCAAGCCCGTCCGCGACGAGTTCGAAATTCAGGCGTTCGGCTTGCGTCACCTTGGCGTCGTAATACGTGGCGGTCGCCTTGATTGCCGGATCGAGCAGCGGCAGGTCTTTAAGCGACTGCGCTCGCGTCGCGAGATGATGACGCGGCATCGTGCGGTCGTGCCGTCCCAAGAAGTCGTACATGGCAAGGCCGATCTTCGAGATGATCGCGCCGCGATCCGCAAGCTTGGCCTTCATGCCGAAGAAGCGTCGAGCGGACGCCACCATGCCGCCGAAGTACGAGTGAATCGGCAGCACGGTTTCGAGCGGCAGCACGTAATGCGGCGCGTTCTTCAGCAACAGGTTGCGCTCCAACGTCGACTCGGCGACGAGGCGAAACTCGCCCGTCTCCAGATACTTCACGCCGCCGTGTATGAGCCGCGATGGCGCGCTACTCGCACCGGCGGCAAAGTCGGTCTTGTCGATCAACAGGCAGTCGACGCCTTGCAGCGATAAATCGCGAAACACACCCGCGCCGTTGATGCCGCCGCCCACGATCAACACGCCGATCTTCGGGCTCTGCTTCAACCGGTCGAGAAAGAAATTGCGGTTTCGTTCTGTCATCGAAATTCTCCGGCTTCAATGCGAGGTGGCCGCGCGGTCGAGCGCGGGCCACAAGGGCTGAACTGCGGCGATGAGTTGCGACCAGAGCGCGTACGCGTCGTCGAGCTTCGCGTGGCGTTGCGGGTCCGGCGCATGCGTGCGCGCAACGCGGCAGGCGCGCGCCACGGCATCGGCAAGCGAATCGAAAACGCCCACGCTGACGCCTGCGCAAAGCGCCGCGCCGAGCGCGCTCGCCTCCTGACTTTCGGGTATGTCGATAGCGATGCCAAGCACATCCGCGAACGACTGCGCAAGCAACGGACTCGACGATCCACCGCCCGTCAACCCCGCACGATGCGCCGGAAAAGCGCTCGTCAACGCTTCGATGTGCCAGCGGTGATTGAACACCATGCCTTCGAGCACCGCACGCGCCAGATGCGCGCGCCGGTGCCACGAGCGCAAGCCGAAGAACGACGCGCTCGCCGGCTGCTCGAACGGAGAACCGAACAGGAAGGGATGAAACATGACCGAACTCGGTTCGGCCGACACCGCCTGCACTTCGTCGCCGATGAGATCGAACAGCGAGCATCCGCGCCGTGCCGCTTCCTGCGTTTCGTGCTGAAAGAGTTCGCGCAAAGCCCAATCGACATTGCTCGACGAAGCGGGCGAAATCGACATGTTCATCCACTGGCCGGGCCGTGTGCCGTTACGGCACGACCAGCGCGGATCGAGTTGCGGCCGATCCGACAGTATTTCGTTGATGCTGAACGTTCCCGCCGTCACCGACAACACGCCCGGTTGGGCGTTGCCCATGCCGAGCGCGCTCGACGTGACGTCGTGCAGCCCGGTTGCGACGGGCGTGCCTTCCTTCAAGCCGGTTTGCGATGCGGCAAGCGCCGTCACGCGGCCGGCCTGCGCCGTGGACGCGACGATGGGTGCGAGCGCCTGGCCGATAGTCCCCAGGCCGTAGAGCGCCATGACCTCGGCGCTGTACTGCTGCGTGTTGACATCGGTGAAGGACGAACTGGCTTCGGTTGGATCGGTGGCGGGGACGCCCGTGAGACAGAGCCGCAGCCAGTCCTTGCAAAACAGGACATGGCCGATCCGCGCGAAGCGCGCTGGCTCGTTGAGCTGAATCCATTTCAGCAGGCTGACGGCGGCGTACGGATAAGGCTGCTGTCCGGTCAATGACAGCGCCCGTTCCAGCACGCCTTCCTCGCGCCAGCGTTCCCGGACGTCGAAGGCGCGGCTGTCGAGCGAGAGAATGCCGGCGCCGAGCGGCGCGCCCGCGCGATCCACGAGATAGAGCCCATCGCCGTGTCCGGTCACGCCGACGGCCGCAATGGAACCAGGCGCGATCTCGCTCAACGCATCGCGAATGGCGCCACAGGCCGCATCCCAGGTTTCTCGCATGTCCCGTTCGACATGGCGCGCACGCGGCTGCCGCTGTTCGACGCGCCGGCTGCCCACCGCGACGGTGCGCCCGGCCGTGTCGAAAACAACCGCTTTCGTGGCTGTCGAACCGCTGTCGACGCCGAGCAGATACGTCTCCATCGTGTCTCCGAATTTTTTGTTGCATCGCGTCAAGCCGACATTTCGCCTTCGGATTGCGCGATGCTTATCTAGGGTTATAGCGGATGGTAATCGAGGATCGGGTTGCCTATTGTGCTTACAGTGAAAAAAATTTCAGCACGTAGAAAAAATATCACTTCAACGTGCGCACGGAGACGACATGACGAAATCCGCCGACAGGCGTGACGCCGAGGACAGTCTTGCGATTCGCGCGGCGTGGCTGCACTACGCCGCCGGTCAGACGCAGGCCGACGTCGCGGCTCGTCTCGGCGTGAGCGGTGTCAAGGCGCATCGGCTGATCATGCGAGCGAATCAGAGCGGCGCGGTCAAGTTCACCATCGACGGCGATGTCGCCGAATGCGTCGTGCTCGAAGCGGAGCTTGCGCAGCGCTTCGGTCTTAGCTATTGCGAAGTGGTCCCCGATCTGAACGAAGGCGATCTGCCGCTGCGCGCCCTTGGCGTCGCTGGCGCGCACTTCATGCAGCGCGAGATCGCGACGCGGCAAGGCGGCGTGATCGGTATAGGACACGGGCGAACGCTCGCGGCCGTCGTGGAGAACATTCCGCGCCTGGACGCGGGCACGGTGCGCTTCGTGTCCTTGCTTGGCGGCGTCACGCGCAAATACACGGCAAATCCGTATGACGTGATTCACCGGCTCGCCGAGCAAACGGGCGCGGTGTCGTATGTGCTGCCGCTGCCGTTTTTCGCCAACAAGGCCGAGGATCGCGAAGTGTTGCTGGCGCAGCGTGGCGTGCGCGAAGTGTTCGACATGGCGGCGCATGCGGATCTGATGGTCGTCGGTATCGGATCGGTGAATGCGGACGCGCAACTCGTCGCATCGCAAATGATCGAGCCCGACGAAATTCAGGAGGTGCGCGACAAGGGCGGTCAAGGCGAATTGCTCGGACATTTTTTCAGCGATACCGGCCAATCCGTCGAAACATCGCTGGCGGCGCGCACGGTCGCGCCCGAACTCGACGACCTCAAGGGCCGGCGCATCATCGCGATTGCGGGCGGCGCGTCGAAGATCGCGGCGATTCGCGCGGTGCTCAATAGCGGCCTTCTGAGCGGATTGATCACCGACGAAGCCTCGGCGCTGGCGCTGAAGATGGAACCTGTCGCGACGGAGGCGGCGTGATGAGCGAGAACGCACGCGACCTTCTCATCGGCATCGACGCGGGGACCTCGGTCATCAAGGCCGTGGCCTTCGACCTGACGGGACGGCAGATTGCCGTCGCCTCGGTGCCGAACCGCTACACCACGAGCCCCGATGGCGCGGCGACTCAATCGCTCGATCAAACTTGGGGCGACTGCGCGAAGACCTTGCGGGATCTGGGCGCGAAGATCGAAGGTCTCGCGCAACGCACGCGCGCGCTGGCGGTGACGGGTCAAGGCGACGGCACATGGCTCGTCGGCGCAGGCAACAAGCCGGCGAGCGACGCATGGCTATGGCTCGACGCGCGCGCCGCGAACACGGTGCGGCTGTTGCAGGAAGGACCGGCGAGCCGCGCGCGGTTCCAGGCGACCGGCACGGGACTCGCCGCGTGCAGTCAGGGCGCGCAGATCGCGCACATGGCCGCGACGACGCCCGAAGTGCTCGAACGCACCGAAGTGGCACTGCATTGCAAGGACTGGCTGTATCTCAACCTCACCGGTGTGCGCGCCACCGATCCGTCCGAGGCGAGCTTCACTTACGGCAACTTTCGCACGCGCCAATACGACGACACGGTGATCGAAGCGCTCGGCCTCACCGCGTGGCGCGACCTGTTGCCGGAAATCATCGACGGCACGGAGATCATGCATCCGCTGACGTCAGACGCCGCCGCCGCGACCGGCCTGCTCGAAGGCACGCCCGTGTGTCTGGGCTTCGTCGATATCGTGCTGACGGCGCTCGGCGCGGGCATTCACACGGAAGGCGCGACGGGCGCGAGTTGCTCGATCGTCGGCTCCACGGGCATGCACATGCGCGCGATGCACAACGCCGACATCCATCTGAACGCGGAAGGCACGGGGTACGTGATCGCGTTGCCGGTGCCGGGCATGTCGGCGCAAGTGCAGTCCAACATGGCGGCGACGCTGAACGTGGACTGGGTGTTGAATCTCGCGTGCGATCTGCTCGCGCAGTTCGGCACGAGCCTTTCGCACGGCGACCGGATGAAGTGTATCGACGGATGGCTGCAGTCGGGACGTCCCGGTGCGCTTCTGTATCACCCCTATATCTCCGATGCCGGCGAGCGCGGTCCTTTCGTGGACCCGAACGCGCGCGCGGATTTCATCGGACTCACGAGCGAGAGCCGCTACCCGGATCTGTTTCGCGCGGTGGTCGAAGGGCTCGGCATGGCCGCGCGCGATTGCTATACGTCGATGGGCATTCCAATGCCGGATGAACTGCGTCTCACCGGCGGCGCGACGCGTTCGCGCGCGTTGCGCGGCGTGCTCGGCGCGGTGGTCGGCGCGCCGGTGCGTATCTCGCTGCGCGAGGAAGCGGGCGCGGCGGGCGCGGCGATGATGGCGGCGGTCGCGCTCGGCGTGTATCCCGACATGAACACGTGCATCGCGCAATGGGTGACGCCGCTGCTCGGACAAGTGGAAGCGCCCGATGCGGAACTGACGCAGTTGTATGCGCAGCTTTTTCCCGCGTATCGGAAGGCGCGCGAGGCGCTCGTACCGACCTGGGATGAAACGGCGCGGTTGCTGAAATCGCGGCATCGGCCGAACGCGCTAGCCGCGGGCCTCAACTAACGTCGAACATGGAACGCTGAGATGAGCGAGAAGGATAGGGTGGACCTGTGTGTCATCGGCGGCGGCATCAACGGCGCGGGTATTGCGCGCGATGCGGCGGGCCGCGGACTGTCGGTGATTCTGTGCGAAAAGGACGATCTCGCACAGGGCACGTCGTCGCGTTCCGGCAAGCTCGTGCATGGCGGGCTGCGTTACCTCGAATACTACGAATTCCGGCTCGTGCGCGAGGCGCTGATCGAGCGCGAAGTGCTGCTCAATGCCGCGCCGCATATCATCTGGCCGCTGCGCTTCGTGCTGCCGCATAGTCCGGGTGATCGTCCCGCATGGCTCGTGCGCACGGGCCTCTTCATGTACGACCATCTGGGCGGCCGCAAGAAGCTGCCGGGCACGCGTTCGCTCGACTTGTGGCGCAATCCGGAAGGCGCGCCGATCAAGGACGAGTACCGGCGTGGCTTCGAGTATTCCGATTGCTGGGTCGACGACGCGCGTCTCGTCGTGCTGAGTGCTGTCGATGCCGCCAAGCGCGGCGCCGAAGTGCTCACGCGCACCGCATGCATCGGCGCGCGGCGCGAGGGCAATGCGTGGCGCGTCGAACTGCGCGACACGCGCACGGGATCGACGCGCGTCGTGAACGCACGCGCGCTCGTCAATGCGGCGGGACCGTGGGTATCGGATGTCATCGGGCGCGCGGGCGCGAAGTCGACGCGCAAGGTGCGGCTCGTGAAGGGCAGTCATATCGTTACGCCGAAGTTCTGGGACGGTCCGCACTCGTATCTCGTGCAGAACCACGACAAGCGCGTGATCTTCATCAACGCCTATGAGGGCGACAAGGCGCTCATCGGCACGACCGATGTGCCGTGGGACGGCGCGCCGGAAACCGTGCAGATATCGAACGAGGAAATCGACTATCTGCTGACGGCGGTGAACCGCTACTTCAAGCATCCGTTACGCAAGCAAGACATCGTGCAGACGTTCTCGGGCGTGCGTCCTCTCTACGACGACGGCAAGGGCAATCCGTCGGCGGTCACGCGCGACTACGTGTTCGATCTCGACGCCAGCGGCGGCGCGCCCTTGCTGAATGTCTTCGGCGGCAAGATCACGACGTTTCGCAAGCTCGCCGAACATGCGCTGCAAAAGCTGCAGCCGACCTTCCCGAAGATGGGCCCCGACTGGACTTCATCGGCGACGCTGCCGGGCGGCGACATGGAAGGCGCCGACGTGCCGCGCTTCATGGCGAGTCTGCAAAGCCGCTACGAGTGGCTGCCGCGCAATCTGCTGCGCTATTACACGCAAACCTACGGCACGCTGACCTCGCAGGTGATCGACGGCGCGGCCTCGCTCGCCGGTCTCGGCCAGCAGTTCGGACCGAACTTCCACGAAGCGGAAGCGCGCTACCTGATGTCGCACGAATGGGCCGAGTCGGCGGACGACATGCTCACGCGGCGCACCAAGCACGGCTTGCACATGAGCGCCGCGCAGAAGTCCGCGTTCGAAGCCTGGCTCGACGGCCTCGTGCGTAAATCCGCTTAAAGACACGAGACGAACATGGCATTCACGCTTGCACTGAACACGAATCCGCTGGTGAACCGCTTCGCCGAACCGGGCGACCTGGTCGACACCATCGCGCACGACATGAAAATCCGCGACGTGCAGTTGACGCACGAGTTCATCAATCCGTCGTGGCCGGCGGCAACCACGCGGCGGCTCACGCGCGAGATGCGCGCGGCGATG
Organism: Caballeronia sp. LP006; assembly: GCF_031450995.1. NCBI lineage: Bacteria > Pseudomonadati > Pseudomonadota > Betaproteobacteria > Burkholderiales > Burkholderiaceae > Caballeronia > Caballeronia sp. LP006. Next base: position 788,475 of record NZ_JARTVW010000003.1, on the reverse strand, counting down.
ACGCGCACCGGCGTGCGGATTACCTCGGGCATGACCGGGCCGTATGGCCGTCTGAATCACTTCGGTCACCCGGATGCAGACGTGCGCCGCTACTACATCGACTGGTTCAAGTCCTTTGCGGATATCACCGCCGATCTGGGCGGCGACTCCATCGGCACGCAGTTCGCGATCTTCACTTACAGGGATTTCGACGATCCGCAACGGCGTGACGCGCTGCTGCAAACCGCGATCGATTGCTGGGCCGAAGTCGCCGAGCATGCCAAAGCGGCCGGCTTGAAATACGTGTTCTGGGAACCGATGTCCATTGGCCGCGAATTCGGCGAGACCATCGCCGCGTGCATGGCGCTGCAAGACCGCCTGAGCGCCGCGAACATGGCCATTCCCATGTGGATGATGGCCGACATCGACCACGGCGACGTCACCAGTTCCAACCCCGACGACTTCGATCCCTATGCGTGGGCGCGCGCCGTGCCGCGCGTGTCGCCGATCATCCATATCAAGCAGTCGTTGATGGACAAGGGCGGACATCGCCCGTTCACCGCGGAGTACAACGCGCGCGGCCGCATTCAGCCGGAACCGCTCATCGAGGCGCTGGACGCGGGCGGCGGGCGCGACAACGAAATTTGCCTGGAACTCTCGTTCAAGGAACGCGAGCCGACGGATCGGCAGGTCGTCGCGCAGATCGCCGAATCGGTGGCGTTCTGGGCGCCGCATTTCGACACCGGCATCGCCGATCTCAACATCTGAGGAGTCAGACATGCCAGGCACGATGACACAAAAGCTGATCAACGATGGCGATGCCGCCGTCGACGAGATGCTCGAGGGCGTCATGGCCGCGCACGGCGATCTGCTGACGCGCAGCGACAGCGCGCCCCGGGCGATCATCGCGCGCAACGGGCCGCGTGAGGGCAAGGTGGCGTTGATCATCGGCGGAGGATCGGGACACGAGCCGACGTTTTTGGGCTTCGTCGGCCGCGGTCTAGCCGATGCCGCCGTGATCGGCAACGTCTTCGCTTCGCCGCCGCCGCAACCGGCCGTCGATGCCGCGCTCGCCGCGCATGGCAACGCGGGCGTGCTGTTCATGTACGGCAATTACGCGGGCGATGTCATGAACTTCGACATGGCGACCGAACTGCTCGAACTCGACGGCGTCGAGGCGCGCACCGTGCTGACCACCGACGACATCGCCTCCGCGCCGCGCGACAAGCGCGAGACGCGGCGCGGCGTGGCGGGCAACGTGTTCATATTCAAGGCAGCGGGCGCCGCGGCGGACCTGATGATGCCGCTCGGCGAAGTGGAGCGCGTCGCGCGCCATGCCAATGCGCGCACGTACACGCTCGGCGTGGCGCTCGCGCCTTGCTCGCTGCCGCAGACGCGTCAACCGAATTTCGAGATTGCCGCCGGCGACATGGAAATCGGCATGGGCATTCATGGCGAACCGGGCATGCGCCGGGAAGCCTTGCGCACGGCCGACGACATCACCGACGAAATCATGGATGCGATCCTCGCCGAGATGGGCGCGGCCAGGGGCGACCGCGTGGCGGTACTCGTGAATTCGCTCGGCTCGACGCCGCTCATGGAGCTTTACATTCTCAACCGGCGCGTTTCGCAGCGCTTGCAGGAGGCGGGACTCGTCGTGCATCGCACGCTCGTGGGGCCGCTGTGCACATCGCTGGAAATGGCGGGCGCGTCGATCACCGTCATGCATCTCGACGATGAATTGCAGCGCCTCATCGATCATCCGTGCGAGTGCGCGATGTTTCAGCAGAGGGCTGCATGATGTCCGCGCTTTCTGCCGCCGACAACGCGCAACTGTTCCGCGAACTCGCGAGCACCATTGCGGCGGCGCGCGACGAACTGTGCCGGCTCGACGGCGTGATTGGCGACGCGGACCACGGCATCGCGATGGAGCAGGGCTTTTCTGCCGCGTCGAGGGCCATCGACGCGTTGCCGTCCGACTGCACGTTCGCGGATCAGTGGAACGCCGCGGCCAAGGGTTTTCTCAACGCGGTCGGCGCATCGTCGGGGCCGCTTTACGCAACGGCGTTCATGCGCGCGGCGAAGGCGGCGGGTGCGCGTCAGGCATTGCCGCTGAACGAAGCGCCGGGGTTGATCGTCGCGATGGCCGAAGGCATCCGGTCGCGCGGCAAGGCGGAAGTCGGCGAAAAAACCATGGTCGATGCGTGGGCGCCTGCCGCCTCGGCAGCCGAAGAAGGCATGGCGGACGGCTTGTCCGTGAGCGAGATCCTGACGCGCGTTCGCGAAGCGGCGAACGCGGGCGCGGAATCCACGAAGGCGATGGTGGCGACCAAGGGAAGATCGGCGCGCCTCGGTGAACGCAGCATCGGTCACATCGATCCGGGCGCGGCCTCCGCCGCGATGGTCATCAACGTGATTGCAGAAAGCTGGGGAAGACATGACACGCACTGAACGAATGGACAGCCGCGAGGTGAGCCAATGAGCGCAATGACTCCGTCGATCAAGCATCAGGGCAAGCGCGGCATGCGCGTTGTGATCGGCATCGTGTTGCTGGCCATTTTGCTGATCGCGATGGCCATGAGTACCAAAATCGTGAAGATCGGTTCCGGCGCCGATACGCAGACCAAGGAATTCGAGCCGGAAGCCTACGGCAAGAAGCAGTTTCCGAAGACGCAGGCCGCGATAGAAAAGCGCGCCGTCGATGCGGCGACGCTGGCCGCCGCCATTGCCAAGGATCAGGACGCGGCGGGCAAGCAATACGGCATCGCGGGCGGCGGCATCGGTCCTGAGATGTCGGTGAAGTTCTCGGGTGTCGCGGGCAAGGAAGACTCCGGCGTGTACGAAGTCAAGGTGCCGGGCCTGCCCGATTCGCTCGTCATACGCGTGCAGACGGGACCGGCGATCAACGGCACCGACTTGCGCGATGCCACGGGCGACATCAGCTTCGGCCAGTTCACGAATCAGATCGACTACCAGAACGCCGGTTACGCCATCAACACGGAGATGAAGAAACAGGTTCTGTCGAAGGTCGATACCGCCAAGTTGACGGGCAAGACAGTCGATGTCGTCGGCGTGTTCCAGCTGATCAATCCGAACGGCTGGCTCGTCACTCCTGTGAAGCTGGACGCGAAATGAGCACCATCGATCCAACCAACGAACAGGGCGCGGCGAAGGATGGCGTGCTGCTGTCCGCGCGCGATGTCGTCAAGTCGTATGGCGGCGTGCATGCGCTCAAGGGCGTGAACTTCGAGATTCATCGCGGCAAGGTCACGACGCTCTTCGGCGAAAACGGCGCGGGCAAGTCGACGCTCATGAAAATCCTCTCGGGCGTGGAAAAACCGACCTCCGGAGAAATCGAGCTGGATGGCGAACGCGTGGCGTTCACGTCATCGACGGATGCGCGCAATCACGGCATCTCCATCATTCATCAGGAACTGAGTCTCGCGCCGAACCTGAGCGTGCGCGACAACGTCTTCATGGGCCGCGAGCTGCGCACGCCGACCGGCGTCAACTTCGCCGAAGAAGCGCGGCAGACGCGCGCGCTGATGGAGGAACTCGAAGAAGACGTCGACCCCATGACGCTGGTGCGCGATCTGCGCCTCGGTCAGCAGCAGGTCGTCGAGATCGCGCGGGCGTTGTCGGTCGATTCGCGCATCCTGATCATGGACGAACCGACTTCGGCGCTGAGCGCATCCGAAGTGGAGGTGCTGTTCAAGGTGATTCGCGACTTGACGAGCCGGGGCGTATCGATCGTCTACATCTCGCATCATCTGGAAGAAGCATTGCAGGTCACGGACTATGCCGTGGTGCTGCGCGATGGCCGCATCACCGCGACGGCGGAGCGCAAGGACATCGACCTCGGATGGATCGTGCGCAACATGGTGGGCGAGAACTTCGACCTCGGCTCGCCGCCGACCGGCTACGAGTTCGGCGAAGTCGCGCTCGATATCGACGATGTCAGCATCGCCGATGAATCCGGCTCGGGCGTGTCCGTGGTCGATCGTCTGTCGCTCAAGGTGCGCGCGGGAGAGATCGTCTGCATCTACGGATTGATGGGCGCGGGCCGCACGGAACTGCTCGAAGCGGTCGCGGGACGCACGCGGCTGCCGGTGACGGGCGGAACCATTCGGCTCGAAGGCGAGAGCATGGCGGGGCTGAGTATCGCGCAGCGCATTGGCCGTGGGCTCGTGCTGGTGCCGGAAGATCGTCAGCGCGACGGCCTCGTGCCGACGATGAGCGTCGGCTCGAACTTGTCGCTCGCGAGCATCCGCTCTTTCGTGAAGGGCATCTTGATGTCGCCGCCGGTCGAGCGTGAACTCGTCGGCCAGTCGATCCGCAACGTGCACGTGAAGACCTCGGGCCCGGGCGCTTCGATCCGTTCGCTGTCGGGCGGAAATCAGCAGAAGGTGGTGATCGGCAAGATGCTGGCAACCGGACCGCGCGTCATTCTGCTCGACGAACCCAGTCGCGGCATCGACATCGGTGCGAAGTCGGAAGTCTTTCGTCTGCTCGCCGAGAACGCGAAGAAGGGTTTGGCCGTCGTGTATTCGACGTCGGAAGTGGGCGAATGCCTGAGCGTTGCGCATCGCATCATCGTCATGCGGCGCGGAAAGATTTCCGCGGAATTCGGCCCCGACGCCAACAAGGACGACATCATGGCCGCCTCCGGCGAAGCCGTGGTCGCCTGAATCAGAACATGCCTGGAGACATTGAACATGAACGACGCCGCCAAAACATCGACTCGCTCCGGATCGTCCGGCGAAGGGTTCGACCTCGGCAAAGTGCTGCTCGAAGGACGCGCGTTCTTCGCGCTGATCGCCATCATCATCATCTTTTCGTTTCTCTCGCCGAATTATTTCGCAGTAGAAAACTTCCTTACGATGGCCTCACACGTGGCTATCTACGGGATTCTCGCGATCGGCATGCTGCTCGTGATCATCAACGGCGGCATTGATTTGTCGGTGGGTTCGACGCTCGGGCTGTCGGGCGTCGTCGCGGGATTTTTCATGCAAGGCGTGACGCTCAACATGTTCGGGGTCGTCATGTACCCGTCGGTCTGGGTCGTGGTGGTGCTGTGCTGCGCGCTCGGCGCGTTCATCGGGCTCGTGAACGGCATTCTCATTGCGCGCTTCAAGGTGCCGGCTTTCGTCGCCACGCTCGGCGTGATGTACGTGGTGCGCGGTTTCGCCCTCCTCATGACCAATGGCCTCACGTACAACAACCTGGGCGGTCAGGCGGACCTGGGCAATACCGGTTTCGACTACCTGGGCTTCGACCGCTTGTTCAACGTGCCGGTGGGCGTGCTGATTCTCGCGATCATCGCGATTCTCGGCAGTATCGCGCTCAATCGCTCGGCCTTCGGGCGCTGGCTCTATGCGTCCGGCGGCAACGACCGCGCGGCGGAATTGTCGGGCGTGCCCGTGAAGCGCGTGCTGATCAGCGTGTACATGCTGTCGGGAATGTGCGCGGCTATCGCGGGACTGATTCTTTCATCGCAGCTCACGTCCGCCGGGCCGACCGCTGGCACGACCTACGAACTGACGGCCATCGCGGCGGTCGTGATTGGCGGGGCATCGCTGATGGGCGGCACCGGCAACATTCGCGGCACGTTGCTCGGCGCGTTCGTGATCGGCTTCCTGTCCGACGGGCTCGTGATTATCGGCATCTCGTCTTACTGGCAAACGGTATTCACCGGCGCGGTCATCGTGCTCGCGGTGTTGCTCAATGCCATTCAATATCGCCGCAAGGTCAAGCGTCCGACGCCGACCGGCGGCCCACTGGCTTCTCCGCAAGGCGGCGGCAAGGCATAGCCCGACCTCCGGCACGCGAGAAGAATATCGAAGTCCTGCGCCAACACCAACCCAAGAAAGAGACACGCCATGACTATGAAGAGAAAGACCTTGATCCTTGCGGCCCTCGCCGTGGCTGCGCCCTTGTTTGCGAGCCAGGCTCAGGCGGCGGGCGGGCTGATCAGCATTATCGTCAACGATCCCGCCAATCCTTACTGGCTCGCCGAAGGCAACATCGCGGCGGCGGAAGCCAAGAAGCTAGGCTATAGCGCGAACGTGTCGGCATCGAAAGGCGACACGAACACCGAAAGCCAGCAGATCGACACGGCCATCACCAACAAGTCGGTTGCGATCATTCTGGATCCGGCCAATGCGAGCGGCTCCGTCGGCGCCGTGAAGAAGGCGATTGCCGCGAACATTCCGGTGTTCCTCGTCAACGCGGAAATCAACCAGCCGGGGCTCGCGAAGGCGCAGCTCGTGTCGAACAACGCGCAAGGCGCGGCGCTCGGTGCTCAGCAATGGACGAAGGATGTCGGGCCGAAGGGCAACTATGTCGAATTGCTCGGCTCGCCTTCGGACAACAACGCCGCGACGCGTTCCAACGGCTACAAGTCGGTGCTCTCGCAGTATCCGGATCTCAAGATGGTCGGCTCGCAAGTGGCCAACTGGGATCGTACGCAAGGCTTCAATGCGACGCAGAGCCTGCTGCAGGCGCACCCGGATGTGATCGGCGTGATCAGCGGCAACGATGAAATGGCGCTCGGCGCGATTGCGGCGCTCAAGCAATCGGGCAAGCTGAAGAACGTGAAAGTCGGTGGTTTCGATGGCTCGCCGGCCGCGGTCGAGGCAGTGAAAGCGGGCGAGTTGCAGTACACCGTGCTGCAACCGGTCGCGGAGTTTTCCGCCAAGGCCGTGCAGGAAGCCGATCAGTTCCTGAAGACCGGCAAGACGGGCGCCGCCAGCGAAAAGCAGTTGTTCGACTGCGTGCTGATCACGAAGGCGAACGTGTCGAAATACACCGCGCCGTTCGTGCTTTCGAAGTGACCTAGCAGGCGTTTTCCTCCGCGCGCCGGGCGGGCATGAGGCACGTCCGGCGCATGACGCGGCCTCATTTGCAAGACACACTGTCCGACAACCTAACCATGTCTGATACCCCGTTCTGGGTCGGCACGAGCTGGAAGATGAACAAGACCCTGGCGCAAGCGATCGCTTTCGCCGAGGGTTTGCTCGCGAGCCCTGACGACCCGCGAATCCAGTGCTTCGTGATTCCGCCGTTCACCGCGATTCGCGAAGTGAAGTCGATTCTCGCCGAGACCAATGTCAAGGTCGGCGCGCAAAACATGCATTGGGCCGAAGAGGGCGCGTGGACCGGCGAAATTTCCCCGCCGATGCTGGTCGATTGCGGCATGGATCTCGTCGAACTCGGCCATTCCGAACGGCGCGAGCACTTCGGTGAAACCGACGACACCGTCGGACGCAAGGTCGAGGCCGCCGTGCGTCACGGATTGACGCCGCTGATCTGCATTGGCGAAACGCTCGCCGACAAAGAGAGCGGGCGCGCTGCGGACGTGTTGGCCACCGAGGTGCGCGGCGCGTTGGCGCGTCTTTCTCCTGAACAACGAACGGCGCCGATTCTGCTCGCGTACGAGCCGGTATGGGCTATCGGCGAGAGCGGCATTCCGGCTAGTCCCGAATATGCGGATGCGCGTCAAGCCGAGATCAGCAAAGTGGCGGAGGAAACGCTCGGGCGAAGCATTCCCTGTTTGTACGGCGGCTCCGTCAATCCGGGCAACTGCGCGGAACTGGCCGCGTGCCCGCACATCGATGGACTTTTCATCGGCCGCTCGGCGTGGAGCGTGGGCGGCTATCTGGATATTTTGAAACGCGTCGGCGCGGTGCTTTGACTTGGCATGCTCGACTTGCATCGAACAATCGACGGAGATACTCATGAAGCTAGCAATTGGTGGAGACAGCGCCGGAGTGGGACTTGCACGCGTGCTGGCGGATTATTTGAAGGACCGCTTCGAGGTATTCGAGGTGTCGCACAATGAGGCGAGCCCGAACGAGTTTTACGCCAATCTCTCGGACCGCGTGGCCTCTGGTGTGATGAGCGGCGAATACGATCGCGCGATTCTCGTGTGCGGGACGGGCATTGGTGTAAGCATCTCGGCGAACAAGGTGCCGGGCATTCGCGCCGCGCTGTGTCACGATACTTATTCGGCGGAACGCGCGGCGCTTTCCAACAACGCGCAGATCATCACGATGGGCTCGCGCGTGATCGGACCTGAAGTCGCGAAGACCATCGCCGATTCGTTTCTCGCCAATACCTTCGACGAGAATGGACGCAGCGCGGGCAATGTGAACGCGATCAACGAGCTCGACGACAAGTATCATCGCTAGGATAGTGCTCGCTAGACCCGTGCGCCGCGCTTGCGCACGGGGCGCGTCGACGTGTGAAAGCGGTCCTCGGTTTGCTCGATAGCCTGTCCGAGAAATTGCAGGAACATGCCCATCGCGACCGTGGTCGTCAGATCGGAGCGTTGATACAGGCAACTGGACGATTGCGCGCCCGCATCGGCGAGCGGCGTCCATGCGAGCTTGCCCCCGGCGACGTCTTCCGCGACATTCTCCGCAATCAGAAAGCCGATGCCGATGCCATCCGCCACCAGCCGGCGCACCATGGCGACCGAACTGGTTTCGACGAGCGGTCGCGCATTGCGCCGGTCGCGGTGATCGATTTGATCGACCATCGCGCGCAATTCGGTATCCGGCGACATCAGGATGAGCGGATAGCCAAGGCAGTCGCGTAGTCGCGGACGTCGCTGGAGTTTCATGAGCGGATGTCCCGGTGGCGTGACCACGCCGAGGTGCTGCACGTATGCGCGCACTTCCACGACGCCGGGCGGCGGCTTGCGACGCAGGCCGTAGCCAATGTCGGCCTCACCGGTCTCCACCCACTTCAAGATGTTTTCGCCGTTACCCGAACGCACGCTGTAGGTGACGCCCGGATAGCGCGTCATCGCGGCCTGAATCGCGCCGGGCACCAGATACTCCGCCGACGAAGGCGACACGGCCAGATTGACGTGTCCGCGCCGCAGCGAGCGCAAGTCCTCGACCTGAGTCATCGCGTTGTCGAAATCGCGCTGACCGCGCCGCACGGCCGCGATGATGATCTCGCCCGCCGTGGTGAGCTGCATGCCGCGCGGCAAGCGGTCGAAGAGCGGCGAGCCGACCTGTTCTTCCAGATTGAGGATCTGCTGATGCACCGCAGCCGCGGTCAGATGCAGCGATTCGGCCGCCTTGCGGATGGAACCGCGCCTGACGACTTCGTCGAAGCAACGGAAGGTCTGTGATATTGGACGCATGGCTTACCGTATGGATTTTTCTGACGACCCGTTTAAAACAATCAGGTTTTACTGACGCGTGGAATAGCCTAAATTTTGCTCCATCATCTTAACGGAGCAAACCGTGACTACCACCGTCGATCAAATCACCCAGCGTCGCCGTGGCGTCGGGCTCATAGCGCACGACCCGAACCTGTCCGCTGGCGGCTATACGCTGATCGCGCCGCAAACGGCAGGCGGGCGCGTGTTTCTCGTCGATATGCGCGGCGAAGTCGTGCATGAATGGCAGATGCCGGTGCGCCCCGGCCGTCATGCGGTGATTCTCCCGAACGGCAATCTCGGTTACAACGGCAATCATGTGGATTCGGAAGATCGATATGCGCCTTGGTCGATGTGGCACGGCGGCGATTTTTACGAAGTCACGCCGGAGGGCGAGGTAGTGTGGCGGTACCAGGACCCGGCGCATCATCACGACGCGCAGTGGCTGCCGAACGGAAACCTGCTGTACGCCGCGTGCGCGCCGGTGCCCGCGGGTTTCGCCGATCGCGTGCCGGGCGGCACGGCGCATGGTCCGGACGAGCCCATGTTCGCGGACGTGATCCGCGAAGTGAATCGCGCGGGCGAACTCGTGTGGGAATGGAAAGCCTGGGAGCATCTCGATCCGAAAGACTTTCCTATCGCGCCGGGCTTCGGCCGTTATCACTGGCCGCTCGTGAACGGGCTCGGTGTGAATGCGCAAGGCGAGGTGCTGATGAGCTTACGCACCACGTCGGGCATTATCGCGGTCGACCGTCGAACGGGCCACGTGACCATGCATATCCCACCGGACGTGGTTTCGCATCAGCATGCGCCGGTCGCGCTCGCCAACGGCAACATCCTCACGTTCGACAACGGCAACTTTCGCGCGGGCGCGCACGTGGCATTCTCGCGTGTGTTGGAGATCGATCCGTCGACGCACGAAATCGTATGGTCTTACGCCGACGACATGGTCAACATGTTCTACAGCGCGTTCATGGGCAACGCGCAGCGGCTCGCGAACGGCAACACGCATATCACCGAATCGGCGACGGGGCGTCTTTTCGAAGTCACGCCCGCAGGCGAAGTGGTATGGGAATACGTGATTCCGTGGTTCGCCGAATACCCGGACGAAGCGGCCCGCAAGACAGGTCCGGGGCAATTGAACAGCGTCTTTCAAACCTTCCGCTACCGCCGCGAGCAATTGCCGTGGTTGCCTGCTTGAGCGCCGTGCGCCACGCGCTTCGAAACCATGGGGGTCTCGTGAAAGCTGAATCCGCCACGCATGATGTCGACGCGCGTTTGCCCGCATGGCAACTCGCGCTGTTCGGTCTGCAACATGTGCTGTCCATGGCCGCATCGCCCGTTACGGCGGTCTTTCTGATGTCGCGCATGTTGTCGCTGCCAGCCGAGATGACCGTGCATCTGATCGGCGCGACGTTCTTCGTGTGCGGCGCCGGCACGATCTTACAGTCGCTCGGCGCGGGGCCGGTGGGCGCGCGGCTGCCATTCGTGATGGTGCCGGGCGGCGCGCCCGCGATGCTCTTCGCCGTCATCGCGATGCAAACGGATCTGCGTACCGCGGCGGGCGCGGCGATCCTCACCAGTCTCTTCTACTGGATCGTGCTGCCGGTATTCGCGCGCTGTCTGCGCTTCTTTCCGCGCGTGGTCGTGGGCGCCATGCTGCTGCTCGTCTCGGTCAGTCTCACCCGGATTTACGCCGGAATCGTCGTCGGGCAGCCGGGGACGCCGGGCTTTGCGCGGCCCGAGGCGCTCGGACTTGCGCTGCTGACCATCGTGGCCACGCTCGCGGTCGCGCGTCTCTTCAAGGGCACGCTGGGCAGGCTCGCGGTGCTGCTGGGTCTTGTCATCGGCACGTTCGCCGCCTGGGCAATGGGTTCGATGTCCCTAAGCGGCCTCTGGAGCGGCCCACTCTTCACGTGGCCGATGCTATTGCCCTTCGGCATGCCGCGCTTCGACGTGCTGGCCGCGCTTCCCATGCTGATCTTCAGTGTCATTTCGATGGCCGAAGCCACTGGACAGACGGTTGCCGTCGGCGAGATCACGGGCAGGAAGATCGACGTTCGCCGCGACGTACCGCGCACGATTCGCGGCGATGCGCTGGCGTCGCTGATCGGCTCGTTGCTCGGCACGTCGCTCATCATCACGAGCGCGGAGAATATCGGCGTCGTGCAGACCACGCGTGTGCGGTCTCGCTACGTCACCGCGACGGCGGGCGTGATGCTGATGCTCATCGCGCTGTTCGTGCCGCTCGGACGCCTTGCCTACGCGATTCCGGCGCCCGTGGTCGGCGGCACCGCGCTGATCGTCTTCGCGATGATCGGCGTGATGGGGATCAACCTGCTCGGCAAGGTCGATCTGCACGCGCGCGGCAATCAGTACACGCTGGCTGCGGCGCTCGTGATGGGTCTGTTACCGATACTCGTGCCCAACGTCTATGCAGCGCTTCCCGGCTCGCTGCAGATCGTGATGGGTAACGGCATGGCGGCGGGCACGCTGACGGCGATCATCGTCAATCTCATATTCGGCGCGTGGCGTCTCGCGCCGGTGGAGAAGGTTCAGTCAACCTGATTTCCGGACTTTCGAGCTCAGGCAGTTCTCCTTCTAACGCTCCTCCCAGACAGCATGACAACAAAAATTCATCGCGCGACACTCGTCGCGGGTTTGACCACGCTCGTCGTTTCGCCGCTGGCATTTGCGCAAAGCAGCGTCACGTTATACGGCAGCATCGATTCGGGTATTGGATACGTGAGCAATTTGCGCGGCTCGTCGGCTTATATCGCGCAGCAAGGGACCTTGCAGGCGGACCGTTTCGGCTTTCAGGGTGTCGAGGAAATCGGCGCGGGGCGCTCGGTGCTGTTCAGGCTCGAAAGCGGTTTTGTCACGACGACGGGTGCATCCGCCAGCAGCACGACGTTTTTCAATCGACAAGCCTATGTCGGAATGTCCGACGCGACGCTCGGCACGGTCACGCTCGGGCGTCAAACCGACTGGAACTTCGACTGGCTCGGCTCGGTTTCGACAGCTCAGTTGCTCGGCGACTTTTCCGCGTTTCATCCAGGCAATCTCGATGGTCTCGGCAGCACGCTTCCCGTGCAGTTATCGAGCACGGTCAAGTGGAAGAGCGCTGCTTATCGCGGCCTGAGCGTCGGCGCGCTTTATGGATTCCCGGGCGCATCGGCCAGCAATACCAACGGGCGGACGATCAGTTTCGGTGGGAACTATGCCAACGGTCCGCTCAAACTGGTGGCGGTGTATTCGGAGTACCGCGACCGGCTGCTGCCGCTATCAAGCGGGCTTGGGCTGACTTCGTTCGAAGGCCAGACGCTCGCGCCCGGCGCCACGTTCAATGCGAGCCAGGTGCGGGAGATGGGTATTGGTGGCTCGTACCGGTTCGAGCGCGTCACGCTGCATGCGCTCGCAACCGATATGCGCATCGCGTCCAAGGGCGGCAGCGAACATTTTCGCAGCATCGACGGCGGTGCGAATCTGCGCGTGACACCCGCGGAGGAAATCGGCGTGGGCGCATGGACGGCGACGCTCGGCGCGCGTCGCTGGACGCAATTCACAGCGGCCAATGTGTATTCGCTATCGAAGACAACCCAGCTTTATGCCGATGTGATGTTCGAAACGGCGGGCGGCGGCGCGGTGGCCAATACGCTTGGCATCGGGGCGGCCTCGAGTGGGAAGCAGGTGGTGTGTCTCGCCGGGATTCATCATCTGTTCTGACAATGATCGATCTTTCGGCAGCGTGAGGCCGCCGACGAAGTCAGCGACCCACGGCATATGTCGCATCATTGCAGTTTCCAGATTTGCGCCGCAATCTCGCCTTCGTCCTGGAAAGCATCGAGGATGGTTTCCAGCCCCACGAACGGCACGTTATTCACGGTCAGGAAGAAGGCAAGCCGCCGGCCGCTCCTTGCATCGATATACCCCGCAAGCGCCTGTGACTTGAGAAGCGGCACGGGCGGTGTGGTGTTGCTCAAACCGCCATACGTGCCGGTCTTGGCGTAGACACGACCCTTGGCACCGGCTAGCGTCGGATCGGCCTCGAAGCCGGTGACGGTCGTGAGCGAGCCATCGACGCCGAGTACCGGCAAAGTATCGACGTATGTCGCATAGTCGGGCTTGAGCCGCATGGCGCGCAGCAGCGTGATGACAGCCTTCGCGTTCGCGGTGGTATCGCCGCCGCCGCTGCCGTCGATGAAGTGATACTGGTCCGGCGAAATGCCGAAGGTCGAAGACAGTTCGCCTTGTTCGGTCGTAAGCGCCGTGGCTATGGTGCGCGAGCCGTTCTTCGCCAGTCCGTATTGCATCAGCGTAATGTCCGCGCCGATGTTGTAGCTCACCTTGTTCACGAAACGCAGATCCTGCGCATACGGAGCGGCGGTGAGTTGGGCGATGCGTTGCGCGCTCGAATAAGAACCTTGAGGCGGCAAGGATGCAACCGGATTCGCCTTGACGGGCGCGGCCGTCACGGTCACGCCCGCGCGTGCGAGCGCTTCGATCAGCACCGTGCGCGCATACGTGGAGGGATCGGTGATGCGAAACGTCTGCACGAGCGGATACGCGCCGGTCAGCGCGGGTGGAACCCCCGCCGGCACCGTGCCGCTCACATCGCCGACACAGGTAGCCTGGCCGATACAGTCGAGCGGCTCATCCGGGAATGCCTGATTGAGCACGACGGCAAAGTCCGACGTCGGCGCGCCCGTGGTGAGCGTCGATTGCACCGTGAACGCCGCCGACTGGGGCCGGTACACGAACGGCAGCAGCGCACCTTGCGCGCTTGCGCTGAAGGCGACATCCACGAGATCGTCGTTGACCAGGATCGGCGTCACGTTGAATTCATCGCGGAAGTCGAACGCGTCGAACAGACGATCGTCGATCACCACATCGCCATTGACCGTCTTGATGCCCGAGGCGGCGACCTGCGCGGCCAGCGCGTCGTAACCGGCGAGCGGATCGGGCGTGGTCAGTTGCGCGTTGCCGACACTATTGGCTTCGTTGTGATCGAACGCGGTGAGCGCGATCGTCCCGTCCGGATTCGCGCGACCGCCCATGGTGAGATCGCCGCTCGCGACGAGTACGAGATTGCCGGTGAGCGTGCCGTTTGCATCGACGGTGCCTTGCTTGTAGACCGGCGTCACCAGTCGATGCTGCGCACCGATGACGTCGAGCGCATTGGCTGTGGAGAAGAGCTTACGCACGGACGCGATGAACACCTGTGAGCCCGAGTCGAGATCGTAGATGACATGTCCGGAATCCAGATCGACGACCTGCATGGTCCACGTCGCGCCGCTGTACGCAGGCTTTTTCATCACCTGCATGATGGTGTCGGGCACCGTGGTATCGGTATGGTCCGAGCCGCCGCACGATGCCAGCAACACGGCGGACGCCAGCGCCATGCAGCGCGTGAGGGTCGGTTCCATCAAAGGCTTGATCGCCGAGCGGAAAGACATCATTGCGTCGTATCCTTTTTGGTTGTAGCGCAATGCGTTGAGAGTCGCCGCTTGGAGGAAGCATTTGACCGGACATCGGTCGCGGGTGATCAGGGCGGGGACGTTTTTTTGCGGTGCCGATGCAAATATAAGTTAGGAAGCCGGGACTGACTACGTACTCCCATACACGAACTGTGCGATGACGAACAGAGACGCGGCTGTCGGAATGTTCTGCGGGACTGGAGAAGACCGGATAGCCAACATGTTTACGCGTCGCGGTCAGGCGTTGCACGTGCCCCGACACCTTGCATGACCATTTCGCCAGGCTCCCGTCATGCTGAACCCGACTGCTCCACGCGCTTCGAACGCTTCGCCGCTGACGGTTTCGCAGCGAGTTTCGGCACAGCGTCCGGACTTGTCGCGAGCGCCCTAATGCCGGCAGCGGCAAACCTCACGATCTGAATACGTCGTTCGGCAGCCGGTCGTATCAAGTCTATTCGGCGAATATCGCGGATGGACACTACGAACCGGGGTTCAAGGCATCGCTCGGACTGAAGGATCTGCGACTCGCGTCTGAAGCCGCGCAAGAGTTGGGCGCCGCGTTGCCGATGCTAGCCGCCGTCTACGAACGGATGACTGAAACCGTCGCGGCGGGATTGGGCGAGCGAGACTGGTCGGCCATGGCGAAAGTCACCATCGAGAAACCACGCACCGAGAAGTGAAGGGCGTCACTCAAGGCGCTTCCTGCTGCATGAGCGCTCCTTACCGTTGGATTCCGTCGACGTCCTGTAAGAGACTGCCGACGCTGCTCGCTGTCGATATGGCTCAGCGCATGCAACGAGCGCCGTAACCGCTAAAATTGCGGTTTTAGCCCGGAATACCTGCATGTCTTTTGCCTCGCTTGGCCTGATCGATCCGTTGCTGCGCAACCTGCAGAAGCTCAATTACCAGACACCCACGCCGGTGCAGGTCAAGGCGATTCCTGCTGTGCTCGGTGGCCAGGACGTCATGGCCGCCGCGCAGACCGGCACGGGCAAGACCGCGGGTTTTGCGCTGCCGCTGCTGCAACGGCTGGTGCAACACGGGCCGGCCGTGTCGAGCAATCGCGCGCGCGTTCTGGTTCTCGTGCCCACGCGCGAACTGGCTGAACAAGTGCTGCAAAGCTTTATCGATTACGGCGAAGGCCTGGACCTGCGATTCCTGGCCGCGTATGGCGGCGTGAGCATCAATCCGCAGATGATGGCCTTGCGCAAAGGCGTCGATGTGCTGGTTGCCACACCGGGCCGTTTGCTGGATCTGAATCGCCAAAATGCGGTGCAGTTCGATCGAGTACAGACGCTAGTGCTGGATGAAGCCGACCGCATGCTCGATCTGGGCTTCGCACGCGAACTCAACGCCGTGTTCGCCGCCTTGCCCGCAAAGCGTCAGACGCTGCTGTTCTCCGCCACGTTCTCCGATGAAATCCGCGCCATGGCCGCGAGCATTCTGCGCGACCCGGTCAACATCAGCGTCAGCCCGCCCAATGCCACGGCCAGCAATATCAAGCAGTGGGTGGTGACGGTGGATAAGAGGAACAAGCCTGAACTCTTCATGCACCTCGTGGCCGAGAACAAGTGGGAGCACGCGCTGGTGTTCGTCAAGACCCGTAATGGCGTCGACTATCTGGCGGCCGTGCTGGATGAAGCGGGTTATTCGGTCGACACCATCCACGGCGACAAGCCGCAACCCGCGCGTTTGCGTGCACTCGAACGCTTCAAGACCGGCGAAGTCCATATGCTGGTCGCCACCGATGTGGCTGCGCGCGGACTGGATATCGACGACTTGCCTTTGGTCATCAACGTCGATCTGCCGATCGTGGCGCAAGACTATGTGCACCGCATAGGGCGCACCGGCCGCGCGGGCGCGCGCGGCGTGGCGGTGTCGCTCGTATGTGCCGATGAAGCGCCGCAACTCGCCGCGATCGAAGCGCTGATCCGGCAAACGCTGGTACGCCGGGAAGAACCAGGTTTCGAAGCCGAGCATCGCGTGCCGCAAACCAGCGCGACGGGCGAGATCGTCAAAAAACCTAAAAAGCCCAAAAAGCCGAAAGTGCCGCAGGTTACGCCGGGCGCGGCGCCGGTGCCCGGCAAGAAGTCGCGCCCGCAGGATGGTGAAAACAAGCGCAAGCCTGTGGCACAACAAGACACAGGATTGTCCGGCGTCAATCCGTTTAGCGTGAAGAAGCCGCGTAGCAAATCCGGCAGCAAGCCAGCCGCGGTTGCAGGTAAGCCGGCTGGCGGGCGTGGCAAACGCTAGCTCTCGTCGGGGTGTGATCGGTCTCGCGATGCATCCCGACCGCCGGCCAGCGTCTTCCGCCTGTCACGTCCGCTCACTCCAACTCCACACCCTTCAACTCCGGAATCAGCACGACAGTCGCGACGACATCGACGATATAGATACAAGCCAGCGCCGCGATGGCCGTGCCAAACGAGTAATAGCTCGCCACCGCGCCGATCGCGAGCGGTCCGAACCCGCCGACCGCGCGGCCGATGCTCCACAGCACATTCTGCGCGGTGCCGCGTGCATGAGTCGGATACAACTCGGCCATGAGTGCGCCATAGCCGCCCATCATGCCGTTTACGAACACGCCGACCACCATGCCGCCAATCAGTAGCGCCTCGGGCGTCGTCATGCGCGAGTAGACGAACACCATGACGAGCGCGCCCAACTGATAGATCACGAAGGTAGGCTTCCTGCCGATTCTGTCCGCGAGCTGCCCGAAGATCCAGATGCCGACCAGCATGCCCAGAATCGACGCCGCCGTCCATGTCGCCGACTTGGCGAGCGTGAAGCCGAACGCCTTCGTCAGATAGCCCGGCATCCAGATGATGAGACCGTAGTAGCCAAAGTTCTGCACCGAACACATGACGATCATGCCGATGCTGCGGCGTCGCGTTTCCCGATCGCGAAACAGCGTCTTGAGGGGAAATTCGTGCCGCCTCCTGATTGCTTTCTCGATGAAGATCTTCGGTTCGCCAATCGCCTTGCGGATGACAAACGACAGCACGGCGGGTGCGAGTCCCACGAGAAACATGCCGCGCCACCCGATATGCGGTAACAATACCGGCGTCAGCAGCGCGGCGATCAGCACGCCGATCTGCCAGCCCATGCCGACATACGAGGAGACGCGTCCGCGCTTTTCGGCGGGCCACGCCTCGATGGCGAGCGCCATGCCGATACCGAACTCGCCGCCAAGTCCCAGGCCCGCCACGAAGCGATACGCTAGCAGGTCGTGGTATCCGGTCGCGAAAGCGCACAGACCGGTGAACAGCGCAAAGAGCAGAACGGTGTAAGTGAGCACGCGCACGCGGCCGAGATAATCGCTGAGTATCCCGAAGCCGATGCCACCCGCGACGCCGCCGACGAGCGTCCACGTAACGAGCGAGCCCGCCTGCGCGGAGCTGAGTCCAAGGTCCGCCGAGATGAGGCTCAGCATGAAACCGAGGATCAGCAGGTCGAAGCCGTCCATGGCGTAGCCGGAAATCGATGCGACGAGCGCGCGCACGTGCGGCGGTCCGAATATCGATTTGTCCGTGGCGCTTTGTGGCGAGCTGCCGTAAGACGCCGGCCGTGCCGACGCCGATACATCTTGCGTAATGTCGTCGTTCATGTGTGGTCTCCCCGTGGACGCCTTAATTGAGCGCGTCCGGATCGTGCGGCAGCGGCGCGCCCGCGCCGGTGCGCTCGACGATCAGCCCGTAATATTCCGGCCGCCGATGCTTCGCGAAGTTGAAGACGTGCTCGCGGAATGTGTCGCCAAGCGCGAGATCGACGTTCGCGAAGATCACCTCGTCGTCTTCGCTCATGCTTTGCGCGGCGATCTCGCCCGAAGGCGCGACAATCACCGAGCCGCCGATCATATGAAAGCCGTCTTCCTTGCCGCATTTGGCGGCGGCGGCAATCCACATCGCATTCTGATAAGCGCTCGCCTGCAACGTGACGAGATGGGTATGCATGCGCAAATGGACCGGTTCGGGCCAATGAATGTTCTCGGACGGCGTGTTGTAGCCGAGCACGCCGAGTTCCGCGCCTTGCAGCGACATCGCGCGCCATGTTTCCGGCCAGCGGCGGTCGTTGCAGATGCACATGCCGAGGCGCGCGCCCATCGTGTCGACGACAGGAAAACCCGAGTTGCCCACCGCGAAAAACTTCTTCTCCAGATGCTGGAAAGGCGCGTCCGGCTTGTGCTCCGAATGCCCCGGCAAATGCGTCTTGCGATACTTCGCGACGATCTTGCCGCTGTCATCGACGATGATCGACGTATTGAAGCGCTCGCCTTGCACCGTCAGTTCCGCATAGCCGAGATAGAAGCCGATGCCCGCGTCGCGCGCGGCGTCGAAGAGCGGCTGTACGTCGGGATTCGGCATCGATCGCTCGAAGAAGCGTTCCATGGCCGCTTCCTCGCTCATCCAGTAGCGCGGAAAAAAAGTGGTGAGCGCGAGCTCCGGGAACACGACCAGCTTTGCACTGCGCGCCTTCGCTTCGTACAGCATGGCGACGAGCCGCTCGACGACCGCCCGTTGGTCATCGGCGAGGTGGACCGGTCCCATTTGCGCGACGGCCAGGCCGATTTTGCGTGACTTGCTCATGACTTCCTCTCTTGTTCCGGGTGTTGATGTTCGGGGTATCCGAAAGACGGGTGGAGAGCGCCTGTCTCGGCGTCGGCAAGCGCGCGGAAAAACCGGCCGCTCGCGGAGACTTCGCGCGTGGCCTGATAGGGCAACGGCGTCGAGCGTGCAATGAAGCGGCCGCTGCCGGGTTCGGCATGAAAGCCGGCGTCATCGACGATCACGCGGCCCGCGCTCACCACCGTGTGCGGCCAGCCCGTTACCTTCGTCCCCTCGTAGGGCGTGTAGCCCACGCGATCGTGCAATGCGGAGGCTGTCAGCACGACTTCATGGTGCGGGTCCCAAACCGCCATGTCCGCATCCGCGCCCGCTTCGATCAGCCCTTTGCGCGGCGCGATGCCGTACATGCGCGCATGATTCGTCGAACTCAGCGCGACGAACTCGGGCAGCGTCATGCGCCCCTTGTGAACGCCTTCGGAGAACAGCAGCGGCAGGCGCACTTCGAGTCCGGGCATGCCGTTGGCCATCTGCTTGAACGTGGTGGCTTCGCCATGCGGCAGCTTGCCGGATTCGTCGAAGCGATACGGCGCATGATCCGACGACACCGTCTGCAACACGCCCGCCTTCAGCGCCGTCCACAAGGCTTCCTGAGCGTTCGCGTCACGCAGCGGCGGGCTGCAGCAATACTTCGCGCCTTCGACGCCGGGAAGGTCCATCGCGTCTTCGGTGAGCAGCAGATAGTGCGGACAAGTTTCGCCGTACACTTGTGCGCCCATGCGCTGCGCCGCGCCGATGGTCGCGAGCGCGTCCTGCGCGGACACGTGAACGATGAGCACGGGCGCGTCAAAAAGCCTGGCGAGCTGGATCACGCGATTCGTCGCTTCGGATTCCGCCAGCGCCACGTGACTCGTCGCGTGGTACTTCGGCGCGGTGCGGCCGCTTTCGAGCAGCTTTTGCGAGACCCAGCGGATCACGTCGTTGTTTTCGGCATGTACCATCACGAGCGCGCGTTCGCGTGCGGCGAGAGCCAACACGTCGAGCATCTGGTAGTCGTCGATCTTCAATTGATCGTAGGTCATGTAGACCTTGAACGACGTGATGCCCCGGCGAATCTGCTCGACGAGATCTTCCTGAAGCGTGCGGTGGTCCGTCTCAGAGACAATCAGGTGATAGCTATAGTCGATCACCGACTTTGCCCGCGCGAGCGCCGCGTAGTCTTCGGCCACTTGTTTGAGCGATTGTCCGCGATGCTGCGCGGCGAACGGCACGATCATGGTGGTGCCGCCGTGGGCCGCCGCGACGCTTGCGGAGTACCAGTCGTCGGCGCCCATGATTCCCATGCCCGAGCGTTGCTCGACGTGACAGTGCGTGTCGATACCGCCCGGCAGCACGTAGCGTCCGGTCGCGTCGATATCGCGTTTGCCTGCGGGCAGGCCGCGCGCCACTTCGACGATCCGGTCGCCGACCACGCCGACGTCCGCCTCGAAGACTGCCTCGTCTGATGCGACGAGTCCATGACGTATGGTCAGATCAAACTGCTGCATGTCTTTTGTCCGCTTGAGAATTCAGAGGTGTTGGTTCGCTCGCGCGCGGCGAGCCACCAGTCGACGCTTGCACGCGCGAGCGCTTCGGTCGGGTCGATTGCGGGTACGTCGAGCGCAACGCCCGCCAGCGCCACCGGAATTTCCGTGCACGCCATGAGCAACGCGTCGGCGCCGCGATCGATCAGTGCATGAGCGGCGCGTTTGAGCCACGCACGCGCTTCGTCGATTCTCCCGCCTTTCACGGCGGCGATTGCGCCCATGACCTGCGTCGTCTGCGACATCTGACCCGGTTCGATCGCGTCTATGCCGCTTGCAGCCAGTTGATCGTGATAGATGCGCGCTTTGAGCGTCGCTGCCGTCGCAAGCATGCCGACTCGCCGCGCACCGGGGCACGTCACCGCAAGCGCTCGAAGCGCTGCCTCGCCGATATGCAGCACCGGCCGTGCCGTCTCCTGCGCGAGCCGCTCGTGCCAGACATGCGCCGTATTGCAAGGAATCGCGATGGCCGCGCAACCGGCCGCTTCGAGCGTGCGCAGGCCGTCGAGCAGATGCGGCCAGGGCGCGTCCGATCCCGCGAGAAAGGCCGTGCTGCGATCGGGTACTTGCGGCACGTTATGCACGATGACCGGCATATGCTCTTGATCGGACGCGGCGGGCGTCGCCTGAATCAGCTTGACGAGAAAGTCGGCGGTGGCGAGCGGCCCCATGCCGCCAAGCACACCGAGACGCGGAAGCGCAATGAGTGCGGCGTTCATGTCGGACGCCATGGGTCCTGCCGCTCGCGACAGATGGCGAAGGCGAGCGAGGCGGCCGTCGAGCACGGATCGATTACCGGCACGCCGAGCGCCGCTTCGATATCGGCGCGAAGCGGCGTCATGCCCGCGCAGCCGAGCACGATGACATCGGCGCCATCTTCGTCACACAGCGCGCGGCCGGTCGCGATGAGCTTGTCGAGCGCGGCGTCTCGGTTGCCCGATTCGGCCACGCCAAGATTCACGGCGCGTTCTCCCGCGACCGTCTGTGCGATGCGCGCCGCATGATAAGACCGCCAGTGACGCGGCATGCCGTGCGTGCTCGCCGCGATCACGCCGATGCGCGACCCGCGCGCAAGCGCGACGCCCATGACCGCGGCACCGATGCCGAGCACCGGCTGTTGCGTGAGTTCGCGCGCGGCGTGCAAGCCGGGATCGCTGTAGCACGCGATGACGAACGCACTCGCCGACGCTTCATGCCGCGCGACGTACTCGGCCACGGCGACGGCGGCGCGGTCGGCATCGCGCTGGGTTTCGATGCCGCCGTCGACCGCGAAAAGCGTCTCGAAGCAAACGGGCGCGTCGTCCGCGCCTCGAAGCGCGCACACGGTCTTTTCGATCTCGCGCGTGACGGTGGCGAGACCGTTCGGATTCAGGAAATGGATAAGCTTGGGCATGGCTCGGATCGACTCTCTTCGCGGGGCTCGACTAGAACGAACCATAGCAACGTCGATATTCGCCGTGAAATAGTTCAAATTTCGTATCCCATAGACGCGCTGCATGGATTCGTCGCGCGGCGGTGCCCGCGCTACACTGCGGGCGGTTCACTTACATCCGAAAGCGGCGGCGCGGCAACATGACGGCGCGATGAACAACGACCAAGCCCATGAACTACGACGAGGAAATTCCTAACACGCGCACCATGAGCCTGCGGCAGATCGAGGTATTCCGCGCGATCATGATGACGGGTTCCATCAGCGAGGCCGCGCGTTCGCTGTATGTGGCGCAGCCCTCCGTGAGCCGTGTCTTGCAGGTGACGGAAAGCCGCCTCGGGTTCTTGCTCTTCGAACGCATGCGCGGCCGGCTCTATCCGACGCCCGAGGCAAAACGTATTTTCGACGAAGTCATGCGCGCGTATGAAGGCATCGAGCGCGTCGATAATCTCGTCCGTTCTCTCGCCGACGGCACGAGCGGCAAGCTCAACATTGTATGCAGCCCCAGTCTCGGCGTGCATCTCGTGCCGCTCGCCATTGCACGATTCCACGCCGAATTCCGGCAGTTGCCCATTCAGTTCGAACCGCTCACGCACAACCATCTCGTGCCTCGCGTGCTGTTCGGCAAGAACTGCATCGGCGTATCGATGTTCGCCGTCGAGCACCCGAACCTCGTCACCATGCCGATTGCAAGCGGACGGCTTCTTTGTGTCGCGAAAAAAGGCGCGCTGGCCCGGCGGCGTGCACTCGACCCGAAACAGGTCGCCGCCATGCCGTGGATCGATTACGAGCACGACACGCCGCTCGGACGGATCGTCGGGCACGTGTTCAGGAACGAGCGGCGGCCGGAGCCGGTCGTGCGCGTGCGCTCGGCCATCAGCGCCTGCACGCTCGCGAGGGAAGGCGTCGGCGTCGCGGTGGTCGATCCGTTCTGCATCGATTCCGCCATGCGAGACCTGCTCGATGTCGTGCCGTTGCGTGCCGAAGCCGAGCATCGGCTGACCGCGAGTCTCATCTATTCGCACGTCGAGCCGCTGTCGAACGCGGCCCGGCGCTTCGTCGAGATCCTGCGCGACGTGCTGAACGCGCATGGCGTCAGCCGTTCGACGTAGCTTTGTCATCGCCATTGGCGATGGTGCCTTGCCAAATGACCACGTCCAAGCCGGCCTGCCTGATGCAAGATGCTTCTCAAACAGCCACCGACAACAAAACTGCACCGCGCCTGACGAGGCGGTCATTTGACGGAGCGAGACGAAGCAATGCAACTCGATCAGGTTAGCGCGGGTCCACGCACGCTTTACGACAAGATCTGGGACAGCCACCGCGTGATGTCCCGCGACGACGGGCAGGATCTTCTCTACGTCGATCGTCATTACATTCACGATGTCACCGCGCAGTCGTTCGACCTGTTGCGCCAGCGCGGGCTCAAGCCGCGTTCGCCCGAGCGCATTTTCGGCACGCCGGACCACTACGTTTCCAGCACGGCGAACGATATCGCGGCGGTGACCGACCTCGAACGGCGCGCCATGATCGAGTCGCTGCAACGCGACGCCAACGAATCGCGCATCACCCTGTTCGACATGAACGACACGCGGCGCGGCATCGTCCACGTGGTCGGGCCGGAGCAGGGCCTGAGTCTGCCCGGCATGACAGTCGTTTGCGCCGACAGCCACACGTCCACGCATGGCGCGGTGGGCGCGCTGGCCTTCGGTATCGGCGCCACCGAAGTGGCTCACGTGCTCGCCACGCAATGCCTGTGGCAGCGCAAGTCGCGCAACATGCGTATCACGCTCGACGGCACGCCGGGTGCGGGCGTCACGGCGAAGGACCTGATTCTCGCGGTCATCGCGCGAATCGGCGTGGCTGGCGCGACGGGACACGTGATCGAATATGCCGGCTCCGCCATCGCCGGCTTGTCGATGGAAGGGCGATTGACGCTCTGCAACATGACCATCGAGGCGGGCGGTCGCGCCGGCATGATCGCCCCGGACGAAACCACCTTCGCTTATCTCGCCGGACGGCACTACGCGCCCACGGGCGACCGGTGGCAAAGGGCGCTTGCGCATTGGCGCGGCTTGTTCACGGACTCAGGCGCGGTGTTCGATCGCGAAGTGCATATCGACGTGACCGAGATCGTCCCGATGGTCACATGGGGCACTACGCCCGGCTATGCCTGCGCCATCGACGGCCGCGTACCGGACCCCATGGAGCAGCCCGATCCCGACCTGCGCGCGGCGATGTCGCGTGCGCTCGACTACATGGGCCTCGCGGCGAACGAGTCGCTCGAAGGCGTCGCGATCGACCGGGTGTTCATCGGCTCGTGCACCAACGGGCGCATCGAGGACATGCGCAGCGCGGCGGAAGTGGCGCGCGGCCGTCATATCGCGCCGAGCGTGGAAGCGTGGGTCGTGCCGGGTTCGCATGAAGTGCGTGCGCAGGCGGAAGCGGAAGGGCTCGACCGCATCTTCATGGAAGCGGGTTTTCAGTGGCGCTATCCCGGCTGTTCGATGTGTCTCGCGACCAACGGCGATATTGCCGAACCCGGCCAGCGCTGCGCTTCGACATCCAACCGGAATTTCGTGGGCCGTCAGGGACCCGGCGTGCGCACGCATCTGATGAGCCCGGCGATGGCGGCCGCCGCGGCGGTGACCGGACGTCTCACCGATGTCCGCCGTCTCCTGGGAGTGTGAACATGGAACGACTGGAGTACCTCGATGCAGTCGCGGCGCCGATCGTCGCGATCAACTGCGATACCGACCAGATTCTGCCCGCGCGCTATCTGCAAAAACCCCGCTCCGACGACTTCGGCCAGTTCCTGTTTCGTGCGCTGCGCTTCGATGCAAATGGCGCGGAACGTCCCGACTTCCTGCTCAACCAGGCGCCTTTGCGGGAGTCGCGCATCGTCGTGGCCAACCATAACTTCGGTTGCGGTTCGTCGCGCGAGCATGCGGTCTGGGCGCTCTACGACTACGGCATCCGCGCGGCGATTGCACCGAGCTTCGGCGACATCTTTTTCATCAACTGCCTGAAGAACGGACTGCTGCCGATCGTGTTGCCCGAGGCCGTGGTGCTGCCGTTGCTCGATAGGTTGTCGGAGAGTCCGGGCAGCCGCATCGCCATCGACTTGCCCGCGCAGACCGTCACCTTGCCCGACGGGTCCTCGCACGCGTTCGAGCTGGAGCCCTTCGCCAAGGATTGCCTGTTGCGCGGCATGGACGAGATCGACTACACGCTTTCGCATCTGGACCGCATCGTGGCATTCGAGCGCGACCGTGCCGAAACCTTTTGACGGCGCGCACACGGCGCGCTGTTTCCAATAACGACCAAGGAGATTACAGATGAAGATTGCAGTCATGCCCGGCGATGGTATTGGCCCCGAAGTTGTCGCGGAGGCGCTCAAGGTGCTGCGAATCGTGGCGCCGCACGCCGAGACGCAGGAGGCTGCCATCGGCGATGCCGGCATTCAGGCGCACGGCGTGCCGCTGCCGCCGCCCACGCTCGAAGTGGCGCGCAAGGCCGACGCGATTCTCTTCGGCGCGGTAGGCGTGGCCGACGAAGCCGATATCCCGCGCGAGGAGCGTCCCGGCACCGGGTTATTGCAATTGCGCGAGGCACTGACGCTCTATGCCAACTTTCGCCCGGCCTTCATGTTCCCGGAACTGATCGGCGCTTCGACGTTGCGTCCGGAAGTGGTGGATGGACTCGACATCGTGATCGTGCGCGAGTTGAACGGCGACGCCTACTTCGGCCAGCCGCGCGGCTTCGAGACCAATCAGGCGGGCGAGCGCGTGGGGTTCAACACGATGCGTTACTCGGAGTCGGAAGTGGAGCGCGTCGCGCATGCCGCCTTCAAGGCCGCGCAGCGCCGTCATCACAAGCTCTGCTCGGTGGACAAGGCCAACGTGCTGGAAGCAAGTCAGCTGTGGCGCGAGGTCGTCACGCGCGTCGGGCGGGAATACCCGGACGTCGAACTGAGCCATCTCTTCGTGGACGCCGCCGCGATGATGCTGATGCGGCGCCCCAAGCAATTCGATGTGATCGTCACGGGCAATCTCTTCGGCGATATTCTGTCGGACGCGGCCGCCATGCTGACCGGCTCGATCGGCATGTTGCCTTCGGCCTCGCTAGGCTATAACCGCAAGGGCTTGTACGAGCCGGTCCACGGGTCGGCGCCGGATATTGCCGGAAAGGACATCGCCAATCCGCTTGCCGCGATTCTGTCGTGCGCGATGATGCTGCGCGAGAGCTTCGAAATGGAAGACGACGCGCGCCGGGTCGAGCAGGCCGTGCGCACGGTGCTCGCAGCCGGTTACCGGACCGCGGATATCCAGCAGGAAGGCACGCAGCGCGTCGGCACCCGCGACATGGGCGATGCCGTGGTCGAGGCGCTGCGCAAACAGGCGGCCTAAGAAGATCGCGTTGCGCGGACCGGCTCCGCTATGTCGATAATCAGCAGCCGCGGGAGATGCCAGGATATTCATAAGCCGGTCCGCAATTGACACTCTGTCGTCCCTGAAGTACCTAAAAATCCCTAAAAAGGGAGGAGACAACCATGAAGCTGAAACTCGCCATCGCGCTGTGTGCCGCGTTCGCGCTCGCCTGCGGTTCCTTGACGGCCGCAGCCAAGGATGTGCCTGAGAAGCCCGAACTGCACATCGCGGCGGCTTCGGTGGGCATCACCTACCTGCCCATGCTCGTCGCCAAACAGCGCGGCTATTTCAAGGACGAAGGGCTCGACGTGACCATCGCCGCATTCTCCGGCGGATCGAAGACACTGGAAGCGCTGCTCGGCGGCAGCTCCGACATGGTGGCGGGCGCGTATTCGAACACCATCACCATGGCCACCAAGGGACAGCGTCTCGTGGTGGTCGCGGCGCAAGTCATCTGTCCGGGATGGATCTTCGGGGTGTCGCAGAAACGCGAGGGCGAAGTGAAATCGGCCAAGGACCTGAAGGGCATGCGAATCGGCGTGAGCGCGCCGGGTTCCAGCACGCACATGGCACTCAATTACATTCTGCACAAGGCGGGGCTGCAGTCTTCCGACGTGTCGATCATCGGCGTGGGACAAGCGGCCGGCGCTGTGGCGGCCGTGCGGGCCGGGCAGATCGATGCGCTGATCGTCAACGACCCGAGCGCCACTATCCTCATGAAGGATGGCAGCCTCAAGCCGCTTGAGAACATGCGCACGGCTGAAGGGAACGTCAAGGTGTTCGGTTCCGATTACCCCGAGTCGAGCCTCTTCGCGACGCAGGAGTTCATCGGCAAGAATCCCAAGACGGTGCAGGCCGTCGCCAATGCGATCGTGCGCGCCGAGAAGTGGATCGCCAAGGCGACGCCGCAGGAAGTCGCCGACAACGTGCCCCCGCAATATATCGGCGAGAACAAGGCGCTCTATGCGGAGGCCTTCACGAACAGCCGCCGTTGCATTGCGCAGAACGGCGAGATCACGCCGAAGGGCGCGCAGACGGTGCGCGAGGTGCTGGCGGCATTCGACCCTGCAGTGGCATCGGCGAAGATCGATCTTGCATCGACGTATGACAACCGGTTCGTCAGGAAAGCGGCGGAGATCCAGCCATGAGCACGGCAACGTATGGAATCAAGGGCACCCCGAGCGTCCCCCTCGACAGCGAAAAAACCGAAGTGCGCGAAGCCCTGCGTTTCGACAATGTGACCTGCACCTTCGCCGGCAACGGCAAGAGGGCGCAGACCTACACCGCCGTTTCGGAGGCCACGTTGTCGATCGGCGACGGCGAGTTCGTGTCGATCGTCGGTCCCACGGGCTGCGGCAAATCCACCTTGCTCAACGTTGCTGCCGGGCTTACGCGGCCCTCGTCGGGCAGCATCAGCGTCTTCGACAAGAAGCTGACGCAGGGCTTGAATACGCAGGCGGCCTATCTTTTTCAGGTCGATGCGCTCATGCCCTGGAAGACGACCGAAGACAACATCGCGATGGGTCTGATCTTTCGGGGAACGCCGCGCGAACAGGCGCTCAGCGTGGCGCGCGGCTGGCTCGATCGCGTGGGACTTCAAGGACACGGCAAGAAGTATCCGCATCAGTTGTCCGGCGGCATGCGCAAGCGTGCCGGTCTCGCGCAGGCGCTCGCGCTCAACCCTCGCATCATTCTGATGGACGAGCCGTTCAGCGCGCTGGATATCCAGACGCGGCACCTGATGGAAAACGAGTTGCTGCAACTGTGGTCGCACGACCGCAAGTCCGTGATGTTCGTGACGCACGATCTGGAGGAGGCCATCTCGTTGTCGGACCGCGTCATCGTGCTCTCGGCCGGGCCTGGAACGCGGCCTATCGCCGAGTTCAAGATTGACCTCGAACGTCCACGCGAGATGTCGGAAATCCGCATGACGCAGCGTTTCCTGCAACTGCACACCCAGATCTGGGACGTGCTCAGAGGCGAGGTTTTGAAAAGCTATGCGCGCAATCGAGTTTGACTCAAACAATCGCTTCACCGTCCTGGTCACGCGGCTTTTGATCCTGTTCGGTGTCTTGTTCCTGTGGTGGCTCGGCACGCATCAGAAGTGGCTGTCGCCGTTCTTCTTCGGCGATCCGCTCGGCGTGGCGGTGCGTATCGTCGACTGGTTCGTGACGGGCTCGATCTACCGTCATCTGTACACGACGCTCGTCGAAACCATGCTGGCGTTCGTGATCGGCACGGTCCTCGGGTTGGCATGCGGCCTGTGGCTTGCGCTCAGCCCGTTCCTCGCCACGGTCTTCGATCCGTTCATCAAGGCGATGAACTCGATGCCGCGCCTGATCTTCGCGCCGATCTTCGCGCTCTGGTTCGGACTCGGCATCTGGTCCAAGGTGGCGCTGGGCGTGACGCTCGTCTTCTTCGTCGTGTTCTTCAACGTCTTTCAGGGCGTGCGCGAGGTCAGCCCGACGGTGTTGTCCAACACGCGGATGCTGGGCGCCAACTCACGTCAATTGTTGCGGCATGTGTACTTGCCATCGGCGACGAGCTGGGTCTTTTCCAGCCTGCATAACGCAATCGGCATCGCCTTCGTGGGCAGCGTGGTGGGCGAATATCTCGGCTCGGAAAAGGGCGTGGGTTACCTGATCCTGCTGGCCGAAGGCGTATTCGATATCAACTCGGTGATCGCCGGCATTCTGGTGCTGACCGTGTTCGCCTTGATACTCGATACCGCCGTGTCGATGGTCGAGGATCATTTGCTGCGCTGGCGTCCTGTCGCCGGACAGACGGTGGCCACGAGCGCTTAAACCCCCGGCGCAATCGAAGATCACTAGAGGAGACCGTTTTGCAGACCAATGCAATCGATTTGAGGGGCCGCGTTGCCGTGGTGACGGGCGGCGCGCAGGGGATCGGCTTCGCGGTCGGCCGCAGGCTGCTTGCTTCCGGCGCGCGGCTTGCCATCTGGGATATCAACCCCGCCGGCATGGACGAGGCGCGCGAGCAACTGGGCGAGCACGATGTCCACTTCGAGCGTGTCGACATTGCCGATTACGCCAGCGTGCAGGCCGCCGTGGCGGGCACGCTGAAGGCCGCGGGGCGCATCGATATTCTCATCAACAACGCGGCTATCGTGGGCCCGAACGCCACGCTGATCGAGTATCCGATCGATATTTGGAAGCAGGTGCTGGATATCGATGTCAACGGCACTTTCCACTGCTGCCGTGCCGTGGCCCCGGTGATGATCGACCAGAACTATGGGCGCATCGTCAATCTGTCCTCGGTCGCCGGCAAGGAAGGCAATCCGAATGCGGCCGCGTATAGCTCGGCGAAGGCGGCCGTCATCGCCATGACCAAGTCGCTCGGCAAGGAACTGGCAAGCCACGATATCGCGGTGAACTGCGTGACACCCGCCGTGGCGCGAACGCCCGGCGCGATGGAGCAATCGCCCGAGCATATCCGCTACATGCTCGGCAAGATTCCGCGCGGCCGTTTTCTCGAACTCGACGAAGCGGCCGCGATGATCGCGTGGCTCGCCAGCGAGGAAAACTCATTCACCACCGGAGCGGTTTTCGATCTGTCCGGCGGTCGGGCCACTTACTAGCAACGTCAGCCTGGGAAGAGGGAGACATCATCGTGAGAACGCTCAGGCGCCTGTCGTTGCCAGCGCTCGCCATCTGTGCGGCACTGGTCAGCCAGTCGGCGAGCAGCGCCGCTCCCGTGCCGGAAAAGCCCAGGCTTCATCTGGCCGCGGCGGGCGTGGGCTTTCCGTATCTGCCGTTCGTCATTGCGGATAGCCGCGGATACTTCAAACAGGCCGGGCTGGAAGTCGAAATCGGCGTCTTCAGCGGCGGCGCGAAAGCGCTTCAGGCGATGATGGGCGGCAGCGCCGATATCGTCGCGGGCGCGTATTCGAACACCATCACGATGGCCGCGAAAGGCCAGAAGCTCGTGTCGTTCGTCACGCTGGCTTCGTGCCCCGGCTGGGTGTTCGGCGTGACGCGAGCGAGTCACGACAAGGTCAAGACCTACGCCGATCTGAAGGGCATGCGCATCGGCGTGAGTTCGCCGGGGTCGAGCTTTCATATGGGCGCGAACTATCTGCTGAACAAGGCGGGCGTGAAACCGGGCGATGTTTCGATCATCGGCGTGGGCTCGTCGGCAGGCGCGATTGCCGCCGCCCGCAGCGGGCAGATCGACGCCTTGATGAGCAACGACCCGGTCGCAACTGTGCTGCAGACGAGTGGCGACCTCTTCCCGCTTGCCGTGATGCGCGACCCGGCCGGCACCCGAGCGACGCTCGGCGGCGATTATCCGGAAGCCTCCATCTACACCACGCGGGAGTTCGCGGCCAAATATCCCAACACGGTGCAGGCGGTGACCAATGCGATTCTGGAAGCCGAACGCTGGATGGCGCAGGCGACGCCCGAACAAGTCGCCGCCGCCGTGCCGGCGCAATACGCTTTAGCCGACAAGGATGTCTTCGCGCAAGCCTACGCCAACATGCATGACTGCATTTCGCGCGATGGCCTGATGACCGATGCGGCGGCCCACACCGTGCACGACGTGCTGGCCGCGTTCGATCCCGACATCGGCAAGGCGTCCATCGATCTGAAGGCGACTTACGACAATCGTTTTGTCGAGCATGCCGACAAGCGCTGAAGGGAGGACGACAGCGATGGAAAGCCCAATACAAATCCTGGCGGAAGGCTTGAAGTTCCCGGAAGGGCCGGTGGCGATGCCCGACGGCTCCGTGGTGCTTGTCGAGATCGAGCGGGAGACCATCAGCCGCATTTCGCCCGACGGTAAAGTGAGCGTGCTGGCGGCGGTGGACGGCGGCCCCAACGGTCTGGCGCTCGGGCCGGATGGCGCCTTCTACATCTGCAATAACGGCGGTTTTCTGTTTCGTACCGTTGCCGGACTGAATCGCACGAAACCGGGCGTGCATCCGCGCTATACGAGCGGGCGTATCGAGCGCTTCGACCCGCAGTCGGGTTTGCTCACGACGCTGTATGACCACTGCGGCGATCATCCGCTGTGCGGTCCGAACGACATCGTGTTCGACCACGACGGCGGCTTCTACTTCACCGACTTCGGAAAGAACCGGCTGCGCGAGCGCGATCACGCGGGCCTCTATTACGCTCGCGCCGATGGTTCGGCCATCGTCGAGGTGGCGTATCCGCTCACCACGGCCAATGGCGTCGGTTTGTCGCCCGACGACAGCATCGTCTATGTGGCGGAGACCGAGACCGCGCGGCTCTGGGCATTCGATCTGGAGGCGCCCGGCCGGGCGCGCAGGCATCCTTATCCGTCGCCGCATGGCGGGCGTCTGGTTTGCGGCTTGCCGGGTTATCAGCGCTTCGACAGCCTGGCGCTGGACGCCAAGGGCAACATTTGCGTGGCCACGCTCGTGACCGGTTGCATCACGGTCGTCGCGCCATCCGGTGAAGTGCTGCGACAGGTGCCGGTGCCCGATGGCATGGTGACCAACATCTGCTTCGGCGGCGCCGACATGAAGACGGCCTACGTGACGCTCTCCGGCACGGGCCGCCTGGCCAGGCTGCAATGGCCGCAAGCAGGATTGAAGCTGGCTTATTCGTGATTGACCGATTGCCGGCGCCTAATGGTGTGCCGCATCCTGACTTGCAAGCAGATGCTTGAGAAACAGTTGCACCGGCACGGGAAGCGACTCGGCTTCGCGCACGCAGATTTTCCAGTGGCGCTCCGCCCAGGCTTCATCCAGATGCACGGCGATCAGCGGCGCGGAACTGACGTACCGTTCGGCGTGATGCTCCGGCACGAGCCCGATGCCAAGCCGTGCTTCCACCATGCTGCGCACCGGTTCGAAACCGTTGACGCGAATCGACAGCTTGAGCGGGTGATCGAGATCCGCCGCCGCGCGCAGCACCAACGAATTCAGATAGCTGCCCACTTGCGGCCCCACGAGCGGATACTCGGCGACTTCGCGGAACGTGACCCGTTTGGCGCGGCCGAGCGGATGATCGGGCGGCATGATGACCACCAGCCGGTCGCTGCGATAAGGGAAGACCTGCAGGCCGGTGGTAACCGTCGTGCCGCCGAACACGCCGATATCCGCCGCGTTTTCCGCCACGGCGCGGACCACCGCGGGGCTCAGGCTTTCCTGAAGATCGATGCGCAGCCCGGGGTGCATCTCCAAAAAAACGCGTATGTCGTTGGCGATGTACTGAACGATGGTCGAGAGGCTCGCATGTAAGCGAATCTGACCGCGCACGCCTTCGGCGTGGTCCAGTAACTCGCTCTCCATTTGGGCGATGTCTCGCAACAGCACGCGGGCGTGCTGCAGGAGTGCCGCAGCGGCGGTCGTCAGTTCGAGTCCCTTGTTGCTGCGCACGAAGAGCGCGTTCTTGAGCGTGTCTTCAAGATGGGACATGCGCTTGCTGAGCGCGGAAGGCGCAATGTTTTCCGCTTCCGCCGCGCGGGCAATGCTGCCGTGCTCGCACACGGCGATGAACAGTTTCAACGATTGCAGGTCGAATCGCATCGAGTCTCCGGGGTGCGGTCTTTTCGCCGCAGCGCTGCTTCCGAAGAGAAAGTATGCATCGGGTCTGGGGTGAGCGCAAAGGTTTAGGCGTCATGCTGCCTCCGGCTTGGGCTGCGGAAAGCGCACCTCGTAGCGTTCTCCGCAAGCCTTGAGCGGTGTGTCGAGATCGGCATGCAGATGCACGCCATTCTTCAGTTGCTCGGCCCGCCTTGCCATTGCGCGCTCGCCGGGAAGGCGCACGGGGTCGTTGATCGTGCGAGGCGGGTTGGTGCGGCAGGCGTCGCCGAGCCAATCCATCTGCCTCTGGAATGCTTCGATACCGCCGAATGCGGCCGGATCGTGCAGCGACATGAACACGGTCGCGCCCCAGCCTTCGTGTGGATCGGCGCGGCCAAAGCCGGCCAGTCCGCCTGTCAGCGCCTCGATCATCAACGCCATGCCGAATCCCTTGTGACCGGCGGCCAGTCCGCCGAGCGGCAGGATCGATCCGGGTGGATCGGCAAACAGCACGCCGGGATCATGCGTTGCGTTACCTTGTGCATCCATCATCCAAGGTTCGTCGAACGATTGGCCGTTCTGATGGCGGCGCGCGCTCATCGCGTTGGTCGTCACGGAGGACGAGATGTCGATCAGCATCGGAGTCGTCGATGTCGGTATGCCGAGCGCGATCGGGTTCGGCGTGAACAAGGCCCGCGTGCCGCCGAACGGCGCGACGCTTTGCACGCTCGGATCGGAGCTCGCCAGCATCATCACCAGGTTCATTTCGGTGGCGCGCAGGAGATACGCGGCAAGACATGCAATGTGATGACTGCGCCGGATCACGAGCGTGGCGGCGCCGAGTTCGCGGGCGCGCGGGGCAAGGACGTCGATGCCGGCATGCACGAGCGCGGGTCCGGGCAGACGCCGTCCGTCCCACAGCAACGCGGCAGGACGATCAGAGATGACTGCGGGCGCGCCGTCGCGTGTCATGGCGCCTTGTTCGAGCTGCTTCACGTAGCCTGGCAACAGCGCGAGTCCGTGCGTGTCGTGTCCCATCAAGTCGCCATCGACGAGAGTGCGTGCCACGTCCCGCGCATGAGCGCTCGCGAGCCCCGCCCGGCAAAGCACTTCAATTGCATATTCAAAGAGCGCGTTCGCGTCGTAGCGGGTCGTTCTCATCGACATCTCTCCCTTGGTGGTGTCATGCGTCGAGCGGTACGTGAGGCACGATAGTCGATCGATGCGACCCTGAGAAGACGTTGATTCAACGATCAAGTATTGTGCGCTAAAGGGCGGCTCCCCTAGACTGGCTTCGTCGATGTAGCGACAGGAGACTAGAGCCGTGAGCAACGAATACATCACCGGCAAGGTGAAAGCCATCATCGGCGCCGAGACCGAGTGGGTCACGTCGACGCATGCCGTCGAAGCAAGCGAAGTGCGCCGCTTCCATCATGCAACCATGGATGACGCGCGTCGTTACTGGGACGAAGACTGGGCCGCGACAAGTCGTTATGGCGCACTGGTCGCGCCGCCGGGTTTTCCGGTGCATGCCTTTCGCAGACCGCCGTCATCGCCCGACCCGCTGGATGACATGAACAAGCCTGACTACGATGGCCTGAGCCGCAGTTTCAGCGGCCTGCCGGCCGTCGAAGTGGAGTTGCCACGCGATCTGAACGGCGGCTACGAATACGAGCTCTACCGTTATGCGCGCGTCGGCGAGAAGGTGCTGCGTCAGGCGCGCTACAAGGACATCGTGCAGCGCGACGGCAAAAGCGGACCGATGGTGCTCGTCATCATCGAAGAGACCTACGTGAACGAGAAGGGCGAGAAGCTTTTGAAGGTCACGAACACCCAGATCATGCGCTAGGCGAGGGTCATCATGGCTGCACTGTATTTTGAGGATGTCGAAACAGGCATGGAGATCCCGGCGCTCGTCAAGGGACCGATGACCACGGCGCATATCGTGCGCTGGTCGGCATCCATGGAGAACTGGCATCGCATTCATTACGACTGGCGCTTCGCCACGCAACACGACAAGTTACCCGACGTAATGGTCAACGGCTCGTGGAAACAGCACATCATGCTGCAACTGCTGACGGACTGGGCCGGTGAAAGCGGCTGGGCATGGAAGCTCCAGTTCCAGTTTCGCGGCATGAACGTGCCGGGCGATCTGCTCACGGCGTGGGGCCGCGTGACCGGAACCGAACGGCGCGGCGGCTTCGGTCTCGCGCATCTGGAAATCGGCTTGCGTAATCAGGGAGGCAGGGAAAGCACGCCCGGCAGCGCAACGGTCGTTCTGCCCTTGCGCAACGGCGCGCCCGTGCCTTATCCCTTCGATCCAGCCGTTCTCGAAGAGGCCGCATGAGCGCCGCTGATTTCGTATCCCCAGCGCGCGTGGTCGCCGCGCCGCTCGCCGGCGTGCGCGTGATCGAATGGAGCGACGCCATGCCCGCCGCTTTCTGTGCGCGCGTGCTGCGCGACCTCGGCGCGCAGGTGCTCAAGCTGGAGCCGCCCGGTACTGGCGATACGCTGCGTCGAACCGGCCCGTTCGCACCCAATGCTCCTTATGGTGAAGATGCCGCGCTCTTCGCGTATCTGAATCACGGCAAGGAAAGCGCCACGCTCGATCCGTCGCATCGTCAAGGAGCTGCGTTGCTGCGGCGTCTCGTGGAATCCGCCGATCTGCTGATTACGTCCAATACAAGCCGCCTTGCGGAACTGCAACTCGACGGCGATACGCTCAGGCACATTCAGCCCGCGCTCGTCACGCTTTCCGTCACGCCCTGGGCTACGCATGCGGGACCCGACGCGCCGTTCGCGTACACCGACTTCACCCTCACGCATCACGCGGGCTATGCATTTCATCAGGCGCGCCCCGTTCACGCACCCGATCAGCAAGCGCCCGTCGCCTGTGCCGACCGCGAAGTGGCGCTGGCCACGGGTGTGGCCGCCGCGAACGCCGCGCTCTGGGGCTTGCTCGAAGCGCAGATGAATGGCGAGGGACGCAGTATCGAATGCGCGGAGCTGGATGTGATCGCGCACCTGCTGATCGAGCCCGTCGCCGATCATGGGCGCGGCGAACGCAGCTTCAGCCGGCTGCGCGAGGAACTGCAGGGCACCGAGGTCGCGGGCGGGCTGATCTGGCTGTTGCCGTGCAAGGACGGCTTCGTGATGATTTCGCCGCGCGAACAACATCAATGGGAACGCTGGGTCGAATTGCTCGGAAACCCGGCGTGGTCGCGCGATGAGGCGCTGTGCGGCGAACGCACGGCGCGCAACGAAAACTGGATGATCCTGCAAGACGAGATGTCGAAGTGGACGCGCGAGCATAGCCGCGCCGACGTCTTCGAGCGCGCGCAGGCGGCGCGCGTGGCGTGTTTTCCGGTGAGCGGTGCGCGCGATCTTCTGGATAACGCGCAGCTGAATGCGCGCGGGTTTTTCGATCGCTGGCAGTGCGCGGGCGGCACGCCACTGTCGATGCCCGGCCTGCCGTTTGCCATGCGCACGACTTCGGGCGCAGAGTTGCCACGCGCGCGCGATGTCGTATCGCCCGCACTTGGCTCCGCTAACCGCACGGTGTTCGAAGAGCGCCTCGGACTGTCGCCGGATGAAGTCGAAAGCTTGCGCCGGCATGGAGTCGTGTGATGACACAGAAAGCATTGGCGGGCTTGCGCGTCGTCGATTTCAGCTGGGTGCTGGCCGGACCCATGACTACCAAGATGCTCGCGGGCATGGGCGCGGAGATCATCAAGATCGAATCCGCGACGCGGCCCGAACATACGCAGCGTCCGCCCTGGTGGGCAGTGGTGAACGCCGGCAAGAAGAGCTGCACGATCAATCTGAGCCGGCCGCAAGGTCCGGAACTGATCCGGCGTCTGATCGCGCAGAGCGATATGGTCGTCGAAAACTTCTCCAACGGCGTGCTGGCGAAGTTTGGCCTCGATTACGCGACGCTTGCGCAGATTCGCCCCGATCTGATTTTCGTGTCCGCGTCGGGCACGGGTCGCAAAGGCCCGCAGCGCGATGCGCTTGCTTACGGCTCGTTATTGCAGGCGTACAGCGGTCGCGCCAGCGTGGTGGGCACGCCGAACGAGCGCGTGGAGGCCATGGGCATTCTGCCTGCGTGGACCGATCCGATCACTGCGCTGTGGGAAAGCTGCGCGGTGCTTGCGGCCATCCGGCACCGGCGCGTGAGCGGCGAGGGCGCGTACATCGATCTGTCGATGCTCGAAAGCACCGTCGCGCTATTGCCCGAACAGCTGTTTCGCGAGGCGCTCGGCAGCAAGACGCCAACGGCCACGGGCGCGCGCGAATGGGACGCTGCACCATCCGGATGCTTCCGCTGCTCAGGCGACGACGCCTGGCTCGCCGTTTCCATTGGCAACGACCGGCAATGGCGAGCGCTCTGCGACGCCATGCGCAAGCCCGAACTTGCTACCGATCCCCGCTTCTCCGATGCGTTCGGCCGCGCCGCGCATCGCGCAGCGGCGGACAATTTACTGGCAGAGTGGCTGCGCGACCAGACGCCCGCGCAAGCACTCGATGCGCTGCAGTCGCGTGGCGTGCCGGCCGCGCGTTCGAGACACATTGGCGTGGTGATG
The DNA here is from genome assembly GCF_031450995.1 of Caballeronia sp. LP006. Lineage (NCBI taxonomy): Bacteria > Pseudomonadati > Pseudomonadota > Betaproteobacteria > Burkholderiales > Burkholderiaceae > Caballeronia > Caballeronia sp. LP006. The sequence continues at coordinate 750,746 of NZ_JARTVW010000003.1, read as the reverse complement.
GAAGACCCGTATTTCGCCGATGGCGGCCTCTTCCCGCTGCTCGCGGACGGCTCACGCAGCATTGCGCTTCCGTGGCGCGATAACGCCGGCTTTCGCGGCGATTTCACGCCGCCGCCGCGCCTCGGCGAACACAACGACTACGTGTTCGGTGAGCTGCTCGGCCTCGATGCGCACGAAATTGAAACCTTGACCGAAGCGGGCGTGCTGCGTTGATGACGAGCGCGTTCGTGCAAAGACTCATTTTTGAAGGAGCAGGACCCATGAAAGAAAAAGTGATGGTTTGCGAAGTCGGGCCGCGTGACGGTCTGCAAATGGCTCACGAGATCATGCCGACCGAGCAGAAAACGCGCTGGATCGCGGCAATCGCGCAAGCGGGTATCGGCGAAATAGAGGTCGGCAGTTTCGTTCCGCCAAAGCTCGTGCCGCAAATGGCGGACACCGAGGCAATCGTCAAGGCGGCGCTGCTACAACCCGGCTTGCGCGTGATGGCACTCGTGCCCAACCTGCGCGGTGCGCAGGCGGCATATGCGGCGGGTGCACATGGCGTCGGCATACCGGTTTCGGTGAGCGAGGGACACAGCCGCTCGAACACGCGCAAGGGCACCATGGAGCAGGTAGACGAAGTACGGCGAATCGTCGAATGGGTGCGCGAGCAGGAGCGGCCAATGGCGATCGAGCCGGGTTGCGCGACGGCCTTCGGCTGCGCCATCGACGGCGAGATTCCCTTGCAAAAGGTAATCGAAACGGCCGTCGCGCTAGCCGAAGCAGGCGTCGATGCCGTCGCGCTCGCGGATACCGTCGGCTACGGCAATCCCGTTCAGGTACGCAAGATGGTCAAGGCCGTGCGCGCGGAGATCGGCGACAAGCTGACCAAACTGCATCTGCACGACACGATGGGACTCGGCCTCGCCAATGCGCTGGCGGGGCTCGAAGAAGGCATCCGTTCCTTCGATTCCGCGCTCGCGGGCCTTGGCGGCTGTCCGTTCGCGCCGGGCGCGTCGGGCAACATCGTCACGGAAGACCTCGTCTTCATGCTGGAAAGCATGGGCTTCGATACTGGAATAGACCTGGAACGGCTGATCGCCGCGCGCGAACTGCTGCACGAAGGGCTGCCTGGCGAGCCGATGTACGGGCAGGTGCCAAAGGCCGGCATTCCCAAGACTTTCCGCCGGACGGCTGGACTTCATGCATAGACGGAGCGTGTTCGACCGCGGTACTGGCATGACCCGATTGTGAGCATCCACGCGTTTGATTATCTTGTGGTTCACTGTGCCCCGTCCGGCGCTTTTGCGCTGGCAGCTTCGCATGGGACCAGGACGGGCGCTTCGGCGCCCGTCCTGGGTCGACAGGAGACTGAGGTGCAATCGAACCCGCATGATGCCGCCAGCGCGCCGCCCGACGCGCCCGGCGATTATCTGACACGCGCTGAAACGCTCGCGCTGCTGCAGATCAAGCTGCAAACGTTGTACGCCTACGTCAGCCGCGGCTTGATTCGCAGCGTGCCGCAAGGCGACAAGGGGCGCCGGCTTTATGCGCGCCAGGATGTCGAACGCATGAAATCGCGCGCCGATGCCCGCAGTGGCCACGCGCCCGTCGCCGCGGCCGCCATGCGCTGGGGCGAGCCGATCATATCGAGCACGCTCACCGAAATCACGGCCGAAGGTCCGCGTTATCGCGGCGTCGCGGCGCTCGAACTCGCGCGCAAGGGAAAGACCTTCGAACAGGTCGTGAAAGCGCTCTGGAATCCACGCGACGACGTGATCCTTTCGTGGCAGCCGTGCGGTCGCACGTTACGTTTCGCCGATGCCTGGTCGCGCACGGCGGGTCTCCAGCCACGTCGAGAACTCGTGCGCTTCTTCGCCGATATTGCAATGCGCTTCGGCGGCGAGCATCTGCGCGCGTTGCAGGCCGGCGACGCGCAGTTCATCGAATGCAGCCGCATGATCGCAACGATGGCGCATTGCCTTGCGCATTTGCGACGCGCAACGCCGGGCGCTGCGGCGGGCGTCACGCGCAAACGCGCGGACGGTCTCGCCGCGACGCTGTTGACCGTGCTCGGTGGTTCGGCGTCTGCCGCGCATCGTGCCGCGCTCGACGCCGCGCTCGTGCTGTGCGCGGATCACGAACTCGCGCAGGCGACCTTCGTGGCGCGTATCGCGGCGTCGGCGGGAGCGGATATCGGCGAATGCGTGGCGGCGGCCATCCTCACGCAGACGGGGCTCACGTCCGCGCGATCGTACGAAGCCACCGAGGACCTGCTGCGCGCATGCCGCACGGTTGCAGAAGCGCAACGGCTCTTCACGGAGCACTATGCGGCACACCGGAATCTGCCGGGCTTCAATCATCCCTTGTATCCGGATGGCGACCCGCGCGCGAGCTACCTGATCGATCTCGCGCGGCGGCTCGAAGGGCGGCACGCCGCGGTCGATCCGCTCTTCGCGGCACTCAAGATCGCAGCGGGCTACGGCTGTCTGCCGAGCCTGGAAGTTGGGCTGACCATGCTAACCGTGGCATTGGGGCTGCCGCCGCGCAGCGCGTTTTGCCTGTTCATCATCGGACGGTCGGCGGGGTGGGTGGCGCATATCATCGAGCAGCGCGAATCCGGCGCTTTGATACGTCCACGCGCGGACTACCTCAAGGCGAACGCCCCGCAGAACGATTCGGACGAGACGCGCTTGCTGACGTCGATCCTGCCGCCCTGAATCTCCGCATCGCACGACATGACGCCGACGGCCCTTCGCGAGGGCCGTTTTTCTTGGGCGCCGCGATCAAGTTGATTCAACGATCAAGTATTGTGGGCCGCTCCATGCGTCACTAGACTGGGCTAATCGAAAGGAGACAGCGGCCCGGACAAGCTAGCGACAGACAATGCGAACCAAGCCAGCAATTCCACACCGTCCTCATCGAATAGTTAGTATCCCCGATATTCACGACCGGTACGATGCGCTTTAGGCATTCAGCCGGCTGCACAGGAGGAGAAGAGGATGAACACCCCGAACAGGGCCATCGGCGCCGATGTCGCCGGGTCGCTCGACAGCGCGGATTATCCGGCGCGCGTCATCACGGCAGGCGGCGTGACCGCACGCTTCGACCGGTTGCCAATGACCGCCACGCTGTGGAAGCTCCTCACCCTCGTCGCACTCGGCGGCTTCTTCGAACTCTACGATGTGTACTTCGCGGGCTATATCGCGCCGGGCTTGTTCCGCTCGGGCATCCTCACGGCGACCACGCCCACTTTCTTCGCGATGAACGGTCTCGCCGGCTTTCTGGCGTCGCTGTTCATCGGGCTTTTCATTGGCACGATCTGCTTCGGCAGTCTCGCTGACCGATTCGGCCGGCGCCGCGTCTTCGCCGCATCCATGCTGTGGTATTGCATTGCGACGGTCTTCATCGCGTTTCAGGATACGGCGCTAGGACTGAACGTGTGGCGTGTGATTTGCGGCATCGGCGTCGGCGTGCAGTACGTGACGATCGATTCCTACGTCTCCGAATTGACGCCGCGACACGCACGCGGCATGGCGTTCGGGCTTGTATATGGCGTGGCGCAGATTTGCGCGCCGCTGATCGCGTTCCTTGCGTGGGTGCTGGTGCCGATTTCCCCGCTGGGTTTCGAGGGCTGGCGCTGGGTGATCGCGCTCGGATCGGTGGGCGCGCTGCTCGTGTGGTATCTGCAATTGCGTCTGCCGGAATCGCCGCGCTGGCTCGTGCAGAAAGGTCGCCTCGACGAGGCTGAACGCGTCATGCAGATGATCGAAACCCGCGTTCGCCGTGACTACGGCAAGGACCTGCCGCCACCGGCCGACGCGCCCGAAGCCGAGGAGCAGGAAGGCACGTTGCGCGAGGCATTCAGCCCGCGCTATCGCGGTCGCACGCTGATGCTCGTGGTCGTGAACTTCTTTCAAACGATTGGTTACTACGGCTTCGTCAGCTGGATTCCGACGCTGCTCATCGCCAAGGGCATCATGGTGACGCGCAGCCTCGAATACACTTTCCTGATCGTGCTGCTTTATCCAATCGCACCATTCATCGTCATGCTGGTGGCTGACCGCTTCGAGCGCAAATGGCAGCTCGTGTGCAGTGCGATCTCGGTGGCCGTGATCGGCGTGATCTTCTCGATGCTCAAGGCGCCGGGCTGGCTCATCGCGGTGGGGATCGTGCAGACGCTCGTGGTCAATTGGCTGTCGACTATCGTGCATACCTACCAGGCCGAGTTGTTCCCGACGCGCATGCGAGCGGGCGCGGTGGGCTTCGTGTATTCGTGGAGCCGGCTGTCGTCGATCTTCGTGGGCTTTTTCATCGCGTTCTTTTTGCGCGAGTTCGGCGTGCCGGGCGTATTCGCCTTCATCTTCGCCGCGATGACGATCGTCGTCGTGGCGGTGGCGCTCTTCGGGCCGCGCACCACGGGGCTGGCGCTCGACGACATCGCGCGGTGAGTACGCGCATCGACGCCCTTGCGGAGCAGCCAATGGATTCCGTAGACCCGAAGGTCGTATCCGGCACCATCAACGGCAGGCTCGACCGGCTGCCGATGACCCGGCACATGTGGACGCTCTTGATGCTGATCGCAGCGGGCGGTCTCTTCGAACAATACGATATCTATTTCACGGGTTATATCGCGCCGGGTTTGTTCCAGAGCAAGCTGCTGACTTCGACCACTGCATCGTTCTTCGATCTCAACGGTCTTGCAGCCTTTCTCGGGTCGCTGTTCCTCGGGCTGTTCATCGGTACGATCTGTTTCAGCTATATCGCCGATCGCTTCGGGCGGCGGGTGGTCTTTCTCGGCTCGATGATCTGGTATAGCGTCACGACGTTCATTTTGGCGTTTCAGGGCTCGGTGCACGGTCTCGAGATATGGCGGCTGATAGGCGGTATAGGCATCGGCGTCGAGATGATCACGATCGACACCTACATCTCCGAACTCGCGCCCCGCGGTGCGCGCGGCAAAGCATTCGCGTTGTTCTACGGGCTGGCGCAAATCAGCGCGCCGCTCGTGGCCTTTCTAGCGTGGATGTTCGTGCCGACGAGACCGTTCGGCTTCGATGGCTGGCGCTGGGTGATTCTTTTCGGCTCGTTCGGCGCGGTGCTCGTGCTGTTCTTGCGGCGCCGCTTGCCCGAGTCGCCGCGCTGGCTCGCGCAACATGGGCGGCTCGCCGAGGCCGACCGCGTGCTTTCGGTTATCGAAGCGAAGGTGCAAAAGGAGTACGGCCAAGCGTTGCCCGAACCTGAAAAGGCCGTTGGCACGGTACATCCGGAAGGGCGTATCGCCGAAATGTTCGGGCCGGTTTACCGCACGCGCACCATCACGTTGATGATCGTGAACTTCTGCCAGACCATCGGCTATTACGGCTTCGTGAGTTGGATTCCAACGCTTCTGATAGCGAAGGGCATTCTTGTCACGCGAAGTCTCGAATACACGTTTCTCATCGTGTTGACCTATCCGGTCGCGCCGCTTCTCGTCATGCTCGTGATCGACCGCTTCGAGCGCAAATGGCAGCTCGTGTGCAGTGTGATATCCGTGGCGATCATCGGCACGATCTTCGCCATGCTGAACGCGCCGGGCTGGCTCATTATGGTTGGATGCCTGCAGACGCTTGTCGTCAACTGGATGTCCACCATCGTGCATGCCTACCAGTCGGAACTGTTTCCAACCTGGATGCGCGCTCGCGCGGTCGGCTTCGTGTTCTCGTGGAGCCGGTTGAGTTCGATATTCGCAGGCTTCTTCATCGCCTTTTTCCTGCGTGAATTCGGGCAGGCTGGCGTGTTTGCGTTCATCGGCGGTGCAATGGCGATCATCGCCACGACGGTGGCGTGGCTCGGTCCGCGTGTCACGGGCCGAGCGCTGGAGGAGATCGCCCATTGAGCGAGCTGGAATGTGTCGGCAATACGCGCGATGTACTCGGGGAGTCTGCGTACTGGTCGGTCGAAGAACAGGCGCTGTATTGGGTCGACATCCGCAGCCATCTGATCCGCCGCCGCAAATGGGGCGACCACCACACGCAAACCTGGACCATGCCCGAACTCGTAGGCTCGATCGCGCCATGCGCGTCGCGGCGCGGATTGATCGTGGCGCTACGCTCGGCCATCGCGTTCTTCGATCCAGCGAGCGGCGCCATTGAACGTTTCGACGCGCCGCACGCAAGCCAGCCACAAATGCGCTTCAACGATGGCAAGTGCGATAGACAGGGACGATTCTGGGTCGGCTCGATGGATGACATTGGACGCACGCCGGTGGGCGCGCTGTATCGCTTCGAAGCGGGGCGTTATACGCGCGTGATCGAACGCGTAGCCGTGCCCAACAGCCTGTGCTTCTCGCCGGACGGCGCGACGATGTACTTTGCGGACGGCATCGAGCCCGTGATCTGGGCGTTTCCATTCGATATTTCGACGGGCATGCCGGGCGAGCGACGTCTCTTCGCGCGGCTCGACCGCGACACGGGAATTCCCGATGGCGCAACCGTCGATCGTCATGGCTACCTGTGGAGCGCGCAATATGGCGGCGGTGTCGTCAAGCGATACGCGCCCGATGGACGCATCGACCGCGTCGTGCCGATGCCGGTCACGCAGCCAGCAAGCTGCACGTTCGGCGGGCCGGATATGCGTACGCTTTTTGTGACGAGCGGTACGCGTAAGTTGTCCGTGGAAGCGCTCGAGACGCAACCGCTTGCAGGGGCGTTGTTTTGTTTGCGCACCGATATTGAAGGATGCGCTGAAGCGGCATACGTTGGCTGAGCGCGCCTTACAAACTCGAGCCAAACCAACGTCGCCCCCCTCATCGCGGCACGTCCCCCTTGAGCGTGATCCGCTGCATCACCCGCCGAAACCCGTGATAATCGTTCACCGGATTATGCTGAGCCGCGCGATTGTCCCAGAAAGCAATCGCGTTGTTCGACCAGACGAACCGGCACGTGAACTCCGGTTTCACCTGATGTCGGAACAGGAAGTCGAGCAGCGGCGCGCTTTCGTCGGTGGTCATGCCGTCGATGCCGACCGTATGCGCAATGTTCACGTAAAGCCCCTTGCGTCCCGTTTCCGGATGCGTGCGCACGACGGGATGCTTCGCCACGAAATCGTCCGGCTTCTTGCCCGCGCCGTCCGTTCGAATGCGATCCTCTCGGGTACGCGACACATCCGCCTTGGCCGACGAACTGATGCCCTTCAGTCCTTCGAGCAGCCGCTTCATGGTGTCGGACAACGCGTCGTACGCAAGCTGCTGGTTCGCGAACAGGGTGTCGCCGCCATAGGGCGGAATCTCGCGCGAGAGCAGCATCGAGCCCATGGGCGGCACGTCGAGATAGGTCGTGTCCGAATGCCAGATGCCGCCGAAATTCACGCGCTCCGTTTCCAGTTTCTTGACTTCGATGATGGTCGGAAAACCTTCGAGGCTCTTCACAAAGGGATATTCGATAGGCTCGCCCATCGCCTCCGCAAAATCCAGGAACTGCCGGGGAGCGAGGTTCTGGTCACGCAGAAAGATGACGAGATGCTCGTTGAGCGCCGCGCGCAAAACGCTCGCTTGTTCGCGTGTCACGCCCCGCGACAGATCGATGCCGGAGATTTCGGCGCCCAGCGCGCCCGCCACTTTGCGAATGTCCATGCGAACTCCTCGAAGCCGGGCGTGTGTCAGTTCGCGCCGAGCAGCATTGTCGAAAGCGAAGGAAAAATACCGATGAGCGCGAGAACGCCCATCATGATGAACACATAAGGCAACGTGCCGAGCACGATCCGTCGCAACGGGACATCGGGCGCGACGCTCTGCACGACAAAGAGGTTGAGTCCCACCGGCGGATGGATGAGCGCCATCTCCATGTTGATGACGACGACCACACCGAACCAGATCAGATTCCAGTGATACGCCTCCACGACCGGCACGAGCACGGGCATGGTCACGACGATGATCGCGATCGTCTCCATGAAGCAGCCGAGAAAGATCAGCAACACGTTGATGCTCACGAACAGCACCCACGGTTCGACGTGCGCGCCCGCGACGGTTTGCGTGAGCGACGCCGCAACCTGGCTCGTCGTCATCACATAACCGAACACGATGGCCGATGAAATCACCGCGAGGATCATCACGCTGCTTTGGGCCGCGCTGATCAGGATCTGCCGGAATTTGCTCCACGAAAGCTCCCGGTACACGACGCCCGCAAGCACCAGACTTGCGACGATACCGAGCGACGCCGCTTCCTGAGGCGTTGCAAGCCCGCGATACAGCGAGCCGAGAATGATGAGAATCAACAGAGCGAACGGGCCGACGTCTTTCAATGCGACGACACGTTCGCGCATGCTCGCGAGCGGCCGCGTGCGCCTTTCGCTCTCGCTGCCGCGCGCACGATCGCGCATGGCGAGCAGTATCTGATAGATGCCAAAAGCAGAAGCCATGATCGCGCCGGGGATGAGTGTCGCGACGAACAGTTTGCCGATACTTTGCTCCGCGATCACGCTATACACGATCAACGGTATGCTCGGCGGTAACAGAATGCCGAGTGTGCCGCCGGCCGCGACCGCGCCGCATGCACGCGCTTCGGGAACGCGGTGCCGGCGCATCTCCGACACAGCGAAGCCGCCGATGGCCGCCGCCGTCGCCACGCTCGAACCGGATACGGCCGCCATCACGCCGCATGCAAGCGTCGTCGCGACGGCGAGGCCGCCGGGCACGCCGTCGAGGATCGTCGCCAGCGCCGCATAAAGACGCGCGCCCATGCCCGACGCGGAGACGATCGCGCCCATGAACATGAACATCGGCACGGAAGTCAGCGTGAAGGTGGCAACCGATCCCCAGTACGTGCTCGGTACGAGACTCAGTGCATCCCATCCGCCGCCCGTGACGAACAGCGAGGCGAGGGCGACGAACAGCAACGCGAACGCAATGGGCACGCCCATCGACAACACCGCGAGCAAGCCGCCGAACATCCCCGCACCGATGACGAGCTGATTCATTCTTCTCTCCCGAGCAGCATGTCGTCGATGGCGACTTCACGGCCTGCCGGTTCGCGTGCGAATACGATGGTCAGCAAGCGTACGATCTGCGCGATGCACAAAAGCAGCATGCCCGCGAAGAAGCCCGAATAAGGAATCCACAGCGAGAGCGAGAACATGCCCCACGAACGTTCACCGCTCGTGTACGCCTCCCACCAGAAGTCGAATGCGAGGCATGCGAGCGCGAACGCGACCGCCGTGACGATGGCCGTCGATATGAACGCGAGCGCGCGCTTGCCACGTTCGCCGAGATGTGCGCTGAGAACGTCGACCTTGAGATGCCGGCCTTGCCACGCCAGCGCCGCGGTGCCCACGAAGGTCATGTAGGCCATGAGGTAAGTCGTGACCTCCGTGACCCAGACATCGGAAAGATGCAGCGCTTCGCGCGCGAGCACGCCATACGAAATGACGAGCACGGTCGCGATGACCGCCGCGCCGACGGACAACGCGACGCCCCGGCAAAAAGCGTCGAGCCCGCGCGAGAAGCGGTCCAATGCGTGGCGCATCGCGGCCTCTTATTTGTAGAACGCCGTGCTCTGATCGAGCAGACGTCCGCCGTCGGGCACTTCGGCGCGGAACTTAATGAAGCTGACTTTCTGGAACAAGGTCTGCCACTGGTTCCACTCATCGAGCGTCATCTTGTGGATCTTCGCGTTATGGCTCGCAAAAAGTTGCGCGACGCGGCGATCGTCCGCTTTCGCCCCTTCGAACGCGCTCTGCTCGAGGCTTCGACCCACGTCCGTCATGATCTTTTGCTGCTCGGGCGTGAGCTTGTTCCACGTCTTCATGCTGATCGCGATCGGCTCGATCGTATAGTAGATGCTGTAGTCCTCTGGCGAGTTGTAGTACTTCGCCACTTCGTAGAGCCGATACGAACCGAAGGTTCCGGACGACGTCCACAAGCCATCGAGCAAGCCGAGTTGCATCGCGCTATAGGTTTCCGACGACGCCATCGACACGGTACTCGCGCCGGCGCTCTGCAAGGCCGCCTCCATCATCTTTCCGGCGCCGCGCACCTTCTGTTGCGGCAGATCCGCGGGCACGTTGATGGGCTTGGACTTGGATGCCATGCCGCCCGAGATTTGAATCCAGCAGAGCGTCTTGAAGCCATATGCTTCTATCTTCGCTTCGAGTTCTTTCCAGGGCGCGGAGGTGCGGAATTTGAAGACGTCCTCGGGCGTTTTCCAGAGGCCGGGCAGGAGGATGAGGTTCATCTGCGGGATCGCGCCCGCCGAATAGATGTACGGATAGATTGCGAGATCGGCGCTGCCGTTCTTCAAGGCCGTGTGGGTGTTCAGCGATTTGACGAGCGACTCGGCCGGAAAGATGTTGATGTGTATCTTGCCGCCCGACTTCTGCTCGACCTGCTGCGCGAACTTCTTGCCGGTCTGCACCACATAATCGTTCGGGTCGTCGGGCCATTGATGCGCCATCTTGAGCGTCACGACGTCGTCGGCGTGTGCCGCTGTCGATATCGCGGCGAGCGCGAACATGGCGGTGAACATGCGGGTCCAGCGCTTTGCCTGCATCTTCCGTCTCCTGATTTTCTATTTATCAAACCTTCGCTTCAGCGCGTCTGTTCTTCCTGAATCTCGCCGATAGCCGCGCGTATGCGCGCCGCGATGCCGTCGAGCGCGCCTTCCATCCGATACCGTGGCCCCGCGACCGCGATGCCGAGCACTTCCCGGTTCACATGCACGGGCATGGCAAGTGCAAAGACATCGCTCACGCTTTCGCCGCGCGTGAGAAAAAAGCCGCGTTGCTTCGATTCCACGAGGTCGGCCATCAACGCGTTTGCAGCGGTCAAAGTGTGCGCGGTGACCGGCGCGAGCGTCGTGCGCGCGAGCCAGTCGGAAAGCGTTGCATCGTCGAGTTGACCGAGCATCGCCTTGCCGATCGACGTCGAGTAGAGCGGTTTGAGCGCACCGGCCGGCGCGCTGTATCGAATGGTCTGCGGACCTTCGTACACGGCGAGATAGACGATGTGATCGCCCTGACGTTTGCCAATGATCACGGTCTCTTGCGTGGCCTCGCGCAACGCCAGCAACGACGGCTCGATGCGTTCGAGAAACGGGTCGTGCGAGGCGATCTCGAGCGCCATGTCGAGCAGCCGCCGCGTTGGAAACAAGTCTTTGCGACGCCCGGTGACGTAGAGATAGCCGCGCTCGGTCAGCACTTTCACGATGCCGTGACTGGTGCTGACCGGCATGCCCGACGCGGATGCGAGTTCCGACAGCGTCATCGGGCGGCATGCGGCTTCGAATGCCTCGAAGATGCTTAGAGCACGGTCAGTCGGCTTCAATTTCGTATGTTCGAAAAGAGTTTCGCCAAATCGAAACCGAGTATAAAAGATGCGAGCGTCCTTCCGGTCGCTGATTGGATCGGGATTTACCCTTTGAAATGAGGTGCCGAGGCGAAGCCGAGAATCTCACGCGCCGCCGTCCGTAGGCGGCACGGCGTTATCGCTGGCGAAGTTCAGCTCTGCGTTGCAGCAGGGCGCCGCTCGCGCACGGAGTCCAGTACTGCCTCGACGACCCGGTCGACAGAAGGCCAGTTTTTATCCGGTGCATGCTCTACATAGCTATCCGGCGAGACACTCCGATACTGCTCCGGATAGCCCCAGATCGCGTCGTGAACGTTCGGCCTCGTGATGCTGCCGCCGATCACCGCGACCGTCGGCCGACGAAACGCGGCCGCCACGTGCATGAGCATGGAAGAGTTCGTCAGCACGACATCCGCCGATTCGGCAAGCGCGAAAACCGTTCGCATCGACAACGTTCCCGCCACCGAACGAACCGGCACGCCCGGACCGGCGGCGGCGATCGCTTCGGCGGCGCGCGCCTTGTCGGCGGCGCTGCCCACGATCAGGATGTCGCAGGCGTCGTCGGTTCGGTTGAGCGCCGACGCAACCCGCGCGAGCGCGGGGCCGACCTGTTTTGCGTCCCAGACCTTGGTCGGCACGCCTGCCCCGATGCCGACCAGCACGCGCACCGGGCGATTGCCAGACTCGGCGGCGTGCCAGACGTTCGCGGCCTGCGCGCGCTCATCCGCGGTAAGAAAGAGTTGCGGCCGCGCTTCGGGCAGATCGGTCGCGCCCAGCAGTTCGGCCTGCGCAAGCGCGGCGCGTCCACTTTGGCGACGCGCGAAGTCGATAAATTCCTGGCATCCGCTGTGACCGCCGCGATAGCCGCGCACGCCTATGCGGTAGCGCACGCCTAAGCGCATCATCAAAAGCGCGCCCATGTAGCTGCCGAGCACGTCGATGCCGACATCGAAGCCGCCACGCCTGCGCAGCGCGGCGACTTGCGGCGACGACAGTAGAAAGCGCAGAACGTTACGCGGTGAACGGTCCTGGACGAGCTTGTTGTTCCAAGGCGCATCGATCTCGACGATCTCGTCGATGAACGGATTGTTTTCCAGAATCGGCCGCCCCCAACCGCCGATGCCCGCGACAAGGCGCGTCGTCGGAAAACGCTTCTTGAGCGCCTCGAAGATCGGCGTGGTGGTCAGCAATTCACCGAAATCGTTCGGGCGCAGCACGAGGATTTCGCGCGGCACGTCGCGATGCGGATCATGCCGTGCCGGGTTCAAGCGTCCAATCGTCCAGACCGGCAATTCCGTCAGCAGACTCTTCCAACCCATTGCTCCTCCGTGCACGCGGTGGGCGCCGAATGGCGTCGCGTTTTCCGGATCGATTGTGCATCGGGGAGCCGTTGCGATCTGTGGGCGTGATTACAGAAAGCGGTCCGTCGCGCAGCGAGCGGTAGTTCGACGCGCCGCTCAGACGGCGCTTGCACTCCGATACTCGCGCGGTGCCGTATCGTGATATCGCCTCCAGACACGGCGAAAGTCGCGTACCGACGCGAACCCCGATTGCTCGGCCACGCGTTCTATCGACAGCTCCGGGCTCGTCAGCAATCTTTGCGCGCGAGCCACGCGAAGACTTTGCTGATACGCCAGCACGGTGACGCCCGCATGCTCCGCGAACAACCGGCTCAAATGCCGCGAGCTCACGTGCGCGGCCTGCGCAAGCTCGGCCACGCTCCAGGCGCGCGCGGGGTCCCGCGCGATGACGTCCTGCGCCCGGTGCACCGCCGGATGCATGTGATTGCGATGCGCAAGCCACGGCGACAGCTGCGATTCGTCTCCCGCGCGGCGCTGGTACATCACCTGACGTCGTGCCACTGACGCAGCCAGTTCCGCCCCCGCGATCTGCTCGATCACATGAAGCGCCAAGTCGATGCCCGCCGTGATGCCGGCGCTCGTCAGCACGTCGGTGTCATCGACGAACAGGCAGTCGTCCTGCACGCGCGCCGTGGGTTCCTCGCGCTTGAGCAGATCGATTAACGCAAAGTGCGTGGTGCAGCGGCGCCCGGCGAGCAAGCCCGCGCGCGCGAGCAGCACGGCGCCGGAACAAATGCTGGCGATGCGCGTGTCGTCGCGCGGCGCGGTTCGCAGCCAATGCGTGACCGCATCGAAGGGCGCGCTCGTGCCGGGCTCGGGCGATTCCGTGGTGCCGACGACCATGACGAGGCTATTCGGCGGCAGCTTGTCGGGCAGCGGTTCGAGGCCATCGACAAACGTGCCGATGGAGGTCGCGACGCGAGGCAGCGGGCCGCAGTGATGCAAGTCGAACGAAGCGCCGGATTCGGCCGCCATGCGAAAAGCCTCGGCGGGGCCCGCATAATCGAGCATCAGCACGGAGGGCGTCAGCACGAACCATACGGATGTCGCGGGCTTCATGCCGCGCGTGACGTTTGCCAATTGGCGAGCGCATCGTCGACGCTGGCGATGCGTGCAAAGCGATTCTGCAAGACCAGTTCCGTGTGCGCCTTGATTTCTGCCGGCGAATAGACGCGTCCGCTCGTCGCGTGAGTCATCGGGAAGGTGAGCGTGGCGTCGGTCACATAGTCGACCGTATAGCCGATGTCGGAGGCTACGCGCGTCGTGGTTTCGCAGCATTGCTCGGTGCGGATGCCGGTGATGACGAGATGATCGATCTGCCGGCGACGCAACCAGAGATCGAGGCCGGTGTCGGTGAACGCGTTGTGCGTATGTTTTTCGAAGACCACGGAGGGTGCGCCCGGCAGCCACTCCTGCGGCACGGCAAAGCCGGATTCCCTGGTGAACGGACCAGCCTTGCCGATGTGAAAGATATGGACGACCGGAATGCCGGCTTCGCGCGCGCCACGGTCCAAGCGGAGGATGGCGCTTTTGAAAGCAGGCAGATCGGCATCCGACCAGTCGGCGGTCTGACGAAACGATTCCTGTACGTCGATGATGATCAGCGCCGAGCGGGGGAGGGTGGCGGACATTTTTGACGCTCCTTGATTGGGAAAGTCCCATCATAAGCGGGCTTTTTGCGGGAATCGAGAATGCTTGCGGTCAGGATGAGGACAAAATCCGCCAAGCGTCTGGCGAAGGCGACTGGTTGTTTCCTAGGGCCTAAGCACCGCTGCGACAGATGAGGTCCACGAATTGCTATAAGGCGTCTCAAGCGTCGTTCGGAATTTCAACAGTCGAGGTCTTGCCGAAAGACGCGTCTGATCAAACAGTTCCAATCGACGAAGAACCAGCGCTTGCCTAATGGTCCAGGCAAACCTGACGTGGGTCGCCGGGCGCATCTCATTTCGTTTCAACAGCCAGTACACCGCCTCTTGGCGCGAGCTCTAATTCAACGGGAGCAATCATGCATTTCGTTATCAACGGCAAGGCAGTCGACCTGGACTTCGATCCAAGAACGTCGCTGCTCGATCTGCTGCGTGAACATCTCCATCTTTTTGGCGCTAAGAAAGGCTGCAATCAAGGCGCATGTGGCGCTTGCACGGTGCTGGTCGATGGCACGCGCATCAACAGTTGCCTCGCGTTGGCCGTTCAATATCAGGACCGCGAGATCACCAGCGTCGAGGGACTCGGCGCACCGGGCGCGCTTCATCCACTTCAGGAAGCCTTCGTCGAGCATGACGGTTTTCAGTGCGGCTACTGTACGCCCGGTCAAATCTGTTCGGCTATCGGAATGGAAAAGGAGTTGAGAGGCGGCGTGCCGAGCTATGTCAGCGAGGACGTGAGTGCGGAAGGCTTCTCACTGACCGATGCGGAACTGCGCGAACGGATGAGCGGAAACCTGTGCCGCTGCGGTGCGTATAACGGTATCGTCGACGCCATTCAGATCACGTTCGGAAAGGTTCAGACGCAGAAAGAGTCCGTCGAGCAAGGGGTCGAACAATGAATCCCTTCTCCTATGAACGCGCCCTGGATCAGCAGGCGGCGCTGACGTCCGGCGCCCGTTCGGATGCAAAGTACCTAGGCGGCGGCACCAATCTCGTCGATCTGATGCGAGAGACGATCGAGCATCCGACGATGCTGATCGATATCACGGGCCTCTCATGCGCCATCGACGACACGGATGACGGCGGCCTGAGAATCGGCGCCGGCGTAAAGAACACCGCCGTGGCCGCTGACCGGCGCGTGCGCGAACGCTACCCGCTATTGTCCGAGGCCATCCTTGCAGGCGCTTCCGCGCAGATTCGCAACATGGCAACGGTCGGCGGCAATCTCCTGCAACGCACCCGCTGCGGCTACTTTTACGATGATGCCGCCCGCTGCAACAAGCGCGAGCCGGGTTCGGGCTGCGATGCAATGGACGGATTCAACCGCATGCACGCCATCTTCGGCGCGTCCTCCGCGTGCGTTGCCACGCATCCCTCGGACATGGCGGTAGCGCTCGCCGCACTCGGCGCGAACGTGGAAGTCGAAGGCCTCAATGGCGCGCGTCGTATTCCCCTGGTCGATCTTCACGTCCTGCCCGGCGACACACCGAACATCGAAACGGTGCTCGAGGCAGGTGAACTGATTACGGCCCTTACGTTGCCGCCTGAATCGGCGGGCCGATCCGCCTATCGCAAAGTCCGTGATCGATCTTCCTATGCCTTCGCGCTCGTTTCCGTGGCGGCGGTTCTTGACGTGCAGGGCGGCATGGTCAAGGAGGTGAAAGTCGCCCTGGGCGGTGTCGCGCACAAGCCGTGGCGCGCCTTCGCGCTCGAAGCGGCGCTCAAGGATGAACCCGCGACCGAAGCCGCGTTTCGCGCTGCCGCAGCGGCGGAATTCGCGTCCGCTCGAGGTCTTCGCGACAACGCCTTCAAGATCGAACTGGGTCAGCGCGTGATCGCCGACACACTGGTCAAACTGACCGCTCGCAAGGAGATCCTCTAATGCCTATCCTCAAGGACGCCGTGCAGGCGGTCATGAAAAAAGCCATCGCCCTCGCACCCGATAGCTTCATTCCCGGCGGCAAGCCGGACCCTTTGATCCTTCACAAGCACGGGCTGATCGGCGCACCGGTTAGCCGTATCGACGGACCGTTGAAGGTGTCCGGTCAGGCGACCTTCTCGGCCGAGTTTCCAGTCGATGGCATGACGTACGCGGCACTCAAGTACGCATCGATAGCGCGCGGCCGCATCGTGCAGATCGATACGTCGGCGGCGGACGCCGCGCCGGGCGTCGTGCTCGTGATGACGTACAAGAACGCGCCGCGTCTGAAGCCGATGCCCGCGTTCATGACGAAGCCTAAGGCCGCGGGTGGCGACGATGTGCCGATCATGCAGGACGATCAGGTTCACTGGAACGGTCAACCGGTTGCGCTCGTGCTGGCCGAAACGCAAGAGCAGGCGGACCACGCGCAGTCGCTGATACAGGTGACGTACGAGACCTCAGGCGATGCGGTGACGTCCTTGGCGGCAGCGAAGGCGCACGGCTCGGAGCCGGGCGTGTTTCAGGGCGAGCCGCTCAAGCTCGAGATCAAGGATGCCGAGGCAATGCTCGCCGCCGCGCCGCACAAGATCGACGTGCGCTACACGACGCCGCGTCACAATCACAATCCAATCGAACTGCATGCGGCGACGCTCTATTGGAAGGACGAGACGCTGCGTATCCACGATACCGTGCAGGCGGTCGCGCACGAAGCGTGGACCATTGCGCAGGTGTTCGGCATCGACGAGAAGGACGTGCATGTCACGTCACCGTATGTCGGCGGCGGATTCGGTTCCAAAACCATCTGGCAACACCAGGTTTTGGCCGCGGCTGCATCGAAACTCGTGAAACGTCCGGTGCGGATCATGTTGACGCGCGAGGGCGTATATCGCATCGTCGGTGGACGCACGCTCACCGAGCAACGCGTGGCGCTCGGTGCCCAGGCTGATGGAACCCTGGACGCGTTGATTCATACCGGCACGGTCGCCATGACGCCGCATAACAACATGCCCGAGCCGTTCATCTTGCCGGCAAAGAGCGCATATGCGTCGCGCAGTTTTCTGCTCGATGTCGAGACCGTCAAGATGAACATGACGGCCAATACGTTCATGCGCGCGCCCGGCGAGGCGGTCGGCACCTTCGGACTCGAATGCGGCATCGACGAACTCGCGCACGCCATGAGCATGGACCCTATCGAGTTGCGACTCAAGAACGAGCCGCAGAAAGATCCGACGACGGGACTGCCATTTTCCCAGCGCGGAATCGTCGAGGCATGGAAGACCGGCCGTGAACGATTCGGTTGGGCCGAGCGCGGCGAGCCGGGCGCACGCCGCGACGGCGACTGGCTCGTTGGCGTGGGCTGCGCAACGGGAACGTATCCGTACTATCGGATGCCCGGCGGTGCGGCGCGCATCACGCTCAATAGCGCGGGGCGTGCGACCGTCAGCATCGCCGCGCACGAGATGGGCATGGGAACGGCGACCGCGCAGACGCAAATCGTGGCCGAACGCCTTGGGCTCGCCATGGAGGACATCGAGTTCAAGTACGCCGATTCACACTTGCCCGGCGCGGTGCTCGCGGGCGGTTCGCAGCAGACGGCGGCCATTGGCGCTGCGGTGATCGCGGCGCATCACAAGCTCGTGAAGGAACTGCTCCGTCTTGCGGGCAACAGTTCGCCGCTATCCGGTCTTTTGCCCGACGACGTTGGCGGCCACGACGGCGGCCTTTGCGCGCTCGACGACGAAACCCGGCACGAACGCTACGGCGCCATACTCGCTCGCGGTCAGCGCGATGAAGTGACCGTGGAGGCCGAAGCCCCGATGCCTTTCGAATTGCAGCACTGGTCGATGCACAGCCATAGCGCGCTCTTTTGCGAGGTGCGTGTGAACGTCGTCACAGGCGAGATTCGTGTGAGCCGTTTTCTCGGTTCGTTCGATTGCGGCCGCATCATCAATGCCAAGACGGCTGCAAGCCAGTTTCGCGGCGGCATCATCATGGGACTCGGCCTTGCGCTCATGGAAGAGACTCAATTCGACGAGAGAAGCGGCCGCGTGATCAATCCATCGCTTGCCGATTACCATGTCCCAGTTCATCTCGATGTCCCGAGAATCGATGTCATCTGGAACGATGAAGCCGATCCGCACACGCCGATGGGCGCGCGTGGCGTCGGCGAGATCGGTATCACGGGCGTGGGTGCAGCCGTGGCGAATGCGGTTTTCAATGCCACGGGCAAGCGGGTTCGGGATCTGCCGATCACGTTGGATAAGGTGATGTGAGGTTTCGGCGCGGGCGCGGACTGTGTACGTGTTCCGGTGACCTTCAAGGTAATCAGCTTCGAAAGACGTGGCCGGTTGCCGAACCAGAAGTGAACGTCGCGCGCGCATCGCTCGCCGGGGCATCGCGGGATACGCGATCGTTTGGCGAAGACATGCGCGACGCTCGCTTGAGCAGGCGACAGCCAGCTCAAGCCTTCAGCGCCTTCAGCCTATTCCAGTCGAACTCGATTCCATGCCCCGGCCTTTCCGGAGCGATAGCAAAACCGTCCTCGATACGAAGCGGTTCGGCCAGATACTTCTCCAGCCCGAAACCGTGCGCTTCGAGATAAGAGCGATTCGGAACCGCCGCGAGCAAATGCACGGTCACGTCATGGGCGCCGTGGCTGGTGACGGGAAGGTTGTGCGCTTCCGCGAGATGGGCGATCTTCATGAACGGTGTGATGCCCCCGCAATTCGTGACATCGGGCTCCGGGTACGTCACACGACCGATGGTGATCATCTGCTGGAACTCCCAGATCGTGCGCATGTTTTCCCCTGTCGCGACCGGCAAGCCGCCTTCGCTGACGATCCTCGCGTGACCCGCGATATCGTCGGGAATGGTCGGCTCTTCGAGCCAGCCGGGGTTGAACGGTGCAAGTGCGCGCGCGGCGCGGATGGCTTCATCGACGGACCATTTCATGTTGGCGTCGACCATCAGCGGGAAGCTGTCGCCGAGCATCTCGCGCATGGCCGCGACGCGCGCCACGTCCTCCGCCAGATTCTTGCGTCCCACTTTCATCTTGATGGCGCGAAAGCCTTGGTCGATGAAACCTTCCGCCTGGCGCAACAACTGATCGAGTGGAAAGTCCAGATCGACACCACCCGCATAGACCGGCACCTTGGGATCGTAGCCGCCGAGCATGCGCCAGAGCGGCAGGTTCGCGCGCTTCGACTTCAGGTCCCAGATCGCCATGTCGAAAGCGGATAGCGCGAGGACAGTCGGGCCGCCGCGCCCACCGTAATGCATGGCCCACCAGATCGATTTCCAGAGCGCTTCGGCCAGGTCCGCATCCTGATGCCGGGCCAGTTCGGCGATCTCGTTTGCCGCCGCCTGAACCGAACGGCCGTTGCGCCCGACGGTGTAGGTGTAGCCGACGCCTTGGGCGCCATCGGCATCGCGAACGGTTACCGTGACCAGCTCGAAATTGGGAATGAGGCCGTGTGTGCTGTCGGACAACGGCACGGGCAGGGGAATGCGGAAATAGTCGCTACTGACATCGCTGATGATCGCCATGACACGTCCTCACGATTGATCAAACGAAAGATGTTGCGCGGCACCACTGCGTGTTTACGCCTCTGAGCCGCTGTCTCCTTGCAGCCGTGCGGAACGTCGACGGCGCGCTTCCGTATCGACGAGATGTTCCAGCATGGCGGCGCTCGCGCGCGGGCCGTCGCCGCCGATAATGGCATCGAGCACCGCCTTGTGCAACGTCAGCGAGATCGCGTGAGTTTTCGTCCGGCGTCGAGTTGGTCAAATGAAGCGGAGCCATTCGCGCCACGGACCCTGGTTCGGCGGGCGATCGCGCGCTTGCACGATGAGCATCGCACGCTCGCTAGGCGCATCGATCGATGACCGACTCAATGTCGCGACGGCTCGTTGTTGCGGCATTGGCCACTGCGCTTGGCTGCTATTTTCGCTCGCGGCATGACAACGCAGTTTGCGGCACGATACGGTATATGTAGTCCAAGGCCACGTGGCTCGGGCTCGATTGAACCGTTCATCTCAGACCATACGAGGCACTATGCGCATTGGATTCATTGGCACCGGCACGATCACGCGGGCCGTCGTGACCGGAATGATTCGGTTCGACGTTCCCTTTGAACACATTGCGCTTTCGCCGCGCAATGCCGAAATCGCCGCGAAACTTGCGAGTCTCGACGCGCGCGTCGCGGTGTGCAGCAGCAATCAGGAGGTGCTCGACACCAGCGACGTCGTGTGTCTCGCGGTCGTGCCGCAACTTGCGTCGACGGTGCTTGGCGAACTCGAGTTCGATGTGCGGCATCAGGTCATCAGCTTCATGGCGGGCGTGTCGATCGAGCGAGTGTTCGGCATGGTGCGCACGGCCGCGAGTGTTGCGCGCGCGGTTCCTTTGCCGGCCGTCGCGGAAGGCAAGGGCAGCACGGCCATCTGTCCGCCGAGCGAACTCGCGCGAGCGCTCTTTGGACCATTGGGTAAGGCGGTCGAAGTAGACAGCGAATATCAGTTCGATGCACTGTCGGCAGTCACGGCAACCATGGCCAGTTTCTACGCGCTACTGGAAGAGCAGGCTGCGTGGCTCGTTCGCCAAGGGATGCCGTATGAGGCGGCCCGATCGTTTTTGTCGGGCTATCACGTCGGCTTGGCACACGATACGACGCGAGGCGATCAACCGTTCTCGAAGATGATCAAGGAGTCAAGCACGCCGGGCGGCATCAACGAGCAGCTTCACGCGGAGTTGCAGCAGAAGGGGACTTTCGCGAGTTATTCGGAGGCGCTTGACCGGATCATGCGACGGGTTCAGGGGAGGGGGTGAGGCTCGTGTTGGGTGTTCGGAGGCGTATGCCATTTTTAAGCAACATTATGCTGTTAATGTCTAACTCGGAAATACGGTTGATTTGATTTTTTGCGTATTACGTTGGTTATCTTGACCCGCATTTGGTTTCATTCGCTTCTTTTCTAAAGGATGTCCAGACGTTGCCGATCCTGCAAGGTCAAATTGGCACGCTCCACGCGGCCCTTGGCCTGACTCGTGCTTGCTCAAAATGCGTCGATGTTGAGCTCGTACAAGGCTCGCCCGAATTGCGTCACGCCTTTGCCCGCCGTGCTCGAACGGTTCTTGACATTGAACACACTGGCCTTGTCGCTACGGAACGCCATCGGTTTGCCGTGTGCGCGCAAGTACTTTGACAGCGCCTCGAAATAGCTGAAGGTCGACTCGGTAGCGGTGAAGTGCAGCGTCATCAGCCGTCCGGTGGTGTCATCGATAAACACAAGCAGCGTGCATTGCGGCGCTCGCTCTTCAAACAGCGATGTTCACTGCCGTCGATCTGAATCAGCTCACCCAGGCACGCACGCCGATTACGCGGCTGGTGAATGCTGGGCGGGCGCTGCTTGCGGGGAACCCAGAGTCCTGCGGCCGTCATCAACGTTCGCACTGTCTCGACAGCCAGTCTGATGCCGTGGCACTCCCGTAACTTCTCGCATGCCAGGGTGGGTCCGAAGTCGGCGTAGCGCTCGCGGATCAACCCAAGCGCGCGCTGCGCCACGCCCTCAGGTAGTCGATGATTGCTCGCGCGCCAGAACCTCTTGTCCGGCAATGAACTTAAGCCAAAAGGCGACATCTCTACTCGGCAGAAACACAACATTTGAACTTGGGACCTACGTTCATGTCGAGGCCAATTTGAAATGTCCGATATCCGGCTAAATTGAAATGTCCGGTTTGGGGTCGGTTCCTGCTTCCAAAGAAGACAGTTTCCCCACCGAGGCTGCCCGCATTTCGGCACTTCTGAGCATCATCGCGTTCAGGTCGATCTGCTTGAGTTCGCGTTGCTTGCGCGTGTTGTTGGCGCGCATCTTCGGGCGCACCTCTTCGCCCCGATTGGTGCGTGAGGGCGCTGACTTGATAGGGCGATTGTCGCGCTCCATCTGCACCTGCCTCGACAGCGCAAGGACGTGTCCAAGACGCTTGTTGTCGACCTCAGCGCCCTGGTCGACATGGGACAGGCGATCATAACGCCGACAGGGCAACGCCGCGCCATTCGCCCAAATCTCGATGCGCCCGTCCGGGTACTCGTACACATCGAGATAGCGATGGATCAAGGCGCGCGTCGCCGGCGAATCTTCAAGCAGGTACATCACGCGATCGTATTGCACCGTCAGCGAGGCCGAGACGCAACGAGATTCGCGTGCCGTCAGAATCGAATCGAGATCCTCGTCGGCACGCACCGGACGATGCGCGTCAAAGTCGCTCTTCGCGCGCTTGCCGAAACGGTCGTTGAAGTCGGCGATGAAGTGGGGCGCATAAGCATTCGCGGCCTCCCACGTGTTGATCTCGCGCAGCCGCAATTCCTTGACGAGCCGATCCTGCAAGGTCAAGTTGGCACGCTCCACGCGCCCCTTCGCCTGACTGCTGTTGGCGCACAGGGTCTCGACGTTGAGCTCGTACAAGGCCCGGCCAAACTGCGTGACCCCCTTGTCAGCCTTGCGCGAGCCCCGGTTGAGCGAGAACACACTGGCTTTATCGCTATACAGCGCCAAGGGCTTGCCGTGCTGCTCGATGTAGCGGCGCGTTGCCTCGAAATAACTGAAGGTCGATTCGGTGGCCGTGAAGTGCAGGGTCATCAGACGGCTGGTGGCATCGTCGATGAACACCAGCAGCGTGCACGCCGGCGCGCGATCTTCGAACCAGCGGTGATCGCTACCATCGATCTGGATCAGCTCGCCATAGCATGAGCGACGGTTGCGCGGCTGATGGATCCTTGGAGGACGCTGTCGACGTGGCGTCCAGAGTCCGGCGCCGATCATGAGCCGCCGAACGGTTTCCTTGGCCAGCCGAATGTCATGACACTCGCGCAGCTTCTCGCAGGCAAGCGTCGGGCCAAAATCGCTATAGCGCTCTTTGACGATGGCCACGGCCCGGACCGCCAAGCCCGCGTCGACACGATGATTGCCCGTTTGACCGCGCTTGCCGGAAACCAGGCCCGGCGCGCCTTGTTCGCGTAACCGCGCACTGAGACGCCGCACCTGTCGTGTACTCAGTCCAAGTCGCTCGGCGGCCCGCCACGGTTTGAGCAGTCCGTCGACCACTGACTGAATCACTTTGAATCGGTCCAACTCGCGCATCGACATGGTAATCGTGTCCGTTGCAGCCATCGCGGTCTCCTGCGCCGCAGCATCGGCGCGGGGTAAGCTTAGGCGGCTCGAAGCGGACATTTGAATCTGGCTAAAAGCAATGGGATGGACTCCTCCTCACCCCGCGGGAACAGGGCGCATGATTGCAGTTGTCTTCAACCGGTCAATCAGGAGGAACACAAGATGGACATCATTCGCGTCGGGATCGATCTCGCAAAAAATGTCTTTCAAGTTCACGGCGTGGATCGACGCGAGAAGACGGTCTGGCGTCGCAAGCTTGCACGCGATGAATGGCTGGATATCCTGCGCAAAACGGTTCCCCTGCATGCACAGATCGGAATGGAGGCGTGTGGCGGGGCTCACTATTGGGCACGGCGTCTCCAGATGCTTGGATATACGGTCAAGCTTATCGCTCCGCAGTTCGTGAAGCCGTACGTCAAGAGCAATAAGAACGACGCCAACGATGCTGAAGCTATCTGTGAAGCGATAAGTCGGCCTGGCATGCGTTTCGTCTCCGTCAAGACGGTCGGGCAACAAGACGTGCAGGCAGCTCACCGGGTGCGCACTGGACTGATGGAGCAACGAACCGCGAAAGCAAACCAGATTCGTGGCTTGGCCTCCGAGTACGGTCTCGTGGCTCCCAAACAGATACTTCAGCTACGACGCGCAGTTCCTGTTTGGCTCGAAGATACCAACTGCGGTCTGAGTGATCGTTTCCGTCGACTGCTCACGGGGATCTGGGAAGACCTGCGCTCACTGGACGATCGGATAGCACAACTAGACCGCGAAATCACTGCCATCGCGGCATCTGATCCCGTAGCGGTGCGTCTGCAGCAGTTGCGTGGCGTCGGTCCGATGGTCGCCACGGCCTTGTTGGCCGCAGTGGGCGATGCCAGGCAATTTGCCAATGGACGACAGATGGCTGCATCGCTGGGGTTGACGCCCAAGCAGAACAGTTCAGGCGGCAAGGAACGGCTTCTCGGAATCAGTAAGAGAGGCGATTCTTATGTGCGTTGCCTCTTGATTCACGGCGCTCGAGCGATGATCCAGATGGCCAAACGCAGGACTGATGCGCTAAGTCTCTGGGTCATGCGTATTGCGGCAAGCCGGCATCCCAACGTTGCCGCGGTCGCCTTGGCGAACAAGACTACGAGGATCGCGTGGGCGATGATCACACGGCAAACAGATTACCAGCCAAGGCTGGCTGCGCAGTAAAGTCGTTCGCGACTAGCGATACCTTCTTTAAGATTGCAAAACAAGCCGCATGATGGCCAACAGGTCGAACCGGCGCTGATCGAACCCGCTAATGTCCGGGGCTTCGAGCCCGTAAAAGCGATTGGGAATCAGCGCGCGAATAGCCCATCAGGGTCCGCTGCCTCATTGAGGCGCAGCTTCATGAGACCGGATATACGTGAGCGATCGATACTAGGGCTGACACGCGGAGTGTTTGCAAACGAGGAGGAGTCCATATACGGACATTACAATCTAGCCGCTACAACGCAAATCTGCGCTAATTAAGATTATGTAAATTGCCAAATGACCAACGTTCGTTGAACACAGCCCGACGGACTCTCGGTTAATCCGGAGCCACTAAACGTGTGGCAAGCCGCGCTTTCAGTCAATTGCATACCTTCCCCTCGGCCCCCAAACGGCTTCGCACGCGGACACACACAGCACCCGCTATTCGAGGAGGCGAAGGCACGCATTCTCGTGGAGGCGCGACGGCCGCTTTCCGGCGCCGCGGAACAACTGCTGAGTCGGATTCTTCAACGAATGAGCGTATTCGCGGCAAGCGCTTGAGGCCGCGCTCACACTTTCAGGACTGAGCGATGTCGCGAAGGATACGTTCACTCTCACTCTTGGCTTCCATCACGTATGAAATTCTGGAAGCCCGAAGCAGCCCACGCAACGTCTGCGTATGAGTCAAAAGTAATTGGACCGGGCGTACATTCCCTATGCGTTGATGGATCAACGATGCCTTCATGCGTGCCGCACGCGGCGGCGTCCAGTCCAATTGATGCGATCCAACGATGGACCATGCGAGCACGCTGGCGCGTCGATAGACACGCTGCCGCCTGCAGCCGACTCGCTAAAGTAAATTGATAGATTTCAGTCGATCTGAACTCTGTCGAGAATCTCGTCCGAACCTACCTCGAGAGGAGCGAAATTGGTCGAGCGCACATAATCCGGTCGCGGCTGCTTCACCTGTTCTGGCTTGTTCTCCACCTGGTTGTAGACGACATAGGCTTGCCATCGATCGTCACCTGAAAGGTTGTGACCCGATGAATGCACGATGTTTGCGTCGAAGAACACCACTGTTCCCGGTCGGCCGATGATAGGCACGGCCTTGGGATGGCTGGACAAGATATCGAGCATGGTCGGCTTGGGTACCACGTAAAAGCGATAACCGGTCGTCTCATCGAACGTTGGATCGAGTGAGCCTAGTTTGTGGCTTCCCGGAATAAAGTAGAGACATCCGCCAATTTCGGTCGGCTCATCGAGCATGACCAACGCGGTTGTCATATGCGGTTCTTTCACGCCGTCCATATGCCAGGTGCCGAAATCCTGGTGCCACTGCCAGACCGAACCGTCGATTGCCGTCTTCAAATTGCACTTCGTGTGATAGACGTAAAGTTGGGGATCGTTGATCAATTGTTGTGCGGGTTCGAGCAATCTGGGCGAGCGCACTGCGGAGTGAAAAATCGGCGATGCCGTTGGACTGGCGGTCTCATGAACTTTATAAATCGTTTTTGCAATGCCGCCCGTTTTTTCACGAACGAGATGGTCGGTGTCGATTTTTTGGATTCGGCGCAACTCGCTCTTCATATGCTCGACTTCTTCTTTCGAGAAAAGCTCTGGCAGAACCACGAAGCCATCGCGCTCGTACGCTTCCAACTGCGACGTCGTAAGTTTCATGAGGGAATCTCCTGACTTGTTAGTGTGGTCTCATGATCCTAAGAGCGTTCGCATCCAATGTAAAAGATATAATAGGTCGCGTATCGATACTCAAAAGGTTCCAAATGGAACTGCGTCATCTTCGCTATTTCCTGACGGTGGCACGCACACTCAACTTCACGAAGGCGGCGGACGAATTGCACATGGCGCAGCCGCCGTTGAGCCGGCAGATACGGGAACTGGAAGAAGAAATCGGCGTAGCGCTTTTCGAGCGCCGAGGTAAACGCGTGTTTCTCTCATTGGCGGGCCAGGTCTTCGAGGAACGGGCCCAGCAGATTCTTAAGGACACGAACTCCGCAATCGTGGATTCGCAACGTGCAGCAAGAGGCGAAACCGGCCGGGTGGCGGTTGGGTTCTTCGAACACATTGCGTACACACTGCTGCCACCGCTCTTGCGCGATTTTCAACAGCGCTACCCTGCGGTGACCGTCGAGCTTCAATGGTTTTCCTCTGCGGAACAGATCAATGCCTTGAACCGAGGAGACGTCGATCTGGCATTCGTCCGTTCGTTGCCGCCAAATACTCAACTGAACAGCGTCTTGTTGCTCCAGGAGCCGTTTTACGTTGCCATCGCTAAAGACAATCCTCTAGCAGCCAAACGACGCATTTCCATCAAGGACTGTAAGCAGTTGCGCGTCATTAATTATCGGAAGGATGTCGCGCCGGATTATCACGCCGCCATCAACCAGTTGTGCGCGCTTGCCGGATTTTCTCCCTCCACGAGCTTTGAAATGGGCCAGATCTACGCTTCTCTTGGCCTTGTAAGCGCCGGCTTCGGTGTGACGCTCGTACCGGCGTCGGTTCAACGAACGCACATGGAAAACGTCGTCTTTCGTCCTCTGCGCGAAGAGCACACGAAGAGCGAACTCTACCTTGCGTGGAAGGAGCCCAATTCGTCTGCTGCGCTAGGCGCTTTTGTCGAACTCGCGTGCAAGATAGCCGCGCATCCGCCGCGAAAAGCGAAGGTCGAGTAAGTGCAGCGGTACCGCTTCAATTGCGATCCAAAGCTTCGTTTGCAAGGCGAAACCGTCAGCAAACCCGAATGCGACCTTTTCGGAAAACTCCGCGACAGCAAGACGGTCGTCACCGTTGGCGGTCGACATCGAGCTTCTCGCGTAATTCACAGTAAGTCCATCGGCGGCCATTACGTGGAGCAATACATTTGCATGGCTATCGGTGAAAGCCATCCGGTCGTAAGTGGCAGCACCCTCCCCCATGCTCAATGGCGTCCGCTGATGCGATGATGGCAAACATGCGCCCTCTGCACTGAGCAGAAAAAAGAGAAGATTTTTCGTGGACGGAACAACTATCCGGGGCACGGGTTTTGGCAAGTCGGGCGCGGCTACGCGATGGCTTCGAGGCTGTCACTTTTCAGCGTGTCAGATGGAAACTGTGCATGTTCGCGAATCATTCAAGCCGATAGGATAGGAACGAACTAGCTCATCTCTCTTCGACTCTACCGCCCATGCAACTGAAGCTTTATCAGATAGACGCTTTCACCAGCGAAGTATTCAAGGGAAACTATGCGGCGGTCATTCCGCTCGACGCGTGGCTTCCCGCTTCGCTAATGCAAGCCATCGCCAGCGAAAACAACCTGTCGGAAACAGCGTTCATCGTGCGTCGAGACGATGGCGTTTTCGACATCCGGTGGTTCTCACCGATCAAGGAAATCGCCTTTTGCGGACACGCGACGCTGGCGAGCGCTTTCGTTCTGTTCGAACATCTCCCTCAAGACGATCACCTCGTCTTCCATGCAGAAGCAACGGGCGCGTTCTCTGTTCATCGGCGCGAGCGGGGGCTGATTGAAATGAACTTTCCGCGACGACAAAGTGAACGGATTAAAGATGTTCCGGACCAGCTCGCGTATGGTTTGTCGATCAAGCCAACGGCAGTCTTCATAAACCAGCAGTCATACATCGCCCTCTACGACACCGAAGCCGAGGTACGCGCCGTCGTGCCAAATCTGGAACTGCTCGCGCAACTTGGACCACTGGATGTCGCGGTCACCGCTCGTGGCAACCAATACGACTTCGTCTCCCGATACTTTTGGCCAGCGAACGGCGGCGCCGAAGACCCGGTGACGGGGTCCATTCACGCGGCGCTTGCTCCGCTCTGGTCCGACATTCTTGGCAAGCCGAAGCTCGTCGCGTTACAGGCTTCCCAACGAAGCGGCGTTCTACATTGCGAGATCGAACCGGAGCGTGTTTTGATATCCGGTCACGCGGTTCAATATATGGAAGGAACCATCGAACTGCCCGACTAGCGCGCGCTTTACAATGCTGCGGCTCGACTGTGCGGAAACGGCAGCGCTGCCGCAGCTCAATACCCTCCAGAATCGAGGCGCGTTCCAGAGACTCGACTCGAGCACTTACTTCGCTACCTCAACCGGAATCATTCTTCTGCCGAAGTCCGGGCTCATCGTTTCCCAAGGCTGCGTCGTCGATTAGAAGTCACGCACTTCGGCCGGGCAACGCCGACAGGCAACTGGATCGAAATGTTCATCTCGCACGATGACTTACACCGAACTTTGCACGATTCATTGCAGACACGGCCAGCAACTAAGCGCACGCCAAAGTAAGCGAAGTCCAAAGACCTCCGCACTTCACGTTCGGCTAAGCGACGCGCGCAGCTTACCCGGCGTCACACCGTACGCTTCGCGAAAGCCGCGAATGAAGTGCGCCGAATCCGCGAAGCCACATTCGTAGGCGATCGCGGTGACGCGCTTCGCCGAGTTCAAGAGTAGCCAGCGGGCGTATCGCAAGCGCATCGTCCGGTAGAACTCCTTCGGCGTCACGCCCATTTCAGACATGAACACGCGCTCCAGTTGCCGCGCATTTGAACCGGTCATCCTGGCAATCGCGGCGATCGTCAGCGGGGCTTCGAGATTCTCCTCCATCAGCACGATCGCGTGACGCAGCAAGAGACTATCGACGGCAAGGTAGCCGAGCGCACGGCGGCGTTCGACGAAGGACGTGCCGCTCTTGCGACTCACCGTCATCTGGTGAATGACCTTCGACGCGCGGTCGGCGCCGCAATGCACGGAAATCAACCGCGTGGCGAGTTCGATGGCCGACACGCCGCCCGCGCACGTAATGCGGTTGCCGTCGATCACGTAGTCGGCGTTCGTGACCACGCGCAGGCCAGGAAACATGGACTGATAATCGTCGTAGTGAAAGGAGTGCACGCACGCGACGCGGTCGTGCATGTAGCCCGCTTTCGCCAGCACGAAGCTGCCAGTGCACAGGCCGATGAGCGGCACGCCGGCTGCGTCGGCGTCGCGCAGCGCGTCCCAGTAGCGCTCGTCGACATGTTCGAGCCTGGGCAGCAAGCCGCCGATCACCACGAAGTAGTCGAATCGCGACGCCTTCCCGGAATACGCCCGAACTGGCACGCTCACGCCACAACTCGCTTCCACGGTGTCGTCCGTCGGCCCGAGCAAGGTCCACGTACACCGTAACTGGCGGCTCTGGTCGCCGAGATCCGCGGCGTGCCGCAGGCAGTCGCAGAAACTCGCGAGCGAAAGCAGCGGAAAGCTCGGCCAAAGTAGAAGGCCGACGCTGAGCTCGGCGCCCGCGCGTCGCGCAGATACCTTGCGATCCACGCCGTCCATGCGATCGAGCCGCTCGACAAGTCCGCGCCCGAGCGTCGCGGTATCGGACTTTTTTGCATTCGCCATTGCCATCCATGCACTCCTTGAATGCCGTGAGGTCGTCGGCGCCAGTATAGGAGCGCCGAAAAGCGATCGGTGCGACTTGTCGCATTCGTTCTATTTTTCCGTGAGCGCGTGCAATGTCGCCTATTTCGTCGCCGTTACATTGAAGTCAGTTCCGGGGCGAAGACGGCCGGAAAGAACCGATTCAAAACAGGGAGTGCGTCATGTCAGCAGCGTTGCATCTGGCGGTTTGCGCCGCATTTGGAAGTGCGTTCGTCGTCCTGCATCCGGTCGAGGCGTGCGCCGATGAAGTAGTGAAGATCGGCCACGTCGCGCCTCTGACGGGGGCCAATGCGCACCTCGGCAAGGACACCGAGAACGGCGCACGGCTTGCCGTCGAGGAGATCAACAAGAAGGGCCTCGTGATCGGCGGACAGAAGATCACGCTTGCGCTGGATGCGCAAGACGACGCCTCCGATCCGCGCCAAGGCACACAGGTCGCGCAAAAGCTCGTGGACGACAAGGTGGCGGCCGTGGTCGGGCACATGAATTCCGGCACCTCCATTCCGGCCTCGAAAATTTATAGCGATGCCAACGTGCTGCAGATTTCGCCCTCGGCCACCAATCCGGTCTATACGCAGCAGGGGTTTCGCACGACGTATCGCGTGGTCGCCACCGACGCGCAGCAGGGTCCGGCGCTTGCCGACTATGCAGCCCGAGTGCTGAAGGCGAAGTCGGTCGCCATCGTCGACGACGCCACCGCTTACGGTCAGGGTCTCGCAAACGAATTCGAAAAGCGCGCCAAGGCGAACGGGATGAACGTCCTGTCGCACGACGCAACCACCGACAAGGCCGTGGACTTCCGCGCGATCCTGACCAAGGTGAAGAGCGAGCATCCCGACGTGATCATGTACGGCGGCATGGATGCGACAGGCGGCCCGTTCGCGAAGCAGGCCCGCCAGCTCGCAATCGCCTCGAAGGTACTGGCCGGCGACGGCCTGTGCGCAGCGTCGCTGTCGCAACTGGCGGGCGAGGCGGCGGACAACGTCGTGTGTTCCATCGCCGGCATGCCGCTCGCTAAAATGCCCGATGGCCCCGCGTTCGAGCAACGCTACGAAGCGCGCTTCGGGCAGAAGGTGCAGCTCAACGCCCCGTTCGCGTATGACGCGGTGTACATCATCGTCGACGCGATGAAACGCGCGAATTCCACCTCACCAGACAAGATTCTCGCGGCGATGCCCAACACCGACTTCAAAGGCGTACTCGGCGAGACGCAATTCGACGCGCACGGCGACCTCAGGCAGGGAATGATCTCGCTCTATCACTACGTGGGCGGAAATCAAACGTTGCTCGACGTCGTCAAGATGTAATGGCCGCACATTCACAAGGACGACGCAAGCCATGAACATTCTGGTGATCGGCGCGGGTGTGATCGGTCTCACGACCGCATACCGCTTGCGCGAGGACGGCCACGAAGTGAGCGTGATCGACCGGCGCACGGAGGTCGCGGCGGAAGCGAGCCGCGCCAACGGCGCGCAGCTTTCTTACAGCTACGTGGCGCCGCTCGCCGGTCCTGGCGTGCTTGCGAAGCTTCCCGGTTGGCTTATGCGTCGCGACGCCCCGGTGCGCGTCTCGCCCGCCATCGACGTGAATCAGTGGCGCTGGTGCTGGCAATTCGCAAGGGCCTGTACTCAGGCCATGAGCGAATCGACCACGGCGCAACTCCTTGCGCTGTCCTTTCTGAGCCGCTCGCTGATGCACGAATTTACCGCCGCCCATCCCACGCTTGCCTTCGACTACGTCCGCGCTGGCAAGCTCGTCATGCATCGAAGCGCAATGGCGATGTCGCGGGCCGCGTCCTTGCTGTCGTACCAGCGTACGCTCGGTAGCGAGCAGCAAGCGCTCGGCGTGAGCGATTGCGTCGCGCTCGAACCCGCGCTGGCCCAGGTGGCAGATCGATTCGTCGGCGGCATCCATACGCCGGGCGAAGAGGCAGGCGACTGTCACCGCTTCTGCGTGGGACTCGAAAGCTTGTTGCGCGAACGAGGCGTGGCGTTCGAGCTGGGTACGGCCGTGCGTTCGCTGTCCGTGTCGAACAAAGGCGAGGTCCGGGCAATTGCCGGAAGCCGCAGGTTGGACGCGGAACATGTTGTCGTGGCGTCGGGTTGCGACAGCGCGGCCTTACTGCGCACAATTGGCGTGCGGGTGCCGGTCTATCCGCTCAAGGGCTACAGCCTGACGCTCGATGCAGTCGCGGGAAAGGCTGCGCCCGCGACGAGCGTGACGGACTTCGACCGCAAGGTGGTGTACGCCCGATTGGGCGACCGTCTGCGCGTGGCGGGCATGGCGGACATCGTGGGGCATTCGAGTGCGATCGATGTGACCCGGCTCGCGACGCTGCGGCGCGAAGCGCAGGCCGTCTTTCCGCACGCGGGCGATTATGACGCGGCAGCCGCGTGGGCGGGCTTGCGGCCGGCCACCCCGCGCGGGACGCCGATCATCGGAGAGTCCAAATACCGGAATCTCTGGCTCAACGTCGGTCATGGCGCGCTTGGCTTCACGCTCGCCATGGGCTCGGCGCACGTGCTCGCGCAACGGATGGCCGGGCGCGAACCTTCGCTCGACGACACCCCCTTCTCGCCGCGTGCTGCATCATGAATGCGCGCGTCGTCATTGTCGGCACGGGCGGCACCATCGCGGGACGCGGTGCGTCGGCCGCGCATACCGCGACCTACGACTGCTCTGTCGAAACGGTGGATGATTTGCTCGACGCGTTGCCCGGCGCGCGCGATCTCGCCGATATCCAAACGGCCCAGCTTTTCCAGACCGGCTCTGAAAACTTTGGCAATGAGGAGCTGCTCGGGCTCGCGCGGCATGTTCGCGCGCTTCTCAAGCGGGACGACATCGACGGCGTCGTGGTGACGCACGGCACCGATACCATCGACGAGACGGCATACTTTCTGCACCTGGTGGTGCCGAGTGCGAAGCCCGTCGTCGTGGTCGGCGCAATGCGCCCGGCGTCTGCGCTCAGTGCCGACGGACCGCTCAACCTGTACAACGCGATCGTGGTGGCGTCGAGCGCGGCATCGCGCGGCAAGGGTACGCTCGTCGTTTCGAACGACGAGATTCACTCGGCGCGCGACGTCGTCAAGACCAGCACCTTCAAGCAGGAAGCGTTTCGTTCGACCTTCGGTCCGCTAGGCTACGTGGTCGAGGGACGCGCGCGTTTTTATCGGCTGGTGGCGCGGCGGCATACGGTGGAAAGCGAATGGAGCATCGACACCATCCAAACCTTGCCCGAGGTCGCTATCGTCTACGCGCATGGCGGCATCAACCGGACGGTGGTCGAACACATGGCGTGCTCCGACGTGGATGCGATCGTGTACGCCGGGACGGGCAACGGCAACGTGGCGCACGAGTTGATCGATTCGCTCGTGAAAGCGCGCGCGAGACACATTCATATCGTGCGTGCGTCGCGCACGGGCAGCGGCATCGTCATCCGCAATGCCGCACAGCCGGACGATCGCTATGGATGGATCGCAGCGGACGATCAGGTCCCGCATAAGGCGCGAATCCTGATGATGGTGGCGCTCACGGGAACGAGAACCACGCACGCGTTGCAGGAAGCGTTCGTGACGTACTAGAACCCCGACCGCGCGCCGCAGGCATGCCTGTTCCCTGGCCTCAATGCGCCCCAGCCGCCTCCGCCGAATCCCCACCCTTCACCGGCCGCGTAATCCAGATAAGCGGAATGATCAAAATGAAAATGAACGTGGACGCATAGAAGAAATCGTCGAGCCCCATGACGGCAGCCTGATTCGCCACCATCAACTCGAACGATGCGTAAGCCGCACCCACATCGATATGAAGCTGCGACTGCAATGCCGCGATGGTCTGATTGAAAATCGGATTGTCGACGCTCGCCTGTTCGGTCAGTCGCACGTGATGCACGACCGTCCGATGATTCCATACTGTGCCCGCGATCGACGTGCCCACCGCCCCGCAGAAAATGCGCGCGAAATTCGACAACCCCGCCGCTGCGGGAATTCGTTCGGGCGGCAAGCCGGAAAGAATGATCGACACGAGGGGCACGAACCAGAGCACGGTCGGAATACCTTGCAGCAAGGTCGGTATGACGAGATGCCACGCATCGACCGTACTCAGATACTGCGTGCGCATGAAGAACACACCGGACAGTCCCATGAACGCGACCGTCACGAGAACGCGGGCATCGAATAACTGTAAAAGTCGCCCGATAAAAGGCGAAAGCAATACCGTGAAAATGCCCACCGGCGCGGTGACGAGGCCGGCGTCGTAAGCGCGATAGCCGAGATACTCCTGCATCCATTGCGGCAGCAGAACGAGGTTGCCGAAGTAGAGCGCGTAGGAAACGGAAATGGCTATGGTGCCGCTGCTGAAATTGCGCAATGCGAAGAGCCTCAGGTCGACGACCGGATGCGCCTCCGTCAACTCCCACACGAGAAAGAACGCGAAGCTGACGAGGGCGATCAGCCCCAGCGCAACGATGAAGGGCGATGCGAACCAGTCGAGGTCCCTGCCCTTGTCGAGCATCACCTGAAGCGAGCCCACCCACACCACGAGCAACGCAAGGCCGACCGTATCGATGGGCAGTTTCTTCGTCGGCGTCTCGCGCTTGCGATAGATGATCCACGTGGCGCCCGCCGCAATGAAGCCGACCGGAATGTTCACGTAGAAGATCCACGACCAGCTGTAGTTGTCGGTGATCCAGCCGCCTAGCACCGGTCCTGCGATCGGACCGACCGTGGCGGTCATCGCCCAAAGCGCCAGCGCCATGTTGGCGCGCGCCTTCGGATACGAGCTCAGCAGCACGGCCTGGGACAAGGGAATGAGCGGCCCGGCCACGAGGCCTTGCAAGATCCGCGCGCCCAGCAGGAAAGGCAGGTCAGGCGCGATGCCGCAAAGCCACGAAGCGAACACGAACATCAGAATCGCGCCGACGAACAGGCGGATCTGGCCGATCTGCTGCGTAAGCCAGCCCGTCAATGGAATGGATACGGCATTCGCGGCCGCGAAGATCGTGATGACCCACGTTCCCTCATCGACCGATACGCCGAGGTTTCCCGAGAGATTCGGCACGGCGACGTTCGCAATCGACGTATCGAGGACGGTCATGAAGGTCGCAAGCGCCACCACGATGGTGGCAATCACGAGCTGGCCGCCCTGCAACGGCGGATGCGGGACGGGTGCTGCGGGAGACGGCGATCCCTGCGTCATGACTGCGGTTCGGGGTTGATTGTTGTAAGCAGAAGCGGTTCTTCAGTTGGGCGCGTCCTCGAAACGAGCGATTCAACCCGCTCGTCTCGCGCGCGCCGCAACTGTCGATGACGTGAGAATAGCGGAGCTCGCTGCTTTATTAAACGCCTATTTCATAAATTCGCCTAGGCGATTACTTCGCAGAAGGGTTATCCCCTAGGCAAACCGGATTGACACAGATCAGCAACAAACACACACTGTGATCACAGATCACGGAATCAATCCGGCTCTCTTGCGTTGCCCGTGGCGCGGACCAACGCATCACATGCGCAAGATGCAAAAAGCGCGAAATGGGCAATGCGAGCAAGAACAGCACACGCCTATCACCATCGCCCACGCTTCGAAAAGCTGACCAAATAACAACCGTCCTACAGGAGCCAACCACATGGATTACCTCAAACTGCTCGCCCCGCCCGCCGGCTTGCGCGTACTGATCACCGGCGGCGCGTCGGGCATCGGTTTGACGATCGCGCAGGCGTTCGTGTCCACGGGCGCGCGCGTGCATGTATGCGATGTCGACGCCAAAGCCATCGATGCCCTATCGACTCATGCGACCGGATCGCCGTCGATCACCGGTACTCGCGCCGACGTATCGAACAAAGCCGACGTCGCGCGCGTGTTCGACGACGTGAAGCGCGAACTCGGCGGCCTCGATGTGTTGATCAACAACGCGGGCATCGCGGGACCGACGGGCGGCATCGACGAGATCGAGTCGGACGACTGGGAACGCACCATCGACATCAATCTGAATAGCCATTACTACTTTTCGAGCCAGGCCGTGCCGATGCTGCGCGAAGCAAATGGCGGCGGCGTGATCGTTTTCATGTCGTCGGTCGCAGGACGTCTCGGCTATGGATTCCGCACGCCCTATTCCGCGACCAAATGGGCGATCGTGGGCCTCGCGAAGAGTCTCGCCATCGAACTCGGCGCGGACAACATTCGCGTGAATGCGGTGCAGCCGGGCATCGTCAAGGGGCCGCGCATGGAAGGCGTGATCGCCGCGCGCGCGAAGCAACTGAACATCAGCTATCAGGAAATGGAAGCGCGTTATCTGGAGAAAATTTCGCTGCGCCGCATGGTGACGCAAGAGGAGATCGCCGCCAGCGTGCTGTTCTTGAGCTCGCCAGCTGGCAGCGCGATTTCCGGTCAGGCGCTGTCCGTCTGCGGCAACGTCGAAACGCTCTGAATATCGCTTCAAACAAGTACGAGAGGACATCGAAGACCATGGCAAGCAAACGCAAAGTCATCATCACCTGTGCGCCGACGGGCGCCATCCACACGCCTTCCATGTCGCCGTATTTGCCGGTCACGCCGGATCAGATCGCCGATGCCGCACTCGCCGCCGCACGCGAAGGCGCATCGATTCTTCATTTGCACGCGCGCGATCCCGAAGACGGGCGGCCGACGCAAGACCCTGCGGTTTTCGAACGCTTTTTACCGCGCATCAAGGCGGAAACGAACGCGGTCATCAATCTCACGACGGGCGGCAGTCCGCATATGACGGTCGCCGAGCGCCTCAAGCCAGCGCATCATTTTCAGCCGGAAGTGGCATCGCTCAACATGGGATCGATGAACTTCGGGCTGTATCCGATGCTCGACCGTTTCAAGGACCTGAAGCACGACTGGGAACGTCAGCATCTGGAAAAGAGTCGCGATCTCGTGTTCAAGAACACCTTCGCGGATATCGAGTACATCCTGAGCTCGTGCACGGCGAACGGCACGCGCTTCGAGTTCGAGTGCTATGACACCTCGCATCTCTACAACCTCGCGCATTTCGTCGATCGCGGGCTTGTGAAAGGGCCGTTCTTCGTGCAGACCGTGTTCGGACTGCTGGGCGGCAT
Organism: Caballeronia sp. LP006; assembly: GCF_031450995.1. Classification (NCBI taxonomy): domain Bacteria; kingdom Pseudomonadati; phylum Pseudomonadota; class Betaproteobacteria; order Burkholderiales; family Burkholderiaceae; genus Caballeronia; species Caballeronia sp. LP006. Next base: position 713,633 of record NZ_JARTVW010000003.1, on the reverse strand, counting down.
AGGCGCGCACCCGGAAGATCTGGCGCATATGAAGCGAACCGCCGATCGCCTTTTCGGTTCGGATTATGTGTGGTCCATTCTCGGCGCGGGGCGCAATCAGATTCCGCTCGCGTCCATCGGCGCGGCGCAAGGTGCGAACGTGCGCGTCGGCCTTGAGGATTCGCTGTGGATCGGTCCTGGCCAGCTCGCCGAATCGAGCGCGCAGCAAGTGCGCCAGATTCGCCAAGTGATCGAAGGCTTGTCGCTCGACATCGCGACGCCCGCCGAAGCGCGTCAGATGCTCGCGCTCAAGGGCCACGACAACGTGAACTTCTGAAGACCGCACCGAAGCAAGCGGACGCGCGCCAAGCGACGTCCGCGCCATGACAACGAAAAGATACACGGAGACAAGTCATGAAAGCCTACCTATCTCGCCGCGACGCTTCACCTCGTCGTCCATGCGCGCCCTGCTCTTCCAATCCGTCCTGACGCCGGGAGTCATCATGTCCACGCCCAGTTCTTCGCGTAACTCAACACATGCGTCACCCCATGCGTCGCTGAACGCGCTGCTGTTTCGCAAGCTCATGCCGCTGCTCGTGATCTCGTATGTGATCAGCTTTCTGGATCGCACCAACATCGCGCTTGCCAAGCATACGATGAGCATCGATCTTGGCCTGTCATCCGCCGCCTATGGGCTAGGCGCGGGGCTGTTCTTTCTGACGTATGCCGCTTTCGAGATTCCGAGCAATCTCGTGATGCATCGTGTCGGCGCGCGCTTTTGGATCACGCGCATCATGGTGACATGGGGCGTGCTCTCGGTGGCGATGGCCTTCGTGCGCGGCGAGACCTCGTTCTATGTGATGCGTCTTCTGCTCGGCGTGGCCGAAGCGGGACTCTTTCCCGGCGTGATGCTGTATCTGACTTACTGGTTCGGACGCGAGGATCGCGCGCGCGCCACCGGCTACTTCCTGCTCGGCGTGTGCGTGGCCAACATCGTCGGCGGCCCGCTTGGGGGTGCGCTGCTGGAAATGGATGGCGTGCTCGGTTTTCACGGCTGGCAATGGCTGTTCATGGTCGAAGGCGCGCCTGCCGTGCTGCTCGCGATCGTCGTGTGGAAGATGTTGCCCGACCGGCCGACACGCGCTTCGTGGTTACCGCGCGAGGAAGCGCTGGCGCTGGAGCGTCGTCTTGCCGCCGAACAGGAAGCCATCGGTACGGGTCACGGCGGTCATACGTTTCGCGCGGCGCTGGCGGACAGACAGATTTGGCTCTCGATCTTCGTCTACTTTTGCCATCAGTTGACCATCTATACGGTCATCTTCTTTTTGCCGGGCATTATCGGATCTTCGGGGCACTTCTCGCCATTCGTCGTCGGCGTGCTGACGTCCACGCCGTGGGTCGCCGCCGCACTCGGCGCGGCCCTTTTGCCGCGCTTCGCGAGCAATTCATCGCGCAGCCGCCGCATGCTCGTGGGCGGCCTGCTGATCATGGCCGCGGGCATGCTGGTCGCCGCCTATTCGACGCCCGTCATCGGCTTTCTCGGCGTGTGCGTGTCCGCTTCGATGTTCTTCGTGGTTCAGTCGATCATCTTCACGTTCCCGTCTTCGCGGCTTTCAGGCAGCGCGCTTGCGGGCGGACTCGGGCTCGTCAACACGTGCGGGTTGCTCGGCGGCTTCGTCGGGCCCACGGTCATGGGGATCATCGAGCAATCGACCGGCAAGGCGATGAACGGGCTGGTGTGTCTTGCTGTCGCGCTGATTGTCGCGGCAATGTGCAGTGTGCGGTTGCGGCACGGCCATGAAACACGCAAGACGAGCGATGCGGATCGACGGGCGACGAACGCGGCTTGAACGATTGATGGCTTTCCTGGATGCGGAATCGGCGAGCGGGCTTGTCAAATCCGCTCGCCGATGGCACGGTTAACTTCGGCTCGTCAGGGACATGTATCGGGCACGCGTTGAACATGGCGGTGAGCGACCCTAGCAAAACGCGTCGCCTCAACCAAGATTGCAATCATCGCCAACTACGACACTGCGGATGCATCTCGCCGTCATTCAACGCCATTCGCCACGGCATCAGTCGTCTTTCCGGCGAGCGACGTCACCGGAAAAGTGCGCGCCGACAAGCTCACGCGCCGCTTCCCACAACTGCGGCGATCCGCGTGCAATCACAGGCCCGTACCGCTCCACGACCTGTTGCTCGTTCACGCCGTTCTCCGTCCACGTGCCTCCGCCAGTCAAGGTATTGATCAGCAACGGCTGCAGCCGATCGAGCGATTTGGCGAAGATCGCCTCCGGTGTCTCAGCCGCCTCGAATTCCATCCATAGTTTGCGCAGTTCGCGCCCTTGATCGTCGGGCAATAACCCGAAGATTCGGTCTGCGGCCCGTTGCTCCGATTGCTCGATCGACGCGGAATCCGCGCCTGGCGCGTGCAGCGGATGATCGCCGGCATCGATCTCGACGATGTCATGCACGAGCAGCAGTTTGATGACATGAAAACTGTCGACATCCTTCGCGCAATCCGAAAGTACCAGCGCGAACATGGCCAGATGCCACGAGTGCTCCGCCGAATTCTCCCTGCGGCTGCGGTCGATGAGCGGCGATTGCCGCATAACCGACTTCAACTTGTCCAGTTCGATCAGAAACCCGAAGCGCCGCGAGAGCGGCTCGACCTCTTTGTCTTGGTTCAAATTCATTCTCCCGGAAGACGGTTGCACGAGGAGAAGTCTACCGCTCGTCCTAACCTCCTCGCGCCGCGTGCACGAACCGCCGCACCTTGTCTTCATCGACGGGATTCCACCACACGCCGCCCACCTTCAGCGAACTCGCGACGATCACCGCATCCACGACCGACAAAATCTCCGCGACGTTGGTTTCCGTGCAGCCGCTGCCCACCAAAAGCGGAAGCCTGGTCGCGGCGCGAATCTGCCGAAGATAATCAAGGCTCGCGACATCGCCCGTGCGCTGGCCGGTGGCGATGATCGCATCGGCATCGAAGAATTCGACATCGCGCACGAGTTCCTCGAGCGCACGATCCGCGACGATTGCATGCGCGCCGTGCTTCACGTGCGCGTCCGCAAACACGCGGATGCCTTCCGCGCGCAACCGCGCACGATATCGCAAGGCCCGCGCCGCCTCGCCTTCGATGATGCCTTCGTTGGCCACATAAGCATTCGCCCACTGATTGACGCGCACGAACGCGGCATTGCTCGCGGCCGCGATGGCAAGCGCCGGCACCGAAGCGTTGGCAAGCACGTTGATGCCGATAGGCAGGCCCGTCTCGCGCGCAATCCGGTCCGCGCTCACGGCCATGAACGCCGATGTTTCCGGTCCGATGTCATCCGGTTTTGCGAACGGCACGTCGCCATGATTTTCGACGATGAGACCATCGACGCCGCCTGCTGCATACGCGCGGGCATCGGCAAGAGCGGTTTCGTATAGCGCCTCGCTCGTGCCTCCGTCGTAGCGCGGCGCGCCGGGAAACGCCGGGCAGTGAATCACGCCTATGACCACGCCGCGCGGGCGGCCGAAAATATGCGCGATGCTGTCGGTGCGTCCGCGTCCAACCTCGTGTCCGGTGTCCATGAGAATCCTGTCGAAGTATCGGTCAGATGAAGCGCGCGAGTTCGAGCATGCGCGCACGATCCGGAAAACTCGCCTGCGTGCCGTGCCGGCCGACCACATAGGCGGCAACGGCCATTGCGCGAGGCAGGATGTTGCGCAGACGATGGCCGTGCGCGAGCCCAGCCGCGAGCATGCCGCAGAGTGCATCGCCTGCGCCGACCGTGTCCACGGCAATGACTTCAGATGCGGGCATCTGCTCGATGCCGCCGTGCGCGCCGCACCAGACGACGCCGCCCGCGCCGAGCGTGAGCAGCACGTCGGTCGCGCCTGCCGCGTGCAGTGCGAGCGCCGCGCGGCGTGCATCGGCGTCGCCCGACAGCATTTCGGCCTCGACGCTGTTGACGACGAGCACATCGACATCGGGCAGCAGCGCGTTGACCTCGAATTGCACCGGTCCCGGATTCAGAAGCGTATGCCGCCCGCCGCGACGCGCCGCGCGCAACCACGTCGCCGTCACCGTGCGCGCCAGATTGCCTTGCAGCACGATCCAGTCGCCCGGCGCGCTCACGGCGTCCAGCAACGCGGCATCCGGTGCGTAGCCGCTGGCGGCTTCGTTGCGCGTGACGATGGTGTTTTCACCGGCAGCATCGACGGTGACAATGGAAAGGTCCGTCGTGCAATCGAGATGGTCAACGTGCCGCGTATCGATGCATTCCTCACCGAGCATGGCGACGATGCGCGCGCCGTCGGCGTCGCGTCCGACAGCCGCAAGCAACGTCACCTGCGCGCCCGCGCGTGCAGCGATCACCGCCTGATTCGCGCCCTTGCCGCCGAAGTCCAGCGTGCTACCAAGCGCAATCGACGTCTCGCCGGGCTTCGGCAACGAAGCCACGCGCAGCGTCATGTCCATCGCCGCGTTGCCGATCACGCAGACGCGCGCGCTGCTCACGATGGTGCCATCCGGTAGCCGGACATCGCTCGATACGAGCCGAGCGCCTCACGCGGGCGAGCGTCGCGGCAAGCCGCGCATGCCGCGCGCGCGAGGTCGAGGTCGAGGTCGGCGATACCGAAATACATCATGCCGCGCGCGCCTCGGTCAGCCAGTCGAGACACTGCCGCCAAAGCCGTCCATAACCGTCCCACGCGGAGAACTCGGGCGGCAGCCAGTGCACGGACATGTCGCTTGTCCAGGCAAGCGTGCGGCCCTCGCCATACTGCCCCGCCACGAGCAACGGATGGCCCGTGTCCGGCACGGTTGCGATGAGCGTCGCACCCGGCTTCAACTCGACTTCGTTGTAGCCGAGCAGATGCGGCCATTGCATGCCGAGGCCCTCTATCACCGGATGCCGCGCGACGATACTCGGCGTGAACCCCTCGGGCACTTCAACGCGGTCATCCCACGCGAGGCACTTCACGGGCAGCACGTCCTCGACGGGCGTATTGCGAAAGCGCGCACTGCCGTTGATGCCCTGAAAGCTCAGATAGCCACCGATCATCATGAGACCGCCGCCTGCCTCCACATACTCGCGCAACAACTTCAGGCGGTTCGGCGTGCGCTTGCTGTGCACCCACGTATCCGGATGCAGCAAGAGCGTATTCGCGCCGATGTCGGAAAGAATGATCGCGTCATACTCCTCGAGCCCTTCGAGCGTCGTGGGAAATCGCGTCTGCGCGTCGTGACTCGGCATGTGCGTGACCGCGTACCCGGCGCTGTCCTTGAAGAGCGCGAGAAACTGCTCGGAGCCGGTGTGATACGTCACCGACGCGAACAGATCGAAACCCTTCACATGGGTTGCCGTGCTGGTCCACGACTCTCCGGCGAGCAGGACTTTCTTCGTCATTCTCAATCTCCTTGAACACGACGGCTCGTCACGCCAGATGCCGCCGCCGAGAACACGCGAGCGGGATTGGTCACGAGCATGGTTTCGATCTGCGCGTCGCTCACGCCGTGGCGTCTGAGTCTCGGCACGAAGTGTTCGAGGATATAGCCGTAGCCGAAGCCGCCGTAGCGCGTGAGCATCATCTTGAGGAACACGTCCTGCGAGAGCAGCAGATTGCCGATGAACCCCGCATCGATGAGCGCGCGGATAGCGCGCGCGTTCTCTTCATCGGACGGCGATTGCGCGTCTTCGTCGGCGTAGTAGTAGTCCATGCCGATCATGTCGTATTCGAGCCACGCACCGCGCCGCGCGATGGAATGCTGATAATCGATATCCGCGTGGCTCGGGTTCATGTGACAAAGCACCGTATGCGCGAGATCGGCGCCCTCGCGCTCGACGATATCGAGCACGCGATGTCCATGCCGCACCCATCCTGGCAGATGCACCGAAAGCGGCACGCGCGTGGCGGCGCTCGCGCGAGCCGCCGCGCGCAGCGACTTCTCTTCTTCCGCCGTGAACGCCGCCGACACGCCGATTTCGCCGATGAGCCCCGCGATCACATCTGGCTTGCGCTCGGCGCCGCCCACGTCGAAGATCATCTGCGCGGCGAGTTCGTCGATGGAACGCTCGCGCACGTACGCCGGATGCGAAGGCTCCAGATAAAAGCCCGTCGACATGACGATGTTGAGCCCCGTGCGCCGCGAAATGCGCTGCAGCGCGAGCGGATCGCGGCCAATGCCGAGGTTGGTCGGATCGACCACCGTCTGGCCACCCAATTCGCGGAACTTCATCAGTTCCTCGGTGGCGGCATCGGCATCGAATAGCTGGCAGTTGTCGCGGTTCATGAGCGGATTCATGCGCAGCGCGCCCAAAATGCCGACATGCACCTTCTGCTCGCCGATATGCCGCTCGCCGCAACAGGCGGGCGCGACCCATTTGCCGGAGGCATCGACCAGAATATGCTCGTGCATCAGCGTGATGCCCATTTGCTCGACCGGTAGCGGACCGAGCACCGTCATTACGTGGCCGCTGCCGACACCTATGGGCAGCGTCGCCGGATGACCGAATACGGGTTTCGTCGACATCATGCTCAGCCCTTCTTTCCACGCCGGGCGGAAAAGATGCGCGTGTTCAGCCAGATCGCGAACAGCATGATGGCCCCCTGGATGATCTGCGTATAGAACGGCGACACGTGAACCAGAATCAGCCCGTTGCCGAGCACGGCAATGGTCAGCGCGCCGAGGAGCGTGCCCAGAATGGTGCCGCGGCCGCCGAACAGATTGGTGCTGCCGAGCACGACCGCCGCGATCACCGCGAGCTCGAAGCCGACGCCCTGATTCGACGAACCGCTCGTGAGCCGCGCGGTCGTAATGAGCCCGGCGAGCCCCGCCGCGATGCCGCTCAGCACATACACCTTGATGATGACGCCGCGTGTATCGACGCCCGCGCGCCGCACGCCTTCCGCGTTCGTGCCGATCCCGATGATGTAGCGCCCGAAGCGCGTATGACGCAGCACGACCCATCCGGCGAGCATCACGGCCACCGCGATCACGGCGGGCAGCGGAAGTCCCAGGAACCACTCGCGGCCGAGCGCGACGAACCAGCCGTTGCCATCCACGGGCACGGAATAGCCTTGCGTGATGAGAAGCGCCGCACCGCGCACGATCGACAACGTGCCAAGCGTGACGATGAACGCGGGCATGCCCGCGATCGCGATGAAGTAGCCGTTCGCGAGCCCGATGACCCCGCCGAGCACGAGGCCGCCGATCAGAACGAGCGTATCCGGCATGCCCGCGTGCAACGCGATGGCCGCGAGCGCGCCGACGAACGCGAGCGTCGAGCCCACCGAAAGGTCGATGCCCGCGGTGGTGATGACAAGCGTCATCGTCGTGGCGACGATCAGCAACGGCGCACTCTGACGCAGCACGTTAAGGAGATTGCCGGTGGTGAGAAAAGTGTCGGTGGCGATGCTGAACGCCACGACGCAGATCGCGAAGAAGGCCGCGATGCTCGCGACGCCTGCACGATGGCCCAGCCGGTGCGACAGCGAAAGCGCGCGCCGTGCGGAAGATTCGGAGGACACGGTGGTACCCATGATCAATGTTCGGCGTGTGGACGCGCGGAGCGCGCGTTGAATTTGTGCCCGACGATCAGATCGACGATCTCCTGCAGATTCGTCTCGCCGATAGGCCGGTCCGCGATGGCGGTGCCTTCGTACATCACCGTGATGCGGTCGCAGACCAGAAACAGGTCCTGCAGCCGATGACTGATGAGAATCACGCTGACGCCGCGCGCGCTTACGGTTCGCACGACATCGAGCACCGCTTCGACCTCCGCGACCGCGAGCGCGGCAGTCGGCTCGTCCATGATGAGCACTTTCGGATCGAACGAAACCGCGCGCGAAATGGCGATGGCTTGACGCTGTCCGCCCGACAGATTTTCCACGTCGAGTTTCGTGTCCGGAATGCGGATGCCGAGCCCGTCCAGCATGGAACGTGCATCGCGATGCATCTTCGCGTGATCGAGAATCGGCATGCCGAGCACGCGGCGCATGGGCTCGCGGCCGAGAAACAGATTGCCCGCGACATCGACCGTATCGCACAAGGACAGGTCCTGATAGACCATCTCGATGCGATGCGTGCGGGCATCGCCCGGATTGTCGAAATGGACCGTCTTGCCGTCGATCTCGATCGATCCGCTGTCGGGCACGACCGCACCCGACAGCACTTTCGACAGCGTCGATTTACCCGCGCCGTTGTCGCCGACGAGGCCCAGCACTTCGCCCGGCGCGACATCGAGATTCACGCCGCGCAACGACTGTATCGCGCCGTATTGCTTGGTGATGCCGCGCATCCGCACACGCAGCGGCGCGCCTGTGTCCACACTCGACATGAGGCTCTCCCGGTTTGGACGCGGCCTACTTGAACACGCTGCGATACTTCGCCACGTTCGCCTTGGTGACGATGGTCACCGGAACGGAGATGTTCTTCTCGACCGGTTGCTTCGCGATCAGCTTGAGCGCGGCGTTGACGGCCGCCTTGCCTTCGCCTTCCGGGTCCTGCTGCACCACGGCCACGACAAAGCCCTGATCGATGCCCTTGATGGCCTGCGCGCTCAAGTCCCAGCCGAAAATCTTGACGCGATCCGTCGCGCTTTGCGCCGACACGGCGGCCACGAGACCGATCAAGGCCGGTTCGCCGGTTGCATAAACGACCTGCATGTTCGGGTTGCCGGAGATGAGATTTTCGGCGGCCGTCTGCGCCTGATCCTGCACGTTCTGGCCATCGACCGTGGACACGATCTTCGCATTGGGCGCGCCCGCGAGACCGGACTTGAAGCCGTCCAGACGCACGTTCTGAATGTACGAATTCAGCGCACCGACCACGCCCACGCTTGCCTTGCCGCCAAGCGACTTCTTGACGTAATCGGCCGTGTAGGTGCCGATGTCCTTGCCGACCTTGAGATTGTCGACACCGACTTGCACGTCGTTATCGCCGTTCACGATAGCGTCGATGGTGACGACCGGAATGCCGGCCTTCTTTGCTTCGGCAATCGCCGGCTTGATCCCGTTCACGTCGATGGCGACCACGAGAAGCGCATCCACCTTCTGCTGGATGTATGTCTCGATGGCGTTGTTCTGCGCGTTCGGGTCATTGTTCGAATTGAAGATGGCGAGGTCCGCACCCGCGGCCTTCGCGGCCTTTTGCGCGCCCTCATCCATCTGGGTGAAGAAGAGCGCTTCCTGATTGATCTGGACCAGCGCGATTTTCTTCTTGTCGGCGGCGTGCGCGCCGCCCGATAGTGCAATCAGCGATCCGGCGGACATCACGGCGACCGCGGACATGATCCGGCGTGACAGCATGGCGTTCATCACAGCTCCTCCATCGCAAAGGCGCAGAACGAGCGACTCGTCGGCTGGTCCTGGCATGGTTGAAACTTCAGAGGGCGCGGATGAAAACGCGCCGCTTTGTAAACCGGTTTACTTAGGCTACGGCCGACGCCCCTTTCGTGTCAACCGGTCAAAATTAGAATTTGCGTGGAGGGGCGTTGACGCCGAGTTCAGCGCAAACGTGGCGGCGCGACGGACGCGCGTTCGATCAGACTCACGGGCAGCCGCCGCACGGCGGACGGTCCGCCGCCCGAGAGACGCGCAAGCAGCAACTCGACGCCCGTGCGGCCGAGATCGCGCGCGGACTGCCGAAGCGTCGTGATGGGCGGCATCAGCAGGCTCGCAAACTCCATGTCGTCAAAGCCGACGATCGACATATCGCGCGGCACGTCGATGCGTCGATCGCGCAGCGCTTCGAGCAGGCCGACCGCGAGGTAATCGCTCGCCGCGAAAATCGCCGTGGGCGGCGACGGCAGCGCAAGCAGACGGCCGAGCGCCGTCGCGCCGAACTCGCGCTCGTACGAGCCGAAACAAACGAGCGTTTCATCGAATTCGATATTCGCCTGCGCCAACGCCCGTCGATACCCTTCGCAACGCTCCTGCACGGTAAAAAGACCGAGCGGGCCGCTGATATGAGCAATGCGCCGATGCCCCGCCTCGATCAGATGCTGCGTGGCGAGATAGCCGCCCTGCACGTTATCGACGAGCACTTTGGGCACGTCCGCGCCCGGCACGTCTTCATCGATCAGGACGATATTGCCGCGCGTGCCGATGAGCGTGCGCAGCGTGCCGTCGTCGGGACGGTTGGAGACGAGGATCAGGCCGTCGAGATGCTGGATGTCGAGCCAGCCGACATACAGCGATTCGCGAGCGAACTGGTTGCGCGTGATGCACAAGGACAGACCGTAGCCATGCTCGGAAGCGGCCAGCTCGACTTCGTCGGCGATCTCCGCGAAGAAAGGATTCGCCACGTCCGGCATGGCCAAGCCGATAGTCTCGCTGCTGCCGAGGCTCAGGCGCCGAGCAAGGCTGTTTTGCCGGTACTTCAACGCCGCGATGGCGGCGTCGATGCGTTCGGCTGTGTCCGGCGGCAACGCGAGGCTGCCGTTCAGGTAGCGCGATACGGTCGCCTTCGAGACCTTGGCATGTTCCGCCACTTCGCGAATCGTGGACACTTTGGGCACAGCGCGTTCCGGCTTGGAAAAGCCTGAGTGTAGCCTCGTTCTCGCGCAAGCCGTCATCGAGGCATCGCGAACGCGCGCTTGTGCGCCTTATTCCTGCTTGGCGGGAAGCGCCGCATACGCGCCGTCTTGCGTATCCCAGCCGCCGCCGAGCGCCTTGTACAACGCGACGAGATTCGTCGATACCGTCGCGGTGCTGTCGACCCATTGCTGCTCGGCGGTGAGCAACGCCTTTTGTGCCGTCAACACGTCGAGGTAGCTCGACAGGCCACGAATGTAGCGCTTGTTTGCAATGTCGAGCGCGCGTTTGGACGCTTGCACGCTTGCCTCCAGGCGATCGCGGCGGCGCTGTTCGGCGGCGAATCCCGTCAGCGCGTCATCCACTTCCTGGAATGCCGACAGCACGGTCTTGCGGTACGTGATCGCCGCTTCCTGTTGCTGAGCTTCCCGCAACGCGAGCGTCGCACGCAAGCGGCCACCCTCGAAGATGGGAAGCGAAAGACTTGGCCCCGCACTGTAGCTGCGCGCGCCCCAACTACCGAGATTCGTGAATTGCGTAGCCTGAATGGCGACGCTTCCCGACAGCGTGATCTTGGGGAAGAAGTCCGCCTTCGCCGCGCCGATGCTCGCCGTTGCCGCATGAAGCTGCGCCTCCGCCTCGCGGATATCCGGCCGCCGATGCGCCAGTTCCGATGAAAGCCCGACCGGCACGCGCGGCGGCGCCATCGGCACGGCGGATGGCGGCGACAGCTTCGCCGCAAGCGCTTGCGGATACTCGCCAAGCAGCACGCCGATGGCATTGATCAGCTTCGCTTCCTGCTGCTCTTCCTGCGGAATATCCGCGGCATTCGATTCGGCCTGGCTCTGCGCATTGGCGACATCGAGATCGGTAGCGAGTCCATGCTTCGCGCGCTCCTCCGTGAGTTGCACGGTACGCTCTGCAAACGCCAGATTCTCTCGCGTAATACGCAGCTTTTCCTGCGTCCCACGCAGATTCAGATAATCGCGCGCGACTTCGGCGGCGGTCGAGACGATCGCATCGTGCCGCGCCTCGTTCTGCGCTTCGACCGTGGCGCTCGCGCTTTCCGTCGTGCGTCGCACGCGGCCCCAGAGGTCGAGTTCCCACGATGCATCGAAACCATACTGATACAAATTGAACGGCGGCAGTGCGTTTTGCGCCGCGCTCGACGTCGGGACACCGCCTTGCCGTCCGCCGAGCCCGTTCGTATCCGTGGCCGATGACCCGCCGCCGCCCAGCAAGCCGATGACGCCATCGGCGCTCTGCAGCTCGCGCGTGTAGGAAGCGTTGCCGTTGAGCGTCGGAAGCTCGTCGGCCTTCGTCTGGCCAAGCTGCGCACGCGACTCCAGGAGCCGCGCCGCCGCGACCTTGATGTCGAGATTGCTGTCCATCGCGCGCGTGACGAGCTCGGTCAGCACGGGATCGCCGAAGCTGTTCCACCATTGCGGATCGACAGGTTCGGGCACCGCGACCGACCGGTTAGCCTCGCTCGTGGACTGCGTTTCGGGCCACGGCGCCGGTGTCTGCAATGCAGGACGCTGAAAATTCGGGCCGACCGTGCAGGCCGACAGGAAAGCGACAAACGGAATCCATCGATAATCAATGCGCATTGACTTGTGCCCCCTTCGGCAGCTTCGGCAACAAGATACAGACGGGACACAGCACGAGTGATATGACGCCGAGCATGATGAACACGTCGAGATAACTCATGACGGACGCCTGTTGCTCGACCCGTCCGGCGATGGAGCCGAGCGCATTCACGAAGCCGTTATACGGCGTGATGTGCTCGGCGAGCCGTGCATGATGAAACTGATCGCGCCACGCCAGTTGCGTCGTCACGAGCGACACGCCGAAGCTGCCGCCGAGATTGCGCATCATGTTGATGAGCGCGGATGCGTTGTTGTTCTCTTCCGGCGGAATGCCGATGAACTGCACGGTCGACAGCGGAATGAAGAGGAACGGCAGCCAGATGACCTGATAAAGCCGCGACAACGAGACATCCCAGAAGCCGATGTTCAGATCGAGACCCGCCGAATGCAGTAACGCGACGCCCGTGCCCGCAAGCGACATCATCACGAGCCATTTGGGCTGGAACACGCGCCCGGTCACGATGCCCGCCACGGGCATGAAGAACAACGTGACGAGACCACCCAGGCCAAGTGTGAGGCCGGCGTTGGTGGCATCGTAGCCAAGCAGTTCCTGCGTGAATTGCGGCAGAATCTGCGTCGTGCTGTTGATGATGAACCCGAACGCGAACATGACGCCGCAACTGATGGCGAATGCGCGCGACTTGAAAAGCCGCAAGTTCACGATTGGTTGCGCGGTCGTCAGTTCACGAATGACCAGCGCCACCAATGCGACGCATGCAACCGCCGCGAACGAGCAGATGAAGTTCGACGAGAACCCGTCCTCGCGCTCGAATTTATCCAGCACGATCTGCAGGCAGCCGAAGCCGACCGCCACCAGAAAGAAGCCGAGATAGTCGATGCGCAAGCCTCGGTCGAGCAGCGCGCGACGCTCTTGCTGAACGAGCTTGCTGTCGCTTACGAACATCCACGTCAGGACGAGCGACACCATCCCCACCGGCAGGTTGATGAGGAACACCCAGTGCCACGAATAGTTCTCGGTGATCCAGCCGCCAAGCATCGGTCCGATGGCGGGCGCCGTGACGACCGTAAAGCCATACAGCGCAAACGCCATCGCGCGCTTGTCCGGTGTGAACGTGTCCGCGAAAATGCTCTGCTCGACCGGCGCGAGACCGCCACCGCCCAGTCCTTGCAGCACGCGAAAGACGATCATCATCGGCAGCGAGGTGGCGAAGCCGCACGCCACCGAACTGACCGTGAACAGGAACACGCAGATCATGTAGAAGCGCTTGCGCCCGATCACGTTCGCAAGCCATCCGCTGATAGGCAAGACGATTGCGTTGCTCACCAGGTAGCTCGTCGTGATGTACGTGCTCTGGTCGAGACTCGCACCGAGTCCGCCCGCGATATGCCTGAGCGCCACGTTCGCGATGGTCGTGTCGAGCACTTCCATGAAGGTGGCAATCGACACGATGACCGCGATGAGCCACGGATTGAAGGGCCCCGCCGCCGACCTCGGCAATACTGCGTGCGTAGCGGCCATGTCAACGTACCGTCACGCGCGGACTGACGGAGAGACCCGGCGCGAGCGGCATGTTGCGCCAGTCGTCGCCATCGAAGACGATCTTCACGGGCAGACGCTGCACCACTTTCACGTAATTGCCCGTGGCGTTTTCCGCAGGCAGGCTGCTGAACACTGAGCCCGTACCGCGTTGCAGACTCTCGACATGCGCATGGAGAACCTTGTCCGGATAAGCATCCACGGTGACATCCACGGGTTGTCCCACGTTCATGTGAACGAGCTGCGTTTCCTTGAAGTTCGCGGTGACCCACATCTCGTCGGGCACCACTGCAACGAGCGCCTGTCCGGGCGTCACGTAGTTGCCAAGGTTCACGGTGCGGCGCGTCACCTTCCCTGCCTGCGGTGCGACGACTTCCGTGTAGCTCAATTGCAGCTTCGCGTTATCGACATCCGCATGCGTCTGACGCACCGATGCCTGAGCGGCGTCGATCTTGGTACGTTGCGACGCGACCTGCGCTTCGCCCGCCTGAACGGCCTGCTTCGCGCTATCGAGCCTCGCGAGCGCGCTCTTGGTGGTCGCCTGACTCTGTTCGAGTTGCTGACGCGTGATGGCGGCCGGGTCCGTGCCCGTATAGCGCGCGAGATCCTGTTGCGCCTGCAGTAGATCGGCCTGCGCGACGCGCACCTGCGCGGTCTGCTGCGCGAGATTGGCTTGCTGATACCGCAGGTCGGCATGCGCCTGCGCAACTTGCGCAACGGCATTGGCTTCCTGTGCCTCGGCTTGTTCGAGCTTCACTTCGAAGTCGCGTGGATCGATGCGCAAGAGCGGCTGATTCTTTTCGACGTGCTGGTTATCCGCCACCAGCAATTCGATCACGCGACCGTTCACCTGCGATGCAATCTGGCTTTGATTGCTGTCGATGAACGCGTCGTCGGTACTCTCGTAGTGCCGGCTATGGAGCCAGTACGCAACGCCTCCAGCCACACAAATCAGTAATACCGTTCCGCCGATGAAGGCATTCATGCGCTTGCGCTTCGGGCTCATCGGCTTGGACGTTTCCTCGCCCGGCTTCTTGTCGGCTTGCTCGCGGTCGCCTTCTCCGGCATCGCCGGAGGGCTTGCTATCTTCGCTTTCACTTCCGGCCATTGCACTCTCCCAACCAATATTGAGATGCATTCTACAATAGAACGGAACGGTATCGTTCTTTTTTTAATAAGCGGCGTCTGTGTTAATCTTGCGCTGGAGATTTATGCAAGGATCAGCCGTGAAACGCACGATGAAAGATGGCAACGGACATGCCTCCCTATGCCCCATAGGAGCCATGTTCTCGCGCAAGAAAGGCCGTCCGTCCAACGCGATGGCAGGCGATGTGGAAGAGCGCATTCTGGACGCGGCGAGTACCGTCTTTCTGCAGCAGGGTTTCGCTGGAGCGTCGCTGGAGCGCATCGCCGAGGCGGCGGGCGCAGGCAAGGCAACGTTGTACAGTCGGTATCCGAGCAAGGAAGCGCTCTTCGCCGAAGTGGTCAAACGAAATTGTGAGCGGTGCTTGCGTCCCGTGTTCGAGGCGCCGCAATCCTCTGCTCTCGTCGAGCAACTTGAAGGGGTGACGCGCGCGCTCGTCACACGCTTGCTCGACGACGAGGTGATCGGGTTGATCAGAGTGGTGGTAGCGGACGCGCCGCGATTTCCGTCGCTGGCGAAAATGACACGCGAGGCGGGGCGCCTGCGCGGCATCGACGCGGTAGCGAGCTTGATGGCGGAACATTCGCAAATTGCGCGCGACGCCAGTGCGCGCGCTGCCATCAAGCGCAATGCGTTGATCATCGCTACTCAGATGCTCGATGCAATCGTTCCGCCCATGCTCATGAGAGCATTGATGGATGAAAACCTCGATGATCTTCGCAACGAGATCCGCTCGCATGTCAAGCGGACTATCGCTGTATTCGTCGCGGCGGGTGCGCTGAATGCGTTCTTATAGAGGCACGCAGTAGTCGCTCGACCCCTGCTTTGCATCGACGAGCAACTTTCACACGACTTCAAGCGGCGCCTTTATATGTCATTGAGCGCACGGATAGCCGACCTTCCCCGGTCATACGGCTTGGGTCCGATGACATGATCGTACAGGGCTCATTGCTCCTTCTTGAACAGGTCCTGAAAGATCAACGCCGCCCAATGCTTGTCACGGGCCTGCACGAGTTGTCCGCCTTCGGCGAGCTTGCCGAGACTGACCGGCGCATAACCGAGCCGTTCGACGAGCGCCGCGACGGTTGCATTGGCGCCCTCATCATCGCTCGATAAAAAGAGCACTCGGCGTCCCGCTGAAGTCGCGGGTTCCTGCGCAAGCAGGCGCGCGGGCAGATGGTTGAACGCCTTGACCAAATGCGCGCCCGGCAGCGCCTTCGCCACGACCGCCGAGGAAGGCAGATCGTCCAGTCCGTTTAGCGGCACGCCATAGGCATTGGTGGCGTCGATGACGACTTTGCCTTGCCAGCTAGCCATAGCCTTGGCGACATCGCGATGCGCCCAGAACGGAACCGCGAGAATGATCACGTCGGCCTTGAGCGCGTCCTGCAACGTCATAGGTACGATCTTGTCGCCGAGCTCTTGCGCGATAGGTGCGATGGATTCCGGCCCGCGCGTGTTCGCGACGCCTGCCGTGATGCCGCTGCGAGCGAATTGACGGGCAATCGCGGCGCCTACGCTGCCGCTCCCGATGATCGAATAAGTCATGAGAATTCCTTTTTTGGTTGGTCACGAGTACGTCGTTGCTTAAGTAGATCGTGTCAGTGCGTGAACGATCTGGGAAGACGGCATATCGAGATACAATCCATCACGCTCGGAGATGGATAGCCGCCATGCTCGATGGAATATCGCTGGACCAACTCAGAACCTTTATCGCCGCCGTGGATGAGGGCAGCTTTTCGGCGGCGGCGCGAAAACTCAATCGCGTTCAGTCGGCGGTAAGTGGCTGGGTCGGAGGATTGGAAGATCAAACGGGCGTCATTCTTTTCGAGCGCTCTGGACGATTCCCGAAGCTCACGCCAGAGGGCGCGTTGTTGCTCGCGGACGCTCGCAATATCGTCGCCGGGGTGGATGCGTTGAAGGCGCGTGCGAGGCTCATGACATCGGGCGTGGAAGCCGAACTCTCGGTAGTGGTCGACGTTTTCTTCCCGACTGACGTGATCAGTGCAGTCGCAAAGGCCTTCGCCGAGCAGTTTCCACTGACGCCGCTACGTCTCTTCGTCGAAGGACTGGGAGCGGCTTATCTACCCGTTCTCGGCGGCCGATGCAGTCTCGGCATACTACCGCCGCTGCCACAGGCATTTTCATCGCTGACGAGCGAGCGGCTCGGCGACGTGCCCGTGGTCGCGGTGGCTTCGGCGCAGCATCCGCTTGCAGCCATCGGTCGCCGAATAACACGGCGTGAGCTTGGCCGCCACGTTCAACTGGTGCTGACCGACAGATCCGATCTCACGGCAGGTCGCGACTTCGGCGTGGCCTCCGCTTCGACCTGGCGCTTGGCGGATTTGTCGACCAAATATGCGTTTCTAAAGGACTGCGTGGGCTGGGGAGGCATGCCCTTGCATATGGTCGAAAAAGACATCGCCGCAGGGACGCTGGTTGTTCTCGATACGGACGAGATGCCGCCCAGCGGCTGGCTTTTGACGATGTCCATCTTTCAGCAGCCTTCGCAGCCGCCCGGACCGGCAGGCAAATGGTTCATCGAACGATTGAAGACTCAGTGGCAAAGTTGATGGTTCAAACGGCCGCTCGGGCTTTCAACGAGTCGCCTGGTAAGCGCTGCCAGTTCCGCAATCCGTGCTGACCGTACGGATCACACGCCCGGCCTGCATCAACGTGATGCTGACCTTGCAAGCCTCCCCTTTCGCCGATGACACGGCAAGCGTCGAGACCGCTCGGCTCTCGCCGCCGCGCAAGTGCAAACTGCCCGACTGCGACACGTTCGACGTGCCCGACGCGCCCGACTTGAGCACGTGCAAGTCGTAGTCGAGGCCGGTGTCGTACACGCTGACGACGTACGGAGCGACGCGGATCGAACCGTTGGCGGAAGTGACATCGAAGGACACGGCGACATCGGAGAACGCGATCATGATTGGCTCCTCTCAGGCAAAGCGCGTCTGAATGGAAAAGCACCCGGCGTGGTGGCTGTGAATATCGACCGGCACCACGCGGGGTGAAGGAAAGCATCGATCAAACGGCCGGGGGCTCGGCCGTTCGAGTCGAACCCATACAACGATCTTAACTACGCCCCTTAGTGCTGAGCGATCGTCGTCGAGTTGTGGATGCCTGTTTGCGTCACGGTGGCGATGTTGCCTGAACCGGCTTGCGTGACCGATGCGTAATTGCTTCCGCCAACTTGCGTCGATGCAATGCGGTTGCCGCTGCCCGATTGCGACGAGTACAACTCGTTGCTCACGCCATCTTGCGATGCCAGCAGCGTTTCTTCCATCCCGGCCTGATACGCCACCGCATTGTTGCCGCTGCCATGCTGGAGCAGATCGAGCTTCGAGCCGAATGCGCCGACTTGCGAAAGGCCCGCCGTGTTGACGGCCGTGCCAGTCGAAACCTGGGTCGACGTGATCTCGTTGCCGCTGCCGTTTTGCTGCAACGTACTGACATTGTTCACGCCTGAGCCACTTTGCGACACGGTCGCGCTCGAACCTGCTTCGCTCACCTGCGAAACCGAGGCCTGACTCTTCGAGCCCATCTGCGACACCGTGACGTTGCCGCCTAGCGCAAGCATCGTCGAGACGGCCGCGTCGTTATTCGAGCCGGTCTGCGAGATGGAAGTCAGGTTGGCCGCCGACAAAGTCTGTGCGACGTTTGCCGTGTTGCTCGGACCGGTTTGCAGAATCTGCGTCGTGTTGCCGAGCGCGCCGAGTTGCGAGACCGTTGCCGTCTCCAGCGAGCCATGCTGCGCGATGTTCGTGGTGTTGTCGTAGCCGAGCGTCTGAGAGACCGTTGCGTTGCCGCTGGCGCCATCTTGCTGCACATTCGTGTTGTTACCCGACGACGAAGCCTGGCCCACCGATGCCACGCCAAGCGCGCCGGTCTGGCTGATGATCGTCGTGTTATCCGAACCGACATTCTGCGCAACACTCGCCGAATTCACACCGGTCTGATAGATCGAAGTCGTGTTGCCGGTGCCATTGTTCGAGTTCACGTTGGCGGTCGAACCACTCACGAAGCCGGTCTGCGTGATGTTGACCTTGTTCTGCACTTCGCCCGTCTGCACGACCGACGCCTTGGCGGCGGTCAGCACACCGCTCTGATCGATGTTCGTCGCATTGCCCGCACCGCCGCTCGTATTGACCGATGCGTTGTTCAGCACACTCGACTGGTTGATTACAACTTTGTTGTCGCGTGAGCTCGATTCGGTGACACTCGCGCGGTTGCCGGCCGCGATAAGGCCGCCCTGCTGCGATATTGCGACGTTATCGCCGTTCGTGTCCTTCTGGTCAACCAATGCATTGTTGTATGTACCGGTCGTGGTCACGGTGACGGTGTTGTTGATGGCTTCGGCGAACACGCTCGACGAGGCCAGTGCCAGAAACCCCATTGCAACGACGGATGCTTTGATCTTCATGATTGGTCAACCCCTTATATGAACCAGTGAACGATGGTTTCGTGCTTGTGCTTTTGCTTTCTTTTCAGTGGTCCGGCCTGCTTGGCATTTTCATGGTGTGCACTTGCCGCCTTTCCCCTGCTGCTGCCGCTACTTCACTCGTCGTTTCATCGAATGGCTGCTCCTTGATTCGTTGCTCGTTGTTGTATGCTTATCGGGCGATCACCAACGCTTTTGCTCCGTTACCCGTTTGCTGGACCTGAATGCCGCTGCCGGCGCCTCCTTGAATGATGGTTGCCTGATTACCGTTGCCGCGTTGCGCCACCGATGCGTCGTTGCGAGACCCGTATTGCGTAACCGACGCGTAGTCGCTATTGCCTCGTTGCGTCACGCTGGCCGTGTTGTATGACCCCGATTGCACGCCGACATACTGATTGCCGTTACCTGACTGCACGAGCGACTGCCAGTTCTGCGTCCCGGTTTGCTGCGACGCCGCCACGTTCGCCACGCCAATCTGATTGATGGTGATCGCGTTGACGCCGGTTTGCCGGGCCTGCACCATGTTCGCTGAACCCGTCTGATTCACCGTCGCGCTTTGGCGGCTCACCGTGAAAGCCGGCTCCCCTGCACCGAAATCCGAGATGAAGGACAGGTCAGCGGCACTCGCGGTCGACGCAACAATCATAAGCATTCCGTATATTTTATAAGCGAGCGACTTCTTGATTCTTTGGTTCTTCATTTACGGCTCCTGATGCGAGCTACTAATCGCGTGCGCCGGAATCAACCGCCCGACGATGCCTTTTCCGGTTCGACCTTCGTCGGGTCATACGAGGTGTTGACCTTGTCCATATCCGCGACGTAGTTCTGGTTTTCCTGCAGATAACGCTGAACTGTCCGGTCGTACCAGTCCTTGTCGTCCTTGAGCGCCCAAGTCTGGTTCTTCAGTCCCTGCACGATCAGATGAACCACTGCGGATTCGATCGCTTCCTTGACGCATAACTGCGCCGGCTCATTGCGCGTCAAGCCTGCTTCAGCCTGGAGCAGATCCTTGAAGCCAACGAACTTGTAGACGCCGACATCCACTTGATACGAGTAGATGGTTTTGGTCGTCGAGACGCTATTCAGGATTTGCCCGTTGCGTATATCGACGGTGCGTAAGTTCACGGTCACCTGATCCACGCGATATTGCTGCGAGCCGCTGATCCCGAGATACGCCACGCCCGCGCCGCCGGTCTTCACATTCGAGTCGTACGCCACGATCCCGCCTTCGAGGATGATGCTGGCCGGCGCCAACGCGCCGATCTGCGGAATAACGCGGTTCTTGTCGTCCGGTGTTTCGAGCGCGCGCATGATCTTGCGTTCGGTCAGCAGGTCCTGAAGATTCTCGCGCTCGACCGGCGTGAACCAGCCGGAATCGCGCATGGCGGCAACGAGGAACGACGCTCCACCTTGCGTAACCTGCGATGAAAACGAGCTGTCGGGTGACGGCTTGTACTGGCCGGTCAGATCACGAAAGCCATAGACGGCAGCGAGAACGCGGCCCTTGGGCGGCGGCAGATGCACGAGGTCGCGGGTCACGCGCGTGGGCGGCGTGAGCGTCGCGTTGCCCGCCACATTCTGCGGCGATACCGCGCAGCCCGAGAGCGTGAGCACGGCGGCGCTGACGAACGCGAGCGTTGCCCGGAGTGCAAATCGGTTCATGATATTCCCCGTGTATTGCTGTTTCTTGTTGGTATCGATCTGGATGACGGCTGGTCGCAGCCCTCGCTCCAGCATTTGGCGAAGGCTGCGTTACTGGCCGCCGCTCACCACGAAAGTCGTTGAAGCACCCGAGGACTTGTCGGTCGTCGTCACTTGCAGATTGCCGTTCGCTATCTGCGCGATGTTGATCGAGAAGTTGCCCGTGTTGATGGTGCCTGGCTTGAGCGATCCATCCGTGCCCACGATCGAACTCGTGACCGAACTCGCCACGCGTGACAGAATGGCCTGCTGCAACTGACTGTTGAATTGATCGAGCGTGGACTGCGAACTGGTCAGGCTCGCCAGACTCGGGTCCTGATGCTTGTTCTGTGCGGTCGCCTGATCCATGAGAACAGGACCATTCGCGGGATTCCCGCCGAAGGTCGGATTGATGGGCTCGTACACCAGCGGCGAGGCATACGCTCCGCCGATCAGTCCCGCGTTGGCAATGGCGGTAAGCAATATCCGCGTGAAGGTCTTTTGGTTAGTCATCCCGATTTCCTCGAACTCTCTTTTATCGTTTGAATGCTGTCTTTGTCTTTCTGCTACCCTATGCCGCGACTTACATTTCATCCGATGCGAGATCGGCTTCATGAAAC
Organism: Caballeronia sp. LP006; assembly: GCF_031450995.1. NCBI lineage: Bacteria > Pseudomonadati > Pseudomonadota > Betaproteobacteria > Burkholderiales > Burkholderiaceae > Caballeronia > Caballeronia sp. LP006. Next base: position 692,086 of record NZ_JARTVW010000003.1, on the reverse strand, counting down.
AGTAGGCGCGATATATCCGCCTGCAGCACTGTCTGCAACGCGCTCGCCGCCGCGCTTTCGGCAATAGGCCGCACGTTCGCCCGGGCAATAGGCAAGAACGCCTGAAACACGCGACGCTGATCGTATTCGACCCAGACCAGACTGCCGTATCTTGCAGAGGGACGCTCATGGACCGACACGTTATAGCGTTCGCTCATCGGCATCTGCGTCCATGCCTGAGCAAAAAAGTTATAGAAGTCTTCGCCTACCAGCGTCACCGCGTCGTTGGTAACGATCCCGCCAAACGTATCCACGAGTGGAGATCTGGCATCCGGCTTGGCGGGCAATGTGTTGCTGCCCGTGATCGTCGACTGGCGGCTGACCGTCGCACTGTCGGTGAGTGCAGGCGACGCCGCTTGCGGCCGGACCCTCGTAAGCGGACTCGGCGTCGGCGGGTTCGGCAGCGTGACGAGCGCACGTGCTTCATTACCCGAAGCGGAGCCATGAGCGCTCGACGGCGAATCGGCGTCCTGCGCGCCTTGAGCATATGCCGCGTTATCGACCATGTTGCCGAGTAGCGCGGCCGTGGTCACGAACGTCATCGACGCGACCCAGAACTGCGACATGCGCCACGCGCCCTTCGTCGAGATCCTGTTTGCATCGCCGTCGTGTCGCATACGAGCCTCTCGTCGTCATTCCTGCAAACTTCGTTTGGCCGAAGCGATGCAGTGGTATGGAACGCATTCTGGCGGATGGCGATGGCGGATGTCGATGGGTCAAATGAACACCTCTCGCTGCCATGAAACTTCCGCGACTCGTGTCGCGGGGAACACGTTACGGTGTTACGAGAACGCACGTGAGCGGGCGTTTGAGACGCTCGTTCGGTTGAGTCGATCGTCCTTAAAAGCCGCTGCGCAAACGTTAGCGACCGAAAGCGGGACGTTCGTGGCTGAAACAGTTTTGGTCCACCTGGTTCAAATTCGTGCGGATTTCAACTAGCGGTGATCGGCTTGTTGGAAACCTCTTGTCCAACACGGCTTCGCAGGATTTGGCATACAAATTGCCTCTGCCTGGTCGATGCAAAAGTGCCAACGTGATGGCTCCAATGCCGGCCTAAAAAAACACCGAAGGGGATGAAATGCTGGAATGTATCGTGGCATCGGAGATGAACGTGGCGGTTTCGATCAACGCGCAGGAAGCGATGTCGGACGCTCGGACGGTCAAGGCCGTCGCGCTCGAAAGCAGCGATGCCGCAGCGCTGGTCGATTATCTGTTCAACGAAGAGACCACGGTCGTCGCCGTCGATGCCGATCTGAACGTCATGTGCAAGATGTCGAACGCGTTGGCCCTACTTGGAGACCAGGGTGGTCTCGCTATCCGCAATGGACAGCTCATGCATCCGAACGCGAAGGCCTACGAAGGACTCAAATCTAGCGTAGCGAAGACGCTGGCTTGCGGTCAGTGCAGCACGATCGTCGTGACTGGAGCTTGGGGACATGCGTGGCATATGGTGATCACGCGCGCGGACGATCTTGTGCTTTCCTCACGGCCGCGAGCGGTATTGCGCATTGAGCGCCGTCATATTTTTCGCCGGCCGGAGGTAGCGACACTCCAAAGTGTGTTGGGCTTATCGCAGGCTGAAGCGCGGATGCTGTGCGAGTTGATCTGCGGTCACAGCGTCAATGAATGCGCAGCGATTCTTGACGTGTCGATTGCGACCGTACGCAAGCACCTTGCCGCAACGCTCAAGAAAACGTCCTGCTCGCGTCAGTCGGAATTGATGCGGCTAGCGAGCATCGTGACGTAACGTGCAACTTGGTGAACGTGACCATCGGTTGAATGGGAACGGGCCTCAACGCTTACCGAACAAGAAAAGAAAGAGCCCAAAGGCCCTTTCTGACTCGCTTTACTTCGGGTGACTTGCAATGAAACTCTTGACTGCGGTGAAGGCAGGCTTTTGCGTCTTGCCATCGCTCGTCATAAGACCGTATGCGCCTTCGCTGTCGTCGTACATTTCGAAAGCCTGAATCGACTGGATGTTGTACTTTGCCGCGTTGTTGTAAAACTGCTGCATCATCAAGCTGCCGGTGAAGTACGACGCGATTGCCGAGTACGTACCGTAGGTCGGACGCACACCGTACTCGTTGATCCAGACCGGTTTGCCAAACGAGTTCAGCACGCCGAGGATGTCATGGCAACCTGTGTTGCCGCAAGCGTGGGTCATGTCGCCCTGGTCCGAGTACCAGTGCCATGCCGTGATGTCCCAGCTGACAGTCGGGTGACCATGCGTGCCGTCCGGCTGCGAGCCGTCCGCAAGCATCTGAAAGAACGCGGTGTGCTTCCACGTGCCGTCGACGATGATCTTCGCCGAGCTATTGACCGACTTCACGCCCGCGATCATGCCGCGAATCAACCCGCGTGCGACCGTGAACGGCTGATTGCTGTAATGGTTCCAGACGTTGCCGTCGTAGTTACCAGAGAGCGTGTTTGCTTCGAGCTCATTGCCGACTTCGTAATACGTGTAGTTGTACGTCTGCGCCGTCTGCTGGCCCATCGTGTAGCCCGCGTTATAGGCGGCCTGCTCGCTGTTGTAGTTCAGGCCCAGCAGCATCACCGGATAAACCTGTACGCCGCCTGCCGCAAACTGCTTTGCGACCGTGGCGAGAACCTTCGCCGATGCCTGGCTGTACACGTCGTTACGGTAAATCTTCACACCGAGATTTTGGAGTTGCGAAAGCTGCGTTGCGTACGACGTGGTGTCATACGCGCCGCCGTTCGTGATGTGGCCGTTTGCGCCGTAGAAGATGGAACTGGTGGTTGCGGCCTTTTCGGTCGATTGCGGCGTGGCGGCGGACTTGTCGACTGCGGCATCGACTGCGCTTTCGCCGCCGCCACCGCAAGCTGCAAGCAACGTGGAAGCGACCAGAGCAGTGGCAAGCGCTGCGGCTTTAGTTTTCGACAGAACTTTCAGGAAATGGGAAGACTGATTTTCATTCATGTTAGTTTGCATAACTAATTGCCGGGCTAGCGCCCGCACATGTTTAAAAGGTTGCCGGCACTTCCGCCGACAGCTAGCACACAGTTCGCTAGTTGCGAGGTTCGCCGTAGCACCACGTCGACTTCGCGACGAGTCACGGCTTTCCGCGGCTTGCTTTGTACTCAGCACGTAAGCAAACGATTGCTTTCGATACTGCAGGAACTGCCGATCGAAGCTACCGAACGTAAGACACAAGAAACCGCGTAAGATGTAGCAACTATTACCGTATTCGGCTGTACGATTTTCCTGTTTAAAGCAAGATGTGCCGAATCGGTGAGAACGGAAGCAAGGTTATCGTCTTATGAGATGACTGTAAATGTAAAATTAAGAAAAAAATGCGTTAATTTTTCCTGGCAGTGAAACAAATACCGATTGATATGAAGTTTCCACTTCGAAAGGATGGTGGCGGTTTCAGGGGTGCAAAAGGTGGACGCAGTTGGTCTTAAAGGCGTTGTGCGACATTGCGCGATCGTTGGATCGACGCGTAGCCCGTTAGAACTGTCGAGAGCGCAAAGGGGTTAGGCGCTAGCGTTGAGTCGCGAGACGTTGCCATGTGTGATGGAATCGACGCGACAGGCCGACGAGTTTCGCTAGCGCAGCTGCTTAGAGGATCGCTAAAGACAGCGACCCTTATCGCACTTCTTAGGGGAAGAAATTCGGCCGGGCCATTTGCGATAGCCGGTAATCTCAGGCTCTCAACCGTCCGCAACGGCTAGAGCGTTACTCTAGAAGCAAAGCGCAATGTCCGCTGTCATCCCGATGCTCGAAAGCTGGGTAACAAAGTTAACTAAGCGATACTTCTTAGCGGCCTCTCGATACCATCGCGAAGCGTCGTGATGGCAAACGGCAAAGTGGAATCGCATGCGCTATGCATGCTGAATGGATGACCCGCATTAAAGGGCCGTTCGAGGCTCGACATGCAGGGAGCGCAATCCTCGGGAAACCGGTGAACATCGCTGCAAACGTGCTATCTCGTCATGCAAACGCGATGCCGGAGTCCTCTCCCGGCCGGGTGCGCCTGAATCGTTGGGGCGCCGCCTTCCTGCGACCCGATCACGAGTCGGTGAGGATGCGAGAACTCCGCCACGCTCATCAAAGCCCGAATTCACTGCCACCGCAGATACGGCTCACCAAAGCCTGCGGCCATGACCGGACCCCACGAGGTGCCGCTATCGAACAACATGCCAACGATTGGCGACAAAGGGCGTGATGAACAAAGCGTCGACCGTGATTTCATGCTGTCGTCACTCGCAAGGAGCTTAACGCCGACGCGGATTCGATCGTGTCGAGTCACAGAGCCGGCGCGACGGTTTAGCACGCTGATTTGGATTCCCAACTTTTTAATTCGCGCTTCATTGGCAGGGCTGCTTTGTGCGCTCGCTTCGGGAAATACTGAGAGGATGAGTTCCAACATAGTGCACGCCGGATCAGGATTCAACCGAAGTCGCCGTCGAGGCTCGACGCAATCAGCCTGATTCATCGCCGCCAATATCCAATAAGCCGCCTCGCGGTTTAAACTTGCGCTCGCCGCTTCGCGACGTAGGATCGCGAACCGAACATCAGCTTCTTCCACGGTGCACAAAGATGAGCCGAATGCAAAGCGTTGTCGACGTACATGTCCTGTTCAAGAACGATAATAACGAATATCTCTTCATTCAGCGCGCAAATACTGGCCATAGAGACGGTCAGTATTCGCTGGTCGCCGGTCATCTCGAACCTGGGGAATCCATCGAGGAATGCGCGATCCGCGAGTCGAAGGAAGAAGCCGGCGTGAGCATCGCGCCAGGTTCTTTCGACTTCAAGTTGGTGATGCGACGCGATTCGGAACAGAACCGAATAAGCTTCTTTTTGACATGTCGTTCTTGGGAGGGCGTCCTTGCGAACATGGAGCCGCACAAGTGTTCTGCGTTTGTTTGGGCGCCGCTGGACCATCCGCCTGAGCCGACCGTCGACTACATAGCCCATGCGCTTGAAAATATTCGCAACGGCGTGATACTGGCTGATTTCAAGCCTTAATTCAGCGTGCTAAAGTCGGCGGTGTCTCAGCCGGATTCACGAGGCGCCAAGTCAACGTGGCCGACAACAGCATGAACAATGCAGCCACGACGAACAGCGCTTGATACCCTTTGGCGAAACTAATCGCACCGAGTGCATGCAACGCGGCATCGCTCCAGCCTGGCAAGGTTGCGCTCTGAAGATGCCCTGCAGTGATATCCACTACGAGATGAAGGCGCTGCTGCGAATCGACGGAAGGCATCGAATTCGTAATGACATTTTGGACACGCGCAAACATCACCGCGCCGAGCATCGCGATTCCAATGACGAGTCCGGTAAAACGCGTCGTGCCCGACACACCCGACGCCATGCCGGATCGCTCCTTCGGGATCACGGTCATCGAAACCTTGGTCGTCTCGCCGTTGAGCATGCCCGCGCCGATGCCCGTCACGACCATGCCTACGACAAGAGGCGCATAAGCAAGCATGGTCACGACCGCCGCGAAACAGACGAGCCCGATGCACACCGTAAGCAACCCGAGCGTAAGCAACGCGCGCCCTGTCAGGCGATGCGCGAGATGACGCGACACGAGACGCGGCACGATAAAGAGTGGCCCGACCATCGGCAGCATCATGAGACCCGCGCTCGCCGATGTCGCGCCGAGACCGCTTTGAAGAAAGATCGGCACGAACGTCAGCATCGTGAGCATGCCGATGGAAAACGCAAACTGCGCGAGCGTCGCACCGAGAAACGTTCGATTGCGGAAGTACGATAGATCGAGCATCGGCCGCGTCTGACGTCGCTCGACAATGACGAACAACACGAACAGCACGCCAGCGCCCACGAATTCAGCGATGATCCAGCGATCATGCCAGCCGCGCCGATTGCCTTCGATAAGCGCAAGCGTCGTTAGAAAGAGCGCCGTTCCGAAGCATGCGACGCCTGGCAGGTCGAGTCGCATCGAGTGTGGATCGCGCGACGATTCGATCACGCGCAAGATCAACGCAAGCAATACGACGCCTATCGGCACGTTGACATAGAACGCCCATTGCCAGCCGAACGCCTGCGTGATGAGTCCACCGACCACCGGACCGCTCGCGATCCCGATGCCCACTACGGTGCCCCAAAACGCGAACGCTCGCGCCCGTGCTTCGCCGTGGAATGCGTGCGACAAGGTGGCGAGTGCGGCGCTCAATTGCATGGCCGCACCGGCGCCTTGCAACGCGCGCGCGGCTATCAACATCGGCAAGTTCCATGCGGACCCGCATAAAAGCGATGCGAAGGTGAACAACATCAGCCCTGTAACGAGCAAGCGCTTGCGTCCGAAGCGGTCGGCGAGCGCGCCTGCTGGCATCAACAGCGACGCGAAGCTCAACATGTACGCCGTGATCACCCACTCGATGCCCGCGAAATCCGCATGCAGCGAGCGCGCAATGGAGGGCAGCGACACCGACACGATGTTCGCATCGAGCTGCAGCATGAAGGACGGCGCCGAGGTGCAGATGAGCACGAGCCACTCATGCCGCTTCGTCGCGGCGGCCGGTCTGCTTGCGAGTGAGCGATCCATGCGGCGCGCTCCTCAAACCGCGTATTGCGCTATGCCGTTGCCGAACGACCAGTTCTCTTTCTTCACTTCGACCAGGTTGATGAAGACGTTCTCAGGCCGTATGCCCGGCGCTGTCGAGAGTCCCTCGGCAATTGCGCGGTAGAGCGCTTTCTTTTGATCGGTGCTACGTCCTTCGTTCCACGTGATTTGGATGATGACGAGGTCGTCGTCGCGCGCAATGCCAAAATACGTCGGATCGAACATGAAGTTGGCGTCTTCATGCTCGTTGATGACCTGGAAGCGGTCGTTCTGTGGCACACCGACACTGAGCATCGCTTCATAAACGACGAGGCCGATCTGCTGGCAATAGTCGGCATCCTTTCCCTTCTTCAAGTCGATACGAACAAACGGCATGATGGAGCTCCATTTGATGAGGACCGGTGCGGCAAATTATCAGCATATGCTTGCAATCTGTCAATTGCCTGCATATGCTGATAATGGAATAATGACTCTGCAGGAAACTTCGCAGAGGAATGAGTGATGGCAACGAAAATGGCGGCAAAGAATGTGAATCGCGGGCGACCCGGTTGCAGTTGCACCGCACTGCGCAAGGCCACGCGACGTATTTCACAACTCTATGACGCGGCAATATCGCCAAGCGGCCTGAAAATCACGCAGCGCGCGGTGCTCGCTCAGATCGGGCGATCGGAGCCGACCAACGTCGGCAAGCTCGCTGCAGCGCTGGTAATGGATTCGGGCGCGCTCGCGCATACGCTCAAGCCGCTTGAGCGTGACGGCTTCATCTCACTCGCGGTGAACCCTGACGACAGGCGGCATAAATCGATTGGTCTCACGCCCGAAGGACGCGAGAAGCTCGCTGAATCCGACGTTCTGTGGCGTAAGGCGCAAGCTATCTTCGATTCATCATTGGGCCGCGCCGAAGCCGAAGCACTGCGCGGCGTGCTGGACAAGCTCTTATCGGATGAATTTGCGGAGCGCTTCGAAAAGGACATGCAACGCTAGCGGATAAACGCTAACCAGGGAGACGCCCTATGCCGACTTACCTCGTATCTGTCACGGACGGACTGCTTTCCGATGACGCGAAAGCAAACATCGCGCGCGAAATCACCCGAGCGCATAGTCAAGCCACGGGTGCGCAAACTTTCTTCGCGCAGGTCATGTTCAGCGCGATTCCACGAGGGGCTCATTTCATGGGCGGTAAGCGGATCGATACGAATCATATCTTCGTGCATGGACACATTCGCGCAGGAAGAACGCCTGAGCAAAAGGCCAGGTTGCTTGCCGATATCGTGGAATCCCTTCATCGAATCTCGAAGTTGGAAAAGCGTTTTTTATGGGTTTATCTCTCCGAGTTGCCGCCTGCGAACATGATCGAATATGGACAAGTCTTGCCTCAACCTGGAACTGAACAACAGTGGCTTGACGGGCTCCTTGAGGCAGATCGCGCCTATTTGCTGGGGCTTGCGGGCACACCGGACTGATCGTCGACTCACGCTCTTCGATTATGTTGGCGGGTCATACGAAATTATTGTTTACGGCTTGCCTCAAGAATCACTTACGCTCGTCGATACGGACGGGGATGCTATCTAAAACTTCGATCGACCTAAACGTATGACGATAGCATTCCCCACCGCCATTACCAACGTCGAGCAGCGCGCTTAAGAATCGCTAAAAAGCAATCGAGGTCCTTAAGAAAGCGCCCCAAGGCATTCCCGCTTATTCCAAATCAATCTGCAATACGCTTAAAACTGACGTAGTAATCTTCAGTGTAATAGCAGTCGTTAGTCTGTTTGCGCTGTCCACCGCACACGATGCGTCGTTGCCCGCGATCCGTCGCGCCCGGCGTGCGCACGGTATAGGCGCGGTAGTAGCCACGCGGATGTTGCGGCAGCATTGCGGCGCTATTGCGGAACATGACACCGTCCTCGGCGAAGGGGAACGGACCACCGGCCTTGATCAGACGCAGTGTCTCAGTCGCCTCGCCTGGCAATTGCGCTTTGGTGATAGCGGTGACGGCGGCTGGCGCGCTGTGTTCCTGCGTGGCCGATGCGGCTTGCGTACCGCTCGCGACCTGTCCTGGTTGGACTGGCGCCTGACTCGCTGATGCGCCCGCATCTGGAGTCGCGCTTCGCGATCCGTCTTTGTTGCATGCGCAGAGGATTGCGCTCAAGGTAAAAATGCAGCAGAAAGCCAGAGTTCGCTTCACGAAGTTGTTGTCCCCGGATTGACCAGCATTCGATTACTGCAAGCGGTTCAAGAATAGCGCTAGTAGCAGCCTGAGGCAATGTTCGCGCGTTGTCGACGAAACCGCACCAACGATGCTTTAAGAACTCAACCAGGAAGCGCAAACGAAAACGGCCTAAAGGCGCAGGTATCGCGCCTTTAAGCCGCACTTTGAATACTCCGTCACCTCGTTCGATCGTTTCAACCCTGAACCACTGCCGAACGAAGCGAATTCGACACCCTAAAGCTTAGGGCTTCGGTGCCGACGACGGGATCGGGGCAGCCTTCGTCGTGTTCTTGTGATGCTTGCGGTGATGCTTTTTAGTCTTGGTTCCACTTGCGGGCTGCGCGGCGTCGGCCGTCGTGGCAGCCAGAGCTGCAGGGGCTACGGCAGGCGCCGAAGCCTGTGCGAATACACCAACGGAAAACAGAGCGGCGATCGATGCGGCAACGAGTTGCTTTTTCATGGCGGTCAGGCCCTTCGTGGTTGTTTAACAGTGTCGCGGCTTAAGTACCGCGAGTACTTGCTTAACGCCTCGCCACGCTATGTGTTGACACGCATCGAAAAAAAATTTCCGGTCCTTGTTGGAAGACATCCCTGACAAGCCAGCTACTTAATCTCCTTCAATGTTGTAAGGTCTACCACGCCATTCTGACTGGTAAACGCAGGGCCATGCCCTGCGCTACTTCCTTGCGACACCCCGCTAATGCGATGGTCCGCGCTGTCATAAGTCTTTAACGTGCCGTTGTCTTCGATTAAAAGTCGCTTCGCATCCGCAAAGAAGGCGTAGCGCAGACCGTTCTGTGCACCACTCGTTTGCGGCTCGCCGAGATTGTCCGGCCACCAATGTTCCATCGGCTTCATGGGCTCCATCGGTTGCATCGGCGTCATGGGTTTCATGGGCTTCATCGGTTCCATCGTGTTCCTCGTGAGTTGAGCGCTGGCTTGAAGGTCATACGACGTTCACTGTCAGCAACACGCGTACCGCCTTTCATTCTGATTCACGACGCGGGCGCTTTAGCCCCCGAGGAACTGCACCGCGTTGTTGCAGAGCCAATCCTCGCGAACCTGATCCGCCATCCCAAGCGCATCGAACTCGTGCAAAGCCTTGTCGACCGGCATCATCGGAAACGCGGACCCGAAGATCATGCGCTTCTTAAGCACTGTCTTGCCGTATTGCAAAAGCGGCTCGTAACCCGAGTGCGCGGTGGCAAGCAGCTTCGGCCGCACAGCCACGGTGCCTATCCATACATTCGGATGCCGCCACGCCACCGCAAGCAGTTCATGCACCCACGGCCATCCCGGCGGCGAAGCGCATACCCGCAACGCGGGCAACGTCATCATCACGCGATCGAGCGCGGCAGGATGGCCATGCATCATCGAGGTATGCGTCGAGAAGTTCGTGCCGCAATGAATATTCACCGGCACGTTTAATTCGACACATTTGCGATAAAGCGGAAACAGCAAGGGATCGTCGATAGCCAACTTATGCTCGAAGCCCTGCACATTCAACCCACGCAGACCGAGTTCGCGCACCGCCGTCTCGAACTCCGCGACCGCCGCATCGCCTTTATGCGGATCGACGCCTGCAAAGCCGATGTAGCGCTCGCCATGCGTGTGACAAAACGCAGCCACGTGCTCGTTCGCTATCTTCACGCCGAACGTGCTGGTGAGATCGCGCGCCTTCAACACGACATGTCGCGCCTTCAGTCGCTCGTAAGTCGCGAGATAGTCGTCGAGTGGATCGACACCATTCGCACTCGCGACTTGACGCTCCGTACCCTCGTACACGCGCCGATAATTCGCCAGATGAGTGACAGGACCGTCGAACTGCAACGACGGAGGACGGCTCGAAAAGTCCACGAACATGGGCAGCTCCGGCAAGCGTCTGGCGTTACCGCCAACGCGACTCCTGACGATCGAAGGTATCGACGAACGGATCGGTTGTCTCGGCAATCAGGCGTTTTTTCGCGATCTTGCGCGAAGGCGTACGCGGAAAATCGCCGACGATATATTGCAGATAACGCGGCACCTTGAACGACGCGAGATGCAGCGCGCAATGCTCGAACACCGCCGCGGGCGGAACGTCGCTATGCGTGAGTCCTTCGCGCAGCTTGAGGTACGCCTTCACTTCCTCGCGACGCAGCGGATCGGGCACCGGCACGACTGCGGCTTCATCGATCGCATCCATGCTGCGTAGAACGGTCTCCACTTCGGTTGCCGAGACATTCTCGCCCGAGCGCTTGATCATCTCCTTGATGCGTCCCACGATGAAATAAAAGCCCTTTGCATCGCGTCGAAACAGATCGCCCGTGCGAAACCAGTCGCCATCGAAACTCTCGGCGTTGGCCTCTGGGCGCTTGTAGTAGCCCCATAAAATGCCGCGCCCGCGAATCCAGAGTTCACCGACTTCATCCATATCGGCGATACTGCCGTCATCGCGACGAACCTGCAGTTCACGAAACGGGGCAGGCAGACCGCAAGTGCGTTCGAGCGCCTCTTCATGGGCCCACGCGGGCACGAGTGCGCCCGTTCCTACTTCGGTCATGCCGAAGCCTTCGCGGGCAATCACGTTGAAGCGCGCCTGCACTTCTTCGCGCGCGCTTCTGGTCCATCCGTAGATGCTCACATATTTCAGGCATACATCGGCGTCGCGTTCGCTCCGTGGATGCGCGCTCAAGGCAGGCTCGGGAAAGATGCAGTAGTGAATCCGGTAATCGATGAGCCACGACATGAAGCGCGTGAGACTCATGCGCTCGGCAATGTACGCGGTGCCACCGAGCTTAAGCGTCATCAGGAACTGCCACATCGGGTCCATGTAGAAGAACGGCGCCCAGATCAACACGTTCTCGATGCCCGCTTCGGGCCCGCGCCTGTTACGCGCCGCACCGTGGCAATGAATCATCCAGTAATCTTGAGTCAGCATGCAGCCCTTCGGAAAGCCCGTCGTGCCTGAGGTGTATTGCAGATTCAACAGGTCGTTGCGCGACACCGTTCCGGGCGCATTGAACATGGCGCTGCCCGCATCGAGCAAAGCCTGCCATTGCAGCGGATGCTCGCTCTCGCCGCACACGATCACACGTTCCCATGCAAGCAGTGCGGGCAGCGTGGGCGCATCGGCGAGACGCGGCAGGAATTCGGCGTCGATCACAAGATACTGCACGTCGGCATCGGTAAGGACGAACATCATTTCGTCCTGCGTGTAGGCGGTGTTCACGGGCACCATGACCGCGCCGATACGACCCAGCGCGATCCACGAGATGGGAAACTCGGGCGTGTTCTTCAACATCAGTCCAACGTGACAGCCCTTGCGAATACCGCGCCTGACGAATGAATCGGCAAGCTGTGAAGCCGCGCGATCGATTTGCGCATACGTCATCTCGATACCGCGATCGAACCACACCGCAGCGGTCTTGTCGCCATATAGCGCGGCCTGTTCGCGCACGAAATCTCCGAGCGATTCAGGCAATGCGAGTTGCTCCTGACGCTTTCGACGGACGAGTTCGTCCGCCACGGTCGGCGACTGTGTCTTCATACATGCTCTCCACGAAATTCGAAACCTCGCACGGCGAGGCGCGCCTGTCGCGCGTATTTAGTCTTGAAGAATGATCTGGCAATCCTCCGGCGCCCAGTCGACGAGCACCGGTGCGCCGCGCTCATGTTCGGCGCGCCGCCGTGTGCCCTGTTGCTGGACGACGATCTGCGTATCGTCGGCAAGACGCACGTGATGACGCACGACGCTGCCGAGCGTGATCGAGTCTTCGAGGGTGCCGGAATGACAGATGCCATCGACAGCATGATCGTCAGGCGGCCGATGCGCGGACGTCATTCGCACGCTTTCCGGTCGCACCAGTAGCTTCACGGCCGCACCGCGCGACATCGTCTGCGATGCCGTCGCGGCGCGCAGCATGCCAAGCGGAGTCGACACGACCACATGCGTCCCGATGTCGTCCTGCACGGTGCCCGAGATCAGATTGGCCGTGCCGATAAAGCTCGCCGCGAACGCCGTGCGCGGCGAACGATACAGTTCGTCGGGCGTCGCGATCTGTTCGACGCGCCCCTGATTCATGAGCACGATGCGCTCCGACATCGAAAGCGCCTCGTCCTGATCGTGCGTGACGTTGAGCATCGTGATGCCGAGTTCCGCATGCAGCCGGCGAATCTCGAGTTGCATCTGTTCGCGCAGCTTCTTGTCGAGTGCGCCGAGCGGTTCATCGAGCAAGATCAACGCCGGGTTATAGACGATGCAACGCGCAAGCGACACACGTTGCTGCTGGCCCCCCGACAGTTCCTTCGGCTTGCGCATCGCGATGTCGGGCAAGCGCACCATGTCGAGCACGTCCCTTACCTTGCGGCGAATCTCGTCCTTCGGCATCTTGCGCACGCGCAGCGGGAACGCAATGTTGTCGAAAACGGTCATGTGCGGCATCAGCGCATAGTTCTGGAACACCATGCCGAGTCCGCGGGCACTCGGCGGCGCGTTCGTGATGTCGACGCCGCGCACGAAAATCTGCCCGGACGATGGCGTGACCATTCCCGCTATCACGTTGAGCAGCGTAGTCTTGCCCGAGCCGCTAGGGCCGAGCAGCGTGACGAACTCGCCTTGCTTCACGCTGAAGTCGAGCGGCGCGAGCGCCTGCACTTCGCCGTAGCGCCGCGAGACCTGCTTCAGTTCGATCATGTTCATCGTCGGATTCCGTGAATGATGCCGCTCAGTGACGCTCGCTGCGCATCACGACTTGCGCCGCGTTGTGGCCAGGCACGCCCGTCACGCCGCCGCCCGGATGCACGGATGCCCCGCATTGATAGAGTCCCTTCACCGGTGTGCGATAGTCCGCGGCGCCCTGCACCGGCCGCCTGAAGAAGATCTGATCCGCGCTCAGTTCACCGTGATGCACATGACCGCCCGGCAGCGCGAAGATGCGCTCCAGATCGGCGGGCGAAAGCACTTGCGCATCGTCGATGCAGTCGCGAATATCGGGCGCATGCAACGCAAGCGTATCGAGCACGATATGAAAGAGACGTTCGCGCTGCGTGTCCCATGTTCCTTCGCGTAACGTATAAGGCGCATGCTGGCCGAAGATGCTCATCAGATGCTTGCCCGCAGGCGCGACGCTTGGGTCCATCACGCTTGGCGTCAACACGACGAGCGGCGGTCGCGGCGATATCTCGCCGTACTTGGATGCATCCCACGCGCGTTCGAGATACTCCACCGAAGGTCCGATACGAACTTGCGCCGGATAAGCAAAACCTGCTGCATTGGAATCGAAATCCGTGAAAGTGGGCAGGCGTCGCAACGCGAGATTCACTTTGAACGCGGTGGAACGGTCGCGTATCTGCGCGACACGCGCGAGAAATTCGGGCGGCACGTAATCCGCATCGACGAGTTGCTGAAACAGGATCTTGGTCGCCACGTTCGATATGACGCAACCCGCTTCGATCGATTCGCCCGATGCGAGCCGCACGCCCGTCGCTCGTCCGCCGCTTATCTCCACCGACGCCACCGGCGCATTGCAACGCACCTCCATGCCATGCGCCCGCCCCGATGCCGCAATGGCTTCGGAGATGGAACCCATGCCGCCGCGCACGAAGCCCGCCGGCCCCTCGTTCGTGGTGTGATCGCGAATGAAGCCGCGCAGCAACACATACGCCGAGCCGGGCGAGCAGATGCTCGTGGCCGCTCCGCCGCACGAGGCGTAGAAGCCCAGCGCCGCGATCATCTGATCGGACTCGAACCAGCGCGCCAGGTAATCGCGCGCGCTCAGCGTGAGTACGTCGTACAAGTCGTAGAACTGCTCGCCCATATCGCGGAAACGCCAGGCGAATCCAAGCAAACGCCCGCGCGCGCCGAGCGCGGCATCGGCGGGATCGGGCGGAATCTCCCAGAGCATCTCGGCGACGACCTTGCCGAGCCGAGCCATATGCACGCGATACTTACCGTATGCATCGGCATCGGCGCGGCTAAAGCGCGCGATATCCGCATGAAGCCGTTCGCCTTCCCCGCGAAACACGAGACTCTTGCCATCGCCAAAGAGATGCAGCATGGGCGGCGGCACGACGATCTCGTAGCCGTACTTCGCAAGCTCGAGTTCGCGGATGATACGCGGCTGCAACAACGCCATCGTGTAGGACGCGGTCGATACGCGATACCCCGGCCACACCGCTTCGCTGACGGCCGCGCCGCCTGCGAGTTCGCGCCGTTCAAGCAGACATACCTTGAAGCCTTTGCGCGCGAGATAAGCACCGCACACGAGGCCGTTGTGTCCCGCGCCGATGATCACCGCGTCGTACCTGTTGGCCATGTTGGTCTCTAGTTCAAGTTTAGTCGGCGGACGCGTCGCGCCGTTGCAAAGCCATGATGCCGATGCACACCAAAAGCGATATCAGCGTGAGCAGCGTCGAGACGGCGGCGAGCACCGGCGATACTTCCCAGCGGATCGCGCTGTACATCTTGACCGGCAAGGTCGTGGTCTGCGGTCCCGAGATGAAGTACGCGACCACCACCTCGTCGAATGACAGAAGGAACGCGAACAGCACGCTCACGGCCACCGACGCGCGTATCTGCGGCAACACCACTTGAAAGAAGATGCGCACGCGGCTTGCGCCCATCAGAAGCGCGACGGCTTCGAGCGATGCATCCGCGTGACGCAAGCCCGAGCCCACCGCAATGATCACGAACGGAACGACGAGCACGGCATGCGCGAGCGCAAGTCCCCATACCGTGTTGACGAGCGAGAGCATCGAGAACTGCTTATACACGCCAAGACCGAGCACGACGACGGGCACGAGCATGGGCGTGATGGCGAAGGTTTCGAGTACGCGCTTGCCCGGAAACCGGCCGCGTGCAAGCGCATAAGCGCCTGGCACACCGGCCGCTATCGAGATTACCGATGCCAGCAGCGCGACCATCACGCTCGTCACACACGCGCCCCACCATGCCGGATCGGCGAAGAACTGCCGGAATAGCGCAAGCGAGAGGGTCTTCGGCGGAAACGTCAGTTCGCTGCCGCCGCCGAACGAAATCGGCACGATCACGAGGCTTGGCAGCAGCAGGAACAAATAGCCGCACCACCCGCCGATGGAACCGAGCACGCGCATGAATACACGCGAGTCGCGGCGCTTCGGTTCGGGCTTGACGAATTCGTTGCTGACACGCGTTGCGGTATCCATCATGCGAGCGCCTCCGTGCCGCGCTGAACACGTCCGAGCACCGCGATCAGCGCCCCGGACAGCACGAGCAGCATCACCGCGATGGAAGCGGCCAGCGTCCAGTCGAGCGTCTGCCGCGTGTAGAAGTCGATGAGGTTGGCGAGCATCATGTCGCGCGGCCCGCCGAGCAACGCGGGCGTGATGTACATGCCCATGGAGAGCGTGAGGCACATGAGAACGCCTGCGAACACGCCGGGCATCGACAAAGGCAACGTGATGCGCGCGAAGATCATCGCGGGACCTGCGCCCATGAGTTCGGCGGCGAACTTGAGGTTGCGGTTCTGCGTGGTGAGGCTCGTGAGAATGGGCAGCACCATGAACGGCAGAAGATAGTTGGTCATTCCTATCACGACGCCAGTGCGGTTGAACATGAGGTCGGGATGCCATGTATCGCCACTCAGCCATCCCGCGAGTTTCGCGACGATCCCCGCGCTGCCCAGCACGACGGTGAAGGCATAACTCTTCACGAGCACGCTGGTCCAGAACGGCAACATTACCATCACGAGATACGGCGCGCGCTTCGACATGGGCATGCGGGCGAGATGCAGCGCGACGATATACCCAAGCACGAGATTCGTCGCCGTGGCGAGCGCGCTGATGATCATCGTGTTGCCGAGCACGCGATGTATGAGCGCGCTCGTCAGCACCTGTTCGTAGCCGCGCAGCGTGAACGCGTGTTCGTAGATGCTCGACCAGCCGACTACGCCGAGCGGCCACAAGAAGAACACCGCGAGCAGGCCGTAGAGCGGCAGCAGCATCACGACGACGGCCTTCAGGTTCAGCGTGTAACTCATCGCGCGCCCCTTGTTTTACGCTACTTTATGTCAGCATCCAGGTCGTGAAGCGGTTTTGCAACGCGTCGTAGTGATCGCCCCACCACGTGTCGTTGATGATCACGCTGTTCGGATCGTGCATGTCCGGCATGCGCGCCTTGGCGGCGGCGGATACGAGCGGCATGGCCTGCACCGCGTTCGGCGCGAACTCGACCATCTCGCAGAATGCGGCCTGGCGGTCGGGGCGCAGACAGAACGCCACGTATTGCATGGCAGCTTGCGTGTTCTTGCCGTACTTCGGCACCGCGAGATATTCGAGGCTGTTGAGCGTCTGCTTCATCGACATCTGCACCGACGTACCCGCTCTTTGCGCGGGCAAAACGCGGCTCAGATACGTGTACGTGAAATCGAGTTCGTTACTCGCGATAAGCGTCACCGTCTCCGGCGTCGTCTCGATCCACTTGCGCACACCCGGCTTGATGCGGTCCATCGCCGCAAAGGCGCGTTCGACATCGAGCGGGTAGAGCTTGTCGGGCGCGACGCCATCCGCGAGCAACGCCATCTCCAGGTTCTCGCTCACCCGTGGGCGCAAACCCCGACGACCCGGAAACGCTTTTACATCCCAGAACTCCGCGTAGGTCGTCGGATGCTTGCTGCCGCGCTTCGGGTCGAAGCCGATCCCGCCCGCATACGAATACGTGCCGACGAAGTCCGCGCCCGTCTCCGTGATGAGGCCATCGGTCTTGACGATAGCCGGGTCCAGTTTCTCCCACATGCCCTGACGCGAACCCGCGACGATCTGCGGTCCAATGCTGTCGAACACATCCCACGACACATTCTTCGATTCGATCTGCACCTTCATGCGCGCGAGATCCGCGCTGTTGACGAGATTCACCGCGATGCCCGTCTCTTTCGCAAAGGGTTCGGCGAACGAGGCACGCACCGCCGCTTCATAGGCGCCGCCCCAGCATGTCACGCTGATGCTCTTTGCCTGCGCACGCACAATGGCCGGTGCGCCGAGCAGCGCGGTGCCGGCGAGCGCGCCGGCTTGCAGCAGGAAGGTGCGTCGTGAAGGCGACGGACTGGTCGATACGGTATCGGCTTGAGATAGTGGCGCGTTCATGTCGGTCTCCATGCGAGGTCGGGGCACTGCTTCATCCGGCGATCCAGATCGCCTTCCAGTCCATGTATTTGTCGAAGGCGTGCATCGACTTGTCGCGGCCGAATCCCGATTGCTTGAAGCCGCCGAAGGGCGAGGACATGGTGCCGCGATCGAAGCAATTGACCCACACCACGCCCGCCTTCAATTGACGCGAGACCTGCTGCGCCCGCGCGATGTTCGAGGTCCACACCGCGGCGGCGAGGCCGTAGATCGTGTCGTTGGCGACGCGCACCGCTTCCTCCGGCGACTCGACCGTGATCGCTGACAGCACCGGCCCGAAAATCTCCTCGCGCGCGATACGCATGTCGTTGCTCACACGATCGAACACGGTCGGCTCGATGAAGTAGCCGCCCGATTCCGGCCGCGCGGTACGCCCGCCAGCGATGACACGCGCGCCATCGGCACGACCCGCATCGATATACGACATGACCGACTCGTGCTGTGCCTGGCTCACGATCGCACCCATCTTCGTGGCGGGATCGAGCGGGTCGCCGGGCACGAGATCCCGCGCGATGGTCGCGACTTTCTCCAGCAGTTCATCGCGTACCGCCGCGTGTACGATCAGCCGCGAACCCGCGTTGCACACCTGTCCGCTATTGGCGAAGATACCGGCCGCCACGGCGCGCGCGGCGGCGTCGAGATCGGGGCAGTCGTCGAGCACGATATGCGGGCTCTTGCCGCCGCATTCGAGCCCGATGCGCTTGATATTCGACTGACCCGAGTACTGCATGAACAACTTGCCGACAGCGGTCGACCCGGTGAAGCCGACGGCATCGACATCCATGTGCAGACCGAGCGCGCGCCCCGCCGTTTCACCGTAGCCCGGCACGACGTTGAGCACGCCAGGCGGCAGACCCGCTTCGGCCGCGAGCGCGGCGATGCGAATCGCGCTCAACGGCGATTGCTCCGCGGGCTTGAGGATCACCGAGTTGCCTGCGGCGAGTGCGGGGCCGAGCTTCCAGCTTGCCATCGAGAGCGGATAGTTCCACGGCACCACGGCCGCGACCACGCCGAGCGGCTCGCGCACGATCATGGTGGTCACGTCGGGTGCGGCGGGCGCGGTTTCGCCATAGAGCTTGTCGATGGCCTCGCCATACCACTGGATGCAGGTGGCCGAACTCACGATGTCGCCGTTGTAGGCATTGGTGATCGGCTTGCCGACATCGAGCGATTCGAGCAGCGCCAGCTCTTCGCGATGCGCCATGATCAAGCCCGCGAATTTGAGCATGACGGCTTTGCGTTCGGCAGGTGCGGCGCGCGACCAGACGCCGGATTCGAAGGCGCGTCGCGCGCTTCTGACCGCGACGTCCACGTCTTCCGTTCCGCATTCGGCGACTGCGGCAATGGTGCGGCCCGTGGCCGGGTCGATGGTCGCAAAGAGCTTGCCGGAGAGCGCGTTCACATAGCGCCCGTCGATGAACGCGCGGCCCTCGGGCCGGATTTCTTGCGCGCGGGCGCGCCACACCGATGCGTCGGGAATGCTCACTGCAAAGCTCCTTGAGTTGGGTCGATTGCCTGCGTGCCTTTCAACATCCAGCGTTGAAATCAAGTGTAGGGTTTCAAAAGTATGAAAACCAATACATTCTGATAACCTTGTTCCTGCCAGAAAGTTATACCTTCGACGGGTCCGCCATGCTCAAAGTGCGTCATCTGGAAATCTTCCGCGCGGTGGTCAAGGCGGGCAGCGTGTCCGCTGCGGCACGTCTGCTCTACGTGTCCCAGCCTGCCGTGACCAAGACTCTGCGCATGCTGGAAGAAGACATCGGGCTTACGCTTTTTCTGCGTGTGAAGGGGCGGCTCGTATGCACGCCCGAGGCGGAGGCAATCCTGCCGGAGATAGAGCGGTTGTTTGGCAGCGTGCAATCGATTGCGCAGACCGCACGCGAGATTCAGGAGGGCCAGCGCGGGTCGATTCGCGTATCGACGGTCTCCATGCTCGCAACCACTATCGTCGCGCGCGCGGTCGGCAAGTTCCGCGAGACGCATCCGCAAGTCGAGTTCGATATCAGGGCGTTGCCTACGCGTCACGTCGTCGAATACGTGAACAACAATCAGGCGGATTTCGGCATTCTGGATGTAGCCGCGCCTTCAGGCACGCTCGAGGTGGAGGAGTTCTGTCGCGCCGAACTATGCTGCGTGATGCGTGCGGAGCATCCGCTTGCTGCGCGCAAGACGGTCACGCCTCGCCTTCTGGATCACGAGACGCTCGCGACCTTCGGGGAAGATACGTTGACGGGATGGCGCCTGCGCGAAGCCTTCCGCGCGCAGGGACGGGTCTTTACGAGCGCGTTCGTGTCCAACAGCACGCCGGTGCTGTGCGCGCTCGTGCGGGAAGCCAACGCGGTGGCGCTGGTGGACCCTTTCTCGCTGATGAGCCGTTCGTTTCCGGACTTGATTGCACGACGATTCTCGCCGGCCGTACCGGTCGAACCGCGCTTTCTCTTTGCGCCTGGCAGACCGCGGTCGGTCATCGTCAATCAATTCGTCCTTCAATTGAAGGAGACTGCAGCGGAGTTCGTGATGGGGTGAGTCTTTAGGTGCATGCGTTAGGGACTAAGGCCGACTCGTGCTTGCAGCGAGCGCCGAAGTATCGGCTGTCATGCGATTCTCACCCGTTTCGATCTTGCCGACGGCGACAGCGCCACTCTCCGAATCACCCGACGTGCGAGTGGACCAGAGCGTAATGCCTGCCAGTGCAACGAGGCAGACCGTCGTCCATGCGGCTACGGTGCTCAAGTGATCGCGCAGACGCCTTGGCATCCGCAAAGCAGGCTTGCTGGCCTCGACGATCTCGGGTGCCGGTTTCTCCATCACGAATCCGCATCTCGGGCAGTTCGCTACTTCCGTGCGTGCTTCCGCGCCGCATTCCTTGCATATGATGGAAAACATCCGTACCTCTGTCCGCCTCGTGTGATCGCTCCTGAGGTAACGACACGGCGCGCGCGATCTTTAGCTTTCTCCCTCGAAACGTGAGGTTTTATGCGTTTTCGGTTGATCCGGTGCGGCGCCTTTCGACGGGGCAAGCCTGTGCGCAGCGCCGACGACATCGCCCGAACGCGATGCCTTCGTCACGCGTATGACGGCGGGAATCGCATGCTGTAACGCACAGCCCGCGCGTCTCGTCAAAAATGCCATGCTGCTCGACGGATTTCGGCCCGGCATTCCTGCCGGACTTTTTGCGCTATGCCTTAAACACTTTCGAGCGCGAGCGCGATGCCCTGCCCTCCGCCGATGCAAAGCGTCACGATGCCTCGCCGCACGCCATCGCGACGCATCGAGTGGATTAGACGCGTGGTGAGCACCGCGCCCGTGGCGCCGATGGCATGACCATGCGCGATAGCGCCGCCATCCACGTTCACGATGTCCTCGGGAATCCCGAGTTCAGCTATGACGGCGAGCGGCACTGCAGCGAAAGCCTCGTTGATCTCGAAGCGCTCCACGTCGCCCAGCTTCCAGCCCGCGCGCTCCAGTACCTTTGTCACGGCCGGGGCCGGTGCGATGCCAAACAGCCCCGGCTCGACCGCCGATACCGCGAAAGCAACGAGCCGCGCCGAAGCGACTACATCTAACGATTCAGCCGTGGCACGACGCGTGACAATCATCGCCGATGCGCCGCTATTCAGGCCCGGCGCATTGCCTGCGGTGATGGTGCCGTCCTTGCGAAATGCGGGCTTGAGCCGAGCAAGCGTTTCGAGGTTGGTATCGGGACGCGGTTGCTCGTCTGTATCGAATGGGGACACGCCTTTTTTGCCATGAACGTTGACGGTCACGAGCTCGTTTGCGAAGTGACCTGCATCTCGCGCATCGCTGAAGCGCCGTTGCGAACGTTCTGCCCAGCGGTCCTGCGCCTCGCGGCCGATGCCGTACTTGCTGACGAGGTCTTCCGTGTGCCAGCCGGAGTGCTGGCCCGAGAACGCGTCGTCGAGTCCATCGCGCAACATGCTGTCGATGACCTGTGCCGCGCCCATGCGTTGACCCCATCGCGCCGCAGGCAGCAGATACGGCGCGCGATCCATGTTCTCCATGCCACCGGCGATAACCACGTTCGAGATATCGAGTGCTATTTCCTGAGCCGCCGATGCAATTGCCTGCGCGCCTGACCCGCATACCCGATTCACCGTGACAGCAGGCGATGCCACCGGAATGCCGCCGTTGATCGACGCCTGGCGCGCGGGATTCATGCCGCTGCCTGCCTGGATGACGTTACCCATGATGACTGCATCGACCTTTCGCGGCGCCAGACCCGCGCGACGCACGCTCTCGCGGATAGCGGTGGCGCCCAGCTCCGTTGCCGCCACTTCTTTCAAGCTGCCGCCAAAGGCTCCGATTGGCGTGCGCACCGGCGCGCATAGAACGATTTCGTCTTTGAACATGACATTCTCTCCATGGTTAGTGCATATGCACATTTTTCCATGGATTTGAGAAGCTTGCAGAGACGATGGGTGGTTAAGCGTTCGACGGCGGGACGACTCGATCAGGGCCGGGATGACTCCAAATAGCACTCTGCGCGTTAGCAAAGTTGAGTTGTTTCGATATTCGAAGTGTGGACGGCGGTAGCCAAGGACTCGTGAGACTTGGCTGGGACTAGATTTTTTTCACGTCTCTGTCTTGCGGACCAAGAGGACCTTCCACTGTGTCTGTTCAGGACAGTCATTTTCGAAATTTATGTCGGCTCCATCAAAACACAAATGTTTCTACTGATCTTTCTCAACCTGATCGAAGCGTGCGACCAATTCAACTTTTATTATTTTAAATCAATCATTTAGACAGCCAAACCAAATTTATTTGCGTCGTTGGCATGCCTCTCGCATATGTAGCTGCGAGCGCAACAAATCAACGCTCGACCAACCAACCACTTAGGAGATTCACCATGCTGACGATCAAAGACCTCGCCGCTTCCAAAGAACTCGGCCGTGCTGAGATGGGCGCCATCACGGGCGGTAGCTCGTTCTTCTCGAACGCCGGTATCAACAGCAACGTTCAAGCAGGCGGTCTGTCCTTCGCTTCGCCCCAAGCGAACATCGCACCTGTAACGCAAGTCGATGCATCGACCACCACCAACGTCGATCTCAAGACCGTCAACAAGTCGATTACCGCCGTGGGCAGCCTGCTCGGCGGCATGGCGCTTTAATTCACACTATCCAATCACATTGTTTAGGAGATTTATCATGCTGACCATCAAGAACCTCGTTGCTTCCAAGGAACTCGACCGCGCTGAAATGAGCGCCATCACGGGCGGTAATTCGCTCTTCTCGAACGCCGGTATCAACAGCAACGTGCAAGCTGGCGGCGTGTCGTTCGCTTCGCCGCAAGCGAACATTGCACCTGTTTCGCAAGTCGATGCATCGACCACCACCAACGTCGATTTCAAGACCGTCAACAAGTCGATCACCGCTGTGGGCAGCCTGCTCGGCGGTTTGGCACTTTAATTCTCACCATCCAAACACATTTCTTAGGGGATTTATCATGCTGACTATCAAGAACCTTGCTGCTGAGAAAGAACTCGATCGCGCTGCAATGGGCTCCATCGCGGGCGGCTTCTCGATCTTCTCGAACACCGGCGTCAACTCGAACTATCAGGCAGGCGGCGTGTCTTTCGCGAGCCCGCAAATCAATGTCGCACCGGTCACGCAGGTCGATGCCTCGCAACACACGAACGTGGACGTCAAGAGCATCACCAAGTCGGTCGATGCGCTCGGCAGCATGTTCGTCGGTATGAAGGCCTAAGGGCTCGCAGGCTCAGAGAGGGAAGGACCACGTGCCTTCTTCTCTCGTTGATTCTTGCCGATAACGTCCGAGCCTCAACGAGAGGACCGTATCTCCTTGCGGCCCTCTGGGTGAAGTGTTTTAGCCCGCTTGTTAGCGGGCTTTTTTTCGTCCATTCAGAGCGGCGGTACGACACGCTCCCTCGAAAAACCACGCGCAATAAATCGTCTACCGCGTCGAAGATAATCCGCCAGCAAATTTATCCGGTTGACAACGCTTTTTGGCCAGAGAAACCTGACGTTGTGCAATGCACCAATCTGGCTGAATCGCGGCAGAAGCCAGGAATACACGTCACGCCGCTCAACGTTCATCTTCGAGGTCCGTCATGCGACTTTCCATCCTGCTGGCTGCACTCACGACCTGTCTGACCTGTACGGCACGCGCAGAAAATTCGGCTTCGCCACAAGACTCGGCCATGTACCTTTCGAGTGTCGTCGGCAATTCGCAGATGAACGCAAATCCGCAACTGGCGCAGCCAGTCAGCGCGTCGTCGGACAAACCATGCACGTCGCCCGGAAGACGGGTTCAGCGGGACATTCGTGGGTCGATCGACGGTGGCTCGCGCTGCGACAATGCAACGGCCACCGCGTTCTGACGACACGCGCGAAGCAGCGTGTTCGACGATTGCGACGCATGCATCACTTTAGGTGTAGCTGCTCGACGACAAGCGCAGGACAACGAGTTCACTCAGAGGCCGCTCAAGTGCGAGCGCGGAAACGGCCCTAGCATTGCTCGATGCATCGCGCACCTTCGCGCCGCCAAAAACCAGCACGCGCAATGCCGCGCTGAAGAGGAAGAGGGACGCGCCTCAAAAGTCGTCGGAGAAACTCAGTTCATAGTCGACGCTCGCGCCCACGCGCAACTCACGGCCCGCGCCGTCAAGAGCAATCGCGTTCTGCCCGAACGTGAGGCCGCCATCTACACGAGCATTAGCGCGCCAGCCCATCATCACGTCGAGCGGTTCGTTGGGCCATTGCGCGTCGCGCACGCCGTGCGTCTGATCGACCGTCGTGATCGGACAGCGCGCGCACGGCTTCACCATGCGCAACACGATGCCATCGACCGAGATCGTATCGATGTAGTCTTCCTCGAAGGCGTCGAGGCCGCTCAAGACGACATTGGGCCTGAAGCGATTCATTGGCACGCGCGGCGCGCCCTTTGCTTCGAGACGCGCGTTGAGATCGTCGAGCGAGGCGTGGTTGGTGACGAGCAGCGGAAAGCCATCGGCGAATTGCGTGGGTGCGTCGGCATCGCGCGTCCACGTCTTGCTCGCGAGGCGCGTGACGTCGTCCGCAAAGCGCACGAGCCGCACGGGAACGCCGAGGCGTGCGGAGAACCAGCGCGCGGCGCTCACGCCTTCGTCGAACGCCTCGAAGTGATCGCGCCAGACATTCACGGCGACGCGCGCCGGGTCTTTCTCGTGCGCAAGCGGCACTTCGAGCGGTTCGGCAGCATCGGGGGAATTCAGCACGAGCGCATCTGCCGTGAGCGTTGGAATGATGCGCGCCATCGCCGGGAATTCGCGTTGCGAGACGAAGCGCCCGTTTTCGTCGATGACCATCCAGTGGCGATCCCACGGAAATCCGTGAACGGCGAGCTGCACGCAATCGAGTGCGATTGCGCCGCATGACTTGACTGGATAGACGAATAGCGCGCTGATGGTAGGCATGATCGGGATGTTCGATGGCGCGAACCGCTGTTCTGGAAAAGCGCCATTGTCCCGTGCTCATATTGTTCCGGCAAGCGGTGCGCTCATACGCTTTACAACCGTCTCCCCGCATCCGCCGTGACGCGCTCGATCAACCGCTGCACACGAAGCGCATCATCGCCGCTGACGCTCGGCGCGCGATCATCCCGCACGGCATCGAAAAAGTCCTTCAACAACGCACGATGCGCGGCGTGCGAGAAGTCCATCGGCTTCGCACCGAAGCCCGACGACGAAGGATCGCGGAACTCGTCGATGCTTCCATCGCGGAAAAACACGCGCAAGTGCCCGCCTTCGAGCGTTGCCGTGCCTTTATCGCCGATTAACTCGATACGCTCCGGAAAGCCCGGAAACGCCGCCGTGGTTGCAAGAAGATGACCCACGGCGCCGCTCGCGAACGTGAGCGAAGCGCTTGCAAAGTCCTCGGACTCCATCGTGTGCAACGCGGTGGTCGCGGTAGCCGCCGCGACCGAGGACACATCGCCCGCCAGCCACAGAAGAATGTCGAGCGAATGAATTGCCTGCGTCAACAACACGCCACCGCCATCGCGCGCATAAGTGCCACGGCCCGGTTCGTCGTAATAGGATTGCGGCCGCCACCAGCGCAGATCGAGTCCCGCGCATGCAATCGAACCAAGCGCGCCACTCGCCTTCACTTCCGCCAGCCGCTGCACGGCGGGACGAAAGCGATTTTGAAACACCACGCCGAGTTTGCATCCCGCTGTACGGCAGATATCGACGATGCGCGTGGCGCGCGACATCGACACATCGAGCGGTTTCTCCAGCATCACGTGCTTGCGCATTGCGGCGGCCTGTTCGACCAGTTCGAGATGCGTATTCGGTGGGGTGAGGACGAGCATGGCGTCGATGGTCGCGTCGTTCAATATCGCATCGACAGACGCGCCGACAGGAAAGCCATGCGCGCTGGCGAACCGTTCTACTCGTTCAGGCGAACGGCCGACGACCGCCACGACCTCCACTTCCTCACGCAATTCATTCAATGCGAGCGCGTGAGGCGTTGCAGCCAATCCAGCGCCGACCATCGCGATTCGAATTTTGCGCATCGAGCCTTCCTTGGGCGTTGATGTGTCACACGATCGTCGTCAGCTCCGGAACGGCTTCGAAAAGATCCTGAGCCAGACCATAATCCGCGACGCTGAAAATAGGCGCTTCCGGGTCCTTGTTGATGGCGACGATGAACTTGCTGTCCTTCATGCCGGCCAGATGCTGAATGGCGCCCGAGATGCCGACCGCCACGTACAACCGCGGCGCGACGATCTTGCCCGTCTGACCCACTTGATAGTCGTTCGGCACATACCCGGCATCCACCGCCGCGCGCGACGCGCCCAGCGCAGCACCGAGTTTATCAGCGAGCGGTTCGAGCACCGTCGTGTAGTTCTCGCCATTGCCGAGGCCGCGTCCACCCGACACGATGATCGAAGCCGAAGTCAGTTCCGGCCGATCCAGCTTCGTGACTTCGCGGCTGACGAATGACGAGATGCCAGCGTCGGCTGCCGCTTCGATCTTCTCGACCGATGCACTGCCGCCTTCTGCCGCCACCGGATCGAAGCCCGTTGCACGCACCGTGATGACCTTGATCGGATCGCTCGATTGCACCGTCGCGATAGCGTTGCCCGCATAGATTGAACGCTCGAAGGTATCGGCACTGTCGACGGCGGTAATGTCGCTGATCTGCGCGACATCCAGATGCGCCGCGATACGCGGCGCGATGTTCTTGCCATAGGCCGTCGCGGGCGCGAGGATGTGCGAATAGTCCTTCGCGATATTCAGTACCGTGCCCTCGACATTCTCAGCCAGACCTTCGGCGAGTTGAGGCGCATCCGCAAGCAGCACTTTAGCTACGCCCGCGATCTTCGCTGCCGCATCGGCCGCGCCTTGCGCGTTCGCACCAGCAACCAGCACATGAATAGCGCCGCCGATTTTCGCCGCCGCCGCTACCGTGTTCAACGTCGCGGCCTTGATGGACGCGTTGTCGTGTTCCGCCATCACCAGAATCGTCATCAGATCACCTTCGCTTCGTTTTTCAACTTCTCGACCAGCGTCTTCACGTCCGGCACCACCACGCCCGCCGAACGCTTCGGCGGTTCCGCGACTTTCAGCGTCTTCAGTCGCGGCGTCACGTCAACGTCAAGATCAGCGGGCTTCAAAGTCTCCAAAGGCTTTTTCTTTGCCTTCATGATATTGGGCAGCGTGACATAGCGCGGCTCGTTCAGGCGCAAGTCGGCCGTCACCACCGCAGGCAGCTTCAACGTCAACGTTTCGGCGCCGCCGTCGATCTCGCGCGATACCGTCGCCTTGCCGTCCGTCACCACCACCTTCGATGCGAACGTCGCTTGCGGCAACGCAGCCAGCGCGGCGAGCATCTGGCCGGTCTGATTGCAATCGTCGTCGATAGCCTGCTTGCCCAGAATCACGAGCTGCGGCTGTTCCCTGTCGATGAGCGCCTTCAGTATCTTCGCCACGGCGAGCGGTTGCAGTTCATCGCCGGACTCGACGAGAATGCCGCGATCCGCGCCAATCGCCAGCGCGGTACGCAAAGTCTCCTGGCACTGCGCGACGCCGCACGATACCGCGACGACTTCCGTCGCCACACCTGCTTCGCGCAGGCGCACGGCTTCTTCCATCGCGATCTCGTCGAAGGGATTCATCGACATCTTCACGTTGGCGAGTTCGACGCCGCTGCCGTCGGACTTGACGCGCACCTTCACGTTGTAATCCACCACTCTCTTCACTGCCACGAGGATTTTCATGAGCTAACCGTCCTTCAACGAATGCAAGTCTCACTTGATGATCAACACCTTCGACCGATCGAAAGCCACGGTGACGGCAACGATCAGGATCAGACCGAACACGATCTGCTGCGCGAATACGCTGATGCCGACGAAGGTCATGCCCACGCGCGCCACCGACACCAGCAGTGCACCGACGAGCGTCCGTCCAATGCCGCCCGCGCCGCCCGTCAGCGCCGTGCCGCCGACGATCACGGCGGCGATGGCCGGCAAAAGGAATTGATCGGCAAGCGTGGGCGAACCGCTTCCAAGACGCCCTGCCATCACGACGCCCGCCAGTCCCGCGAAGAACGACGAGGTGCCGAACACGAGGCACTTCGTGACCGACACGCGCACGCCCGAGGCAATGGCGGCGGGTTCGCCCGCGCCGATGGCATCGGTGCGACGGCCGAACACCGTCGAGCGATGCAGGAACAGGCAGAACAAAAACACGGCCACGCCAAGCAGGATTTCATGCGGCACGCCGAACGAAGTACCCGTGGTCCATCCAAGCGATGCATTGCGCATCTCGTCGCTGATGCCGATGGAACGCGTACCCGACAACGTCAACGCCGCCGCCGATGCAATGCCGCCGACCGCGAGCGTCGCGATGAACGAGGGAATGCGCAGCACAGTCTGAATGACGCCGCTCAAAAGCCCGATGCCGAACGAAGCCGCAAGCGCGATCACCGCCGCCATCGCGCCGTAACGCGGCAGCAGCATCGCGACGATCACGCTCGACAACGACGCCACCGCCTGCAACGAAAGGTCGATGCTGCCGAGCAAAACCACGAATGTCGTGCCGGCCGCCATGATGAAAAGCGTCGAGCTATCGGCAAGCAAACCGAGTTGTGTCGATGGTGCGAGAAAGCTCGGCTGTGCAATCTCGATCAACACGTAGAGCACGACGAGTGCGAGAAACGGCGCGTTGTCGCGCAGCTTCGCCGCGAGGGAAGCGTTCAGTTGTGGCATATCGACCTCAGACCATGTGTTCGACGATTTCGACCTGCGAAGGCTTGCGCCCGACTTCGCACGGCAGGATTTTTTCGGCGCGGCCGTCGCGCATCACCATCACGCGGTGACTGAGGCCGAGGATCTCTTCGAGCGTGTCGCCGGTCAGCACCACCGCCACGCCGTCCGCCGTCAGTTCGCGGATCAGCTGATAAACCTCTTCCTTCGCCCCGACATCGAGACCGCGTGTCGGATGATCGAGCACGAGGATTCGGCTGCCCGCGAAGCGCCATTTCGCGAGCACCACTTTCTGCTGATTGCCGCCAGAGAGATTGCGGCACGACGCATCGGCGCCGGGCGTCTTGATGTGCAGACGTTCGATCCATTCGTTGGCAAACGCACGCTCGCGCGCCTTCTTCACGATGCCGCCACGGCTCACCGCATTGAGACGCGGCAAGGTCAGGTTTTGCGCGACGCTCATTTGCGTGACGAGACCTTCGACCTTGCGCTCGCGCGGCACGTAGCCAATGCCCAATGCAACGGCATGATTCGCATGCGGCTTCAGATGCGTGCTGCCCACCAGCACTTCGCCGCGATCGAGCTTTTCGAGTCCCGCGATGACGCGGCACAGTTCCTCGCGCCCCGAGCCGACCACGCCCGCGACTCCGAAGACTTCGCCGCAGCGGACATCGAAGGACACGTCATCGAGCACATGTCCGAGCGACGCGTGACGCACCGAAAGCGCTACATCGTCGCGGCAAGGCTTCTGCAGATTCTCGCGGTAATACTCGCCATGCAGCGTACGGCCCACCATCAGTTCATGCAGCTTCGTCACCGACGCCGTTCCCGACGCCATCTCGGACACGACCTTGCCGTCTTTCATGACATACACGCGATCGGAAAGTGACAACAGCTCGTCGAGCCTATGCGAGACGAACACGAACGAGGCGCGCGACTTCAGTTCGCGCACGAGGCCGAAGAGAATCTCGATCTCGCCTGCTTCGAGCACGGAGGTCGGCTCATCGAGCAAGATGATCGGCGTGCCGCCCGTGCGACTCGCCAGCGACAAGGCGCGCGCGAGTTCCACCATCTGCCGCTGACCGAAGGACATGTCTTCGCAGAGCGTCAATGGATCGATATTCAGACGCACGGTCGCCAGTTCCTTCTGCGCCGCGCGCTTGAGCTTCGACCAGTTGATGCGGCCGAAGGTCACGAACTGTTCTTCGCGCCCGAGAAACAGGTTCTCCGCGACCGTCAGGTTCGGCAGGATCGACTGCTCCTGATACACCATGGCGATGCCCTTGGAGGTCGCATCGCGCGGATTGCGAATCACGAGCGGCTTGCCGTTCAGCGTGATCTCGCCCGCATCCTGACGATACGCGCCGGTCAGGAGCTTCATCAACGTGGACTTGCCCGCGCCGTTCTCGCCGATCAGACCGACGATCTCGTTGGGCCGCACGTCGATGGACACATCGTCGAGCGCAAGTACGCCCGGAAAGCGCTTGGTGACATTCTTGAGTGACAGCATGTTCATCTCCTCACGCTCATTTGACGATGCGCCGGCGCGAACGATTCAGCGCGAGCGTTACCGCCGCGATGATCAGCACGCCTTGAATGCCCTGCTGCACGTAAGGCGGAACGCCGAGCAGCACCATGCCATTGCCGAGCACGATGACGATGAGCGTGCCGACGAGCGTGTTCATCGGGCTGCCGTTGCCGCCCGCGAGCGACGTGCCGCCGACCACGATTGCGGTGATCGCCACGAACAACTGACCATCGGCGATACGCGCGTGGCCCTGACCGTATTGCGCGACGGCCAGAATGCCCGCGACGCCATAGAACGCACCGGCCAGCGCGAAGACCGCAATGCGCACGCGCGATACCCGCACGCCGCTCAGACGCGCGAGGTCCTCGCCTCCGCCGATGGCAAGCGTATGCCGGCCGAGCAGCGTGTGCTTGTAGACGAACCACGCGATTCCCAGCACCAGCATCGCGATCCACACCGACAAAGGCAAGCCGAAATAACGCGTGATGGAGATGGCGCGCAGCATCGGGTCGCTCACGCGGATGGTGTTTCCCGACAGCCACGCAGTGCCGATTCCCGTCGCCACGAAGCCGACGGCAAGCGTCGTGATGAACGAAGGGATGCGCAGGAACACGTGCAGCACGCCATTGGCGAGGCCGAGCAGCGCGCCCGCCGCGATCGCCACGGCGAGCACCCACAGCCCGTAGTGGTTATCGTTGTACGAGTTCTCGACCAGCATCGACACGGCAATCGCCGCGACCGCGACGATGCCTTCCGCCGACAGGTCGATGCTGCCGAGCTGAATCACGAACGCGGCGCCCAAGGCGATGGTCAACGGAATCGCCGCGCCCACCGCGATTCGCGACAGGTTCATCGGATCGAAGAAATCGTGGTTCAGCGCGCCGATGCAAAGACCGAGCGCCACCAGCACCAGAACGGGTGCGAATCGTCGCAGCAAAGCCTGCTTCGATACCAATGGAGTCCCGGTTGTTGTTATGCGGACGGCCTGCCGGGTGGGCGCCACGGTCAACTTGTTCATCGATACACCACCGGACCCGACACGCGGGCATAGAGGTTGTTCCAGTCACCGCCAGGCGCGGCCGCCCGCTTGATGACTTCCTGCACGTTCGCCTTCGTCACGAACGTGGCCTTGCAATACGATTCTCGCCGGTCCTTCGGCAAGGCGGCCACGTCGATCTTCTTGTCCTTCGCCTGCAAGCCCATCGACAAGCCGATGCCGCCGAGCCAGTAAGGGTCCCAGTCCACCGACGCGATCAGTTCGCCCGCCTTGATCGCGGCGAGTCCGGGCGGCGTGCCGTCCATGCCCGTCACCGGCATCTGGCCCGCGAGCCCTTCGGCGCGCAACGCTTCGATGGCGCCGAGCGCCATGTCGTCGTTCGCGGCCCATACGCCCTTGATCTTCGAGTTGAAGCGCGTCATCCACGCCTGCATGATCGGAAACGCCTTTTGCGAGTTCCAGTCGGCCACCTGGAAGTCGAGCAACTGGATGTCGGGGAACTTCTTTAGCGCCGCTTCGAGACCGGCCTTGCGCTCGATTGCCGGCACATTGCTGAAGATGCCGCCGAGCGCGACGACGCCGCCCTTGCCGCCCATCGCCTTGAAAAGTTGCGTCGCCGCTTCCTCGCCGTACGCGACGCCATCGTAAGAAAGATGCGCCACGTAGTTCGGGTTGTTGTCCCACGGATGCAAGTCCTTCGGCTTGTTCCAGATCGTCGTCACGAACGCGCCCGCCTTCGAGCAGGCTTCGACGATCACGCGGGCATCGGCGGAGTCGTTGGGATCGACGTTGAGGACGAGGTTGCCGTTGGTACGTTGCAGGAGCGCGCGAATGTCGGCAATGCCTTTCTCGGAGCTGCCTTCGGTCGTCAGCGGTACATAAGGCAGGCCGGCGCTCGCGGCAAAGCCCTGCGCGCCCTTGTTGAATGCCGCGTGATAGGGATTGGTGAGCGAGCGGAACGAACAGGCGAGCGTCGTCTTGTCCGCGCCGAGCGACAGGCTCGAAAAGCCGCCGCCCGCCACCGCGAATGCGGCTCCGGCGCCCAGCCTCATGAAGTCCCGGCGCGAGAAAGCCGTGCGTTGATGTTGTTCAGACATGATGTCTCCCACGAATGTAATAAATAGACGGATAGTTATTTATGGCTCGAAGAATCCGATGCTGCCGAACCCTTCAGGCGCCTACGCCACGCTCACGGTGGCGTCGTGCAGCGAGCGGCCCGCGTGCGCCGCCAGTTGGCCCGTCGCGGGCGCCTTCGCCGCAACGAGTCCGCGAATCAGGTCCGAGGCTTTCTCCGCGATCATCAGCGTCGGCGCGTTCGTGTTCGAACTGACGATACGCGGCATCACCGATGAATCCGCCACGCGCAGCCCTTCGATGCCATGCACGCGCAACTGCGGATCGACCACGGACATTTCGTCGATACCCATCTTGCAGGTGCCGACCGGGTGATAGCCCGTGCGTCCGTATTGCTTCGCGTATGCCTCGTATTGGGCCTGCGTGCGTACCGAGCCGCCCGGAAAGTGCTCGCTCTTGATGTACTTGGCGAGCGCGTTCTGACTCATGATTTCGCGGCTTTGGCGAATGCCCTCCACGGCCACCTTGAGATCGTGGGGGTCGCGAATGTAGGCAGGATCGATGACCGGTGCATCGGCGGGATCGGCGCTGTGAAGCGTGACGTTTCCACGGCTCCTCGGACGCAGGAAATACGAGTTCAGCGTGCAGCCCGAACCGGACGGCACCGGCGGCACGCCCGCTTCCACGCCCGCGCCCGGCAGAAAATGGAACTGCAGGTCGGGCGTCGGCACGTCGCTGGCCGAATACCAGAAGGCGCCGCCTTCCGCGATATTCGATGTCACGGGTCCCTTGTTGAAGATTTTGTATTCGAGACCGGCGAGCAGCATCATGTGCTTCTTCGCATACTTGTCGAGACTGTACGGACCGTTCAGCTCATAGACGATGTCGATGTCGAAGTGATCCTGCAGATTGGCGCCGACGCCGTCGAGTGCATGCAGCGGCTCGATGCCGACGCGTTCGAGATCCGCCGCGCGGCCGATGCCCGAGAGCATCAGGATCTTGGGCGAACCGATTGCACCCGCCGTCACGATCACCTCGCGCTCGGCGCGCGCCACGATCACATTCGAGCGCGCGTTTTGATCGGCATATTCGACGCCCACCGCGCGACCGTTTTCGATCACGATGCGCGACACGAGACAGTTCGTCTTCACGGTGAGGTTGCCGCGCGAGCGCGCCTGTTGCAGATAGCCGACCGCAGCGCTGCAACGCCTGCCGCCGCGCTGCGTGACCTGATACACGCCGACGCCTTCCTGCTGCGCGCCGTTGAAGTCGCTGTTATACGGGAGGCCCGCTTCCTGACCCGCCAGCACGAAGGCCTTGGTCAGTTCGTTGACGCTGATGAGATCGGACACGCCGAGCGGCCCGCCCACGCCGTGATATTCGTTGCACAAGCGCTCGTTGTCTTCCATGCGCCGAAGGTAAGGCAGGACGCCATCGCGAAAACCCCAGCCCGTGCAGCCTTCGCGTTCCCATGCGTCGTAGTCGGCGGGTTGGCCGCGCGTGTAGACCATCGCGTTGATGGAACCGCCGCCGCCGAGCACGCGGCCTTGCGCGAACGGAATCTGCCGCCGTTGCGTTTCCGCCGCCGCGATCGTGCGATAGCCCCAGGTCAGCGGGCCGCTCGTCATCTTGAAGAAGCCGACCGGCATATGGATGTACGGGTCGGTATCGGCGGGACCGGCTTCGAGCAGCAGCACACGGCTGCTCGCGTCTTCGCTCAGACGCGCCGCGAGCGCACAACCCGCCGCGCCTCCGCCAACGATCACAAAGTCATACATTGCTGTCTCCGATTCTTTGTTCGCCACGAGTCGCGCGTGGCCGTCCGCGCGGCTCTCGAAGGCCGCTCTCGTGAACCACTCGCGCTATGCGATCCAGCGCGGCCGATTGCCAAGCTGCACATGCACGGACTTGATCTCCGTGTATTCCTCGACGCCGTAGCGTCCCGTCTCGCGGCCGATACCCGACTGCTTGAATCCGCCGATGGGCATTTCCGGTCCGCCGGTGATCGTGCAATTGACCC
The DNA here is from genome assembly GCF_031450995.1 of Caballeronia sp. LP006. NCBI lineage: Bacteria > Pseudomonadati > Pseudomonadota > Betaproteobacteria > Burkholderiales > Burkholderiaceae > Caballeronia > Caballeronia sp. LP006. Next base: position 657,292 of record NZ_JARTVW010000003.1, on the reverse strand, counting down.
AGATGCGTCCGGCTTGCACATCGCGCAGACTCTTGAACGCGCCTTGCAGGTCGCGCGTCCAGATGCTCGCCGCGAGACCGTACGGCACGCCGTTCGCGAGTTGGATAGCCTCCTCGAAACCGTCGAACGGCGTCACCGAAAGAACCGGCCCGAAGATTTCGTCCTGCGCGAGCGAACTGCCCGGCTGTACGTTGCGAAACACCGTCGGCTGGATGAAGAAGCGCTCGCCATCGCTGCTGGCGTTACCGCCGCAAACGAGTTGCGCGCCGTCGTGCGTGCCTGCATCGATAAAACCGCGAATCTTGTCGAACTGCCGCGCCTCGACGATTGCACCGACATGATTCGACGCGTCGAGCGGATCGCCCATGCGCACCTTGGCAAGCACCGCGCCGATACGTTCGACGAGCTCCGCTTCGACCGAGCGATGCACCACGAGCCGGCTGCCCGACACGCAGCACTGTCCTGCGTTGAACGCGATGCCGAAGGCGATGGCGTCGGCGGCGTCGTCGAGATCGGCATCGGCGAACACGATCTGCGGATTCTTGCCGCCGAGCTCAAGCCCGACCTTCTTCATGTTGCCGCCCGCCGCCGCGAGCACCGAACGGCCCACTTGCGTCGAACCGGTGAACGAGATCATGTCGACGTCCATGTGTTCGGCAAGCGCCTGCCCGACCACCGGACCGAGACCGGTCACGACGTTGACCACGCCGTCCGGCAGACCCGCTTCGGTGAGCAACGCGGCGAGCTTGAGCGTCGTGGTCGATGTCAGTTCGGACGGCTTGACGATCACCGTGCATCCCGCAGCCAGCGCGAAGGGCAGACGCTCCGAAAGAATGAAGAACGGAAAATTCCACGGCGTGACGATGCCGACGACTCCCACCGGCTGACGCATGACCAGCCCGAACATGTCGGCCCCGAGCGTGTCGTGCGAGTCGCCATGGACCACGCGTGCAAGGCCCGCCGCATATTCCCAGATGCCCGCGGCCGCCGTGACTTCGCCGCGCGACTGGCCTACAGGCTTACCGCTTTCGAGCGTTTCGAGATACGCCAGCGTCTCGACGTTGTCGCGAATCAGGCGCGCGGCTTTCAAGAGGACCGTTGCGCGTTGCTCGCCGGATAAGCGCGACCAGCGGCCATCGTCGAAAGCGCGGCGGGCAGCGGCAACCGCTGTATCGAGATCGCCGGATGACGCACGCAGCGTCGCGGTGACGCCCACGCCGTGCCCCGGACTCTTGCGCGTCACCCATTCGGCGGATGAGCCCGCATGACTTTTTCCGTCGATGTACATCGGCGTGCGCAGCGGCTCGTCGGGAAGATGCAGCGAGGCTGCGAGTTCGCTCAAATCACTCATATCCGTCTCCATTCAACATTTCCGCGGTGCGCCCGGCATTCGCTGCAAGCGTGAGAACAAGGTCACTGCCTCACGTCAACGGAACCCATTCTGCACCATCCGGTTACTTCCGTACAAGCCGATTTTTGGTTTATAGTCGCTGACATACCGAGTGCCTTCCGGCATCCCGACCGCTCATCCTTCGACCACGCACATGACCCTCACCCCCGCTACGCCGAGAAGCGCATCCAAGTCCGCCGAAGCCGTCGCCACCCGTCAACCCAGACAGCGGGACCCCGAAGTAACGAAGGCCCGGATTCTCGATGCCGCGAAAAAAGAGTTCGCCAAGCTCGGCATGGCGGGCGCACGAGTGGAAGCCATCGCCACGCGCGCCAAGGCCAACAAGCGGATGATCTATCACTACTTCGGCAGCAAGGAGGAGTTGTTCGTCGCGGTGCTCGAAGACGTGTATGCCGACATCCGCTCCGCCGAACTCAAGCTCGACCTCGACCATCTCTCGCCCGAGGAAGCCATCGTCGCGCTCACCACGCATACCTGGAACTACTACCTGAAGAACCCCGAGTTCATGACGCTCGTGAACAGCGAGAACCTGCATCGCGCGCGGCACGTCAAGAAGTCGCAGCGCTTCAAGGAATTGCATCAGGGCTTCATTTCGATGCTGCAACGTATCCTCGATCGCGGCGTCGAGGCGGGCGTGTTTCGTAGTGGCGTCGATGCGCGGCAACTGCATATCACCATGGCTGCCATCGGCTATTACTACCTCACGAATCGCTTTACGAGCGGCGTGATCTTCGACATCGACTTCATGGACAAGGCTGCACTCAAGAGCCGTCTCGACTTCAATATCGACACCATCCTGAGGCTCGTGCGGCCCTGAAAACGGCACGGCGAGCATCTTGGGCAGCGGCGTTGCCATGTCACGCCACCTTCTCTTGCGCCGCCGACATACGCGCGAGCAACGCTGCATCGAGGAGCGGACGAAACGCCATGCGCGCCAGCACGTCGCGCTCTATATCCACGCCGTCCGCAACCTCGATCAGCCGCACGCCTTCGGCTTCCAGCCGGAACACCGCCCGCTCGGTCACGTAAAGCACTTCCTGCGCGCTGCGCAATGCCTGCTCGCCGCTGAACGTGATGTGCTGCACGCGTTCGACGAGCTTCGGCACGCTGCCCGGCGACACGATCTTCAAGCGCGTTCCCGCCTGCTCGACATCCAGCCCTTTCGCCTCGAAACTCCCGCAAAACACGATCTTGCGTGCGCCTTGCGTGATGTCGATGAAGCCACCCGGTCCGACGACCGTCGACCCGAGCTTCGACACGTTGATGTTGCCTGCGCCATCCATTTCGCCCATGCCGAGAAAGGAGACATCGACGCCGCCGCCGCTGTAGAAATCGAATTGATCGACACTCGACAGAATGGCGTGCGCATTGCGCGCGGTGCCGAACATGGGGCCGTCGAGCATCGCGCCGTTGTGAATGCCCTGCTCGACCGATCCCCAAAACGTGCCGAGACGCCCTTGCTCCGCGAGCAGCGCGGGAATGCCGCCCGGAATGCCGAAGCCGAAGTTGGCCGATTGTCCTTCGTGCAGTTCGAGCGCCGCGCGTGCCGCGATGATGCGGCGAATGCCCGTCGGCACTTCGTAGAAGCCTTCGCCGATGGTACACAGCGCTTCACCGCTCAAGGCCGCGTCGTAGTCCGACACCACGCATTGCACTTGCTCCGGTGTCTCCACGAGCGTGTCGACGAGAATGCCCGGAATGCGCACGAGCCGCGCCGGCACGTAGCCTTCCGGGGCGCGCTCCTTCACCTGCACGATCACGCGGCCGTCGCTGTTATGCGCGGCGAGCGCGGCGGCGTAGACATCGAGGTCGGCCGGTTCGCGGCGCAGCGTGACATTGCCGCTCTCATCCGCCGATGAACCGCGCACGATGGCGAAGTCCACCTTGAACGGCTTGTAGCGCAGGAATTCGCGGCCATCGAGTTCGATCAGCTCGACGAGGTCTTCGCTTGCGCGCTCGTTGATCTTCCCGCCATCGATACGCGGATCGACGAAGGTGCGCAGTCCCACATGCGTGACGAGTCCGGGCCGCCCCGCGCCAATCTCGCGCAGCAACGTGCTGATGGCGCCGGCGGGAAAGCTGTAGGCCTCGAAGGCGTTGTCGCGAGCGAGCTTCTGCATGGCGGGCGCCCAGCTCCAGTGTCCGCCGATCACGCGTTTGACCATGCCCTCATGCGCAAATCGGCCGAGGCCGCTGCCCTTTGCGTCACCGATGCCGAGCGCGTGGACGATGGTCAGATCGCGCGGATGTCCCGTCTCGAGAAAGCGCTTTTCGAGTTGGGCAAGCACGGCGTCGGCTTCGAGCAGCCCGCCGCCGGAACCCGCGAGTGCGATGGTCGCGCCATCGAAAATCTGCCCGACCGCAGCGGCAGCATCCGTCCACTTGTTCACTGAAAGCTCCTTTGGGAAGCAGCCGCAAAAGCCATTGACAGCGGCCATTCGTTGGTCTTAAATAACCCACCAGATGGTTACTTGCTGCGAATGTTGGCACACGAAACCTCTGAATTCAAGCGGTATTTCGACTGGCTGCGGGTAAACCTTCAACGCAAGTCCTGCCGCAAATATCTGATCTGACGATAGGCATGGAGACAACATGAGACTCTCGGAAACGCACGAGCAAATTCGCGACACGACGCGGCGGTTTGCGCAGGAAGTCATCCGGCCGCTGGCCGAGGAACTGGATCGCGAAGAGCGTTTTCCAGCGGAGATCTACAAGCAGATGGGCGAACTGGGACTCTTCGGCATCACCGTGCCGGAGCAGTTCGGCGGCGCGGGAATGGATGTCACGGCTTACGCGCTCGTGATGGAAGAGTTGTCGCGCGGCTATGCGTCGGTGGCGGATCAATGCGGCCTGCTCGAACTCGTCGGCACGTTGTTGAGCGCGCATGGCAGCGACGCGCAACGTGCGAAGTACCTGGAGTCTTTGCTGCGCGCCGAGTTGCGTCCGGCCTACTGCATTACCGAATCCGACGCGGGAACGGACGTTTCCGGCATCCGCACCACGGCCACGCGCACCGCCGACGGCTGGGAACTCAGCGGCGCGAAACTGTGGATTCATAACGCGCCCGTCGCCGACCTCGCCTTCGTGCTCGCGCGTACCGACCCGGCTGCGGGCAAGCGCGGCATGAGCATCTTTATCGTCGATTGCCACTTGGCGGGCGTATCGAAGGGGCCGAAGGAACACAAGATGGGACAGCGCGCATCGCAGGTGGGCGAGCTTCATTTCGACCGCGTGAAGCTTGCCGAAGACGCGCTCCTCGGACAAGAAGGACGCGGCTTTCACATGATGATGAGCGCGCTCGACAAGGGCCGCGTGGGCATCGCCGCGCTCGCGGTCGGCATTGCGCAGGCGGGTCTCGAAGCGGCGCTCGAATACGCGCAGACACGCAAGCAGTTCGGCACGCATATCGCCGAATTCCAGGGCATTCAGTGGATGCTCGCCGACATGGCGAAGGACATTCAGGCCGCGCGCCTGCTCGTGCACGATGCCGCCGCGCGCCTCGAATCCGGCGAGCGCGCGAGCATCGCCTGCTCGATGGCCAAGTGCTTCGCGGGCGACACGGCCGTCAAGCACAGCGCCAACGCCGTGCAGATATTCGGCGGCAGCGGCTACATTCGCGGCTACGAAGTGGAGCGGCTTTATCGCGACGCGAAGATCACGCAGATCTACGAAGGCACGAACCAGATTCAGCGCACGATCATTGCGCGCGATCTGATCGCGAACGGAGCATCGTTATGAGCGCGCGTCCCGTTGCGCTCGTCACGGGCAGCCGGCGCGGCATCGGCCATGCGATTTCCGTCGAACTGGGCCGCGCGGGCTTCGATATCGCGCTGACCGACGCCGTGGCTTCCGACGAACTCGATCGAGCCGTCGCCGATGTCGAAGAAACCGGCGCGCGTGCCATTGCCGTCGTATCCGATCTAGCGGATATCGCCTCGCATCACGCCACGCTGAACGATATCGAAACGCGGCTCGACGCTCCTATAGATTGCCTCGTGAACAACGCGGGCGTGTCGGTCATGTCGCGCGGCGATCTGCTCGATGTAACGCCCGAGAGCTTCGACCGGTGCATGGCCATCAACACACGCGGCACGTTCTTTCTCACGCAGGCTTTTGCGCGGCACTTTCTGTCTCGCATACGCAAGAGGATGGCGGCGCATCCGAGCGTCATCACGATCACCTCGTCGAATGCGGTCGCGGCGTCGCCCTTGCGCGGCGAATATTGCGTGTCGAAGGCGGGATCGTCTATGGCCACGACGCTGTTTTCGCTGCGCCTGGCCGAACACGGAATCGCCGTCTACGAAGTGCAGCCCGGCCTGATCGAGACCGAGATGACAGCGCCTTCCCGCGCGCGCTACGACGCGCAAATGGAGCAAGGGCTCACCGCCATAAAACGCTGGGGCACGCCGCGGGAAGTGGCGACGGCCGTGCGCTCGCTCGCGACCGGCGGCTTGCCATACAGCGTCGGACAGGCCATCCGTGTCGATGGCGGCTTACTCGTCAACAAATACTGAACCGCATATGAACTCAACGCTCAAGCTGCCGACCTCGCTCGGCACGATAGAAAGCTACCGTCTGCAAGGCACACCGCTCGATGTGCGTACGCCCGCGCGGCCGTTCAATCGCATCGCGTATTCGGCGGCGCATGTCGTGGCCGATCCGCTGCGCGCGGGTGAACTGAACGCGCCACCCGCCATCGACTGGGAACGCACGCTCGACTATCGGCGCTATCTCATCAAGCAAGGTCTCGGCATTGCCGAAGCAATGGACACCGCGCAACGCGGCATGGGTCTGACGTGGAACAGCGCCCTCGAACTCATCACGCGTACCATGGAAGGCACGCGCGATATTCCCGGCGCGTCGATCGCATCGGGCTGCGGCACCGATCACGTCTCGCCCGGTTCGATCACCAACTGCGATCAGGTCATTCGCGCCTACGCCGAGCAACTCGAAGCCGTGCAGCGCGTCGGCGGACGCGTCATCCTCATGGCAAGCCGCGCGCTCGCGCGAGTCGCGCGCTCGAGCGACGACTATCGGCGCGTCTATCGCGAAGTGCTCGCCATGTGTAACGAGCCCGTGATTCTGCACTGGCTCGGCGAGATGTTCGATCCGGAACTCGCCGGCTACTGGGGCGAATCGTCGTATGAGCGCGCGGCGCAAGTGTGCCTCGATGTGATCGGCGACAGCGTCGATCATGTCGATGGCATCAAGATTTCCCTGCTCGACGACGCCAAGGAAATTTCCTTCCGGCGTCAGTTGCCGCCCAAGGTGAAGATGTACACCGGCGACGACTTCAATTATCCAAGTCTGATTGCGGGCGATGAACGAGGCTTCTCGCATGCGCTGCTCGGCATCTTCGATGCGATTGCCCCAGCCGCTTCGCAGGCGCTCGCCGCGCTCGCCAACGACGACCTCCATACATTCCACACGCTGCTCGCGCCGACCGTGCCGCTGTCACGCCATATCTTTCGTGCGCCGACGCAGTATTACAAGACGGGCGTCGTATTCCTCGCGTATCTGAACGGCTTTCAGGACCACTTCTTCATGCTTGGCGGCCACCACGGCATGCGTCCGCCCGCCTATCTCGCCGAGGTCTTTCGTCTTGCCGATCAGGCCGGCCTGCTGCGCAATCCCGACGACGCCATCGGCCGAGTGCGGAAGGTCATGGCAGCGCTCGGTTGCGCCGAGTAATCGCGGCGGATCGTCTTCGACATCACACGAGATCAACATGAGAAACCTGCAGGGAAGACTCGATCTGTGCTCGATCAACACCGCGACGCTTGGCCATCGCGAGGCGTTGAGCGTCACGATCGACCGCATCGCCGCAGCGGGATTTGGCGGCATCGCGCCGTGGCGTCACGAGGTGGAGAACGCGAACGTCGCCGACATCGCGCAGCAGATCAGGGCGCTCGGGTTGAGCGTCACGGGCTATTGCCGTTCGACATATCTGCCGGCGGCGAATCGCGCGCAATTCAAGGCGAATATCGAAGCGAACAAGGCAGCCCTGCGCGATGCCGCGACACTCGGCGCACGCTGCTTCGTGATGGTCGTCGGTGGTTTGCCCGAGGGCAGTCGCGATCTGAATGGCGTGCGCGCACAGGTGATCGAAGGCATCGCCGAATTGCTGAATACGGCGCGCGAGTGCGGCGTGCCGCTCGCGCTCGAACCGCTTCATCCGATGTACGCGGCGGATCGCGCCGTGCTCAACACGCTCGCGCAGGCGCTCGATATCTGCGCTCAGGTCGACCCCGGACATGGCGGCTTTCTCGGCGTTGCCGTCGATGTCTATCACTGTTGGTGGGACCCGGCGCTTCAGGCATCGATCGCGCGGGCCGGACAAGACGATCGCCTGCTCGCGTTTCATGTATGCGACTGGTTGCGCGAGACACGCGATCTGTTGCTCGATCGCGGCATGATGGGCGATGGCAGCATCGACCTGGCGGCCGTGCGCAGTGACGTCGAGCAAGCCGGATATGACGGACTCGTCGAAGTCGAGATTTTCTCGAAAGAAAACTGGTGGCGGCGCGATCCGGACGAAGTGCTGCGCATCTGCGCGGATCGCCTGCAAACAGTGTGCTGACTGCGAAGGACAATCATCATGCAAGAGACAGTTCGTTGGGGCGTGCTCGGCGCCGCGAAAATCGCCGACAAGTTCGTGGTGCCCGCCATTCAGCGGTCGTCCAATGGCCGCGTGGTGTGCGTGGCGGCACGCGATCGCGAGCGCGCGGCCGCTTTCGCTGCACGACACGACATCGCACACGCATATGCAAGTTACGACGAAGTTCTCGCCAGCGATCAGGTCGATGCCATCTACATTCCGCTGCCAACGGCGAGTCACTTCGAGTGGTGCAAAAAAGCGCTTCTCGCCGGCAAGCATGTGCTGTGCGAAAAGCCCATCGCCATGACGGCTTCGCAAGTTCGGGAGTTGATCGCGCTGCGCGATTCGACGGGTCTCGTCTGTGGCGAGGCGTTCATGGTGGCGCACCATCCGCAATGGGCGTTTGTGCAGGAGTGCATCGCGCGCGGGACACTTGGCGAACTGCGGCTCGTGGAAGGCTCCTTTACGTATTTCAACGACGATCCCCATGCACTCAAAAACGATCTCGCATTGGGCGGCGGCGGTGTGCGTGATATCGGCGTCTATCCGGTCGTCACCACGCGCATGGCGACTGGTCTCGAGCCGCTTGCGATCGGCGCGGACATCACCATCGATCCGCGTTACGGCACCGACAAGCTCGCGGTCTGCGACCTCACGTTTTCTGGCTTCGATCTACACTTTTACTGCGGCACTCAACTCGCGCGCCGCCAGCATATGATCTTTCATGGATCGAAAGGCTGGCTCTCGCTCGATGCGCCGTTCAACCCCGGCGTATACGGCGACGCGAAGGTTCATATCCGTCTGGATGGAACGGGCAAAGCGGAGACTATCGAGTTCGGCGATGTCGATCAGTATCAGTCGATGGTCGAAAACTTCGGCGCGGCGGTGCTTCGGCCGGGCGAACCGCTTTCATTTACGCTCGAGAATTCGCTCGGCAACCAGCTTGTGATCGACGAGGTGCTCTCTCATGCCAACCGCTAGCACGACCATGACCAAGAAAGCGACGTCGATGATCGACGTTCAGCAACTTCGCGAAACGCGCGCGCTGGCGGCCGCGTGCGCCAATGCGGACGACGCTTCCCTGTGGCGCTGGTTTTCGGCGCTGATGGACAGCGGAAAGATTCGCTGGTGCCTTGCCTCGGAGGGCTGGCTCGTGAGTGTGAACCATCGGCACGTGGCGACGGCTGCATCGTTCGATGAAGCGATCCGCATTGCCAAGGATAGCTCCAGTTTTTCTCTCATGTGATGATGTCGCCGACATCTACTTTCGACCGGAGCCGCGACATGACGACAGACAGGACCTTTCATTGCGACAAGCTCGTGCGGTTTCAGCACTGCGATCCTGCCGGCATCGTGTTCTATCCGCAATACTTCGTCCTGTTCCATGAGGTGCTCGAGGACTGGTTCAATGACGGACTGGGCGTGGATTACGCACATTTCATCGGCACGCAAAGACTCGGCATTCCCACGGTGCATATTCAGGCGGATTTCGTCGCGCCGAGCAAGCATGGACAGACGCTTCGTTGCTCCCTGAAGGTCCGCGATCTGGGCAGAAGTTCGATCAAACTCAGTCTTGAAGCTGCTGTCGAAGATGAGTTGCGCGCGAAAATCGAGCAGACCGTCGTGCTGTTTTCGTTCGACGATCAGACTTCGGTCGCGCTGCCGGAAGACTTGAGGCAGCGCATGATGCAGTTCGCGGCGCAGGATTGACCTTGAAAATCCACGCCGCGCGCATCCGCCAAGGCTTGATGCGCCGGAGCGTTACCTGAAGACAGCGACCGCATCTCACCAGCAAAGATAACCGCCGTCCGCCACGACGATGGACCCAGTCATCAAACTCGCGGCGTCGCTGGCAAGGAACAGAATGACGGACGCGATTTCGTCCACGCGTCCGAGGCGGCCCATCGGTGTGCCGCCTACCCAATACTGTCGCAAGTTCGGGTCCATCGATACCTTCCTGACGAGATCGGTATCGATATACGTCGGCGCAACCGCGTTGACCCGCACACCGCGCGATGCCCATTCCACCGCGAGCGAGCGCGTCAGATGATGCACCGCCGCCTTCGACGCGTTGTAGTTCGCCTGCTCCTGCGGTCGCGTCGCGATGAACCCCGCCATCGAACCGACGTTCACGATTGCCCCGCTGCCGCGTTCGAGCATCGATCTACCGAACGCGCGGCAACAGCGAAACAAGCCATTCAGATTCACGTCGAGGACCTTGTTCCACACCTCATCCGACATCGTCTCCGCCGGCTCGTTTGAGATGGCGATGCCCGCGTTGTTGACGAGAATGTCGATCGCGCCGATACGCGCGGCAATGTCATCGTGAATGCGCTGCGGCGCGGCCGGATCGGTCACGTCGAAGGGCACGCCGTGAGCCGCGAAGCCCTTCGTGTTCAAAGCATCGACGGCGGCAGCGAGCGCGGCGGGATCGAGATCGGTGAGCACGACTTCGGCGCCTGCTTCGGCCAGCGCTTCGGCTGTCGCCTGGCCGATGCCGCGCGCCGCGCCCGTTACGACCGCGCGCTTGCCATCGAGTCTGAGTTTGTCGAGATACATGGAATCTGCCTTGAGAAACGAGTCAACTCAGCACGATCCCGCCGCACACGTTGAGCGATTGTCCGGTCACGAAAGCGGAGGCATCGGAGGCAAAGAAGCACACCGGCCCGGCCACGTCTTCGGGTTGTCCGAGCCGCGCGAGCGCGGTCTTGTCGACCCACTGCTTCGCGATTGCAGGGTCCTCGAGATTCGTGCGCCCCATGTCCGTCACGATAATGCCCGGACACACCGCGTTGGCCGTGATGCCGAACGGGCCGATCTCCTGCGCGAGCACGCGCGTGAAGCCCATGACCGCCGCCTTCGATGCCGAGTAATGCGCTTGCAGCGGCGCGCCATGCTTGCCGCCAATCGACGCGATATTCACGATGCGTCCGTACCCGCGCGCCTTCATGTGCGCCAACAAGGCTTGCGTCACGAGGAACGTGCCTTTCGCGTTGACGTCGAGCACCGCGTCCCATTCGTGCTCGGCGAGTTCATCCACCGACCGTGCGATCAGAATGCCCGCGTTATTGACGACGGCGTCGACCTGACCCGCCTGAGCGATGGCCGCCGCGATCATGTCCGTTACCTGCTGTTTGTCGCTGACATCGGCATAGAGCGCGAACGCGCGCCGCGACTTGCCGCGAATCTCTTTTGCCACGCCTTCGAGCGCATCGCGCTGCCGTTCGATATCGTTGACGACGACATCGAAGCCATCGTCGGCTAGTCCCAACGCGAGCGCCCGGCCAATGCCCCTGCTCGCGCCCGTCACCAGCGCCACCCGTCCATTCGATGCTTTGCTCATGATGGTGTCCGACTCCTTAATTCGTGAGGTATTCGTGCACGTGAGGCGATTAGCGGAAGAAGCGAATCTCGCCGCGTAAGACCGCCAGCCCGACAGCCGCGATCATCACGATGCCGCGCACGATGTTCTGCAAATAGAACGGCGCGCCGATCAGATTCAGGCCGTTATCCAGCATGCCGATGATGACGACGCCGACCAGCGTGCCCTGAATGGTCGCGCGTCCCGGCTTGAATGCGGTCATGCCGAGGAACACGGCGGTGAGGCTGTCCATGAGGTAAGCATCGCCCGCACCGGATTGACCCGTGCCGAGTCGCGCGGTCAGCATCACGCCGCCGAGCGCCGCGCCCGCCGCCGACAGCACGAGCGCCGTGACACGCGCGCGGTTCACCTTGATGCCCGACAGACGCGCCGCCTGAATGTTCGCGCCCGTCGCGATGACGCTGCGCCCGAGCCGCGTTCGATTGAGCAGCACGTAAAAGACGAACACGGTAACGAGCGCAATGACGATAGGCATCGGGATCACGCCGAACACCGTGCCCTTGGCAATGGCGTAGAAGCTGTCGGGCATCTGCGCATAGATCGAATCGCCGCCCGTGTACGCGTAATTGACACCGAGCGCGATGGGTCCCATCGCGAGCGTCGCGATCAGCGATGGAATGCGCAGCATGGTCACGAGCAGGCCGTTGACGAGCCCGATCACGACGCCCGATACGATTGCCACCGCAATGGCAAGCGGCACTGGCAAGTGCGCCAGCACGAGCATGCCGGCGACGAGTACGCCCGCGAGACTCGCTGCCTGACCGATAGACAAGTCGAATTCGCCGCTTGCCACTGCCACGGTCAGCCCCGACGAGATGACCATCAGCACGGAGATCTGCACGAGCACATTGCTGATGTTGTCGATCGACACGAAGCGGTCGGTGCCGAGCGCGAACGCGATGAAAATGATCACCGCCGCCGCGACCGTGCCCCAGCGGCTCGCGAGATGACTGAAGTCGAAGCTGCGTGGCGCGTGAGCGGCGGGGTCTTCGGATCTTTTGGCGGCCAAGGTCTGTCCTTTCATTTCAGTTCACCTCGAGCAAGAGTCTTGCTTCGGAAAATTCGGTGCGGTCGAGACATTCGCCCACCACGCCATCGGCGATGCAGTAAATGCGGTCGCATAGCTTGAGCATTTCCTCGAACTCGGCGCTCGCAATCAGCACGCTCGCGCCCGCCTTGACCAGTTCGTGAATCAGCGCATAGATTTCCGCCTTGCTGCCGACATCCACGCCTTCGGTCGGATTGTCGAGCAGCAGCAGCGGCTGCTTCGCCGCGTGACTTCGGCCCATGCGAATCAGCCAGCGGCCGAACGCGACCTTCTGCTGATTGCCGCCGGATAGCTGAAGCACGTCCTGCCCGATGCCGCTGCACTTGATACCCAGTTGCTTCACGGTGTCGTGCGCGAGCCCGCGCATGAGCGTGTGCTGCATGAAGCCGCCGCGGCTCGTTTGTTCGAGCGTGCCGGTCATCAGATTCTCTTCGACGGTCAATCCCGGAAAGAGCGCCTTGCGCAAGCGCTCATCGGCGACCAGATACACGCCACGGCCGATTGCATCGGCGACATCGCACGGCAATCCGCGTTTGCCATTGACGATGCATTCGCCCGTGACCTTCGCGCTTATCGATCCCGCGAGCGCTTCCAGCACGCCGGTCTGCCCGCCGCCCATCACGCCTGCAATGCCGACGATCTCGCCCGCATGCACGACGAGATCGGGCACATCGAGATTGCCGATGCGCGCGTCTTGAATGCGCGTCGTGACAGTGTCGCGAGACGCGGAAGACGACCAGTTCTGATCCTCGATCCTGCGTCCGACCATCAGATGCACCACTTCTTGCAACGTCGTTTCGGCGACGAGGCCATCGTGCACCTTTGCGCCGTCCTTGAGTACGGCCACGCGATCGCACTGCTCGAAAATCTCGTTCAGGTGATGCGAGATGAAAAGAATCGACAAGCCGTGCGACTTGAGATCGCGCAGAAAGCTGAAGAGCTTGCGGCTTTCGTTGAGCGTGAGCGAGGCGGTCGGTTCATCGAGAATCAGAATGGCGGGCTCGCTCACCAGCGCCTTCAGGATGTCGAGAATCTTGTTCTCGCCGAGCGTGAGATCGCCGCATTCCCGGTCGAGATCGATATCGATGCCAAAGCGCTGCGCGAAGCGGCTCGCTTCGACTCGCAAGGCGCGCGAGCGGATCAGGCCGCCGCTCAACGGTTCGCGTCCGAGCATGATGTTCTCGGCGGCGGTCAGCGTCGAGATGACCGCGATCTGCTGATGCGCCACCGCGATGCCCGAGGCGAGCGCGTCGCCGACGCTCTTCATCGAGACCGGCTTGCCGTCGATAGAGAGCGTGCCTGCATCGGCTTGCTGCGCGCCGCAAATGATCTTGACCAGCGTGGATTTGCCCGCGCCGTTCGCGCCGACGAGCGCGAGCATTTCGCCGCCCCACAAGTCGAGATCGACGCCGCGCAGCGCCGGATTGCCGTGGAAGCTCTTTTCCACGCCACGAGCGCTCAGGCGAGGGGTTCCCTTCGCCAGATTGTCATTCATGTGTCTGTCTCCTGACACGGCGGGCCGGCGTAAATACGCGCGGCCGGCCCGCCGCCCATCACATGCCGGCCACGGCGCGGTCGCGATAGATGTAGTACAGATCTTTCGCGTTATAGGTCGGCTCGTTCGGCCCGGGAATATTCACGCCGCGCACCAAGAGAGGCGCGGGAAATTCAACGGTTGGAACCGGCACGAGCTTCTTCGCGTCGCCACCCTTCGCCACGATCTCGTTGATGAGCCAGCCGGTGTAGGCGCCCCAGACTTCAAAGGCCTGCGCCGTCGTGCAGATCAACGGATAGTTCGGCTTGCGCATGCGGTCGAGTGCCGTCGGATGCCCGTCGTGGCCGATCACCATGATCTTGTCCTGCATGCCGCGCGACATGACGACTTCTGCCGCCGCCATGGCCGGTTCGTCCCACGGGCACCAGATCACATCGAGATCCTTGCCGTAGGTCGTGAGCCAGTCGTTGACGGTGTTCTGCGTCGCCTCGTAGAAACCGGAGTACTGGATCACGCGTTCGTTCTTGAGCGAAATCCATTCGTTTTCCGTGAGGGCCGTCTTCATCACCTTGCCGCGCTTGCGCGTACCGTGGTGAAAGTTCGCGATGATCGCGCACATGTTGGCCTTGGTCTTGCCCTGGGCCAATAACGTATCGATCATGAACTGCGAGGTCTGCGCGCTCATTGCGTAGTTGTTGCTGGTGATGTCCGCAATGGCGGGCGCCTGCCATCCCGAGTCCAGACTGAAGAACGGAATCTTCGATGCCGTGAGGTGATCGAGCGCGCTCTTCGCCGCGGTCAACGTGCCGTACAGCACGAGAATGGCATCGGACTTCGCGGTGATCGCATCCTCGATCTGGCTCACGAGCTGACCCGGATCGCCCTTTGCATCGGTCTGCTTGATCTGCCAGGTCTTGTCGAGACCCGACTTCTTGAGCCACTGCTGCAGGCCGTTCCACGAGCGCTGGTCGGATTGCGCGGACATCTGCTGCGCCACCACCGCGATCTTCAGCGGCTTGCCGCCTTGCGGCGACGATGCCGGCGTTTGCGCCTGGGCGCTCGTCGCCCCGAACAGCATCTGGGCGAACTGCGTACCGCCGACGGCGGCCGCCATGCCGAGCAGACGGCGGCGCGAGAACTCCGGTTCCTGGCTGTTGCTGTCTTCCATGTTTGTCTCCTGTTCTATTCGACTGCGTGTTATATGAAGAGCGCCGCCACCTTCTGCGGTTGATCCCAATGCGGCATGTGACCCGCCTGGGGGATGAAGTGCACGGGAATGTCCGGCCCTGCGCGGCTCGCGTGCTGCCATGGGATGATCTGATCGTCGAGCCCCCAGATCACGCGGGAAGGCGCGTCGAGCGCGGACAGTTCGGAGCGGATATCGATCTGCTGACGCCCGCTGCTGACGAGATTGCCCGCGAGCGCCGCCAGCGCGCCGCGCTTGCTGATGGCGCCCGCCATCTGATCGAGTTGTTGCGCGGACAGAAGCGGCGGATTGAGCGCGGAGCGGCGCAGCAGATGCATGAGCCCGCCGCCTTTTTGCACGTGCGCCATGCCGTCGATGAAGTCGTCGTCGATCTCCGTGCCGAATCCGGCGGGCGCGATCAAGGTCAGGCGCCGCACTTTCGACTTGAGCGCCGTTGCGACTTTCGTGGCGACCGCCGCACCCAGCGAATGCCCGGCGAGTTCGATGCCGCCGAGCCCTAGATCCTCGATCAGCGCGACGATCGCGGCAGCCATGCCATCCACGTCGGCGCTGTCGAAATCGGTGGCGCCGTGAGAAGGCAAGTCCGGTGCGATGACGTGCTTGCCACGCCGCTGCAACTGGCTTGCGAGCGCGGACCATACTTGCGCGTCGCCGGAGAAACCGTGCAGCAGCACGAGCGGGGCGCCGCTCGCGTTCGGCGCGCGCCATTCGCGATACGCCACGCGACCGCGCGGCAGATTGCGATAGAGCACGCCTTCTGCCGAGACTTCGCGCGCCTGATTTGCGTCGCCGACGCAACCCGTGCCGTTCACGCGCGCTTCGACATCGTGGCGTTCTATGCGCCCGCGTCGTCCCGTTCCGGCGATGTCGTCGAGCGCGATACCGCCTTGCCGCGCCACGCGTCGTGCGGCAGGCGTGGCGCGCAAGCCGGTCGTGACGTCCTGGCGGGTGCTCGCTGCCTGCGAACGCATTTCAGGCGCAGCGGCAACGGCAGCGGCAGGCGCGGCGGCGGCGGCTTCCTCGGGCACGGCGCTGCTCTCTTCGCCGATCACATCGTATTCGCCGAGCATGCCGCCAACATCGACGTCCTCGCCCACTTCGGCGACGATCTTGCGCAACACGCCATCGGCGAGCGCGGGCATCTCCACGACCGTCTTGTCCGTTTCGATTTCGACGAGCGTCTCGCCGCGCGTGAAAGACTCGCCCGGCTTCTTGAACCACTCGACCACGCGCCCCTGCTCCATCGTTTCGCCCAGGCGCGGCAGCAACAGGGACTTGCTCATGCCGGCACCATGTTCGAGATCATGTCGACGATGAGCTGCGCCGTCGGAATACTCGCGCTTTCGAGCGCGGGCGACACCGAGATCGGCACGTCTTCGCCCGCGAGCCTGAGCACCGGATCCTCGAGGAAGTCGAAGCACTCCTCCGAGATACGCGCCGCAATCTCGGAGGCGACGCCGCACGTCGAAGCCGACTCGGTGACGACGACCGCGCGCCCCGTGCGATTCACCGACGCCACCACGGTTTCCATATCGAGCGGATTGAGCGTGCGCAAGTCGATCACTTCGACATCGACGCCATTGCGCGCCAGCGCCTCGGCGGCTTCGAGCGCGACATACACCATGCGCGAATACGTGACGAGCGTGACGTCCTTGCCGTTGCGCCGCACCGCTGCCTTGCCCCATGGCGCGATGGGCGTGGTCAGGTCCGCGTCTTCCTTGCGTGCATAGAGCGCCTTGTGCTCGATGAACACGACGGGGTCCGGCAAGGTCAGGCTGTGACGCAGCAGATGGTAGGCATCGGAAGCCGTGGCGGGCATGGCAAGGCGCAAGCCGGGCGTGTGCATGGCGAGCGCTTCGAGACTCTGCGAATGCTGCGCGCCTGCCGACCGGCCCGTGCCGCCTTGCGTGCGCAAGACCATCGGCACACCGATCTGTCCGCCGAACATATAGCGGATTTTCGCGGCCTGATTGCCGACCTGATCCATCGTCATGCCGAGAAAGTCCACGTACATCAGTTCCGCGACCGGTCGCAGGCCGGTCATCGCCGCGCCCACGGCCGCACCGACGATGGCGGGCTCGCTGATCGGCGTATCGATCAAACGCGCGGCGCCGAATTCCTTGATGAGGTCTTTCGTGACGCCATACGCGCCGCCGTACACGCCGACTTCCTCGCCAATCACGACGACGGTGTCATCGGCCTGCATGGCGTCGCGCAACGCCTGGCGCAGCGCGTCGCGGTAAGTGATTCTGGTCAGACTGGACATATCAGCTCCTTGCCAGCACGCGTTCCAGACGCGAGCGAACGGATTCCGGTTGCGGCTCGCCGACGCCGTAGACATCCTCGAACATGGTGTCGAGCGCAGGCGCGGCGGAGTTCGCGGTGAAGTCGATCGCGTCGCTCATCTCGCGGCTGATCTCGGCATCGAGTGCGTCGATCTCGGCGGCGGTCACCGCGTGGCGCTCGATCAGCGTGCCGCGCGCACGGACGATCGGATCGCGCTTGCGTCCCACTTCTTCTTCATCGGGCGTGCGGTACGGACTCTTGTCCATGCGGCCATGACCGAAGAAGCGGAAGCACGAGATCGCCATGAAGCCGGGCTTGCCAGCGCGCGCGCCCGAGACCAGGTCTTCCGCCACGTCGAGCACGGCTTCGACATCCTCGCCATCCACCATGCCCGTGCGCAGGCCGAACGCCTCGGCGCGCTTGTCGAAGGCGGTGGAGCGTGTCGCCTTGTCGATCCGCGTGCCCATGCCATATTGATTGTTGATGCACACGAAAAGCACCGGCAGGTCCCACAGCGCCGCCATGTTCATGCTTTCGTAGAGGATGCCTTGCTGCATGGCGCCATCGCCGAAGAACGCCACCGATATCGCATCTTTCTTCAGGAGCTTGTAGCTCAGGCCCGCGCCGACCACATGCGAGATGCCGCCGCCGACGATCGCATTCGCGCCGAGGTGACCCAACGCCATGTCGGCGATATGCATCGAGCCGCCCTTTCCACGGCAGTACCCGGAAGCCTTGCCGCCGATTTCCGCCATCATCCGGTTGGGCTCGGCGCCGCGCGCGAGAAAGATGCCGTGGCCGCGATGGTGCGTCGTGAAGCTGTCCTGCGGCTGCAACGCGCCGACGACACCCGCCGCCGCGCCCTCTTCGCCGATGGACAGATGCAGCATCGACCCCGCCGACAGCTCGCGCGCATACAGCTCGGCGACATGTTCCTCGAAGGTTCTGATGCGGCGCATCGTGCGATAAAGGTCTAGCAATGGAGGCTTGGATTGCGAAAGCATGGTTTCGACTCTGATTGGAGGGTTCTCGATGAATGCGCGGACCGGTATCTCGGCGTGCGGGCTTCGACCGGCCTCGCTTACGCGGAAGGTCGCTCGCTAAAGCCGCGCAGGGCCGGATAAAGCTTCTGATACCGTTCGTAAATCTCGTCGTAGCGGGCGGCTTCCGCTGCTCTCGGTTCAATGCGGCGGCCCGGTTTCACCATGGCCGAAATACCTTCGTCGATGGAGCCGAAATGGCCGACGCCCGTCGCGGCAAGAATGGCCGCGCCGAGCGACGGCGCTTCGCTCGCCTTGGGCACGCTCACCGGCAAGCCCGCGATATCGGCATGGAGTTGCAGCCACAGGTCGGACGCGACCACGCCCCCGCCGATGGTGATTTCACTCGCGGGAAAACCCGCCTGCGCCATGCGCTCGAAGATCAGGCGCGAGCCGAAGCAGATGCCTTCGATGGTCGCGCGAAACAGATGCGGCATGCCGTGCGCGAGCGTCAGTCCGACGAAGGCGCCGCGCGAGAGCGCATCGACATGAGGTGTGCGGTTGCCCTGAAAATGATCTAGCGCGAGCAGACCGTCGCAGCCCGGCGCGATCTCGCGGGCTTCGTCGTTGAGCGCCTTGAGATCGAGATTGCCGCCCGCGAGCCGCCGCAACCAGTTGACGATGGAGCCCGTCGATGTCTGTCCGCCTTCGATGATGTGCCGGCCGGGATAGACGGCATCGGCATACGTGCCCCATAGGCCCTTGGCGGCGGCCGAGCGGTCGGAGACGCCGAACATCAGATGCGACGACCCGGTGATGAGCGCCACTTGTCCCGGCTTCGCAACACCGATTCCGATCATGCCGATGAGCGCATCCGCGCCGCCTTGCACGACCTTGACGCCCTGCGGCAACTGCAAATGTTCGGCGGCACGCGCGCTCAACGTGCCGACCACTTCGCCCGGCGCGATAACGGCGTCGGGCCACTTCTCGAGCAGCGAATCGAGCTTCAGCGCCGCGAGCAGACTCTTCGCGTAACCTCCGCGCTCGGTCGAGTAATGCCAGCGGATCGACGCGTTATCGAGGCTCGCGCAACGCCGGCCCGTGAGCCGCAAGTTCATGAAGTCCTGAAACTCGCAGATGGTCGCCGCACGCTCGTATATCTCGGGCTCGTGACGCGCGATCCACAATGCTTTCGGGATCATCCATTCCGCCGATACCGGACCTTCGCCCGCGCCGTTGACGACGAGCGCCGGATCGCCGGTGGCGAGCACGTCGGCGGCTTCGGCTTCGGCGCGTACATCCATCCAGATGATGGCCGGACGCAGCGCCGCGCCTTGCGCGTCGAGCGCGACGACGCTGCAACTCGTGGTGGCAAGCGCCATGGCATCGATGTCGGCGGGCGCGATACCCGCTTCCTTCACGGCCTGCCGAACCGCCGTGCCCATGGCATTCCACCAGTCTTCCGGATTCTGCTCGGCGCGCGCGCCCGCCGAAAACTGCGTGGCGTACGGCTGCGCGGCCGATCCAAGACAGGAGCCGGTCAAATCGAACACGCGTGCACGAATGCTTTCCGTTCCACCATCGACGCCGATTACGTGGCTCATGCTGTCTCCGTGTCTCCAGCCATCGTTTTGCACATTTGTCGTCATGCGCGACATTTGTGATGAGTTTGATTTTCGGGGTGGGCTTTGTCAAGATGGTGTGCATAAACAGAGGGGAAACACCTAAATGCTGGAGCTGAACCTTGCCCACGAGTCCGACGACGCGCTGATCGTCCGCGCTGCGTGGCTGTATTACGTCGGTGGTTTGAATCAGGAGCAGACGGCCTCGCGGCTCGGTCTGCATCGCAGCCGCGTGAATCGCCTGCTGTCCGAGGCGCGCGATCGCGGGCTCATCAACGTGACGATCAACCACGAATCCGCGCGCGATATCGAAGTCGAACAGGCCATTGTGCGTTGCTTCGGCCTCGACTTCTGCATCGCCACGCCAACCTTGGGATTCGCCGACGGGCCCGCCGATCCCAAAGCGGATCGCATTCGCGCGGCCATCAGCCGGCGCGCGGTCGGCGCGGCGGGCGCGAGCTTTCTGAAGGGCAAGCTGCTGGACGGGCCCATTACCGTGGGCGTGAGCTGGGGACGCACGATAGAACAAGTGGCGACGCAGCTTGCGGGCGTGCGCAATCCGCAGGCGCGATTCGTCTCGCTGCTCGGCTCGCTCAAGCGGAACTCGACATCGAACCCGTTCGAAGTCGTGCAGTTCTTCGCGGCGCGCACCGGCGGCGAGGTGCACTTTTTGCCCGTTCCGTTCATCGCCAATTCGGTGGCGGACCGGAAGGTCTTTTTCGAGCAGCGCATCGTGCAGGACGCAATGCATCTCGCGCAGAACGCCGATCTTTATCTCATCAGCGTGGGCGAACTCGAGGAAACATCGGTGCTGCGGACACAGGACATCATGACGGCGGACGAGCTGCGCAATATCCAGGAAAGCGGCGCCGTCTGCGATTCGCTCGGCAAGCTGTTCGATATCGACGGCCGCGAGATCAAGCATCCGCTCAGCGAACGGACGGTCGCCATCGCCACGGACGAATTACGCGGTCGCAATGTCGTGCTTTTGACGGGCGGTTTGGAAAAAGTACGCGCGACGATTGCGTTGCTGCGCAGTGGCATCGTCAAGGGGCTCGTTATCGACGGCGACACGGCGCTCGCGCTGGCGAAGTCGATGCAGTTGACTGACGGATTGGCATGACGCGTGAATTGGTCGCTCGGGGAAGGCAGAACAAATCCGTCCAAGCCGGGCGCCCAGCAAACAAAGCGGTTGCGCTCCTATAATCGCGACTTCCCAATCCGCGAATTCCTACCATGAGATTGCTTGGACGCGCATCGCTTGCTGCTGTCGTGTTTGCCATGTTTGCCGCGTCGCCGGCGTTTGCGCAGCAGGTTCCACCTCACGATGAATTCTTCTGGCTCGGCGAGATCAACAAGGCGACCGTCGTCATCAACACGAGCGAAGGCTTGCTCGACAAATCGATGGCGCCGCGCCTGGCCGCTGGCGTCGCCAAGGTGATCGCCGATGGCGACCAGCCCGGCGCGAAGCGACCGCGAACCGTCATTACCTTCGAGCCGCTTCTGATCAAGGCAGCGGGCGAAGACATCACGCTACTGCACGCCGGACGCTCCAGTCAGGACATGCACGCGACTTACCGTTCCGCGATCCTGCGCGACGACCTGCTCAATCTCGCCGATCAGCTCAACACCACGACCGCCACCATCGTGCGCCTCGCCGACAAATACAAGAGCGTGGTCGTGCCGAACTACACGAACGGCGTGGCCGCGCAGCCCAACAGCTATGGCCATTACTTGCTAGGCTTCGCCGCCGGCCTCGACCGCGATGCGCAGCGAATTCGCGAGACATACAAGCGCGTGGACCGTTCGTCGATGGGAACGACAGTGCTGAACGGTACGAGTTGGCCGCTGGATCGCGAGCGCATGGCGCAGTATCTCGGCTTCAATGCGCTCGTCGACAACGCGTACGACGCGTCGCAGATTTCTTCCGTCGATGAACCCGTGGAGGCTGGTGCGGTCGTCACGAGCGTGGCGCTGCATACCGGCGCCTTCATTCAGGACGTGATGACGCAATACGCCGAATCGCGCCCTTGGATTCTCTTGCAGGAAGGCGGCGCCAATACGTACGTATCGAGCGCCATGCCGCAAAAGCGCAACCCGGGGCTTTTGATTCGCACGCGCTCGGACGCATCGACGGCAATCTCGCAGGCGGAAGGCGTCGTGATGCAAGCGCATAACCTGCCGCCGGGCATGAGCGATCCGAAGGACGTGAAGGCCAACAACGAGATGATCGAAAGCGGCATTGCAGCGCTCAAGGGCTTCGACGAGGTGCTGAACTCGCTCGTCATCGACCCGAACCGCGCACTTGAAGAGCTCAATAGCGACTGGACGGCATCGCAGGAAGTGGCCGATGTCCTCATGCGCAAGTACAAACTGCCGTTCCGGGTCGGCCATCATTTTGCGTCGAACGTGGTGGAATATGCGCGGCAGAAGGACATCAAGCCGCTCGACTTTCCTTACGCCGATGCGCAGCGCATCTACAGGCAAACGGTCGAAGGCACGCCCTACGCCGGCGATTTTCCGATGAGCGAAGCCGAGTTCCGCTCGACGCTGGACCCGGTGGCGATCGTGAACGATCGCGCGACCGTGGGCGGCCCGCAGCCTTCGGAAATGACGCGCATGCTGAAAGATGCGAATGCGCGTATCGCCGAGCAGGACAAGTGGATCAAGAGCAATCGCGCGCATATCGCGAGTTCGCTGGCGCGGCTCGACAATGACTTCGGCAAGATGATTGGGCATTGAAGCTGCGTACATGCTCGAGCGTATCGCACTGGTGCGGCTTGTCGCTTTGCCGGTGACAATCCTTCTTTCTGGGGCGCTCTGCAACGGCTTCGCCAATCCGTACATCTGATGAATGCGGTAAATGCGCTTGTACCCGCGTTTGCCCGAAACGCGCGAAAACGATAGTCCGCCAATATTTCGTCATTACGACAGCGCGCTCGACCGCGAGCCGAATCGGCGATATCGCAACATCTTCATCATGTGTTCAAGCGGCTATTTTGCATTTGACGATTCGGTCGCTAACCTCTCGACAGAGTCCCCGTCAACTCGTCCGGAGTTCAGGCATGAAAAAATCGCGAATCGCATGGATGCTGCCATTGCTGTTGATCGGCGCTAACGCACGGGCGCAGAGCTCGGTCACGCTGTACGGCTTGATCGATGCAGGCCTGATGTACACGAATAACGTCGCCAAAGGGGGCTCGCAAGGCTCGCTTTGGCAGGCCACGAGCGGCAATATCAACGGCAGCCGCTGGGGACTGCGTGGCTCGGAAGATCTCGGCGGCGGATTGAAGGCCATCTTCGTGCTCGAGAACGGCTTCAACCTGCAGACCGGCCGCCTGGGCCAGAACGGACGCGAGTTCGGCCGTCAGGCATATGTGGGCCTTGCATCGAGCGACTATGGCGCGCTGACGCTGGGACGCCAGTACGATTCGCTCGTCGATTTCGTCGCGCCGCTGTCCGCAACCGCAGGCTCGTTCGGCGACACGGGCTTCGCGCATCCGTTCGATAACGACAACCTCAATCACTCGGTCCGCATGAGCAACGCGGTCAAGTACATGAGCAGTTCGTACGCCGGACTCAAATTCGGCGCACTGTACGCGTTCTCCAACAGCACCGACTTTTCGATGAACCGCGCCTACAGCGCGGGCGGCAGTTACAGCTACGGACCGTTCAACGTCGCGGTCGGCTATCTGCAGATCAATGGCTCGAACGGCGCGAACACGGCCGGTGCCATCGATGTCGCCGAATCGACCGCCAATGGCACCGGCGGCTTCGTGGTCGGTGCATCGCGCGAATGGGTGCTCGGCGCCGGCACGAACTATGCATACGGTCCGGCGCTCATCGGCTTCGTGTTCACGCGCAGCGTCTATCAAGGCACGACATCGTTCAACTCGGTGAACGGCGCGATGAGCTTCTATAACTACGAAGTGAACGCGAAGTATGCGCTGACGCCCGCGATCAGTCTCGGTATAGCCGATACTTATACCGACGGCCACGCCGCCAACAGCCGCACTTTCGGCGACGATCCGAAATACAACCAGGTCAATCTGCAAGCCATCTACTCGTTCTCCAAGCGCACGGACGTGTACGCCGAAGCGATGTATCAGCACGCAATCGGCGCGCAATACGTGGCCTTCATCAATACCTCGAGCGGCGCTTCGTCCACGGCAAACCAGGTGGTCGGAACGGTTGGGCTGCGGCATCGGTTCTGATTGGTTCGAGCGCTCGTCGGGATGCAGCCACGATAGCTGGCTGCATCTTCATCGAGCGCCGCTTTGCTTGGCCGTCACGGTCCGCGCGCATAACGGCACGAGACAAAGCAAAACGACGACGACCCAGAAGGCGCCGGGAAGGCCCACTTGTCCCGCTATGAAGCCGATTCCCGCAGGCCCTGACAGAATCCCGGCGTAACCCACTATCGTCACCGCGGCTACCGCAAGCGCGGGTGGCATGAGCCGCTGCGTTCCGCTTCGACGATAAAGAATCGGCACCGTGTTCGATGCTCCAAGCCCCACCAGCACGAAGCCGCCCAGCGCAACGAAGGCGATGGGAACCGTGAGCAGAAGCACGAACCCGACGATGGTCAGCACGCCGCCCCAGAACATGACCGCGCGCTCGCCGAGCCGCTTGATGACGGCATCGCCGCATAAACGCCCGCCTGTCATTGCCATCGAAAAGAGGACGTATCCGAGCCCCGCTTCGTTCTTGCCGACGAGACCCGTGTCCGAGACGAGCAGCGCGCTCCAGTCGAGCACCGCGCCTTCGGCGAGGAACGTGATGGCAGCGAGAATGGCGAGCAACAGCACGATGCCGCGCGGCACGGCAAAGATAGGCCCGCCTTCGCTCTTTGCATAAGGCAGAAGTCTGGGCGTTGCGAGGACCAACGTTCCGAGCACGAGTGCCGAGCAAAGGAGGGTGCCCGGCAGCGTGCCGACATGCATCGACAGCAGGAACGTCATGAGACTCGATCCGGCGAACCCACCTACGCTGAAAGGGCATGGAACCCCGACATGAGCGGCCGTCCCGCGTCACGTTCGACTTCGACGGCATGAACGTTCATTGCCACTTCGAGCGAGCCTAGCGATGCACCGAACAAAAAAAGCGCTATGCCTAATTCAGCCGGCGTATTGACGACCGTGAGAAACGGCAAGGTCAGGACGAGACCCACGCCTCCCGCCACGATCACCGGCTTGCTGCCGTAGCGCGCGGTGAGCATGCCCGCGAGAAGCATCGCCAGGACCGAGCCTAAGCCGATGCACAAAAGCAGCAGGCCGAGCGTGATGTCGTCGACACCGAGCCTGCTCTTCGTGAACGGCACGAGAGGCGCCCACGACGCAATGCTGAAGCCGGCCACGAGAAACGCAAGACGTGTGGCAAGACGCGTCCCGAAGCGATTGGACGATACCCCCAGATTGGCCTCGCTCATGATTTTTCCACCGCGGTCATCACCGTCGGGCCGGACTTCGACAGCGCCGCGAGCACATCACCCGGTGCATCTTCCTCGACGATAAGGAAGTCGATTTCCTTCATGTTCGCCACGCTATAAGGCGCGCGCGCATGAAGTTTCGCGGTCGTGGCGAGCACGACCTTCTGCGCGCTTGCAGCGACGACCGCGCGTTTGAACGCAGCGTCGCTTAAGCCGAATGCGCCGATGCCGCGTGACGTCGATACCGCGCACGCGCCGATGAAGCACATATCGAAGCTCATGCGCCTGACGAACTCCACCGAAGTGGGATCGACGCTGCCGCCTACGTGTTGATCGACCAAGCCGCCGGTCATGACGAGTTGCAGGTCCGTTCGTCGCAACACCGCAGCAGCGATATCGACGGAGTTCGTGACCACCGTGAGCTCGAAATCCGCAGGCAGGATGTTCGCGAGCGCGAGGTTGGTGCTGCCGCTGTCGAGGAACAGGAACTGGCCCGGCTGAATGAGGGACGCGGCCGTTTGCGCGAGGATGCGCTTGCGGTCGGCGTCCATGTCGATGCGCGCCGCCATGGGAAGCGCGGCCGGCAAAACCGGCAGCGCGCCGCCGTAGACGCGACGGCATTTGCCTTCGGACGCCAGCGCCCGAAGATCGCGGCGGATGGCGTCTTCCGATACGGCGAATTCGACGGCGAGATTTGCGGCGACAAGCGACTGGCCAGAAGACAGACGGCTGGCCAGTTCGTCGCGACGGGCGAGTGGGAGATCGGGGTTCATGCGCGCAGCATAACGTGCACGAACAAGAATGTAAACGTGCATGAACGTGCATCACCCAACTCTTTATCTTGTAGCAAGCACCTCCGCGGCGACCTCTCGATGCGGCCGCGCGCATAGTATCAGCACGCCGCCGAGCGCCCCGAAACACGCCAGGACCGAGAACGGATACTGAAAGTCACTGCCCTTCCCCGCGAGCATTCCGACGAGCGTGGGCCCGACGAAACCCCCGACGAGATTGCCGAACGCACCGATGACGGCAGTCGCGACGATCGCATCGGCGGCCGACAAAAGCTCGGTCACGTACGTGAAGATGAGCGGAAGGAACATTTCGAGGAAGAAGCCCATGGCGGTGAACAACGACATTCGCAACACGAGCGATGTCGCCGGCACGTTGGCCGCCGCGAGCAACAACACACTCGCAAGGATGATCGGCACGCCCGCATGCAGCCGCCGCTCCTGACGCGCATCCGAACTGCGCGTCGCCACCAGAATGCCGACGATGCACGCCGCCCACGGGCACGCCGAAAGCAAGCCGACTTCCACCGACCCCAGGTTCGGCGCCGCCGCGGCAATCGAACTCGGCAGCCACAGCATGAAGCCATAGACCACGAGGTTGATCATCGCGAAGCCGAATCCGAGGAACCACGTCGCCTTCAGCCCCAGGACACGACGGATGCCCGATTGCGATGAGACATCCACGAATTCGGCCTGCTCGTCGGCGAGCACGCGCGAAAGTCCGGCCTTTTGCTCGTTGGTGAGCCACTTGGCGGCCGTGATGTTCTTCGGAATGCTCGACCACCAGACCACTGCCCAAATCCACGCGGGCAAGCCTTCGATGATCATCATCGCGCGCCAGTCGTGATGCGCGAGCAGAAAGCCCGAGATCGGTCCGGCAAGCAGCGCGCCGAGCGGCGAACTGACAGTCCAGAAGCCGAAAGCCTTGCCCCGTTCGCGGCGCGTGAACCACGACGCCGTGAGACTCGAAGCGGACGCCCACACCGGCCCTTCCGCCACACCGAGCACGAGCCGCACCGCCATCAACTCGTTCATCGTTCGCACGAGCCCGGTGGCCATCGCCGCCGCGCCCCAGCAGATGAGACACACGAGCACGACCTTGCGTGCGCCGAAGCGCGACACGAGCCATCCGCCCGCCAGAAAAGTGATGACGTAGCCCCAGAAAAAGATGCCGCCGACAAGGCCGGCGTGGGTCGCATCCATGCCGAGATCGCGCCGGATCAACGGCAGCGCGAGGCCGATGTTGGTCCGGTCGAAATACGAAATGGTGTACATGAGAAAGATCACGAGCGTGATCCTGATCCAGCGAGCTGAACCCGATGACTCGGCTCTCTCGAGGGCTGCATCCTTCATCGCTTGTCTCCTTCGTCTCGTGTCTTCGAGACTTCTTCGGCTGCTTGTGATTGGGGCGGGCTTGTCTGCTGTCCTCGATGCGTTCGGGCATGACGCCTTCATCGCTTTCTTTCGTTCAAACTTTTGCTTATACCGGCGTTGCTTCCTCTCTTTCGAGCCGTGTCCACATGTCCGCGACCAGGCCCTTGAGCAACTGCGCTTCTTCCCAACGATCCGATAACTCGTAGCCATTTCTATCGGTCATCGCATACTCCTTCGGGCCGAGTTCGCAGAGAAACGTGAGCACGGCATCGCTTTCCGCACGCTTTCGCCAGCTGCGAAAACCGTATTCCCACCAGCCGAGGAATAGATCGAGCCATTCCTTGTGATGCGCAAAGCTGATCTGCACCTGTATCTGCTCGCGGCTTGCCACGCGTCCATGAAAGCCCCAGCAGTTGTCCAGAATGCGATGCATGAGCCGATGGTTGTCATCCGATACCGGCCACGCGAATTCCCGGCCCACGAGGTAATGCGAGATGTCGCCGGTCAGACGCAGGTCAGGAAAGCAATCGAGCAGACGCAGCGTGAATAGCAAATCCGTCGTCATGCGGTCGCGATGCGTTTCGATATGAACCGCGATGCCCGCATCGTGCGCAAGCCGGCGCCATCCTTCGATGAGCGGAATGCACTCCTCGATCGAGTACGGCCGCACGTCCGGCTGAAGATTGATGTGATCGGCACCGAGCGCCTGCACGTGCTCGATGATCGGCTTCAGGTCATCCACGGTTTGCGGATAACACTGCGCCTGCCACGTCATGCCGTATTCCTTCAGCGTGTGCGTGACGCGGCTCGCATACGCGTAATCGAAGAAGCGCACGCCCACGCCGTCGAAGCCGGCATCGCGGATCATGCGCAACTGCTCGTCGAGCGGCCACTCATGTCCGTCCGGGCGGCGTCGTTCCATGGCCCATAGCGACTGATACACCTTGAGTTGCTGCATGCGGTTTCCTTTCCGACGCCGCGCTACATCGCCTCAGCTGTCGTGGCGAAGAAGCGATTCTTGAGCGATGTCTGGTTCTCGTAGATCGAGCCTTGCTTCGGCGCGGGCGGCAGCGGCAGGATGACCGGAACGTTCTCCATGCGCGGCACGATAGTCGGCTCGCCCGCGATGATCCGCTCGTTGAACTCCGCGAGACTCTTGTCCTGCGTGGGACCGCCGATAAGCGGCCAGGCATCGACGGCGGCAATCTCATACAGCAACAAGCGGCGCGGCCGGTTCGACGTGTTCTCCGCGGAACCGTGGATTGCGCGCGCATGATGAATCGAGAACGATCCCGCCTTGCCCGTGCACGGCACCGCCTTGCCGAAGTCGACGTTGGATGTCGTCGGGTCCATCGCGCCGCAAAAATAGCCGTCCGTGTGATGACTATGAATCTCGCCTTGGTGGCTATCCGGAATGATCAGCAGCGGGCCGTTTTCCAGTTCGCAATCGTCGAGCATCACGCCGACAGCGAGCACGTCCTGATTCGTGTGCGGGTAAAACGCCCAGTCCTGATGCCATTCAACCGGGTCGCCGACATGCGCTTCCTTCAGGTTCAGCTTGGTGTTGCGCACGCGCAGATTCGGCCCTAGAAGACTCGTCAGCGCGGCGATCAGCTTGGGATGCTTGAGCGCTTCCATGAACACCGGATCGACCTTGATCGGGTCCTTGATGCGCCGCACGCGCGGCTTTTGCGCGGTATGCGAGGGTGCGAGATCGAATACATCGTTCGATGCCGTGAGCGCGCGGGACTGCTCGACGAGTTCATCCGTGACGCGCCGCATGCGCTCCACGAGGTCATCGCTGAAAACGTCGGTGACGACTACGTATCCTTCCTTGGCGTATTGCTCTACTTGCTCGTTCGTAAGCACTTTCATCTCCTGAAAGAACGGACCTGCCTTTTGGGAGCGCTCCCATTCGCTAGCGCCGACGTGGCGTTTTGGCAAAGTCATTGCACTGCATCATGCTCGGTTCGCAACCAGCTATGTGCGCGCTCCCATTGAAGGTAAAGTGGAACCGTCGGAGTGTCAAGCAGCGGTCTTCCCTGATCGACCCTTCGCGCACGAAACACAGATCACCAACGAAACGAAACGAAGCACCATGAAAACAAGCGCCACCGCGTCCGAACCCACCTTGCCCCGGCCCACCATGGAAGACGTCGCTCGCGAGGCGAAGGTCGGGCGCATGACCGTTTCGCGCGCGTTGAATCAGCCCGAGCTCGTATCGCCCGAATCGTTGGCGGCGGTGCAGGCCGCCATCGAAAGACTCGGTTACGTGCAGAACCTGAATGCAGGAAGCCTGGCGTCGAACCGGTCGAAGATCATCGGCGCGGTCATTCCGACTATCGAGAACGCGTTCTTTTCGGACACCATCAGCGGGCTGTCGCAAGCGCTGGCCGACAAGGGCTATCAGTTGCTGCTCGGTCAATGCCGTTACGACGCAGCCGAGGAAATGCGGCTCATCGATGCCTTCGTCGGGCGCCGCGTCGACGGCATCATGCTCATACGCACATCGACGCCGGCGGAAGTGGACAAGCGCATTCGCCGTTGCGGCGTTCCGGTGATCGAGGCATGGGACACGTCCAACGATCAGATCGACATGCGTATCGGTTTCTCGCATCGCGATGCCGGTGCTGCGGTGGCGCGCTATCTCGCAAGCAAGGGACGACGCAATCTCGGTTTTCTCGGCAGCATGGATGTCCGTTCGACCGGCCGCTTGCAAGGCTTTCGGGCGGGCGCGAAGCAGTCGGGGCTTCACAAGATCGAGGCCATCACGCTCGACCGGCCAATGGGCATCAACGACGCGCCCGAGATCTTCGACAGGCTGCTCGAACGCCGCTCGGACCTCGACGCCGTGTTCTGTTCCAGCGACATGCTCGCCGCTGGCGTGCTGTTCGAGTGTCAGCGGCGCGGCATATGCGTGCCGGAAGACGTCGCCATCATGGGCTTCGTGGACTTGCCTATCGCGGCGGCGACGCATCCGGGCATCACGACGATCCGCGTTCCATCGCTTGAAATCGGCAAACTGGCGGGCGACATGCTGCTCGATTATCTCGAAGGCAAGCGCCCCGCGAATCCGCGTATCGACCTAGGCTTTACCATTGTCGAGCGAGGCAGCGCATGAAGCGGGACATGACGGGCATGCAGCACTATCGCACTGCCTGATCGACCTCGGCTTCGAGCTTGCCGATGCGCGCCATATCCGCATCCGACTTCATCGACGGCGGACCGGCAAAGGTCTTGCGCACCCCGAAGCCGTACCAGATGACGAGCAACGCGATCACGAATCCAACGAGCACGTACAGCACTTTTTCGTTCGGCGGCTGAATGCCGACATACGCGAGCACGCACGCGCCAACCGTCGCCAGCAACGCGAGCGGCTTGGACCAGAGGCCGAGCTGGAACGGTCCCTTCTCGGTCCAGCCATGGCCTTCGGCGAACATGCCGAGCGCAATCGGCATCGCGTAGGAAATGTACAGGAAGACCGCGCTGCCGGCGCTGAGCACGGAGAAGGCATCGCCATACAGCGTGATGAGAATGGCGAGTATGGCGCAAGTCCAGATCGCCGCGCCCGGCGTGCGATGCTTCGGGCTCACGTGACGCAAAAACTTCGAGCCGGGCAGCCCGCCATCGCGCGCGAACGCGTACATCATGCGTGAGGTGGACATGATGGCCGCAAGCCCGCAGACATAGTTGATGAAGAACATCGCGAGTTCGAGACACACGCGCAACGTCGTCGGAATCGGCGCGAGAATGGCTTCGAAGAAACCGGTGCCCTGTTTCATGCCCGCCGTGAGATCCGGCATGACGAGCACGAAGGTGCAGACCATGACGTAGCCAAAGACCGCCGACCAGAACACCGAGCCGATGATCCCTTTCGGCACGTTGCGCGCGGCATCGTGCGTTTCCTCGGACGTGTGCGCGGAAGCGTCGAAGCCGGTGATGGTGTACGTCACGAGCAGCAAGCCCGCGAGAAACGCGAGCGGCGTCGATTGCTTCGGCCACGCGCCGCCATCGACGCCCGTGAAGTTGGTGAACGTGACGAGCCGATGCAGATCGAGCGGCACGGACGAGTAATAGAGCAGCGCCACGACCAGAACGATGGTGACGACGAAGATGAGATAGCCCGAGAGATCGGTGATCTTGCTGGCGATCTTGATCCCGCGTGCATTGAGCAGCGCCTGCGACAACGTGATGATCGCGAGGAACGCGGTCTGGTGCCACCACGTCAGGCTTTCGGGTGCAACGCCGAACATCGGCGCGATCAGCGTCTTGAAGAACGGATCGTAGGTGCCGAAGTTGATCGCGCTGATGACGAAGATCAGACCAATCAGGTTGAGCCATGCCGTGAGCCATCCCAACTGCTTGCCGCCGAGGATCGAGCCCCAGTGATACAGCCCGCCCGCTGTGGGAAACGCGGACGCGATCTGCGCCATCGACACTGCGACGATCAACGCGAACAACGCGCCAAGCGGCCACCCGAGCCCGACGGACGCGCCGCCCGTCGCCGAAAGCGCCAGCTGGAATGCGGTGATGCCACCCGACAAGATGCAGATGATCGAGAACGAGACCGCGAAGTTCGAGAAGCCGTTCATGCGCCGGGACAACTCTTGCGCATAACCCATCTTGTGCAACAGGCTCACGTCGCTGTCGCTGCTTGCTTCAGACTGGTGCTTTGCGTTCATATTCACTCCGTCACGAATGCCTGCCGGGAAGGAACCAGAATTCGACGTCCGTATTGCCTGTCACGCTGACGCGCGACGCGCGACGCGCAACAGGCACGGTAAGTAGCCAAATTTCGAAGCGCTACCTGATTCTTTACACGGCGGAGAAGCCGTTATCCACGAAGAGATGCGTTCCGTTGACGAAGCTCGCTTCGTCGGATGCCAGAAAGAGCGCCGCAGCAGCGACTTCGGACGGCTCGCACAGCCTGCCCTGCTGAAGCGCGATGGCGGCCTCAGTGGCATCGACACCCATTGCCTGCAGGTCGCGAAGCTCGCGCATGCCGTGCGGCGTGCGAATGAATCCAGGCGCCACGGCGTTGCAGCGAATGCCCCGATCGCGGTATTCGACGGCTATCGCGCGGGCGAACATGTGGCATGCGCCCTTGGTGGCGTCGTAGAGCACTTCGCCGGGCGTGGCGTAGACCGCCGAGATCGACGAGGTGCACACAATGCTGCCCTTGCCCTTTTCGAGCATCTGCGGCAGGACCGCCTGCGTCATGAGGAACATGCTTTTGACGTTCACGCCCATCAGCCAGTCCCATTCCGATTCCTCTATTTCGAGGAACGGTTTGACGATCAGCGTGCCGGCGTGATTGAAGAGGATGTCCGCGTTGCCATATTGCTCTTTCGCGGCTGCGACGGCTTTCCGGACATTGGCTTGACGCGAGACGTCCGCACCCAGACCTAGCGCTTCGAATCCCGCTTCGTTGAGCCGGGAGGCGAGCGCAATGGCGGCATCCACGTCCCGGTCGATGATGGCGACCTTCGCGCCCTGTTGCGCGAACAGTTCCGATGCCGCCGCGCCGCATCCACCCGCGCCGCCGCTGATGATCGCCACCTTGCCGGCGAGGCGGCCGTCGTTTCTGGAAACCATATCGTTGTCCTCGGTAACGTTGAGCTGCGTCCGACAGAGGGTCGCTCCGTGCATCGACGTTACTGCGCCAAAATGCGATCTACTACTGGATTTTCGGCGTAGCGGGCTTTGGGCGAGACCGCGCAACGAGGAACGACAACGCCGGAACCGGCCTGCGCCCGGCGCTTCATCGATGTCCCTAGGTAAGCATCGGCGTCAGGTCGGGATCGCCCTTCTTCATCGCTCGCCGATACGCCGGGCGTTCGCCGATTCGCTGCAGATAAGCCCGTATGTTGGGATACGGCGAAAGGTCCAGCGGCTGAAAAATACGCATGGTAGTCAACGAAAATACGCTCATGATGTCGGCGGCCGTAAAGTCGCTGCCCGCAAGATAGTCCGCCTGTCCCAGCCGATCTTCGATGAGCGCCAGCACTTTATCGAGCCGTCCCTGCACGGCGGTTTGCACCGGATGATCCACCGGCAAACCGGCGCGGCCGATCATCATCGAGCGTCCCATGACCGGCTGCAGGTTGCCGTTCGCGAAGTGAAACCAGTAGAGATAGGACGCGAAGTCGGGATGATCCGGCGCGTGCTGCAATCTGCCGTCGCCATGGCGCGCGAGAATGAACTCGACGATAGCCGCGGACTCGGCGAGCAACATGCCATCGACTTCGATGAGCGGCGCCGCGCCCAGCGGATGCAACGCGACGAGTTCGGGCGGTGACAGCATGGTGCGTGCATCGCGCGTGTACTTGACGAGCTCGTATGGAACATCGAGCTCCTCGCACAGCCAGACGATACGCTCGGATTGCGAGTGCCCGAGGTGATGGATTTTCAGCATGAGTGAGTTTCCTTGAGTACGAGTGAAGTCGAAGCGCGATGAACCTGGCGTGCAGCGCAAGCAGCGAGCCTGGCGCCCGCCGTCCGAAAGGCATCAAGCCTACCGATTTCGAACGACTTTCTTGAACCTTCATATTTCTGCCAAAAATTACCTTTACATTTCCGTCAGAAATTAGGCGCCTGCTTACGAACATGGAATGTCCGGCCGGAAAATTCCATCCAGTTTCTCACTCGTTCTTTTTCTGATGACGACAACCATGCCCCACCTGACTGCGCTCGGCAGACCGTCGCTGGCAAGCGCGCTGATTTGCATCGCGCTTACGCTCGCCGCTTGCGGAGGCGACGACAAGTCGGCAACGCCCGCCTCGACCAACGCGTCGTCCTGCAAGATCAGCCACTGCGCGCCGGCTCCCTGAGTCGCATTCCCACATCAAAAACTCATCAATGGCATGACATTCAGTCCATCTAAACGAAGCTTCATCAAGACGTCGCTTGGCACCGCCGCTTCCGCCGCCGTGCTTTCGACGTTCCCGCCTGCTATTCGGCGCGCGCTCGCCATCGACGCGAACAATGTCACCGGCACGATCAGGGACGTTCAGCACGTCGTGTTGCTGATGCTGGAAAACCGCTCGTTCGACAGCTATTTCGGCACTTTCAAGGGCGTGCGCGGTTATGGCGACCGCTTTGCCATTCCCTCGCCGAACGGCGCAAACGTCTTCTATCAGAACTACACGAGTTCCGGTTCGACGAGCACGCTGATTCCCTATCATCTCGACGAGTCGAAAGGCAACGCACTGCGCGCGGGCAGCACACCGCATACGTGGTCCGACTCGCAGGCCGCATGGGACAACGGCCGCATGGCCGCATGGCCGACCGCGAAGAAGCCCTTGTCGATGGGGTATTACGAAACGGTCGAAGTGCCCTTTCATCGCGCGCTCGCCGACGCCTTCACGCTGTGCGATTCGTATCACTGCGGCATGCACACCGGCACGATTGCAAACCGTCTCTTCTACTGGACCGGCACGAACGGTCCCAACGGTTTGAGTCCGTCGACCAACGCGCCGGTCAAGGTGGCCGCATTGAACAACGAGTTCAATGGCGGCAATGACATTGGCTCGTCGTCCACCGGCTGGACCTGGACGACCTATGCCGACCGTTTGCAAAACGCGGGCGTGAGCTGGAAGGTGTATCAAAGCCTCATCGACAATTTCGGCTGCAACGAGATGATGAGCTTTCGCCACTGGCGCACCGCAATCGAGCAGATGCCCGCCGCACGGCGACCGGTGTACGTGGCGAACACGGACATCACGCAACCCGTGACGGCGGCGGGCGCGTTCTACGATTCATCGATCGACGACGCCCTGAGTCCGCTCGCGAAAGGCTTCGGCAACACCATGCCACAGGGCTTTCTCGAAACGTTTCGCGACGACATCCAGAAGGGCACGCTGCCTGCCGTATCGTGGATCATCCCGCCGTCCGTGTATAGCGAGCATCCCGGTCCGTCGAGTCCCACGCAAGGCGGCTGGTACGTGCAGGAAGTGCTCGATGCGCTGACCGCGAACCCGGATGTGTGGAGCAAGACCGTGCTGCTCGTCAATTACGACGAGAACGATGGCTTCTTCGATCACCTTCCGCCGCCGAGCGCGCCGTCGCACGCAAGCGATGGCACGCTCGCGGGTGCGAGCACCTTGTCCGACACCGACATGGCGGTGGAATATCACAACTTCGCGCCGGCAACGAGCAATCAGCCGAAGACCGACGGACGACCTTACGGCCCCGGCCCGCGCGTGCCGATGTGGGTGATCTCGCCGTGGAGCCGTGGCGGCTTTGTGAATTCGCAGGTCTTCGATCACACCTCGACGCTCATGTTCCTCGAAAAGCGCTTCGGCGTGACCGAACCGCAGATCAGCAGCTATCGGCGTGCGATTTGCGGCGACCTGACCTCGTGCTTCAACTTCGTCAATCCGAACGATGCCACGCTGCCGACGCTCTCCGGGCGCACGACGAAGGACTCGGCCGATGCGCTCGCCAAGTCGCAGGCGGCGGCATCCGCGATCCAGGCGCAGTCCGTGACGGCGAGTTCGCCGTTGCCCGCGCAGGCTACCGGTACACGTCCGTCGCGCGCCTTGCCTTACGAGCTGCACACGACCGCGCATGTGAACGCCAACGCAAGCACGGTCGCGCTCGAATTCGCGAATGGCAGCACGAACAACGCGGGCGCGGTGTTTCATGTGTACGACAGAAACCATCTCGAACTCGTGCCGCGCCGCTTCGTCGTCGAGGCGGGCAAGTCGCTGACGGGAACGTGGACCGTGCCTGCCAGCGATGCAGGACGATACGATCTGTGGGTGCTTGGACCCAATGGTTACCACCGCGAGTTTGCGGGCAATCTGAAGGAAGTGAGCGCATCCGCGAATGCCGAGATTCAGGTTTGCTATCAGCCGTGCGATACGTCGCTCGTCAGCGTGAAGCTCTACAACCGCGGCAATCAGTCGTGCACGTTCACGACGGCAGCGCTGGCCTATCTCACGAATGGTCCGTGGGTCACGACGGTGGCTGCGAACTCGGTCGTCGAAGTGACCTGGCCAATTGCCGATAGCGGCAACTGGTACGACTTCATGGTCACGTGCAGCGGTCTGAACGCGTTCAAGCGACGCTTCGCGGGACGTGTGGAGAATGGCAAGGACCTCGTTTCCGATCCGGCCATGGGGATGGCTTCTTAACGTGCATGAGCGGGTCCGTGTCGGCTCGACGATGACGCGGACCGCTTACGCTCTTTATGCCGATGCCGGAAAAGCCGGCCCGCGCCGCAAGCGAATGGGCCCATGACTCATTGCATCGGGGTCCAGCGTCACGTCCCCTTGTGTGATCAGCACTTTGCCTTCACGCGCCATTTGCGCGGCTACGTCCCTGACCAAAGGCATCAGCGCGCGCCATCCATCTTCGTCGCTCACTAGATTGCGTGCCACATCCGATGGACAAATGGAAGAAGTCGCGGCACGTCCGCCAAGCAAATCCAGCGCGCAATTTTCGATGTCCCGCGTAGATACGCTCATCACGCAACCGGGCGCGCAGGCGCCGGCTTGCCCGCTTCCGCCGCGATCCGGCATAGCTCATCGAACGCGGGTCCACGCGACGGAATCTCGACATGGAACACTTCGGCCATCACGCGGGTCCAGCCGTAGATGAAGTAAGTCCACCCGTCTTCTATCTGCAATTGCTTTTGAAGCGCCTGCGCACGCGCCTGTTCGAGAAAGACCAGATCGCCGCGATAATTCAGCTCCCAAACCACGGCGCGTTCCGGGAACACGGCTGCGTCGCTGAGCGGCGAACCTGGCGCGTCCTTGCCCAGTCCCGTCGCATTGATCACCAACGCGCCCGAAGACAATCGCGCGAGCACCGCGTCATTGTCCTTTGCGTCCTGCACGAGCACGTACTCGCATGCAACGCCAGCGCCGACCTCTCGATGAATCCGCTCGATCTCCTCGAGCCGCGCCGCGGAACGGTCCGATACGATCACCTTCGACGGCCGATTCGCGCCACGGCCTGGTTGCATCAGATGCCATGTCATCGCAATGGTCGAGCCGCCCGCGCCCATCGAGAACGCTTCCGCGCCTGTCGTTGCGAGATGCTGTTCGGGCAGGAAGCCGTCGAGCGCGAAGCCGGAAGTGATCGGGTCCTTGGCGTGACAGACGAACTTGCCGTCGCGCTTGGAGAGGCAACTCGTTTCGCTCATCATGAGCGCGTGAGGATCGATCTCATCGAAGAGATCGCGGCACGCAGCGTACAAGTCGATCTTGTGCGTGGTGACGAGCGCGCCAACCGACAAGGGATCGTCGCGCAAGAACTCGACGGCTTCGCGATACGCATTCGCCGGCGAATGCGGCTCGAAGTCGATGCCCTTCATCTCGACATTACCGAGCCCGAGATGCCTTGCCCATGCGGGAAACACGCGCATGATCGAACTTTGCGCGGTCGTCACGCCGATGAAGTAAAACGTCGGCCGTTGCGCGGCTTGGTAACTCATCGCGCCGCTCCTTCGGCACGCGCGCCGCGCGCGATCAGCGCTTCCACGTCGGCTTGCGAACGCTCGCGATACGCAGGATTCGCTTCGCTGCGCCAGCCGCCCTGACCGTCATCTACGATACGCAAGCGCATGCCGCCCGCTTGTTCGATGATTGCGTAGTCCTGCCCCGAATCCGCCGGATAGCAGAACAGCATCACGAAGTCTTCCGCGCCCGTGTTGACGGAACGATGAATCCAGCGCGGCGGCACGTAGCACACGGTATGCGCGTGTATTTCGACGATGCGTGTCTCTCCGTCCGGCGACTCCATCGACATGAGCCCGTCGCCCTTGAGACCGAAATACAACTCCGGCCGGTCGATGTTCGCGTGAATATGCCCGCGCGTCATGAAGTATTCGCGGCCGACCTTCCCTGGCGACATGCGCGTGACGCCGGTGATGAGGTCGCCCGGCTGATCGCTTGGGCGATGATCGGTCACGTCGTACACGACATCCTTGCCGCGAGCGGAAGCCAGCGCGTCGAAGGCGGATGCATCGGCGTACAAGCCGGCGAGATCGTCGAGGCGCTTCTGGTAGCGCGTGCCCGTGCCTTCCATCAGCCCGGTATTCAGGTTCACATCGAATGAGCGCGGTTCAGGCCATTGCATGAGCCATCTCCAAGGAAGGTTGCAAAAACGGAAGGGTCAATGCTAACTTAAGTGGCGTCATGCGTGACCGTGACGCATGACGCCGTCACGCAATCGACTTCGGCATGCGCGGATTGCGCTGCAACGAAGGCGAGCGCTCGGTGATACGCGGCCCGGCGTGCGCCTCGGCAACATCACCGGCCGCGAATTGTCTTCGATAAGCGACGGGCGTGAGGTCCTTCATCGCCTTGAATTGCCGGTTGAAGTTGGCGACATTCGGAAACCCGGAGCGCGCCGCGACGACGGACACCGGCGCGGACGTATGCGCGAGCATGCGGCAGGCATGTCCGATTCTGACCCGCGTGATGTATCGTCCCACGCTCTCGCCCATGTGCTGCTCGAAGTAGCGCGCAAGCGAACGTTCCGACACGTTGGCCGCCTCGCAAAGCTCGGAAAGACGCAGCGGTTCGGCAAAGCGCGAGTCGATCATCGAGAGTACGCGGTTGATGCGTTCCGGTTCGTGACCCGAAGGACCGTCCGTACGCTCGTTGAACGCAGCAGGCGATGCAAGCGGTCGACCAGGCGCTTCCGCCAGCGAGCAAAGCACGTTCAGCGCGGCGCCCAGGCGTTCGCGGGGCGCGTTGCAAAGCAGCTTGTCGAGTTGCGTGCGCATCGCGTCGCCGACTTCCTCACCGAACGCCAGTCCGCACGCGGCTCGGCGCAAGAGGTCGCGCAAGGGTGTGTATTCGGGGCAGACATCCGCGAGCCGCCGCGCCCATTCGCCACTGAACCAGATCACGATGGCGACCTGAGGCACGCTCGAATCGATCGAACGGTTCGACGCCCACGTATGCGGGAGATTCGGCGGCACGAGCACCAGATCCGCGTCGGCGTAACCCTCGATCGAATCGCCGATATAACGCTTGCCGTGGCTGTTGAGCGTGAGCGTCAACTCGTATTCGGGATGATGGTGCCATTCGAAAAGAATGCGCGGCAGACGCCGGTGGTAAACCCTCACCGAACATTCATCACCGAATTCGACGTGTTCGTATGCGGGTTTCATGGCAGAAGACGCGAAGAAGTTGTCCGGATGGTATCACTTCTGCAGGCGTGATCGGCCTATTCTGCCGGTATGGCAAAACCCATACGGAGACAACCATGGCACTTGAAATTGACGATTTGCCGGCAACCATCCGGCAGGCCAAACGAGCGCTTCGCGAGCGGCTGCCGAACTATCGCGAAGTCTTCGCCGAAGTGGAAGAAGCAATCCACGCCGAGGCCAGCGAGATTGCCGAGCGACGTAATCGCGGCGAGAACGTCATCCCTGAAATCCAGTTCTCCGAGATCGCGCAGCAGCGTGTGAGCGCGGAGCAGATCGCACTCATCAAGTCGCGTGGTGCGTGCGTGATCCGCAATGTGTTCGAAGCATCGCGCGTCGAACAATGGGACCGCGATATCGCGGAGTATGTCGAGCGCAACGACCTCGATACGCGACTGCAGAACCGCGCCGAGGACAAATACTTCGGCCAGCTCGCCTCGAGCAAGCCGCAGATTTACGGCGTGTACTGGTCGAAGCCGCAGGTGCTGGCACGGCAGGCGCCTTCCTTGACTGCGGCGCGCGTGTTCCTCAACCGCTTGTGGCGCGTCGAGAGCCAAGGCCGCGTTCATTTCGATCCCGAGCGCGTGCCGGTGTATGCCGACCGCATGCGTCGACGTCCGCCCGGCTCCGAGTCGTTGGGTCTGTCCGCGCATTGCGACGGCGGCTCGGTCGAACGATGGATCGAAGCAAATTTCCGCAAGGTGTACCGGCATGTGTTCGACGGCAACTGGCGTCAATATGACCCATTCGACGCCGCGTTCCGGCCGGATGTCGAGGAGATCGCGTCCCCCGCGGTGTGCTCCATGTTCCGCACGTTTCAAGGATGGACCGCGCTCACGCCGCAAGGTCCGGGCGACGGCACGTTGCAGCTCGTGCCGATTGCGAACTCGATGGCGTATATCCTGTTGCGCGCCCTTCAGGACGATGTCGCCGACGACGACCTGTGCGGCGCCATGCCCGGCCGCGCGCTTTCCATCAAGCCCGAATTTCATGCACCGCTTTTCGAAGCGTTGTCTTCGATCCCGCACATGCGGGCGGGCGACACCGTCTTCTGGCACAGCGACGTGATCCACGCCGTGGAAGACGCGCATCGCGGCGCGGGCTACAGCAACGTGATGTATATCGCTTCGGCGCCTGCGTGCGCCAAGAACGACGAATATCTCAAGCGCCAATTGCCCGCTTTCCTCGAAGGCAGAAGCCCGCCCGACTTTCCCGCCGATCACTTCGAGGTCGACTTCGTCGGACGCGCCACGATGCAAGACCTGACGCCGCTCGGCAAAGCGCAACTCGGGTTCGATCTTTAAAGCTCATGAGTCGTCGATAAAACGGGCGCACGCCATCGCAACCAGGACCGAATAAAAGCCTTCAAATCCGCTTCCACTGCCCGTACTTCGCCACCTGCGATTCATCGAAGGAGAAGCCGAGGCCGGGCGCGTCGTGCAGCTTGACGCGCCCGTTCTCATGCGACAACTGGCGGTCCACCAGACGGCGGAAGTTGAGCACCTGATCGTCCCAGAAATATTCGACGTAGCGCGCGTTCGGCGTGGCAGCAACGAGCGGCGCGTGCAGGTCGTGGAACCAGTGCGGACACATCACGACACCATGACTTGCCGCCGTCGCCGCGATCTTGCGCCATTCGGTAATGCCGCCGCATACGGCCGCATCCGATTGCAGAATCGCGGCCGCGCCCTGGTCGAGCAATTCCTTGTGATACCAGCGGCCATAGCCGATCTCGCCCGTCGCCACCGGAATGCGCGTGGCCTTCGCAAGCCTCGCGTGATTGTCGACATCGTCTGGCGAAAAGGGCTCTTCGATGAAGTACGGATCGTATTGCTCGATGCGGCGCACATGCTGCAAGGCCTGCGTGAGATCGGTCCAGCCGTTGTTCATGTCGATCATCAGTTCGACGTCCGGCCCGACGGCTTCGCGTGCCGCCTTCACGCGCCGCTCCTCTTCCTGCGGCGACAAACGCCCGCCTTTCATCTTCACCGCCCGAAAACCCATCTCCACGTAGCCGGCCATTTCCTCGCCGAGCTTTTCAGGTGTCTTGCCGTCGAGATAGTAGCCACCGCTCGCGTAGGCCGGCACGCTTTCGAGCTCGTTCGCGCCGAGATACTTGTGCAAGGCCACGCCATGCGTGCGCGCGTTGAGATCCCACAGCGCGACATCGAGAATGGACAGCGCACGCATCACGGTGCCCGCGCGTCCTTGCAACAGCGCTTCGTTATACATCGTCTGCCAGAGTCCTTCCACAGCGTACGAGTCGCGGCCGATCAGCACCGGCGCGAGCAACTGCTCCACCGCCACGGTCAGCAATTCGCCCGCCGCGCTGCCGATATAGCAAAAGCCGATGCCTTCGACGCCATCGGTGGAGCGCACCTTGACGAGGCCGTAATGACGCGTGGACACCGTGCGCGTCGAAAAGGACGTGACGCGATCGAGCGGCACCGCGGCCGCGCATACGGCGATGGATTCGATGATAGGCATGGCTGTCTCCCTGTATTGTCGTCAAGAACCGCAAGAACGAGTCTGATGACATGCGCGCCGCAGAAGAAGTATCCTTTGGCTTCTTCAAACCCAAAATTTTTTATCGATGGACTCGCGCTATCTGCAGAGCTTCGTGTTCGTCGTCGAACTGGGTTCGATCGCGGAAGCCGCGCGCAGGCTCGATCTGACGCCCGCCGCCGTCGCGCAACGCGTCAAGATGCTGGAAGCCGAACTCGGCGCCACGCTCGTGCGTCGCTCGGGCCGCACGGTGGGCGCGACGGAAGCCGGCGAGCGCATTCTCGCGCGGGCGCGAGCGGTGCTGCACGACATTCGTGACTTGCGTTCGGACATCGAGGACACGGATCAATTAGGCGGTCAACTGCGTCTTGGCGGCATGGCGACGATGATGGGCAGCCTCATTCCCGACGCGCTCGCGGTACTGCTCGGTCATCATCCG
The DNA here is from genome assembly GCF_031450995.1 of Caballeronia sp. LP006. NCBI lineage: Bacteria > Pseudomonadati > Pseudomonadota > Betaproteobacteria > Burkholderiales > Burkholderiaceae > Caballeronia > Caballeronia sp. LP006. The sequence goes on along the minus strand of NZ_JARTVW010000003.1, from coordinate 614,566 downwards.
CAGATGGACTTCTACCTGGAGCCGGGCACGTCGCTCGATCTTTATCGCAAGGTGACGGCAGGCGATCTCGATGCCGCCGTGATCGCGCAACCGCTTTTCAATCTCCCGAAAAGCTGCGACTGGCATACGTTTCGCACGGAGCCGCTCGTGCTTCTGACGCCCGCCGCGATGAACGTCAACGACGTCCACGCCACCTTGCTTTCAGAACCCTTCATTCGCTACGACCGTAACGTGGTCGGCGGCCAACTCGCGGATGCGTATTTACGGCAGCAAGGCATCAAGCCGAATCAGCGCTGCGAACTCGATGGCCTCGCGGCCATCGCCACGCTGGTCGATCGCGGGCTGGGCGTCTCGCTCGTGCCGGATTGGGCGCCGCACGAGTATCCGGGCATTTCCGTGCGCAAGTGGGCGCTGCCCAACGCGGCGCCCAAGCGTCTCGTCGGCTTGTTATGGGGACGTTCATGCGCGCGCATCCGGCTCGTGCAGGCGTTTCTCGGCGCGGCGGACTCTATCGAACGGACGCGGCACGGATCGGGCAAACCGAAGCAATAGTCACGTCCGGAAGCAAGAAGTTCTATGGTTTGAAGCAAGCGCGAACGTGTCGCGGCAACGCAAGCCAGCCGCGATAATGCGGACACACCTACAGGAGACGCCAGCAACATGAGCGACACATTCAAGAAAAAGTCCGGCGCTGAACAAGACCCGCAACCCGGCGGCCTGCGCAAATCGCTGACGAGCTACGGCGACAGCGGCTTCTCGCTCTTTCTGCGCAAGGCTTTCATCAAGGGCGCGGGCTATACGGACAGCGCGCTCGACCGGCCGGTGATCGGCATCGTCAACACGGGCAGCGCGTATAACCCGTGTCATGGCAACGCGCCGCAGCTGATCGAGGCCGTCAAGCGCGGCGTCATGCTCGCGGGCGGCCTGCCAATGGACTTCCCGACCATCTCCATTGCCGAATCGTTCTCGCAGCCCACCAGCATGTATCTGCGCAACCTCATGTCGATCGACACCGAGGAGATGATTCGCGCGCAGCCCATGGACGCCGTCGTGCTGATCGGCGGATGCGACAAGACCGTGCCCGCGCAACTGATGGGCGCGGCATCGGCGAATATCCCGGCGATCCAGCTCATCACCGGTTCCATGCTGACGGGCGCGCATCGCGGCGAGCGCGTGGGCGCATGCACCGATTGCCGGCGCTATTGGGGACGTTTTCGCGCGGAGGAGATCGACGAGACGGAAATCGCGGCGGTCAACAACCAGCTCGTCGCGAGCGTGGGCACGTGTTCGGTGATGGGCACGGCAAGCACCATGGCGTGTATTGCCGAAGCGCTCGGCATGACCGTTCCGGGCGGCGCCGCGCCGCCCGCGGTGACATCGGACCGCATGCGCGTCGCCGAAATGACCGGCACGCAAGCCGTGCAGATGGCGAAGGACGACCTCACCATCGACAAGATCCTCACCGCCGATGCCTTCGAGAACGCCATGCGCGTGCTGCTGGCTATCGGCGGTTCGACCAATGGCATCGTGCATCTGACCGCCATTGCCGGACGCATGGGCTACGACGTCGATCTGAAAGCGCTCGACCGCATGGGCCGAGAGACGCCCGTGCTGCTCGATCTGAAGCCGTCCGGCTCGCATTACATGGAGGATTTTCATAAGGCGGGCGGCATGGCCACGCTGCTGCGCGAACTCAAGCCGCTTCTCAATCTGAACGCGCTGACCGTCACGGGCCGCACGCTCGGCGAGGAGATCGAAGCGGCGGGTCCGGCCTTCGTGCAGGATGTCGTGCGCTCGTTCGACAACCCGATCTATCCGCAAGGCGGTATTGCCGTCCTAGAAGGCAATCTCGCGCCGGGCGGCGCGATCATCAAGCAATCGGCGGCGAACGCCGAACTCATGGAGCACGAGGGCCGCGCGGTGGTGTTCGAGAACGGCGCGGACTTGGCCACGCGCATCGATTCCGCCGATCTCGACGTCAACGCCGATGACATTCTGGTGCTCAAGAACATCGGTCCGAAGGGCGCGCCCGGCATGCCGGAAGCCGGGTACATTCCGATCCCGCGCAAGCTCGCGACGGCGGGCGTCAAGGACATGGTGCGCATCTCCGATGGCCGCATGAGCGGCACCGCATTCGGCACGATCGTGCTGCACGTGACGCCCGAATCGGCGATCGGCGGGCCGCTTGCGCACGTGCAGACGGGCGACCGCATTCGCCTGTCCGTGTCGAAGCGCGAGATCAGCCTGCTGATCAGCGACGAGGCACTCGCTGCGCGTGCGGCCCGACATCCCGTGACGATACCGACAGCGGAGCGTGGATACCGCAAGCTGTTTCTCGATACGGTGACGCAAGCGGATAAAGGCGTCGACTTCGATTTCTTGCGCGCGACGGAGAAGCGCGGCACGACGCCAAGAAGCTAGACGCGTCATGCTGAAGCACGCCAGGGCCGCTTTCGAGCGGCCTTTTTTGCGTTCACGGGAAACGTCCGCATAAGACACAAGAAATTTTTGTCTTTGAAGCAAGCGCACCCTTGTTCTTCCATATCCAACCCACGGCGATACTGGCGCGACCCTCGAACGACACCGGAGACGCTTGCCATGACTACATCAAAGACCTTTCAGGGCGCGCTGTCGCCCGTTCTCACGCCATTCGACGATAACGGCGCGCCATCGGCCGAGCGTCTGATTCGCCACTGCCGCGCGTTGCTCGACGACGATGTCGGGCTGGCCGTGTTCGGCACGAATTCCGAGGCCAACTCCATGTCCGTCGCGGAGAAGCGCGGACTGCTCGATGCGCTCATCGGCGCAGGCCTGCCCGCTGCACGCATGATGCCTGGCACCGGCGCGTGTGCGTTGCCGGACACCATCGAACTCACGCGTCATGCGGTAGCGAACGGCTGTGGCGGCGTGCTGATGCTGCCGCCGTTCTACTACAAGGGCGTGAGCGACGAAGGACTGTTCCGCGCATACGCCACCGTGATAGACGCTGTCGCCGATGCGCGTCTGAAGATTTATCTCTATCACATTCCGCCGGTCGCGCAGGTGCCGTTGAGCCTTGCACTCATCGAACGCTTGCTGAAGGCGTATCCGGGCACCATTGCGGGCATCAAGGACAGCTCGGGCGACTGGAACAACACGTCGGCCGTGATCGATGCTTTCGCGTCCACGGGCTTCGAAGTCTTCGCGGGCAGCGAGACGTTCCTGTTGCGCACGTTGCAAGCGGGCGGCGCGGGTTGCATCACCGCGACGGGCAACGTGAATGCGGCGGCCATCGGCAAGCTCGCGCGCGAATGGCGCGCCGTCGATGCGCCCGCACAGCAACGCCGCCTAGACGAAACGCGCGCGGTGTTCCAGCGCTTCCCAATGATCGCCGCGATGAAAGCGGCCATTGCATGGCAATCCGGCGATGAAGGCTGGGCGAATTTGCGCCCGCCGCTCGTCGAGCTCGATGGCACGCAACGCGTGCAGCTTGAAAACGCGCTGGACGCCATCGGCTTTTCCATTCCGCATGCCAATCAGCTCGGCGTTCGCGAACCCGCGCACTGAACCGCCGTACAACCATACGAATAAATACGGAGACAAATCTTGTACGACAGCCCTTCACTTCCCGCCTCGATAGCAACCGACGACGCCGATTCCATCTTTCGCCGCGTTGCGCTGCGCTTCATGCCGCTCTTGTTCGTCGGCTACGTGGTCGCTTATCTGGATCGCGTCAACGTCGGCTTCGCCAAGCTGCAGATGCTGAATTCGTTGCATCTGAGCGAAGCCGTGTACGGCCTCGGTGCGGGGTTGTTCTTCGTTGGCTACTTCTTTTTCGAGGTACCGAGCAACCTTCTGCTGCATCGCATCGGCGCGCGGCGCTGGATCGCGCGGATCATGATTACCTGGGCCGCGTTATCGATGGCCACTGCCTGGGTCTCCACGCCCATGCAGTTCTACGCCGTGCGGTTTCTGCTCGGTGTCGCGGAAGCGGGCTTCTTTCCGGGCATGGTGCTGTATCTGACCTACTGGTTCCCCTCGCATCGGCGCGGCAAGATGATTGCGCTCCTGATGGCGGGCAATCCGGTGTCGGGGCTTATCGGCGGACCGGCGTCCGGCTGGATCATGCATTCGATGAGCGGCGTGGGTGGCTTCGAAGGTTGGCAGTGGCTCTTCATCATCGAAGCGGTGCCGTCCATCGTGCTCGGCTTCGTGATCCTGAAGCATCTCGATGACCGCGTCGCCGACGCCACCTGGCTCTCCGAACCCAAAAAGCGCGTGATCCTCGATGAAATCGCCGCCGATACCGCCACGCAAACGCACGGCTCGGTGCGCGCGGTGTTCACGTCGGCGCGCGTGTACCTGATGTGCCTGATTCTCTTCGGCATTGTCATGGGTTCGTACGCAATCGGCTTCTGGCAGCCGACCATCCTGCGTTCGACGGGTATAGAAGACGCGTTCATCATCGGCCTTCTGACGATGATTCCGTATTCCGTCGCCCTCGTCGCGATGATCCTCACCGGCAAGCACGCCGACCGCACACGCGAGCGGCGCTGGCACGTCGCGCTGCCCGCGCTCATTGCCGGAGCGGGCTTCGTGCTGTGCGCGCTCTTCGGCGCGTCATCGGCGATATCGGTGGCCGGCCTCACGCTCGCGACTGCGGGCGTCATCACCGCGCTGCCGATGTTCTGGGCGCTGCCCACGGCGTTTCTCGGCGGCACGGGCGCGGCGGCGGGCATCGCGCTCATCAACTGCACGGGCAATCTTGCCGGATTCGTAAGCCCGGCCGTGATCGGCTGGCTCAAATCGATCACGCATTCGCTTTCGTCGGGACTGTTCGTGGTTGCGGCTTCGCTTGCGTTGTCCGCGTTGCTGATCTTCGTCTTCGTGCCGGCGAAGCTCGTCAACAAGTAAGGATTGACGATGACCGCCAACGACACGAATGTGCCACCCGTTTTGCGGATAGGCGAGTTTCCTGCCATTGCCGAGGCCTTGCTGAAAGAGCGCCTCGCTCTACACACGCTCGCCGAGATCGGCGCTGACGACGCGCTCCGCGCGCGCATCGGCGCTATCGTCACACGGTCCAACTACGACATCGACATCGCGCTCGTCGAACGATTACCCGCGCTGCGCATCATTGCGACGAGCGGCGTCGGCTTCGACCGCATTCCGGTCGAGTTTGCGCGCGAACGCGGCATCGTCGTGACCAACACGCCCGATCTGCTCAACGCGGCCGTCGCCGAACTGACGATAGGACTCGTGCTCGCGATGCTAAGGCAACTGCCGCGCGCCGACCGCTTCGTGCGCGATGGCGCGTGGTCGAACGGCGTACTGCCGCTCGGCTCGAACCTGGCGGGCAAGCGCGTCGGGATCGTCGGCATGGGGCGCGTCGGCAAAGAGATCGCGCGAAGACTCGCGCCGTTCCGTGTCGAGATCGCGTACTTCGGGCGCGCGCGTCAGGCGTTGCCGTTCGAATGGTTCGAGACGCCCGTTCAGCTTGCGCGCTGGTCGGACATTCTGATCGCAAGTTGTCCGGGCGGCAGCGCGACGCGTCATCTGATCGATGCTACCGTGCTCGACGCGCTTGGGTCCAAGGGCATGCTCGTGAACATTGCGCGCGGTTCCGTCGTGGATGAAGCGGCGCTGATTGCAGCGCTGGAACGCAAGGCGCTCGCGGGCGCCGCGCTCGATGTCTTCGAGCACGAACCGCTCAACGATTCGCCTTTGCGACAGTTGGACAATGCCGTGCTGAGCCCGCATATCGGCAGCGCGACGCATGAGACGCGGCTTGCAATGGCCAAACTCACCGCCGACAACGTCGTCTCGTTCTTCACGACAGGACGGGCATTGACGCCCGTCCATATCGAGTGATTAGAACTGATACAGCGTGGCGGGCGTATCGACGAGAATGCGCTTGCGCGTCGCTTCATCCGGCACGACGTTGGCGAAAAGGTCCGCGAGCAAGGCATCATCGGGAATGCGGTTCAACGGCTGCTCCGTCGGATGCGGCCAGTCGCTTCCCCACAGCACGCGCTCCGGCGCGACGTGAGCAAAGCCCGCCGCGAGCGCGACGCTATCCGCATACGAAGGCGGCCCGACCTGCGTCTCGTTGTAGAAGCCGATCAGCTTCACGTACGCCTTCCCGCTCGTCAGCAACTCGGAGACCATCTGAAAAGAAGCCTGATGCACGGCATCGGGTTCCGGCACGTGCGCAAGATGATCGAATACGACCGGACACGGCAAGTCGTACCACGTGCTTCGCGCCTGCATCAAAAACGCAGCGGGTGCGTTCACCTGCACATGCCACCCCATTGGCGCAATACGAGCCGCAAGCGGCTTCACCATATCGAGCGTGGTCGTTCCCGGTGGCGCGAGATTGAAGCGGATACCGCGCACGCCAGCGCGATCCAAGGCTTCGAGTTCCGTCTGCGTCACGCTCGTATTGACGACCGCGATGCCGCGTGCGCGTCCGTTGAAGCGCGCGATGGATTCGACGAGCAGACGGTTATCGACGCCATAACTCGACGGCTGGATGATGACATTGCGTGTCGTGCCGATGCGCTTTTGCAGTTGCCGATAATCGTCGACAGTTGCATCGCCGGGCTTGAGCGTCGCTTCGGGTGCCCACGGATAGCGATGATCGTAGATGTGATGATGGCAGTCGGTCGCATCGGGCGGCATCGCGAGCTTCGTGCGCTCGGTGCCGGTGGACCATTTCACTTGCTGCGCGTCACTCTGTACTCGCGTTTCTGCGCAACCGCTCAATGCCAAACCACCCGCTGATGCAACGAGCGCACTCAGCGCTTTCAGCGTCTCGCGACGCTTGCAATTCAACTTCGACAAGGCTGTCTCCTGTTTTATTCGAATGTGCCTGCACGTATCAATCGATGCGCTGCGTGTCTCCCTCGAACTCGCGAAGACAACCGAAGCCGCCATGAAACAGCGCCTCGGTCGCGTCTTCCGCTTCGCGCGATGAGGAGATTTCCAGCGCATGCGTCTGCGCGTCGTCCTCCGGTCGATAGCCGAGCGCACGCGCATTCGCATTGCTCCAGCGATTGCGCGCATTGTCGGACACGCCATAAACGATGACGAAGTGATAGTCCGGCGCATCGATAGCGCGACGCGTCAATTGCACCATGTCGCGATGGCTGATCCACGAATAAAGGTGGCGCGGCTCGGTCGGCTTGTCGTCGGGACGAAACGAACCGATGCGCAAACACGCCACCGACATGCCGTACTTGTCGGCATACAAACGCCCGAGCGCTTCGCCGAACGCCTTCGACACACCATAGCGGCTGTCGGGACGAACCATGACCGTGTCGTCGATCATCCTGTCGCGCCGATGAAAGCCCACCGCATGATTCGAACTCGCGAACACCACGCGTTTCACGCCCGCCTCGCGCGCCGCCTCGAAGACGTTGTAGCAGCCGTCGATGTTCATGTCGCGAATCTTCTGCCACGTGTCCTCGTCGGGAATGCCCGCGAGATGCACGACCACATCGACGCCCTGCATGATCTCGCGCAAGCGCTCGGGACGCGTGATGTCGGCAGTGACGATCTCCTCATGCTCCCCCGCGCTCGCTTGCGGCGCGATGTCCGCAAGGCGTAGCGCGTAATGGCCCGCGAATCCGGCGCGTAGCACGCGGCCGATGAGTCCGGCCGCGCCCGTGATCAAAACCCGTTTCATGCGTTGTCTCTCCGTGTTTATCGCAAGGATTGGCTTGCGATGCCGAGTTCGGATGCGCGACGGTTATGCACGAAAAGCACCATGGCGATGACGCCGGTGAAGTCGATCAGCGCGCCGAACAAGAACGCGCTGTGATAGCCGCCGAAGTATTGGATGAGAACCCCTGTCAGCGCCGGTCCGATGATGCCCGACAGGTTGCTCAAGAAGTGGATGAAGCCACCCACGCCGCCCTGCCGATGCAGCGGCAGAATCTCGTGCTGAATTGCCCAGATGGCCTGGCACGAACCGGTGAGGAACAGGAGCGCCGCCGCGATGAGCGCGACCGCCGCCACGAGCGAAGTGGCCGACGTGATGCACAGCACGGCGACACCGGACAGCGCGAGCGGAATCGTCGCGACGAGCTTGCGCGCCTTCACGGGATCGTCCATGCGACGATAAATCCAGTCGCCTACCAGCCCGCCGCCGAAGTAACCAATGGCGCCGCAAATCCACGGAATGGACGTGATGATGCTCATCTGCTTGAGGTCGAGATGCATCACGTTGGTCAGATAGCTCGGCAACCACGAGATGAACACGTACTGTGTGTAGTTCACGGCGAAGAGACCCGCGCCGAGCGCGAGCGTGCTCGGGCGGCGCAGATACGCGCCGAGCGTCATGCCGTCGTCCTCCACGTTCGCGGCTTCGGCAATGGAACGGCTCTCGTCGATCATGCGACGTTCGTCATCGCGCACGCGCGCGTTTTGCGCGGGTTTGTCGGTCACGAAGATGCGCCACACCACGAGCCACAGGAAGCCGAGCACGGCGATCACGATGAACGACGTGCGCCAGTCGAACGCATACGCGATCAGACCGACCACCGGTCCCGCAATGGCATTGCCGAGTGTCTGTCCGGAGAACGTGAAGCCGATCATTGTCGAGGTCTCGTGACGCGGAAACCAGTTCGAGATCGTGCGATTCGTGTTGGAGCTCATCGGCCCTTCGCCAATGCCGAAGAACACGCGGCATACGAGCAGCGAGACGAATCCGGTCGCGGCCGCTGTGAGTCCGCAGAACAGCGACCAGATGCCCATGGCGTAAGTGAACACGCGCACGGTGCCCCACTTGTCGGAGAAATAGCCGCCGAGAAAGGAGAAGATGGAATAGCCGATGAAGAAGCTGCTGAAGATGATGCCGAGTTGCGAGGGCGAAAGATCGAGCGTCTTGCCAACGATGGGCGCGACGATGCCGAGCGCCGCGCGATCCATGTAGTTGATCGCGCCTGCCGTGAATAGCAGGCCCGCGACCACATAGCGGTATTTGCCGGTCTTCATATGTCTCCTTGACTGCTTTAGTTATGGAGCGGCCATGAAGCCCTCGGCCGCGAAGGTCCTGCCTTGCCGATGCTGTCGCGTCTAAATCCTCACTCTCAACTCATGATGCCGATCTGCCACGGCACGAATTCGTGATCGCCGAGGCCGAGCAGTTCGCTCTTGCTGCGCTCGCCCGAAGCGGTGGCGAGCAGCGCTTCGAAGATGACCTGCCCCATGCTTTCGATGCTCGCTTCGCCGTCGAGAATGGCGCCGCAATTCAGGTCCATGTCTTCGGTGAGACGACGATACATCGGCGTGTTGGTGGCGAGCTTGATCGATGGCACGGGCTTCGCGCCAAACATGGAACCTCGCCCCGTCGTGAACGCGATGAGGTTCGCGCCACCCGCGATCTGTCCGGTCGCGGAGACCGGATCGAAGCCCGGCGTATCCATGAAAACGAGGCCGTTTTGCGTCACGTGCTCGGCGTAGCGATACACCTCCATGAGCGGCGTGGTGCCGCCTTTCATCGACGAACCGATCGATTTCTCGAAGATGTTGGCGAGGCCGCCGACCTGATTGCCCGGACTCACCTTGCCGTTGATCTGCACATCGCGACCGACCGAATATTCTTCCTTCCACCAGCGGATGCGATCCACGAGTTTCTCGCCCACCGCGCGGCTCACGGCGCGGCGCGTCAGCGTATGTTCGACGCCATAGACCTCGGGCGTTTCCGACAGGATGGCGGTGCCGCCGTGGCGCACGAGAATGTCCATTGCGGCGCCGAGCGCGGGATTCGCGCTGATCGAGGAAAAGCCGTCCGAACCGCCGCATTGCAGGCCGATCTTCAGATGGCTCGCATCGACCGTGCTGCGCGTGACGTCGTTGGCGCGCGGCAGCAACGCCTTCACAGCTTCAATGCCCGCCTCGATGGTTTTGCGCGTGCCGCCGGTTTCCTGCATCGTGAAGGTATGCAGTCGCGAACTTGCGCTCAAATGCTCCTGATCGAGCAGGCCTTGCAACTGATTGCGTTCGCAACCCAGTCCGACGATAAGTGCCGCCGCGAGATTCGCGTGGCGCGCGTAGCCGGCCATCGTGCGGCGCAGCAGTTGCATGGGCTCGCCGCTCATCTCCATGCCGCAGCCGATCGAATGGCTGAACGCCACCACGCCATCCACGTTCGGGTAATCCGCAAGACGCTCGCGCGTGAACCATTCCGCGATCTTGTGCACGACCGTGGCCGAGCAATTCACGGTGGAGAGAATGCCGATGTAATTGCGCGTCGCCACGCTGCCATCCGCGCGCACGATGCCCTGAAACGTCGCGCGCTTCCCGACAGGCAACTGCTCGACCGCGCGATAGTCCTCGCCATAGGCGTAGTCGCGATCGAAGTCGCGGAACTCGACGTTGTGTCCGTGAACCAGCGTGCCCGGTGCGATATCGGCGGCGGCGAAACCGATCACCACGTTGTATTTGCGGATCGGCTCGCCTTGCCGGATGGCGCGGGCGGCGATCTTGTAGCCTGCCGTGACCTGGCTTCGGCTCACGAAGTCTTCGGCATCCACGCGCGTGCCCATCGCTACATCCGTGCGGGCAATCACGACGTTGTCATTGGAATGAAGACGGATCACCGGGCCGACGACGCGCTTTTCGGACTGCTCGATCATGGGTTTTGTATAAGTTATGCGCCGCGAGTACGCGCCTGATGGACCGCTTCATGAAGTACTGGATGGACCACTCGCTGCGCCAATCATACGGATCGGGGATTTGCTATGGTTTGCTTGAGAAGCAAGAAATTTTTTAGTCCGGCGCGCTAATCTGCGGGCTGAGACACCGCGAGCGCCGGGACCGCCGCCGCGCCGACGCTGATAACAAGGAGACATCTCATGTGGCAACAGACCGAACGCTATCCCGACCCGCGCGTGATTTCGCTCGATCCATCCTTCGATCGCTATCGTGTGGCGTTCTCCGCGGTCGAGCGGCTTGCAACGGGCTTTCGGTTCACGGAAGGTCCGGTCTGGTTCGGCGATGGCCGCTTCCTCTTGTTCAGCGATATCCCGAGTAACCGCATGCTGCGCTGGGAGGAGGAAACGGGTGCGGTGAGCGTGTATCGCGCTGCATCGAACCATGCGAATGGCAACACGCGTGACCGGCAAGGACGGCTCATCACGTGTGAACACGGGCGCCGCATCACGCGCACGGAATACGACGGCCGCATAACGGTGCTGATGGATTCGTTCGATGGCAAGCCGCTCAATTCGCCTAACGATGTCGTCGTCAAGTCCGACGGTTCGATCTGGTTCACCGATCCGCCCATGGGCATCTGGGGCCACTATGAAGGCAACAAGGCCGAGCCGGAACTGCCGCATTCGATCTATCGCATCGACGCAAAGACGCTCGAAGCGAGCCTTGTCACGGCGGATCTGAAAGGACCGAACGGTCTGTGTTTTTCGGCCGACGAGAAACTGCTTTACGTGACCGAATCGCGCGGCGTGCCGAACAAGCTCATCCACGTGTACGACGTGTCGGAGGACGGGCGCGGTATCGGCCGGGGACGCGTGTTTTACGACGCGGGCGTGGGAACGGTGGACGGCATACGCGTCGATGTCGACGGCAACTTGTGGTGCGGCTGGGGCATGGGCAGCGACGAACTCGACGGCGTGATGATTCTTTCGCCTGCGGGCAAGCCGATCGGACGCATCGCCCTGCCCGAGCGATGCGCCAATCTATGCTTCGGCGGACCGAAGCGCAACCGTCTCTTCATGGCGGCGTCGCAGTCGATCTATTCGGTGTACGTGAACACGCAGGGCGTCGCGAACGTTTAGCGCGAGCGCCCTGTTTCATCGCTTAGAACGTGGCCCAGTCGCCGTCGCCGGCTGCGACCGCGGGTTCTGCGCGCTTCTTCGGCGCGGCAGGCTTGACGGCCTTCACGATCGACGCGGGCGCAGGACGGCGCACCGGCGCTGCGTTCGCACGGCTCGCGGCAACGACAGCCTGGCCCGTGCGAAACACGGCGACGGTCGTGCGCAATTGCTCGGCCTGATCTTCCAGCGACCCAGCGGCTGCCGCCGCTTCTTCGACGAGTGCCGCGTTCTGCTGCGTGACCTCGTCCATCTGCGAGATGGCCTGGTTCACTTGCTCGATACCGCGCGTCTGTTCATGCGATGCCGACGCGATCTCGCCCATGATGTCCGTCACGCGTTGTATCGCCGTGCCGACCTTTTGCATGGTTCCACCCGCGCGGGCAACGAGTTCCGTGCCCGCCTGCACGCGGCCGCCCGACGTTTCGATCAACTCCTTGATCTCCTTCGCGGCACTCGACGAACGCTGCGCGAGGCTGCGCACTTCACTTGCGACGACGGCAAAGCCGCGACCCTGCTCGCCAGCGCGAGCGGCTTCGACCGCGGCGTTCAACGCAAGGATGTTGGTCTGGAACGCAATGCCTTCGATCATGCCGATGATCTCCGCGATCTTGGCTGAACTCTGTTCGATGCCCGCCATGGTCTCGACGACCTGACCGACGATAGCGCTGCCTTCGTTGGCGACGGCGTTCGCGTTGTCGGCGAGGCCGCTTGCCTGCATCGCGTTCTCGGAGTTCTGCTTGACCGTCGCGGTGAGTTCTTCCATGCTCGCGGCCGTTTCCTGCAGCGAAGCGGCCTGCTGTTCGGTACGCGATGAAAGATCGGTGTTGCCCGCTGCAATCTGCTTGCTGGCGCTCGCAATGGCCTCGCTGCTCGTGCGGACGGAGCCGACGGTTGCCGCGAGCTTCTCCTTCATGGCGGCGACGCCGGAGAGCAACTGGCCCATCTCATCGTGGGTCTTGATCGTGACCGTGCGTGTCAGATCGCCTGCCGCGATGTGCTCGAAATGCTCGAGTGCATCGGCGAGCGGCGACATGATCGCGCGACGCAGGAAGTACCAACCGAAAGCCGCGCCCGCAATACCCACGACGAGCGAGATGAAGCCAACGGTACGCACGGTTGCGTAGCTGCTGTCGTTTTCCTCGTCCTGGCGGGCTGCGTCGATGAGTTGGAATTCCTTCAGCTTCTTGAAGGCATCGCTCGTGCGATTGTAGGCATCGGGCACGTCTTTCTGTGCATAGCGAATGATCTCGGCCTGATCGCGTTTCTCGATGGCGGCGCCAAAAGCTTCGACTGCCTTGCGCATTTGAGCGCGGCCTTCGACCACGTCCTTCGCGAGGACGTCTTCGTCCGCGCCACGCGGGATGACATCGTACTTCTTGTACCACTCGTCCGAATCGGCCAACGCTTTCTCGGCGCGAGCGCGCAAGTCTTCCCCTCCGGTGCCTTCGCGGTCGAGCGCAAAGCGGTCGAGCAGCACGCGTGCGCGGTTCAGGTACACATCCGAGACACCCAGCGCGTTGACGGAGGGTAACGTGCTCAGACTCACGTCTCTTGCGGACGCCTTGATGGTCGCCATGCCGTATAGACCGATTCCCACGGACAAGCTGAGCAGCACGCCAAGAAAAATCATGGTGAGCGCGAGCCGCGCCCGGATTGTCAGGCTCTTCATTCGTTTTGCTTCCAGAGTGGTCGTAGGTGGAGACGAGGCGCGATGCTTATCGACGCCTGTTGCAAGCTTGTCCACCTTCTTATCGGCGTGAAGCAGGGAAACTGTAATGAGGATGTAGGTATGACGGCCGCCGTTACGTCACGGCGCCCGCTGCAACGACACAGCTCGGCTCGGGCGCGAGCGTCGAAAGTCCCACGACGAGTTCCGGCGCGACCGGCCGGCTCAGCAAGTAACCTTGCACGAAGTCGCACTGCGCTTGCCGCAGCATGTCCAGTTGCGTTGCGCGCTCGACACCTTCCGCCGTGACGCTCACGCCGAGCGCATGCGACATCTGGATGATGCCGCACACGATGCCGTGCGTCGCGGCATCGCTTTCCAGGCGAGCGACAAACGAACGGTCGATCTTGAGCGTATCCGGCGCGAAATCCGCGAGGTAACGCAGACTCGAATAGCCCGTGCCGAAGTCATCGATGGCGATGCGCACGCCGAGTTCCTTCAACGCACAGAGCGTGCGTTGCGCGAGCTCTGCATTCTCCATCAACGCACTCTCGGTCAGTTCCACTTGCAGGCTCGACGGCGGCAGTCCGTGCCGGCGCAAAGCGTTATCCACGACATCGACGATAGCCGTATCGCGCAACTGCCGCGCCGACACGTTCACGGAGACGCTGAGCGCGCTCGCACCGTTTCTGCGCCAGTGCGCAAGCTGCCGAAGCGCGTCTTCCATGACCCACGCGCCGACCTCGATGATGAAGCCGCTCTCTTCCAGAATCGGAATGAACACGCCCGGCGAGACGACACCGCGCGTTGGATGACTCCAACGGATGAGCGCCTCGACACTGCGGACCGCGAGCGAATGCGGCTCGTGAATCGCCTGATAGTGCAGCACGAACTGGTCGTTGGCGAGCGCGGCGGGCAGGTCGCGCTCCAGGTTGAAGTCGACGATACGCTTGCTTGCGTCCTTGTCGGCGAAGCGAAAGCCGTTGCGCCCGGCCTTCTTCGCGGCATACATCGCAATGTCCGCACTCGTGAGCAAGGTCTCGTGATCGGCGCCGTTCTCGGGGAACACTGAAATGCCGATCGACGCGGTGACGAACGCGCCGGCGCGAGGCGCATCGCCTGTTTGTGCGAGCACGCCGAGAATGATTCGCGCGATGCTCGCAAGCCGTTCCTTGTCGCGTGCCTCGTCGATCAGCACGGCAAACTCGTCGCCGCCGAGTCGCGCAAGAAAGGCATCGGCCGGGAGCGCCGCCTGAATCACTTCGCTCAGCGACTTGAGCAGACGGTCGGCTGCCGTATGGCCGAGCGTGTCGTTGAGCACCTTGAAGCGGTCCAGATCGATGAACATCAGCGCGAACACGTTGTCCTCGCGGCAGCGTTCCTCGATGGCCCGCAAAAGCGCAACGCGATTCGCGAGCCCTGTCAGCGAATCCGAGAAAGCCAGCCGGTCCAGTTCCGCGACACGCTCCTGCTCCGCAGTGATGTCCTCGCTGATGCCGATGATGCGCGCCACGCCGCCCGCCGCATCGCGCACGGGATAACCCGTGCTTTGCACCCAACGCACGCCGCCGCCGGGCCGCTCGATGCGGTATTGCACGCGCCCGCCAATCGCGGTGTCGACGATGCGGCGCATCGCGGCTTCGACTTGCGGACGGTCTTCGGGCAGCACGACATCCATCCACGCTTGCGGACGTTCCAGCAGCGTCGGCGCGTCCACGCCGAACAGGGACGCGCAGCCTTCGCTCAACCGATGGAAGTGGCTGAAATCCGCGCTATACGAGTAGAAGCAGAGACCGGCGTGCGCTTCCATCTCGGTCATCAGCGCGTCTTTCGCGCGCAGATCGGCGGCGAGGTCGGCTTCCTGAGTGACATCGAGCGACGCGCACAAAATGCCGTAGACGCCACCCCTACCGTTTTCGATAGGGATCAATCGCGACTGCCATACCTTCGGCTCGCCTGTCGTCGTCGGGCACGCGCCAGTGAAAGACGTGCGCGCGCCTTGCAGCGCGGCGGCGAATGCGCTGCGAGCGGCGATGGCGTCATCGTTCGACCAGAAGCTCAGCCAGTCGGCGCCGGCAAGCTGTTCCGGGCCGCTCGCCTGCATCAACTGCGCGCCATGCTCGGAGATGCGCAACATGCGCCCTTCTTCGTCCAGCAGCTTCAGGCATTCGCGATTCGCGTCCAACAGCGCCCGTGCAAGCGCGCGGGTGGCATTCTCGCGCCCGGCGGCGCGGCATGCACGACCAAGACCGATCGTCAGCACGACGCCGCCGGCAAAGACGCCGACGCACGACGCCGCAACGTTCGACACGGACGCGAGTGGCCAATAAACGAGCGCGAACGCGCCCACCGCACCGAGCATGTGCTGCACGACGCAGGCAGAGGAAAAAGTTGCGCTACGTGCCTGAGTTTTCAGGAAGAACGACAGGAAGCCCTGGTTCTGCGCGGATCGAGTCTCCGACCGTGCGCGGTCGACTGAACCCTGGGTGGAATGATGGGACATGGGCATTGCAAAACCAGGCTTCGGTGGACGTGGTGGACGAGTCGACCAAGCCTCGTGCTTGATGGAGCCGATCAGGCGATTCCTGGTTTACGACGCACAAGTGCAAATGCTTTAGCCCTGTGCGGACGAAGAAATACAAGGTGCGGGCGATGGAGCCTTCAGGGAAGGTGCGAGAACAAGGCTCCAAGCGTGCCTTACCGATACGTGAAGCGCCGGTGCGTCCTCTTCGTCCGAGGGACGCCCGTGCATGTGCTTCGAAACGAGCGTGCGGCCATTCGTCGAGCCGCTTCTGCGCGCTCGAATCGTTCACCCATGACACGCTCCAGCAAACATGCTTGTATATTAACGGGACGCATCGGCGTCTCGAGTACGCGTCGCGTCGGCGAACCGGGACCAATGATCGACCATCCGGGCTAACCATGAAATACAAAGACTACTACGCGGTCATGGGCGTTCCGCGCACGGCGAGCGAAGCGGAAATCAAGACCGCTCACAGAAAACTCGCGCGCAAGTTTCATCCCGACCTCAACAAGGACGCGGACGCCGAAGCGCGCTTCAAGGAAGTGGGCGAGGCATATCAGGTACTCAAGGACCCGGAGAAGCGCGCCGCGTTCGATGCCCTCGGCACCGGGCTCAAAGATGGCGACGAGATCCGTCCGCGTCCCGATGTCGGCGATGGCTTCGAGTATCGCGGTGGCGAAAGTCAGCAAGACGCCGACGACTTCTTCAGCGACCTGTTCGGCGCACGCAGCGGCATGCACGGCGGCGCACGCGCGCGGCATGGGACACGTTCGCGCATGCCCGAGTGGCCTGGCGAGGATCATCATGCAAGCGTCGCGGTCAGCCTGGAAGATACCTACACCGGCGCGCAGCGCACCTTCAGGCTACAAATGCCCGTCATCGACGATGAAGGACGCGTGACGTATCAAACGCGCACGCTCGATGTGACGATACCGAAGGGCATTCTCGACGGCCAGCGCCTGCGCCTCGCGGGTCAGGGAGGCGCCGGTTCGGGCAATGCGCCGCCAGGCGACCTCTATCTGGAAGTGACGGTCGACAAGCACAAGCGTTATACCGTCGACGGCCGCGACGTCACCGTCGAATTGCCGCTTGCGCCATGGGAAGCCGCGCTTGGCGCAGAGGTGGTCGTGCCGACGCCATCCGGCGATGTGACCGTGACCGTTCCGGCCGGGTCTGCCGCCGGACGACGTTTGAGGTTGCGCGGTCGAGGCATTCCCGGCAATCCGCCCGGCGATGTCTACGTCATGCTCGGCATCGTGCTGCCTCCCGCCGATACCGACGCCAGGAAGGCTGCCTATCACGCCATGCGCGATGCGTTCGACTTCGATCCGCGCGCGCACTTTTATGGGTGAACCATCATGAATGAAAACGAGCCGGTTTATCTGCAGGGCGATATCGTCGAGGAGCACGTCGAGTTCACGATGATCGAACTATGTCGCATCACGGGCGCTTCGGAAGATCAGCTCGCGCTTTGGGTGCAAGAAGGCGCATTCGAGCCGCGAGGTGCGCGAATCGAGGAATGGCGCTTCAGCGGCACGTCGTTGCGCCGCGCCATGACCGCGCAACGACTGACCAGCGATCTCGAACTGAACGCGCAAGGCGTGGCGCTGACACTCGATCTGCTCGATCAGATCGATGCCTTGCGCTCGCGTCTCGCACGCTACGGCGACCGCGGTTGATACGCATGAGCCTTCGTGCGACCTTTCCCCGAAACGTCGCACGAGCGCTTCGATGGTGCGCCGATCATCCGGATTTGGTGCACACGCGTGGCTGAACCCATGAAACATGCGCTCATTTGCGATGGCACGCTTATCGCTTATAGCTACAGCAAGGAGCCGGCGCTTCATCCGGTTTAGCACCAACAATTTGCAATAGATAACTAGGGTTCCGATCCGCGTAGCGTCCATGAGGGACGATCCATACGCGCGATGCTGGTCCGAGAGTTGTCGACCTCAAGGTTCTGCGCGAGGTTACACGGCGGGATAAAAGCCCGGGAGAGAACGCGATCGAGAGTCGCGCCGCTCCCCGCCGTCGATAACCCCTTCGAGGTCAACCTCATGCGCAAGCTATCCCGTTTCATCGGCATCGCCGCCCTCTCTCTCGCCGCGTTTGCTTCCACCGCTTCTCCCTCGTTCGCCGCCGGTCGTCAGGACTTCAAGGTCTGCTGGACCATCTATGCGGGCTGGATGCCGTGGGGCGAAGCGAAAACTCAAGGCATCGTTTCCAAGTGGGCCAAGAAGTACGGCATCAATGTCGATGTCGTGCAGCTCAACGACTACGTCGAGTCGATCAATCAGTACACGGCCGGCAAGTTCGACGGCTGCGCCATGACCAACATGGACGCACTGACGATTCCCGCCGCGGGCGGCGTGGACTCGACCGCGCTTATCGTCAGCGACTATTCCAACGGCAACGACGGCGTGCTCGTAAAGGGCACTGGCAAGAAGATCGCCGACATCAAGGGTCAGCAGATCAACCTCGTGCAGTTTTCCGTATCGCACTATCTGCTTGCCCGCGCGCTCGAATCCGCCGGCATGAGCGAGCGCGATCTCAAGGTGGTGAACACATCGGATGCCGATATCTCGGCCGCGTTTGCGACACCCGCCGTGAAGCAGGCCGTCACTTGGAATCCCATGCTCGCCGACCTGAAGGCCAAGCCCGATGTGACCGAAGTCTTCGATTCGAGCAAGATTCCCGGCGAGATCATGGACATGATGGTCGTCAACACGAAGACGCTGCAAGAGAACCCCGCACTCGGCAAGGCACTGACGGGCGCATGGTTCGAGATGATGTCGCTGATGCGCGCCAACAGCGCCGACAGCACCGCCGCCCTCAACGCGATGGCGAAGGCATCCGGCACCGATCTGCCGGGCTTCAAGGGCCAGCTCTCGACCACCGCGCTCTTCTACACGCCTAAGTCCGCGCTCGACTTCGCGACGAGTCCCGAACTGCCGCGCACCATGACGCGCGTCGCGAAGTTCTCGTTCGATCACGGTCTGCTCGGTCAAGGCGCGCCGAGCGCGGACGCAATCGGCATGGCGTTCGACAAGGGCGTCGTGGTCGGCAGCAAGAGCAACGTCAAGCTGCGCTTCGATCCGACCTACGTGCGCATGGCCGCCGACGGCAAGCTTTAACGCCTGCGAACCGGAGGCTGCGCGATGCGACTCATCAACCGACACCCGAGCAAGAGCGGCGCCATGCTGCTGCTCTTGATGCCGTTCATCATGCTGTTGGCGGTGTACTTCACCAGTTCGTCGCTGCGGCTCAAGGACAATCCCGGCGACAAGGTGCTGCCAAGCGCGAGCCAGATGAGCGAGGCGATCACGCAGTTCGCCTTCACCGAAGACAAGCGCACGGGCCAATATCTGCTTTGGACCGATACGCTCGCAAGCCTTAAGCGCCTTGGCATCGGGCTTGTGGTGAGTGCGGTGATCGCGCTCGTCGCGGGCATCGTGACGGGCAGCATTCCGCTCGTGACCGCAACGCTCTCGCCCTTCATCACTGTCGTCTCGATGATCCCGCCGCTCGCGGTGCTGCCCATTCTCTTCATCGTGTTCGGCCTCGACGAGTTGTCGAAGGTCGTGCTGATCGTGATCGGCATTACGCCCATGATGATCCGCGATCTTCAGCAGCGCGCACGCGAGATTCCCGACGAGTTGTGGGTCAAGGCGCAGACGCTCGGCGCCACGAGCTGGACGCTGATGCTGCGCATGATCCTGCCGCAACTCATGCCGCGTCTGCTTGTCGCGCTGCGTCTCGCGCTCTGTTCGGCGTGGCTCTTTCTCATCGCGGCGGAAGCGATCGCATCCGTCGACGGCCTCGGCTACCGCATCTTTCTCGTGCGCCGCTATCTCGCGATGGACGTGATCCTGCCTTACGTCGCGTGGATCACGCTGCTCGCGTGGCTTATCGACGAGAGCCTGCGCCGTATCACGCTGTGGGCGTTTCCCTGGTACGGCGGAGGCGCAAGATGATCGAAGTCCGCAACGTGTGGAAAGAGTACGGCAACCAGGTCGTGCTCGAACGCCTGAATCTCAAGATTGGAAAAGGCGAATTCTGTTCGATGGTCGGTGCGTCGGGCTGCGGCAAGTCCACGTTTCTGCGCCTTCTGCTCGGTCAGGAACGCGCGACACGCGGCGACATCCTGCTCGATGGCGAACCGCTGCCAGGTGAACCGGACGCGCATCGCGGTGTGGTGTTTCAGCGCTATTCGGTGTTCGAGCATTTGAGCGTGGTGCGCAACGTGATGCTCGGTCACGAGTTGCGCGAGTCGAGGCTCATGGGCCGTCTTTTCGGCGCGCGTCGACAGGCTGCACGCGACGAAGCCGTGGCGATGCTCGAACGCGTCGGTCTTGCCGCCGCGCTCGACAAGTATCCGCATCAGCTTTCAGGCGGCATGCAGCAGCGTCTTGCCATTGCGCAGGCGCTCATGATGAAGCCGCGCATCTTGCTGCTCGACGAACCCTTCGGCGCGCTCGATCCGGGCATCCGCCGCGACATGCACGAACTGCTGCTCAAGCTCTGGCGCGAGTCGGGCCTGACCATCTTCATGGTCACGCACGACCTGAAAGAAGGCTTCACGCTCGGCAGCCGCGTGCTCGTCTTCGACAAGGTACGTGTCGATCCGCAAGCGCCCGGCGCGTATGGCGCGCGTGTCACCTACAACATTCCGCTCGACCATAGCCGCGACTCGGCTTCGTCGATCCACGTTGCACGGGCGGCCGTCGAAGGCGCCGCGCGTGCGGAAGCGATACCTGCTTAAAGGAACCCAGGAAGATGGACTTGCTACTCGAAGAAACCGTTCCCGGCGGCGGACATGCGTCGCTGATCGTTAAGCGGGGACAGTCGTTGCGCCTGACCGATATCGATGGCGGCGCGAACGTCAGCATCATGATGTTCAACGCCGCCGAAAAAAGCGAACGCTTGAATTTGCCCGATACGCTCAAGTGCCAGCACACGGCCAAACTAAGCGCGGGCCATTGCCTCTACTCCGACATGGGCCGCGTGCTTGCCGCCATCGTCGCGGATACATGCGGGTGGCACGACAGCATCGGCGGGGTATCGAATACCGGGGAAGTGCATGAGAAGTATGGCGCGGGACGCTATCAGGAACTGCGTAACGGCTTTTATCGCAATGGCATGGACAACCTGCTCGTCGAGATGGGCAAATGGAATCTCGGCCTCTCCGATCTCTTGATGACGCTGAATCTCTTCAGCCGCGTCGACGTGACGGACCAGGGGGCGCTTACCTTCGTCAGCGGCAATTCGAAGCCCGGCGATTACGTCGAGCTCTATGCGCCGATGAACACGCTCGTCGTGCTCACCGCAATTCAGCATCCGCTCGATCCGAACGCGAACTATGCGCCGCAACCCGTGAAGCTCTCGTTGGCAAATGCGGATCGAGAAGTGGCTGAACTCTGCCGCACATCGTGCGAGGAAAACGTGCGTGGCTTCATCAACACCGAGCGCTTTTATCTTTGAGCGGAGACCGACAAACATGACGACCTACCTCACCGCCAGCGACCGCCGTGCAGAAGATGCGATCCACCGCGAAACGCTCGGCGCCGGCGAGCCGTGGCTCAAGGAACTGAAGGCCGGACAGACGCTGCGCATTCGCGATATGGAAGGCAATCAGGCAGTCGATACGCTCTTCTACAGCCTCGACAATCCGCGCGAACGTTTCGATCCGCAACGCACCCTGCGCCGCCAGAAGAGCCTCTATCTGACGACGGGAACCGTGCTGTATTCGAACCTCGGCAACCCGATGCTGACCATCGTTGCCGATACATGCGGCCGTCACGACACGCTCGGCGGCGCATGCGCCCAGGAGAGCAATACCGTTCGCTATGCGCTCGAAAAGCGCTACATGCATAGCTGCCGCGACAACTTCCTACGCGCCTGCGCGCACGACGGACGGCTTTCCAAACGCGACCTGAGTCCGAACATCAACTTCTTCATGAACGTGCCGGTGACAGCCGATGGCGGACTCACGTTCGAAGACGGCATCTCCGCGCCCGGCAAATACGTCGAACTGCGCGCGGAGATGAACGTCATCGTGCTCATCTCCAATTGCCCGCAGTTGAACAACCCCTGCAACGCCTACAACCCGACACCCGCGGAGTTACTGATATGGGAATGATGCGAATGAACCGCCTGCGTGAATGGTTCTATCTCGTGATGATGATTCGCGCGGGACGACTCGGCGCCTGTTCGCGCGACTCGCTGAAGTCTCATCAAACGAAGGTCTGAGGACGCTGCCGGGGACGACCCCGGCGTGCATCTTTCAATCGACGGGACGACCCGCCGACGCATCCGCCCCTGTCATGTTCGACAAAGTCCTGATTGCCAATCGCGGTGCCATTGCGTGCCGCATCCTTCGTACCTTGCGTTCGCTCGATATAGCAGGCGTCGCGGTCTATAGCGAAGCCGATCTCGCGAGCCGCCACGTCAGCGAAGCGCCCATCGCGCATTCGCTCGGTCAGGGCGCGGCTTCATCGACGTATCTGGATGTCGCGAAGATCCTCGAGATCGCGCGCCGCGAAAACGTGCAGGCCATCCATCCCGGCTACGGCTTTCTCTCGGAAAACGCGCTATTCGGGGAGGCGTGCGAAGCAGCCGGTATCGCGTTCATAGGACCGACGCCCGCGCAATTGCGCGCCTTCGGGCTCAAGCATACGGCTCGCGCCATTGCGGCCGAGCAAGGCGTGCCGATGCTCGAAGGCACCGGCCTTCTCGAAGACGCCGAAGCCGCGTTGCAGGCGGCTGGGCGCATTGGCTATCCGGTGATGTTGAAAAGCACGGCGGGCGGCGGCGGTATCGGCATGCGTGTGTGCTGGACTGCCGATGAACTCGCCGCGCAGTTCGACGTGGTGAAGCGCCTCGGGCAAAACAACTTCAGCGATGCGGGCGTGTTCATCGAGAAGTACATCGAACGCGCGCGGCATCTCGAAGTGCAGCTTTTCGGCGATGGCCGCGGCAACGCGCTTGCACTCGGTGTACGCGATTGCTCGGTGCAGCGGCGTAACCAGAAAGTGCTCGAAGAAACGCCCGCACCTTCGTTGCCCGATGGCATGGCAGAGGCATTGTGCGAAGCGGCGTTGAGGCTTGCCAGAGCGGTGGCTTATCGTTCGGCGGGGACGGTCGAGTTCGTATACGACAGCGGTGCCGCGCAGTTTTATTTTCTCGAAGTGAACACGCGGCTGCAGGTCGAACACGGCGTGACCGAGCAAGTCTGGGGCGTCGATCTCGTTCAGTGGATGATCGAACTCGCGGCAGGCACGCTTGCGCCGCTCGACGAACTCGGCGCCGCGTTGAAGCCCGTTGGTCACGCTATACAGGCGCGGCTCTATGCAGAAGATCCTGGCCGCGATTTCAAGCCGAGTCCTGGCTTGCTGACCGAGGTCGCGTTTCCCGAAGCGGATGGTAGCGCGCTGCGCATCGACACATGGATCGAAGCCGGCTGCGAAGTGCCGCCCTATTTCGATCCGATGCTCGCGAAGCTGATCGCGTGGAAACCGACACGCGAAGCCGCGCGCCACGCGCTCGCCGAAGCACTCGACGCCACGCGCATCTACGGCGTGGAGACCAATCGCGTGTATCTGCGGCAGATCATCGACGACACGCCGTTCGCTTCGGGCGAGCCGTGGACGCGTTGTCTCGAAGGGCTCAAGTATCGCGCGAGCACCGTCGAGATCGTGAGCGGCGGCACGCAGACCACGGTTCAGGACTTTCCCGGCAGACTCGGATTTTGGGCGGTTGGCATTCCGCCCTCGGGCCCAATGGATGATCGAGCGTTACGCCTTGGGAACCGGCTTCTCGACAATTCGCCGGATGCGTCCGCGCTCGAAATCACGATGAGCGGTCCCACGTTGCGCTTCAATACGGACGCGGTGGTCGCTATCACGGGCGCGGCGTTGAGCGTGACCGTCGATGGCATCGAGCAGCCGATGCACACGACGCTCTTCATTCCGTCAGGCGCGACACTTGCACTTGGTGCCATTCGTGGAGCGGGCGCACGCGCCTATTTGTGCGTGCGTGGCGGCTTCGATGTCGCGCAGTACCTCGGCAGCCGCAGCACGTTCACGCTGGGTCAGTTCGGCGGCCACGGCGGACGTGCGTTGCGCGCGGGCGATGTACTGCATCTGCATCCCTCGATGGATCGCGCACATGGCGTGCGCCTTTCGTTCACGCCCGCGCTCGACCCGGTTCGCACACTGCGCGTGATCTATGGTCCGCATGGCGCGCCGGAGTACTTCAGTCCGCAATACATCGAGACCTTTCTTGACACCGAATGGGAAATTCACTTCAATTCGAGCCGTACCGGCGTGCGCCTGATCGGACCGAAACCCGAATGGACGCGCGAGGACGGGGGCGAAGCGGGACTGCATCCGTCGAACATTCACGACAATCCGTATGCGGTCGGCGCGATCGACTTCACTGGCGACATGCCTGTGATTCTGGGTCCCGATGGCCCGAGCCTCGGCGGCTTCGTGTGTCCCGTGACGATCATCGAAGCGGACCTGTGGCAGATCGGGCAGTTGAAGGCGGGCGACAAGGTGCGTTTCGTGCCTGTGCAGATCGATGAGGCGCGCGCGGCGGCACGGGCGCGTCTCGTCGAATTGAAGACGCTTGAGCCGCTTGAAACACTGCCTGCAAGCGCTGAAAGACGCGCGTTGACATCGCCCATCGTGCTGGACATCGGCGCGAATCACGACCGGCTGGTTGCGCGTGTGTCGGGCGATACGCACCTGCTGCTCGAACTCGGCCCCGCGGAACTGGACCTCGTCCTGCGCTTTCGTGGCCATGCGCTGATGCAATCGCTCGAAGCGCTCGAGTTGCCCGGCGTGATCGATCTAACGCCCGGCATTCGCTCGCTGCAGGTTCACTATCAGCCTGAGCGCCTGCCGCTTGCAACGTTGCTCGATACGGTCGCGCAGACGTGGCAACGCG
The DNA here is from genome assembly GCF_031450995.1 of Caballeronia sp. LP006. NCBI lineage: Bacteria > Pseudomonadati > Pseudomonadota > Betaproteobacteria > Burkholderiales > Burkholderiaceae > Caballeronia > Caballeronia sp. LP006. The sequence continues at coordinate 589,611 of NZ_JARTVW010000003.1, read as the reverse complement.
TGTTGTTGCAAAAGGACTTGCGCGCGCCTTCGCGCATCGTGCATTTGCCTTTGTCATGGGACGATCCCGCTTGCCGCCTGGCCATCGACAAGTACATGACCACCGTGCGGCCGGATGCGCCATGGTGCCCGAGCAATCTCGAGTTCATCCGGCGTATCAACGACCTCGAATCGATCGATGACGTCAAGCGCATCGTCTTCGACGCAAGCTATCTCGTGATGGGCTTGGGCGATGTCTATCTCGGCGCGCCAGTTGCAACGCCGCTCGATCCGCGCCATCGGCTGGTGACGACCAAGTACAACCCGGCGCGTACATGGACCGCGGAGAACTCCGTTGGCATCGGCGGCGCGTATCTTTGCGTCTATGGCATGGAAGGTCCGGGCGGCTATCAGTTCGTCGGGCGCACGTTGCAGATGTGGAACCGTTATCGCGCGATTGCCGATTTCGCGGGCCGTCCGTATCTCTTGCGCTTCTTCGATCAGATCCGCTTCTACGAAGTCCCGGCCGATGAACTGCTGCATATTCGCGAGCATTTTCCGCTTGGACGTTATCCGCTCAAGATCGAGGAGACAGAGCTGTCTCTCTCCGACTACGAGGCGTTTCTGACACGCGAGGCGGCTGGTATCGATGCATTCCGCACCCGTCAGCAAGCCGCGTTTCAAGCGGAACGCGAGCGTTGGCGTGAAGCGGGACAAGCACAGGAGAGCTTCGAGCCTCCGGTTGTAACCGAATGCGAGACCGTGCCGCTCGAAGACGGTCAGACCGCGGTGGACAGCGAGATCGCGGGCAATCTCTGGCAGGTGCGCGTGAAGGCGGGCGAGCGCATTGCGGCAGGCGACGTGATGTTCGTGATCGAATCGATGAAGATGGAGATCGCCGTGTGCGCGCCCTGCGCGGGCATCGTCGCCGATGTTCATGTGGCGCCTGGCACGCCCGTGAAGGCGGGACAGCGCGTGGCGATCATCGGGAACGTCTGAGTGTCGTAGCCAAGGAAGCCGCAAGTCCCCGTTGAATTTCATTCAACATGTCATTTTTTTTTTGAACTGGCAGCCCTCCCCCTGCGAATCTAATCTGAACGCGGATTGAGAACACGCGGCTACCCACGCCGCGACCGCATTCACTTCGCAGAGGGTTCAAATGAACGGACTGAAAAGACTAGGTGCTTTCTTCGCGCTGAGCGCCGCATTCACGCTGCAAACTCCTGCGTTTGCCGTCGATTGGGATTTCGCCACCGCGAATGCGCCGGGCAATTACCAGACGAAACTGGACGAGAAGTTCGCGGCTGAAGTGGCCGCCGCCACCAACAACGAAGTGAAGATCAACATTCACGCGGGCGGACAACTCGGTTTCAAGGGCCCGGAAATGTTGAGCGTGATTCGCGATGGACTCGTGCCCATCGGGTCGTTTCAGTTCGCGCAGCAAGTCGGCATATCGCCGATTCTCGGGGCATCGTCGGTACCGTATCTCGTATCCGGTTTTGATGAGATGAAGACCTTCCGTTCCGTCTCGAAGCCCTACTACGACGCCGAATTCAAGAAGTTCAATCAGAAGCTGCTGCTCACCATTCCCTGGCCCGGCCAGAACGTCTTTTCCAAAGTCGAACTGTCGAACTCGGACACCTTCAGGACCATGAAGATCCGCACGACCGACCGCAACGGCAGCGACTTCTTCCGCAGCCTTGGCGCATCGCCGGCGCAGATTCCCTGGGGTGAAGTCGTGCCCGCGCTGTCGACGGGCGTCATCAATAGCGTGTCGACATCGACATCGTCTGCCGTGGATGGCCAGTTCTGGGACTTCCAGAAGGCGTGCAACGTCGTCAACTGGCAATCGAACTTCGAAGGCGTGTCGGTCAATCTCGACGCCTGGAACAAGCTCAGTGCGAAGAACCAGAAGGCTATCGAAGACGTCGTCGCACGACTCGAACCCGTGTTCTGGGACGCGGCAAAAGCGGAAGACAGCAGGAACTTCGAGACCCTCAAGGCGAAGGGCATGGAGATCTACACGCCGCCCGCGGCCGTGCGCGACGCCATGGCCGCCAAGGGCAAGCCGAGTTGGACCGCCTTCGAGGACGCGGTGCCCGCCGCCAAGCCACTCCTCAAAAGCTATCTGACCGCGGTCGGCAAGCAGTGAGCCGCATCCGCTCTTCGAAAACCACGGTCACAGCGGAGTCAATGCCCATGGAAAACATCGACACAAGCGCGCATGTCGAGAGTTCGAAGGGACGTGCGTTCGTGCAGAAGGCGTTGTTCTCCATCGATATGCTCGCCCGTCTGGATGGCTGGCTCGGCGCCCTCTGCCTCTGCCTGCTATGCCTCTTGATGATTGCCGGCATCGTCGTGCGGACGCTGTCGACCGTGGTGAGCTGGTTGCCCAAGGACATACCCATCGCATGGGAATACAGCTCGTATCTGATGGCCGTGACCTTCACGTTCGGCGCCGCGCTCACGCTTCGCGCAGGCGGCCATATCCGCGTCAGGGTGCTGTTGTCGAACGCATCGCCTCGCGTCGTCAAGGGCCTCGAATGCGTATCGGCGGCGGCGGGCTTTGCGTTCGCGGCGTTCTTCTCGGTCGCCATGACGCACTTCTCGTATCAGGCGTTTCTCACCGACGAACGCTCGCTTGCCAGCAGCACGCCCTTGTGGATACCCAAGGCATTCGTCGCGTTCGGCGCGATGCTGCTTGCGCTGCAGTTACTCGCCCGCCTCGGCCAGTTGTTTCTGGACGAGCCTGTCGAAGACAAGAACCTGATTCATTGAAGGCTGAGACACATGGGAACGATACTCACGACAATGGCCGTGTTGCTGTTCGGCGGCCTGTCCATCGGCATATGGGTTGGATTGACGCTTGCCATTACCGGGTCGCTAGCGCTCTTCGTTTTCAGGTCCATTCCGGTCGACCGGCTGATCGCTCAGTACGCATGGAACGTGATGACGACGCAGGAGCTGCTGGCCTTGCCGCTTTTCATCGTCATGGGCGAGATTCTGTTTCGAACGCGCATCTCGACGTCGCTCTTCAAGGGACTTGCGCCGTGGGCGAGCTTGCTGCCTGGAAAGCTCTTGCATTCGAATGTCATCGGATGCTCGATCTTCGCCGCCATCTCTGGCTCGTCGGCGGCGACGACGCAGATCGTGGGCCGCGTCACGCTTGCGGAGCTCAATCGCCGCAACTACGACAAGCGGATATCCATGGGCAGTCTGGCAGGCGCTGGTACGTTGGGCTTTCTCGTGCCGCCATCGAACATCATGATCGTGTATGGCGTGCTGGCGCAGGTTTCCGTGCTCAAGCTCTTCGCCGCAGGACTGATACCGGCCATTCTTCTCGCGTCGTGCTTCATGGCGTGGATCATGATTCACACCACCTGGAACAAGAGCCTGATTCCCGAGGAAGAAAGTTTCGCGACCATGCCCTGGCGCGAGCGCTTTGCTTCGCTCAAACATCTTGCGCCGGTCGCGTTATTGATCGGCGCGGTTCTCGGCAGCATGTACGGCGGGCTCGTCACGCCATCGGAAGCGGCTGCGGCCGGTGTGGTCGGCGCGCTTGCCATCGCGGGCTTTCAAAAGGACCTCAGCGTTGAAAAGCTGAAGGAAGTCGGACTTGGCGCGGTAAAGACCTGTTCCATGATCGCGCTGATCATTCTCGGCGCATCCATTCTCGGCAGTGCGTCCGCGTTTCTCGGCGTGGGACAGGCGGCCGCCACGTTCGTGCAGGAACTGCACCTGTCGCCGGTTGCGCTGCTGTTCGTGCTGTTCATCGGCTATATCCTGCTCGGCTCGTTTCTCGAAGGCTTTTCGATCATCGTCATTACGTTGCCTATTGTTCTGCCGATGGTTCTCGCAGCCGGATTCAACGCCATCTGGTTCGGCATCTTTCTGGTGATCGCGGTGGAGATCGTTCAGGTTCACCCGCCTATAGGCTTCAATCTCTTCGTGATTCAAGGCATCACGGGAGAGAAGCTCTCCGTCATCACCAAGGCCACGCTGCCCTATCTCGTGCTGCTCATTCTGTTCGGCATTGCATTGATCGTGTTTCCGCAGATCGCGCTTTGGTTGCCGGAACAACTCGGCTTGAAGTGAGCATGCGCTGTTGTATCTCGCTGATAAATGGAAAATATGATGACGTCTAGGTTTGCCATCTCAGTCGATATCGGTGGCACGTTCACCGACTTCGTATTGCTGGACAGCAAGAAGAAAAGTGTCACGACCGCGAAGGTCCTGAGCACGCCCGAACGCTCGGAAGAAGCGATATTTTCCGGCTTCGAGCACTTACGCCGCGATGCGGAACTGGACCTCGCGGATTGCGATGTCTTCCTGCATGCGACGACGGTCATCACCAACGCCGTCATCGAACGCAAGGGGCACGACTTCATTTTGCTGCATACCGAAGGCTTCGGCACGACGCTTGAAACCGGCCGTGAGCATCGTTACAACGTATCGAACTTGAGGCTGGCTTTTCCGAAACCGTTGACCAAACACCGGTTGAAGGTATCGGTACGTGAACGCATTGCCTACACCGGTGATCTCGTGCGGCAACCCGACCAAGCTGAACTCATCGCGGACGTGCGCCGTCTCGTCGAGGAAACGGGCGTGACGAACTTCGCCATCTGTTTTCTGCATGCCTTTCAAAACCCCGCAAACGAGCAGTTGGTGGAAAGCTGGCTTGCAGAAGCCTTCCCCAATGCCGTCATTTCCACATCCAGCGCCGTGGCCCCGCGTTCGGGCGAGTACGAGCGCTGGATGACATGCGCCGTGAATGCGTTCACCAAGCCGTTGCTGAGTCAGTACGTGAAGCGCCTGGAGACGAGAGCCGCCGACGCGGGCTTCAATGGCCGGCTTCTGATGATGACGTCATCCGGGCTGCCGCTGCCCATCGGTCACTGCGTCAGAGCGCCCGTCCGTTTGATCGAGTCCGGTCCCGCGGCAGGCGTTCTCGCTGCGCGAGAGATTGCTGCACGTAATGCGCCGGCGCCGCAAGACAGCGGTGCCGTGGACGATACCGTGCTCGCCTACGACATGGGCGGCACGACCGCCAAGGGCGCGTTCCTCATCGCCGGCAAGGTCGATGTGCAAGCGGGCCTCGAAGTGGCACGCGAAGGCGCATTCGAAGCCGGCAGCGGCTTTCCGCTCATCATTCCCGCGCTCGACTTGATCGAGATTGGCGCGGGCGGTGGCAGCATCGCCGAGATCGACGAACGCGGCGCCATCTCCGTCGGACCGAAGAGTGCGGGCGCCGTTCCCGGCCCGGCATGCTATGCGCGCGGCGGACAAGCCGCGACCGTCACCGATGCAAATCTCTTCCTCGGCTTTCTCGGTGAGGCGAACTTTCGCAATAGCGGCATCGACGCCACCCGGGTTGAAGCCAAGCGTGCGATTCAGCAGAACATCGCGGAACCGCTGGACATCTCGGTGGAGCGCGCGGCTATCGGCATTCATCGCACCATCAACGAAAACGTGGCACGCGCGTTTCGCGTGCATGCAGCGGAACTCGGTGTCGACTACCGGCGCGCCACGCTGGTCTGCACCGGCGGTTCGTCGCCCGTGCATGCGTTGCCTATTGCGCAGCTGCTGTCCATCCGGCGCGTCATCTTTCCGTTCGCCGCGGGCGTGGCTTCCGCCATGGGCCAGTTCGCGAGCAGCGAAGGGATCATCCTGCAGCAAACGAGAAAGATGAGTCTCGCCGATGTCACCGATGACGTCATCGCGCAAGAAGTCGCTCGACTCGTGCAGGCCGAGCCATACGCAAGCCAGCTCGTCGATGGCGGCGCGCGGACCATCGTGAAACTCGGCATGCGCTACGAAGGACAAGACTCGGAAGTGACTGTCGAGATATCCGATGAAGGGCGTTATCTGAATGCGGCAAACATTCGCGCCAGATTCCTCGATGCCTACAAGGACATCTTCGGCCTGAACTTTCCGGACTACGGTATCGAGATCAGCACGTGGGTGGTCGAAGTCTCCTTGCCCGAGCATCTCAAGTCCGTGCGCGACTTCAGCTACGACGCGCTCACGCCTTCAGCAAGGATGGAGAAGGAACCCAGGTCCTGTTACATCAGCGACGGCGCAACGGAAGTCTGGACCGAAGTTCCCGTCTTCAACCGATACGCCTTGCCGGTTGGCTGGAAACGCTCAGGCCCCGCACTGATCGAAGAGAACGACACCACCATCTACGTTCCAGCGTTTGCCGAAGCACGGATTGCATCGACGCTGGATCTCATCGCGGAGCTTAAGTCGTGAATGCTACAGTCAAGATGGACCCGGTCGATGCCGGCATCATCTGGTCCCGTTTCGTCTCGGTTGCGGACGAAATGGTTTCGGCCATGGAACGCACCGCTTTCTCGACAATGGTGCGCGCGAGCGGCGACTTCTCGTGCATGATCTTCGACGCACGCGGCAAGCTGATTGCGCAAGGCGCGACGAGTGTGCCGTCGTTCACGGGAACCGGCCCCAGCACGCTTGCTCATATCCTCGATGTGTTCGACGCGGCCGCTCTGCGCGACGGCGACATCATCGTGACCAACGATCCCTGGATCGGCACGGGTCATACGTTCGATATCAACGTCGTGAAACCGGTGTTCTTCGAAGGACGCATTGCCGGATACTGCCTGACCGTTTCGCATCTTGCCGATGTCGGCGGCGTGGGAATGGGTTCGGTCGCGAAGGACGTCTACGAGGAAGGCTTCTCGCTTCCGCCCGTGAAACTCTTCGAAGCGGGCGTGGAGAATCGCTTCGTGTTCGACTTCATCAGAAACAACGTTCGCACCGTCGATTACGTGTTGGGCGACATCTATTGCAATGTCGCGGCATGCAACGTCGGCGCGCAAGGGCTCGTCAAGATTCTCGTGGAGCACAAGCTTTCCACCACCATCGACGCCGCCGATGCGATCTTCGCGCTCACGCGCAAGTCGATCAACGCGAAGCTCGAACGCATGCCCAAGGGAAGTTATGCGGCGACCATACCCGTCGAAGGCGGAAAGGACTTCCCCGACATCTCGCTCTCCGTCACCGTCACGTTGAGCGACTCCGGCTTCGCGTACGACTTCGCCGGAACGGACCCGGTGGTGAATCGCGGCGTCAACGTGCCGATCTGCTATACACGCGCGTTCTGCTACTTCTGCACGAAAGTGCTCATCGCGCCCAGCATTCCCAACAATCAGGCCATACTCGATTTCGTCACCATAGCGGCGCCCGACAACTGCATTCTCAATGCGCTCAGGCCGAACCCGACTGGTGCGCGGCATGTCTTCGGCCATTTCGTCGGACCGCTCATTTTCAATGCGCTGGCCGAGGCCTTCCCCGACGACGTTCAAGCCGACTCGGGGATGGTGTTCCAGATGAATCTTCGCGGCCAGACGCGCGCGGGAAAGCACTATTCGTCGATCTATTTTTCGGCGGGCGGATACGGCGCGCTAGCAGGTTACGATGGCCGCCCTGCCTTGCCCGCACCGGCCAACATCATCGGCGGCTCGGTTGAATTCTGGGAGCAGCAGATTTGCTGCACCTTCCTCAAGAAAGAGATACTCAGAGACTCGGGCGGGCCCGGCGAGTTTCAAGGCGGCAACGGTCAGATCTTCGCGATCAGGAACGACACGGGTCATCCCATCGAGGCATCGTTCATGGCGTCGCGGACCAAGATAGCCGCGAAAGGATTTGCAGGCGCGGGCGCCGGCGCGCATCGGCTCATCTTCGTGGACGATGTCGAGACCGATCCAAAGGCGCGCGTGCTCATTCCAGACGGCGGTATCGTGGAGATTCGCGACGCGGGCGGCGGCGGATACGGCAACCCGGATCGCAGATCGCTCGATGACATCGCAGCCGACCTCGAAGCCGGGCTGATCAGCGCGCAGTTCGTCGACGACAACTATCCCCGGCAGGCGCGTCAGCTCGCGCGCTCCGTGGGTGCATCGTGAAGCCGGCTTTTTGGCCCGATACAATGCACAACACGCACCTTCACTCAGAAAGAGAACCGACATGTCAGGCGTGATAGACCTTGGCGGCAAGTCCTTCACCAGGCGCTTCGTGCGAAGCGGAGACATCCGCTTTCATATGGTGGATGGTGGCGTCGGCCCGACGGTCGTGCTCGTGGCGGGCTTCCCGCAGACCGCTTATGCGTGGCGTCGCGTGCAACCGCTTCTGGCCGATTCCTACCGTACCATCGCCATCGATTTGCCCGGCCAAGGTTACTCGGACAAGCCCACCACCGGCTACGACACCGATACCGCCGCCGCGCGCATCAATGGTCTCTTGCGGTCGCTGGATGTCGAGCGTCACTTCTACGTGGGCCATGACATCGGATCGTGGATTGCTTATCCGTACGCGCATCGCTATGAGGCCGAGCTCGACGGCATCGTGTTCATCGATGGCAACATCCCCGGCATCACGCTCAAGCCCGAAGTATCGGTCACCGCGCCTTCGAACTGGAAGAGCTGGCACTTCCTGTTCAACGCGGTGGACGACTTGCCTGAAGCGCTCATTGCAGGCAAGGAGCGCGTGCTGATCGAATGGTTCTTCAACAAGAAGACCGCCAACGCAATGGCCACGTTCGAGCCTGCCGACATCGACGAATACGTCAAGGCGTATGCGTCGCTCGGCGGCCTGCGCGGCATGCTCGGCTATTATCGGGCCGTCGAAGAGGACATGAAGCAGAACCAGAAGCTCTTTGCCAGCAAGATCAAAAAGCCCGTGCTCGCGCTTGGAGGCGATGTGGGCAGCGCGCCCACCATCCATGAACTGATGAAGCCGCTCTGCGAAGACCTGAGCGGCGGTGTGATCCAAGACTGCGGGCATTACATTCCCGAAGAGCAGCCGGAAGCGCTGGCAGCGGAACTCAAACGCTTCTTCGAGACATGTCTCGGTTGATCGATGTCGATGCTGCGAATGTCTTTCGCTCTGCAATGCATTATCCTTGCCGTCATCGGGGCACGGGGGCATAGATGACGGCCGGTTCGAGAAAGAAGGAAAGCGATGAAGCCGAAGCCGTTCCGGACACGCGCCGTGTGCGCTTTCCGCCGCTCAAGTCGCTGATCGCGTTCGAAGCGGCCGCTCGGCACGGCAGCTTCACGCAAGGCGCGGAAGAGATCGGCATTACCACGTCGGCGGTGAGTCATCACATTCAGCAACTCGAAGACTTTCTCGGCGTTCCGCTCTTTCAGCGACATGCCGGGCGCGCGGTGCTGACCGTCGCGGGCCGAACCTATGCGCGCGAACTGGAAAAAGCATTCGGCATGATCGCCACTGCGACGAGTCTTATCGCGCCGCAATCGTGGGGCGGTCATCTGTCGATTGCCGTGCCCAATAGCTTCTCGGTGAAGTGGCTGCAACCGCGTTTGCAGAACTTCCTGAAAGCGAACCCGCTGTTTCGCGTTCGACTGGCGACGCTTCACACACATGAACTCGATGCCAACCGCTACGACATAGCAATTGCGCATGGGCCTCAAACGCCGGGATTGAAGCTTGCCGAACCGCTGCTCATCGAACGGCTCAGGCCGCTTTGCAGTCCGCAACTGGCGGAGGAACTCGGCCTGAAAAGCCCGAAGGATCTAGCTAAGGCCACGCTCATCCACTCCAATAATCCGCTGAACTGGGTCGATTATTTTCGGCGCATAGGCAACCTCGTCGTCAAGCCCGCGCACGACTTGTGGCTCGACCGCTCCGCCATGGCAATCGAAGCTGCGGTAAAGGGCTTGGGCGTGGTGCTGGAAAGCGAGATCCTCGCGGAAGAAGAGTTACGCGATGGCCGGTTGATCGAGCCATTCTCCGACCCGAAGTTCCACGTCGAAAATATCTCTTACTATCTGCTGCGCTCGTCGAGTCTGCGCAATTCGGCCGAAGCGGCCGTGTTTGAAAAATGGCTTCGAGCTGAATTCGAGTTGGCCAATCTAAGAACGATGTTCTGAGTGCTTGCTCAAGCCTGCGGCTTGCGTAAGGGCTTGACGCCAATCGAGTCCGGCGGCAGTCGTTCCACGCGGACGGTACTCGCATCCTATCCAGCCTGAATAGCCGCTATCGGCTATCGCTCGTGCAATCGCGGGCCATGACATGTCGCCCGTGCCCGGTTCGTTTCGTCCTGGTACGTCGGCGACCTGAATGTGCGCCACGTCACGACGATGCATGGCGAACGCATCCAGTACGTCCATGCCGCTCATTGCCGCGTGATAAAAATCGAAGAGGAGTTTGACGTTGCCTTGCGGGATGTCGCGGACGTAGGCGCTCGCCTGAGCGAGACTCTTGAGGAAGTAACCCGGCACGTCTTGCTGGTTCAGACATTCGAGCACAAAGGTTACGTTCTGCCCTTCCGCGCGCTTTGCGGCCCACGCGAGATTCGAACGAAAGACGGCTTCGGCCTCGGCTGGCGAGCAGCCGTCTGGCACTCGGCCCGCCATCAAGTGAATCAGGCTGCACTCCAGCGCGTTAGCGTAGTTCAACGCGAGATCGACACCTTCGCGAAAAACATCGACATAGCCTGGAATACAGCCAAAGCCGTTGGAGCCTACGGCCCCTCTTTCGCCCGCCGGCGTGTTGATCAACACTTGTTTCAAGTTCCACTGGCTCAACACGTTGCGAAGCTCGGTGGCATCGTAGCCATATGGCGATGCGTATTCGACTGCCGCGAAGCCATGCAACGCAGCGGCTTCGAATCGCTCAAGAAATGGCAACTCGGTAAAGAGCCATTTGAGATTAGCCGCGAAGCGTACGCGCGAAGACCGTGCAGTCATTTCAACCCCACGATCATTTCGACTTCCACTGCCGCGCCATGCGGAAGCTGCTGCACGCCGATCGCGCTTCGTGCATGCTTGCCGCGTTCTCCGAGCGTTTCGATCAATAGGCGGGACGCGCCATCGATCACCGCGCCCTGTCCGGTGAAATCCACCGCCGATGCGACGAATCCCGTGATCTTCACGATCTGCGCAATGCGCTCATGTCCGCAGAGCGCGTGCGCGAGTGCATCGAGGCATGCTTTTGCACATAACGCTGCCGCTTCTCGTGCGTCTTCAGCCGATAAGTCCGCGCCGACCTTGCCGCTGTATTTGATCGCTCCGTGTTCGCGCGGAAGCTGGCCGCTCACGAATGCGAGATTGCCGAACACCGTAACGGGCGTGATGAGTTGACTGGGCGTTTGCTTGTCGTCTGCGCGCTGCATGAATATCGTCTCCTCAAAGAATCGTTAGGCCAAGCCGCTCATACGCGTGGCGCTCTGTATCGGAGAAAAGGGATTGCAGCAAGGCACATGCACCTTCCGATTGTGCGCGACCAGAAAACATCCCGACATAAAAGTCGGTATGGAACTGAATCTCTTCCGGAAGCGGGCCGATGATCTCGATGCCCGCCACCATGGCCAGTTCGCTCATCTGTTGAATGGCGACGTCCGCCTCGCCACGCACGATGCATTCGCCCGTAAAGCCCTTCTCGATGATGGTCGCGCGCTGATTGACCTGCTCCGCGATGCCCATCTCTTCGATCAAGGTGGCGAAATAAACGCCGCTTGCGCCGGTCTTCGAATATGCCACCGATCGCGCGTTCAACAGAACCTCGCGCAAGTCTTCAACGCTTCTTATCGACCGAGGCACGTCCCGCATAGATGCCGCTACACCCACGCCGGTTCTGACCAACCCGCGCATCGTCGGTACATCCAGTACGTTTTCATCGGCGAGACGCTTCACATAGGCGCGAGTCGCAATCAGCACGTCCGCTCTTTCACCGGCAGACACGCGCTCCTGCAGCACGTTGGTTGGATCGAACATAGCTTGCACGCGGATGCCGCTACTTCGTTCGAACGCTGGAATGACGACATCGACGAGCGCGCTCTTGACCGCGAGCGTGCTCATCATCGAAACGGCTGGCGCGAGCGATGGAGTTGGCATCGTTGAATCCATGACGGTAAAAGACTTCAGCGCGACAAATGCAGGCGCTTCTTGAGATCGGCAACCGCGCTGCGCGGTGCGGAAAATACCGGACAACTCGCGACTGAAGTCACGGCATCGAGTGCTTGAGCGGTTGAGAAATGGGCCAGCATGATCGCGTCGTAGCCATGCAGGCTCGCGGCCTTTTCTGCGACGAGACGGTTGTGTGTGTCGCGGTCGCCCGCACGCAGCTTGTCGATTGCATCGTCGACCACGAAGGTGGCCAGCGTAGCGTGCGGGTTCATGTTCGATGCTTCCTCGAAGAACTCCGCCACCATGGTCGGCAGGGCCGGCGCGAACGTTGCGATCATCGCGATGTTTCTGCCTTCTGCAAGCGCATCGGCGAACATGGCGGTGTTGGGCTTGCAGACAGGTATGGGAAGCGCCGCGTCCGCGGCATCGATGGCGGGACCGAAGGCCGAACACGTGGCGAGGACCGCATCCGCGCCGCTTTCGTACCCGTGTCGCGCAAGATTCACGAAGCGTGTCTGCAATGAGTCGGGCAGCTCTTTGCTGTCGCCTCTGGCCGAGGTCAGACCGTCGTCGAGAAGATTGGTGAGCCTGGCTTCTGGCCAGTCGCGCAGGAATGCGTCGTATATCGGCGCGATGGCAACGGGCGTGGCGTGCAACAGCACGATGGAAAGGTCATGTCTCATGGATGTCGATTCGCCGCTGGTCGGCTGCCGGGTCATGCGCCCGGCATCGATTCAAGCGTAGCGAATGACGCGTTGGCATTCCAACGCAAAGAAATCAACACCCGTTGAGTCAGAGTCACGACAGCAGGCTTCATGCGTTAATACAAGCGCGCGACTCACGCCGCCTTGCCGCCCATCACCTGTTCCTGTTCGATCCAGATCTGACTGTCGGGAAACCAGAACGCGTCAGGCTTTGGCGGTACGGCCAAGGTAGTCGGCAAATCGGGATTGAATATCTTCGACCATGCCGACAAGTAAGAAGGCATCTTTACGAGGTATCCGCACTTCGAAAGCAGCAGGCTCGATACCAACGCTTCGCGCCCGATCTCCAAACCAGGATAACCGCTGAAGTGCACCGGCATGTCGCCTGTGGACAGCAGCTTGGCCGGTGCGACACTGACCGGCCGATTGAACGGCCACGCGCGGAAGAAGTCGATGAACGCCTGCTCATCGCTCGAAACGAAGATGTTGGTCAGAAGCGGATTGAGCGCGAGGGTCTGCTCGACCAGCCGGCAGAAGTCGGCCCAGGGCAAGGTCATCGCTTCGAACTTCTTATCCGTGCCTCGGTAGTGAACACCGAGTGTCGATTGGCCGATATCGAGTTTGGCGCAGGTTGCATCGACTTCATCGCGAATGGCTGCAACCGGCCGGTAATGCGAGCGAAACAAGTCGCTCGAACTTTGCAACCGCAGACCCGCTTCATGACGTTGCCGCAAGCCGAGTTGCACGAGATCGCGCACGGTAGAGGTTCGCACTCTGCGCGGCAACTTCACATCGCCGGATGCCCGCACGCTTTCAAAGAGCGCCGAGAACCAGTCTATCTTGCCTTCCGGGTCGCCATAGAGACCGCCGCGTGCCGAGATTTGCGGTGTCAGCCGTTTCTCTTCGCAATGCTTGAGGATGAAGAGCACCATCTGCATCACGGAGAAAAAGCCGGAGTTTTCCCTGATCTCAATAGCGAACACATTGCGATTCAGCCGCTGTCGCGCATGCAGCGAGAAACGCACTGGAGCGGCGAGAGAATGCTTGAAGCCTTCACTGCGCCGAAAGCGCCTGACACGATCGACCACCGTTCGCAACATGTGCGGTCCCCGACTCGGATTTGTCTTTTGGAATGACCGTATGGTCCAGCGCTACGGTAACTATGACGGGAGGGTAGCACCGTGCAACGTGTAACGGATCGACCCTCGTCGGCGTTCTGTTGGCTAGCTAACGTGATGGGCGGAAAAAGTTACTGGCGAAGTTTCAACGGCGTCCTGTCGATGCGACATCGGCGACGGAAGCGATAAACGCATTGGCCGTCATTGGCTTGCCGAGCAAAAACCCTTGGAGAATGTCGCATCCCAGTTGCGTGAGAAACGCCTGCTGTGCAGTAGTTTCGACGCCTTCCGCCACGATCCTGAGATTGAGCGTTTGTCCGAGCGCCACGATGGCCGAAACAATGGCCGCGTCTTCCGTACCGTGAGCTAGTTCACGCACGAAGCCGCGATCGATCTTGAGTTCGTTGGCGGGCAAGCGCTTGAGATAAAGCAGGCTGGAGTAGCCGGTGCCGAAATCGTCGATAGAGATCTGCACGCCTTCTTCCCGCAGTCGTTGCAATACCTTGAGGCTCACTTCGACATCGCGCATGGCCGTCGATTCAGTGATCTCCAGAATCAGCGATTCCGCTGGCAGGCCATTGCGCCGCAGCGCGCCGCGAACCGCTCGTACGAGACCCGAGTGAACGAACTGCAATGGCGAAAGATTGATCGCGATGGTCCACTCTGTGTGACCGCGATCGTGCCACGCCTTCAATTGCCGGCATCCTTCGCTCAGCACCCATTCGCCGATAGGCACGATCAACCCTGTCTTCTCCGCCATCGGAATGAAGCGGTTGGGCGCCATCAGTCCGTGCACGGGATGGTTCCAGCGCAATAGCGCTTCCGCGCCCACCGCCGGACCATTTGGCGCCTTGAATTTGGGTTGATAGTGCAAGGCGAGCTCACCGCGCGTCAACGCCACGCGAAGCTCGTGCGCAAGTTGCATCTGCTCGTAAGAGTCCGCATGCATCGACGGTTCGAAGAAACAAAAACCGCTGCGGCCAAGGGCTTTCGCGTGATACATGGCGGTATCGGCATTGCTCAGAAGCTCTTCTTGAGTCGCACCGTCGTCGGGAAAGATCGCAATGCCCACGCTCACGGAAATCTGCACTTCCTCGCCTTCCATGCGAAACGGCTTCTCAATGGTCTCGGTCAAGCTCGCGGCGATTTGTGCGGCCACGGTTGCGTCGTCGACATTCGAGAGCAGCACGAACTCGTCGCCGCCGACCCGCGCAATGGTGTCGTGTGACCTGACGTTGGCGCGGATGCGCTTCGACACTTCGATCAGCAACAGGTCGCCGACATGATGTCCGAACGCGTCGTTGACCGCCTTGAAGCCATCGAGGTCCATGAACATCAACGTGAAGCGACGCCTTGCATCGCGCGCGCCATGCACCAATTGTTCGAGTCTGTCTTCGAGCAAGACGCGGTTCGGCAACTCGGTAAGGCTGTCGTGAAGCGCCAGATAAGCGAGTTCCTTGTTCGCCTCCGCGAGCGACGCCGCGAGCACGGCGGTGCGCGATTCGAGCCGCAAGTCCAGAACGGAGATGATCAGCGCGATGGCCAGCACCGAGAGTGTCACGACGATCACCACGACCGCCAGCCATCCGGTATCCGCGCCTTCTTTAGCGGCACCGCATATCGCGCCCGTGGGAAAGCGCGCGGCCGCCATTCCGGTGTAGTGCATGCCGACGATGGCAAAGCCCATCAGGAGCGACGCGCTGCCGCGAAAAAACAAGAGCCGCGACGCCTGCTGACGTAAGCGAAAGGCAATCCAGAGCGCAGCGCCCGAGGCGACGATGGCAATGGCCACCGACACAATGGTGAGCCATGGGTCGTATTCGATCGGCGGCCGCATGCGCATGGCGGCCATGCCCGTGTAGTGCATGCCGGCGATAGCCGGTCCCATCAATAGCGCCCCGATCACGATCCTGAACGCGGGCAGCGTCTTCTGACAGACGAGCCAGAGCGCGAACATCGATGCCGCGACGGCAATCAGAAGCGATGCAAATGTAATCAGCGGGTCGTAGCCCAGTTTGATGGGCAAGCTGAACGCCAGCATGCCGACGAAGTGCATTGCCCAGATTCCGAGTCCCATTGCACAGGAACCGCCGATGAGCCACCAGCGCGCCGCGGGCCCCCTGGCTTGCGCGATACGCCCTGCCATGTCGAAAGCCGTGTACGCGGCCAGGATTGCCACGAGAAGCGAGCAGACGACAAGCAAAGGGTTATATGAGTAAGCGAGCATTGAGCGCTATTTTCGCAGGCTTTCGTTGTCGCTCCCGGGTAGAGAACAGCATCGCGGTGACGAATGGAGACCTGTCATCGACAGGAGCCCATATCTTAACCAAGGCATGGACAAATCCGGGCTCTATTCATCCCATTCGTCGAAGAAAGCCTTACCCACCCTGCGACATATCCTGGACAGGGCGATGTAAAACGTTTGCTAACATCGTCATACTTTCGTTCATCTTCATATTTTCCCGACGCTGCCGTAAGCGATGCAAGAAAGAACCCGCGCTCGCCGCGTAAAGGACGGCGAGCGTCAACGACAGCACTGCCATCAAAAAGGAAAAGAACGAGATGAACCTGCAACCCATGCGCATGAAAACGAAGCTTTCCATTGGCTTCGGCCTGCTCACGGCGGCAGTGCTGATCGTCGCCGCGCTCTCAATCGAGACGCTCGGCGAAGCGAACCAGCGCTTTACGTCCTTTGTCAACGGCATCAACGCGCGCGCGCATCTGGCCGAAAGCATTCGCACCGCAGTGGACCGGCGCGCGATCGCCGCACGCAATCTCGTGCTCGTGACGAAGCCCGCCGATCTCGAACTCGAGAAAGCAGCCGTCATTCAGGCGCATGAAGACGTGCAGCGCGATTTGCGCCGCTTCAAGGAAATGGTCGCGAGCGCGCCGGATGTCTCAGCCGAAGTAAAGACGCGCGTTGCGGAGATCGACCGCGTCGAATCGCTTTACGGACCGGTGGCGCTCGCCATCGTCGATCTGGCGCTGAAGGGCCAGCATCAGGAAGCGATTACGAAGATGAACGACGAGTGCCGTCCGCTGCTCGCCGCGCTCATCAAGGCCACGCAAGATTACCTGGACCTGACGAGCCAGCGCGAAGCGAAGCTCGTGCAAGAGTCGGCGGAGGATTACGCGTTCTCGCGCATGCTGCTGATCGCCGCGTGCATCGCGGCGGCTTCGTTGGCCGTGGGCGCGGGATTCATCATCAAGCGCAGCATCTTGCGAGCGTTGGGCGCGGAACCCGATGCACTGAGCCAAGTCGCGCAGCGCGTCGCTTCCGGCGATCTGAGCCCGGTCGCGCACGCGGATAACGCCCCGCAACACAGCGTGCTCGCCTCCATGCGCACGATGCAAGGCAATCTCGTCAGTCTGATCGGCAATGTCCGCTCTTGCGCCGATGGCATCGCTACGGGATCGAGTCAGATCGCCACGGGCAACGTCGATCTGTCGACGCGTACCGAACAACAAGCGGCATCGCTGGAAGAGACGGCGGCGAGCGTCGAAGAGTTGACCTCGACCGTGCGGCAGAACGCCGAGCACGCGCAACAGGCGAATGCGTTGTCGGCGGATGCATCGGCGGTGGCGCAGCAGGGCAATGCCGCCGTGGGGCGCATGGTCGCGACCATGACGGAGATCAGCACGCGCTCGGAGAAGATTGCGGATATCACCGGGATCATCGAAGGCATCGCGTTTCAGACCAACATCCTCGCGTTGAATGCGGCGGTTGAAGCGGCGCGCGCGGGCGAGGAAGGACGCGGCTTTGCCGTGGTCGCTTCGGAAGTGCGCAACCTGGCGCAACGTTCGTCGTCCGCCGCGAAGGAGATCAAGGAGTTGATTGGCGCGTCGGGCGTGCGTATCGCGGAGGGTTCTTCGCTCGCGGGCGAAGCCGGGACGACGATGGCCGAAGTGCTGCAGGCCGTCTCGCGCGTGAGCAGCATCATGGGCGAGATCGCGGCGGCATCGAGCGAACAAAGCCGGGGCATCGAACAATTGAGCCAGGCGATTGCGCAAATGGACCAGGTGACGCAACAGAACGCGGCGCTCGTGGAAGAATCGGCGGCGGCTTCGCAATCGCTCGATCAGCAGGGGCGCAAGCTCGTGGATGCGGTGTCGTTCTTCCAGGTCGCAGGATGATGGTCGGGGCGCGGCGCGTCGGAGAGTTTTCTCGTCGCGCTGCGCTCACCAAAAATACGCTGGTTTAACGCAAAAATTGGGAACAGTACGTTCATACATGTGTAGAGGTAATTTGTTCACTCTCGCGCAAAACAACGAAAAATGGGCAAATACTCCTATAAAGCACTGCAGCAGAGTCGCACTATTTTCCTCTTCCATATGGCAACGCCATGCGTTCGTTACTTTTTGCCCGAAAACGTTCGAATTCTCACACGCTTTTTGTAACATTGCGTAAAATCCAACCTATCGTATGAACTTTAAAGAAGGTGGTTGTGAGACACAGACGCGGCGGCTTTGCATCGCGTGTCGAACGAAGTTAGGGCAACACGGCAGGCCGGTGGTTACTGCACGAAGTTCGCTCTTTCCCTGCTACAACGGCCAACTTTGAAGCATCCCAGGTAGGCAAGGCAAACACTGCTGCATCCTTGGCTCATTCGTTAGTCGTCCTTACTTAATAGGACATTGATATCGATCTCTGACCTTAAGGAGTGTTCCGCCAGACCAGCGGAACTGCGAAATGATGATTAATCGACGTAAATTTCTGGCTAGCATGAGCGCGTTGTCCGGGACCTATATGCTTTCCGCATGTGGCGGCGGCGGTAGCGATCTACCGCAAGCGGCAACCAAGGCTTCCGACGATTCCACGCAACTGGATTCCACCGCAAAGGCCGCGGTAGTCACGCCTTCCGCCGATGGCACGACCATCCCGAGCGGTACGTCGATCGTGGACAAGACGGGTGCGGTTTGGACGGTGACCGGCGCCATCGTGTACAAGAACAAGACGGCTGTTTCAATCGCCAATGTCTCGATGCTCCTCTGGTCGGGCGGCAAGATTTACCAGAAGAACACGAGCGGCCAGTTCTACGTGTGGTCGAACAAATGGCTCATCTGCCGTGACCCGCGCATTGCGATGGCAGCGACGCCGGGCATGTTCTTCGGGATGAACGGCCATTACGACTACACCTACACCCCTCCGCAACTCATCGCGATCCTGAAGGGCATGGGCTGCAACATGTATCGGGTGGGCTGCAATTCGACGTCGAAGCAGATCAGCGCCGTCGCCAAGCTGGCATCGGCCTTCAACGGAACGGGTATCAGCATGCTTTGCCTGATTCAGCAAGGTTTGACCGATGCTTCAGGCGCGCTGTATGGCAGCGAAGCCGCCGCTTACGCCGACGCCTACAACACCGGCCTGACGGTTGCCAGCGCGCTCAAGCCTTATGGCGTGACCATGTACGAATGCGGCAATGAGTTGACGCGCCGCTCGCAAACCGTGCTGTATTCGAACCGCGCGGGAACGGACGTAGCCGACTTCAACAACGCAAACTGGCCCGTCATGCGCGGCGTCATGCGCGGTCTCATCGCCGGCGTGAAAGCAGTGCAGCCGGACGCGAAGTGCGGCATCAACTTTTGCGTGGCGGACATCGGCGCATCGGATGCATTGTGGGACGGCTTCCAGCCGGATGGCACGAGTGGCTATCCGAAGGTCCGCTGGGACATCACGACGTGGCACAACTACGAAGTGTATGGTGACCTGTTCGACATCGGCTCTGACGGCGCGGGCCCGCATTTCGATCTGCCGCAGTACTGCAAGGCGCGCTACGGCGTACCTTTCATGATCACCGAGTGGAACGCGAACCCCGAGCAGACGGATGCTTATCGCGCAACCTTCGTGCAGTCTCGCCTGCAATCGTTCTACGACGCACGCAAGACGCACAACATTCACTCGGCCATGTACTACGTGCTCGACAGCGGCAATCACACATTTGGCATCATGATCAACGGTGCGCCGATCACGCCGACGTACAACAGCTATGTGAACTTCACGAGCACACATGCCGATGTCTGAGCGTCTCTGAACAAAAGCCCACGGTTTGCCGCATCGCGCAAAGCCGTGGGCCTTATTGTTTCAGTTCATCTTTCACGCGTGCCGCATGAACGCGCGCGCTAGCGCATGTCGTCGACAGGCTTGCCATCGAGGCCACGACCGCCACTGAGCGGGCCTTCATAGCCAAGCCCCCAGAAGGTCCCGTTATCGTCGATGCGCATCACGCGGTCTCGTTCGATGTGGTGCCGGCGATCTCAGTCGCCCCGACATGGCGTCATCCATCTTCCTATGAACAGTCGCGGCGTCATCTTGACTCCTCTGCCTTGTTCGGGCTTGCGGGCATCTCGTCCTTCGTGCGTTCGCCGACGGCCCAATGCGCGGCGGGCACCGCGGTGGCATACACGCGGATGGTGTCGAGCGGTGCGCCCAGCGTTTCATGGACCGTGCGCGCGACCGCCTTCACGCAGGCCTTGACGGCGGCTTCATCGCGTCCTTCGACGAGGGAAATATGTACGATAGGCATGTCGGTTCCTCAATGTCCGGTGCGTTCGAGCACGGCTTGCTCGGGTCGCGGACCGGTTGTCTTGCCAGCGATAGGCGGCTTCGGTAACCTGGCTTCGCCGGGTTCGATAACGAAGTGATGATCGAGCGAATACCACGGCCCTTGAACGTCCGCGCCGGGTGCGGTCTCGCCGTCATGCAGCACATATTGCCCGACGAGCGCGCGCGTCACGCCGAACTGCACATCGGTCTCGAGATTGGGATCATCGCTCGAATAGACCTGCGAAAACTGTGTCTTGAAGCCCGGCTTGTAGATCATGAAATGGATATGCGCAGGCCGCATGTTGTGCCGGCCTTGCGCGCGTAGCAGCGCGCCGACCGGGCCCGACAGCGGAATGGGATAGCCCGCCGGCTTCACGCTGCGAAACGCGATGTGGCCGTTGGCATCGGTAGTGAACTTGCCGCGTAGATTCATATCCGCCTGCGCGGGATCCTGATTCTCGTAGTAACCATCCGCCGATGTATGCCACACGTCCACCTCGGCGCCTTCCACCGCACGCCCGCTCGAATCGCGCACCCAAGCGTTGACAAAGATAGGCGCGCCCGGCGTCGGCGAGCGCACGATGCTGCCGCCGCTTTCAGTGCGCGGCGAGTCCATGCGCCAGAACGGGCCCATGAGGTTCGCGGTCGTATCGGTCTGACCGCGATCGCCGTTGTTGAGCAGGCACACGAGCGCGGACAGCCCAAGCGATCCGGCGATCAACACGACTTCGTTATGCGATTCGGTGGTCAACTGCCCGAGCTTCGCGATGACCGCGCATGCCTGATGAAACTCCGGCTCGGACAGCCGCGCCTCGCGCGCGAAGCCATGCAGATGACGCACCGCCGCCGACATGATCTCGCGAAAGCGCGCATCCGGCGCGCGGCTCAGTTCGGCAAGCACGGCTTCGGTCACTTCCTGCTGATTGCTGACTATCATTGCTGTCTCCATGGCGGCTCATGCTTCATTAGCAAGCCGGTGCGGCGGTAGTAACGCATCTGCCCGAGTTCCATCGTCTGCCTCGCAATGGTATCGCGGACGGCGGGAATGCATCGTTCGCTACAACGGGGCAACTGCATTCCAGTCATCGACGAACACGACCTCACAACATCCCCACCCAGACCCTGAAAAGCAAAGCAGAAAAAACCGTTTGTCATTGCAATGCCGCGCGGCTTTTAATAACAGGCTCGCTTGGCGCCAAGTGCGTCACCGCTCAAGCACCTCTTTCACGGCATTTCATGGAACCGACATGGCGGACCTGACATCCACTCGCAACAGCTATGTCGCATCGAAACGGCAACGCTTCGGCGTGTCGAAAGGCACGTTCTACAAGCTGCTTTCGTGGCTGGTCCCCGCATGTGTCGTGGTGATCTGGGAAGCGGCAGCACGCGCAGGACTCATCACGCCGCAAGTGCTTCCGGCGCCCAGCAGCGTTCTTGAAACCGCGCTCGGTCTGATGCGCTCTGGCGATCTCTTCGTTCACCTCGGTGTGTCGCTTTTGCGCGCCGTCACGGGCTTCGTTATCGGCGGGACGGTTGGTCTCGTGCTCGGAATCGCAGTCGGGTTTTCGCCGCTCGCGCAAGCGCTTCTCGATCGCTCCATTCAGATGGTGCGCGCCATTCCCTTCCTCGCCATGCTGCCGCTCGTGATCGTGTGGTTCGGTGTCGGCGAAGTCGCGAAGATCTTTCTGGTCGCGCTCGCCGTGCTGTTTCCCATCTATATCAACACCATGCTCGGCATCCGTCAGATCGATCCCAAGCTGATGGAACTCGCCAAGGTGATCGGCCTCGACTGGACCGCGATCGTGCGACGGATCATTCTTCCCGGCGCCATGCCGTCGATCCTCACGGGCGTGCGCTATGCGCTCGCTCACGCGTGGCTCGCGCTCGTCATTGCCGAGACGCTCGCGACGACCAAGGGAATCGGCTTCCTCGCCATGGACGCCCGCGAATTCCTGCAAACCAATGTCATCGTGCTGACCATCGTCATCTACGCGGTCATCGGCGTGGTGGCGGACGCGTTGGTGCGTCTGCTCGAAGCGCATTTCTTATCGTGGCACGCGAACTACGCCAAAGGAGCAACCTAGTGACCGAGAGCATCGCCCTGTCGCGCGACTCCGACATCCGCGCGCGCGCCGCCGAACGCGTGAGCCACGCGTCCCTTGCCGTATCGGTGAGAGGTCTGCAGCGGCGCTATGGCAAGCGCGTCGTCATCGATGCACTCGACCTCGATATACGCAAAGGCGAATTCGTCGCGTTGTTAGGCGAAAGCGGCTGCGGAAAGACGACACTCTTGCGCGCGCTCGCCGGGCTCGACCGGCCGGATGCCGGCGAGATTCGCGCGCCCGAGCGGCCGTCCGTCGTGTTTCAGGAGCATCGGCTGCTGCCTTGGGCGACGTTGTGGGAGAACGTCGCGCTCGGCCATGAAAGCACGGTAGGACGCACGGGCGCCGCGCGCGCGCTGGGCGAAGTCGGACTTTCGGGCCGTGAAGATGACTGGCCTCGCAATCTTTCCGGCGGTCAGGCGCAACGCGTGGCGCTCGCGCGCGCTTTGGTTCGCGACCCCGCGCTCCTGTTGCTCGATGAACCATTCGCGGCGCTCGACGCGCTCACGCGCATCAAGATGCACGGGCTCGTCAAGGAACTCGTCGCGCGTCATCTGCCGGGCGTGCTGATCGTGACGCATGACGTCGATGAAGCGCTCACGCTCGCCGACCGAATCCTCGTGATGCGCGCGGGTCGCATCGCTGCATCGTTTCGGCCCGGCGATCACGCGCCGCTGCAATTGCGGCCGATTCTGCTCGATGAACTGGGCGTCCAGTCTCACTGATCCACCAATCGTTTCCTGCAAAACTCGAAAGGTACCAACAAGAATGATCGATTCCTCGCTGAACCGCCGCCAGTGGTTGCGTGCGGCAGGCGGCCTCGTGGCCGGCGTCGCCGCAAGCAGCCTGATTCCCACGCGCGCCGCCGAACCGCGCAAGCTGACGCGCAACACGGACACGGTGCGCATAGGTTGGGGTTACGGCAGTCTTCCCGATATCGCGCGGCAACGTGGCGTGTTCGAAAAGACGCTCGCGGCCAAGAACATCAAGGTCGAATGGATCGGTCCGTTTCCGAATCACGCGCCCTCGCTACAGGCCGTGGTCGGCGGCAGCGCGGACTTCGGCTTCTGGGGCTCGACGACGCCCGCGCTTGCGTCGATGCTCGCAGGCTCGCCACTCGTCTTCAATGCGTTCGATGTCTATTCGCCGCGCTCGACCGCGATCATCGTCAAGAAGACGAGCGGGATCCATTCGGTGGCGGATCTGGCCGGGCGCAAGGTCGCGGTCAACCGTTCCGGGCTCGGCGAGTTTCTGTTGATTGCAGCGCTGGAAAAGAATCACATCGACCGCGGCAAGGTTGAATTCGTCTATCTGAATCCACCCGACGCAGCGCCCGCCTTCGCGCAAGGCAAGGTCGATGCGTGGTCGATGTGGTCGCCCGCCGTGGACATTGCGCGCAACGCCAACGACGCAAAGGACATCTTCAACGAAGGACGCGATCTGGATTTTCTGATCGACTACAGCTCGCTCGTGACGCGCCGCAAGTTCACCGAGGAAAACTCCGAGCTGATTCGCGCGGTCATCGACGCGTATTACGTCGAAGGCGCATGGCAGTCGAGTCATTCCAACGAATCCGAAAAACTCGTGCAGGGTGAAGCGAAATATCCCGATCAGGTGCGCGATTATCTGGCGAGTCTCAAGCGCGTGAATCAATTCCATGAACCCGATGACGCTGCCTTCATGGCGCAGCTTCAACGCGCCGCCGACTGGCTCGCGGAACGCAAGATCATCAATTCGCGCATCAAGGTGGCCGACTACAGCATCAAGGTCTGAGGAGGCGAGCCATGAACATGCGATACACACTGGCCTGCGATCACGGCCGCAATCTGTCGAACGCGTGGTCGCGCAACTTCGCACGAGAGCGATCCCATGTCTGATACGAAGAACATCGACCCTACCGCGCCGAAACTGGTCTCGCCGCTGTCGGCAAGGCTCGGTTTCGCGGAGATCATCGCGGACATTGCATCGACTGCGGCTGCACGCGAGCTTGCGCATCGTCTGCCGCACGAGGAGATCGCAAGGCTCAAGGCGGCGGGCTTCGGCCGCTCGCGTCTGCCCGTCGATGCGGGTGGCCTCGGCTTGTCCTTGAGCGAACTGCTCGTCGTCGCGCGTGATGTCGCGGCGGCGGATTCGAACATCGCGCACGCGTTTCGTAACCATCTCTGGCAAATCGAGGCAGCGCTCAGGCGGCGCGACCTTCCGTTTCATGCGCACGTTCTCGACCTCGCCAGGCAAAACAAGACCGTCGGATTGAGCTTCACGCAGACCGATGTGACTGCCGCTGGCGCGCGACCGACGCAGGTCCTGAGTCGTTTGGAATGGGACGCAAGCCGCGATGTCTACGTCGGCTCCGGCGACAAGGTTTATGCCACGGGCAACCTCTACAACGATGCGTTCATCGGCCTTGCCGTGGAAAGTCGCGCGGGCCGCAACGTGCAATACGTGCTCGATCGCGGCGAAGGCGTGGACGACGCCGACGACTGGCAAGGCTTCGGCCAGCGCTTGACAGGTTCGGGCACGGCCAGGTTTCGCGCCGTGATGGTGCCGGCCGCGCATGTCTATCCGACTGACCCGCCAAGGTCGGATGAAGCCGCGCCTTGGGGATACACCTTCCATCAGGTTTATCTGACCAACTGCATCGCGGGCATCGTGCGGCGCGTGGCGCTGGATGCCGTCGAGGTGCTTCGTTCGCGCGGCCGCAACTTCTATCATGGCGAGGCCGCGCATCCGGCAGACGAACCGGTGTTGCAGACCCTGCTCGGGCGCATCCGTGCTTATGCGGCGAGTGTCGAGGCGACGGCGGACCGCGCGGTCGCGGCGCTGCAGCGTGCATCGGAAAGCTACGGCACGCGCGATGAATACGACACCACGCTCGCAGCCACGTTCGCGGCGGCCGAAGCGAAGGTCGTCATCGACGATCTCGCGCCGCAAATCGCGTCGTGGCTGATCGATCTGGGATCAGGCTCGGTCGTCTCGCGCACGGGCGCTCTCGACCGGCACTGGCGCAACATCAAGGTGATCGCGTCGCATAATCCGCGGCTCTACAAGGAGCGCTTGCTTGGCCAGAACTTGCTGAACGGACAACTGCCGCCGACGGGCGCGTTTTTCTGATCTCGGGCTGCGGCGTTCTCGCTCACCAAGCGGGAGCGCGCTGCGCGGCCCCAGCGGCGCACGTCCGCGAAAGCGCGCCGCAGCGCTCCTTACGCATAAACAGAAGCGCTACCCCTTCGTTTTACGCAGCAAGCAATCGACGCACGCGCGGCACGACCTCTTCCGCAAAGCCGCGCATATCGATTTCGAACGGCTGGAACTGCAGCATGAAGAGTTCGATTCCCGCCCGGTGAAAGTCCGCCACGCGCCGCGCGACCGTATCGTAATCGCCGACGAGACCCGCCGCCGTGCCGCCGTTCGAACCCACGCGCGCCGTCTTCGCGAAGGTCTTGTGCATGACCGTGTTCGGATCGGTATTGGCCTTCTGCTGTTCGCGCAGCGGCTTGTCGAGTTCCGCCAACGCAAAGAGATGGTCGAGATGCGCCTCGGCCTGCGCCTGCGTCTCACGCGCGATCACGAAGGCCGACAAGCCGAAACGCAAGGCATCGGCGCCAGCGGGACGCACGCGCGCACCGACATCGGCGATCAGGCGTGCAACATCTTCAGGCGGCTGGCCGTTGATGAACCATACGTCGCCATGCGCGGCCACGAGCGAGCGCGCCGGTTCCGATTCGCCGCCGACATAGAAGCGCGGCCGCGCGCGAAATGGATCGGCGGGACGCAAGCGGTATTCGTCGATACGAAAGTTGTCGCCATGATGATTCACGACCTCGCCGCGCAAGAGCTTGTCGAGCACGGCTATCCACTCGCGGCCATAGGCATAGCGTTCGTCATGCTCCGGAAAACCGATACCGGCGCGCTCCAGCTCCGGACGATTCCACGCATTCACCAGATTGATGGCAAAGCGCCCGCCGCTGATGTGCTCGATCTGCTGCGCCATCTTCGCGAGCACCACCGGATGATAGAGATAAGGCTTGATCGCCGTGATGATCTCGATGCGCGAGGTCAGCGCCGCGAGCGCAGCCGATGCCGTCCACGCTTCGAGCTGATCGAGCGAGGGATCGTGCGGATTGATCGTGTGCTGGGCGACGAGCACCGAGTCGTATCCGAGACGCTCGGCTTCGAGCACGAGTGCCTTGTTGCGCGCCCATGATGCGTCATAAGGTTCTGCGGGGTCCCGCAGCGCCGCGCGGCTGCCGTGCACGAGCGCCCAGACGCCGAAGCGTGGAAAGTTGGAAGACATCGATTCGATACGCGAGAAGACGCAATGAAGGGGATCACATGCTAACGCCGCACGCGTGCGCGCTTTCGAATTTCTGAAGATAAGCAACTGCGCGAAACGCATTAAGCGAGCATGACTTTCGTTCATGCCCGGCGCAGAAAACCTCACGAGCGCAGGGCTCATATGCATATTCGATTTGCTCGCTTCGCAATAGGCCGGGCGCGCGTCATCATTGCTTACTCACCTGCACGCTCCCTACCTAGCTCCCATCCATGCGCACGTTTTCGTCGGTCCTTCGCGGACTGGTCTTCGCCGCCGCTTTGTCCGGCGCGTTCATCGAACCTTCACTGGCGGCGAGCACGGCTCCCGCCGTCGATCGCGATACGGTCGTGATCGGCGTCGAGAAGGAGTTCTACAACCTCGACGGACTCGTGGCTGTCAGCGGCGATTCGCTGCGCTACGGATGGCAGATTTACGACACGCTCTATGGCTTCGACCTGAAGGGCGATCTCGTGCCGCGTCTCGCCACGAGCGTGAAAGTATCCGACGATGCGCGCGTCTTCACCTACAAGCTGCGTCCCAACGTCAAGTTCCACAACGGCGCAACGCTCACGTCGCGCGACGTGAAGGCATCGCTGGAACATGTGCTCGATCCACGCAGCAAGAGCACGCGCCGTCCGTTCTTCGCGCCGGTGATCGACTCGGTGGAAACGCCCGATGACCTCACCGTCGTCTTCAAGCTCAAGGCGCCGGACGGCGCCTTCGCGAACAAGATCGCGGGGTATCTGTATATCGTGCCCGCCGACTATCTCGCGAGTCTGCCGAATCCGGATGCCTTCGCGCAGAAGCCGGTGTCGCTCGGGCCGTACAAGTTCAAGTCGCTCGCGCCCGGCGGCAGCGAACTCGTTTTGGAGCGCTTCGACGACTACTGGGGCGAAAAGCCCCGCGTGAAGACGCTGATCTTTCGCGCGATCACCGAGCCCGCGAGCCGTGTCAATGCGGTGCTGCGCGGTGAAGTGGATATCTCCGTCGCGCTGCCCTTCTCCGACTATGCGCGGCTCAAGAAGGAAAGCGGGCTGGACGTGATCGAAAGCCGCGTCGCGTCGCCGGTGTACGTGCGCGTCTACACGACCGACAAGAACTCGCCGTTCTCTAACGTCAAGGTGCGCCAGGCGCTGAGCTATGCGCTCGATACGCAAGCCATCATCAAGAGCGTGCTCTATGGCGTGGGCGAGCCGCTCGGCACGATGATCTCCAACTACTATCCGTACGGCGCGGATCGTTCGATCAAGCCGTATGCCTACGACCCGACAAAGGCGAAAGCGCTGCTTGCCGAAGCGGGCTATCCTAAGGGCTTCGAGACCACGCTCAACATCCAGGGCGACATGCCGCAAGGCGTGGCCGAAGCGATCGCCGCGTACTGGGGGCAAGTGGGCGTGAAGGTCAAGCTCAACCGCCTCACCTATGCCACCTTCCAGCGCCTGAACAATACACACACGTCCGGGCCGCTCGCACTGAGTCAGTTTACCAATGCGTTGTACGACCCGGTGCATCCGGTGGGCGGCGCGTTTGCATCGAATGGAAGCTGGTCCGACTATTCGAACCCGAAGGTCGATGCGCTGCTCGCCGATGCCTCACGCGTCAGCGATACCAAGAAGCGCGGCGAGATCTTCCAGCAGGTCGGACGCGAACTGCACGACGACGCCGCTGCGTTCTTCATCTCCGAATTCACCTACGTGTATGCGAAGAAGAAGACGTTGCAATGGCAACCGCAGCAAGGCGGCGGCTTCCTGAACTTCCGCTCGGTGCAATGGGCTGCGCCGACCGTGGCGGGGAACTGAGATGATCGCCTACGGTCTGCGGCGGGTGGGCTCGGCCTTGATCACGGTCTGGCTGATGTCGGTCCTGATCTTCGTGCTGGTGCGCATGGTGGGCGACCCCGCTTACTTGCTGATGCCGCCCGAAGCCACCGAAGCGGACCGGCAGCTCTTTCGCGAGCAACTCGGTCTTGCCGATCCCGTGCCCGTGCAGTACGCGCGTTTCTTGAGCGGCATCCTCCACGGCGACATGGGCAACTCGTTTCACTTCGGCGCGCCGGCGCTCACCATGGCGCTCAGCCGGCTTGCCTCCAGTCTGCTGCTCGTGGGTGTGTCGCTGGCGGTGGCGCTCGCGCTCGGGTTGACGCTCGGCGTCGTCTCGGCGGTGCGGCGCGGATCTCTCTTCGATCGGGCGGCGTCGTTTTTTGCGGTACTCGGTCAGGCCGCGCCGCCGTTCTTCGTCGCGCTGCTGCTCATCCGTCTTTTCTCCGTGCAATGGGGCTGGCTTCCAACCGGCGGCCACGGCTCGTGGCGTCATCTGATCCTGCCCGTCGCCGCGCTCTCGTGGTATTCGGCGGCGGGCATCGCGCGGCTCACGCGCGCCAACATGCTGAGCGTGCTCGAAGCCGATTACATCCGCATGGCACGCATCAAGGGCTTGCCGGAGCGCGTCGTGATCGTGACGCACGCGCTGCGCAACGCGGCGCTGCCGATTGTCGCGTTCACGGCTTCGCAGTTCGGCGTGTTGATAGGCGGCGCAGTGGCAATCGAGACCGTGTTTTCGTGGCCGGGCTTCGGCAGCCTCATGGTAGAGGCCATCAGCACGCTCGATTTCACGGTGGTGCAAGCGGCCGTGATCGTTTCCGTGCTGCTGTTCGTCTCGATCAATCTCGCGGTCGATGTGCTCTATGCGCTCATCGACCCACGCATCCGGTATCGACAATGAGCGCGCGTTTTCCCTCCAATAGCGGCGAGCACGCATGGGGCCGCCTGGCATGGCTGGATAGCGGCGTCGCGATCAACGCCGGCGTGCTGGTGCTGATCGTCGCGGGCTCCGTGCTCGCGCCGTGGCTCACGCGCGTCGATCCCAATGCCATCGACCTGGCGGCGACGCTTCAGGCGCCTGGCATGCATCACTGGTTCGGCACGGATCAGATGGGTCGCGACGTCTTCACGCGCACGCTCCATGGCGGACGCATCTCGCTTTCCATCGCCTTCTGCGCGGTGCTGCTGGCGGGCTTTTTCGGCGCGCTGGCGGGGCTCTTGTCGGCATATGTCGGCGGACGTTTCGATGCCGCGCTCATGCGTGTCGTCGATGCCCAGTACGCGCTGCCACCCGTGTTCCTCGCCATGCTGATCGTCGGCATATGCGGGCCGAGCATGACAAACATCGTCATCGTGGTGACGCTCGCGAACTGGGGGCGCTTCGCGCGCATCATCCGCGCCGAGGCATTGAGTCTGCGCGAACGCGATTTCATCCTGATCGCGAAACTGGCCGGCGCCACGCCGCTTCATGTGGTGCTGCGTCATTTGCTGCCGAACGTGCGTAATACGTTCATCGTCTTGCTGACGCTCGACATCGGGCTCGTCATCTTCATGGAAGCGGCGTTGAGCTTCGTCGGACTCGGCGTGCAGCCGCCCGATCCTTCGTGGGGCGGCATGATCGCCGAGGGCCGCAATTATCTCGATACGGCGTGGTGGCTCTCCGCGCTGCCGGGCCTCGTGCTGATTGCGACGGTTCTATGCAGCAACCGCATCGGCGAGAGTCTGCAACGCGGCGAACGCGCCGGGGAGGACTGGCGATGAGCAACGAGCCCGTGCTTGCGATCGACGATCTCGTGGTCGAAGCGCCCGGCGCGAACGGACGCGTGCGACTCGTCGACGGCGTGAGCTTTTCCGTGCACGCGGGCAGCACGCTGGGTCTCGTCGGCGAATCGGGTTCGGGCAAGAGCGTGACGTGTTTGTCCGTGCTTGGTTTGCCGCCGCGCGGCGTGCGCTTGAAGTCGGGCCGCATTCTGCTCGATGGCGTCGACTTGCGCGACAAGACACCCGCCGAACTGAACGCGCTGCGTGGCCGGGATATCGGCATGATTCTGCAAGACCCGATGACCTCGCTCAATCCGCTTCTGACCATCGGCCGGCAGATCACGGAGATGTTTCGTTATCGGGAGGGCGTGACGAGCCGCGCCGAACGCGAGGCGCGCGCCATCGAGTTATTGCGGCGCGTACGCATTCCCGCGCCCGAGAGCCGGCTCAAGAGCTATCCGCATCAGTTCAGCGGCGGCATGCGCCAGCGCGTGGCAATCGCCATGAATCTCGCGTGTAATCCGCGCCTCTTGATCGCCGATGAACCGACCACCGCGCTCGACATCACCGTGCGTCTGCAGATACTCGACCTGTTGCGCGAGGTGCAAGCCGAACGCGGGACGGCGATCGTGCTCGTCACACACGATCTGCATCTCGTGCGCCGCTACTGCGACGACGTCGCGGTGATGTATGCGGGGCGCATCATCGAGCAGGGTCCGGTGGAAGAAGTGTTCGCGCGGCCGCGCCATCCTTATACGAAAGGGCTGCTCGGCGCGGTGCCGCGACTGTTCAGCTTGCAGCATCGGCTGACGGTGATTCCCGGACATCCGCCCTTGCCTGGCAGCATTGCAGAAGGTTGCCGCTTCGCGCCGCGTTGCCCGCGCGCGCAAGCCGATTGCCTGAGCACTTATCCCGCGACGCGCTCGCTCAATGCCGGCCGCGAAGTCGCGTGCTGGCATCCGCAAGAGTACGACGTCACCGCGCATCCTCCTCTTGCGACGGCCACGACATGAGCGCTTCCGACACGCAAGTCTCAGCGATAGAAGTGGCGCGCGTCACCAAAACGTTCCCGGTGCGCGGCGGACTTTTCGCGCGTCCGAAGATGCTGCGCGCCGTGGAAGACGCATCGTTCGTGCTGCCGCTTGGCGGCACTTTCGGACTCGTCGGCGAATCGGGATCGGGCAAGTCCACGCTGGCGAAGATCATCCTCGGCGCGGACGATGCAAGCCAGGGCAACGTCTTCTTCGGCGAACGCGTCTTCGGCAAGCACACGCAGGCGAAGGACGTCCGCTGGCGGCAACGCGCCGTGCAAGCCGTCTTGCAAGACCCGTTCGGCTCGCTCGATCCGCACATGACGATCAGCGACATCGTGCTGGAACCGCTGCGTATTCAGCGCAGCGGGCTTGCTCGCGCGGAACTCGACAAGCGTCTCGACGAACTCCTCGCGCAAGTCGGCCTGCCTGCGGAATTCAAGCGGCGGCGCCCCGGCGAGTTGAGCGGCGGCCAGCGTCAGCGCGTGGCCATTGCGCGCGCGCTCGTTCTGGAACCGGAGATTCTCGTGCTGGACGAGCCGGTTTCCGCGCTCGATGTGTCCATTCAGGCGCAAGTGCTCAACCTGCTGAAAGACCTGCAGGATGCGCTCGGCCTGTCCTATCTGCTGATTTCGCACGACCTCGCCGTGGTCGCGTTCATGAGCAGCCATATCGGCGTGCTCTATCTCGGACGCTTCATGGAACGAGGCACGCGCGAGGATATCGTCGAGCGCGCGGCGCATCCGTACACGCATGCGCTGATCGCCGCGTCCGCGCCGGATTCGTTCGCTGTCGAGCCTATTGGTGGCGAGATTCCATCGCCGTTAGCGCCGCCTTCCGGCTGTGTCTTTCATACGCGCTGCCCCGCTGTGCGCGACGTCTGCCGCACGGAAGCGCCGCCCGATTATCAGTGGTCCGCGACGCATCGCGTGATGTGTCATTTTCCCATCGCATCGAAGCAGACATAGGACGCACGCCATGTCGAAGGAAATCCGCATCAACGCGTTTCTGGCCTTCGCGCCGACGCACCTTTCGCCGGGGCTATGGGCGCATCCGCGTGACCGCGCGCTCGACTACAACTCGCTCTCGCTCTGGACCGATCTCGCGAAGACGGCGGAACGCGGCGGCTACGACGCGCTTTTCTTCGCCGATGGCATCAGCCAGTACGACGTCTATGGCGGCTCGAACGCCGCGGGCGTGCGCTGGGGCCTGCAGTTCCCGCGCCTCGATCCGCTCTTGCTGGTTTCCGCGATGGCGCAGGTCACCGAGCATCTCGGCTTCGCGGTGACGAGCAGCGTGAGCTACGAAGCCCCGTTCCTCTTCGCGCGGCGCATGTCCACGCTCGATCATCTGACGCGCGGGCGCATTGGCTGGAACATCGTGACGAGTTTCGGGCAGAGCGGCGCGCGGGCGATAGGACAGGACGGCGCGCGGCCGCACGACGAGCGTTACGATCTCGCCGACGAATACATGGAGATCGTGTACCGCCTGTGGGAAGAAAGCTGGGAAGACGGCGCGGCGGTACGCGATACCGAGACCCGCGTTTTCGCCGATCCGGCGCGCGTTCACGAGATTCGCCATGAAGGAAGATTCTTCTCGATGCAGGGCACGCATTACTCGGAGCCTTCCCCGCAACGCACACCGCTTTTGTATCAGGCAGGCACGTCCGGTCGCGGCAAGGACTTCGCCGCGCGTCATGCCGAATGCGTGTTCCTGAGCTCGCCGACCGCGCATCTGGTCGCGCGCGATGTCGCCGATGTGCGCGCACGGGCCGCCGCGCTCGGCCGCGATCCCGCTTCGGTGTTGTTCTTCGCGCTCGCCACCGTGATCGTCGCGCCGACCGCCGAAGAGGCGCAGGCGAAGTGGCAGGACATTCAGCGCCACGTGAGTCTGGAAGGCGCGCTTGCATTGTTCTCGCGCTGGAGCGGTATCGACCTGTCGAAGTACAGCCCCGACGATCCGTTGCGCTACGTGAAGAGCGAGGGCATGCAGTCGGCGATAGAAGCATTCACCGTGGCCGATCCCGGGCGCGTGTGGACCATAGGCGAACTCGCGATCTTCAATGCCATTGGCGGCAAGGGACCGGTGTTCATCGGTTCGCCCACCGAAGTCGCCGATGCACTCGAAAGCTGGATGGCGCAAACCGGCATCGACGGCTTCAATCTCAGTCACGCGCTGTTGCCCGGCACACACGAAGATTTCGTCGATCTCGTCGTGCCCGAACTGCGACGTCGCGGCGTCTATAAACCGGCCTATCGCGCAGGCACCTTGCGCGAAAAACTCTATGGCGAGGGCGCGGCGCACCTTGCCGCGCCGCATCCCGCCGCATCTTTCCGAAGCGCTCACAGCGTTTCGCCCATCGAGGACGAAAGCCATGCTTGATACCGCATACGAGACCATCACCGTCGAGCCGCTCACGCGTCATATTGGCGCGCAGATTGGCGGCATCGACCTGACGCAGCCGCTTTCCACGCAGCAGGTGGCCGACGTGCGCCGCGCGCTGCTCGCGCATCAGGTGATCTTCTTTCGCGATCAGCCGATCACTCTGGACCAGCATCTCGCGCTCGGCCGGCATTTCGGCACGTTGCACGTGCATCCGAATAGTCCCGGTCCCGAAGGCTACCCGGAGATCCTGACGATCCACGCAGATGCCGGTAGCAAACGCGTCGCGGGTGACCACTGGCACTCGGACGTGTCTTGCGACGAAGCGCCGCCGATGGGCAGCATCCTGCATCTGCATACGCTGCCATCGCATGGCGGCGACACGCTCTTTTCCAGTTCCTACGCGGTGTATGAATCGCTGTCGCCCGGCTTTCGATCCTATCTCGAAGGACTGACCGCCACGCACGATGGCGAGCCGACTTATCGGCAGCGCAATCGCCTGCGCGGTATCGACGATACGGGCAAGCGCTTTCCGAAGGCATCGCATCCGGTGGTGCGCACGCATCCGGAAACGGGACGTCGTGGCGTATTCGTCAATTCGAACTTCACGACGCACATCGATGGCGTGTCCGAGGCGGAGAGCGAAGGCATTCTGCGCCTGCTTTATGCACGCTTCGCCGCACCCGAGTTCCAGGTGCGCTTTCGCTGGCAGCCGCATTCCATCGCCTTCTGGGACAACCGCGCGGTTCAGCATCTCGCCGTGTGGGATTACTACCCGGAAGTGCGCTCGGGTTTTCGCGTAACGATCAACGGTGACAAGCCTTTCCTATGAGCCACGACGCACAGCGCATCAAGAAGGAAATCCGCGTCAATGCATTCGCCTTGCACAGCCCCGTGCATCATTCGCCAGGCATGTGGCGGCATCCGCGCGACCGCTCGCTCGAATACAACACGCTCGATTACTGGGTCGATCTGGCGAAGACGCTGGAGCGCGGGCTGATCGATTCGCTCTTCATGGCCGACAGCATCGGCGTGAACGACGTGCACGGCGGCAATATCGATACGGCCTTGCGTCACGGAGCGCAGGTGCCGAAGCAGGACCCGATCATGTCGCTCTCCGCGATGGCCTACGCCACGCGCGATCTCGGCCTGTGCGTCACGAGCAACGCCAATCACGAGCCGCCGTATGTGTTCGCGCGCCGCATGTCCACGCTCGATCACCTGACGCGCGGACGCATCGGCTGGAACATCGTCACGGGCTTCGCACAGAGTAGCGTGAGAGTGCTCGGCAAGGACGGCGTCGCCTCGCGCGACGAGCGCTACGATATCGCCGACGAGTATATGGATGTCGTCTACAAGCTATGGGAAAGCAGCTGGGAAGACGGCGCGAGCGTGCGCGACCGCGACACCGGCATCTTCGCCGATCCGTCGAAGGTGCATCGCGTCGATCATCACGGCAAGTACTTCAAGGTGCAGGGCATCCACATGACCGAGCCTTCGCCGCAGCGCACGCCGGTGCTGTTCCAGGCGGGGTCGTCGGCGCGCGGGCAGCGCTTCGCGGGACGTCACGCCGAAGGCATCTATCTGAGCGGGCCGAGCAAGAAGGTGCTGACGCCCGTGGTGTCGGGCACGCGCGCGGAAGCGGTCAAGGCGGGACGCGACGGCCACGACATTCAGTTCTTCACGATGGCGACCATCGTCACCGGCCGCACCTCGCGCGAGGCGCGCGACAAATACGAGGACTATCGCCGCTACGTGACGCCCGAAGCCGCGCTGGCGATGTTTTCCGGCTGGACGGGCATCGACTTCTCGACTTACGACCCCGACGAGCCGATCCGCTACATGCAGCTCGACGCGGGCACGTCCTCGGCGCTTGAAGGCTTCACACGGCTCGATCCGGAACGTGTGTGGACCGTGCGCGAACTGGCGTTGCATAACGCCATCGGCGGACGCGGTCCAGTGTTCATCGGCGCACCGGACGAAGTGGCGGATGCACTCGAAGACTGGGTCGATGAAACCGATATCGACGGCTTCAATCTGAGCTATGCCGTGACGCCGGAAGCCTACGAGGACTTCGCGGAATTGATCGTCCCCGAGTTGCAGGCACGCGGCCGCTACAAGACGCGCTATGCGCCGGGCAGCCTGCGCGAGAAGCTCGGCGGGCAAAGCAGCTTCCTGAACGCGCGTCATCCCGGCGCCGCGTTTCGCCGCTAACACCTTACACGACTCCACCATGAGCACTTCCAGACGACTCTCCGACGCACTCGCCGCCCTTCCCGCACTCGCCGACGAAATCGGCGCCGATGCCGCCCAGCGCGAGCTGCGCCGGGAACTGCCGTTCGCGGCCTTCGACGCGTTCCGCCGTTCGGGCCTCGGCGCGTTGCGCATACCCGCCGAACGCGGCGGACTGGGCGGCTCGCTCGAAGACGCTATTCACGTCGTCACGACGCTCGCGGCGGCCGAGTCGAACGTCGCGCATGCGTTGCGCGTGCATTTCGATGTCGCCGAATCCATGCGTCTTGCACCGGACACGCCGTTTCACGACCGGCAGGTGCGCCGTATCGTCGAAGGCGGGTTGTTCGGCGGCGCATCGGGCGAACAGGGCACGGCGCGCGCGGGCGAAATCGAAACGGCATTGCGGCGCGAGGGCGACCACTTCCGCGTCACGGGCAAGAAGTACTACACGACCGGCACGGCGTACGCCGACTTCGTGCGCACCAATCTGGTCGATGAAAACGGCAAGGGCGTGACGGCCATCATTCCGGTACGCACGGAAGGACTCGAAGTGCTCGACGACTGGGACGGCATGGGTCAGCGCATGACGGCAAGCGGCAGCGTGGTGTTCGACAACGTGAAGGTGGACGCAAGCGAAGTGATCGAAAAAGGCTATCCGTTGCTCGTCGGCCGGCACGGCGGCGCGTATCGGCAGCTGCACCTCGTCGCGGTGGCGGCGGGGATCGTGCGCAATGTCGTGTCCGATGCGCGCGGCTATGTCACGGGACATGGGCGGCCGGTCATGCACTCCACCGCGGCCACGGCCCGCGAGGACGTGTTCATTCAGCAGGTGGTGGGCGAACTTTCGGCGTTGAGTCACACGATCGATGTGCTGGTGCGGGACAACGCGCGCACGCTCGATGTGTCGTCGAACGCCATCCGCAATGCCGATCCGGCCGCGGATGAACTCGTGCTGCAAAGCGCGCTCGCCACGGCGCGCACGCAGATCGTCGTCGGCAAGCTGGCCTTGCAGGCGGGCGAGCGTCTCTTCGATGCGGGCGGCGCGTCCGCGACTTCGCGCAAACATAACTTCGATCGGCACTGGCGCAATCTGCGCACGATCTTCAGCCATAACCCCCTGCATCATAAGGCGAAGGTCGTGGGCGACTACGTGCTCAATGGCGTGAAGACGCATTTGGTGGAGGGCCGGACGTTTTAGGCGCGCGTCGTTTGTTGCAAGGAAACGGGTCGACCGGTAGTTGCATTTCGCCGCGATGCCACCGGAAGTAGCGGCACTTTTAGTCATGCGCGACGCCGCTTTGGTCGCAAGAGGTTGAAGCCAGCGCAAACCACGCCCGACTCTCCCGCGTGATAAGGTCACAGGAAACCTTGGGAGCGAACATCATGCAAAAATTGACTCCGGCTGGCGAGCAAATCATCGGAGAAATTGCCCGGCGACACGGCTTTAGCACCGATGCCGTGATGAGCATGCTCGAATCCGTGATTCGGGGAAACGGCGGCATGGCGCAATTCAGCCACCCTGAGTTCGGAGGTTCCGGCCAGTGGATGCTGGGTGGCATGACCATGGTCTCGGACCTGTTCAACAACCACCTGAAGGGTCAGGTGAACGGCTTGTGCTCCGAGCTTTCTGGCCTGATCGCCAGTCAGCCCGACCTGATTCGCAGCGGCAGTTTTCAGTCGCAGAGCCAGGGTGCTCAGTATCAGCATCGCGATGGTGATGGTCATCGACAGCAGACTGCAGGCGGCCCCGTCGGCTCGGTGAGTCTCTTCGTTCCCGCCGATACGAGCAACTCCGGCAACTGGTGGCCCGCCGATCTAGGCTGGCCGAATAGCACCGGCGCACAGAACGGCATGCGCTACGCGTTCTTCTCTCAAGCCAAACGCCTGGCGATAGAAGTGAACGGAAAGACGACGCTTTACGACACGCTCGATCACGAGATCGGCGGCTTCTCGCAGCAGCAGTCGCACGGTGCGTCTCTTACGTTTGGAAGCCAGCACGGTTTGGTCGATGTCGGGAGCCTTCCTGTTGTCTCCTCAAGCGGGGGATTGCCTGTGCAGGAGGCGCCGGTGAGTGCTCGGTCATCGGCGGCAGAGTCGGATGTGTTTGCCACCATCGAGAAGCTCGCTCAATTGCACGCTAAAGGAATTCTTAGCGATGAAGAGTACGCTTCGAAGAAGGCGGAGTTGTTGGGACGGTTGTGAGCGTCGGGCGGTGTTCGTTGATTGGAGAGTACGCTTCCCGCCTTGACGCATTCGATGGGCGCGCGATGCGTAGTTGGAGGTGCTTAATCGTCGATCGGGCGCCGAGCTCGACAGACATGCACGACCACTTGCCTTCATACGCATGACTTCGAACCCCTCACCTCGACACCGGATACCCGACTCATGAACGAACGCCAGCTTCGTATCGATCTAGCTGCCGCATTCCGATGCTTCGCCCGGCTGGGCATGCACGAGGCCGTCGCGAATCACTTCAGCGCGGCCGTATCGCCAGATGGACGCAAGTTTCTGATGAACCCGAAGTGGGTGCATTTCTCGCGCATCCGCGCAAGCGACCTGCTGTTGCTCGATGCCGACGACGCCGACGACCTGGCCGGCCGCAACGATATCGATCCCACCGCGTGGGCCATCCACGGACAGCTTCACAAGCTCGCTCCGCATATCCGCGTGGCGATGCATCTGCATCCGATTCACGCTACCGCGCTCGCATGTCTCGCCGACCCGGAGATCAAGCCGGTCGAACAAAACACGGCGCGTTACTTCAATCGCGTTGCGCTCGATACGTCCTTCGGTGGCATGGCCGATACCGCGGCAGAAGGCGCGCGTCTGGCCGGCCTACTCGGTGACAAGTCGCGCTTGATGATGGGAAATCACGGCGTCATGGTGACATCTTCGACCGTTGGTGAAGCGTATGACGACATGTACACGCTCGAACGCGCCTGCCAGATTCTGTGCATGGCGTATGCAACGGGACAACCGCTGAAACTGCTGTCGCCAGAAGTCGCCGAGAAGACGGCGCGCGACTGGGAAGGCATCGCGGATTTCTCCCTCGCGCACTTCGAAGAGATGAAGCGCATTCTGGACAAGGAAGACCCGTCCTACGCCGACTGAGATGAAGCCGTTTCGCGACACCGCGGCAGCTCGAACGGCCTCGCGCAGCGTCGAGGCAAGTACGCTTCAAACGCCGACCGCAGGCTCGTAGCCAATCTCTCGCTTGTCGGCGGTGATCACTCGAATGGGCTTGCCTTCGATCCACGCGCGAATATTCTCGACCGATTCGCCATAGTAGATGGCGTACGAGTCCTCGGTCACGTAACCGATGTGGGATGTCGCGATCACGTTGCTCATCGAGCGAAGGGGATGCCCGGCGGGCAGTGGCTCCATATCGTAGACATCGAGCGCCGCGCCCGCAATCTGTCCGCGCTGCAACGCGTCGATCAACGCTCGTTCGTTGACGATGGGTCCGCGCGCCGTGTTCACCAAAAGCGCATTCGGCTTCATGGTGACGAGTTCCGCCGCGCCTATCAGGTCTCGCGTGCGCTCCGACAAGCGGACATGAATGGAAAGAATATCGCTTCGTGCAAGCAGTTCTTCCTTTGTCACATAGGTCGCGCCGTGCTTGGCGGCCGCCTCCGGCGTCATGTTCTGGCTCCACGCAATTGTCTTCATGCCGAACGCCTGTGCCACGCGGGCGGTCACGCTGCCGGAATAGCCCAGCCCGAGAAGACCGATCGTCTTGCCGTTGAGATCGCGGCCGACCGACACTTGCCAGCCTCCTTCGCGAAACGAAGCCGCCTCGCGGGGAATGTGGCGCGCCGCCGCGAGGATGAGCGCCCAGGTGTGCTCCGCCGCAGCCGTCAACGAAGAAGCCGTCGCGCAGACCGTGATACCGAGTTGGTCGGCGGCTTCGATATCGATAGCCGCATTCCACGGCCCCGTGCTCGCAAGCAGCTTCAGGTTCTCGAGCTTCGACAGGACGTTTCGCGTAAAGCGGGTGCGCTCGCGCATGACGCAGAGAATGTCATACGGCCGAAGACGTTCGATGAGTTCCGCTTCGTCATCGATATGATCGGTGAACACATCGATTTCGGCGTGCTCTCGCAAGCCGTTCCAGTTGCCGAACTTGAGCGATGTATTCTGGAAGTCATCGAGAATGGCGATCTTGTGCATGAGCGTCGTGTTTTCGTGAGAATGTATGGAGAGCGTGTCGGTCATCTCAAACCGGCTTGCTTGTCTGCGGCTTGAACCCTACGAGCATGACGATGATCCCGAGGACGAGTATCGCCGTCATCACGTAGAGGCCGCTCACGAGCGTGCCGGTCATCGTCTTGAGCCAGCCGATCACGAATGGGCTGCAAAAGCCGCTGAGCAAGCCGATGCAATTGACGAACGCAATGCTCGCCGCCGCAGCAGGCGAGCCATGAAGATAATCCGCGGCGAGCGACCAGATCAGCACGTTGGTCGCGAAGATGCCGATCGATGCGAAGGTCAGCAAGGTGACGGTCAAGGCCGGCGAGTTCGTCGGATGCGACACGAGAAGCAACGCCACCGCACCCACGACACCGGCGCAGGCCGCGTGCCAGCGCCGTTCGAGCATGCGGTCGGAACTGCGGCTGATAGCCACCATGCCGATAGCGCCCATGGCGTAGGGAATCGTCGAAAGCCAGCCCAATTGCGAGAGGTTCGAGATGCCTGAATCTTTCATGACGGTAGGAAGCCAGAAAGTCACCGAATACGTTCCGCAGACAAACGCAAAGTCGATGAAGGCAAGCATATAGACCTTCGGGTCCGCAAGCGCATCCGCAAGGCGTCCGTGACCGCGATGTTCATTCTTGCGCTTGCGTTCGGTCTCGACAAGAAAGCCGTCGCGAAGCACTTTCTTTTCTGATTCGCTAAGCCAGCGCGCCTTGTCGATATTGTCGTCCAGCAAGAACAACGTGACGATGCCAAGCGCCACGGCCGGCAACGCCTCGACGATATAAAGCCATTGCCATCCCGCCATGTTGGCGACATGCGCGAGTTGCGTCATCGCCCATCCCGAGACGGGACCGCCAACCAGACCCGCGACCGGAAAGCCGACCATGAAGCAGGCGATGATCACGCCGCGCCGCTTCTCCGGAAACCACGAGCTCAGATAAAAGATGACGCCTGGAAAGAAACCCGCCTCGAAGACGCCGAGCAGCAACCGCACGGCGTAGAACTCGGTGACGTTCGTCACGAACGCCGTGCACATGCCGACGATTCCCCAGCAGATCATGATGCGCGCAATCGTCTTCTTGGCGCCCACCCGCCTGAGCAACATGGCGCTTGGCACTTCCAGCAGACAGTACGAGAGAAAGAAGATGCCGGCGCCGAGGCCGTAGACGCTGTCGCTGAAACCGAGCGCGTCCTGCATCTGCAGTTTCGCAAAGCCGACATTGATGCGGTCCAGAAAAGCCACGACGTAGCAAACGAACAACAACGGCACGATGCGAAGCGTGACGCGCAGATAGAGCGCCCGCTCTTCGGCGCTTGACGTCGGGACGGTTGATGATTCGTCGGATACCGCCGGCTCGGGTTCAACAAAGGTACGATTCACAGCGTGTCTCCTTCGTTCGATAGTGTCTCTCTCTATCCCGACGTCTGCGCGGCTTTCAATCGGCTGCCGCTGCGCGGAACCTTGGACCGGTCCAGTGTAAAGAGGCCGCGCTCAGGCGAGATAATGAAACCTTCCGATCAGGTGAGATGCGCGGGTTATATCGGTGATAACCAGTATCGAACGTAATGACACGCAGCGCGGATTCACTGGCTATTCGCGCTTTACAACTCACGCGCAGCCGTCGCAGAATGCGGCCTTCAGTGCTGACGTTCACGCATGACCGTTTCCGGAGCCAGACATCGATGCATGATTCATCGGCAGAGCAGGTTCGTCCCGCCGCACCGCGATACACCTTCGTCCTCATTCATGGCGCGTGGCATGGCGGCTGGTGCTGGCGCTTCGTCGCCGACAAGCTGATCGCGCGCGGTCATCGTGTCTTCGCGCCGACACTGACGGGGCTGGGTGAACGGCGGCATCTGCTGGAAGCCGCGACGTCGCTTGATGTCTGCATCGAAGATATAAAGAATCTGATCGATGCCGAAGAGCTCTCGGACGTCGTCATGGTAGGTCACAGCTTCGGCGGACTGGTGGCTTCGGGCGTCGCGGACCGCATGCCTCACGCGATACGTTCGCTCGTCATGTTGGACGCGTTGCTCGTCGATAACGGGCAAGCTGCTTTCGATGTGTTACCGCCGGAGGTGGTGCGCGAGCGCATGGAATCCGTTCAGGCGAGCGATCAGCCACTGGCGATGCCCGTCAACGGATTGAAGGGCACCGGAATTCCGGAAGATCATGCACGCGCCGCGTGGGTGCAAAGGCGCCTGACGCCTCACCCGCTCGCAACCTACACCACACCGCTCGACTTACAGCATCCGCTCGGCAATGGGCTGCCGTGTACCTACGTGCATTGCACGAACCCTTCATACGAGACGCTCGAACCCGTGCGCGAACGCATCAAGGGTTTGCCCGCGTGGAATTGGGAGACCATCGACACGGGACACGACGCGATGGTGCTCGCGCCGGATCTGCTCGTCGATCTGCTGGAGAAGCTCGCCTTGAACGCGTGAGAGTGAACACCAGCGGCGAGCCCTAAGCCGCCACGGCTTCCCCTGCTCGCACGAACGTCTTCGGCAAGCCTGCACGCGCAATGGCGCCTGTGAATGGTTCGCCCGGCAACCACGCGGCAATCGTCTCGCGTATAGCAAGCAACTTGTCTATGTCGATGCCCGTGGTCATGCCCTGCGCTTCGAGCATGAACACCGTGTCTTCGGTGTTGATGTTGCCCGTGGCGTTCGGCGCGAACGGACATCCACCGAGTCCGCCGAGCGAAGAGTCGAACGCACGCACACCCGCATCGAGTGCGGCCATAACGTTGGCCAAACCGAGTCCGCGTGTATCGTGGAAATGACACGCAACCGGCAAGGGCCCCGCAAGCTCCATGACGCGACGCATGAGCGCATAGACCTGCGCGGGATTCGCATAGCCGACCGTATCGGCGATGGTGATTTCCTGCGCGCCCGCCTCGATCAACGTTTCGACCAGCCCGAGCACGATGCCTTCATCCACCTCACCGGCAATGGTGCAGCCGAACGCCGTCGCCACGCCTGCGCCCAGCACGACGCGCCGGCCGAGTTCATCGCGCGCCGCCGCAATACGCACGAAGTCTTCGACGGATTCCGCCGTGCTGCGCCGAACGTTCTTCAGGTTGTGCTCGTTGCTCGCGGACAGCACGTAGTGGACCTTGTTCAAGCCGACATCGAAGGCACGCTGCGCTCCCTTCAAGTTCGGCACGAGCGCTGCCGCGTGCAATCTGTCGATGGCAAGCGCGCCCGTCGCCACCTCGACCGCATCGGCAAATTGCGGCACGATCTTCGGCGGCACGAAGGACGTCACTTCGATATCGGTCACGCCCGCATCCACCATGCGCGCGCACCATTCGAGTTTTTGCGCGGCGCCGAGAATGGTGCGGACCATCTGGAGGCCGTCGCGCAAGCCGACTTCACGTATCTGTACTGCTACGTCTTTCATTTTCACTCCCTTCGTTCAGATGGTTGCATCCGGTACGCGTTCACCGCCTTCTTCGGCGCGTCCTTCGCTCACGGGCGCGCTCGATGTGGACGGCGCAAGCACGACAGCCGCGATGGCGCCGAGCACCATCAGCGTGGCAATCGCGCCAAGGCCGCCTGCCATGCTGTTGGTCATCGTCTTGATGGAGCCGATGATCATCGGGCTCACGAAGCCGCCGAGCAGACCCACGCAATTGATCACCGCCACGCCGCCCGCCGCGCCGCTGCCACGGATGTAATCCGTCGAGATTGCCCAGATGAGCGGGTTGGGCGCGAGTATGCCCGCGGTCGCCACCGAGAGCGCCGCAAGCGACAGCGCGAGATTGCCGGTCGTGAACGCCGCGACGACGAGTCCCGCAGCACCGAAGATCATCGCGATGGCGCAATGCCAGCGCCGCTCCATCGTGCGGTCCGAATGACGGTTGAGCATGATGAGCGCGACCCAACTCACGAAATACGGAATGGCGGAATAGCAGCCGATCTGCAACGCGCTCGACACGCCCGCGCTCTTGATGAGCGTCGGCAGCCAGAAGCCGATGGCGAACACGCCGGCAATCTGCGTGAACCACACGAAGCCCATCACGTAGACGCGAAAGTCCGTGAGCGTGCGTCCGAACGTGTGCTCCTCGTGCTTCGCCGACACGCTCGAACTCTTGCGGATATCCGCGAGCACGACGGCCTTTTCGCTTTCCGTGAGCCACTTCGCCTGCTGCGGGCCGTCATCGAGATAAAAGAACGCCACCACGCCCAGCACGGTCGCGGGCAAGCCTTGCACGATGAACATCCATTGCCAGCCGTGCAGACCGAAGTAGCCGTTGAAGTACGTCATGAGCGCACCGGACAGCGGCCCGCCGAACAAGCCCGCAATGCCCGTTGCACACGTGAAGAGCGCGATGACCTTGGCGCGCCGTTCGACCGGATACCAGCGCGTGAGATAAAAGATCACGCCCGGATAAAGCCCCGCTTCGGCAAGCCCGAGAAAAAAGCGCACGGTGTAGAGATGCGAAGGCAGCGTGACGAATGCCGTGCCCGCCGCGATCAAGCCCCACAGGATCATGATGCGTGAGAACGTCCGCTTCACACCGATGCGCGCCAAGAGCAAGTTGCTCGGCACTTCCATCAGCACGTAGCC
Organism: Caballeronia sp. LP006; assembly: GCF_031450995.1. Taxonomy (NCBI): domain Bacteria; kingdom Pseudomonadati; phylum Pseudomonadota; class Betaproteobacteria; order Burkholderiales; family Burkholderiaceae; genus Caballeronia; species Caballeronia sp. LP006. Next base: position 544,957 of record NZ_JARTVW010000003.1, on the reverse strand, counting down.
GAGGAAGAAGATGCCCGCGCCGATGCTGTATGTGAGATCGCTGAAGCCGACATCGTGCTTCATGTCGAGCTGCGCAATGCCTATGTTGATGCGGTCGAGAAACGCGAACACATAGCACAGGAACAGGAACGGGATGAGCCGGCGCGTGATCTTGCCATACGTCGCTTCGGCTTTCGGCATGTCGAAGCTGCCGATGTTGGGGGTCATGTCTGTCTCCTCCGGTTATCCGGGTATAGGTATGCCGGCTGTTTGCGTTCGAACTAAACGCCCTTGAATCGCGGTGCGCGCTTCTCGTTGTACGCGCTGATGCCTTCTAGACGGTCCGCCGTCGGAATCAGCCGGTTATAGGCTTCGATTTCCAGATAAAGGCCCGTGCGCAAGTCGCCCTGCATGCCGAGGTCGACCGCCTTCTTGGCTTGCGCGACGGACAGCGGTGCGCTCGTGCAGATGTCGCGGGCGGCGTCGATGGCATCGGCGAGCACGCCGCCCGGCTCGCAAAGACGATTGACGACGCCCCACGCCAATGCTTCCTGCGCCGTGAATTTCGCTCCCCGGAAGATCAGTTCCTTCGCGCGGCGGGCGCCGATGGTGCGCGGCAATTGCTGCGTGCCGCCGCCGCCCGGCATGATGCCGCGCTTCACTTCGGTGAAGCCGAAAACGGCATGTTCCGATGCATACGCGAAATCGCAGGCGAGCAGCAGTTCGAGCCCGCCCGCGACCGCCGCGCCGTTCGCCGCGCAGATGATCGGGACGGGGCAATAGGTGATCGCGCGGTTCATGCGTTCGAACAAATAGTGCTGCACGCCGAAGTGCTCGTCGGTCATGCCTTCGCGTTCCTTGAGATCCGCGCCGCCGCAAAACGCACGCTCTCCCGCGCCCGTCAGAATGACGCAGCGATAGAGCGTGGGATCGGCTTCAAGCGCGCCGAAAACGCGAATGATCTCCTGTCCCATCGTCGTGCTGATCGCGTTCGACACATTCGGGCGGTTCAGGGTGACGACGAGAATTTGCTGATCGATGTCTTCGAGCGACAGCGTGTCGAGCGCGCCGCCAAGTTGCGATGCGAGTTTCAAGATGTCTCCAGTGGCGTCTTCGCCAGCAGATGGTTATGTTCGCCGAGCTTGGGCGTGATGCCCACATGCGCGGGCCGTGCCCCGCCGAACGATATCGGCACGCCGACGACCGTGGCCGCGCCATCGTCGGTCGTGCGCAAGAGGTCGAGCGCTTTCGTCTGCTCGTGCGCGACCACCTGATCGATGGTCTGGATGGGCCCGCACGGAATGCCCGCCCCGTCGAGCGCTTCGAGCCAGTGCGCGGTTCCGTGCTTGCGAAACTCGAGATGCAGCAAGTCGATGAGCGCGACGCGATGGCTCACGCGGGCGCCGTTGGTCACGAAGCGCGCATCGTCGGCGAGTGTCGGGATAGACAGTACGGCGCAGAGGCGGCGGAACAATCGGTCGTTACCGGCCGCGACCATGATCGTGCCATCCGCGCATTCGAACGCCTGATGCGGCACGATCGCAGCCGTTCCCGATCCCCAGCGGCCCGGCAGCACGCCTGAGGCGAGATAATCCGCGATCTGAATGCCGGCCCAGCTGATCGCGGTTTCGTACAGCGACACGGTGACGACCTCGCCCACGCCCGTCGCCTGGCGTCGGAAGAGCGCGGCCAGCACGCCGATTGCCGCCCACAAGCCGGTGCCCATGTCGTTGACCGACACCGGTATGCGCGAGAGCGGCTCGCCCGGCTGACCCAGAAAACTCATGAGACCCGAGAGCGCCTGCACGAGCGGATCGTAGCCGGGCTTGTCGCGCAGCGGTCCCGCCGTGCCGAACGCGCCGAGATTGCAATAGACGAGCGAGGGCTTCATGCGCAGCATCTGCTCGCCGCCTAGGCCGTACTTCTCCGTGCCGCCGGCCTTGAGATTCTGCAGAACGACATCGGCTCGGCGCTCGATCAGCGCACGCAATGCCTCCGCGTCGTCGCGATTCGACAGCGTCATCGCAATGCTCTTCTTGCCGTGGTTCACCGCATGAAACAGCGCGGCGGCGCCATCGACGAAGGGCGGGCCCCAGTCGCGCGCATAGTCGCCGCCTTCCGCGCTTTCGATCTTGATGACCTCCGCGCCCAACGAGCCGAGGATCATGCCCGCATAGGGCGCGGCAAGGCTATGGCCGATCTCGACCACGCACACGCCCGCGAGCGGCAAGGTCGGGTTCATGGCTTCGCCCGCGCTCATTCCGCCGCCACCGCGAGCGATGCGACTGCCGGCTCTTCCGCTGCCGGCTGTGCGCTCGGACCGTAACGTTGCGCGGCGGCTTCGGCGCTGACGTAACCATCGGCGATATCGGCTGCCACGAGCAACGGATCGCGCTCGTGCGGATCGCCGTAACCACCGCTGCCTGCCGGCTGCACCGACACGCGATCGCCGCGATACACCACCGTCTGTCCGCCCTTCGCCGCGACCGCGTGCTCGCTGCCGTCCGCCCGCTGCACGATGCATTGAAAGCGCGTGCCCGCCATCCCGCCAAAATGGCCTTCGGGCGCCGAGCGTCCGCGTTCGCCGGAGACGGTGAACGTCGCCTCGTCGTATTCGACGCGATAGACGCGCCGCGACGTCAGGCCGCCGCGTCTGCGTCCCGCGCCGCCGCTGTCGGTCACGAGCGACCATTCCTCGACGACGAGCGGCGATGTCGCCTCGATCATCTCGATGGACTGGCTGCCCGCGTTGCCCACGTACACACGCACACCGCTCACGCCATCCTTCTCGGCGCGCGCACCCATGCCGCCTGCGTGGACGTCGTGCATCGTGACGAACTCCTGGCCGGTGCGGCCAATGCGCGCCGGGTCCGTGTCGCGTCCGCTGAAGATGCCCGCGCACGACGCGCAGTTGCTTTGCCCCGTGATGCGCTTGGGCACTGCGGGCGCGAGTGCCTTCATAAGCAGATCGATCACGCGTGGCGACGTTTCCGTATTGCCCGACACGACCGAGGCCGGATAGCGGCAGTTCAGCACGCTGCCTTCGGGCGCGATGATCGTCACCGGCCGATAGCAACCCTGATTGATCGGAATGCCCGGGTCGGTCAGCGCCTTCACCGTGAACCAGGTGCTGTTGCAGGTGACCGACAGCGGACAGTTGATGCCGCCGCGCACTTGCGCGCCGGTGCCGGTGTAATCGAACGTGATGTGATCGCCCGTCTTCGTCACCTTGACCTTGAGAAGCGGACGCTCCTGTTTCCAGCCCGGCGCTTCGATCGGATCGAGATACTCCTCGGCTTCGTAGACGCCATCGGGAATACGCGCTATTTCCGCGCGAATCAGCTTCTCCGAGTGATCGAGGCTCTGGCTCATCACGTCGCGCAAGGCATCGGCGCCATACTTCGCAACCAGATCGCCGATACGCCGATCGCCGACGAACGTGCCCGCGTATTGCGCCTGAATGTCGAGCCGTAACTCGTGCGCATTGCGGCTATTGCGCGTGAGCAGGTTGAGCATGTCCTGCACAGGCTCGTCATTGCGATACAGAAACACCGGCGGAATGCGGATACCTTCCGCGAACACGTCCCACGTGGTGACCGTATAGCTGCCCGGAGACTGCCCGCCGATATCGGTCCAGTGGCCGCGCGTCATCACGAAGGCGACGATCTTGCCATCGGCGAAAACGGGACGCGTGAACTGCACGTCCGGTTGATGATTGCCGCCGCCGACATACGCGTCGTTGCTGACGATGACATCTCCGGGGCGCAAGTTCTCGCGTCCCATCGCCTCCACCGAGACGCGCGTCGAGATGACGGCGGAGCCGAGCATCGTCGGAATGTCGTTGCCTTGCGCGACGAGCTGCATGTCGGCGTCGAAGATCGCGGCGGACGAGTCGCCGCTCGCATGCATGAGCGGGCTGCCGGCGGTGCGCATCATCGCGATCTTCATTTCACGCGCGACGGCGAAGAGACTGCTGCGGATGATTTCGTAAGTAACAATATCCATGAGGATGTCCGTTTATTCAGGCTGCCAGTTCGATGACGAGATTCAGATCGGGATCGACGCGCGCGACGTGCGACGCCTTGAGCACGGCGCAACTGCTGTGCTCTTCGATTACGGCGGGCCCTTCGATCGTCGCGCCTATGGGAATCTCCATGCGCGCGAACACGGGAAGCGTGCGCACGCCGCCGTCGAAATAGACCTTGCGCGTGCGCACCGGCTTCGGCATCGCGCCGCCCTTGCTGCTTGCGACGCCACCGCGCCAGCCCGTCGTCGTGACGAGTTGCAGACGCACGTTGGCGACCACGACCGGCTTGTCCTTACTGATGAAATTCCATTGCCGCTGATGCGCGGTTTCGAAGGTTTGCGCAAGCGCGGCGCGAATGCCTTGTGCATCGCCCTGCACTTCGACGGTGATGACATCGGGCTGACCGGCATAGCGGCAATCCGCGAGACGCACCACTTTCACGCCGTCTGCATCGACACCATGACGTTGCAGCTCTTGCATGCCTTCGGCGGTGAGTTCGTCGAGCGCATGCTGCAAGGTGGCGTCGTCGATCATCGCGAGATCGCTTTCCAGCGGGCGCTGATAGTCGTATTGCTGGTCCGCGACCGTCATGCCGAATGCGCTGAAAAGCCCCGGCAGCGGTGGAATCACGACTCTTCGAATGCCCATCTCGTGCGCCAGATCGACCGCGTGCACCGGCCCCGCGCCGCCGTAACAGATGTAGGAAAATTCGCGCGGATCGTAGCCGCGTTCCACCGTCATGATGCGGATGGCTTGGGCCATCAGTGCATTGGCCACCGAGCGCACGACTTGCGCAGCTTCCGGCACCGAGACGCCGAGCGGCTTGGCGATGACCTCTTCGACCACGCGCCACGCCGCCTGTGCGTCCAGTTTGAATTCGCCACCGAGGAAGCTGTCGGGGTCGATATAGCCGAGCACGAGATTGCAGTCGGTCACGGTCGGACGCGTGCCGCCGCGCCCATAGCACGCAGGGCCCGGATCGGCGCCCGCGCTTTCGGGACCGATCCGCACGCCGCCGCCCGCATCGATCCAGACGATAGAGCCGCCGCCCGCGCCTACCGAGTCGATATCGATGCTGGGCGAGCGCACGGTATAGGTATGCAGCAGGCTTTTGTTGCGCAGCTCCGGCCGAAACTCGCGGATCAGCGATACGTCGAACGTGGTGCCGCCCATGTCGCCGAGAATCGCGTTCTTGAGATTGCTTTTCTCGCAGTTGCGAATGGCCGCGGAAACGCCGCCCGCGGGACCGGATTCGAGCAGCACGATCGGCTTGTCGGCGACCATCGCGGGGCTTGCCAGACCGCCGTTCGACTGCATGAAGAGGAACTTGCCCGCGAAGCCGTGTTGCGCGAGCGTGTTGATGAGCCTGCCAATATACCGGCCGCAGACCGGACCGAGCATTGCGTTGATGACGGTCGAGCTCGTGCGCTCGTATTCCATCGCTTCGGGATTGACCTCGTGCGATGCGCAAATGAAGCGGTCGGGCAGCAAGCGGCGCAACGTATCGACGGCCTCGCGCTCGTGCTGCGGATTCACATGCGCATGCAGAAAGCACACGGCGACGGCTTCGATATCCGACTCGCGAATCTGTGCGGCAAGGGCTTCGAGTCCGGCGTGATCGAGCGGCATTTCCATGCTGCCGTCGTAACGCAGACGCTCGCCGACTTCGAGCCGCCAGCGCCGCTCGACGAGCGGACGCGGATTGTCGAACAGCAGATCGTACAGATCGGCGCGGTCGTGACGCGACACGCGCCGCAGTTCGAGGATGTCGCGAAAGCCGCGCGTCGTGACGAGTGCGGTTTTAGCGCCCGTGCCTTCCACGACCATGTTGGTCGCCATCGTCGTGCCGTGGCCGAGAAAGGCGACGTCTTCGCTTTGCGTGCCTGAAAGCTCCAGAATCTTGAGAAAGCCTTCGATCGTTCCGACGACGCGATCTTTCGGCGTCGTCGGCACCTTGGTCGACCAGATTTGCCCCGTTTGGTCATCCACCATCACAACATCGGTGAAGGTGCCGCCGACGTCGATACCGATTCTTTTCAATTTGCTTCTCTCCATAGGGATGCATGATTCATCACGCCGCCCGCTTGTTCGCTTGCTCGTTCGTCGATCAATGCGGCTATGATCGAGCCGCGTGGCCGAGCATGGGCGGCGACGTCTGAGCCAGTGTAGGGAGAGAACGCCCTGGCCAGATAATGAAACCTTCGGATCAGGTGACAGGCTGGAGTTATATCGGTGATAACCAGTATCGATGCGATTTTGCGTAGATTGCGCGGCAATCACATTGCGTTGTTGATCGCGCTGGACGACCACGGCTCGCTGCGCAAGGCGGCGCATCAGGTCTCGCTTTCACAGCCCGCCACGACCAAGTCGCTGCGCGAGATCGAGTCTTTGTTCGGCGCGGAGCTTTTCGCGCGCTCGCCGCGCGGCATCGTGCCGAACGAACTCGGCCGCTGTGTGATTCGCCATGCGCGCGCGGTCCGTTCGGAGATCGGCGCATTACGCGATGAACTCGCGGCCCTCTTGCGCGGCGGCGGCGGCACGCTCGCGGTCGGCGCGGTCATGGGCTCGGTCCCCGTATGGCTCACGCCCGTGCTGCGAGAGTTGCGGGGCATTCAGCCGGATATTTCCGTCGAGGTCTGGGAGGACAACAGTGCGCGGCTCTTGTCGATGCTCGATCAGCGGCTGCTCGATCTCGTGATCGGTCGGCCGAGCATCAGCGTTCATCCCGAGGCTTACGACTTCATTCCGCTCGAAGTGGAGGAAGTGTGTTTCGTCGTCGATGGCGCGGACCCGCTGGCCACGGACGCGAACGTGACGTTCGCGGGCATCGGCGAGAATCCGTGGATCGTCCCTCAGGCCACCCTGCCAATGCGCTCGCTTCTCGAACAGCTATTCGACGATGCGCAAGTGCCCTTCCCGCGCTATGCGATCGAGACGTCATCGACGTTCGCGACCTTGTCGCTCTTGCGCTCCGGCGCGGGGACGGTGGGATTGATGCCGCTCAAGGTGGCGAGATACTTCGAGGAACATGGACTGGTGGCGGTGCTGCCCATACGAATCGACAGGACAGGCGCGCCTTATGGAATTGCCACGCGGCGTGGGGCGACGCTTACGCAGCCGGTGCAGCGGTTCATCGAGTTGTGTGTCGCGAAGCGGGACGCAATGGCGTAAGTGGTAAGTCGAAGCCGTGCGGTGAGTGCGTGTGCCTGGCGATGATGGCGAACATTTCCACCGATGCCAAAGACCTCCACCAACACGCAGCCCGACAACTCAAGTCCCCGCCAGCTCGCGCCGAAACAAGTCATAGGTCCGTTCATTCGCAAGCTCTGCCGCGGCCGCATCGTAATGCAAACCTGTGTGCCGCGCGAACGCATGACTGCATCCGGGATACGCGTACACCGTCACATTCGTCCTGTCTTTCATCACCGCCTTGATTGCGGCCTGTGCATCCGTCGATATGAATTCGTCTTCGGTACCGAGATGCATGATCATCGGCGCTCGTATGCTGTCTGCTTCGCCCAAGTACTGATCAGTCTGACCGCCGTAATAAGCCGCGGCGGCATCGACACCCTCGCGTGCGGTCGTCAGGAAAGTCATCAGACCGCCGAGGCAAAAGCCCATCAACCCGCACTTACCGTTCGACTCGGGCAAGGCACGTCCCATGGCAACCGTGGCGCCGACATCTCGAACACCCAGATCGATGTCGAATGCCTGATAGAGCGCAAAGCCCTTTTTCCATTCCTCCTCGGACCAGCTATTCAATTCGACGCCCGGTTCTAGCCGCCAGAAGAGATCGGGACACAGCGCGATGAATCCTTGCCTCGCCAACTCCTGACATGTTTCCCGCATGTCCGCGTTGATGCCGAAAATTTCAGGCAGCACCACGACGGCGGGCGCCGGCGTGTTGGCGGGAAGTTCGACATAAACGGCGAAGGTGCCATCGTCGGTATGCAGTTGCCTATATTCGCCCATGAGATACCTCTCCAAGAGATTTCAAAAGATGCCAACGGATGGCCTCATTCAACGCGACCACGTGTCTTCGCTCAAACGCCTCTTCTAAGCGGACTTGTCGGTCTGCTTGACCTGAGAAGCTTCTTGCAACGCGTGCCGAAACCAGACCTTGTCCAACAACCACTGAAACAGCGATGTGCCTTTTTCTTCTTCCACCGGCATGGGATTCGTCAACTGGCCGAGCTTGTCCTGACGATAAGCGAGGAGCTGACACAACTGCTTCGCGACGTCCCGATGATCTTTCAGGAACGACGTCATATCGTCCTTACCGAGTTGATATAGCACTACGGGTGTGAGCGTCGAGATGGATACGTGCATCGGCAAACCGGCAAGCAGCCCGGCCTCCCCGAAGGCCTCTCCGGGACCGACGCGGGCAACTTCGCGATCTCCTGTCGCTTCGTGATAAGTGACCGACAGCACACCCGAATGAACGATAGAGAGACTGTCGGGCACCGTGTCAGGCGCGAGTATCTGCTGCCTTGCCTGATACTCGTGCCGCAAGAGCCGCTTGGCAAGCCGCTCTATTTCATCGCTCGTCAGACTGTCGAACAGGCTCACGCGTCTGAGCAAGGCTTCTCGTGCATCGTGCGCGGTCACGGCGGGCGCGGGAATGCCGAGCGCGCGCAGCGCCACGGACGAAGCCGCGAGATGCCGGTAACAAAGATCGAACAACTCGTTGGATACGGATGACTTCTTGTTCATGTCATCGACGAACGCCACGACTTCGTATTGCACCGAATTGAGCGTGGCACGCTTCATCCGCGCATAAGGTGCGGGGCTGTCGAGAATGACATTGCAGCCGGTCAGGGCACGGCCCAAGGCATCGAGCACGGTCTTTGGCCGGGCTTCGGGATCGATCTCGAGAATGAGAGAAATTCCGTGGATGTTCGCCGGCCTGCTGTTATTCGAAATCTTGGCTTTCGATGCAACCGCGTTAGGCACGATAAGCGTATTGCCCTGGCCCGTGAGCAAATGCGTGGCGCGCCAGTTCATTTCGATCACTTTGCCTTCGACGTCATCGATCAAGACCCAGTCGCCAACCGAATAAGGCTCCGTGGTGTTGAGCACGATGCCCGCGAACACGTCGCTCAACGTGCTTTGAATGGCGAGACCGAGCACGATGGCGAGCGCGCCCGACGTCGCAACGAGCCCGCGTACCGGCAATTCGAGCACGAAGCCGAGCGCTGCCACGGCCGCTGCGAGAAAGACCACCGCACCGAACACATCTGAAAATAGCCGCTGCTTGCGCCAGGCGCGCGGCAACAGCAAGGTGTCGAGCGAAAGCGTGAGCAACCGCGCGCCCGTCAGCCACCAGATGATTTCGAGCACTTGTCCAAGCCAGTGCAATTCGACGACGGCAGCGTAAGGCGCCTGAGTGAACGGATTCAGGTCAGAGGAAAAGAGGTCCCAGCTCAACGCGACGAAAAGCGCGAGCCGTATGAACAGCCGCGCGAGGTCTTGCGCGGGCAGACGCGCGCGCCACACGACGACATCCAGCGCGACGATAGCGAAGCCCAGTATGAGTGGGTATTTCACAGGGGCATCCTCGAATGACGACATCGAGAGGATACACATCCGCAAACGCGCGTGCGTTGGTCCGTGCCATGGCATATTAACGCTGCCTGCGCACGCATTTGCGCACCCGACGGTAAAAACACGGAAGCGATATGAACGGTCCATCACTCGACGAGCACGTTCGCGCCCTTTCCAGCGAAGCGGACTTCCACTCGGTGCGCTTCGTCGATGAACGCACGGACGATCACAAGGTTCGCAACGACGTGATCCAGCCACTTCGCACCGCGCGCGATCGCGGCGCAATGCTCACTGCATGGCACGGCGCCGGCGCGGGCTATGCGGCAACCGCCGACTTGTCCCCGGCTGGCTTGCAGGCGGCGCTCGACCTCGCCACGCGCCGCGCCAAGGCAAGCGCACGCGTCTCGCTCGTCGATCACAGGCTCGCCGCGCGTCCATCGCAAAGCGGCGAATACGCGTCGCCCGGCATCGAGGCCACGCTGCCGGCGCGGCGCGAATGGCTTGAACGGCTCGCGGAAGAATGCGCCGCGGCGAGCATCGACCCGCGTATCGTCGAGCGCACCGCGTCCATGCAGGTCATCGAAAGCGAACAAACCTTGATCACGAGCGACGGCGTTCGCATCGAGCAGCGTTTCCGGTTCGCCATGCCGCAATTGGCGGTCGCGGCGCACGCCCACGGCGATACGCAGGTCCGCACGCTGGGCGGCGATTACGGAACCATCGCGCAAGGCGGCGTCGAAATCCTCGATCGCTTCGCTTTCGATGGCGCCGGCGAGCGGCTGGCCAACGAAGCGCTCGCGCTTCTCGCCGCGCCGAACTGCCCGAGCGGCGTGCGCGACCTGCTCCTCATGCCCGATCAGATGATGCTGCAAATCCATGAGTCGATCGGTCATCCGCTCGAACTCGACCGTATTCTCGGCGACGAACGCAACTTCGCCGGATCGAGCTTCGTGAAGCCCGAGTTCTTCGGCACCTACCAATACGGCTCGCCGCTCTTGAACGTGACGTTCGATCCCGGCGTGGCCGCTGAGGTCGCCACCTACGCATTCGACGACGACGGCGCCGCTGCGAGCAAACACCATCTGATCCGCAACGGCGTGCTCGAACGCGCGCTCGGCGCCACGCTCTCGCAACAACGCGCGGGCATCGGCGGGGTCGCGAATTCGCGGGCATCGAGCTGGAACCGCCCGCCTATCGACCGAATGGCGAACCTCAATATCGAAGCTGGCGAGAGTACGCTCGACGAGATGATCGCGAACATCGAACAGGGCATTCTGATGCGCACGAACACCTCGTGGTCCATCGACGACTATCGCAACAAGTTTCAATTCGGCTGCGAGTTCGGGCAACTGATCGAGAATGGCCGGCTTACGCAAGTGGTTCGCCAACCGGGCTATCGCGGCATTTCGGCTAATTTCTGGCGCAGCCTGGTCGCGGTCGGCAACGAAGCAACGCGCGGCATCTACGGCACGGCAATGTGCGGCAAGGGTGAGCCAATGCAGATCGTGCGCGTGGGCCATGCATCGCCTGCATGCGTGTTCAGCAACGTGGATGTGTTCGGAGGCACGCGATGACAGCCGCCGCGGCAAACTGGGAACTTCGCTTCATGCGGCTCGCGGATGTCGTCGAGCGTCGGCTCGTCACAGGCGAAGTGGCATTGACCACACTTGCCGCCGAGGAATCGGACTTCGTGCGCTTCAATGCAAGCAAGGTCCGTCAGATCGGGCACGTCTCGCAGGGCGCGTTGACGCTGCGGCTCATCAGGAACGAGCGCCAGGCCTATTCCACGCTCACGATAAGCGGCGACGCGCATACCGACGACGAAGCCATCGCCGGGACGCTCGCCGCGCTGCGGGCCGCACTCGAAGACGCCAGCGCCGATCCGCATTTGCTCGTCGATACGGCGACATGGACCCAGGCCACTCGACGACGCGGCACGCTGCCGGAGATCGAATCGCTCTTGAGCGTGGTCGAACGATGCGCGGCACGGCTCGACTTCGTCGGCTTCTATGCCGGTGGATCGATGGCGCGCGGCTTTGCATCGTCGAATGGGAGCCGTGGCTGGCATGAACTCGACAACTTCAACTTCAGCTGGTCGCTTTACGATGCAAGCGGACGCGCAATCAAGACGACCTACGCGGGCGAGCAATGGAGCGACGAAGTCTTCGCAAGAAAAGTCGAAGAGGCCGCGGCGCGCATGCCGGTGTTGGCCCGGCCCGCGCGCACGCTTGCGCCGGGGAATTATCGTGCATGGCTCGCGCCGGCCGCGCTTGCCGAACTCATCGGCACGGCGTCCTTTACGGCGTTTTCGGCACGCAAGCAGGCAACATCGCGTAGCGAGTTTCATCGCCTGAATAGCGGCGAGGCTTCGCTGGACGAACGCGTCACGCTCGCCGAGGACATCGGTCTCGGCATTACACCGGGCTTTAGTGAAGACGGCTACGAGCGCGAGACCGTCCCGCTGATTCGAGAAGGCCGCGGCGCGCAGCAACTCACCAGCGCGCGCACGGCCCGCGAATACGGCTTGCGTCCCAACGGCGCGCCCGCGAATGAGATGCCCATATCGCTTTCGATGCAAGGCGGCGATCTCGCCGACAGCGACGTGCTCGCCGCGCTCGACACCGGTCTTTATGTCGGCAACCTGTGGTACGTGAACTTCTCCGACCGGATGGATTGCCGCATGACCGGCATGACGCGCTTTGCCACGTTCTGGGTCGAGCATGGCGAGATCGTCGCGCCCATCGAAGCCATGCGCTTCGACGACAGCCTTTATCGGCTGCTAGGAAGCGAACTCGACCGGATAGGCGCCACGCCCGAACTGCTGTTGAACGACTCGACGTGGGGCGAACGTTCGACAGGCGGCCTGCAATTGCCAGGAGTGCTGGTGCGCGGTTTCAGGCTAACGCTTTAGTCATTGCCTTGAGTTCATTCGAGCGTCTGCGCGCCACGCCATATCTGACATTGCTGCCGCACGACTTCATGCAAGGAGTCATGCGCGCCATAGACGCGGCGCAACCACGTGGCATCGCTCGTGCCGCTCGTCACCGCACGCCTGATCGATTCGAGGCCTGCTTGGCCGCCGAGAGCCTGAGCGTGGCCGCTGATCGCATCGAGCGTGGCAAGGATGTCGTCTCTGATCGGTTTGCTTTGCCCCGTCTCCGGATTCACGCATGTTGCATCGAGACCAAAGCGGCAAGCCATGAACCGGTTCGTCCGATAAACCTCGTAGTCGCGTTCACTCAGCGTCAAGGGTTTATCGACCAGCAGATAGCGCGAAAGCGCCTGAATGTAAGCTGCGATGGCGGCGGCTCGTTCCACGCGTAACGGCGTATCCATGACGCGTACTTCGATCGTTCCGAATCCAGGACTCGGACGAATGTCCCAGTAAAAGTCCTTCAGACTCTTGACGAGACCCGTGTTGGTCATGCGCTCGAAGTACTGTTCGAACTCGCTCCACTTCGTCACGAAGGGCGCCTGGCCCGACAAGGGGAACGGCGCGACCGAATTGAGTCTTGCGCACTGGAACTGCGTGTCGCTGCCCTGCACGAACGGCGAAGAAGCGGCGAGCGCGATGAAGTGCGGGACGTAGCGCGAGAGCGAGTGCAGTAGGACGAGCGCCGAGTCGGCGTCCGGGCAACCGACATGCACGTGCTGACCGAAGATGGTGAACTGCTGATAAAGCGCCCCGTATAAGCCCATGAGATATTCGGAGCGTTCGCGTCCATCGGAACGTTGGTCGTACCAATTCTGGAAGAAGTTGGTGCCGCCACCGCATACGCCGACGTTGAGAAAGTCGGCGGCGCGAACGAGCGTATCGCGAAGCACCTGCAACTCGTTACTGACCTGGTCGAAGTTCCGGCACACGCCAGTGGAGAGTTCGATCATCCCTTCGGTCGTCTCGGGGTCGATGGCCCCCGCGAAGGTTTCCTCTCGAACGCGGTTCAACAACTCCGTGGTCGCCTTCGTCAGGTTGTAGTCATGCGTATTGACGACCTGGACTTCCAGTTCGACGCCAATCGTGAACGGTTCTGATGATGCAAACGGCTGCAACATAGGGTGTCCTGTCATTCGAACGAAAGAACGGCGGCAAGGCGATTTTACGCGAGCGCGTCCGATGCAACGGCGTCATCGGCTATTGAGGGTTAACGCGTATTTAACAATAATTACTTGTTCAGTCCGCACTTAATTCCCAAGCACGTGCCGCCTAGACTTCAAGCACTGAAACGCAAACGGGTGTTTGCGCAAAAACGAAGCCTGGAGGTAAGCATCATGAAACTCGTTCAATCGCTCATCGTTGCCGCTGCTCTTGCAATCCCTGCCGTGTCGTCGTTCGCTCAAACGAACCAGCCGGTGACTCGCGCTGAAGTGAAGGCGCAACTGGTTCAACTCGAAAAAGCCGGCTACAACCCCACCGGCGATCAAACGCAATATCCGGCCAATATTCAAGCCGCGGAAGCTCGTGTGAACGCCCAAGGCAATAACGCAACGGATGTCGGCGGCGCCGCGGATGGCACATCGGCTTCGGGCGCACACCATACGCTGCGCAATTTCGACCATGCAGTGGCTCGCGTGGGACACAAGATCAGCGCTTCCGTCCGTCCGGATGCCAACGACGGCATGAAGCCTGTATTCTTTGGCTCCTAATCTGTTCAGTTGTTTTCGTTCAAGGTCTGGCGCGCAATCGTCTTGTGCGCCTCGTCTCCAAGATCCTCCTCCGGTGGCCTTCAATCACTGGATTGCCCAGCGCTTAGTGGCTGGGCCTTTTTGTGCGCTAAGCGAAATAGCTTGATTCCGTTTGCCTGGCGCGTGGGCTTTAATGCCAAGCGCGTGCTTTCTTAGCGTGTCACGGCAAGACGCGCTCGTACAGGTCGCAAGATATTCCCTAAAGAAATTCGATCAAGCGCCAAGCCGTGTCTTAGCCTTGAAGATTGCCCTCGCAGTCTGCCCAGTACCGTAAAGGATCGCGATGGAATGGATAATTCGAGTTGAGCCACGTCGACAGCCGTGTCCAATCGGGATGGTTAGTGCCACTTTGCGCGGACCAGGTCGACGATCTTTCGAGAATTTGACCGTTCGATCGATCGCGGACGAGCAAACTGCCCAGCCCATTTGAACCGTTGGTCTGCGATTCAAGGGAATATCGCGGCAAGATTCGCAACTCGGCATCCTTGGCCCAACCAAACACGGCGCGCACCACGCCCGCCGGATCTCGCACTTCGATAGGACCGCTCTCCGGGCGAAGCGCCGACCATCCTTCAGGAAATTCCGTCACGATTTCGTGACCGCTTTCCCTCACCCATCTCAGGCGCCATGCTCGTGCCATCGCATCGCGCATGCGTGCGACCGATTCATAGCCAGCGGGCAGCTCGACCGCCATCGGCAGCGTGATCAGGTTGTCTTTCCAGAGCTTGGCTTCTTCGTCGATGCGCTCGACAGGCTCGAACGCGCCAGCTTCGAATGGATTCTCGGGCCGGCCGGATTTACGCTCGCTCGTGCTGGATTTCGGCAGACCTTCGAAGAGACGCTCGGCGTCGTCGCGGGTGAGCTTGGGTTTTCCTTTCTTCATTTGTCTCTCTGCGGCAAGGGGTCTTGTCTAGCGACGGTGCTTCATTCGCGCGCGGTTAAAGTCGCTCTTGGCGTCATTGTGCACTGTTCGCTTGCACTAGCCCGTGAAGGTGGCTTAGGCGACGACTTTACACGACGCTCAAAGTCCGCTAAACGCCACCGCGATGCCAACAGTCACTCCACGCCAGCACAAAGCAGCGCAGCGATAGCGGCCGCCGCATCGCTCATTGCCTCGCTTCCCGCTGCGCAAGACTCACCGTAAAAATACCCATTTCATCGATATGCTGTTCCAGCTTGCGGAAACCTGCGCGCCTGACGAGTTCATCCATCTCGGCCTGCGAGCGACGCCGCATGACCCGGCTTGCCTCACCGCGATGAGTACTCGACGAACGCGCGATAAATTCGCGTCGCGGATGCCACGGCTGTGCCGTATAGACGAGATAACTGCCCGGCAGCACTGCTTGCGCAAGCGCATGCAACGAGCGTTCGATCACCGCGTTGTCGCCGTAAAGCTCGTATAAACCCGCCGCGATGGCAAGCGTCGGACGGGGTTCGAGCGTGGTAAACGACGCTTCATCGAAGGCATCGGCGTGCTCGAAGCGGGCGATCGACTCGAGTCCCCGCCGTGCGATCGAAGCACGTCCCGCTTCGACATTGATCGCACTCACATCGCGCAGCACGATGCGATCGACGGTCACGTTGGCGTCGTCGGTTGAATTTGCTATCGCGTCGAGCACGTGGCGTCCATGCCCGGCCGCGACATCGACGAGACGCACGGGTGAGCCCTCACGAACCAGCCGCGCGATAGCCAGACCCAGGAGCGCTTCGATATGCGTCTTGCGCTGCCGCATACCCTTGCACCCTGGCGCATTCAAGTAGAAGCGATCGATGAGACGTCCCATGCCACCGCATCCGCGCGCCTCGTTGCGGTAGACATAGTCGAGCGTCGCGTCCGAATCGAACCCAAGCGAAAGACCAAGCGCGATGCCTTCCGAAAGCGCCCCGCCCGCCCTCAGCGCGAGCCGGTTCATCCACCAATAAAAACGTGCGAACGGTTTTGTTGGAGGCTTCAGCAGCGCCTCGTACTCGTCGCGGAATGGTCCGCGCTTGTTCGCGTGAACGAGTGATACACGCGGGCTGCGCGCATTGAATTCACGCAAGATAAATGCGCGCAATGGTTCCAGCGCCTTGGCGCGATCCCGCTCGCCTAGCGTATCGTGACGAAAACGCGGCAGCACGACGCGCTCTTTGCGAGCCGAACGCAGCCGATCATAAAAAAGGTCCTGCGGCGCACGCTGCACGACCCGGTCCGCACCTGAAATCAACACTTGCGTAGGCACGGTGATGGCAGCGGCATCGTCGACGATACGCTTCGACGTATCGTGCAGGTCCAGCAACATGTTGACGGCGATCGGCCGCGTAATGAGCGGATCGGCCGCATAGCTCGCGATGCGTTCTATATCTTGCGTGAGCAGCTTGGGCCTCACTAGACTTTTCACATGGAACGAGCCGCGCAGCTTGTGCGCGAGCCGTAACCCAGCCCGCGCAAACGGTATATACAGTTTCATTCGAAATGCGGGCGATGCCAGCGCGAGACAGCGCACAGGCGGCGCGTAATCATGCACCCACGTCGCTGCAAGCACCGCACCGACGCTTTGCCCGACAACAGCGATGTCTTCCACGGCAATGCCGTGCGCATCACGGATATGATCGATGAAGCACTGCAGGTCACGCACCGACGCAGCCACGCTCGGGCTATATCCACGTGGCCCCGGCGACTTGCCATGTCCGCGCGCGTCCCATGCGAAGAAGGAGAAGTCACGCAACCTCAGCTCATCGACGAGATGCGCGACGCGTGCCGAATGTTCGTGTCCGCAATGCAGCAAGACGATTGCGCCACGACGACGCGATTTCGCCGCAGGCCAATGACGGTAGAAAAGCTTCTCACTGTCGTGCGTGATGAATTCGGACTCGTTGATTGTACGTTTGGTCATAGTGCTCTTTAACTTCGTGTTTGATTTGCTCGCAGATGCAAGTTCAATGCACCTGCTTCACTCCGGCGCTACCGCGCATGAATACGTTTGATACGCGCCTGAAGTACTCTTTCGCCGATGTTTGCCCGTAAGAAGTCTGTCGATAGCGCCGAGTGCCATGCGAATGAATAGTCATGGCGGTATCGACATAAAGAATGCCGCTCTCGCGCGAATAAGTGCGCCGCATTGTTGCTCGGGCATGTGAAGCGTTCACATGCGTCGCTGATCAGCGACGCATGACTTCGACGACCGATGCGGTCGCATCGTCGGCTTCATGGAACTCGAAGCGCACCGGCAGAAAGCGCTCGATCACTTCCGCATTCGTCCTTGCGTGCATCGATATTTTCTCGACCGTGAAGCGGCCGCCGCCCGCGAGCGCGAGTGGCAACAGGAGCTGATCGCCGAGATGCTCGCCAATGGCCGCAGCGGATGCCAAATAGCGATCCGCCATTCGAACCACGGTTTGCGCAACCTTATCCGCCGATACCGCGCGTTCGCCAAACGCCGTAAATACCTCGGTGACGTGCGCATGTTCGAGCGTGACGAGCAACGCGTTGCCCGGCCCCGGTTCGGCTTCCAGACCACGCACGAGCAGCTGCGAGTCGTCCCATCCCATGCCGGGACGAACCACGTCGAGTTCATGTTGCGCAACGCCGGCGGGCGCCGCCGCGATGAAGCTCTCCGCATACGCGGTATCGAGCGCGCCACGCGACATCCACTCGCACGGACGCAAGCCCTTGCACGGCTGCACCGTGGCGACAATCTCTCCACCGCCGTCCGGATAGAAGCCGAAGCGCTTGAGCTCGATGTCGATGACCGCGCCCATGTCGCCCATCGCGCGACGCCATGCACGTTGCAGAAAATGCGCGGGCGGCGCCATCGGATTGTGTGTGCCGCCGCGTATACGCACGGTAGATGCCTTATCGGCGAATAAAAGCGCAGGCAGAATCGTTTGCAAGACGAGCGTGCAGCTTTCCGCCGTACCGATATCGAAGCTGTACTCGCCGCTCTTGATCGGCCCCGGCGCGAACATCAGCATCCGCGATCCGACTTCTGCTCCGGAACATTGCGCACCGGATATTGCTTGCGCTGCCGCCACCGCTAAGAGATGTCGATGCAACAGCCCTGGCTCACTTCGCCTTGCGCGGATATTCCCGATCCCGAAAGGCTGCCCCGTTAAAAGCGAAAGCGTGAGCGCCGTGCGTAAAACCTGGCCGCCACCTTCGCCGGCCGATCCATCCAGTTCAATCATTTGCTTGTTACTTGGTATTTAGAATTCATTCTGAAACCCCGGCGGCACGCAATCTCCGCTGTCGGAGCGTGATCCTGCAACCCTCCGTGCGCGCGACAACCTTTGGTCTTGCGTGCAACATACAGCACGCCGGTACACAAAATGCAAAACACTAAGCCATGCGCACAAAAATAGACTAATCTCCATCTGGCGCAACAGCCCGTACCGCATCGTCCTGCCAGCAAGCGCCCGCGCCCCGACGCCAGGAGACGCCCATGAACGACGCCTCACGCCCCGCCGCCTCCGACTCGGGCAACCTCGAGCAAGCCACCAACCTCCCCATGGAGCCGCGCGTTCAGAAGATCGTCGTGGCGATACACGGCATCGGCAATCAACTGCACAGCGATACCGTGCGTTCGGTCGCGAGCCAGTTCGGCGCACGCTACGATCCGCCATTGCCCGTCATGCCGTTGGGATACTTCGATATCGCAGGTGTCGGCGAAGTGGATGTACGCCAGCTCGATCTGCCGCAAGGCGGTCCTTATACCGCCGAGCAGCGCGAGTTCTATTCCGCGCTTGGCTTCGCGGAAGTGTATTGGGCCGACATCCCGCGCGAAGTGGTCAAACAGGACGACACGCTCGAAGAAAGCAAGGCCTGGGGGTTGTCCATCGTGAGCCGCGCGCAGGCGGCATACATGCTGACCGTCGCGGATCGCAAGCTGGAACCAGCCGATTTCTCGCTCGCCGCGGGTGTGGTGGAGGAAGTGGTCGAAACCGTCGCCATCATGCAAAGCCTGCTTGCCGTGACCGAGAAGGCCGGCATCTTCAAGTTCGATCTGGCGCCCGTGCTGCGCGACTATGTGGGCGACGTGCAGCTTGTCGCGGATTTCAAGCAGCATCGCGACACCATCGTGTTCCGGTTTCATCGCGTGATGGAGCGTCTCGTCGCGCTCGTCACCGAGCGCTGTCAGTGTCCGCCCGAGGTGTATATCGTCGCGCACAGCGAAGGTATGGTGATCAGTTTTCTGGGCATTCTGCAGGCGCTTTCCGCTCCGACGGCAGCGGACCCCAAAGACCACAAGCAAGTCATCGATACGAGCTGGGTACAGAGTCTGCGCGGCTTCATGACGATCGGTTCACCCATCGACAAGCACATCCTCTTGTGGCCAAGACTTTGGGACGGCATGCAGCTTCGAAGCGAAGTGCAAGGAGAGTGCATCACGCAAGTCGATCGTCCGGGTGGGCCGTTGACACTGCCCTCGCGTATCCGCTGGCGCAACTACTATGACTTCGGCGATCCGGTCGGCTTCGCGCTCGATACCGCCCGCGACTTTCTGCAACAGCGCGGCTGCGAGGCTTTCGAGTTCGATGCAGACAAGCACGACATCGGCTTCTCGCGCTACTGGCTGCCGGGCAAGGCGCACACGGATTACTGGACGGACTCGAATGTCTTCGGCCATTTCATCGAAGACGTGGTGCTGCGCAAGAACACCGCGAAGGCGCCGGGCAATCTGCCGTTACGCGGCATGGTCGGCACGGCGATTCCTTATCTGCTCAGCTTCGCGCTTCATCTCATGGCTGTGTTCTTCATCTACAAGGCAGTCACGGCCACCTCAGGTGCGGGCGGCGCGAGCACGGCGCCAGCGTTTATATACCTGACGCGCTCGGTGTTCGCGCTCGCGTGTCTTCTGATGGGCACGACAGTGGCCGCACGCATACCGCGGCTCGTCAAGGCGAGCCGCGCCACGCATCCGGTTGCACGGCTACGTTGGCGTCTCGTCGCGCTTGCTGCGTTCGTCGCGGGCGTCGCCATCTTCTGGCTCGTGATCCTGAATGGCGTTGCCGAATTCCTCGCGAGTCCAGTCACGCATGATGGCGATGCGCCCAGCGCGCTCACCGGGAAAATCATGTTCACCCTGGCCGCGCTGATCGTCGCACTGACGGGATGGTTCGCGCCGCGCAAACCGCGATGGGGACGCCGCGTGCTCGTCGCAGCGGGCACGTTGATGACAATCCTCATCGTCGGCGTGCGACTCTGGGGCGACCTCGCAAACAAGCCGTTATGGCCCGTGGTGATCGGTGCGCTGCTGTTTCTCTATGCGTGGTGGCTGGCCATTCTGATATTCGATCTCGCCTTCGTATGGCATCGCTATGTACGCAACTCAGTCGCGCTCGATACGCTGCGCGCATGGCGTGAAACCGGCAAGGACCCGCTGCCCAAACCGATCATGTCGATGCGGGGCAAGCAAAACCGAGGGTAGCGTCTATGCATGAAGCACGAGCTTCTGCACGCGCCAGTTGAGCAGTTCCGCGACGAAGAGCGTGTTCTCCGATGGACACGCCATCTCGTGAATCCAGCCGAACTGCTTCAACTGCTTGCCGGCACGGCCAAGCACGCCGAGCAGCTTGCCGTCGAGCGAGAGCTTGTAGATGCGGCCTGGAAAGGCATCGGCGCTATAGAGCACCTGGTTCGGTCCCGGTGAGATGCAGATGGCCCAGGGCGATCCGGGCGCGAAAGTGCCCGCCGCAATCGCGGCTTCATCCGGCATGTTGCCAATAGCAGGACGCGCATCCGGCGGTACGGGTACGTCGATCGTGAATTGACGCTGAAAGTTGCCTTCCGTGTCGAAGACCTGAATGCGACGGTTGCTGCGATCGGCGACGTACACCATGTTGTTTGCATCGACGGCAATGCTGTGCGGCGTATGAAACTGCCCCGGCGCCTTGCCACGCTCACCCCACGACTTGATCCAGTTGCCGTCGTTATCGACCTTCGCCACGCGCGAGTTGATATAACCATCGCTTATATAAGTGTTGCCTGCCGTGTCCCACGCAACGTCGGTCACTTGCCTGAAGCGTCCCGGCTCCGAAGCCAGCGGCGGGTTCGGATGCTTGAGCGGCGCGGTTTCTTCGTCCGCTGCTTCCTGCTTGCGGCCGAACACCATCGCCACGCGTCCTTCAGGCGTGAACTTGATGATCATGTCGGAGCCTTTATCCGTCACCCAGATGTTGTCGTGCCGGTCGATCTTGACCGTATGCGCGAACGACCACGCATAGAGGTTGTGGCCGATCTCGCGCACGAAGCGGCCATTGCGATCAAACTCCAGGAGTTGCGCGGCCGCCGCGCCATACGCGGGACCTGTGCTGTTACCGCGCGAAAGAACGAAGATGTGCCCCGCCGAATTGACCGCAACGCCCGAGCATTCGCCGAGGTACATGTCGGTCGGCAAGCGCACGGGATCGGGTATGGAGTCGAAGGATAGAGATGGCACACTGTCGTCTGCATAAGCAAGATGCGGGAACAGTGCGAGCGCCGCTGCGCTCTGCGTGGCCATCGCGAGAAAGCGACGGCGGCTTGCGACGCCCGGCTGCATGACTTCGCAGCATGGGCAGAACATCGAGTGCTGAAGGCTCATCGTTACCCTCCTCTTGTTCGTCGCCTGCATGGACGGGCATCGTCGCTTCAAGCTTCTGACGATGCGAGAGGAAGTGTAGTGTATTTGAAGCGAGACGCGCACGCAGTTCGCGCAACGGCTTTCGAATCTGAAAGGACTAAACGGAGAAGCGCATCATGAGCGATGCATGGCAATATCAGGTAAGAATCAGGCTCGCGCCGGACTATGCGACGAAGGCTCGCCAAAACATGGATGACGTTGCGCTCGCGCCGCTCGCTTCGCTATTGCGAACGCATGACGCCGAGTTGCAATGTCAGTTCGATGCCTTCGCGGGCTACGTCGCCGAAGCGGAACGCGAGGGAACGGAACACTATCCGCTCTATCAATGGACGCGCGACACCATTGAAGACCCGGTGAAGAAGGCCAAGTACATCGAGTGGTTCACCTTCCATGTGCAAGGGCAAGAGGTCTATGACAAGCGGCTCGCCGATGCACTCGAAGCCGACCTGATCGCGCTGAACAGCGAAGCGATCAGCGAGATCAGAAAGATCGATACGAACCCTGCACGCAATCCGCAGCCGCCGAAGCAACCATGATTACGCCTTGGTTGCATCCATCCATTCGACGATATTGCGCACCGTGTCTTTATAGAACGTGCGATACAACTCTTCCGTGACATAGCCGATATGCGGCGTTGCAAGCACGTTCTGCAGCGAGCGCAGTGGATCGTCCGCGGCGAGCGGTTCTTCGTCATACACGTCGAGCCCCGCGCCTGCGATTCGCTTCGACGTGAGTGCATCGAGCAAGGCGGCATGATCGACGATAGGCCCGCGCGACGTATTCACGAGCCGCGCCGTCGGCTTCATCAGCTTGAATTCAGGCGCGCTCACGAGATGCCGCGTGCGCTCCGATAGCCGCAAGTGAATCGACACCAGGTCCGACGTGCGAAAGAGCGCTTCCTTATCGACGCGCCGCACGCCTTTCTCTTGCGCGCGTTCCTCGGTGAGGTTCTGGCTCCACGCGATCACGTTCATGCCAAACGCGCGGCCGATCACGCCGACTGCCGAACCAATACGCCCGAGACCCAGAAGCCCGAGCGTCTTGCCCGCGAGTTCGGTGCCGAGGCCAACCTGCCATCCGCCGCTTTGCAACGAACGATTCTCGGCGGGAATGTTGCGCATCGTCGCGAGGATGAGCGCCCAGGTGAACTCGATAGTGGCTGTCGACGAGTAACCCGTGTGCCTGACCTCGACGCCACGGTCGCCAGCTGCGTCGAGATCGATGGATGCATTCGCCGCGCCGGTCGATGCGATCAGCTTGAGCCTTGGCAAATGCTCGATGATGTCGCGCGTGAGCGGCGTGCGCTCGCGCATGGCGCAGATGACATCGAAGGGTTCGAGGCGCTTGAGCAAGGCATCGCGCTCGGCGATGTGATCGTTGAAGACGGTGATCTCGGCGCGGCCTTCGAGCGGCGACCAGTCTGCGAGCTTGAGTGCGACGTTTTGGTAGTCGTCGAGTAAGGCGATGCGGATCGAAGAAGAAGTAGACGCGATAGACATGTTGAATGGCTCTGCTGCTAACGAAGAGGCCCTAGTGTGACGCAAAGCGCGATTTCGCGTCGGCGCGACATCTCGTGAAATAAGTTTGGAAGAGACCGCGCGAGACGTTTTCCCTATAGTGATCTGCATCGCCACCCACGAATCAAAGGGACATCCCGTGAAAAGCAGATCAGACGTCACCGTATCGAACCCATCCGGCACGCATGCGACTGCTCGCGCGCTGCGTCATGTACTCGTGATTGTCGCCACCGCGGCGCTCGCATTTGCAAGCAGCTCGGCCTTCGCGGGCTGGACCCACTCAGGCTCCGCCTATACCGGCCATGGCGAATATAACGGCGCGCACGCGGGTTCATGCGGTGGCGGCAGTTGCTCGCATGCCGGCGGCTACATGAATCCGTGGGGCGGCGTGGCGACCAACACCGGCACGGTCACGCGAACCGGCACCGGGCAGTTCGCGAACTCGGGCACCGCCGTGGGTCCGGAAGGACGATCCGTGCAGCACTCCGGCGATACGAACTGCGCCGGCGGCAGCTGCAATCACACCGGCAACATGACCACGCCGAACGGCAAGACCACCACCACCGACAGCACCGTCACGCGCAACGGCGTCGGCCAGTACTCATCGACGGGGTCGGTGACCGGACCCAACGGCAACACCTCGACGCATAACGCATCCACGAATTGCGCGGGCTACACCTGCAATCGCTCGGGCACGGTGAACACCGCGAGCGGCGGCAGCGTAACGCACTCAGGAAGCGCTACGAGCGTCGCGCCGGGCGTCGTGGTGACATCGGGTACGTCGGGTGCTTATGTGGCCAGCAGCGGCTCGCATGGCGCCACCGTGGTCACGGGTAGCACCGTGACGGCCAGCACGACGACGGTGATCGCAGCGCCCGTCGTCGCGACTCCGCCGCCGCCCGCAGCGACGGTTTATGTCGCACCGGCGCCGCGCCCTGCCGTGTGGGTTCCCGCGCACTGGGTCGGCAGATTCTGGGTGCCCGCGCATTGGGCGTGATGCGGCGAGCATGACGGGCATGACGGGCATGCCTTACCGCCTGTAAGCGGTACACTGCGGGTCAACGCCGCTCATCAACGAGACTCGCCATGGTCAATCATGCCTGTGCTTGCCGGACCTTCAGGGTCGCTCACTCATGAAGCGGCAAGACGCGAAGCGCCCGTATCTGCCACACGAACATACGCATAGCGTGCTGCACGATCTCACCTGGACTGCCGGGCCTGTCGTGCTTGCGCTTGCCATCGCCGGGGCGCTGGTCTTCTGGCTCCTCGATCCCGCGCCGCCTCGCACCATCACCATAAGCGCGGGACAAACCGACAGCTCGTTCTACTATTACGCCGAAGAGTACGCGAAGATCCTCGCGAGAAACGGCGTCACGCTCAAGGTAATGCCATCGGATGGCTCGGTGCAGAACCTGCATCGTCTGCTCGATCCGAAGGAGAGAATCGATCTCGCGCTCGTGCAGGGTGGCGTGGCGAGCAAGGAGCATGCGTCATCGTTGATATCGCTCGGCAGCGTGTCGTATGTCCCGCTCGTCGTGTTCTATCGCGGCAAGGGGCTGACGCAGCTTTCGCAACTCGAAGGCAAGCGCATTGCAATCGGCCGTGAAGGCAGCGGCACGCGCATGCTGTCGCTCAAGCTGCTCGAAGCGAATGGCATCAGACCGGGTGGAAGCACTGAGCTATTTGCAACAGACGGCCTGGACGCGGCCACGCAACTCGTCAGCAATCAGGTCGATGCCGTCTTTCTAAGCGGCGATTCCGCCACACGCGCACTCATGCTGCGCATCTTGAAAGTACCTGGCGTCTCGGTAATGGACTTTCAGGAAGCGCGCGCTTATACGCGTGTTTTTCCCTATCTCGATGAGATCGATTTGCCGCCAGGCGTGCTCGATCTGGGCCGTCGCGTGCCGTCCGAGACCGTGCATCTGGTTGCGCCAACCGTCGAACTCGTCGCGCGTCCAACGCTGCATCCCGCGCTATCCGATCTATTGATCGAAGCCGCGCAGGAAGTGCATGGCAAGCCCGGACTCTTGCAACGCGGCGGACAGTTTCCGAATTTCGTCGCGCATGAGTTTCCGATCAGCGAGGACGCCAACCGTTATTACCATTCCGGCAAGGGCTTCTTTTACCGCGTGCTGCCGTTCTGGCTTGCGAATATCGCGGATCGCGCGCTCGTGTTGTTGCTGCCCGTGGCGGTGCTGATTTTTCCGGCGCTGCGGATCGTGCCAGGCTTGTATCGATGGCGCGTGAGGTCGCGAATCTATCGTTACTACGGCGCGTTGCTGGCGGTCGAACGCGGCGCCATGCGAATGTCGAACGATGAAGAGCGCAAGGGCCTGCTGGTCGAACTCGATTACATCGAGGAGTCGTTGAACACGCTCAAAGTGCCGCTTGCGTATGCCGATGCGCTTTACGTTTTGCGCGAACATATCGGCTTCGTCAGGTCCCGCCTTTCGGCCGTCACGCGAAAAGCCGCGAGCGAGGTTTAACATCCTCGACGATGGCTGCGTCATCTCATGGACAACGCAGCCATTGACGCCGAAACGCTTACTTGAACCCGGCCACCGCGTGCGGCACGTAAGGCTTTTCGAGCTGCGCGATTTCCTCGTCGGTCAGGTTCAATTCGAGCGCAGCAACTGCATCGTCGATATGTCCCACCTTGGACGCACCGATGATCGGCGCACTCACAGGCGTCTTCTGCGCAACCCAAGCCAATGCAACCTGCGCACGCGGTACTCCACGCGCTTGAGCGACGGCGGCAACGGCTTCGACCACTGCACGGTCCGCATCGTCCGTTCGATACAGCGTGCTGCCGAATGCATCCGACTCTTGTCTTGCGCTGGTCGCATCCCAGTCGCGCGTCAGGCGTCCTCGTGCAAGCGGACTCCACGGCAATACGCCGATGCCCTGATCCACGCAAAGCGGCAGCATCTCCCGCTCTTCTTCGCGATACAGCAGGTTCAAGTGGTTCTGCATCGTCTTGAACTCGGTCCATCCTTTGGCACGCGAAAGATACAGCGACTTGCTGAACTGCCACGCATACATCGAAGACGCACCGATATAACGCGCCTTGCCCGCCTTCACGACATCATGCAGCGCTTCGAGGGTTTCCTCGATCGGGGTCGTATAGTCCCATCGATGAATCTGGTAGAGATCGACGTAATCCGTTCCGAGTCTGCGCAAGCTGTTATCGATCTCGTTGAAGATAGCCTTGCGCGACAAGCCACCACCGTTCGCACCGGGACGCATGCGATTGAAGACCTTCGTTGCAATGACGATATCGTCGCGTCGCGTGAAGTCGCGCAATGCGCGGCCGACAATCTCCTCCGATGTGCCATCCGAATAGGTATTGGCGGTATCGAAGAAGTTGATGCCCGCGTCCAGCGCGTGCTGAATGATCGGGCGGCTCTTTTCTTCGTCGAGCGTCCATGGATGCGTGCCGCGCTCCGGCACACCGAACGTCATGCAGCCGAGACACAGGCGCGAGACCTCGAGTCCGGTCGAGCCCAGTTTCACGTATTCCATCGTGTGATTCTCCATTCAAGGCGAACAAGCGTGTAGGCAACCAAGCTCTCTACCTTAGCGCATGCAGCCCCGGCGCGCTTTCAGCCAGCCTTAAAAGCCTGCATGGCAATTCGCGCTTGACGCATCCCTTCACTCCTGCCGGTAGCGTCCGCTGCTGCTAACATGCCCTGCTTCGAAGCGCCTTTATCAGATGTTCAAGCTCGCGTGGCTTGCAAGGAAGCGCCGATATTCGTTCGAGGAATGCGTGCATGCATCAGGATCAGCTGGACGGCATCATGACGTTCGTCGCGGTAGCCGAGGAAAAGGGCTTTTCCGCCGCTGCCGTGCGGCTTGGCGTGTCGCCCTCCGCCGTAAGTCAGGCTATTCGCACACTTGAGAAGCGCGTGGGCCTCGCGTTGTTCTCGCGCAATACGCGCGGCGTGAGCCTTACCGAAGCCGGAGAAAAATTCTTCGAACGCGTCTTGCCCGCAGTGCGCGAACTCGCGCTCGCTTCGGAAGAGCTCGGCGCGGCGGCCGAACGACCGTCCGGAACCTTGCGCATTACGGTGGCGCGCTCGGGTCATATGATCGTGCTGCAGCCCGTGTTACGCCGCTTTCTCGAACGTTATCCGGAGATTCGCGTCGACCTGTGCATCGACAATTCGCTCGTCGATATCGTGGCGCGCGGCTTCGACGCGGGCATTCGTTTTGGCGATCGTGTCGAGCGCGATATGGTGGCCGTACGGATCGGGCCGCCCATCGAAGCGCATATCGTCGCATCGCCTGACTATCTTGCACGGCGCGGCGTTCCGAAGCATCCGCATGATCTGGCGGCGCACGACTGTATAAGCTTTCGTCTGATCAGCACCGGACAGATCGAGCGCTGGAGCTTCAGGAAGAATGGGGAATCGCTCGATCTCGTCGTGACAGGTCGGCTCATTCTCAATGACTCGGCTGCGCTCGTGCAATCGGCGCTGGATGGCATCGGCATCGCTTATATGATCAATGGTTATATCGAGCGATTCATCGAGGAAGGCCGGCTCGTGCGCCTCCTCGCCGACTGGAGCCCGCCACTGCCCGGCTATACGCTGTATTACCCGGACCGCCGTCATGTCGCGCCGAAGCTGCGCGCCTTCATCGACTTTCTTCGCGATGAGCGTGACGGGCTCGCGACTTCGCAGCAAGACATCGAACATAGGCCAAGCGTCGATATGCTGATTCGTCCGGCGCTTTGAAGTCTTTGTCTGTCAGCGGCGCTTATAAGGGCTTGAATCTCCAGACGCTGTCGCACAAGCGGGGAATGGATCATGCTCGCGAATTGCTCATGAATAACGTTTTTTAACGGAGAATCGCACATGGCAACGACCGCTGACAAACCCGTCTGGTTCATTACCGGATGTTCGACCGGCTTCGGCCGTGAACTCGCCGCCAAGACCTTGGGCCTCGGCTACCCGACCGTGATCACCGCGCGCAACGTCGCGGCCGTCGAAGATCTTGCAAAGGAGTACGGCGATCTGGCGCTTGCGCTCACGCTCGATGTCACCGACCCTGCTCAGGTCAAAGCCGCAGTGCGCGATGCGACGGCCAAGTTCGGCCGCATCGACGTGCTCGTGAACAACGCGGGCATCGGCTACTTCGGCTCGCTGGAAGAAAGCGAAAGCGAAGAAGTGCGCAAGATGTTTGAAATCAACGTCTGGGGCTTGGTCGATATGACCCAAGCCGTGCTACCGGGCATGCGCGCGAAAAAGAGCGGGACCATCGTGAATATTTCGTCGGTCGGCGGGATCATCGCGTTCCCGGGCATCAGCTTCTATCATGCGACGAAGTTCGCGGTCGAAGGCTTGTCGGAATCACTGTCGCAAGAAGTAAAGCCGCTCGGCATCAAGGTGCTCATCGTCGAGCCGGGACCGTTTCGCACCGACTGGGCGGGCCGCTCGGCGAATCAGGCGCCGCATACCATCGCCGATTACGCCGAGACCGCGAAGGCGCGCGTCGATATGGTGCGCAACTACAGCGGCAAGCAACCGGGCGATCCGGTGCGTGCCGCCGAAGCGATCATCAAGGCGGTCGAAAGCGACAATCCGCCGTTGCGGCTCTTGCTCGGCAAGGCCGCGCTCACCAACGCGCGCCTGAAAGTCGAAGCCCTGTGCAAGGACTTCGATGGCTGGGAAGCGGTGACGCTGGGCGCGGACTTCCCAGAAGGCGAATGAGTGCGCTGATGAATAGGGCATTCTGCATGCGGTCTGTTGAATGCAGAATGCCAGACTTACAACGCCAGCACGTTCACCGCCACGTCTATGTGGTGCGACCCGCCGCCGAGAATCATCCCGCGCAATAACGACACGTCCGTGTAGTCACGCCCCGTGGAAAGCGTGATGTGATCGAGATCCGCCAGCACGTCGTTGGTCGGATCGAGATCGACCCAGCCGCTCTGCGGACAATGCACTGAAACCCATGCGTGCGAGGCATCCGCGCCGATCAGCCGGGTCTGGCCCGGCGGCGGGTCGTTGCGCAAGTAACCGCTCACGTAGCGCGCCGGCAAGCCGAGCGAGCGCAGGCAACCGATCATCACCTGCGCGAAGTCCTGGCATACGCCGTGACCCAAGTCGAAGGCGCGCGTGGCGGGTGTATCGAACGCAGTCGACGACGGGCGGTACTCAAAATCCGCATGAATGCGATGCATCAGATCGATTGCACCCACGACGAGCGGTGTGTCGGCCTCAAAGCTCTGTGCGCCGTACTCGCGCAACGCCTGATCGAGCGCGATGTTCGGCGACGCATAGCAAAACTCGCTCTCCGCGAAGAACCGCGCGCCCGCGTGGTATTGCAGGCGCTGCACGACCTTTTCCCACGGCGGCGTTTCGGCGGGATCGAACGCATTCCAGCGCGGCACGAGCCGCACCGTGGTCTCGCTCGTCATCGAAAGACGCTCGTGCGGCGCATCGAGCGAAAAGTACAGCACGTCGTTGCCGAACGCATCGACTCGGCTGTGCACATAGGACGGCACCGGCTCGATCCGCTCCGTATGCGCGATCACCTGTTGCCACGGGCAATGCAACGGGCGAATCACCGCGAGATGCTGCGCGATCTCGACAGGCGTCGAATAACGATACGTGGTGCGATGCGTGACCGCGAGCGTCGTGGCTTCGGGGTTGCTGGATACGGTCATGAAGATACCTGCGAGGCCAGCGTGTTCGCATGGCTGAAGTAACGCGCGCTTACCTCGTTCGAAGCCACGCCCACGGCGCTCACGAGCCGGTCGCACAGTTCGATCAGATTGGCGAAGCGGCCGTCCTCGTCCGTCTCGCACAGCGACTCGAGACTCGGAAATGATTCTGCATGCGGCATGATGAATGCAAAATGCGTTCGACGCGCGCCGCCCGCCGCCGCCGCGATTTCATCGAGCTTTTTGCGCAAGCGGACATACACGCCGACGAGGCCGCGCGGGTTGGTTTCATCCAGCACGATCATGTCGATGAGCGCCGGCACTTCCAGCCGTCCCGGATAGCGTGATCGATACGTCAACGTGCTGTCGAAAAGCTGCAGCAACAAGTCGAAGCCTGCCGGTGTGGTCAACGTGCCGTGCTCGGCAGCCACGCGCACGAAGCTCGCCATGTTCGCGACGCGTTCGATATGCCGGCCAATGAAGAGCAGCCGCCACGCTTCGTCGCGCGTCATGCGGTCGCCTTGCGCACCGCTGATGGCGGATAGCTGCGTCGCCAGATGTTCGAGCGCATTCGCGAGCATTACGCGGTCGTAGTGCCTGCTGACCGGCGGCGCGGACTCGCCGCTTCCGCTCGCATTCGGACTTCCGCTCGCCGAAGGCAGCGCAAGCCGCGCGAGGGCATCGCGGAAATCGTTGCGCGACGCGAGAATGTTGCGCCAATGATCGTTGGAAAGACGGTCGCGAATTTCGCCCGAGGCGCGTGCCTGATCCGCGAGATTGCCGCCAATGCTCGTCGACCGGTTTGCAAGACCCATCACCAATGCGCGCTCGAAGGCTTGCGGAGAACTGCGCGCGGGCGTATCGATCGATGGAATTAGGCCGCATTGCGCCGCGAAGTCGGCAAGCGTCGGGAACAGATCGCCGTTGTCGTTGACTTCGAGCGTGCCCAAAAGCAGGCGGCACAGGCGCACGTTGTTCTCCGAGCGCTCGCTGTAGCGGCCCGCCCAAAAAAGATTTTCTGCCGCGCGGCTCGACACCGTGCGGCGCGCGCGCACGTCGCCCGGTTTCATCGGCGAAGGCAACAGCGATGCGGCCGGCACCGGTTGACTCGACAGCACCCACGTATCCACGCTGCTGCCGCCGAACTGCATGGACACCGTGGCTCGCCGGTCTGCGGCAAGCCGCGTGAAGCCGCCCGGCACGACGCTGAAGCCGCCGTCGATGTTCGCAATGGCATACACGCGCAGCACACAGGGACGCGAACCCAACGCGCCATCATTGAAACGCGGTGCGCTCGAAAACTGCAGGTTCTCCTGCACCGTGAAAACATCCGGCGAGCGTTCAATCCGTTCGCGCCATTCCGCCAGGTCCTGCACGCCCGCGTCGATGCCCGGCGGATGGTCGGTTTGCGCGCCCGGCCACGTCGGCGCGAGCAACGCTCGGTCCAGTTGCTCGAAAGCTTCCTCGCGCGCGGCGGGCTCGCCGCACCACCACGTCGGCACGGTCGGCAAGTCGAGCGACTCATCGAGCAAGGCATCGGCGATACCCGGCAGGAATGCATTGAGCGCGGGAGATTCGGTGAAGCCCGCGCCCGGCACGTTGGACACCATCACGTTGCCCGCGCGCATGACCTGCAGCAGTCCCGGCACGCCGATGGTCGAGTCGCCGCGCAACTCGACTGGATCACAAAATGCGTCGTCGAGCCGCCGTAATATTGCATGCACTCTCGACAAACCCGCGAGGGTCTTGAGATAGAGCTTGTCGTGCCGCACCGTCAGATCCTTGCCTTCCACGAGCGTCACGCCCAGATAGCGCGCAAGGAACACGTGCTCGAAGTAAGTCTCGCTGAATGGTCCGGGACTCAAGAGCGCGATATGCGGTGCATCGGGAGAAGTCTCTTCGTGTTCGCCATCGTCGTCGCGCATGGTGGCGCGCGCGGCGCGTGCGAGCGTCGCGATGAGTTGCGCATAAGCGGGCGCGAGACGGCTTACGCGCATGGCGCGAAACGGATCGGCAAAAAGACTCGCGACGATGAGCCGGTTTTCGAGCGCATAACCGAGGCCGGAAGGCGCCTCGGTCCGATGCGCCATGACCGTCCATGTGCCCTTTGGCGTGCGCGCGAGATCGACCGCGACGATCTGCAGAAAGCGCCCGCCAGGCGGTACGTAGCCCTTCACGGGACGCAGATAGCCAGGATGTCCGAACACGAGCGCGGTGGGCAAGAGACCACGATGCAGCAGCGTCTGCGGGCCGTAGATATCGGCCATGATCGCTTCCATGAGACGCGCGCGCTGAGCGACGCCGCGTTCGATCACGGCCCACTCTTCTTCGTCGATCAGAAGCGGCAGCAGGTCGAGCGACCACGCGCGCGGCTCGCCGTTATCGGCATAGACGTTGTACGTGATGTCGTTGTCGCGAATCTGCTGCGCAACGGCGGCCACGCCTTCATCCAGATGCTCGATACCGTCTTCACCGAGCAATTCGAAAAACTGGCGCCAGGGCTCGCGCAACTGGCCGGAAGAATCGCGCAATTCGTCCCAGTGCCCTTCGCGCGCCGGCAAGGTGCGCATCAGCGCGAGTGCGTCGACACGCGCACCGGACGTGTCGAAGGGCAAGGTCGATTGAAACGGCAAGATCGTCTGGTTCCGTGAATGAGCGCTTCTTAACGATAGCGCAGGTCGAGCGTGAAGGGGAATTCGAGGCTGCGTTGCTGCGGCTCGATCTGTGTTGCACCCGGCGTATGTCCCGTCGCGAAGAAACGCGCGCGCCGGCGGCTCTCCGCTTCGTATGCATTCACCGGGAACGTCTGATAATTGCGCCCGCCCGGATGCGCGACATGATACTGACATCCGCCGATGGCGCGGCCCGTCCAGGTATCGACGATATCGAAAGTCAGCGGCGCATGCACGTCGATGGTCGGATGCAGCGACGCCGATTGCGACCATGCTCTGAAGCGCACGCCGGCCACATATTCACTGACGCGTCCCGTGGGCTGCATCGGCAAGGGGCGGCCGTTCACGGTAATGACATGCCGGGCGCCGTTGAGCCCGAGCGCCCGCACTTCGAGCCGCTCGACGGAAGAATCGACGAAGCGCACCGTGCCGCCTATCGCACCTTCCTCGCCCATCACGTGCCACGGTTCGAGTGCATTGCGCAGCGTCAGTTCGATGCCATTGGTGTCGTAGGCGCCGACGAGCGGGAAACGGAATTCAAAATGCGGATCGAACCAGCTCTTCTCGAATGCGAAGCCGGCTTCGCGCAAGTCGGCCAGCACGTCCTCGAAATCCATTTCCACGAAACTGCCGAGCATGAAGCGGTCGTGCAGCTCCGTGCCCCAGCGCGTAAGGCGCGCGGTGTAGGGCTTTTCCCAGAAGCGGGCGACCAGCGCGCGCAGCAGAAGCTGCTGCACGAGGCTCATGCGCGCGTGCGGCGGCATTTCGAAGCCGCGCAGTTCGAGCAGGCCGAGGCGGCCGGTCGGACCATCGGGCGAATACAGTTTGTCGATGCAGAATTCCGCGCGGTGCGTGTTGCCGGTCACATCGATCAGGATATTGCGCAGAATGCGGTCGATGAGCCAAGGCGGCACGGTGGCGCTGTCGCGACCGCCCAGCAGATCGAGCTGGCGTTGCAGTTCCTTGAATGCAATTTCAAGCTCGTAGACCTGATCGTTGCGCGCCTCGTCGACACGCGGCGCCTGGCTCGTCGGACCGATAAAGAGACCCGAGAACAGTGTGGATAGCGACGGGTGGTTGAGCCAATAGGCAATCAGGCTCGCGAGCAGATCGGGCCGTCGCAGGAACGGGCTATCGGGCGGGGTCGCACCGCCAAGGACGAAGTGGTTGCCGCCGCCCGTGCCGGTGTGACGGCCGTCGAGCATGAACTTCTCCGGGCTCAGATACGTCTCGTGCGCCGCGTTATAGAGAAATTCGGTGTGCTCGACGAGCTGTTTCCAGTTAGATGCCGGATGAATGTTCACCTCGATCACACCAGGATCGGGCGTGACTTGCAGCACCTTCAGACGCGTGTCGCGCGGCGGCGGATAGCCTTCGACGATCACCGGGATACGCAGGTCGGCGGCCGTGGCTTCGACGGCGGCGAGCAAGTCGAGAT
Organism: Caballeronia sp. LP006; assembly: GCF_031450995.1. Classification (NCBI taxonomy): domain Bacteria; kingdom Pseudomonadati; phylum Pseudomonadota; class Betaproteobacteria; order Burkholderiales; family Burkholderiaceae; genus Caballeronia; species Caballeronia sp. LP006. The sequence continues at coordinate 510,826 of NZ_JARTVW010000003.1, read as the reverse complement.
ACGCGTCGAGCGAGGTCAGCGGCGGCATGAACACATGCATGAGCTTATTGCCGTTGCCGTGTTTCTTGAGCGCATCGGCTTCGGCTTTCGGACCTGCGGCGCGCGCCGGATTGCGTGCTTCGACGCACACGGCGGTACGCGCGATCCACTTCGCGGATTCGCCTCGTTCGGGCATGCGAGTGCTTGCCGAATACGCCGATGCATCGCCCAAGGCTGACGATCCGGTCAATGCTTTCCCCGGACCTGCCGCATCGCTGCCGAGAACATCTGCGCCCGGCTCGGCATTTTGCACACCGGATTCAAAATCCAGGTCGGCGGCATATTGCATACGAAATTCAGCCGCCCGCCGCAACGGCATGGACGGCGCAAACGGGTCGTGCTCGTGCTGATACGGATAGTCGCTCTTGGCCACCCACGGCAGCGAATCGAGCGGCATGCGGTAGCCCATCGGCGAATCGCCCGGAATCAGATACATGCGCTCGTCGCGGAAGAACCACGGGCCGCTCGCCCAGTGCGCCGGACGCGTGCCGTCGGCGGCTTCGCGGGCAATCGGCAGCGCGTAGCCGGTCACCGAGGGCAAGCCGGAATCGAACACACGGAAGAGCCGTGCGCGCTCCAGTTCGTCGTCGAGACGCGAGTCGAACGGGTCCACGTTGACCGGCAGGCGACGCTCGCGCCACAGGTAGTACCAACTGTCTTCGTAGCCCGCCTGAACGTATTTTGCATCCAAGGAAAGCTTGCCCGCGAGATGGCGAATGAAGCGCTCGGCATCTTCGGCGGTGTAGTTGGCGGGCTCGCGTTCGTCCGCGAAGAGCGTGGGATCGCTCCAGCACGGCTCGCCGTCCGCACGCCAGAATAGCGACAGCGCCCAGCGCGGCAACTGCTCGCCGGGATACCACTTGCCCTGGCCGATATGAAGGAAGCCGTTCACGCCGTACTCCGCGCGCAGCTTGTCCATTAGCGTGACCGCGTAGGCGCGTTTGGTCGGACCAAGGGCGTCGGTGTTCCATTCGGGCGCATCGCGGTCGCGCACGGCGACATAGGTCGGCTCGCCGCCCATCGTCAGGCGCACGTCGGAAGCATTCAATTGCGCATCGACCTGATTGCCCATGCGCAGCACGTCACTCCAGTCTTCCTCGCTGTACGGCTTCGTCACACGCGGCGTTTCCAGCACGCGCGTGATGGTCATGGTGTGAGTGAATTCGACTTCGCTCTCATCGACTGCACCTGAAACGGGCGCCGCGCTGTCCGGTTCCGGCGTGCACGCCACCGGAATGTGGCCTTCTCCCGCGAGCAGGCCCGAGGTCGGATCGAAACCGATCCAGCCCGCGCCCGGCAGAAACACTTCGCACCATGCATGCAGATCCGTGAAGTCGACTTCCGTGCCGCTCGGACCGTCGAGCGATTTCGTATCCGGCGCGAGCTGCAGCAGATAGCCCGAGACGAAGCGCGCTGCAAGTCCCAGATGGCGCAGCGTTTCGACGAGCAGCCAGCCTGAATCGCGGCACGAACCGGCAGCGCTGACGAGCGTTTCCTCCGGCGTCTGCACGCCCGGTTCCATGCGGATCAGGTAGCGAATCTCATCGGCGAGACGTTGATTCAATCCGACCATGAAGTCGATGGTCGGCGTCTCCGTACGGTCGATGCTCGCGATGAACTCCGCAAAGCGCGGCGTCAATTCGCGCTTGATCATGTAGGGTGCAAGGTCGTGGCGCAAATCCGGCGCGTAAGCGAACGGAAATTTTTCGGCGGACGGTTCGAGAAAGAAATCGAACGGGTTATAGACCGCCATCTCGGCGACGAGATCGACCGTCACCTTGAACTCGCGCGTTTTCTCCGGGAAAACAAGGCGCGCCTGATAATTGGCGAACGCGTCCTGCTGCCAGTTGATGAAGTGTTCCTCGGGCTCGACGTTCAACGAGTACGACAGAATCGGCGTGCGGCAATGCGGCGCCGGGCGCAAGCGCACCACTTGCGGCGACAGCCCGACGAGCCGGTCATAACGGTAATGCGTGACATGGTTCAACGCGACGCGAATGGACACACCGGACTCCTTTTATTCAAATGACGCCGCACACGGACAGTGCATCGTGCGCGTCTTATCTGTTGCTTAAGCGTTGCTGTAACGCCAGGCGGGAAGAGCGCTTAACGCGGCACGATGATTGCGTGGACTGCGCGCATCCACGAACACCGCGTCGGTTCCGACGCGAACTCCACCCCTTCCGGCTATCACGATGAAGACTTTTCACTGCAACCGCTGCGATCAGCTCGTGTTCTTCGAGAACACACACTGCGAAAATTGCGGCGCGCGGCTTGGCTACGTGCCCGAACTCAATCAGATCAGCGCATTCGAGGAAACCGGCGACGGCCAATGGAAAAGCCTGCATCCCCTCGCGAAAGACATGTTGTACCGCCCGTGTCATAACTACGAGGTCGAGAACGTCTGCAACTGGGTGGTTCCCGCCGACTCGCCGGAAACGCTCTGCTGCTCCTGCAAGCTCACGAGCGTCATTCCCAACCTCGACAATCCCGACAACCGCACCTACTGGTATCGGATCGAGGCGGCCAAGCGGCGCTTGCTCTATACGCTTTCCGAGCTCGGCCTGCCGGTGATCTCGCGGCAGGAAGACCCGGAACGCGGCCTCGAATTCCGCTTTCTCGAAGGCGATTCGCAAGGCCACGGCGTGATGACGGGTCACGACAACGGCATCATCACGCTCAACATCGCGGAAGCCGACGATGCGCATCGCGAGAAAACGCGCGCCGATCTGCATGAGCCGTATCGCACCTTGCTCGGTCATTTCCGCCATGAAACAGGGCACTATTTCTTCGATCGCCTGATTGGCGACACCGCGCGAATTGCGCCATATCGCACTGCATTCGGCGACGAGCAGCAGGACTACAACGCCGCGCTCCAGCGCCATTACAACGAGGGACCGCCTCCCAATTGGGAAGAGAACTTCGTGAGCAGCTATGCCACGATGCATCCGTGGGAGGACTGGGCCGAGACCTGGGCGCATTACCTGCATATCGTCGATACGCTCGATACCGCCGTGTCCTGCGGCCTCGCGCTCGTCCCCGACAGTCCGCATGAACCGACGCTTACCGACCAGACGCCTGTCGAGGAAACCACCTTCGATAACCTGATGAAACGCTGGTTTCCGTTGACCTATGTGCTCAACAGCCTGAACCGCAGCCTGGGCATGCCCGATGGTTATCCGTTCACGCTCGCCCCGGCGGTGATCGACAAGCTGCGCTTCGTGCATCGCGTCGTCGCGGCGGCGTCGAAACGCTAGGGACGTATTCAAGCGGAGCCTTGCGACTGGCTCTGCGACTGACCCGTCCCCTGCGTTTGCGTCTGCGTTTGCGAGGGCTCCTGAGTCGCTTCCGGCGTCTCGGGAGCGATAGGCAAGAGAAACTCGCGGCTGATACGGCCTGCAAGATCGTTCACGCGCGCGAGAAAGCTCACGAGATACGCGTGCAGCCCCGCTTGCAGAATCTCGCTGATGCGTCCCGTTCTAAGCTCGGCGCTCAATTGCGCCGCCAGGCGCGACGCCTCGGTCTCGCGACCCTTGGTGACATGACGGATGAGCAGCTCCGCTTCGGCAATACTCGCCGCAAGCGAGCGCGGCCATTCGCCATAGAGAATCAAGAGGCCCGCAACGCGCTCGGGCGTGATGACATCGCGATACACCCGGCGATACACCTCGAAGCCCGATACCGAGCCCAGCACGGCGGTCCAGTGGTGATAATCGAACGGCTGCGCGGAGGTATCGGCGCGCTGCTCCATCATCTCGAACTTCACATCGAGAATGCGAGCCGTATTATCCGCACGTTCGATGAAGGTTCCGAGACGCATGAAGTAAAACGCATCGTCCTTGACGAGCGTGCCGAGCTGAACCCCGCGCGAGAGATGCGAACGAAACTTCACCCACTCGAAGAAGGTATAGGGCTCGCGCTCGAGAATGCCATCGGCCAGCATGCGCTGACAGTCGAGCCACGTCGTATTGAGCGATTCCCACAACTCGCTGTTCGTGGAACTGCGTACAGCGCGTGCATTCTCGCGAGCAGCCCGCAGACAACTCACGATGGACGAGGGATTCGACATGTCCCGCGCCATGAAGTCGACGACCTCGTGGCTCTTCATGCCGTGGTGCGCGGCGGAATAGATGCCGCTTAGTTCGGAGATGGAAAGCATCGCGCGCCAGCCCAGTTCCGCATATTCGTCGGACTGCGGCAAGAGCGAAAGCTGATAGTTCGCGTCGAGCATGCGCGCGGTGTTTTCGGCGCGTTCGGTATAGCGCGCCATCCAGAAGAGATGATCCGCGGTACGGCTCAGCATGGGTTTTCCCGGTTGTTGATATGGAGGTTCGCGTCTCGATTCTCGAGCCGGGGCTCTTAGCGTTCAAGCACCCACGTGTCCTTGGTTCCGCCTCCTTGCGACGAATTCACGACAAGAGAACCTTCACGTAGCGCGACCCGAGTAAGGCCGCCCGGCACCATGCGCACCTCGTTGCCCGACAGCACGAACGGACGCAGATCGATATGGCGAGGCGCGATGCCTGCCTCCACATACGTCGGGCATGTCGATAGCGCGAGCGTAGGCTGCGCGATGTATTTGTCCGGATGCGCTTCGAGCACCTTGCGAAACTCGGCGATCTGCGCGGTCGTCGATGCCGGGCCGACCAGCATGCCGTAGCCGCCCGCGCCATGCGTTTCCTTCACGACGAGTTCGGGCAAGTGATCGAGCACATACTTGAAGTCGTCTGGCTTGCGGCACATCCATGTCGGCACGTTGTTGAGTATCGGCTCTTCGCCGAGATAGAAGCGCACCATGTCCGGCACATACGGGTAGATCGATTTGTCGTCGGCAATGCCTGTTCCTACCGCATTGCAGAGTGACACGTTGCCTGCGCGATATGCCGAGATGAGGCCCGGAACGCCGAGCGACGAATCTTCGCGGAACACCAGCGGATCGAGGAAGTCGTCATCCACGCGGCGATAGATCACATCGACGCGCTGCGGCCCTTGCGTCGTGCGCATATACACGAAGTCGTGGTCGACGAAGAGATCCTGTCCTTCGACCAACTCGACGCCCATTTGCTGCGCTAGGAACGTGTGCTCGAAATACGCCGAGTTATACATGCCGGGCGTCATCACGACGATCGTCGGATTTTCAACGCCTGCGGGTGCCGCCGCGCGCAATGTATCGAGCAGCAAATCGGGGTAATGCGCAACCGGCGCCACGCGGTTACGCGCGAACAGATCGGGAAAGAGCCGCATCATCATCTTGCGGTTTTCAAGCATGTAGGACACGCCCGATGGCACGCGCAGATTGTCTTCGAGTACGTAGAACTCGCCTTGGCCGGCACGAACGATGTCGATACCCGCGATATGCGCATAGATGTCGCGCGTCACCTTAACGCCGCGCATCTCCGGCCGATACTGCGAATTGTTGAGAATCTGCGCCTCGGGAATGATGCCCGCGCGAATGATGTTCTGCTCGTGGTAGATGTCGTGAATAAACCGATTGAGCGCATTGACGCGTTGCCGCAAACCGCGCTCTAGCGCTTTCCATTCGTCTGCGGGAAAGATGCGCGGAATGACATCGAAGGGAATGGTGCGCTCGGGAATGCTGCCGGATGTATCGCTCGTTCCATAGACTGCGAACGTAATGCCGACGCGGCGAAAGTTGAGATCGGCTTCGGCGCGCTTGAGGCTGATTTGCTGTTCGCTCTGCGCGATGAGCCAGGTCATGAAATCGCGGTAATGCTTGCGCGGATCGCCCACGTCATTGAAGGCTGCCGCTGGCACACCGCGCGCCTCCAGCACGCTTTGCTCGAACATCTCGTTGAAGAATGCTTGCGTCATAACCGGTCTTCCATATGAAGTGCATGCTGGGGCGGCGCCCCTTCGCTCGTAATTCTGGTTGCACTCGCAAACGCTCGAAAGCCTGAACGACGCGGCCGACCGGACTCAACCGGTATGTCGTGTTGTTTCTTAGGCGACCTCTAAGCGCGATGCCAACGATAGCCACGATTTTCGTCTGCATCGAATGCGCGGGCAGCCCAGTGCCGTTCAATCAAAAAGCAACTTCAATGCCAATGGTACAAGCCGGAATAAAAACACCTTTATATTGCGCCGATGCCAACATCCATGCACCAGAAAAGCGCATCGGTCCGAACGAGTGCACAGTCTGAGGAAGCCAGACGGCCGCACGACGGTGCGCGTACGCATGAATCGTTGCGCTCCACCGGTATCATAAGCGTCTCACCGCCAGTCTCCGACAGTTTATGAATACGCCCTCTTCTCCCGCTTCGCGCCCTGCCTTGCGCGAACTCACGCCACTCGAAGCACGCGTCCTTGGCGTGCTCGTAGAAAAGCAGCATACCGTGCCGGACACTTATCCTTTATCGCTCAACTCCCTCACCTCGGGATGCAACCAGAAGACCGCACGGGCTCCAGTCATGAACGTGAGCGAGGACGAAGTCCTCACGACCATCGACGGATTGAAGCGCCTCTCGCTCGTGATGGAAGGCAGCAGCAGCCGCGTGCCGCGTTTCGAACATAACGTCAATCGTGTGCTTGGTGTGCCGAGCCAATCGGTTGCCTTGCTCGCTACGTTGTTCTTGCGCGGCCCGCAAACCGCTGCAGAATTGCGTTCGAACAGCGCGCGTCTGCATGGCTTCGCGGACATCTCCTCCGTGGAGAGCTTTCTCGATGAGCTCGCTTCCAACGACCCGCCGCGCGTGATGAAACTGCCGCGCGTGCCGGGCGAGCGCGAAAGCCGCTGGGTGCATTTGCTATGCGGCGAAGTGAGCATGAGCGATTTTCCCGTGCGCGATGTCGCTGAACGCGAGTCTTGGTCGCCATCGGAAGTCGAATCGCTCAAGGCCGAGCAAAAGCGCCTGACACTTGAAGTCAACCAGCTAAGAGCGATGGTTCAGCGCATGGCGGCTGAATTGGGAATCGACCTCGAAGGATCGTCCGACGAAGCATGAGTGTGTCGATCGATCCCGCAGGCTTTAGCGTCGAGCGTGCAATGCTGGTCGTCTTCAAAGCGGTTCAGCTTTAGCGCATCGCGCCAGGACCAACTAAAAGCGATGGTTTAGCTAATGCTTGACGTAACCGGAAAGGAACACGTAAGCATTAAACGAAGATAGCGTGACATGCGCGCATCAATTACAAATATCTTGGATAATTCGCTCGCAGCGCCAGGCGCAGACAAAAGACGATACTGCGCCGCGCCTCGAACCCGCAACGACGTATGAGGAGAACCAGCGTTGGAACCCGACACGAGCGACCAAAACAAGAACCGTCCATGGCTCTGGGCGACTCTTTTGATTCCCTATATTGCCCTGCTCTGGCTGCCGTTTTATAACGACACGCATCCATCGTTCGCAGGCTTTCCCTTCTTCTACTGGTATCAGTTTCTTTGGGTGCCGCTCACGTCACTTTTGCTTTATGTCGTGTATCGGGGCATCAAATGAACGATCTCAATCCAGTCAATCCGGTTGCGATGACCATCTTCATCGCGTTCTTTCTATTGGTCACCGTCGTCGGCTTCTTTGCGGCGCGCTGGAAGCGTGGCGATCTTACGCAACTCCATGAATGGGGCTTGGGCGGCCGGCAATTCGGCGTATTGATTTCGTGGTTCCTGGTCGGTGGCGATTTCTATACCGCCTATACGGTGATCGCGGTTCCCGCACTGGTCTATTCGGTTGGCGCCTACGGCTTCTTCGCGCTGCCTTATACGATCATCGTGTACCCGTTCGTGTTCGCGGTAATGCCCAAACTCTGGAAAATCGCGCACGCCAAGAATCACATCACCGCTGCGGACTATGTGCACGGCGAATACGGCGGCAAGTGGTTTCCTGCTGCCATCGCGTTGACTGGCATCGTCGCGACCATGCCTTATATTGCGCTGCAACTGGTCGGCATGCAGGTGGTCATCAAGGGACTTGGCGTGACGGGCGAATTGCCGTTGATCGTCGCGTTCGTGATCCTCGCGCTCTACACCTACACGAGCGGCCTGCGCGCGCCCGCGATGATCGCGTTCGTCAAGGACATCATGATCTATATCGTCGTGATCGCGGCCGTGTGGGTCATTCCGTCGAAGCTCGGCGGCTATGCGCATGTGTTCGATACCGCCGATCAGTTTTTCAAGGCCAAGGGCGGCGCAACGGGCATCACGCTCAAGCCCGCGCAATTCACGGCGTATGCTTCGCTTGCGCTTGGATCGGCGCTTGCGGCATTCATGTATCCGCATACCATGACCGCCGTGCTGTCTTCGTCGTCCGCGACCACGGTGCGCAAGAACGCAATCTTTCTGCCTGCTTATACCTTGCTGCTGGGCCTGATCGCATTGCTCGGCTATATGGCGATCGCGGCGGGCATTCATGTGAAATCGGCGTCGGATGTCGTGCCCGCGCTCTTCAATACGCTGTTTCCCTCGTGGTTCGTGGGCTTCGCGGCGGCGGCCATTGCCATTAGTGCGCTCGTGCCGGCCGCGATCATGTCGATCGGCGCGGCGAATCTTTTCACACGCAACTTGTGGGGACCGCTGATCTCGCCAGACATGACGCCCGCTTCGGAAGCCGCGACGGCCAAGGTGGTATCGCTCGTCGTGAAGTTCGGCGCGCTGCTGTTCATCGTCTTCCTGCCGACGCAATATGCCATCGACCTGCAATTGCTCGGCGGCGTGTGGATTCTGCAAATATTCCCCGCTATCGTGTTCAGTCTCTACACGCGCCGCATGACGATGCCCGGCCTCTTTCTCGGCTGGCTCGTCGGTATCGTGCTCGGCACTGGACTTGCCATCTCGCAAGGGCTCAAGCCGGTGTATGTCCTGCATGTCGGCGCGGGATCGTGGCCGCTTTATATCGGCCTGATTGCGCTGGCGGTGAATATCGTCGTGACGTTCGCCGTATCGCTCGTAACGCATCGCCGTGTGGTGCCCGCGATTTAACGCCATGAACAGCCCGGCGCTTGACGGCGTCGGGCTTCTTTGCCGAGTGATAGTATCGATGGAGCATGCCCTTCTCATCTTCCGTCGAGTGCCATGTCCGCCTCTTCCATCGCGAACACGCTGTTCGCACCCGGCAAGCTCTCCATCGGCCTTACGCTTCCCTTGGTAACGTCGGGCCGGACCGCAGTGGACTTTAGCGAGCAGCTAGAACTCGCGCGTCTTGCAGATCAACTCGGCTTTCGTGCGCTATGGGTGCGCGATGTCCCGCTCAATAGCATCGACTATCCCGATCCCGTCGGACACCTCGATCCGTGGGTGCTGCTCGGCGCGCTTGCATCGAATACGCAGCGTATAGCGCTTGCAAGCGGAGCAATCGTGCTCACGTTGAGACACCCGCTTCATATCGCCAAGGGCGCCGTTTCCGTCAATACGCTTTCGCGTGGACGCTTCATTCTCGGTGTCGGCTCCGGTGACAGGCCGCCCGAATATGCGGCCTTCGGGCGCGATCCTGAAGAACGCCGCGACTTATACAAACGGCATTGGGAGACGCTCGCTGCGGCCATCGAGGTGCCCTCGCGCGTCATTCCGGACCGCGAGCCCGAAGGTGCGCCCGCATTCTTTCTGCTGCCTGAGCAGGACGCTTCGATTCCCTTGATCGCAGTCGGCTCCGGCGGTCAAAGCGTCGACTGGATTGCGCGTCACTCGCTTGGCTGGATGACTTATCACCGCGAACCGCAAGCGCAGCGCGGCCGCTATAGCATGTGGCGCGCAGCGGTCGAGCGCGTGTCGCCCGGCGAATTTCGCGCATTCGGCGTGGCCATGCGTCTCGACTTGAGCGAAGATCCCGACGAACCCGCCAGCGATATTTCTCTTGGCTATCGCACGGGTTATCGCGCGTTGATCGACCTGCTGCGCGCCATGCGGGATAACGGCACGCATCACGTCACGCTGAACGTTTCGTCTGAGCGGCGCGAGGCACGCGCGGTCATCGAGGAAGTCGCGAGATACGTGTTACCCGAATTTAATCGCTAAACGCATATGACCAGGCTTGCTTCCTTGCCCACCAACGATATCGTTGCACTCGACGCCATTGCGCTATTCCAAGCTATCCATGCACGAGAAGTATCTTGCGTCGAAGTGATGAACGCGTATCTGGCGCAAGTGGATCGCCTTAACCCGCAAGTCAACGCGATTGTCGCGATGCAGGATCGCGAGAGTCTTTTAAAGCTCGCAAGCGAGCGCGACACGCAGTTGGCGCGTGACGGAAGTCTTGGCGTGTTGCATGGTTTTCCTCAAGCGCCCAAGGACATTTTGCCCGTCGCCGGCATGGTGACGACCAAAGGCTCGCCCCTCTTAGCCAAGCAAATCACGCAAACCGATGCGTTCATTTTCGAACGCACGCGCCGCGCAGGCGCGGTCTTCATTGGCCGGACCAACTCTCCCGAGTTCGGCCTTGGCGGACATACCTATAACCCCGTTTATGGTTTGACGCGCAACGCATTCGATCCATCTCGGTCGGCTGGCGGAAGCAGTGGCGGCGCAGCCGTTGCGGTCGCGTTGCGCATGCTTCCCGTGGCCGATGGATCGGACATGATGGGCTCGCTGCGCACGCCGGCGGCATTCAACAACGTGTTCGGATTTCGCAGTACACCGGGATGCGTGCCGTATGGCCCCGCCGACGAAGTGTTCTATCAGCAATTCAGCGTCGCCGGTCCAATGGCGCGCACGGTCCCCGAACTCGGCTTCCTGCTTTCGGTGCAAGCGGGATTCGATGCGCGCGCCCCACTCTCGCGCCGCGGCGATTCACCGGCGGCATTTGCCAGTGCCTTGGAGCGCGATATGCGTGGCACGCGAATCGGCTGGCTTGGCGATCTGAACGGATATCTGCCTACCGAGACGTCCTTGCTCGATACCTGTGGCGCCGCCTTGCGTCACTTTGAAACGGCAGGTTGCACGGTCGAAGCGGCAGAGTTGAAATTCGATTTCAATCGCTTGTGGCAAGCGTGGATCGATTTACGCAGCTTCGCCATTGCGGGCGCAAATGCGCCGCTTTATCGCGATGCCGCTAAGCGCGCATTGCTAAAGCCCGAAGCCGTATGGGAAATCGAGCGCGGACTGGGTCTTTCGGGAGAAGACGTCTACCGCGCCGCACTGGACCGTTCGGCGTGGTATCAAACGCTGAACGCGCTATTCGAAAGTTATGATTTTCTGGTGTTGCCTGCGGCACAAGTCTTCCCCTTCGATGCCACGCTCAAGTGGCCTCATTCCATAGGCGCACGAACAATGGATACCTATCACCGATGGATGGAAACCGTGGTGCCCGCAACCATGGCGTCCTTACCCGCGTTGTCCGCGCCAGCCGGTTTCGGTCCTGCGGGTTTGCCAGCCGGAATACAAATAATTGGGCCGGCGCAAATGGATCTTGCCGTGTTGCAAGTCGGGCTTGCCTACGATCGCGCAAGCGGCTATTCCAGCATGCGCAGTCCGTTGCTTGCTTAGCGGGATTAAACCGCGCTAAGCGCATTTTCAAGTGTTTGCTTCTTGCACGCTTGCCGCTTTCTTTCCTGCCGGACGAGCTTTGCTCTTGGCGCCCGCTGCCTTAGACGATCCTGCCGGACTGTCACGACGCGCGCCCGTTTTGCCGTTCGATGCGCCGTCGATCAAATACACGCTACGGTCTGCTACATCCTTGATCCAGGCCGGTGGACGCGCGTGCCCACTCCAAGTCAGACCGCTCGCGGGGTCACGATACTTAGGCGGCATCTTCGATTTCTTGACGGCCTTCCTGGACGAAGCCGCATTCTTCGACCCCACCGGACGCCCGCGCTTCTTGACGCCAGGCGAACTGTCGCTCTTGTCGAGATCCGCCGTAGTCAGGCCATATTCCTGCATCAGCGCGCGAATGTTTGCGATGACCTCGCTCGATTTACGTTCACGCAATGCATCTGCACGGCGCTGCAATTTTTGAATCTGAGTTTCCAACTGAGCCAATGTAACCATTCTTCCCCCGTTTAATATCCTGCATAGGTCTAGGGAATGAGTGTACGAGAATTGATAAAGGCTTAAACAATGAAGCATTAATCTCGACGCGCACACTCACCCGTCGAGACATCTTAAAGCGATACCATTGTTATAGCGGCAATCGCTCAAAAGATTACTTTTTATTGCTTTCGGCCTAATTGCGTTCGATGCGCTTGACGTGCTTTAACCGCGCACGGCGCAATGGCTTGATGAATATGGCGTTGGCGAAACAATCAAAAAAGCGGTGTGGCGAGGCGTGCATTGCACACGCCCTCTTGACGACTTCTCAGCTTTCCTGCGCCATCTCGGCAGGCTCGTGCACATCCGTCACGAGCGCGCCCGCGAGAATCATCGCGCCGCTATTGAGCGGCACGGAACTGCCCACGCGCCTTGGCCGATACACCGGCTGCCCGCGCCTGATCACCTGCCCGCTTAGCACGCACGTTCCGCCCTTGCGCGCAGTGCAAAGCGCCCACACCTGCTCTGAATAATTGAATGAAGTGGGATCGTGCCATGAAAGCGCCAGTGTCGATTCGCTCAAGCGCTCCAGCACGCGAATGTTCACGCTTTCCGCACCCGCCGCTCGCGCGAATGCGTTCGATGGCTCGCGCGTGAAGGCACGCGGCATCAGCCCATGGGTCTCGCCAGACTGCGATCGTCGGCTTGACCGGCTATCGAGCAATGCCAGGGTACGGCTCCAGGGATCCATCGTCGATGGAAGCTTCATGTTCCGCTCCTGCTGGCGGCAACAGACGTCCGCGAAGCGAGCCGGACCGCTGCCTGGTGAACTTTCGGGAATGCACGACGCGCCATCTTTGACACCGGGCGAGCCGCGCCAGGTCAAACCGTTATCAACTCCCGCTCTTGGTGGAGACACTGCTCTGGACATTCGATCTAGAGTAGTACACCTGAGCATGCATTGTTTTTATTTTTCTTTCCATTCTTTTGTCGAAAATGACAAGCGTCGGTCGCTCGATCGGGCCGTCCGGCCCGCCATTTGAGACGCGGCGGGGAAAGCGAACGCGTAATGCATTAGCGAACGAACGTTCGGCAAACCCTTTAGAATACTTTAGCGGCTTCCCATGTCACCGTAATGAAGGAAGTCGTTTGCCTGCTTGCGCACGTTTGCCGAACGATGAAGCATGCGCGGAGCGGCGAATTTCTGACAAAATAAAAACCGCGAACCGGACAACCCTGTCGAATCATGACAAGCAAGATGAACGTCAATGCCAGCGTCTCGGCGGACCGCGCGTCCGTCAGTTTCGTTGCCTTCTCGCGCGAGCAGGCCATTCAGTGCAACATCACGCGCAAGGCATTGGAGCAATATTTCTGGGCGCCCGTCGGTGCTACCGACGAGCGTCTGCTCAAAGCGTTAAGCGATGGCTACGAGCGCATCAGCGCTCGCGTTCATCGTAAATTCCTTGCTCATCCGTCGAGTTCGGTCACGCTCGACGTCGTCGATTTTTCCACTTGACGCGGCTCAACGCGCCGCCTGCGTCGACTTGCGCATTTTGGTGACGTCCTCGACGTTGACGGCGGGCGTGTTGTTGTTCCATGCGCCGCGAACGAACGTTAGTACGTCCGCTATCTGCTGATCGCTCAGTACCGGCGCATAGCGAGGCATGGGATAAGGCGCCGGCACGCCTTGAATGACGAGGTCGCCAGTACCGTTCAGCGTCACGTTGATGAGCGACGACGCATCCTTTTCCAGCACGTTGGGATTGCCCGCCAAAGGCGCGAGCATCGGCGCAAAGCCACGACCGTCCACGCCGTGACAATGCATGCAGTACGCCGTGTAGACACGCGCGCCCGAATCCGATGCAGCCGGACGCGCCAGGGACACCTTCGTGGCCTTGGCATCATACGAATACGGCGCGTTGCCGTTACCGCCCGCTGCCGGCAGCGACTTCAGATAACTCGCCATGGCCGCCACATCGCTGTCGTTCATGGCTTGCGTGCTGTTGTTGATCACGCTCGTCATTGCGCCGAATGCGGACGCGTGCCCGTTCGCGCCGGTTTTGAGGAACGTCGCGATATCCTGCTCGCTCCATCGGCCAAGACCGGTGTTGTGTTCGGCGGTGAGGTTCGATGCAAACCAGTTGTCGAGCAAGCCCCCGCTTAAATAGACGCTGCTCGTTTCGTCGAGTCCTTTTTCCTGGAACGCGATACCCCGTGGCGTATGACACGAGCCGCAATGGCCCAAGCCTTGAATGAGATAGGCGCCACGGTTCCAGGCGACATCCTTGCCGGCTTTATCGCGGTACACGCCCTTCTCGAGAAATACCATATTCCAAAGCTTGAGCGGCCAGCGCATGGTGAGCGGCCATTTGAAGTCTGGTTCGCGATTAGCCTGCTTGATCGGCGCGACGCCATGCATGAAATACGCATAAAGCGCATGCATGTCCTCATCGTTGATCTTTGCATAAGACGGATAAGGCATGGCCGGATAAAGATTATGGCCATCCTTGGCAACGCCCTCGCGCAAGGCTTTAGCAAAATCCTCTTCCGTATAGCGGCCAATGCCTGTGTCGGGGTCGGGCGTGATATTGGTCGTATAGATGGCGCCTAACGGCGTCATCATCGGCAAGCCGCCGGTCATGGGTTTGCCGCGCGGAGCGGAATGGCAGGCCACGCAATCGCCGGCTTTGGCAAGGTAAGCGCCGCGTGCGACGAGTGCATCGGCGGATGCATCCGCTGCATGCGCGAGTGTCGACGTCACGGCATACGCTGCAAAACAGGCAGCCACGAGAGGCTTGAATACGTTTTTCATGTCGGCCTCCGTCAAGCGCTTTGCAACTGGTTGCCGACTGGTAATTGCCTCAGTTGCTTGCCGGTGGCGGCATAAATCGCATTGGTGATGGCGGGGGCGAGTGCCGCCGTGCCCGGTTCGCCGATTCCTCCCGGCGCTTCGCTGCTCTTGACGATATGCACTTCCACCGGCGGTGTTTCGTGAATACGCAGTATCCGGTAGTCGGTGAAATTGCTCTGCTCGACGCGGCCGTCCTTGATCGTGATCTCGCTATAAAGCACCGCCGTAATGCCGAAAATGATGCCGCCTTGCACCTGCGCCTCGACCGTATTCGGATTGACGACCATGCCGCAATCCACCGCGCATACGATTCGACTGACCTTCACCGCGCCGGCTTTATCGACGGCGACGTCCGCCACGATTGCGAAGTAACTGCCGAACGCATGCATGACCGACACGCCGCGCCCCTGACCTTGCGGCATGGTTTGCTTGCCCCATTCCGCCGCCTGCGTGGCGACATCGAGCACATTGCGCGCGCGCGGCGACTTGCCGAGCAGATCGCGTCGATACTGCACGGGATCGATCTTCGCCTGCGCCGCGAGTTCGTCGATGAAACTCTCCACGACGAACGTGCCACGCGTCGGTCCCACGCCGCGCCAGAATGCGGTCGGCACCTCGCGTGGCTCCTGGCGCACGTAGTCCACGAGTTGATTCGGCAGATCGTAGGGAAGATCGGCGGAGACTTCCACCGCATCCGGGTCGATGCCATTCTTCACCGCCGGCGGCGCAAAACGCGCGAGCACCGACGAACCGACGATGCGATGCGTCCACGCCACGGGCTTGCCGTTCGCATCGAGACCGGCCGCCAGCGTGTCGTGATAGCAAGGACGAAACATGTCGTGCTGAATGTCTTCCTCGCGCGACCATGTGACCTTGACCGGCACGCCAAGCTGCTTGCCTATCTTGAGCGCTTGCGTGGCCATGTCGAATTCGAGCCGGCGGCCGAAGCCGCCGCCGAGCAGATGGTTATGCACGACGATCTTTTCGGGCGGCAAGCCCGTGGCTTTGACGCCTGCATCGACGACGCGCGTGGGCACTTGAGTGCCTAGCCAGACATCGCAACCATCGGCGCGCACGTGCACCGTGCAGTTGATCGGCTCCATCGTCGCGTGTGCGAGCAACGGCTGCACGTAGACGGCATCGACACGCGTCTTGGCATTGGCAAACGCCTTGTCGACATCGCCGTCCTTGCGCGCCACGGCACCCGAGCGTCGTGATGCGCTCGCCATTTCATCGACAAGCTGTTTCGTCGATGTGTTCGCGCCCGCGCCTTCGTTCCATTCGATCACGAGCGCGGCCGCGCCACGTTTGGCGGCCCACGTATGATCGCCGATGACCGCCACGCCGTTGTCGAACTTGATGACCTGCTTCACGCCCGGGATTTTTTTGGCGTGACTGTCGTCGACTGAAACGAGTGTGCCGCCGAACACCGGGCAGTTCACGATGGCCGCATAGACCATGTCGGGCAAGCGCACGTCGAGACCGAATACCGCCGTGCCATCCACTTTTTCGGGAGAATCCAAACGCTTGGCGGGCGTGCCGATCAGCTTGAAGTCCTTGGGGTCTTTAAGCTTGATGTCTTTGGGAACCGGCAATTTGGCGGCTGCTTCGACGAGTTCGCCATAACTTGCGCTGCGCCCGCTCGATGCCTGCGTGACCTTGCCGCCTGCGGCGCTGCATGTCGATGCATCGCATTGCCATTGCTGCGCCGCAGCCGCTATGAGCGTCATGCGTGCGGCGGCGCCTGCCTTGCGCATCGGTTCCCATGCATAACGAATCGACGTTGAACCGCCGGTGAGTTGACCGCCCAGCAACGGGTCCATGAAAAGCTTTTCGTTGGGCGGCGCATGCGCAATCGCTACGCTGTCGAGCGGCACTTCCAGCTCTTCGGCGATCAACATGGGCAGCGCCGTATAAACGCCTTGTCCCATCTCGACCTTTGGCATGATGAGCGTGACCTTGCCGTTCTTGTCGATCTGCACGAAGGCGTTGGGCGCGAATACGCCGTCTTGCGGCGTTTCGACACCATCGCCGGCAATAACGGACTTGCCGCTCTTCTGATCCTGGCTCGCGGCCGGCAGACTAAAGCCGATCAATAAGCCGCCGCTGGCAGCCACGCCTATCGTTACGCCGAACTTGAGAAATGCACGGCGCGAGAATGCCCCGCGCGACGCATGACGTCCCGCCTCGATTAAGCCTTGCGACATCTCAGGCCTCCTTCGCGGCTTGCTTGATCGCCGCGCGGATGCGGTGATACGTCCCGCAGCGGCAGATGTTGCCCGCCATCGCGGCGTCGATGTCGTCGTCGGTCGGATTGGGAACGGTCGTGAGCAATGCGGTCGCGGACATGACTTGTCCGGACTGGCAGTAGCCGCACTGCACCACATCCAGTTGACGCCATGCGGTTTGCACCTTCTTGCCAGCGGGTGTGTCGCCGACGGCTTCGATCGTCGTCACCTTGCGCTCACCGACAGCCGCCACAGGCAGCACGCATGAACGCACGGCGACGCCGTCGAGATGAACGGTGCAGGCGCCGCATTGCGCGATGCCACAGCCGAACTTGGTGCCCGTCAGGCCCACAAGATCGCGCAGCACCCAAAGCAAGGGCATGTCGGGCGGCGCATCGACGGTATGCGTCTGGCCGTTGATGGAAAGCGTGGTCATTGGGCGGCTCCGGCTTATTAATGGTTATCGGATATCGCATGAGGCTGAAGGCGTGGGGCGGCCGTCAGTCTTTGAATTCATCGCGTCTCGAATGCAAGGCGACTAAGCACGAGGCAAGCGGATTGTAGCGCCGCATTAAAAAAGGAGCATGGATGGCGACGCCTTTAGCTCAGACGGCTTTAGCACCATGTTGCTTTGCAGGCTTAAGGAATGAGGCATTTGCTTTAAGGCGTCAACATAAAGTATCGAGCTCGATCGACAGTTAGTTGCATGATAAAAGCTAAGGCGAGTTGCTTCACGGCCCTCTCGCCTATTGGCAAGCTAGCGAATCATTTCCCAGTTTGCATAGAACACACGTCGCATGGACATGACGCCAAGACGCACCGCCGCGACCATGACGTCAAGCACGCGCGCAAAATGCGAAGGCCTCAAGACATCGAGAAAAATGCAGTACCGCAAGCGATCGGATTCGTTGACCGACCGATGCACGAGCGTATCGTCGAAAATGAATAGCGGATCGTCGTGCCAATAATGACGACGCCCCGCTACTTCGATAAAGACATTTTCGTCGTCGATAGGACGGAGGTTGTAAAGACAACGCAAGGTAAGACGCAGCGGTCCGTAATGCACTGAAGTACTCTGCCGCTCATTGAAAACCGATATGCCGATGGTCTTGACGTATTTGAAGTCGCGCGCCATTTCCGGTAAGTCAAGCGAACTATCGACAGGCATGCCGTACCAGCGCACGAAACACATGCCGCGGCGCTTGCTTGCCATTTGCCCTCCGAGGCGCGCGTTCACTAGCGGAAGATGGTCGTTGAAAGCGGCGATGATCGAGCGGATCTCGTCTTGATGCGCGGCCGGTAACTGCGAGAGATCGTAGACGCCGTGATTCCGTTCGCAGATGAGATCGACCAGCAAATTGAAGGGAGAAAGCACCCACGTAAGCAGGCCATTGCCAAGAAAATAACGCCGCGAGTTTGCTGCATCGAACTGGCGGCTGCGTTGAAAATCCGCTAAGCCGCTTGCCAGGAAACAGAGCGCAAGGACAGGCAAGAACCTTAGAAGAAGCGCCAGAATCGCAAGATAGAGCAGATCCTTTCGTCTCACATTCGGCCTCGGCGAGCGTCGTCGTTGACCGTTACATCTTAGTACGGGTTATGTCAGCAAGAAAACGCCTGCTTAAGAAAATGCGGCGCGCTTGCAACACCTGCTTCAAGCGCTCTTAGGCTTGAGCAAAACCTTGATTGAGTCGAGTGAATTGGCGGTCTTGATCGCTTCGTCCCATTCTTCCAGGGAAAAGTCGTGCGTGACGATGCCCTTGGAAGTCACGAGCCCGCGCGCCAGCAAGTCGATAGCGATGGGATAGCAATAAGGACCGAGATGCGCGCCGCGCACGTCGAGCTCCTTGCGGTCGCCGATGATCGACCAGTCGACCGTCGTATCCGCACCGAACACGGAGAACTCCACGAAGCGTCCAAGCTTGCGAATCAATTCCAGCCCTTGCGACACGCCGGCAGGCACGCCCGTGGTTTCGATATAGACATCGCAACCGTATTGGTCCGTGATCGAGCGGATGATGTCGAGCGCGTTATCGCTCTTGGGATTGATGGTGATATCCGCGCCGTATTCGCGCGCGAGTTCCAGCCGCTCATCCACGAGATCGATCACGACCAGCTTCCTGGGCGTCTTGAGATGCGCGACTTGCGTCATCATCAAACCGAGCGGTCCCGCGCCTGCGATCACGACGACATCGCTTAGTTGAATATCGCCGCGATTCACCGTATGAATGGCACACGCGAGCGGTTCGATGATCGCGGCATCTTCGAGCGAGATGCCGTCCGGAATCTTGTGAACAATGGCTGTCGGCGGGAAGCGCATGTATTCGGCCATGCCGCCATCCGCCACTTCACGCTGAAAGCCGAAGATGTTATGCACTTCGCACATCCAGTATTGCCCGGACTTGCAATAGCGGCACTTCGCGCACGGCACGATCTGTTCGGCGATCACGCGGTCACCCTTGTTCACGCCGAAGTGCTCGGCCGCCCCCTCGCCCAGTTCTTCCACGTAGCCGAAGAATTCATGGCCTGGAATGACCGGCGCCTTGACCCAAGGGTTCGGGCCGCCCCAGAACATCTTTGCGCCCGACCAGCATTTGCAGTCGCTCGCGCAGATTCCGCATGCGGCAATGCGAATGACGATCTCGTTTCTGCCCGGCGTCGGGCGCGCGACGCGCTCCACGCGATAGTCCTTCGGCGCGCGGCACACAATGGCCGTCATATCCGTCATGTTCGTGTCTCCGGTTATCGTTTTGACGTTCGTTATTCTTCGAGCACGATCTGCACTTTCACATCCGTAGGCAGGCCGCTCGATGCTTCCTCGAACGCCTTGATACCATCGGCGAAGGGGAATGTGCGCGAGATGAACGGCTTCACATCGAGCTTGCCGGATGCGATCAACTGGATCGCACGCGGGAAAATATTCGCGTAGCGGAATACGGATTCGATGCGCGCTTCCTTGATCTGCACGGCGACCACATCGAGGGCAATGGCGCGCTGCGGCATGCCGACCAGCACGAGGCAGCCACCGGGACACAACAGATCGACAATGCCCTCGAAGGCCTTCTCATTGCCGCTCGCCTCGATCACGATATCCGCGCCCCAGCCGTCGGTCAGTTCGGCGATCACGTCCTTCGCATTGCGTTCGCGGATATTCACGGCCGTCACGCCCTGCACCGCGCCAATGAGATCGAGCTTCTCCTGCACGAGATCGCAGACGATGGCGCGGCTGCATCCACCTGCGAGCGCCGCCAGCGCGCACATCATGCCGATGGTGCCCGCACCCAGCACGACGGCGACATCGCCCGGCTTGATCGCGGCTTTCTTCGCAGCCTGCAAGCCGATGGAGAGCGGCTCGACGATCGCGCCTTCGGCAAAGCTCACGTTGTCCGGCAACTTGTACGTGAAGGCCGCGGGATGCACGACGAACGGCGCGAGACAGCCATGCACGGGCGGCGTGGCCCAGAAGCGCACCTTGGGGTCAAGGTTATAAAGCCCTTCACGCGATGCACGCGACTCCATGTCCGGCACGCCGGGTTCCATGCACACGCGGTCGCCCGCCTTGAGATTGCTCACTTCATCGCCGACCTCGATGACCGTGCCCGACGCTTCATGCCCGAGCACCATCGGCTCATTGACGACGAACGGTCCTATGCGGCCATGCTGGTAGTAGTGAATGTCGCTGCCGCAAATGCCCACCGTGTGAATGCGGATACGCACGTCGCGCGGTCCGACCACCTGCGGCAAGCTGAACGGCCGCAAGCTGATACGCCGTGCTTCTTCGAGAACCAGTGCTTCCATCGTCGTTCCTTCCTTGAAATGTTTATTGTTGGCTAGCCCGCCTGAAAGCCGCCGTCGATGGCAAGGCTCACGCCGCTGACCATGCTGGAATCGTCGCTTAACAGATAGGCGATGGAGCGCGCCACTTCCACGGGCTGCACGAAACGGTTCAGCGGAATGCGCGCGAGCATCGGGCCAGATTTGACGGGGTCGCTCCAGGCTCGCTCGGCCATGGGCGTCATCGTCACGACAGGGTTCACGGCGTTGACGCGGATGCCGTGCGGTCCGAGTTCGACGGCCATCACGCGCGTCAGTGCATCGAGTCCGCCCTTGGACGCGCAATACGCCGCATGCAACGGCAAGCCGACGGTCGCCGACAAGCTCGACACGTTGACGATGGCCCCGCCCACATTGCGCGCGATCATGCTCTTCGCGCACTCCTGCGCGACGATCATCGCGGCGCGCACGTTGACGTTCATGGTGAGATCGAACGCTTCGGCGGTCGTCTCGAGGAACGGCTGCAATTGCGCGATGCCCGCGCAGTTCACGAGCAGATCGACCGGTTGCGCGCCGCGCGCGGCTTCGCGGGTGGCATCGGCATTTGCGAGATCGACGGCGATGGTTTCGCAGCCGGTCTCTTCCTTGAGTTGCGCGAGGTCGGCAGCGCTGCGGCTCAAGGCAACGACCCGCGCGCCGCGTTCGATCAGGAGATGCACGGTCGCGTGGCCGATGCCCTTGCCCGCGCCGGTGACGAGCACGGTCTTGCCTGCAAACTCGCGGTTACGGTCGATGGTGTCGGTCATGTTCTCTTCAAGGTTCGTCGCAGAGTCGCCGCGCCGTGTCTTCATCGGTCACGAGCACCGACGGATAGCGTCCGCGCAACGCCGCACGCGTGACATGAAACTTCTTCGCCCCGCCACTGACGAGAACCACGCGACGCAGCTTGCGCAAGTCTTCGAGCGTGATCGCAACGGTGCGGCGATTCAGCGGATGATCGATCAGCTCGCCGTCTTCATCCATGAAATGCCCGAGCATGTCGCCGACCGCGCCCGCTTTTTCGAGCGTGCGCAATTGCTCCGGATTGTCGATGCCATAGGTCACGACGAGGGATTCCGTCAGATCGCCGCAAGTCAGCAGGGCAAGGTCGGAGTTGCGCGCGAGCTCGTAGGTCTCGCGCACGGTGCCTTCCTGCAAGATCACGTCGCGTGCCTTCTGGCTGCTGACGTAGATGGGCGCGGCGAACAGATATCCGTCCGCTCGGCAGATATCCGCGAAGTCGGAAACGATATCGAACGTGTTGATGCTCGGGCAATGCGAGAGGCCGCCTTGCAGCGACACCGCCGACACCGCGCCATAACTGCGTTGCGGCATGGCGCGCAGCACGGCGCGGATCGTGCGTCCCCAGCCAAGCCCGATAGTTTGCCCTGCAACTATCTGCCTCGAAAAGTAACTCGCCGCGCCGATGCCGAGCGCCGCGTTGTTCGCTTCGGTGTTCGCACCGGTCGGCACGACCACCGCGCATTCAAGACCAAAGCGTTTGCTGAGCGCTTCTTCCAGCGCGACGCATGGCGCTATCTTGCTGTTGATGGTGATCTGCACGAGGCCCGACTCGCGGCTTGCCGCGAGCAGCCGGTTCACACGCACGCGGTTGCTGCCTATACGTTCCGCGATCTCCTGCTGCGTCAGGTTGCCGACGTAGTAGTGCCACGCGACGCGCGCCTGCAATTCCTCTTCCGAGTCGATGGATTCGTCGGTTTCGGCGAAGGCTAGGGGTGGTACTGTCTTGCTCATATCGAGTGTCTGGTCACAATGGAAGGCCGAAGGAGTCTACTTCACCGCGCCCATCGTGAGACCTTGCACCAGCCGCCCGGACACGAGCAGCGCGAAGACGACCATCGGCAGCACGATCAGCGTACCCGTGGCCATGATCTCGCCCCAGGGCAATTCGTAACCGCTCATGTAGCTCGTCGCGGCGACCGGCGATGTAATGGCATCGGTGCGTGTCAGCACGAGCGCATAGAGCAGATCGTTCCACGAGAAGATGAAAGCGAAGATGGCGGATACGACGATGCCCGGCATCGCGAGCGGCAAGTTGATGCGCCAGAACACGCGCCACGGCGACGCGCCATCGAGCCGCGCGGCCTCGTCGAGTTCCACGGGAATATTGCGGAACTGGTCGGTGCAGATCCATACGACGATCGGCAACGAGAACGTCAGATAAAGAAGAATCAGCACGATGTGCGTATCGACGAGATCGAGCTTGGTCGCAATCAGAAAGAACGGCACCGCGAGCACCACGGGGCTCACCATGCGGTTCGAGATGAACCAGAACCACAGATCTTCCTTGCCACGAAATTCGAAGCGTGCGAGCGCGTAGGCAGCAGGCGCGCCGAGCAGAATGGCAAGCACCGTCGTGCTGCTCGCGATGATGAGCGAGTTGAGCAGACTGCCCGCCACGTCATGCTCGAAAAGCGCCGCCGAATAGTGATGAAACGTGGGACTGAACAGCCACTTCGGCGGATACGCGAGCGCGTCGGACTGGCTCTTCAGGCTCGTCGTCACCATCCAGTAGAACGGAAACACGGACGACAGAAAGACGATCGCCAGACCGAAAAAGTGCCATACGGTGGCGCGTTTGCGTGCGGCACGCGCACGCAGGGCACGCTTGGTCATGCCGCCATTCGCGGCTTGCAGAGTCGGAGAACTCACGCGGCCTCCCGGTACACGAAGCGGATATAAAGACGCGACAGCACGATAGTCAGGATCAAGAGAATGATGGCCTGAGCGGACGCCATGCCCTGATCGAAGAGACGAAAGCCCACGCGCTGGATATAGATGCTGATGAACTCCGTCGCGGTGCCGGGGCCGCCGCGCGTCATGGTGAAGACGGCATCGAACATCTTCAGCATGTCGGCCGAGCGCAGAATGAGGATGGCCGTCAAACCCGGCAGCAAATACGGTCGCTGCAAGTGCCAAAGAATCATGCTCCACTTCGGCGTTTCGAGGCGCGCCGCTTCCTCGGCTTCCTTCGGCACCATGGAAAGCCCGGCCAGCAGAATCAGCGCGCAAAACGGCGTCCACTGCCAGATATCCATGATCATCACGGAGACGAACGCAAGCGTCGGATCGGCAAGCCAGTCTTGCGGCGGAATGCCGAAGAGGCCCGCCAGATAGTTCGCCACGCCGAACTGCCGGTTGAAGATCAGGCGGCCGATTAGGCCCACGACCGCGTAAGTTGTCGCCATTGGAATGACGAGGCTCACGCGAGCGGCGGCGCGCATCCATCGCAGGTCGATACGGTGCAGCATCAACGCCGCAAAGAGCCCGAGTGCGACCTCGATCGGCAAGGTAAGACAAAGGAACAACGCAGTGCGGCCGAGCGCGCCCCAGAACGAGGGATCGGTGAGCGTCGCCACGTAATTGTCGATGCCCACGAACGGCGTGCCCGACGCGAGATCGGCGAGCTTGTACTGATGAAACGAGTTATAGAGCGCCAGCAGCAGCGGGTAAATGCCGATGACCGCCAGCGCGAATATCGCCGGAATCAGGAACCAGAAGGCAGGCGTTCGCGGCACCACGCCAAAGTAACGCGTCCGCTTTCCGAGCCTTGGAGAAGTTGCCACGCCTGCCATTCGATCGCCTCCGGTTCCTGATGTTTAGCGTTCAGCCGATTACTTGAGCAAAGGCTTCTTGCCGTCGTAATAGCCGGCTTTCTTCAGGATGTCCTCGGTCTTCTGACCGATGGTCTGCGCGCCATCCTTCACCGTCACCTGACCGAGCATGATCTTGCTGCCCCATTCGCCGATGACTTCCGACACCGCCGGCCATTCGGGGAAACGCGGACGATAATCCGGCACGCCGCCTTGCCACGATTCGACCATCGGCTTCACGAACGGATACTTGTCCTGCACCGCCTTGTCCTGATAGACCGCCGTTCGCGCCGGCACGCCGCCCGCCTCGAGATAAGGCTTCGCCATGGCCTCGGACGTGATCCATTGGATGAAGAGCCACGATGCCGCTTGCTTCTTCGCGCTGGCCTTTGCATTCACGGCAAGCGAGAAGCCGCCGAGCGCGGGCTTGAGTCCCGCCGGCCCCTTCGGTTCGGTGGTGATCGCAAGACAGTTGCCGAGCTTCGACTTGCTCGGGTCGGTGAGCGTCGGATAGAAAGCGGACCATTCGGTGATCATCGCGACCTGCCCTTGCGCAAGCGCGTTGACGGCTTCGGCGTGATCGAAATCGACGATACCCGGCGGCATGTACTTCATCAGCTTTTGCCGGTATTCGAGGCCCGCTTGCGATTGCGGCGACATCAGGTTCGACTTGAACTTAACATCGAGAAGCGATCCGCCATTGGGCCACAACACGCGCATGAAGCTATCCGCCGATTGCGTCTCGCCGCGCCGCGACTGCAACGCGAAAGCGAACTTGTCGCCCTTCGTGAGCTTCGGCGCGTAGGTTGTCAGCAACTCGTCCCAGGTCTTCGGCGGCTCGTCGAAACCCGCGTCCTTCAGCATGCACTTGTTGTAGAACATGAGGCCCGAGTAATTATCGAACGGCAGGCCATACGTGACCTTGTCCCATGTGCCGAACGAGTCGAGCAGGATGGGGAAGAAGCCCTTCAGATTGAGGTTCGGGTCCGCGAGCTTGGGGTCGTCCGTGAACTTCTTGATGGGCACGAGCCACTTGTTGCTCGCGAATTCGCCGATCCACACGACGTCCACGAGCACGATGTCCTGATCGCCGCCGCCCACGAAGTTGAGCACTTCCTTCTCACGCGTGTTCTCGTACGGAATCACTTCCCAGCGCACCTTGATGCCCGTCTCTTTCTCGAACTGCGGTATCAGGGTTTGTGCTGCCTTGTAACCGGGACGATCCAGAAAGATGGCCTTGATGGTGGTGCCAGAATACGGCTCCGCGGCTTCCTTGAGCGTCCACGCCTGTGCGTTCGATGCGGCGAAAGCCGCGCTGGCCGCAAGTAGCGCGACAGCCGCTACGTGCTTGACGGGACCAAGTTGTCTCACCTGGGTGAAGCGCTTCTTCATGCCTGTCTCCTTTGATTTTTTTAGAGCAGTGATGGCTTGCGGATTCGTTCGTAGCGTCTTTCGGTTCCTGCGAGTGCGAAGGGAAACGGGTGGAAAACACGGCGTATGCGGCGAAGACCGTCTGTGTCGTTTCACTTGTAATTTCGGTTTTACAATTGTATATTTTGGCCCGAACAGGTTGTCAAGAACTAAATCGACGAAGCCATTCGATGCTGCGCTGCGGTGAACACACGCGTGGCCCGGCCATAGACGGAGACAGGCATGAGCGCCGTTCATCTACAGCAGATCCGCAAGTCCTTTGCAGGCACCGATGTGCTCAAGGGCGTCGACATTCAGGTGAAGGACCGCGAGTTCATGGTCTTCGTCGGACCATCGGGATGTGGCAAGTCCACCTTGCTGCGAAGCATCGCCGGGCTCGAACGCAGCGATTCAGGGCAAATACTGATAGGCGGTGAAGACGTCACCGAACTCGAACCATCGCAGCGTGGCGTGGCGATGGTGTTTCAGTCGTATGCGCTCTATCCGCATATGACGGTGTACGAGAACATCGCGTTCGGACTGCGCATGCTGAAGCTGCCCGAAGCGCAGATCAAGGAACGCGTGCAGCGCGCAGCCGAGATCCTGCAGATCGGTCAACTGCTCGAACGCCGGCCGCGCGCGTTGTCGGGCGGACAGCGTCAGCGCGTTGCCATCGGGCGATCGATCGTGCGCGAACCGCAAGTGTTTCTCTTCGACGAACCGCTCTCGAATCTCGATGCCGCCTTGCGCGTGCAGATGCGCCTCGAACTCATCAAGCTGCACAAGCAACTCAACGCGACGATGATCTACGTCACGCACGATCAGACCGAAGCGATGACCATGGCCGATCGAATCGTCGTGCTGAATCATGGGCGCGTGGAGCAGATCGGCACGCCGCTGGAGCTTTATCGCACGCCGCATAATCGCTTCGTCGCGGGCTTCATCGGCTCGCCGAAGATGAACTTCATGGACGTGCGCGTGCAACGTGTCGATGCCGCCGGCGTCAGCATCGAACTGCCCGGTGGCGAGGCGCTCACGCTGCCCTTCAAGGCTTCGTCGGTGAAGGCGGGCGAGACGCTCACGCTCGGCATTCGCCCGGAACATTTCGTCGAGGAATGCGGCGGCGATATCGATAGCGGTCTTGCCGGCGAAGTGATGGTGATCGAGCATCTCGGTGGCGAGACGCTCTTGCATCTGCGATTGCCGAACGACCTCGTGATTCAAGTAAAGGGCTCGGGCGAGTCCACTGCGTTCGAAGGACAACGCCTGAACGCGGGCTTCAGCATTCGCCATGTGCATCTGTTCAACCAGGACGGCAGTGCGCTCGAACGTCTTCGGCCCGTGACGGAGACTGCTGCCGCTTGAGGCTGGGTCGCTCGATCAAGTTTCCTCAGCGGATGCCGTAAACGAAAAGAGGCGCCGAAGTAGCGGCGCTCGCGGCCGCGCCGTCGGCTGCATCCGTCACCGCTGTTCATCGTGAAACTCATGGCATCCAGCATCCGTTCGCTGACGGCATGGTCCGTCGTGGTGACGTTCGCGCTCAGCGCGGCACCTTCCGCTTTCGCAGGCACCGGCAACGCAGAGTTGCCCGTGACGCTGACCGTCTACGATATCTGCACGCTCGATACGGGCGCCACGCAGCCGAGCGTGGCCTGTTCCGCAGGCGGCCAGTACCGCATCCTCGCGGGCGAATATTTCGCGGACGTCCGCATCGCCGATATCAAGGCCGCGCAACGACCGCAAATGCCGGTCGTCGAGATCGCGTTCTG
The DNA here is from genome assembly GCF_031450995.1 of Caballeronia sp. LP006. Taxonomy (NCBI): domain Bacteria; kingdom Pseudomonadati; phylum Pseudomonadota; class Betaproteobacteria; order Burkholderiales; family Burkholderiaceae; genus Caballeronia; species Caballeronia sp. LP006. The sequence goes on along the minus strand of NZ_JARTVW010000003.1, from coordinate 483,197 downwards.
AAACGTCGAACCCTTGACGACGCATTGTTACAATCGCTTACGCTTTAACGTCTGAGGAATGCACATAATCAGGGCGTCACGACGCGCCAAAAATCTGAGAGAGCAGCGCAAACGTTTGGCGCGCGGAAGACACTTCCAGAGAAGAGGTGAACAATGCGTCGCCGTAACCTTGCCGTTTCCGTGCTTTGCATCGCGTTGGCATCGGGGCCGCTCGTTCCGTTTGGAGCGAACGCAGCCACGCGAACCACTACCTTCACCGTATCCCTCACGCTGCAGAACGATTGCCAGATCGCGGCCAATCCGCTCAATTTCGGCAATTCGGGTGTTATCGCGGCGAACATCGATCAGACCACCACGTTGAGCGTCACCTGCTCGAACGGCGCGTCGTATAACGTCGGGCTGGATGCGGGTTCGGTGTCGGGCTCCACGGTGCCGAACCGGCTGCTCGCGGGCACGGGCACGCCTCTGCCGACAGTCGCCTATCAGCTCTATCGCGATGCCGCGCGCACGCTCGTCTGGGGCCAGACGGTCGGCACCGACACGGTCTCCGGCACCGGCACGGGCGCGGCGCAGACGGTCACGGTCTATGGCCGCGTCGCGCCGCAGACCACGCCGGCCGCGGGCACGTATTCATCCGTCGTCACGGCTACCGTCACGTTCTAGCATGCGCTCATCGCAGTGTTACCGGGCCGCGCGGCTCGGCAGGCGGGCGCTCGCGTGTGCGCTGGCGGGCTTCTCGTGGTGGTGCCTTCTGTACGCGGCGAACGTATCGGCGGCGGCCTTGCAAGTGTCGCCGATCCGGCTCGATCTCTCCGCCGAAAGGCCCGCCGCCGCGCTCACGCTGCATAACGACGGCAGTGCGCCGCTCAATGCTCAGGTACGCGTGTTCGCATGGACCCAGTCGCTCGACGAAGACCATCTGGAGCGCACGGCCGCCATCGTCGCGAGTCCGCCGATCGTGCAGATCGCGCCGAACGGCGATCAGACCATCCGCATTCTGCGAGTGGGAAGCGAGCCGCTTGCGCGCGAGGAGACGTATCGTCTGCTGATCGATGAAATTCCGAACGGACAGAGCGCACAGAACACGGGCGTGCGCATGCAGTTGCGCTACTCGGTGCCGGTCTTCGTGGGCGCGGACGAAGCGCGCTTGCCCGCGTTGAAGTTCGCGCTGGAACGCAAGAGCCAGGCAAGCAACGAAGCCGACGTCATGCTGCGCGTGTCGAACGGCGCGCAAACGCATGCGCAACTGAGCCGCGTTCATCTTGACTGGTCCGATGGTCAGAGCACGCAAGTCTCGGCGGGACTGCTCGGCTATGCGTTGCCCGGCGCCGCGCGCCGCTGGCCCGTGCAGGGCGCGCCTGCGAATGGCACGTGGGCGACCTTGCACGCCGTCGTCAACGGCGAGCCCGTGACCATGCGTGTGAACGTCGAGCCGGGACCGCCGGGCTCCGACCGCTAGGCCGTGGATGCCATCGCCGCGCCCGCGTGCGAGCCGGTCACGCGCTCATGTGCTTCGTCTCGTGCCGATCATCGTGTGGTCCGCCATGCCCGCGTGGTCGCACGCGAACGACTCGACACCGGCAATAGCGCCCATGCAGATGCAAGGCGCCCTTCCCCATGAACGCGGCGACCTGTATCTCGAAGTGTCGATCAACGGAACATCGACGCAAAAGATCGCGCAATTCTTCGTGACCGACGAGACGATCTACACGACGCCTGGCGAATTGCGCGAACTCGGCTTGCGCACCGACGACCTGCAAGCGCAAGCGGACGGCCGCATCGCGCTGGGTGTCGTGCCAGGCCTGCGTTATCGATACTTCGAGCAACAGCAACGCATCGACCTCGAAGCCGCCGATGCGCGCCGCGTGCCTTCCGCGCTTTCCAACATTCCGGCACGCGCGCCGGTGGCCGCAACCGGCACGGGCCTCGTCATCAACTACGAAGCGAGCGTGCAGACCAACTCGCCGGCGCAATACGGCTTCTATGGCGAGGAACGCTTCTTCTATCCGGGCGGCCTCTTCGACAACACCGGCACGGCGTACTGGTATGCGGACAGCCGCCGCTACGTGCGGCTCGATACGTCGTGGAGCCATTCGGACACCGCTTCACTCATGACCACGCGCATCGGCGACACGATTTCCTCATCGCTCACATGGACGCGCCCGGTGCGCATGGGGGGCGCGCAACTATCGCGCGATTTCGGCTTGCGGCCCGATCTCGTCACGTATCCCGTGCCCGCGCTCGGCGGTTCGGCCGCCGTGCCGAGCGCCGTCGATCTCTACGTCAACAATGTGCGCCAGTTCAGCGGCGCGGCGCCCTCGGGACCGTTCGTCATCAATGCGGTGCCGGCCATCAACGGCGCGGGCGAAGCGGTGATCGTGAGCCGCGATGTGCTCGGCCGCAGCGTGATGACGACGGTGCCGCTCTATATCGACGCGCGTCTGCTCGCAAGCGGCCTCACGGACTTCTCCGTCGAAGCGGGCTTCGTGCGCCGCGCGTATGCGCTGCGCTCGTTCGACTATGCGGGCGACCCGTCGGCATCGGCGTCGATCAGGCGCGGCATAACCGATACCATCACGCTCGAAGCACACGGCGAAGCCACGCGCGGCGTCTACAACGCGGGCGCCGGCGTATTGTTCGGCATCGGACAAGCGGGCGTCTTCAACGTGTCGCTGGCGGGCAGCGCGGGCAACGGCGGCTCGAATCCCGCGCCCCTTTATATCTATCCGGCAAGCTTCTACAACGGCTTCGATAGCAGTTCGCCGCCTTATGTTCCGCAAGCGCCGCATGGCGGCAGCGGCATGCAGGTTTCGGTGGGATGGCAATGGCGCACGCCCGCGCTTTCCGTCGATCTGCAAGCGCAGAAAGCGACGCCTCACTACAGCGATCTGGCGTCCGCCGAAGGCACGCCCGTGCCGCGTTCGACGTATCGCGCGACGCTTGCCGCGCCCGTGCGCGTGCTGGGTTCTTCGAGCACGGCAAGCGCGAGTTACGTGGGTCTTGCCGATCCCTACTACGGCGACTCGCGCATCGGTTCGCTGGCGTACACGGTGACGTTGCCGCGCGGCACGTCGCTATCGGCGAGCGTGTATCACGACTTCGGCGACACGCGTAACACCGGCGTCTTCGTGGCGCTCGCCTTCGCGCTCGGCGGCGCCCTCAACGCGAGCGTCGATGCAGGCAGCGATCACGGCAAACCGCTCTTCGGCGCATCGGTGACGAAGACGGCCGACTACGGCGGCGGCTTCGGCTGGCAAGCGCAGACGGCGCATCAGAACGGCGTGCAACAGTCGCTTGCGCAAGGCGCGTATCGCACTCGCTATGGCGATTTGCTCGGCACCGTGGCGAGCGTGCAGTCGCGCGTGTATGGCGAACTGGACGCATCGGGCTCCATCGTGATGATGGAAGGCGATGTGCTCGCGGGCCGCCGTATCGACGACGCCTTCGCGCTCGTCTCCACCGATGGCGTAGCGAACGTGCCCGTGCTGCACGAGAACCGCGAGATCGGCAAGACCAATGGCGCGGGGCATTTGCTGGTGCCGGATCTGATCGCGTATCAGGCGAATCATCTCGGCATCGACCCGCTCGATCTTCCCGCCAATACCTCCATCGCCACCACGCAGCTCAATCTAGCGCCGCAATCGCGGGCGGGCGTCGTCGCGCGTTTTCCGTTACGGGGTTTCAGCGGCGCACAACTGCAGCTCGTCGATGCCGCAAGCGCTCCCTTGCCGCCGGGCACGACGCTTACGCACCGCGAGACCGGCAAGCGTTACGTCGTCGGCTACGACGGACTCGCCTTCATCGACGATCTCGCCGCGACCAATACGCTCGACGCCACGTTATCCGGCACGCCCTGCGAAGCGCACGTTGACTTCACGGCGCAAGCACACGCCTTGCCGACGCTCGGCCCATTCACCTGCAAGAGCGCGTCGCCATGAAGCGCGCATGGTTCTTGGCTATCGCGCTGTTCGTCTTCATGACGACGCCGGTGCGTGCGCAAGTGTGCACGGCGTCGATATCGAGCATCAACTTCGGATCGATCGCGCCCGCGACGGATTCGTCCGCGAACGTCTCGGGCTCGGTGACGGTGTCTTGCACGGGCTTCGTGCTGACCTTGCCGGTGCGGGCGTGCATCAGCATCGGGACGGGCAGCGCAGGCGCGTCCTACACGCCGCGCCTGGCGGCCAACGGCGCCAGCACGCTGCAATACAACCTCTATGCCGATTCGACCGGCGGCACGATCTGGGGTTCGCGGCGCTCCGCGAATTACGGCGCGGTGGCGCTCGACATACCGCTTACCCTCGCGCTCGGCACGGCATCCGGCAGCCGTACCTTGCCGTTTTATGGACGCATCGCGGCGGGTCAGAGCACGCTCGTCGCGGGAACGTATCTATCGACATTCTCGGGCGCGACGCAGGCCGAAATGACGTATCAGCAATACGTCGTTTCGCCGCCCAACTGCTCGACCGTGACCGCCAATTCGAACGCCCTTTCCTTTACCGTAAGCGCGACCGTCATCAACGATTGCACGCTTGCCGCGACCAACATCAATTTCGGCACGGCCGGACTACTCGATAGCGCCTTGACGGCAACGGGCACACTGAGCGTGGCATGCACCAATAACGACCCTTACTCGATAACGTTATCGGCCGGCGGCGGCAGCGGCGCAAGCGTCGCGGACCGGCGCATGACGCGCGGCGGCGGCAGCGAACAGGTGCGATATCAGCTCTATCAGAACGCGGCTTACTCGACTCCGTGGGGCGATGGCACGAATTCCGCGCCGGCTCTTGCAGGCACCGGCACCGGTTCGAGTCAGGCGATCACGGTCTATGCGCGCGTGCTCCCGCAAGCCACACCCACCGCCGGAACTTATAGCGATACCATCCTTGCGACCATCACTTACTGAGCCGCGAACGTGCGCTCTCCACTAGTCAGCATTGCAAAAGTTATTACACACAGGCTCGAAACTACAAGGCGCCGTGCACGGTGACGACGCATGCGGGCGTAACGCTTGCCTCGACGTAACGTTACCTTTGACCGATACGCTCTTCCCGATGCTTCCGAGGATCGCTCAACACCGGCAAAAATTCGGGTTTTCCCTTTCTGAAGTCCGCATCCGAACGCCGAACCGCCGCGTATATCCAAACTGGCACGACTCCTGCAAACCTTCTCTTGAACACTAAGGGAGGGCGGCAAAGCATGAGTACAACGACATCCCGCTCGCAGGTCGAGAACGTCGTGCGCGACTCCGGTCAGGCATTGAGGCGTCGCGTACTTCAGGGTCTCGCGGCTGGCGAGTTTTGTATCGCCTATCAGGGAATCTACCGAGTCGACAGCGGCGAGCTTGCGCGCATGGAAGCGCTCATCCGCTGGCGTCATCCAGACTACGGCGTGCTCTTGCCTGGCGCGTTCTGCGAGGCGTTGCAGGACCCGGACGTCATGGTGAAGATCACCTGGTTCGTCATGGATGCCGTCGCAGGCGATATCGCCACGTGGCTCGCGCGCGGCGGCAAGCGTTATCCCGTCGCGGTCAACGTGCCGCCTTCGGTCGCCGCCATGCCGGGCTTCGCAAAACGCATGGAAGCGATCTGCGTGGCGCATGGCATCGCGTCGAGCTATATCGAACTCGAACTCTCGGAAAGCGAGGATCTTGCGCTCTTTCCGTCGATTCAACAGGTCGTCCAGCGCTTCCGTAATAAAGGCGTCAACATTGCGATGGATGATTTCGGTACCGGCTACGCGTGCCTCGCCGCGCTCGGGCCGATCGACTTCGGCACCGTGAAGATCGCCAAGGAGCTGCTCGCGGAAGCGCCGCGCTGCCCGAATGCGTGCATGGTGTTTTCCTCGGTGCTCGCGCTGCTCACGCGGCTCAAGGTATCGATCGTCGTCGAAGGCGTGGAGACGCCCGCGCAGGCGCAATGGCTCGCGCAGTGGCCGCATGTGCTCGCGCAAGGCTTCCTGCTCGCGCGGCCCACGTTTGGCATGGACAACGTGCCGGGCGTCGATGCTCACGCGGACATGCAAGGCATGCAGGGAGCCCTTGCAATCACGCGGCAGACCAGCCGGCGCTCGGCGATGCGTATCGCGGACGCGGCATGAAGGCGCGCACCGCCTGTATGGAAGGTTGAAAGGACATAAGGCCGGACCCGCTGATTTTATCCGGCCGCCCAGAGCTTCTGGCAGCCCTCGAAACGCCAGAACTTCGCCGACGTAGGCATGCGTCGGCGTTTTTTTTGGACGCCCGGAATCGATACCCGAGCGCGGCACTCAGAGCGGGCGCGTCTCCGGTTCCTCATCGAAGATCTGGAACTTGCGCATCTTCTCCCACAGCACCTTGCGGCTGATGCCCAGATGCAACGCCGTGTCCTGCCGGCGCCAGCCGTTCGCTTCGAGCGCGGCGATCACGCGGTTTCGTTCGTTCATGTCCCACTTGCTCCGGTCGACGAGCAGCTCAGTGGCGTTATCCACGGGTTGCGCATTGCGCGCGAGCACGAGGAGCCGCTTGACGCGCCCTTCGTCCCACGAGCCGAGTTGCCGCACCGTCACACCCACGCGCTCCGCCAGATTGCGCAACTCGCGCACGTTGCCGGGAAAATAGACATCGGCGACGGCGTCCGCCAGCCAGTACGGTAACTCGGGCAAGGACTCGAGCTTCTCCTTGCCCACCACTTCGTTGATGAACGACTTGAAGAGCGCAATCTTGTCGGCCGCGCCGCGTTCTTCCAGCGTCGGAATCTTGAGTTCGATGACTGCGAGCCGGTAATAGAGGTCCGCGCGAAACGTGCCGTCCTTCACGAGCTGCGGCAAGCTCTTGTTGCTCGCCGCGATAAGCCGGAATTCGAGCCGCACGGGCGTCGCGGAACCGAGCCGCGTGACCGCCTGATCTTCCAGCACGCGCAGCAGCTTGACTTGCTGATAGAGCGGCAAGTCGCCGATTTCATCGAGAAAAAGCGTGCCGCCGTTGGCCTGCTCGAAGTAGCCTTTATGCGCGAGCACGGCGCCCGTGAACGATCCCTTCGCATGCCCGAAGAACAGCGACTCGAAGAGACCATCGGGAATCGCGCCGCAGTTCACCGGCACGAACGGACCTTCGCCATAGCGGCGATGCTTCTCGTGCAGCAATTGCGCAATGCGCTCCTTGCCGACGCCGGTCTCGCCGTGCAGAAGCACGGGCGTATCGCAATCGGCGAAGGTATCGACTTCGTGCAGGAGCGCCTGCATGCATTCGGCATGCGCGATCAACGCATGCGACGCCTGCGCTTCCTCGCCATGCGCGCGCAATTGCTGTGCGAGTTTCGAGACCATCGCGCGCAATTCGGCGCCGGTGAAATCGAGCGGCAGGATGTGCGAATAATCGGCGGGAAACATGGACGGATCGCGTTCGCGCGGCGCCGCGCCGACCCAGACCACGGGCATCGAATGACGCGCTTCCCAGTCGCGCAGCACGAACGCGCCGCTGTCTATCACGCTTACGCTGATGATCGCGATCGCCGGGCGCGACGAATCGCGCGGCGCGCTGATGGACGTGCCGTCCGCGCGTAATACATCCACTTCGTGACTGGACATGCAGCGCACCACGCGCTCGACGATGTCGGACTTGCCCTCCCACACGTGGATGTCGAGGCCATCGATTTTGGTGATCTGTCTCATGTCGTTCAGTACGCCAGTTGCGATTCGCCGCAGGTAAGCGACAAGTCGTGAATCGTGCTCGTGCCGATCTGCGCGCCGAGGAGTTGCAGGACGGGGACGAGAACCTGGTCCAGTCCGGCGAGTATCGTGGTCAATGCGGGCGTGAGCAGGGCAAGCAGCAGCGGTGCGATGCTATTAAGCAGCGCGGACGGAAGCAGCGGCGACGCGAGTATCAAACCGCCAGGCGCCGAGAGACTCGTGTTGAGCGAGGACAACGCGTTGGCGAGCGTCTTCCCCGGCAGCGATGCAAGTGTCTGATAGTCGTCGCTGTTGCCGCTCTGGCCATCGAACGTGAGCGTGCCCGATGCCGAAGGCACGGAGCCGGTGGTCACCTTGGCGGTGACCGTCAGCAGTCCGAGCACGTTGACGAGCGTCGCCGGTTGCGAGCAGGCGGCGGTGCCCGCGGGGGTGTCGCCGACACACACGTTCGCCACCGTGCTGTTGACGCCGATGACCGAGCGCCGCGCGAGCGGCGGCCCCTTGCATTGCGTCGACGCAAGGTACGCGGAGCCCGCCACGGCCTCCACGACCACGGGCAGATGCACGGTCGGCGCGATGTTGCCGAAGAGCGGACCGAGCACGAGCGACAGCGTGCCGACCGTGACATCGAGCGATGCGCGCACTTGCGCGGTCTGCGCCTTCGTGCGCCAGTTGCCGTTGGCATCCTGGCCCGCTTCGCCGATGGCAAGCACCGGCGGCTGAATGACCTGCACGGTCAGCCCGGCGGAAATCCCGAGCAGATTCAACCCGCCCGCCACGTTCACCGCCGACTTCCCGGCCTGCGCGATCTCGGCCATGACGAAGAGCGCGTCCAACGGGCTGATGGTCGCGTTGAGCGCGGATTGCGTGTTGGCGAGCGCCACCGAAAGCAGCCCCGGCGCCGTCGATGTCTTGCCGAGCGAGATCGTCTGATTGCCCGAGATATTGGCGCTCGCGATGGTCTGCATCGCGCCAAGCGCCGTCGAGAGATTGGCGTTGGCCACGCTCGTCGTTTGCAGCGCGTTCACCATCAGGCGCGCGATCTGCGCGGCCGTGAGACTCGTGGCGAGCAGTTGATCGACCGTGCCCACGCCCGCCGCCGTCACCAGATCGGCGATTTTCACGCGGGTATCGGCGAGTCCCTGATACGACGCGAGCGAGAGATTGAGGCTCGTGCCGAGCAGCGCGTTGAGCAGGCCGTTGATCGGTCCCGGGCCAATGCTCGCGAGCGTCGTGCCGATGCTGAACGCGCCGATATCCGTGACCTTGGCGACGGCCGTCGCCGTCACCGTGCGTGCCGGCCCCACGAAGAAGTACGGCACGGTGCGCGTCGCGACGACTTTCACCGCGTTGATCGGCGTGCCGCCCGCCGCGAAGTAGTCGGGCGCGGCGTTCGCTTGCGTGTCCCAGCGGCCGCACGCGGTCGTCATGCCGTTGCCCGACGCGGTGGCATCGAAGCCGTTGACCGCCGCGCTGCCCGTCGCGGCAGCGGTGGCGCGCGTGCACGCGGCATCGGCGACTTGCGAGCCTGCGGTTGCCGCTAGATCGGCCGCGCTTTGCAGGCTGCGGCGCGCGAAAAAGAAATTGCCGACGTCGATCGCGCCGAGCGCCGCCACCGCCACGATCAGCCAGATGGCCGCGAGCGTGCCCGCCACGCCGCGTTGCGCGCGCCGCGCTGGTCGATGGCGAAAAGGCCGTGTCATGGGTCGGTCAGTCCGCGTCGTGATAGTTGACATCGAGCGCCGGACGTCCCGCCTGTTCCAGCGACGAGCCGTAGCGCTCGGGAATAACCGTCTCGAACGACTTCATGTAGCGCGCGTAGGCAAGACTCGCTTGCGCGCCGGGCATCGGGCGCGCGGGACCGGCTGCGGCATTGCTCGACTGCAACGTGAGCCAGGCTTCGGTTGCGTGACCGACTTCGCTTGCTGCCGGTGCGCCTTCCTCGGCCCGCGCTGCGGATACGAGCGCCATGGCGCTCAACCAGATCGCTGCCATTGACGATGCTTTCATCGACTGCTTCCTCGCTCGATTCGATTTCAACGTGACGCGATACGGCTACCGCCGCCTTTGTCCTGCACTTGCGCGCGATACGTGCGCGCCGCCTGCTGCACGCGCTTTGCATCGCCCTGAATGGCCTGCTGCACGTCCGGCGTGAACTTCTGTTGCGTCATCAATCCCTGCGCGTTCGCGGCCTGCCCGCTCGAAAGCAGGAAGAGCGCGACGTTGCTCATGATCTTCGCGTTGTCCGGCGCGAGTTCGGCGGCCTTCATCAATGGCACGCGCGCGCCCGCAATGTCGCCTTCGCGCAGCTTCGCGTACCCCAGGTCGGACAGCGTCGCGGCATCGGTCGGCGCGCGCTGCGCGGCGGCTTCGAAGCGCATTGCCGCCAGCCGGAAGTCGCCCGCCTGGCCGGCCAGCAAACCCAGTCCACGCAGACCGCGCGCGGCGAACGGGGTATCGGCGAGACGCGCATAAGCTGCTTCGGCGGGCTGTGTCTGGCCGGTCTGACGCAGTGCATCGGCGCGCAAGAGAATGGTGTCGGGCGACTCGCCATACTGCTGCTCGTAAGCGTCGATATGCGCGAGCGACGCGAAGTACAACCCTTGCGACTGCATCCGGTCGATGAGCGCCAGATACATGCCGGGCGTGTCGGGCGCGGCATCGCGATGCATCGCCTGATCGAGCGCGGCCTGACGTTCGGCCTGAATGCCGACGCCGTAGCCGCTTTCCATCTTGCTCGCGCATCCGCCTATCAGCATGCATGCGCCGACAGCGGCAAGCGTGACGAGTCGCGTCCGGTTGATTGAAGATTGCGTCATCGATGAAGCCCCGAAAGCGAATGCAATACCGCGAGAAACCCCGGCCCCGCGGTGACGATGAGCAGCGCAGGCAACAGCGTCAGCACCATCACGCCCGTCATCTTCACGGTGACTTTGCCGATGCGCTCACGCAGCGCCGCACGCCGCGCCTCGCGCAGACGGTCGCCGAACTGCCTGAGCGGCTCCTGCACCGCGCCGCCGTATTTCTCCACCTGAATCACGAGCCGCACGACCGCCGCGAGGTCTTCGTTCTCGTAGCTGCTGGAAAGGCGCTTGAGCGACTGCTCGCGCGTGCGGCCCGTCGCAAACTGCGCCTGCGCCGCCGCCAGTTCCTTCGACAAGATCGGCAGCACCGTTTTGAAGTCGTGGATCATCACTTGCAGGCTCTGATCCAGCGATAACCCCACGCCCTGCAACAGCCGCAACAGATCGACGAACATCGGCAGCTCGTTGCCGACCGCGCGCTGACGCGCGTTCGCCCGGCCCTGCACGAACCACTTCGGCGCCATGAAGCCGCCCGACAGCGCGACGAACAGCAGCAGCATGAAGCGCGCGCCGTGCGGCGTGCCACGCGCGAGCAACATCAGCGCGACCGGCGCGAGCGCCGCGCCCGCGATGCGCGCCAGCATGAAAGCGCCGCGAGCGCGCGCGTCGAGATAGCCGCAGCGATCGAGCAGGCGGCGGTCTTCGTCGGCCACGGCGATGCGCCCGAACGAGGTATCGAGCCACGCGATGCTCGCGCGACCGATGGCGGCGAACAGGCCCGTTGGCGGCGCTTCGCTGCGCGCGGGCCCGCTATCCGTCGATACCGGCGCGCCTGCCGCGACACGTTGCGTGAGCGCACCTTCCAGCGTGCGCGCCGAGCGTTGCATGCGCGCGTAGCGGCTCAACGCGAGCACGCCGATCAGGGCGGCGGCGCATGCGAGCGCGAGCACGGCGAACGCGGCCACGAGGTTGGGCGTCAGATGCATCGCGTCCTCTTAACGTTTACGGCGCGCGCGCTCATGTCCTGAGCCTCGCCATGCGAAACAGCAGCCACACGCCGAGCATTTGCAGGCCGAGCGCCGCGTACACGAGCCGCTGGCCGAGCGGATCGGTCCACATCGCATCGAAATACTGAGGGTTGGTGACGATCACCGCCGCGCCGAGCAGAACGGGCAGGAGACCGAGCACCCACGATGAGAGGCGCGTTTCCGTCGACAGCGCGACGAGTTCGCGGTCGGCCTGTTCCAAATCGCGCATGAGCGCCGACATGCGGTCGAGCATCACGTCCGAGCGCCCGCCGTATTTCACCGATACGCGCAGCACCGCGCCCACCAGTTCGAGCTCGCGCACGCGATACATCCGCGCCACCGCGCCGAGCGCGTGATCGATCTCCATGCCGGTACGCAGCATCGGCAACACGCGGTCGAGGCAATCGGCGAGCGGCGGCTCCGCGCTTGCGAGCGCGGTCTGAAACGCCGCCGGCACGCTATGACCGATGACGATGAGCCGCACGATGCCATCCATGAACGAGGGCAACTGCCGCACGATACGCTGACGTCTTTTCTGCGCGCGCCAAAACAGCGCTGCCGCCGTCACGGCAAGCACGAGCGCGGCGGCCGCAAGCCCGAGCAATGCGTTCGTGCGCGCCGTCATCCAGAATGCGGCCAGCGCCGCGGCGACAAGCGTGACGAAAAAGAAAGCGCGCGGCCGTTCGATTCCCGCACGCCGCATCAGATGTCCATAAGCGGCACGCGCCCGCACGATGTCTCGCGCAATCTCGACACTCACGCCCGAGTGCGTGTTCGCCGATGCCCGCGACTGCTCGGGCTGCCGTGCAGTGCGCGGCCGGGGCGTTGCGTGCGACGCCATGACCTGCCGCTCCACGAAGCGCGCGGCGAGCATGCGTTCGCGCTTTTGCGCGCCGCGCCGCCACAAGGCGAGCGCGGCGGCCGCGAACAACAGCGCGAGCATTGCGACGAGCGCCACGCCTCTAGACACGGAAGCCTCCGCCGAAGCCGCCGAAACCACCGCCGCCGCCCTTGCCGAATCCTTCTGCAAGCGACGCGCCCAACGCCTGCCGATACTTCGCGAGCTTGGGCGAGCTCGGATGAATGCCGAGCGAGGTCCAGCGGTCGGTTTCCTCGCCGTTCGCATCGGCGACGGGGTCGTAGCGATACAACTCCTGCATCGCGATGATGTTGTCCGACAGCCCGGTGACTTCCGTCACGGAAAGAATGCGCCGCTTGCCGTTCGAGAGCCGCCCGATCTGCACGATAAAGTCGATGGCGTTCGCGATCTGCCGCCGCAGACTTGCCTCGGTGCCCTGAAAGCCCGCGAAACCCGCGAGCATTTCCAGCCGGTAAAGGCACTCGCGCGGTGAACTCGCGTGCACGGTCCCCATCGAGCCGTCGTGGCCGGTGTTCATCGCCTGCAGCATTTCCAGCACTTCGCCACCGCGCACTTCGCCGACGATGATCCGGTCGGGCCGCATCCGCAACGTGTTGCGCAAGAGGTCGCGAATCGACACGACGCCCGCGCCGTCGAAGCCGCCCGGACGGCTTTCGAGCCGCACCACATGCGGATGGTTCAGCGACAACTCGGCCGTATCCTCGATCGTCACGACGCGTTCGTGCTTCGGAATGAAGAACGCGAGCGCGTTGAGCAGCGACGTCTTGCCCGAACTCGTGCCGCCCGAGACGAGCACGTTGCAGCGCGCCTCCACCGCCGCTTCGAGCAGCGAGCTGATCTCCTGATTGAACGTGGAGTTCGCGAGCAGATCGTCGGGGCGCAGCGGATCGCGGCGAAACTTGCGGATCGACACCACCGGCCCGTCGATCGACAACGGTTCGATGACCACGTTCAGGCGGCCGCCGTCTGGCAGGCGCGCATCGACCATCGGGTTCGACTCGTCGAGCCGTCGGCCGATGGGCGCGAGAATCCGCCGCACGATGCGCAAGAGGTGCGCGTTGTCCGCAAAGCGCACGGGAATCTTTTCGAGCATGCCGTGACGCGACACGTAGACATCGCTATAGCCGTTGATGAGGATGTCTTCCACGGCGGCATCGGCGAGCAAGTCCTCGATCGGACCGAAGCCCGCGAGCTCCTTCGTGAGCGCGGCCGCGACGAGGCGTACCTCGCTCTCGTTGAGCGGGATGCGTCGCAGGCGCACGAAGCTGTCCATCTCCAGATCGACGAATTGCTGGATGGCCTGGCGCGACCATCGCCCGAATTCGGCGCCGAGTTCCTCGATACGCGTGAGCAGATGTTCATGCGCCGCGCTCGCCACGTCCTGGAACTGCTGCGAGTGCGCGAACGCGACGGCATCCTCGGCCAGATCGTTGGAAAACGCGATGTCCTTGCTGAAGTCCTGAACCATCGTCATGACCGCCTGAGAAAGGTGGGAAGAAGTTGCGCGAGTCCGGCGGCCGGGCTTTCAGTAGCCTTGGGCAGTGCATGGCGGCCGGCGGGCGCGGGTTCATCCGCGAGACGCGCGACGAGAGGTAAAAGCGCGCGCACGTAAGGGTCGCGAGGCGCGGTATCCGCGAGCAGGCTTCCCTGATTCACCGCGCGCCCGAGCGCCTGCGCACGTTCCGGCAAGATGCCGATGAGCGGTAGCCCGAGCCGCGCGGCCAGTTGATCCGCGCCGAAGTTGAGCGCCGCATCGAACTTGTTGACGACGAGACCGAGCGAAATCTTCCGCGCCGCGGTTTCGGTTTGCTCGCCGCCGCGCACATGCTCGACGAGCGTGACAGCCGAGACCGCCGAGACCACGTTCGGATCGCATACGAGCCAGGTTTCGTCGGCGGCCTGCACGACTTGCGCGACGAAGTCGGGATTCGAAAAACCGCCGAGATCGACGATCTGGTGGTCGAAGTATGCGCGCAGCCGGTTGAGCGTGCTGACGGCCGTGGCAAAGGAAATCGCGCGCATTTCGGCAAGATCGGCGGGCAGCGCGGTAAGCGCGAGGCCGCTCGCATGACGCGCGAAGGCGGTGTGCACGAAGGTTTCGTCGAACCGGCGCAGGTTGCGCACGGCATCGACGAAATGCAGTTCGCTGCGCGTGTCGAGCAAAAGCGCGCTGTCGGCGGCGGGCAGGCCGAGATCGAGCAGCGCGGTGGCGCGGCGCGCGCTCTGACCGCGCCGTTGCAGACTCACGGCGAGATTGGCGGCGAGCGTGCTCACGCCCACGCCGATGCGCGCGCCGAGCAGCACCGTCAGCTTGCCGCGCTTGGGCACATGTTCGGGACGCTCGTCGATAAGCCGCCGCGCCACCGTGAGCACGCTGCCGGGATGTCCACCGGTATCGATGAAATCGCGCACGCCCGCGCGCAAAGCGGCGAGCGCGGGTGCGGGCGTCGCAAGCGTGCCGAGCGCCACGACCGGCACGTTTGGAAAAGCGTCGCGGGCCGCTTCGGCGAGTGCGGCCGCGTGGTAATCGGCGCGCTCGGTGAAGTCGATGAACACGATGGCCGGCGCGCATTCCGCGATGCGCGTGACCAGCGCGACGGCGTCGCACGGCGCGATTTCCACCGCGCCCGTGCTGGTCAGCGCCTGCTGCAGCCACGCTTGCCTCGACGGTTCGGGACTCGCCAGCAGAAAGCGCGCGGTGAGCGGCTCGCCCGCTGCCGCCGCCGCTGCTGCCTTGCCGGGTCCGAATCCTTGGGTGTTCATCGCGAAAATCCTGGCGCGGTGTCGGAAGAAAGCGCTCCGCCGACGAAGCTCTTCCACACCGGTCCGTCGCGCTGTTCGGACTGCTGGCCGGGCGTCATCGGCAAGGCGGCGCCCCGGGCGATAGGCGCGACCAGGTGCGGCGTCACGATGATCACCAGCTCGCGGTCCGTCTGCGAGTACTGCAAAGTCTTGAAGAACGCGCCGATGATCGGCAAGTCGCCGAGCAAGGGCACCTTGTTCACGTTCGACGCCGTTTCGCGATCCACCAGCCCGCCGATCATGAAGCTCTCGCCGTCGCCGAGTTCGACCGCCGTTTCCGCGCGGCGCGTGGTGAGCGCGGGCACCGAAACACCGTCGATGGTGATGGCGTGCGCGAAGTCGAGCTGGCTCGCTTCGGGCGCGACCTTGAGCGCAATGCGGTCGGCGCCGAGCACGGTCGGCGTGAGCGAAAGGCCTATGCCATACGGCTTATAAACGATGGTCGTGCTGCCGAGCGCCTGCGGCACCGGAATCGGAATTTCGCCGCCCGCGAGAAAGCTCGCGCTCTGGCCCGAGAGCGCGACGAGCGTCGGCTGCGCGAGCACGCGCGCGAGGTTGTTCCCTTCGAGCAGGCTCAGGTTGGCGAACAAACCGCGCGAGCCCGAGTTGAGCAGCAGGTTGAACGCGGCGCCGATTGGCGAGGTGGACGTCACCTGCAACGCGGTCGTCGCGCCGCCGGTATAGGAACCCAGCGAACTGGGCGCGAAACTGCCGAACGCGAAGCCCGCGTGATTCTGCGAGAACAGATTGAAGCCGGCTTCCTTGAGCACGGCCTTGCTGAACTCGATCACTTTCACGTCCACCTGCACGACGCTCTTGCTCTGTACCGTCGATGTATCGACGAGCGCGCCGTCCTTGCCGATAGCCGCGCGCGCCGCCGCTGCCGCGCGCTGATGCTTGGCCATCGACGGCGTGCTGCCGCTGAGCACGGCCGTCTTGCCGAGCACGCGCACTTGCGGCGCGTCGTGGTCGAGCAGCGCGGCGTTCGCGCTGGCGGCGACATCGACGGTATAGGACGCCGGCGTGTCGCGGCCCTGTTCCCAGACGAGCAGATTGGTCGTGCCTGCCGACTTGCCGACCAGCAGCACGCCGCCATTCTTGAGCACGAGAACATCAGCGATGGCGGGATCGGCGACGGCCACGCGCGACACCGAGCGGCCATGCGCGAGAACCCGCTGCGCACCGGTCGCAAGCGCGATCACGGGAGCGTCTTGCGCGCTGCCCGTCGATGCACGCTCGATGTCATCCGCGTGCGGCGTCGCGACGGCTTGCGCCACGTTCGCGTTGAGGCCAAGCAAAACCGCGCAGCACGCCATGAGCGCGCGCGTGTGGAACCGCAAGATCGGTGGCCGGTTTATCGTCATCGTCATGGCTTGCTTCGTTTCGAATTCATCGGGATAGCCGGCATCGGCGCGCTCAATATGCGGTTCGCTCGACACGGCCACCCCGGATCACTTCCACTTCGTTGCTACGCGGCGCACGCGCCACGCCCGCCGCACGCGGCTGCGTCACCGGTTCGCGGCCGGCGCGCGCGCCCGACAGCGCACCGAGCGATACCCCGGCGGCCGCGCGTGCGGCGCCATCCGCGTCGGCATGCAAGGCAGCGGCATGCAGGGGCAGCCACGACTGCGGCGGCGGCATTTCGTCGTCGTTGGTGTTGCGCAGCGCCAGCACGAGGCGGCCCGAGCTTTCGGCGAGCGTGAGCGCATCGACGTCGGCGGTGCGCACGGCGAGTACGGCGGTCTGTGCGTTCAAATTGCGAGTCGCCTGGTTCGTGTCGCCCGCGGCCTTGCCATCGACACCTTCCACCGACGCGCCGCCCACGCTCAGCACGCGCACTTTCGACAATAGAAGGCGCGCCTGTGTCGCCTCTACTTCGGCGCCACTGCTGCCGCCGCCTTCGCGCTTGAGCGTGAAAAACACATCGACGAAATTGCCTGGGCGCACGAGATTGCCGACCGCGTTGGTTTCGTCGACGCGCACCGCGACCGCGCGTTCGCCCGGCTCGACGACATCGGCAAGTCCGCTAGACAGCGTCTCGACCGTGAGCGGCGTGCCTTGCGGCACCGCGACGCGCGTGGTGCGGCCGGTGAGCGCGGCGGTATCGCTGAACACGCCGGACGCGGGTTCGGCCTGCATGCGCACCGTGAGCGACGCGGCATCGAGCGGCTTGCCGGGCTGCAAATCGCGTGCGGCGATCACCACCGGCGCGAGCTTGCGATCCACCGCGAGCGCGGGACCGGGCGCGCCGCCGTTGGCGCTTGCCGGCAGCGGCGCCGGGGCGCGCGCCAGCGTGAACGCGAAGATGCCCAGCGCGATGGCCAGCATGAAAAACAGGACCGCGAGCGTTCGTGTGACGTTGGCCATGTGAGATCAATCGTGAAAGTTCGGGCGGACGCTCATAACACGTTGTCCGGATTGAGTTGGACCATCGCGCGCGCCACCAGCGAATCGGGCAGCGCGAGGCCGATCAACGGCAGCGTCGGCACCAGCGGCTTTTGCGCATAGGCATAAGCGAGCGTCACCTGGATGCAGCGCAGGGTCCCGTCGTAGGTACACGGCGCGGGCGTGGCGGTGCATTGCGCGAGTCCCGCAAGCCAGTTCGACAAGCCTTGCGCGGTCTGGCAGGCGGCACTGCCACGGCGCGCGAGGGCGTCGTCGATGCTTGTCGCGTTGGCCTGATAGCGCAGCGCGGCGCGTGCGCCCTCTTCCGCTGCGAGCGTCAGCGACTGCTGCGCGACGAACACGAGGCTGTAGGTGACGATGGCGTAGAAGATCAGGAAGAACAGCGGAAACACGATGGCGAACTCGACCGCCACGTTGCCGCGCTGGTTTCGTCGTGGGCGTGGCCGTTGGATTGATGGCGCGGACTTCATGCTGGCCGCCCCGTTGCGTTCAGCAGATGCAGCGCCAGCTGACCGATCCCAGCCGCCGCGAGCAATGCGCCGTAGGGCGTGCTGTTGCGCCTGCGTTCGGCCACGCTCGCATGCGCGGCAAGACTGCGCAGCGACAGCACCACGCGGTCCTCACGGCGCGCGAGCAACACGAGCGCATGCACCGCGGCCGCAAGGCTCGCCGCGACCCAGACGCCGACGAGTTCGCGCGGGCCGCACCACGCGCCGAGCACGGCGAACGCCTTGACGTCGGCGGCGCCCATCATGCCGAGCAGGTAGAACGGCAAGAGCGCGGCGAAACCCGCCAACGCGCCGAGCAATGCGAAGCCGATCGCCGTCTGAAAAGGCGAAATGCCGAGCGCGGCGAACGCAAGCGCGAACACGCCTCCGGCCGCGACCAGCGAATTCGGAATGGACCTGCGCTGCCAGTCGAATAAGACGACCGCCAGCGCCCAGCCGATAAATATCGCGGATTCAAAATAAATCATGGCAGCGTAAATCGGCAGGCAATAAGACAGCGCCCTCCGTAGTAATACGGAGGTTTAATCGAAACTCGAAAGATGTATTCGGTCCGCGCGCCGGATTGCTCCGGCGCGCGAATCGGCATCTCGTCAGCGAATAAAGATGGGATTAGCTCGACGTTTTAGCGAGCTCCGCCTTTATCGCGTTGAAAGTGGACGTGAGCTGAGTGGAGACGCCGCCCACGGCCGTCATGATGCCGAGCGCAAGCACGCCGGCAATCAGCCCATATTCGATGGCGGTGATCCCACGCCTGTCGCGGATGAATTGAAGCAAGGTAGATGTCATTCTTGTTGCCCTCGGATGGTGTACTGCCTGGCCGCGGATTCGCCTCTTCGTGCGAGGCTCCAGGCGGCAGACCACCACGCGAACGCGATGTCGTGACCCCGGGCCCATGCATCGGAGCGGCGCTCCAACTCTCTCGATATTTTTGGTTTTTCTTGTTGATCGCTACCCTCCCACAACGTTTGCCGAAAGAAGAGGACTGCGTTGGCGAATTTATATCGCATGCACATCTCAAAATCAATTACGTCAGAACATTTTGTATCGTGCAGTGCATCAATAGTTGCATCGGGTAAATAAACTCTGGCATATCAGTAAAATCAACTTGATGCGAATGCAGCGACTCGTATTGATTTCCTGCCCCGCTCTTTTTCATTGACTGGCTCTTTATGGCGGGCCCGCGTAACGCGTCGCGTCGTAACGCGGCTCGATGTTCGTTACGTTACGAACGTCCGAATTGCCGTTTGCCGATACGCGGTGAGAGGCGGCCGCAATCTCCCGCCGAACCCCGAATTCATTTGGAAATTCTCCTTTCGCGAGCGCTTCTCGCAGGGCGAGGAACGCCTGCGAGCCCCGTCGTCCGTACGTTGGCACACCTTTCGCAGTTACTGGCCCGCGGTTCAACCAAAACAAAGTAACGAGGGCCATCATGAATACGAGGAACGTCGGACAGGAATTCTTGCGCAAGTCTATCGTCGCGGCAGCGGTCGCGAGCGTACTCACGCTGGCGGCGTGTGGCGGCTCGGGAACGATGAGCAAGTCGGCAGGCGCGAGCGGTAGCGGCTCTGGAACGATCACGACCGGCGACAGCGGCACGGGCTCGGGCAGCAGCGGCGGTACCGGAACGGGTAGCGGCGGGGGTAGTGGCGGGGGGACCAGCGGGGGCTCCGGTGGCAGCACGGGCGGCACAAGCGGCGGCGGCACCGGAGGCGGTAGCACGGGTAGTGGCGGTACGGGTGGTGGCAGCACCGGCGGTGGCAGCACCGGAGGCGGTAGCACGGGTGGTGGCGGTACGGGTGGTGGCAGCACCGGCGGGGGCAGCACGGGCGGCGGGGGCACTGGCGGTGGGGGAACCGGCGGTGGCACCACGGGCAGCACGACGCCTCAGCCTGTCGCGGCCGTCGTAGGCAAAACAGGCAACGTGGTGTCCGCGCTTGGCGCGACGGTATCGGGAATCGGGTCGGCAATCGGCGCGACGACCACACCGCTCGTCAGCGCGGGCACCACGAAAGCCACGGGCGATGTCGTCACGAACGCAGGCGCGGCTGTCACGACGCTCGGCGATGGCGTGTCGGCCGGGCTCGGAACCATCGGCTCGAGCACGAATCCGGTCGGCACGACGGTGGCGAGTCTTGGCGGTGTCGTCGAAAAAACCGGCGATACGGTCAGCAGCGCCGGGACGCTCGTATCGAGCCTCGGCACCGGTACGCTTTCGCCGCTCGCACCTGTTACGACGCCGGTCGGGAGCATCGTCGGA
This sequence comes from Caballeronia sp. LP006, assembly GCF_031450995.1. Classification (NCBI taxonomy): domain Bacteria; kingdom Pseudomonadati; phylum Pseudomonadota; class Betaproteobacteria; order Burkholderiales; family Burkholderiaceae; genus Caballeronia; species Caballeronia sp. LP006. The sequence continues at coordinate 462,843 of NZ_JARTVW010000003.1, read as the reverse complement.
ATCGTGGGTAACGCGGTGACGCAGACGGGCGGCGTCCTCGATCAAACGCTGACCGGCGCACCGGTTCAGCAACTCACGCAGCAAGTCAGCCAGGCCATCACGCCGATCACGTCTGTCGTCAGTTCGACGACGCAGACCGTCGGCGCGGCGACGGGCCTCGGCACGCCGGTCGACAACCTGCTTACGACGCTCGGCGGCGCGCTCGGTCAGGCGGGTCAGGGCATCGCAGGCACGGGCGCCAATCCGGTCACGGCGGGCGTGGGCAATCTGGTGTCGACCACGGGAACGACGGTGGCATCCGCGGGCGGCCTCGTCAGCGGCACGCCAGCGTCCAATCCGCTCGCACCGATCACCGGCATTCTCGGCGGCGCGACCGGCGCAGGCTCGGGCGTACTTGCGCCGGTCACGGGTCTGGTCGGCGGCGTCACGGGCGCACTGACGGGCGCAACGGGCGGCACTGGAACGACGGCAGGCTTGCTTGCGCCGGTCACCGGTCTCGTCGGCGGCGTGACGAGCGCGCTTACGAGCGCGACGGGCGGCGGCACGGGCTCGACGGCGGGCTTGCTCGCACCGGTCACGGGGCTTGTCGGCGGCGTCACGGGTGCGTTGACGGGCGCGACCGGCAGCGGTACGAGCGTGCTCGCGCCGGTCACGAGCGTGGTCAGCGGCGTGACGGGTGCGTTGACAGGCGCGACGAGCGGTACAGGCGCTGGTGCCGGTGTGCTTGCTCCGGTCACGGGCGTGGTCGGCGGCGTAACCGGCGCGCTTACAGGCGCCACGGGATCGGCCGGTGGCGTGCTGGCTCCGGTGACAGGCATCGTTGGCGCGGTTACTGGTGCGCCGGGCGGCACGACCGGCTCGTCCGGTTCGGGCGGCGGCGTGCTCGGCACGGTGACCACGATCACGGGCGCGGTCGGCGTGACGGTCGCCACGACGCACGGCACGACCAGCGCAGGCGCCGGTACGGGCGTAGGTATCGCGACGACGACAGGCGGCACGGGTAGCACCGCCAGCACCGCAAACGGCTCTGGCACGGGCTTGCTCGGCGCGGTGGGTTCGATCGTCGGCGGCGTGCTCGGAGGACCGCGACGCTAACGCATGAAGCCAGGCGTCACCGTTTCCGGATCGCGGCGTATCGCGGTTCGGAAACGGCGTGACGCCAGGCGAATGTCGACGCGCATGCCAGCAACACAACCCGCGTCCGATCGAAGCCACGAATCGCATCACCAAACGACAACACACGACGAAGAACGCGGCGCTGCCCGTGCAGGACGTTGGAAGAAGCACGCACCGTACGACGTTCTCGCGACAACCTTCGAGGATTCATCGTGGAGATCCGCGACTGGAAACGGGTGCTCTTGCTCGCCGCAATCGGCGCACCATTCACGGCGCAACTCGCGCTCGCTCAAACTGCTCCGGCGGCGCCGCGCGCGAGCATCGGCGGCAATCCGCTCGATGCCCTGCCGCAAGTGAACACGCCGCCCAAGCCGGCGGTATCGGTGAACGTGCAGCCTCCCGCTCCCGCGCTCGACGCGCTCCTCGCACAGCATCTCACGCCGCGCAAATTCGAAATCGAGGGCGTCAAGGCTCTGCCCTTCGACGATGTCGCGCAACGCTTCGCGCCGCTCGTCGGCACGGACGTGACCATCGGCAAGCTGATCGAAACCGCCAACGGCATCACCGCGCTTTACAAGGAGCGCGGCTATGCGCTCTCGTTCGCCTTCATTCCGGCGCAAACGTTTCGGGAAGGCGTGGTGCGGATAACGGTGGTCGAAGGGTATATCGCGCAGGTCGTCGTGAAGGGCAACGCGGGCGCGGCCGAGAAGCGCATTCGCGCGGTGGCCGACCGCATGCGTCAGGACCGGCCGCTCACGCAAGCGAATTTCGAGCGTTATATCAACGTGCTCGGCATGATTCCGGGCGTGAAGACGCGTGCGACCGTCGCACCGCCGCAGGATACGGACGGCGCCGCCACGCTCGAACTCGATGTCGAGCGCAAGCCTTTCAACGTGAGCACGGGCATCGACTTCAATCATCCGGGCGTGCAGGGCATTCTGAGCGCGACCGAGAACGGCATGCTCGGCTTCGGCGAATCGCTGTCGGCGTCCGCTCTGTTGCCCAAGGGACGCGACGATCAAACCTATTACGCGCTCAACGGCTCGCTGCCTATCGGCACGGATGGCTTCACCGCGAAAGTCGATGCATCGCATTATCACGGGCATCCGGTCGACAATCCGGGGCTGCCGTCTTATATCGAGCGCACCGTCGTGAACGACAAGCTCGCGTTTTCCGCCGTCTATCCGTTCCTGCTGAGTAACGCGCGTAGTCTCGTCGGCACGGGAAGCGTCTATGCATCGCACGATGAAGACCGGCTGAAGAACACCATCGTCGCGGGCAATCCGCAGTTGTCGCAGCGCTCGCAGATTCGCGTCGCGCAATTGCAGCTCGATTACACCGGCATTGCGACAGGCGTCGTGCGGCGCGCGAGCGTGAACGTGGCGAAGGCGTTCGACGTGCTCGGCGCCTCGAAGAGCGCGGACACCAACATTGCCGGCTACGCGCCCGTCAATCCTGTCTCGCTCACCTTCGTGCGGACCGGCGCGAGCTACACGCAGAGCAACGAATGGCCGATGAAAATCGGCACGGCGCTTTCGCTGACGGGGCAGTATTCGCCCGACTCCCTGCCGACATCCGAGCAGGTTTCGTTCGGCGCGCAGCGTTTCGCGCTGGGCTATCAGCCGGGCGAAGTGTCGGGCGATTCGGGCTTCGGCGCGTCATTCGAAGTGAACCGGCCGCTCGATATCGGCATGACGTATCTGAAGACCTTCACGCCTTACGTCATGGTCGATGCCGCGCGCGTTTTTCTCCACGGCGGCACGGCGAGTCCACGGCGTTTGTCGTCGTTCGGGATAGGTTTTCGAGTGTCGGATTCGAAGCACTACAGCATCGATCTCTCCGTCGCCAAGGCAACGGGCGATGCACCCGTCGAGAGCGCATCGCGCAGTCCGCGTGTGAACGCTTCGTTGTCGTATCAGCTGGACTGAAGCTTCACGTGACTGAGCGTCCGGTTCACGGCGTCGAAGCGGGCGCCGGTTGTCCGGCCTTCTTTGCGTTGACCTTGGCCTGCGCGTTCTGCAGATTCTGCGGATAGTCGTTCTGCTCGCCGCCGGGGTTATAGCCGTTCTTTTCGAGCTCGCCGAGTTCGGCATTTTTCTTTGCGCGCGCTTCCTTGCGCTGCGCTTTCTTGACCTGCTTGGGCGTGGACGCGCCGGCGTCTTGCGCGTGTGCGGGCGTCGCGGGCAGCGTGACGAGCGCCGCGACGGACAGCGCGATGACGGCGAGCGGTGCGGTGCGTAGGTTCAGCATGGTTCTTCTCCCCAGGAAGTGAATGAAGCGCCTGTCGCGGCAGCAAGAACCGATCCAAACCTTATCTGTCGACGATCCGGCTGAGGTTCGCCCGCACCCGCTGCAGGAGCCCGATCAACTGCTCGCTTTCCTGGCGGCTCAGGCCCGCGAGCGCCTCGGAAGTGATTTCGTCGCCGACGCGCCGCGCCCGGTCGAGCGCCTTCTCGGCTTTCGCGGTCATGCTCACTTGCCGCTCGCGGCGGTCGTCGGGATTGAGCCGCCGTTCGATCCAGCCGCCCTCCTCCATGCGATCCAGCAGCCGCCCGGCGGAAATCGGCGCGACCTCGAGCAGCCCGGCGAGCCGCGCCTGATTCACCTCGCCGTAATGCGACAGATAGGCAAGCACGCGGCATTGCGCGCGGGTCAGATTCAGCGATGACTTGGCCAGCTCGTCGAAGCGGTTGCCGCACAGGCGGTCCACATCGGCGACCAGAAAGCCGAAGCGTTTGTCGAGTTGAGTTTCCATCGGGCGATTATAGGGAAGACGCCGCCCGGTGTTCCATAGGCGACGGGCAGGCAAACCACGATGATCGTGATCTCAACGACTTCATGCTGATGTGCGTTGTCGGTGTGATGCGCCCAGCGATGAATTGAGTCGCTAATCATTCGACGCACGCCACGGCGAAAAGTCCATGCCTATGTGTGCCGAAGAGATGACTCGACTTCTTGAAGTTAATCGTTATGTTTCGGTATCCGAATATCTCTGAATGCTTTGCCGATGGCGCGGTCGATTCGAATCATGGATGTATCAGTCCGCATATTCGAATTTGGTCACGGGTCAACGTCTGCCACAACGGCCGATAAAGGCTCGACCGTACTAAATTATTTAGTCTCTGCACACAGGATGACGCGCGCGTTAGTTGGGCAGGATTTAGTTGCACAGCGCCCGGTAAATATCGTTCCAATTGCCTTATGTTTTACCGATTTACAGCCGCATGCGTGTTAAGCTTCACAGCATGCCTCCTGAAGCAAGCCACGCGGCACGCACCATTCGCCGCTTGTGAGTTGCTCCCTCCTATCGATCGTGCCCGTATCGTCCAAGGGGCTTCAACAATCCATGCTCCATTCAACGAGAAAGCGCCCTTTTCGCACGACTCGCTTTATTAGTAATTAGCGCATTATTGATCTGACGATCCTTTTTTCAATACTCGCTTCGTTAGTTCTAACTTCGTGTAAGTGCAGCGACGGGTTGCACGATCTCCTCGGTTGCAGGCGCGTTTGAACGCAAGCCTTGCCCGCTTCTAATCCGCCAAGAGTCGCCATTCTCTGCGACTAATGTCTTGCGTGCGTCACGATCGCATCGGCGATCGATTCGCGAAAAATAGTCTTTGCCACCTTGGCCGGCGCGTCCAGGCCACCGACCATCAGCGTGAAATATCCAGCCGGCTGTTTTCCGGCTCAACAAGACTAAATGCCTACTACGTATGTGTAAATAGCTGGTTCAGGCCGGTCTACGGAGCAAACGGTGTTTACTACCGAGTGGTACCTGCCCATGAAAGCCGATTCCCTCCCTCATCCACGAGAACAAATACCGGAGAACCCCGGCTTCACGCCTGTCGCGCTACTGCTCCGTGCTCTCTCGATGCTTCCATATCGATGGGTTGCCAGAATTGGCAGCATACTTGGCGCGCTGCTGTACGAGATCCCGAGCCGTCGCAAGCACATCGTTCTCGTCAATCTGCGCCTTTGCTTTCCCGGCAATTCCGAAGCGCACTATCAAGAGCTTGCCAAAAAGCACTTTCGTCATGTAATCCGCAGCTATCTCGAGCGCGGTATTCAGTGGTACGGCAGCGCGAAGTCGATACGTTCGATAGTGCAGATAGACAGCGAAATCGATCTCGATGATAAAAACGCCCCGCCAACCATTTTCATGGGCTTTCACTTCGTTGCCATCGAGGTCGGCTGTCTGGTCCATTCGACGACTTCGCCGGTGGCTGCGCTCTACACCCGCATGTCGAACAAGCGCCTGTGCGCGCTCGCCAAACGGCAGCGCGGCAGGTTCGGCGCCGAGCTAATAGAGCGGTCGACGAGCGCCAGAAAGGTGGTTGCGCTGCTTCGCTCGGGCACGCCGGTGATGCTGGCGGCCGATATGGATCACGGCATCGACAATTCGGTTTTTGTGCCGTTTTTCGGCGTGCCGGCCTGCACGTTGACTGCCGTCTCTCGGCTTGCAAAGCTGGGACATGCGCGTGTGGTACCGTTCGTCACCGAAGTGTTGCCCGATTATCGAGGATACCGGCTTAAGGTCTTTAAACCCTTGATCGATTTTCCGTCCGCCAGCGACACGGTCGATGCGACCCGCATGAATGCATTTCTGGAAGAACAGATTCGCCTGATGCCCGAGCAGTATTATTGGGTGCACAGGCGCTTCAAGCATCGGCCGGACGGCTTGCCATCGGTATATTGAGGTTGAAATGGACGTTGTGTGCCCGAAAGGCAGGAAATCCGGCGTTTCGCGAACCGGAGTTTGACGCAGAAGTAATTTTGCGCACAACACCAGTTGCCTTTCAGACGTAGGCAGTTCACTATAGGCGCCTTAGCGCAATCGCGATAGGAAACCGCCGCTACGCGGCAAAATTCAGGAAGAAGATATGGCAACCGGTACGGTCAAGTGGTTCAACGATGCAAAGGGTTTTGGTTTCATCACGCCTGATGGCGGTGGCGAGGACCTGTTTGCACATTTCTCGGAAATCCGCGCTGACGGCTTCAAGAGCCTGGCGGAAGGCCAGAAAGTGAGCTACGAAGAAAAGATGGGCCCGAAGGGCAAGCAAGCTTCGAACATCAAGCCTGTGTAAGGCGAACGCGCCGCAGCAGCTTTCGGGTTTGCTGCGGCGCGTCATATTTGACCTTCTGTTTAGGCACGGCGACGCGCATCGGTTTTGCGCTGCTCGGCTGCTGCTATCTAATACCGCTTAGTCTACCTGGGGCTTGATGCGCTCGTGCTTCGGCGCAGCATGTTAAAGCCGAAGATCGCGTGGGCACGATATGTTGTGCCGATGCTTTTGTACATGAGTCGTTTAGGCGCGTCGATCTAACTCGTCTTCCAACACCGTCCTTCCCGTTTTTCCCGGTTCGCGTCCATTCGGCCTCTGGTCTTCTTTGGAGCGTCAGCAAAGAGAGCCTTTTCTCAAAGCGCGTCTGTGTAAGTTGCGCGGCTTTCGATCGTTGCCTTCCCCATGACTTTCGTCTTGCTTCACCAGGCGAGGTGTCCCTGCCGCACTGCAGCGCCGCTACAGGCCGCTTTCACCTAACGCACTACGCATGCAACCGCCGCGTGACGAAAAGCCGTCCCAAGTTTATAAGCTGCCTGGCGTCAAGCACTGGTCCATGCTGCTTGCGAACTGAAAACCTCACCTCGTGTTCGGACGCTTTCCGGCTGCGTTATCAATCCGGCGAGCAGGGATATTCAAAAGCGCATCTTCGGTTCCGCATCTGATCGACTCGCTTCAGACCCTTCTTGCAGTGATATTTTAGGCAGGCGCCAGGACGCATACGACGCCCCAGGCGCAGCAATAAGCCGGCTCACCTGCTGCCTTAAAGCAACTTCCCTCTCACCTCTCTTGGCATCTCTCAATCAAAGATTCGATTTCCTAAACATAAGCAACAATGCCAATGAAAATATAAGACCAATCTCGTTGAAGCTTAGATAAGGATACCGGATCATTCAAACACGCTTTGTAGAGAGCGACTCGGATGACTTTAGTCGCACTGACTCTGTCGTCTGATGAAGCTGACTGTCTGGACTGACGCGCACCTTTTCGGCGCCAATCCAGGCTCGACGCTTCACATACTTAGCGGCGATTTAACTTTAAAACAAACATTCGCAAATCTAACTGTCTGGAATCTCGTATGAAGACTTTTGCTATTTCGACCCTCGTTGCTGGCTTGCTTGGCTTGACTGCCGCCAGTGCATTCGCCTCGGACGGAACCATCACGTTCAACGGCGCATTGACTGCCTCGACTTGTACCATCAACGGCAACGACACGTCGTCTAAAGATTTCACCGTCAACTTGCCTAACGTTATGACCAGCCAACTCACGGCTTCAGGCCAGACAGCCGGCACGACGTCCTACCACATAGCACTGACGGCCTGCTCGCCGGTTACCGCCAGCAGCAAGGCGGCGGTGTTCTATGAAGCGGGCTCAACCGTCGACCCGAGCGATGGTCGTCTGATGGTCGCAAGCGGCGGCGCCGGAAACGTCAAGCTGCAACTGTTGAACTCCGACTCCTCGCCTATCAAGGCAGGTTTTTCGCGCGATTTGCAGAACTCCATCGCGGCCAACATCTCCTCAGGCTCGGCTTTGCTGAACTATCAAGTCCAGTACTACGCAACCGGCGCAACGTCCGCTGGCGCGGCAAACTCGTCAGTCGTGTATAGCATCGACTACCAATAAGCCGAGCTTGTGGCAGCGGTTGAGTTCGCATAAGTAAGAGGTCATGCGAGGGTGAGCGCGAGCCCACCCTCGCGTTGGGTCAAAGCATTTGGTTGAGATTTTAGTTCCCATGAGACTGGCAAGCAGGCTACTCACAATCACAGCGCTGTGCATTGGGCATCTCACGGCGGCGCCACAAGCGTACGCCTCCGTGGTGATTGCCGGCACGCGCGTCGTCTATAACCAGAGCGATTCCGAAGTCACCGTGAAGCTCACGAACAATGGAAAGCTCCCGGGGCTGACCAAGGTGTGGCTCGATAAGGGCGACCCGGACGCCAAGCCGGACAGCATCGACGTCCCGTTCACGATCACACCTCCCATCATGCGCATCGATCCGGGCAAGTCTCAGACGTTGCGCATCATGTCGACCGGCGAGGCGCTGCCTGCCGACAAGGAATCAATTCTCTACCTGAACGTGCTGGAAGTCCCGCCAAAGCCATCCGGCGATGACGCTTCCGCCAACCAGCTGCAATTGGCGTTCCGTACACGCATCAAGTTCTTCTTCCGGCCGACTGGACTGAAAGGACAAGCATCGGACGCGCCCGGCGCTGTCGTGTGGCACATCAAGCGTGATGGCTCGACGAATGCGATCGAAGCGTCCAATAGCTCTCAGTATCACGTTTCTTTCGACCGCATCGAACTTACGGGGGACGGGCATACCGCGGCATTCGATCAAGGTGGAATGGTCGGGCCGGGAGAATCAAAATCGTTTCCGCTCAAGGGTGAAGTGCCTTCATCGGGCGGAAAGGTCAAATACACGGCCATTAACGACTACGGCGGCCCCCAGTCTGGCGAAGCGAGTCTGGCTCCCTGACTAAGAGACAACCCCGGTTCGACCGCGTGGCCAACTAACCACGAGTTTGCAAACGCGCCGGATTTCCTCCAAAAGACGCGCAGGCTGGCATGCACGCCTTTAATGGCTGCATGGCTATGCACGCCCGTAATTTTCGTATGCGTCAGGGAACATGAAATACCGCAGCATTAAGTTGGCAGGCACGCACCTGAAACCGGTAAGTATTCTGGTCATTCAAGCTATCGCGGCAGTGGGTACCAGTTGCCGTGCCTGGGCGGATGCACCGCAACACTTTGCCGCCGTCGAGTTTAACGAGCAATTCCTCGATTCCAGCGATTCCGAGAAGTTAGATGTATCTCGATTCAATAAAGGCCAAGAAGTGCTTCCGGGCACGTATCGGTCCGACATTTATGTCAACGACGCTTGGAAAGGAAAGCTGAATATCGAGGTGCGAGAGTTGGGAGGGGACTCCCACGAGGTCGTTCCTTGCATGAATGCCGATCTGCTCGAACGGCTTGGCGTCGACCCGAGAAAGCTCTCGGCGGAGTCGACCGCCAAACTCGAGACAGCAGATAAGGGCTGCCTGACTCTATCAGACTTGATTCCGAACGCGGTCGCGTCGTTTGATGGTGGCGAGCAACGGTTGGACGTCTCAATCCCCCAGATCGTGATGAATAGCCGTGCCCGAGGCTATGTCGATCCGAAGTACTGGGAGGACGGCGTGCCTGCGGCCATGCTGCAATACAACGCCAATGCATATCACAGTTCGTCGCCGCAATTCAATAACGACTCTCAGTATCTCGGATTGATCGGCGGGATCAACGCGGGTGCCTGGCGCTTTCGCTATCAGGGCAACCTGACGAACACCAGTAACGGTGGTTCGCACTTCCAAAGCGTGCAGACCTATGTTCAGCGCGGGTTCAAGGGAATCAAGAGCCAGTTGACCGCCGGTGACACTTTCACCGACGGCGCGCTATTCGACAGTTATGGCGTTCGAGGCGTCACACTGGGCACCGATGACCGGATGTATCCGGAATCGCAGCGTGGCTATGCGCCGGTCATCCACGGCATTGCGAATAGCAACGCCAAGGTTCAGATCCGGCAGAACGGCAACATCATCTACGAAACGACCGTCTCCCCCGGTGCCTTCGAGATTGACGACCTGTATCCGACTGGCTACGGCGGCAATCTCGATGTCATCGTCACGGAAGCAGACGGGTCTCAGCATATCTCCACTGTGCCGTACGCCGCAGCCGTCAATGCGCTGCGTCCGGGAGTGACGCGCTATAGCGCGACGATAGGTGAGTATCGTGATGCCACGCTCAACATCCATCCCTTCGTCTCGCAGTTCACGATACAGCACGGCATAAGCAACCTGCTGACGCTCTACGGCGGGATCACCGCTGCGGATCTGTATTTCGCGGGCATGGTGGGCACGGCGCTAAACACGAGCGTTGGTGCATTCGGCGTGGACGTAACCAGCGCGACCGCGAGTTTCAAGCGACTCGGCACGCGTAACGGGGCGAGCGTACGCCTGAGTTACTCGCAGCTAATTGCACCAACCGACACGAATATCGCGATCGCGGCGTACCGCTATTCCACGAGCGGTTTCTTCAGCTTGCCTGATGCCATGACCATGCGTCAATTGAACGACGACGGTCAGCTAGCGGCTATGTCGGCGCTACAGAAATCGCGTGTTCAGTTCGTGCTGAATCAGAGCATCGGATCGAGTGGCCGTTTTGGGTCAGTGTATGCAATGGGTTCGGTCACTTCTTACTGGAATCGCTCCGGCCACGACACGCAGTATCAAATTGGCTATAACAACAGTTGGAAGCGTCTGACCTATGGCGCGTCGCTTGTGCGCCAGTATCAGGTCGATGCGGACCGCTGGGACAACCGGATCATGCTGAATCTTACGGTTCCGCTGGGTTTGGGTTCGCACGCGCCGCAATCGTCAACATACTTCCAGCATGACACGAGCGACAGCAGTTCAAGTATTCAACAGTCGATCACCGGCACCTTGGGTGAGGACAACGCCATCACGTATGGCCTGAATGGAAACTTTAACGACGGCGGCCACGCACGCAGTTCGTTCAATGCAGGCGCCAATGTGGGCTATATGTCGCCATTCGCGCTCCTGACGGCCAACGCCAGCACGGGACGTCAATACTCTCAGGTGGGCGCGAGCGTTTCAGGCGGTGTGGTGGCCTGGGGCGATGGCGTGGCGTTCACGCCGAACATGGGCGAAACGGTTGCCGTGGTGGAAGCCAAGGATGCGGCTGGAGCGAAGCTTGCGAACGGCTCGGGCCTTCGCGTGGATCCTTGGGGCCACGCAGTGGTGTCGGGCATACAGCCGTATTCGAATAACGACGTTGAGATCGATCCCAAGGGCTTGCCTTTGAATATCGAGCTGAAATCAACCGTTCAGCGAACAGCGCCGACGGCAGGCGCAGTCGTGAAGCTCAAGTTCGAAACCGAGGACAAGGGCAAGTCCGCAGTAATGCGTGTCTTGCAGGCCAACGGCAAGCCGCTTCCGTTTGGCGCCACAGTTTCGGACGACGCACAGAACACCGTCGGTACCGTTGCTCAGGGCAGCCGCATTATCGCGGTGGGACTGAAGCTCGATAGCGGCAAATTGAATGTCAAGTGGGGCGACGCATCTGATCAAACCTGCTCCGTGCCTTATCAGTTGCCAGAAAAGACAAACTCGGTGACGCCGATCTTGCTAAAGATCGCGGACGGCGTATGCCAGTAATGCAAGGCACGAGCTAACCATTTTGGAGTTATACATGAATCACGTTAAGAGGATAGTGCTGACATTCGCGCGGCTCGCGGTGTGCTCGGTGTTAGCTGTCACTATGCTCCCTAACAATGCTAAAGCCGATGTCTCATGCCGCTCGAACTATACGAGTTTTACTATCACGATGCCGGGCACGGTTGCGGTTCCTCGCGACCTGGCCAATGGTTCCATGCTGACATCCTGGTCAATGATGCCGAACACGACCAACATGTACACATGTACATCGACTAACCTTACTTATTCAGGAATAGACTTCGAACTCGCAGGCATGAGCTCGACCATGACGAGCTATACGGCCTCGTATAACGGCACCGCTTTCCCTGTCTATCAGACGACCCTTCCTGGCGTGGGAATCGCGATGGGAGGCAATCTGAATGCTCACGGACGCACGGCCGGTCCTGTCGGCTTTAACGGCATGGGCTTTCACTGGAACAGTAACGGCACTAATGACAATGGGGGTCAACTGATCGTTGCCTTGGTGAAGATCGGTGATATTACTCCCGGCACGCTTTCAGGTTTGATTGCGCAAGGCTTTTCATGGGAAGGCGCTGTTAGCCCACCCGCCGGAGATAATCCTGCGTCAGGAGTTATAAGCTTCAACATTTCGCCTGTCGTCGTAACCGTGTTGACTTGTCAGACACCAGACAAGACGATCCCCATGGGCATACACGGCCCAAGTGACTTACCTACTGTTGGGTCGACGTCGAGCAATCCGGCATCGTTTACGCTCGACTTGAATAACTGCCCCGGTGGTGCGCCCGTAGCAGGCCTTTCGGTTGGGCAAATTAACAGCATTCAATACCGAATCGATCCATCGAATGGAGTAGTGGCCGGCTTTACCAACGTCGCGGCGTTGAGCGGAAGCCCATCTGCCGGCGGCGTCGGAATCCAGCTTTATGACAGCACCGGTGCAGTCTTTCCGCTTAGCGTGTACAAAACTTTAAGCAACTTCAATAGCGCCACAGGTGGTAGCTACAACATTCCGCTCACGGCACGCTACTACAGAACAGGAACCCTTACTCCGGGACCGGCGAACTCGACCATGACAATGACTGTGCTGTACCAATAGAAGCGTAAAAAAACGTGTTTGTACCATTCAAGTTTATAAACATTTCCGGGAAGCAAGATGAACAAACTTAAGCTCATTCTAGTAGTCTCAGCATTGGCCGCCGCGAAGTCGGTGTTTGCAGTAGACGCGACGCTCAACTTCACAGGCACAATCATTCTGCCGACCTGCACGGTCGATTCGAGTAGTGCGAACCAGACAATCTCGCTCGACACGGCGAAGACGACCGATTTCGCGGCTGTGGGGTCCACTCAAAATCCTCGGCCGTTCAACGTGAAGTTGGCCGCTTGTGCTACGAACACCAACGTGACAATGACCGTGAATGGTACGAATGACACGTTGACCAGCGTGTTGAAAAACACCGGTTCAGCGGCGCAGGTGGGCGTGCAGTTGCTAAAGGCATCGAATGTTGGCGACACGACTGGATCGCCTATTACGCTTGGAAGCGCTGAATCGCTCGGTGCTGTGGATCAGACGAATGAGATGACCATCCCGATGGTTGCGCAGTTCTACCGACTTGGAGCAATGACGGGTGGTACGGTGACAGCAGTAGCTACAGTCAATTTCGCTTATAATTAACTGGTCTAAGGTTCGTTTTCCGAACTAACAATATGTGAGCCAATTTTAAGGATTCAGCGCGCTCTAAACGCTCCCAGATTGACTGGTCGACTAGTCACCGCGCTATCCGTCAAACATCCGCGTGTCGTTGCATCGATATCCATACGTAACGACCTTGGAAAACCCATTCTCGTCAACAGGTTCGAGAATTTTTATCAACGCTTTTACTTTAAATAGGTTCAAAAATGAGTATGCAGAAAATCACGCGAAGCGCACTCGCACAAGTCGATATCGCGGGCGCCGGTTCGACGTCATCTTCCTCATATACGAGCGTTACAATCAACATCAACCGAGCCGATACAACTGGTGGCCTCAAGTCCGGAATCGCGATATCTGTTCAGTAAGATAATTAGCTAGCGACTATGATTCGCGGAGCCATCACCGATGGCTCCGCGTTTTCTTAAAGCAGGGCTGCGACCTCTACGCCATGTCTGTCGCATCGGCGAACTTGCGCAGGAATGTACCCAAAGAATATGCCATTCGACATGAACATTATTCGTTGATTGCCACCGCTGCCCTAATTGTGCGAGCGATAGGCGGGCCGCTACAAATGGCCCCTCATCGTTCTGAAGGACGACCGCTTTCTATTTTCCCAGAACCCACGCGTTGGCGTCAGACGTCCATACCATCTGACGATCCGCCAATGTCCCGCGGCTCGCGCCCAATAAACGCCGCACCTCGGTTCCTCCTGGCCTCCAGCGCATCGGCGATAAACTCTGCCAGCCTTCCGACATCTCTCCATCGCGAAGCCCTTCGCGCCGCATCCATATCTTCGCGCCGAATGATCGCCCTAAGCGTCTCCACCGCGAGTGAACGCAGCCATATGCGCAAGCCTTCATCGCCGAGCTTGGCAAACTCCTTATGCACATCGGGCAAGGCGATTTTCGGCGAGCGCGCACGCAAAGTCGGAACCGCATCCGCATCCGCAGCCGCAGCATAGGCAGGAACCGCAGACGCAACCTCGGCTGCAACCTGAATCGGACTTGGAACCGCCGCAGGAACCTGCACTGCAGTCGGAGCCGCAGCCGCCTCCACCTCCTGCCCTACCGAAACCAACACCGCCCCTAGTCTCACCGCAAACCCAGGATAAACCGCCTCCTCCTCCACCACCCGAGCAAGCCGCATCAACAACTTCCTCAATGGCATCGTGCTTCGCATAGCGCCCATATCTCCAAGGTAAGCTCGTGCAAAGCCTCATAGGCTTCGATGCCATACTTGCTTTTCAGCGTGCGCAGCCCCGCGTCCGCATCACCGCCTCGCGCGACGTCTACCGCCAGCGGAATTCTGCTCTTGAAAAAGCGCGACTGCGGCACGCCCTCTTCCGAGAACTTGCCCAGTCGTCCATGGAACAAGTCCTCCATCACGCGCGCGTGCAGGTTGTTCCTCTGCACCTTGGTCGCGACGATCCCAAGCGGCTCGAGCACGCGCCCAAAGCGCGCACCAAAGCTCCGTACGTTTTGCACGATCTGGTAAATGCCCCAAGTCGAAACGATGTCCGGTATCGTCGGAATCACATAGCCCGTGGAAATGCGCAAGCCGTTCTTCGTGACGGAACCAAGACTCGGCGGACAATCGATAATCACATACTCGTAACGCTCAAGCACCGGCTCCAGCGCCTGACGCAAGACATCGAGCGGACTAATCAGAAAACCGGGGTTGTGCGAGATCATCGCAATGCGCTCTTCGAAGTCGATCAACCGGATGCTCGAAGGCAAGAGATCGAGCCGCGCAATGCCGCCATCGACCGTGGAAACGCCGCGCACGATCGCCTTCTCTATATCGAACTTCGGCTTCCGATGCAGGTTGATCTTGTCCTCGAACAACTGCGCGATGGTTTGCCCTTCGCGATCGAGTTCGTCCCAACGCTTTTCGGAGATGAGATTGATGGTTGCGTTCGTCTGCGGATCGAGGTCGATCAGCAACACGCGCTTGCGCAACTCGTGCGCAAGCATTTCGGCGACGGCCACCGCCGTCGTGGTCTTTCCCACGCCGCCCTTGAGATTGATAAAGTTCAATACATGCGGCAAGTTACTTCTGTACATCGACATCTCGCTCCAGCACTAGCTTCGTTCGGGAGAGAGATGTATGGATTGCTATGAAACGCCCGGCGCGCTTATCCCGTAATTAAGCCAGACGCCGATGCGCCACTTACCGCATCATCGGTCCTCGCGTTCGAGGGAGCCAGCAACTCGCCAAACGCATCCGCCGAAAGCGGTCGCGCCAGCAAGAAGCCTTGCATTTCATCGCACATCAAGTCTTGCAGGCGATTCAATTGCGATCCCGTCTCGACGCCTTCCGCGACCACATCCATGTCCAGCGAATGCGCGAGTGCAATGATCGCCGATACGATCGCGCGCCCTTCGTGGCCGTTCTCGTCCAGCCCGTTGGTAAAAAACCGGTCGATCTTCAATTGCTTCGCGCGAAACCGCTGCAGATACGCGAGACTCGAATAACCCGTGCCGAAATCGTCGATGGCGATTTCGAAGCCATTGTCCTGAAACGCGCGAATCATCTCGATGGTGCGCGGCGCGTCCTGCATGGCGACGGTCTCGGTGATCTCGAACATGATCTGGTCGCTCGGCACGCTCTCTTCACGCACGATTCGCATCACGTTCGCCACGAGGTCCACTTCGTTCATCTGACGCGGCGACAAGTTGATGGCCACCTTCACCGCCGGCCGGCCCTCGGCACGCCAGCGCGCGATATGTCGGCAAGTCTCGCGCACGACCCAGTAGCCGATCTGCACGATCTGCCCCGAGCGCTCCGCAATCGGAATGAATTCGAGCGGCGTCAGTACGCCGATCACGGGATGATCCAGCCGGATGAGCGCTTCCGCGCCCGCCAGCGTACCGTTGGCGCCGCGAAACTTCGGCTGGAACAGCAAATAAAAGTGTCCCGCGTTCAATGCCTCGTGCAACGCCTGCTGAATCTGCAAGGTCCGCACGGCGGCTTCGTTCATGCTCGCCTCGAAGAAGCGATAGGTGCTGCGCCCGCCGCGCTTCGCTTCGTACATGGCGATATCCGCGTGCTTGAGCAAGGCATCGACCGTGTCGCCGTCCTGCGGATAAAGCGCAATGCCGATGCTCGGCATTACCTGCAAGGTATGTTTCGCGACCATCAGCCCCTGACGCATGGATTCGAGTACGCGCTCGGCCATCTTTTCGGCATCGGCGGGCTCGGGAAGGTTTTCCAGCATCACGACGAATTCGTCGCCGCCGATGCGCGCCACCGTATCGCCACCACGCACGCATTGTTGCAGACGCCGGCCGAACGCCTTCAGCACTTCATCGCCGATGGAGTGGCCGAGCGAATCGTTGATCGTCTTGAAGCCGTCTAGGTCCATGAAGAGAATGGCGAAGCCGTTGCCGCCCGACTGCGCGCTCTTGATTGCGCGCTCGATGCGCTCGGTGATCGTGCTGCGATTCGGCAAATCGGTCAGCGTGTCGAAGGTCGCCATGCGCACGATCTGTCCGTTCAGCCGCGAGACGGAGCCGGCGAGGAACGCGGTGCGCGCATCGAGGCGCGACAGCACCAGCGTGATGATCAGAATGGTGAGCGTAAAGAGCACGACGGTAGTCGCGAGCCAGTGTGTATCGACATCGTTGGCCGCGCCGCAGATCGAACCCGGCGCGAACTCGGCCGCCGCATTGCCGGTGTAATGCATGCCCGTGATGGCGATACCCATCACCAGCGCCGCCGCCGCGCGCTTGGTCAGCACGTGCGACTTGTTCGCGTCAGACAAGGTCCGCGCAATCCACAACGCCGCGCCCGAAGCCACGATGGCGATCACGATCGACGCCGCGAACAGCGTCGGGTCGTAGACGATCGCGGGCAGCATGCGCATGGCGGCATCGCCCGTATAGTGCATGGCCGCGATGCCCGCGCCCATCATCACGCTGCTGACCACGAGCCGTCGCGCCGTGAGCTTTGCGCCGGTGATCACGTAGAGCGCGAAGAAAGACGTCAGGACGGCGATGACCAGCGATCCCGTGGTGATCCAGAAGTCGTAGCCGAGCGGAATCGGCAACTGGAACGCCAGCACGCCGATGAAATGCATCGACCAGATGCCGAGGCCCATGGACGCCGCGCCGCCTGCGAGCCAGACGTGGCGCAGGCGCGACTGCCCAAGCATGGCGAGGCGGCCCGAAATGTCGAGCGCGGTGAAGGAGGCAAGCGTCGCGACGATCAAGGATGCCGCGACCAGCCATAAGTTATAGGTGCCGTGCATGTCCGGGCCGATGTCGAAGACTCAATAGTGTGAGCGTCTTATCGGCGCGGTATCGCGCTTCTTTAGTGTGCGGCTGCAATTAGTTCCGCACGCAACTTTTGTCCAGGTAAGAAGCGCTTCAAAGTTGCGAATCGAGAAGCGCGGCCACGCGTTCGAGCACGCGTTCACGCAAGGACCGATGTTGCCAGTCTTTCAGCGTGATGCGTTTGGCTCGGGTCACGTCGTCGTCGAAGATAGCGGTCTGCTGGGCCGCGAAGTCGCGGTCGTAGATGTTGAGATTGGCTTCGTCGTTGAGCTTGAAAGACCGGCTGTCGAAGTTGGTCGACCCGACCGACACGAGATATTCGTCGACCACGATCAGCTTGCAGTGGAACATGGTCGGCTGATATTCGTACATCTCCACGCCCGCCGCGAGCAGGTCGCCCCAGCAGGCGCGCGAGGCTTCGCGCACCGTGTGTGTATCGATCCGCTTGCCCGGCGTGATGATACGCACGCGCACGCCGCGCTTCGCCGCTTCCACGATGGCGTTGATCGTCAGCTTGTCCGGCACGAAATACGCGCTCGACAGATGGATCGACGTCGTGGCGGCGGTGATCGCCATGAGATACATGAGTTGCATGTCGTCGCTGCCGCCCGAGGGCGATGAGCTGAACATGTGCGCGAGGCCGTCGCCCGCGGGCGCGATCTCGGGAAAGTAGTCGCCGCCGTGCAGCACGTTGCCCGTGGCCTTGACCCAATTGTCCATGAAGACCGCCTGCATCTGTCCCACCGCCGGGCCGGTTATCCTGAAGTGCGTGTCGCGCCAATGCTTCTCGTCCTGAGCGTGTCCGGTCCATTCCTCGGCAATGCCGACGCCGCCCGTGTAGCCCGTATGACCGTCGATCACGAGCAACTTGCGGTGCGTACGGTCGTTCATGCGGCCAAGACCGGTCCAGTGCGGCTTGTGATACTGAATGACCTCCGCGCCCGCGTCCTTGAGCATCTGCAAGTAGCGCTTGTCCATCTTCGAGGAGCCGACCCAGTCGAGCAGCACGTGTACCGCGACGCCGGAGCGCGCTTTCTCGGCGAGCGCGGCGGCCACCTCTTCGCCTATCTTGCCCGACCAGTAGATGAACGTTTCGAAGGTAATGGTTTTCTTCGCCCCGCGAATGCCCGCGAGCATAGACGGGAAAATCTGATCGCCGTTGACGAGCATCTCGAAGCAGTTGCCATCCACGACGGGCGGGCCGAGCAACAGTCCCATCGAGCGGAGAAATTGCGGATCGTCGCTCGCGTAGAGCCGTTCGATCTTGTGTTCGATCTTCTTTTCGCCGCTCGTCAGATTCGCGATCAGCAGCACGATGACCACGGTCACGACGACGGTCAGGACAATCACAGCAATCAGGGCAAGCGCCGGCATGCGGGGGTCTCGGTGAAGGAACTGGCGTCCGGGACCCACAGTGTATTGGGTTTTTGTTCAACCGCTAAATGCCGTCCAGCCTGCTTCCCGGCTCACCTTGGCGATTTCCTTGGCGATGGCGTCGCCCAGGCGCTTTTCATCGGACGATACATCCGCGTGCTTCGTCTCCGATACCGCGTGCATGCCGCCCGATACCGCGAGCGAACTCGCCACATGGCCCGCCGCCGCGCCGACGCCCGCCATTTCCGCGACGCCCGGTGCGTGGCCGCTGTCGCCCTTGGCATCGAACTGTTCGATGACTTGCGGCGCGCCGTGCGCCGGCTTGAAGACGAGTTGCACGTTCGCGCCCACCTGGCTTTCGCCCGCGCCGAGTCCGATCAGGACGCGCCGGCGGCGATTGCCCGCATCGATCGTGCTGAAGTTGCCGACCACGGCGAGCACGTTTTGATCGTCCGGCGACGCGACGTCTGCGCGAATGGCGCGCAGACCCTGCGCTTGCAGCTTCGCGACGATTTCGTTGGCCACTTCCTCACGCGCGGCCGTGGCCTCCTGCGCTTGCTGTGCGGCGGAAGTATCGCCCGAGAACGCGCTGGAAAGCTTCGACGCGAGACCATGTTGATCGAGCTTGACGTGGGACGCGTCGCTATCGAATGCGTAGACGTAGATCACGTCGGGGCCTGCGACGGTCTGCGCGTTTGCGTTCGTACAACCGGCCATGAGCGCCGCTCCGGCAAACAGGCTTGCCACCGTCACGCGGCGAGCCAGCTTCAGCAGCGAGTGAAGCGAAGGGGTCTTGATCGAGTCGAACATGATGTGCACCTTTTATGCCGGCCGCGCCGGAAAGCAAAAATTCGGGGATATCGGACCGTATAACCGCGATCCTGGCTGTGCGTGATACGGCGCTTGGGTTCACTCGTTACCGCGATGTCTGCGTCACGCTGGTCGCCACTATGGACGATGCCCGCCGCGTGCGCCATCGAGCATTGATGTCGCGAGGTTTCACGTCTTTCGCGGCCTTCGCGGCCCGCGCCGGCGCACCGCTTGTGCAGAGGTGCACCACTTCTGGTTACCATGACCGCCAGGCGTCGCGCGAGGTGGCGCGTCGCATCCACGAATCGTTTTCAAGGAGCGCATATGGACCTCAAGATCGCCGGCAAGCTGGCATTCGTATCCGGATCGACCAAGGGCATCGGGCACGCCATCGCGGTGGGACTCGCGCGCGAAGGCGTGCGGGTGATCCTCAACGGCCGCTCGCAGGCTTCCGTCGATGCCGCCCTCGCCAAGCTCAAGGAGCAGGCGCCGGGCGCACAGGCCGAGGGTTTCGCGGGCGACGTATCGGATGCCGCTCAGGTCGCGGAACTCGTGAAGCGCTTCCCGAGTGTCGATATTCTCGTGAACAACATGGGCATCTTCGATCCCAAACCCTTCGAAGAAATTTCCGATGAAGAATGGCTGCGCTTCTTCAACGCCAACGTGATGTCGGGCGTGCGGCTTTCGCGCGCCTATCTGCCGAAGATGAAGGAGAAAAACTGGGGCCGCGTGGTGTTCATCAGCAGCGAAAGCGGTATTCAGATTCCCGTCGAGATGATTCACTACGGGTTGACCAAGACCGCGCAACTGGCGCTGTCACGCGGTCTCGCCGAGACGTGTTCGGGCACGAACGTGACGGTCAATTCGGTCTTGCCCGGTCCGACGAGTTCGGAAGGCGTCACGGAATTCGCGGAGAAGCTCTCGGGCGGCAAGAGCCTGAAGGACTTCGAAAAGCAGTTCTTCGAGGAAGCCCGGCCGACCTCGATTCTCAAGCGCTTCATCACGCCCGAGGAGATTGCGAACACGGTCGTGTATGTGTGCTCGGAACTGTCTTCGGCGACCAACGGAGCGGCGGTTCGCGCGGATGGCGGCGTCGTGAAGTCGGCGTTTTAGCGCGACGCGTTCACTTCGGCGGCCTTTTCGAGCGCACTGACGATAGCCGCGACGGTTTTCTCGCGCGCGGCTTCGTCGTTCTGCCGCAGCGCATACGAAGGGTGATACGTGGCGACGATGAACTTGTCGCCATACGGCACCACACGGCCGATATGCGCCTGCAAGGTCGCCCGCTTGCCGAGCAAGGCAGTCAGCGCCGTGGCCCCGAGCGTGACGATCACGCGCGCGCCGGTCTCCTGAAGCTCCTTGTCGAGCCAGTACGAACACGCTTCGATTTCCTGCTGCCCGGGCGTCTTGTGCAAGCGCCGCTTGCCGCGCGGCTCCCATTTGAAATGCTTGACCGCATTCGTGAGATAGACCTGCTCGCGCGGAAGCTGCGCGCGGCGCATGGCGTCGTCGAGTAACTGCCCTGCCGGGCCGACGAATGGTTCGCCCTTCAAATCTTCCTGATCGCCCGGTTGCTCGCCGAGCAGCATGATGCGCGCGTCGGCCGGGCCGCTGCCGGGTACGGCTTGCGTCGCGTGCTTCCACAGCGAACAGCGGCGGCATTCATCGAGCGATGTAGGCGCGTCGCGTTCGGGTTGCGCGGCGTCGGCTTCGACCTGCACCGCCTTGCCGCCGAGTGCGCCGACGCTGCGCGCCTGGCCGACACGCCGCGCGCCGCCGCGCGCATCGCTCACGAGCTTGGGAATGAGCGCGCCTTCGGGCAAACCTTTCCAGAACCGCACCGGCATATGCTGTTCGAGCGCGTTCTCGTTCAGCCGCGCCGGGTTGAAGATGCTGCGGTAGTAGGTCATCCAGAGCGCCTCGGCGGCGTCGGCGGCGTCGTTCGCGTGATCGGCGGCGAGCGCGCGGCGGCGCTCGAGTTGCAGGCGCTCGCCGTTGAAGAGCGCGGCGCCGTCGGGCGTGGTGATGAGCCATGACGAGCGTCCCATGCGCGCCGCGAAGTGTTCGGCGGCCCAAGCGAGCACGTCGTGATCCGGCTCGTACCATGCGACGTACTCAGGTGCGCCGAGCGCCTCGTCGCGCTGCCGGAAACGCACGTAGGCGATCATGTCGTGCTGCGCGCGCCGCACGGCCTTGGCCATCCTATAAAGCCGCGCGCCGTCTTCATCCGCGGGCGATGCCACCGAACGGTCGCCATGCGACCAGCGCCATAGCACGAGATAGAGGAAGCTCCAGCGGCGTTCGTCGCGAAAGCAGGCTGCGTCTTTCAGCAACGCCGCCAGTTCCTTCGAAACGCGGATCTGTGCGGGCTTCACCTCGGAGGCGGCGGCGTCTTCAACGACGTCGCCGAACAGCGCAGGCGCTTGCGCCGCGCCTTCGGCCGTGCGCCATTCGATCGATTCGGGCGCGCGCTCTTTTGCCAGCGCGATGAGCGCCGCGCTCCGCCAGGAGTCGAAGTCGTCGTCTATCTCGATGACGTGCATGATCCGCTCAGATGAGCGACAACTGCACGGGCTCGGTCGCGAGCGAACGCCGCAACTGCTCCGTCGACGCCTCGCGCAACGGCGGCCGATAATCGTCCGTCACGATGAACGGTTTCACCTTGTCCATTGCGCAACGCAGCCGCGCGACATCGTGATACCGCACGCGCCGCGAACGGCGCAACTCGACGATACGCTTGGCATTACGCATGCCGATGCCCGGCACTCGCGAGATCATGCGCACGGGCGCGGCGTTCAGATCCACCGGAAAGCGTTCGCGATGGGACAGCGCCCAGGCGAGCTTAGGATCGATATCGAGCGAGAGGTTACCGGCCGTTCCGAGCAATTCCTGCGCTTCGAAGCCGTAGCCGCGCATCAGAAAATCCGCCTGATACAGTCGATGCTCGCGCAACAATGGCGGCGCCTGCGACGGCACACCCGACGGGCTGTCGGGGATAGGGCTGAAGGCCGAGTAATAGACGCGCTTGAGCTGATAAGAACCGTACAGCGTTTCCGCCGTGCCGAGGATGGTGCGGTCATCGGTCTCGTCCGCGCCAACGATCATCTGCGTGCTTTGCCCGGCGGGCGCGAAACGCGGCGCGCGCGGCTCCGCTTCCGACTCTTCGCGCGCCACGCGGATGTTGCCCATCGCGAGTTTGATGGTGCGGCCGCTCTTCTCCGGCGCAAGACGTTCGAGGCTGATTTCGGTCGGCAGCTCGATGTTGACGCTCAAGCGGTCCGCATAACGCCCCGCCAGTTCGATGAGTTCCGGGTCGGCATCCGGTATGGTCTTCAGATGGATATAGCCGCGAAAGCGATGCTTTTCACGCAGCGATCGTGCTACTTGCACGAGCTGATCCATCGTGTAGTTCGACGAACGGATCACGCCTGAACTGAGAAACAAGCCGTCGATGTAATTGCGGCGATAAAAGTCCAGCGTGAGCTTGACGACTTCGTCCGGCGTGAAGCGGGCGCGCGGCACGTTACTCGACCGGCGGTTGATGCAGTAGCGGCAATCGTAGAGACAAAAGTTGGTCAACAAAATCTTGAGCAGCGACACACAGCGGCCGTCCGGCGTGAAGCTATGGCAAATGCCTGAGCCCGTGCTCGCGCCAAGCCCGTCGATGCCGCGCGATTCCCGTTTCGGCGCGCCGCCGCTGGCGCACGACGCGTCGTACTTGGCGGCGTCAGCAAGAATTTCGAGCTTTTCGGACAGATCCATCTTGGCTTTTATACTGTATATACGTACAGTATTCTATGTGTGTGGGTAGCGGAAAGCAATCGACCGTTTTGGCGGCTTACTTGAGAGGATCATGGCCCCAGTTCATCAGCGAATAGCGCCAGTGCGAGTGCTCGACGTCATTCGGTCGTTGCGCGAGGTGTCGCTTGATATAGCCGACCACTTTGCGCATATGCGCGTAGTCGTCATCGCTCAGGTCGGCCTTCTTCTTGCCGAGTGTGTCGATAATGTGCCGCCCCGACTTGTGTCCCACGGACTCGCTGTTGCCGTCTTTCTGGCCAACTTCGCGGGATTGATCCGTCGCGAGCCACTTTTCTATCTGGTGCGGCGTCATGTTCACGAGGTCCTTGAAAGCCCCGTAGATTTGGGCTTCATCTTCGTCCGCAGGGTGTCCATGCTGCGCGTGTCGAGTGGTCATGAGCGTTCATCCGTTAAGTTTCTCGTCACGAAAGAGCAAGCCATGCACCCGGCAAGACGCCGCAAGCGTGCTAGCCTTTGTCCACTCACCTACGGAGAAATCAATGCGCTTTGATTACCGGTCCTTTCACATCGACTGCACCGCGCCACACGACGAAGACGGGAACTACCAGGCTCACGCGCGAATTACGCGCGCCTCGGAGGACGACACCGCGCATGTGGAAGTTTTCGATTCAGGCGATCTCGACTCCTTCCAGAGCCAGGCGGATGCGCTGCATTGCGCGCGCTCGTGGGCTATTGAGTGGTGTGACGAAGTGCTTGCCTAACCGCTAACCCGGTGTTCTTTCTTTTAGACGTCGACGGCTGAAAGCTGCTCGCTCGCAACGCGGCACGCCGATT
Organism: Caballeronia sp. LP006; assembly: GCF_031450995.1. Taxonomy (NCBI): domain Bacteria; kingdom Pseudomonadati; phylum Pseudomonadota; class Betaproteobacteria; order Burkholderiales; family Burkholderiaceae; genus Caballeronia; species Caballeronia sp. LP006. The sequence goes on along the minus strand of NZ_JARTVW010000003.1, from coordinate 438,694 downwards.
GCGGTATGTAAGCAGCGACGTCGCTCCGGACACGAGGCGGCGCGCATCGAAATTCCACTCGGGAGGACATCATGAAGATTGCACAAAAAAGCTTGCTGGTATCGGCGCTGGTTCTGAGCTTGTCGGGCGCGGCATTCGCGCAGGGCGCGGGCGGCGGAGCAGGCGGCGGTGGCGGCACGGCAGGCGGTAACGGCGCGGGTCAAGGTGGCACGGGCATGAGCACACCGAACGCAAACGGCACGACGGGTTCGACCTCGGGCGCCACCGGTGGCGACACTTCCGGTTCGAACAGCAGCGGCTCGCACAAGATGGGCAAGATGAAAAAGGGCAGCTCGGGCATGTCGAACAACGGCATGTCGAACAACAGCACTGGCGGCCAGTCCAATTAAGTCGTCAACAGTTGAAAGCGCCCGGGCCTTGGTCCGGGCGCTTTCGTTTGTTCTTCAGCGAATCGATGAATCAGCGCACGTTGGTCGTAAGCGAAAACGATGCCGTGATCGACTCACCCGCTTGCAGCACGCCTCCTCCCTTCAGCGCCGGCTCGACATTCAAATTGACCCAGTCCGCGACATTGCTCACCGGCTCCACGCAAAGCAGTGAAGGAAACACGGCCGGCGCGTAGATCACCATGAAGTCCAGCGGTGCATCGGCGTGCAGCGTGACCGAGCGGCCTTCGTTCGGCCAGTCGATTGTCGCCGTGTGCTTCCAACCCGTGAAGTGGTTATCCAGATCGAAGCCGTTTGCAGACATACCTTGCGTCGAAGTCAGTGCATCGACGCTAGCATGCGGACCGGCGTGCAGCGGCAGCGGATCGGGACTTGCATGCCACATCGAGTCGACATTTGCGTGAACGAAAGTCGCTTCGGTGCGCGGAAAGTACGGGTGATGTCCCATGCCGAAGGGCATCGCTCTTGGCGAGAGATTGCGCATCTTGATCGTCACATTGAGCGCATGTGCGTCGAGCGTGATGCGCTGTTCGGCTTCGTAAGCGAACGGCCAGTGATGCGCGGCTTCTTGCGAAGGCTCGTGCCGCAAACTCAACGTCGCCTGCGCCTCCGATAACGCGCTCACTTGCCACGGCAGCCGCCACGCATTGCCATGCAGCGCGTGCGCAAAACCGTTGCCGTCGCCGGACAGATCGATCTCCACGCCATCGAAGGCAAAGCGCGCATCGCGAATGCGGTTGCAATACGGCAGCAACGGAAAACTGCCCATGCCGAGCGGATTCCTTCCAGCGAGCGCATCCGGCGTAGCGGGCCGCAGCCAGTGAACGACGCCGTCATCGCGCGTTTCGAAGAACGCAGCTATCGCGCCGCCGATATGCGGAGCGAGTACAACACGCCGCGCGCCATGACGCAGTTCGACGAGCGCTTCACTTCCGCGGGCGTTGGAGTCTAGAGCGGCGTTCAATATGCAAACTGCCGGTAGCTTTCGTCGAAGGTGCGCGCCGTGCTTTCGACTTGCGGGTTGTAACGCAGCAAACGCTTTGCGCGAGCGGGCAAGCTGGCGAAGACATCGCGCGGCACATCGATCCGCACTTCAGGCCGGAAATACCACGCCCGGCTGTAGCCGACCACGACCATAGGCCGGGGCGCACCGGAAAGATTCGGTGTGCCGCGATGCAAGCCGCGTACATCGCGAATCATCACGTCGCCAATTCGCATTGGCACGCGTTCGGCGGGGAAGCGGCCATCGGCGAGACCGGCGAGCGCTTCTTCGCGCGACATGCGATGCGTGCCGCGCGTGGTTTCGAGCGGACCGTTGCTGTCGTCGACATCGACGAGCGGGAAGTTCACCGCTAGCTGGAACGAAGGCGTTTCCGGCGCGTCGTCGAAGAGCGCGGGCGTATCGCGATGCCAGTCCTGAAAGTCAGAACCGCGCACGGGCGTATCAGTTGCGAGCTGGCACATGACCGGATCGGCGCCGGCTACGCGCTCGACGATGGCCACGATGTCCTCATCGCAAAAAATCGATGGATCGGCAAATGCGCCTTCGAAAGGCAAGGTCACGTAATAGCGGCCTGGCCCGCGATTGCCGTCCGCTGCTTCTCTATGCGGCGCGAGCAAAGGCATGAACGCATCGCGCCAGGCTTCGATGGTTGCGCGTGGAAAGTGTTCCCGCAACAAAACGAAGCCATCGCGCTCGAAGTCCTGCGCGAGCGCATCTCTTGCGCTCTCGTCGTATCGGCCCATGCGTGTCGTCTCCTTGTTATGTTTGCCGAAGTGAAGCCAAGAATGGCATGGGCGTAATCCGTCCGTCAATATTATTAGTAATTTTCCACGCAAAACCAGTGAAAACCCCGAGCGGCATTTCGCGGAATCATCATTAATATTAGCGGCACGCTCACGGATGAATCGCCGCCGTTACGACGGCGCGCCAGATGAAGAAAACCACCCAACGCCGCCCGACGATGACAGACATCGCGAAACTCACCGGAGTCTCGCAATCGACGGTATCGCTCGTGCTGAACAACGCGTCCGGCGCGAAGTTTTCCGACGCCACGCGCGACAAGGTGCTGCGCGCCGCGCACGAACTCGGCTATCGCATGACGCAGCGCGAGCCGCTTTCGTTCGCGCCGCTGGATACGGCGGAGCGCAATCTGATCGTCTATCTGGCCGATGAAATCTCGACCAGTCCGCATCCGGTGGTGAGCATCGACGGCGCGCGCGATGCCGCCTTCGCCCACGGCCGCATGCTCGCGGTTTATTCGACGCACGGCAACGCGGAAATCGAGGCGCGCGTGCTCGACGCGACGCTCGGCAATCCGGACGTGCTCGGCGTGATCTACGCGACGGTCTACACGCGCCGCGTCACGGTGCCCGCCGCGCTCGAACAGGTGCCGACCGTGCTGCTCAACTGCTATGCGAGCGAAGCGAACGTGTCTTCGGTCGTGCCGGCGGAGGTCGCGGGCGGTCACACGGCGACGGATCATTTGCTGGCGGCGGGGCATCGGCGAATTGGTTATATCAACGGCGAACCGTGGCAAGACGCGGCGCGCGACCGGCTCAAGGGTTATCGCACGGCATTGGCGACGGCGGACCTGCCGTTTGCGCCGGAACTGGTCCGCGAAGGCGACTGGGGACCGGCCACTGGATTCGAGCAGACGCTTTCATTGATGCGCGAGGCGAATCCGCCGACGGCCATCTTCTGCGCCAACGACCTGATGGCGCTCGGTGCAATCGAAGCGCTCAAGCAACTCGGACTGCGCGTGCCCGACGATGTCTCCGTGCTCGGCTACGACGATCAGGAGATCGCGCGCCATACGCATCCGCCGCTGTCGAGCGTGGTCTTGCCCAACTACGACCTGGGTCGCTGGGCCGTGGAAACGCTACTGCAGGAAGAACACAATCGCGCGGCCGGCGCACCGGTGCGACGCCGCACCGTGAAGCTGGACGGCCCGCTCATCGAACGCGGTTCCGTCAGGGAAATTACCGAAGCAAAGCAACTCGCAATTAATAATATTAGCGATGACGAGTCATAAACCGACTACGCTCTCGCCGGAAATCAACTCTCGCAGCAGCAGACCGGGCAACACATAAGCATCGGCATCAATAGAAGAAGGCACCCATCCCTATCGGAGGAAGACATGCTGTCGCTAGAAAAGAACACTCGCCTGGGCTTGCGCCCGCTCGCCGCCACGCTTGCCGCCCTGACGCTCGCCATGGGTTTCAGCGCGGCCCATGCCGCCGACGACGGCTTGCCGAAGATCGCCAACAAGAAGCCGCTCAAGGTCGGCTTTGCGCAGACCGAGAGCAACAATCCGTGGCGGCTCGCGGAAACCAAGAGCTTCAAGGATGTCGCCGCGAAATGCGGCTGGCAGGTAGTCATGACCGACGCGAACAGTTCGGCCGCGAAGCAGGTATCGGACATTCAAAGCATGATCGCGCAGCACGTCGATCTGCTCGTGTTCCCGCCGCGCGAAGAGAAGCCGCTCGTGCCGGTCATCCTGCAGGCCAAGAAAGCCGGCATTCCGGTGATACTCGTCGATCGTAACGTCGATCAATCGACGGTGAAGGCCGGCCGCGACTACATCACGTTCATCGGTTCGGACTTCATCGATCAGGGTCAGCGCGCCGCCGACTGGCTCGTGAAGGCAACCAACGGCAAGGCGACGATCATCGAACTGGAAGGCTCGACCGGCGCCTCCGCTGCAAACGACCGCAAGAAAGGTTTCGACGATGTCATCGCGAAGAACTCGGGTATGAAGATCGTCGCGTCGCAAAGCGGCGATTTCGCACGCGACAAGGGTCGTCAGGTCATGGAAACGCTGTTGCAGGCGCATCCGGACGTGACCGCCGTCTACGCGCATAACGACGAAATGGCGCTCGGCGCGATCGCGGCGATCAAGGCGGCCGGCAAGCAGCCGGGCAAGGACATCGTGCTCGTGACCATCGACGGCACCAAGGGCGGACTCGAAGCCATTCAGGCGGGCGAACTGGGCGCAAGCGTGCAGTCGAGTCCGTTCTTCGGCCCGCTCGCGTGCGACGTCGCGCAGAAGTTCGCGAAGGGCGAAACCATCCCGCCGTGGGTCAAGGTCTCGGACCGCTTCTACGACAAGAGCAACGTCAAGGAAAGCATGCAGTACGGGTATTGAGCGCAGTTGGCTGGTTCGCGGGCGTCTATTCACGGACGCCCGCTCTTTTCTCCGGACGAACACCGACGCCATGCCCAACGCTCCCCTCCTCGACATGCAGGACATCGACATCGCTTTCGGCGGTGTGCCCGCATTGAAGCGCGCCCGCCTCACCGTGGCGGCGGGCGAAGTGCACGCGCTCATCGGCCAGAATGGCGCAGGCAAGTCCACGCTCATCAAGATTCTCACGGGCGCGTATAGAAAGACCGCGGGCACGATTCGCTTCGATGGCCGCGAAACCGATTTCCGCACGCCCAAGGAAGCGCGTGAAGCGGGCATCAGTACGATCTATCAGGAGATCAACCTGGTGCCGTTCCGGTCCGTGGCCGAGAACATCTTTCTCGGACGCGAACCGCGCCGCTTCGGACTCATCGACTGGAAAACCGTGCAGCGGCGCGCGCATGAATTGCTCGAATCGTTCGGCCTTCACATCGACGTCAAAAAGCCCGTGCGCGAATATTCCACCGCCATTCAGCAGATGGTCGCGCTGGCGCGCGCGGTATCGTCGGATGCGAAGATGGTGATCATGGACGAATCGACTTCCTCGCTCGACGAGCGTGAAGTCGAATTGCTGTTCACGGTCGTGCGCCGCTTGCGTGACGACGGCCGCGCGGTCATCTTCGTGTCGCACCGGCTGGATGAACTCTATGCACTGTGCGACCGCGTCACGGTGATGCGCGACGGCCAGACCGTCGCCGAAAGCAGCATGCAGGAGATGGACAAGCTCAAGCTCGTCACGACCATGCTCGGCCGCACGCTTGCCGCCGTCGTGCACGAAGACGATGCCGTGAAGGAAGCGAATCTCGCCAAGCGCGGCGCGGTGGCGTTGCGCGCGCAGGGTCTCTCGGCGGGCGCGAAAGTCACCGACGTCACGCTCGATGTCCACGCGGGCGAAGCCGTCGGACTCGCCGGATTGCTCGGCTCGGGCCGCACGGAAACCATGCGCCTGTTGTTTGGCGCGGACCGTCCGTCCAACGGCACGCTCGCGGTCGACGGCGCGGAGATCGCATTCAAGTCGCCGAAAGACGCCATCGCGCGCGGCATCGCTTATCTCACCGAGGATCGCAAAGCCGAAGGCATCGTGCCGGAGCTTTCCGTGCGCGACAACCTCACGCTCGTGTGCCTGCCGGCGCTGACCAGACGCGGCGTGATCGACGTGGCCAAACAGCGCGAAATCGTCGATGGCTTCATCACCTCGCTCGGCATCAAGCTGCGCTCGCCGGATCAGCCGATCCGCGAGCTATCGGGCGGCAATCAGCAGAAGGTGCTGCTCGCGCGCTGGCTCGCGACCAACCCGCGTCTCTTGCTGCTCGACGAACCCACGCGCGGTATCGACGTCGGCGCGAAAGCCGATGTCGCGAAAATCGTGCGTGAGTTGCGCGATGCGGGGCTTGCGGTGCTGCTGTCGGCATCGGAACTGGAAGAGTTGACGGCGGTGGCCGATCGCGCGGTCGTGATCCGCGACGGCGAAACGGTCGCGCAACTGGACGGCGCGCAGATGACCGAGACCTCGATCATGGATGCGATCGCTTACGGCACGGGCGAGGAATCGACATTGGCTTCGGCCGCTCAAGGAACCGAGTCGTGATAGAGAAAACCGGCGCACCTATCGTCGCGGATACCGCGCCCGCGCGGAAGAAAAAACGCGGCGTGGCGATTCAACGCGAGATCGTCGTGCTCGTCGCGATGATCCTTTTCAACCTGCTCTTTACCGATCACTTCTGGTCGCTGCAGACCTTCAACGTGAACCTTACGCAGGTGGTGACGATCGTGATCGTCGGCATCGGCATGACGCTCGTGGTGGCGACAGGCGGCATCGACCTGTCCGTGGGCGCTTCGATGGCCATCTCCGGTGCGCTCGCGCCGATGCTCTTCATGAACATCGACGGGCCGGGCGGCTTGCTGCTCGCATTCACCTTGCCGATCGTGGCGGCGGCACTATGCGGCGTCTTCAACGGCTTTCTCGTGACGCGGCTGAATGTGCAGCCTATCGTCGCGACGCTCGTGCTGTTCATCGCGGGACGCGGCATTGCGCAGGTCGTCACCGATGGCAGCCTGCAGGCCTTCAACAATCCCGCGTTTCAGTGGATTGCGCTGGGCCGCGTGGCGGGCGTGCCGTTTCAGATCCTGCTCATGCTCGCGCTCGTCGCCATCTTTACGTGGATCGTGCGTAAGACGCTCTTCGGCAAATATCTGCTCGTGACGGGCGGCAACGAGGAAGCGGCGTATCTTTCCGGCATTCCGACCGCGCGCGTGAAGATGATCGCGTACACGGCGTGCGCGGCGCTCGCGGGTCTGGCCGGACTGATTTCGATCTCGGTGAATTCGTCGTCGGATGCGAACGTGGTCGGCCTCGGCGTGGAACTCGATGCCATCGCGGCCGTGGCCGTCGGCGGCACCGCGCTCACGGGCGGCAAGGCGTATATCACGGGCACGCTGATCGGCGCGCTCATCATCCAGTTGCTGCGCTATACGCTGCTTGCACACGGCATTCCGGATGCCGCCGCGCTGGTGCTGAAAGCCGCGATCATCATCGCCGCCGTGTACGTGCAGAGAAAGCGAGGCTGACGACGACATGAAGAAGAACCTCCCGATTCTCATCGCGCTCGCGGCGCTGCTCGTGCTTGGCGTCGTGCGGTACGAGCACTTTGCATCCGAATACAACGTGACGTCGTTCTGGCGCTACAACTCCATGTTCGCGCTGATTTCCATCGGCATGGCGTTCGTCATCATCACGGGCGGCATCGATTTGTCCGTGGGCGCGGTGGCCGCGCTCGCAAGCGTGGTCGCGGCGCTCGCGAGTCCGCATGGCGGCGTGGCGGCGGTGCTCGCGGGCTCGGCTGCCGGTCTCGCGGTGGGCCTGCTCAACGGGCTCGTGATCACGCATCTGCGGATACTGCCCTTCATCGTTACGCTGGCGACGAGTCTCGGCGCGCATGGCCTCGCGCTTCTGCTCGGCCATAACGATGCCGTCGCCATCTCGTCGGACACCAGCTTCGCCAACTTCGGCCAAGGCGATCTCTTCGGCTTGCCGATTCCGGGGCTCGTCGCGGCCGCGGCGGCGATTGTCGGCTGGCTCGCGCTGCGCAGCTCGCGCTTCGGGCGGCATGCGCTGGCTATCGGCGGGAGCGAGGAAGCATCGCGTCTGATGGGACTGAATGTGGATCGCACGCTCGTCGCCGTGTATGCCGTGAGCGGCTTGCTCGCGGGCATCGCCGGCGCGATTCTCGCGGCGCAATTCGGCGCGGGACAGCCAAACGAAGGCATCGGCTGGGAACTGTTCGCGATCTCGGCGGTGGTGCTCGGCGGCACGCGTCTGACAGGCGGCGACGGCTCTATCGCGATGACCATTGCGGGCGTCGCGCTGCTCGGCCTCGTCTTCAATCTGCTCAACTTCGAGAACGGCCTGGGCTATATCTCGTTATCGGCTTACTGGCAGTCGGTGATTCGCGGGTTGTTCCTGCTGCTCGTGATCGTGCTGCAGGCGCGGGTGCTGAACAGGAAAGCGATGGTGGCCAAGGTGGCGCGGTAGAGTTTGGATGTTGCACGATCGTTGGAGCTTGATGAAGTCTATCGCGACGAACCGCCGCTTTAGCAAGCAGCGCCGCGCTTTGCGATCGATGCAAACGGCAAAGTGCGGACCCTTCCCCGCGAACGCGTGAAGGGTCCGGTCATGCCTGGGGCACTCTGCTCGCTGCATCGCCATGGAAAGTGGCCGGAGCAGCGAGAGGTGTTGTGGTCGGCATGCTCCTCGCAGGAACAATCGCCCGGCTTACCCAAGCATTAGGGCGACGTCTTCTGGTTCGGCGGGACTGCGAACACCGTTCCCGGCACAAGCGGGGCCGGTTTGAGTTGACGCGTAAGAACGAAGTTGAGCGCATCCTTCGCGCGCATGTCGTCGGGGCGAATGGCCAGCGCCTGACGCAGCGCACCTTCCGCCTCGGCGAATCGGCCGAGATTGAGCATGGCCATGCCTAAACCGATACTCGCCTCGAAAAACGGCTGACGCCGTGCCAAAGCTTCCTTGAAGTGCGCCTCGGCCTCGGCCGGATTGAAGCGTCGTTCCGACACATTGCCCAGACCGCAACAGGCTTCCGCGGATTTGGGATCGATGTCCAGTGCACGATGGAATGCAGTGTCGGCTTCGGTTAGACGAACGGCGGCGCAAAGGACATCACCGAGCGCAAGATAGCCGGAGACCGACTGCGGCTGCGCCTCGATGGCAGCATGCGCTGCAGCCTCGGCTTCTGGCAGACGCTGCCGACGGCGCAGCAGATCAGACAGCGCGCAATGCGCCTGAAGCATGTCCGGCTGATGATGGATAGCCTGGCGAAAAGCGTCCTCGGCTTCCGACTCGCGCTTTTCGTCGCTGAGGATGCAGCCGAGCATCCAGTGCGCGAGTGAGGAATCCGGCCTGATAGCCAGCGCTTCACGGCAAAAGGATGCGGCGTCGGCGAAACGCTTTTGATCTGCCATGACAAGCGCCAGATTGACAATAATGTCGGCGGACGTGGGCTGCAGAGTCCGCGCCTCGTTCAACAACGTCTCTGCTTCGGCGAAGCGGCCAAGCTGGCGCAGCACCAGCGCGAGATTGTTTTTTGCTGCAACCGAGGAAGGATTGGCCTCGATGTCCTGACGAAACTTCGCTTCGGCTTCAGCAAATGTCATCGTTACGTTTCGATCATTGTCTTCAGGCATGGTGATTATTTCTCTTGCGTAGGAAACCAAACTAATTCGATCTCAGGTAGATCTCTGTTATTTCGTCTTGCGGACGGAAGATGAGGCGTTCGCTTGATCCCTCTTCGCGAATCAAGTCGCGGCGTTGTTTCCACATTCGTACCGGTGCCCGCAAAAACGAAGGCCGAACGATAACGCATCGATTTCAGTATAGTGCAAAAAGTTATGACCAAATCCAACCTGGCCCAGCCATTGAACCACCAAACAAGCCGCCTATGAAACCACTCTCCTCAAGACTCGCCGCATTCGTGTTTATCGCTTTCGGCGCCATTGCCGCGCCTGTTTCCTCGCAAGCCGAGGAGCTTCATGTCATGAGTTCAGGAGGCTTCACCGCCGCCTATAAAATCCTCGGCCCGAAATTCACGGCCGCAACCAGCAATACGCTCGATACCCAACTCGGCCCGTCGATGGGCAAGGCGCCCGAAGCCATCCCCAATCGACTCGCGCGCGGCGAACCCGCCGATGTCGTCATCATGGTGGGCTACGCGCTCGACGATCTCATCAAGGAAGGCAAGGTCATGCCGGACTCGCGTGTCGAACTCGCCGATTCGCGCATCGGCGTATCGGTGAAAGCCGGCGCGCCGAAACCCGACATCGGCAATGTCGATGCGTTGAAGGAAACGCTGCTGCACGCAAAATCGATCGCTTATTCGGACAGCGCGAGCGGCGTCTATATCCAGAACGAGATGTTCAAGAAACTCGGCATCGAAGATCAGGTGAAACCCAAGGCGAAGATGATCCCGAAGATTCCCGTGGCCTCGGTCGTCGCGGACGGTCAGTACGAACTCGGCTTCCAGCAAGTGAGCGAACTGTTACCGGTACAAGGCGCGGATTTCGTCGGCAGGATTCCGGAGTCCGTGCAGTCCGTCACGCGTTTCGCAGCGGGCGTTCCGGTTGGCTCGAAGCACCCGGAGGAGGCGCGCGCCTTGCTTCGCTACCTCGCTTCGCCGCAGGCACAAGACACCGTGCGCGCCACCGGACTCGACCCGATCGCCGCGCATTGAAGCGCAGGCAGGTGCCACGCGCCGGTTCACCTTGCGTTTCATGCGTATTTGCGAAGCGAAAACGGCGTTCCGTGCGAAAATCGAGATGCTCGCGCAAGCGCCTCCACAGGCAGGATTGGTCCGCTCAATAGTTGAAAAGCCGTTCGCTGGGCCAAGCCGGGTTGAGCCGATCCACACGCGAAACGACACGCAAAAAAGACATGCAGCGAGGAGAACCTGCGTCAATGGAAGCTGACAAGCTGATACCGGACACGCGCACCGACGCGCCCGAGCCGAGCTTTCTGCTCGGCGGCGGCGAGATGGGCGCGCTCATCCGCGCTTTCGACTGGACGCAAACCTCGCTCGGCTCGCCCGAACAATGGCCGCAGAGTCTCAAGACGGCCGTGCGCATCATGCTCACCTCGCGGCAGCCGATCTGGGTCGGCTGGGGTCCCGACCTCCTGTTCTTCTACAACGATCCTTACAAGTCGATCATCGGCGGCAAGCATCCGCAAGCGCTCGGTCAGCCGACGTCGGTGGTGTGGCGCGAAATCTGGAACGAGATCGGCCCGCTGCTCGACACCGCGCTTGCCGGCATCGAAGGAACCTTCGTCGAGCAGAAGCTGCTCATCATGGAACGCAACGGCTTCCCGGAGGAAACGTACTACACGTTCTCCTATAGCCCGATTCCGGACGATCGCGGCGGCGCGGGCGGCATCATCTGCGCCAATAGCGACGATACCCAACGCGTGCTTGGCGAACGCCAGTTGCTCGTACTGCGCGAACTGGCTGCGTCGGCCGCGAACGCGCGTTCGTGGCGCGAGGCCTGCGAACGTTCGATGAACGTGCTCGCGAACGCCGCGCGCGACATGCCTTTCGCGTTGCTCTATACAGCCGAGCCCGGCGACGAAAGCGCCACGCTCACCGGCGCATGCGGCATCGCGCCGGGCAGTGCGGCCGCGCTGGAAGTGCTGCACGCGGCGCATGCGGGCGCGTGGCCCGTTCACGAAGTGCTGCGCGACAACCAAGCGCGGCTCGTGACCAATCTGAAGGGTTTCATCGACGGACCGCTGCCCACCGGCTCGTGGAACGCCGCGCCGACGCACGCGGTGCTGCTGCCTATCGCGCCGTCGGGCGAGACCGGGCGCGCGGGCGTGCTGATCGCCGCGCTCAATCCATACCGTCTCTTCGACGAAGGCTATCGCGCGTTCCTGAACCTCGTGGGCGGCCAGATTGGCGCGGCCATCGGCGCCGCGCATGCCTATGAAGAAGAACGCCGCCGCGCCGAGGCGCTCGCCGAAATCGACCGCGCCAAGACCACCTTCTTCTCGAATATCAGCCACGAGTTCAGAACCCCGCTCACGCTGATGCTCGGCCCGCTCGAAGACCTGCTGACGAAGCCGGAGCGCGCGGGCGACGAAGTGCGTCTGCTCGAAATCACGCATCGCAATGGCTTGCGCCTGCTCAAGCTCGTCAACGCGCTGCTCGACTTTTCGCGCATCGAGGCCGGGCGTATCGAGATTCATCGGCAGACCACCGACATCGGCGCGTTCACGGCGGAGCTGGCTTCGTTGTTTCGCTCGGCCATCGAATCGGCGGGGCTGCGCTTTTACATCGACATTCCCTCGACGCCGGTGCTCGCCGACATCGATCGCGACATGTGGGAAAAAGTCGTGATGAACCTGCTGTCGAACGCGTTCAAGTTCACGTTTCGCGGCACGATCGAAGTGACGCTGCGCACGACCGCCGCGCAGCGCGTGGAGATGAGCGTGCGCGATACCGGCATCGGCATCGCGGAGGCGGAACTGGCGCGCGTGTTCGAGCGCTTTCATCGCGTGGCGGGCGCGACCGGGCGCTCGGTGGAAGGCAGCGGTATCGGCCTTGCAATGGTTCAGGAGCTCGTCAAGCTGCACGACGGCGCCATCAGCGTGCAAAGCAGTCCCGGCGAGGGCACGTGCTTTACCGTGACGCTGCCCGCCGCGCATGAACGAGTCGACGCGCAACATGCCGATACGCCGCGCGCGCAAGCCAGCAGCGGCGCGCGCAGTTATGTCGATGCCGCCTTGCGCTGGATTCCCGACGCAAGCGAACCGGCGCTCGCCCTCGACGACGAAACGCCGCTCGGCGCGGGCGCGAACGCCAGCGCATCCGCCGATGAAATCCGCGGCCGCGTGCTGGTGGTCGACGACAACGCCGACCTGCGCGAATACATGCGTCGCATGCTGGTCGCGGCGGGCCACGAAGTGAGCGTCGCGGCCGACGGCGAGAGCGCGCTCGAAGCGGCGCGCACCGGGCATCCCGAAGTGATCGTGTCGGACGTGATGATGCCGCGCCTCGACGGCTTCGGCCTCTTGAACGCGGTGCGCGCCGACGAAGCGCTGCGCGAGACACCGGTCGTGCTGCTGTCCGCGCGCGCGGGCGAGGAAGCGCGCCTGGGCGGTCTCGAAGCCGGCGCGCACGACTATCTGACCAAGCCCTTCGCCGCGCGAGAATTGCTTGCGCGAGTCGCGAGCAATCTGCGCATCGCGCGGCTGCGGCGCGCGTCCGAGGAGAACCTGCGCGAAGAGTCGCGCATGCTGGAGATTCTGAACGACGTCGGCACCACGGTCGCGGGCGAGCTCGATCTGTCGCGCGCCGTGCAGGTCGTCGTGGATGCCGCCACCGAGCTCACCGGCGCGGCCTTCGGCTCGTTCTTCTACAACCTGCTCGACGACAAAGGCGAGAGCTACACGCTCTATTCCATCTCCGGCGTGCCGAAAGACGCGTTTTCGCGCTTTCCCATGCCGCGCAACACCGCGCTCTTCGGCCCGACTTTCGCGGGCGAAGGCGTGGTGCGTTCCGACGACATCACGAAAGACCCGCGCTACGGCCAGAGCGCGCCGCATTACGGCATGCCGGAAGGTCATCTCAGCGTATGCAGCTATCTCGCCGCGCCCGTCATCTCGCGCACGGGCGAAGTGCTGGGCGGGCTGTTCTTCGGTCATCCCGAACCGGCGATGTTCAACCTGCGCGCGGAGCGGATCGTGGTGGGGATCGCCGCGCAGGCGGCTATCGCCATCGACAACGCGCGGCTCTTTCAGGCGGCACAGGACGAGATCGCCGAGCGCACCAAGGCGCAGGCCGCGCTGCACGATCTCAACGATACGCTCGAACGCCGCGTCGCCGACGCCATCGCGGACCGCGACCGGCTGTGGGAACTGACCGAAGACCTGTTCGTCGTGACGAGCTTCGAAGGCGCGCTGTTGCGCGTGAGCCCGTCGTGGTCGACCGTGCTCGGCGTCGATCTGCAGCGCGTGCATGCGCGAACCATGCTCGACCTCGTCCATCCCGACGACGTCGAAGCGGTCGCGAGCGCGATGGAAAGTCTGCGCCAAAGCGGCGCGTCCGTGCGTTACGAGTGCCGGCACGGCTTCGTGGAAGGCGGCTGGCGCTGGATCGCGTGGACCTTGTCGATCGACCCGGCCACGCGCCGCATACACGGCGTGGGGCGCGACGTCACCGCGGACCGCGAAACCGCCGACGCGCTGCGGCACGCCGAGGAAGCGCTGCGCATGGCGCAGAAGATGGAAGCCATCGGCAAGTTGACGGGCGGCGTCGCGCACGACTTCAACAATCTGCTGCAGGTGATCGGCGGGAATCTGCAATTGCTGGCAAAGGACGTCGCGGGCCAGGAACGCCCCGAGCAGCGCGTGAAGAGCGCACTCGCGGGCGTGGCGCGCGGCGCGAACCTCGCCTCGCAGCTGCTTGCATTCGGCAGACGCCAGCCGCTCGCGCCGAAGGTCGTCAATCTGGGCCGCTTCGTGCGCGGTCTCGACGACATGTTCCGCCGCGCGCTGGGCGACGGCATCGAGATCGAGACGATCGTATCGGGCGGCTTGTGGAACACGCTCGTCGATCCGTTCCAGGTCGAAAACGCGCTGCTCAATCTGGCGATCAACGCGCGCGACGCGATGAACGCGCACGGCAAGCTGACCATCGAAGCGGGCAATGCATCGCTCGATGAAAACTACGCCAAGCGCCACGCCGACCTGTTGCCCGGCCAATACGTCATGGTCGCTGTTACCGATACCGGCTCGGGCATGTCGCCCGAAGTGCAGGAACGCGCGTTCGAACCGTTCTTCACCACCAAGCGCGAGGGCCAGGGCACGGGTCTCGGACTCTCGATGGTGTACGGCTTCGTGAAGCAGTCCGGCGGCCACGTGAAGGTGTACAGCGAGGAAGGACACGGCACGACGATACGCATTTATCTGCCGCGCGCACGCCAGGAAGAAGACCTCGAAACCACGATCGACGCCGGCCCCGCGCACGGCGGCGACGAAACCATTCTCGTGGTCGAGGACGACGAAGAAGTGCGCGCAACCGTCGTCGCCATGCTTGGCGACCTCGGTTATCGCGTGCTTCGTGCAAAGGATGCGCAAAGCGCGCTGGCTATCGTCGAGAGCGGCGTGCCCGTGGACCTGCTCTTCACCGATGTCGTGATGCCCGGTCCGCTACGCAGCCCCGAACTGGCGCGAAAGGCGCGCGAACGCGTGCCGGGTATCGCGGTGCTGTTCACGTCGGGCTACACGGACAACGCCATCGTGCATGCGGGACGGCTCGATGAAGGAATCGATCTGCTGAGCAAGCCCTATATGCATGAGGCGCTCGCCCGCAAGGTGCGTCAGGTGCTCGCGGCTAGCGGCAAGGGCGCGAGTTCCAGCGCACCGCCCGCGACGGTCACCGGCAACACGGTTTCCGATGCCGCGCCCGCCGACGCCCTTTCGCACATGCGCGTGCTGTTCGTCGAAGACAACGAACTCGTGCGCGTAAGCAGCGCCGAGTTGCTACGCACGTTCGGGCTCGATCTCGTGGAAGCCGGCAGCGTCGCCGAGGCGCTCGCCCTGCTGCGCGAAGAGCGCTTCGAACTCTTGCTGACCGATGTGGATCTGGCGGGCGAATCGGGCATCGAGCTGGCCCTTGCGGCGAGCCGTGAGGCGCCCGGAATCGGCGTGGTGTTCGTCACCGGATACGACCTCGTCCTGAGCGCCGACGAACGCAAGGCCTTGCCGCGCGCGACGCAGTTGCGCAAGCCTTACGACCCGCTGGCGTTGATCGAAGCGCTGAACGCAGCGGTGATGCGTTGATCCGCTAGCCGTCTCCGAACGCGGAGACGGCTAGGTACGCACGCCTAGCCGCGACGGCGCTGTCTCACCGCATCGGCAAGCAGTTCGAGCACCGGCTCGGTCTGGCTCCAGCCGAGACACGCATCCGTGATCGAGACGCCGTGCTTGAGCGGCACGCCCGGCTTGAGGTCCTGCCGCCCTTCGTCCAGATGGCTTTCTATCATCACGCCGGTGATGCGGCTTTCGCCCGCGATCAGTTGCCGCGCGATGTCTTCGGCCACATCCACCTGCCGCAGATGCGACTTGTTCGAGTTGGCATGCGAGCAATCGATCATCACCTGCTCGCGCTGTCCGAGCGCCGCCAACGCCGCGCAACTCGCCGCGACGCTAGCCGCATCGTAATTCGGTGCTTTTTTGCCGCCGCGCAGGATCACGTGGCAGTCGTCGTTGCCGCGCGTTTCGAAGATGGCGGCAAGGCCCATCTTCGTCATGCCCATGAAGGCATGGCTCGCGCGCGCCGCGACGATCGCGTCCGCCGCGACCTGCACGCCGCCGTCCGTGCCGTTCTTGAAGCCGATCGGGCAACTCAGCCCCGACGCCAGTTGCCGATGGCTCTGACTCTCCGTCGTGCGTGCGCCGATCGCGCCCCACGCGATCAGGTCCGCGATGTACTGCGGACTCAGCAGGTCGAGAAACTCGGTGCCCGTTGGCAGACCAAGCTCGCTGATTTCCAGCAGAAGCTCACGCGCGCGGCGCAGACCTTCGTTGATACGGAAACTGCCGTCCAGACGCGGGTCGTTGATATAGCCCTTCCAGCCGACCGTCGTGCGCGGCTTTTCGAAGTACACGCGCATGACGATCAGCAAATCGTCGCCGAGACGATCCGCGACGGTCTTCAGATGGTGCGCGTATTCGATCGCCTGGTCGTGATCGTGAATGGAACACGGTCCGACCACGACTACGAGGCGGTCATCGCGGCCATGCAGAACGTCCGCGATGCGCGCGCGGCTCGTTTCCACGAGCGCCTGCACGCCGGGCGTGACCGGCAGTTCGTCGAGCAAAAGCGCTGGCGAGATCAGCGGGCGCACCGCGCCGATGCGCGTATCGTCGATACGGGTCGTGTCTTGCGTGGAGTCGGCCACGCCGGCCTCCTGATCGCGGGAGGGGTTGTCGATGCGGCTCAAGGTCAGCTCCGTCGGGCGTAATGAATGCGTAAAGAATGCATGTTGCGGTCATTCGATGCGAGAAAACCGCGCACTTCCGGCCGCGCGGTGCAAACATCGATTATCGCATTTGAAGCGCATGCGTCGCGCATTTCCGAAAGCGGACGAGGATCGTGCGTATCATGAAAGGAACCGGAACACGCCATTCATCAAGGGAGCAGACCATGCGAATCGAAACATCCTTTCTCTTCGATCTCGACGGAACGCTGGTCGACAGCGTCTATCAGCACGTGCTCGCGTGGAAAGAAGCGCTGGACAGCGAGGGCATCGAACTGTCGGTGTGGCGCATTCATCGCAAAATCGGCATGAGCGGCGGCCTCTTCACCGATCAATTGCTGCGCGAAACGCATGGGGAGATCAACGCGGATCGCGTGGAACGTCTGCGGCGCCTTCATGCCGACGCTTATCAACGTCTGCGCGCACAGGTCTGCCCACTGCCGGGCGCGCGCGAATTGCTCGACGCGCTGACCCAGGCGGGCACGCGCTGGGCGATCGCCACGAGCGGCCGCATGGAAACGGCGGCGTTCAATCTCGAAGCATTGGGCGTGGATCCAGGCAAGCAAGTGGTCGTCACGCGCGATCAGGTGAAATACGCCAAGCCCGATCCCGACTTGTTCCTTGCGGCGGCCGCGCGTCTGAACGTGCCGATCGAGCATACCGTGGTGGTTGGCGACAGCATCTGGGACATGCTCGCGGCGCGTCGCTGTCGATCGCTCGGCGTCGGCCTGCTGTCGGGCGGTTATGGCAGCGACGAACTGGAACGCTCGGGCGCGCTGCGCGTCTACGAAGACCCCGCCGACCTGCTGTTCCATCTCGACGAAGTGGCCGCGCGCCCTTGAATCATGCTAGAACGCGTGCCGCAAGCCGACAGTGACGCCGACTTGCGTACCTGTCGATGACGGCGACAACGTATTGAGCATCGCCTGCCCGAGCACGGAATCGGGCGGCGCCCCCTTTACGTGCTGATAGACGCCTTCGAGATAGACATCCGTGCGTTTCGAGAGCGAATAGTCGGTCTGCAACATGACCGTATGCCACGAGGGATAAGCGATGGATGCAGCGTTGCCATAAGCGCCGTCCGTGAACGTGTAAGCCGCCGATACGCTCAACACGGGCGTGAGCGCGTAATGCACGTTCGCTTCGTAATTGTCGAGACGCAGGGTGCCATCGAGCGGAATATAGTTGCCGAGCCCGATGGAAAGCACGCTGTTCATATTGTCGAGTTGCGTGTGCGACCAGACGAGACCGACCGTCGCCGGCCCGAAGGTGGCGTTGGCGCCCGCGCCCCAGATGCGCTGCCGTTGCGCGACGAAGTTCGCGCTGCCATCCCCTTGCGACACCGCGCCATTCAAATTCGTCCCCGCAATGCCGCCGCCCGCGTTGTTCAATTGCAGATAGCCGCCCGCGACCGTGAACGGCCCTTGCGCGTACGATGCCGAAAAGCCATACGCGCGGTTATCCGCGAAGTTTCCGGCGCTATTGCCGAAGGAATACATGCTCTCGACCGTCACGCCGCGATAAGTGGGGCTGACGTATTTGACGGTGTTGTTGATGACGACCGAGTTTGCCGCCAGATTATCGTTTTCGAACGGATGCGCCGAGATGCTGCCGCCCCACGTATTGAATTCGGCGGTGAGCGGACCGAGCAGATCGTTGAGCACGTCGTATTGACGCCCGGCCGTGAGCGTGCCGTAGTCGTCGTGTTGCAGGCCGACCCATGCTTGCGAGCCGAAGCCATCGCCCGCGAATGCATTGGTGCCGTTATTCAGATTGAAGCCTTGCTCCAGCTTGAAGATGGCCTTAAGGCCGCCGCCGAGATCCTCACTGCCTTTCAGGCCGAAGACCGTGTTCTGCGTGACGCTGCTGAGCATCTGCCAGTTGCTGTGGCCGGTCTGATTGTTGGTATAGACGATACCCGTGTCGATCAGGCCATATAGCGTGACACTGCTTTGCGCATGCACCGAAGCTGCGCATAAAGCGGCGGGCAGCGCGACGATCAACATTGACCTTTTCATTGCTGAAAGCTCCATGAACGATTGAAAGCGACGGCCTGCCCGGAGAGCGGCGACTGGCAATTGATCGTACGACGCCAAAATTGTGCGGGCGCAATATCGGCATGGCGTTGCATAAATGCTATTCCGGCGCGGTACTGAATTCTTGCGGAAGGCTTTCCTATACTGGGGTCTCGAATTAACGCAAGAGTGCGTCAATATCCGGCTGGTGCTGCGTAAAGTCGTAGAACGTCCAAAACATACGAGGCCCGCACGGCAGTTACAGCGAATGCGTTTGACGCCTCCGCATGTGCGACATCAGCACGAATAAGAAGACGACGACGCCGAGCCAGCAGGCCACGTGAAGACATAGGAGATATAGAGGCAAGAGCGCACTTGGTTCTGCGGTCGGATCGAGGTTGAATCCGATGCGACGGAGTGGAAGCAACGTGTCATTGATCCACTGAGACAGTAGCGATCCGCCAACGTATGTCCCACCGATAGAAGCCAGGAAGATCGCTACATGGTCGATCAGTTTGCGGCTGAGACGATAAGCGGCAAGCATGATGAACGCGACGATCATCCAGCACGCAACGAATGTCGCCAAGAGGCTCGCGTCCATGATGTCCTCGACACCGATCGGCTCAGGAACGCGAACCGCTTCAAGCACAAAACGAGTCGATACAGCCATCCAATAGGGCATCTGACCGGATCGAATGATAACGAAGCGGGTCATCGCACAAGCAATAAGAAAAGATTCGACCGCAACCGACGACAAATGAACGACGCGAGATAATCTCTTGCATTTCATTTCACTGTCACCATTCCATAGGCTCGCAGCGTCGAACCCGGCACTGAAAGTATTGGCGGTGATTTGCGAATGAAACGCTGCAGCAACTCAAACTCGGCTGGATTGACGAGAGTAATGCATCCTTCGCTCTAACCCCGAT
Source organism: Caballeronia sp. LP006 (assembly GCF_031450995.1). Classification (NCBI taxonomy): domain Bacteria; kingdom Pseudomonadati; phylum Pseudomonadota; class Betaproteobacteria; order Burkholderiales; family Burkholderiaceae; genus Caballeronia; species Caballeronia sp. LP006. The sequence goes on along the minus strand of NZ_JARTVW010000003.1, from coordinate 419,075 downwards.
CTCCTACCGGGTGCAATCGAAACTCACCGCGCATCACTCCATCGATGTTCGTCATGTCTCCCGTCGTTGGATTCCAGAGCATGAACCATTTCCGGCGATCAGTGGAACCGACGAGTGGCGAAAGATTGTCCCGCATATGACCGAGCGCGCCTCCTGACTGACGGTCGACTATGTAATATGTTCCCCGTGGGATTGGGCCGATTCCCTTCGAAGTCACTTCGTTTGGGTTATCGCGCCCTTGCTTCTGACCTGAGAATGCCTCGACCGTACCGTAGCCAGAACAAACCAGCGCCGAAGTGTTTTTATTGTTCAGCGTGAATACGCAATTTACAGGCATGTCACGACCTCGAATGCTCTCTCACCGCACTCAACGCATCCGAGACCTTTAAATTGCCGTCATGGTAGTGCCAGGAGATGCTGTCGTAATACATCTCCACGCTCTCCATGTGATTGAGTAGCGCGCATTCTTTGTTTTTTAAGTTCGGCATCAACGCCATGATGGAGCCAAGCTTTACGCTCTCAAGACGCATCGTGTAGTAGGCTTCCTCCTGCCCTGCATGGTTGATTCGATAGAACACAAGATCGGCCGATTCGAGTGTTCGCGAGTCGCGGAGCATTTGGTGGAGCAAGGGTGACGAGGCGTCGATTTCTTTTTCAACCGTGACGGGTGTGTGCATTCGTGTTCCTGTTACCTTCCCGGTGAGTGGGTCGATAGGCACACTAAAGCAGTGCGCAAGCGCAAGAACCTCGATGCTGCCTTCCCTATTTTGTACGGTGCATGATCCTCTCAGGTCCCGTCCTTGATCATCCTTCAGAAACAAATGAACCGGCATGACCATATTTGAACTCCTCCCGATAAAGAAAGCCGCCAAGCCGCGGACTTTCAACATATCGCCAAGAGTCAATTCAATGTATGGATTTTCGTAAAGATCAACGCGCCGGTGACTTTCAGCAGTCTTACCGACGACCATATGCGCCTGAAAAGCCTACGTTCAAGTCAAGCAGTTGCCGAAGGGCAGGCGGCATAACGCAATCTACTGCCGCAGATCTGCAAGTTTGGGCGCGGACAAGCTACCGTCCGCGCAAGACAAGGTCGACTAACTCCTCACCCCCACCCCCGCCGCCCCAACTCCACTACGCCCACGCAACACACACCCCACCGCCACCGCGCCGACCAACAAACCCGCCGCCACGACGATCAACGCCACATCCGTGCGTCCCGTCACGTCCTTGAGATAGCCGATCATATAGGGCGACACGAAGCCCGCGAGATTGCCGATGGAGTTGATCATCGCAATGCCCGCTGCCGCCGTCACGCCGGTGAGAAACGCCGTCGGCAAGCTCCAGAACAACGCGGGAATCGACAGCACGCCCATGTTGGCGATGCACAGCGCGATCACGCCCAATACCGGCTGGTTCTGCCACACGACGCACAACGCAAAGCCAAGCGCGGCCATCGAGAACGCGGCAATCAGATGCCACTTGCGTTCCTTGCGACGATCCGCCGAGAATCCGAACGCCAGCATGCTGATGATCGCGCACACGCCCGGCAACGCCGTGAGAAGCCCGATGGTGAACGGATCGGCCACGCCCATCTTCTGCACGAGCGTCGGCATCCAGAAGCTGATCGCGTACAGCCCCATGTTGTAGACGAAATAGATCAGCACCAGCGCCCAGATGCGTCCATGACCCAGCAGGCTCATGAAACCATGCGCGATCTTGTCGCGATTCTCCGCCGCAAGCACCGCGCTCAGATGCGTCTTCTCGCCATCGGTCAGCCACGTGACGCGGCGAATATCCTCGCTCATGCGGAAGTAGATATAGATGCCGAGGAGTATCGTCGGAATGCCTTCGCACAAGATCAGCCACTGCCAGCCGCGCATGCCGCCGACGCCCGACAGAAAGCCGAGAATCGAGCCGGACACGAGTCCGCCGATTACGCCCGACGATGCCAGCGCGATATAAAACACGCCCCATGCGCGTCCGCGTCGCGCCGCCGGATACCACTGGCTCATGTAATAGATCGCGCCCGGAATGAAGCCCGCTTCGGCGAGACCCAGCAGAAAGCGCATGACATAAAACTGCGTCGGCGTGCGGATGAAAATGGTCGCGCACGAAAGCAGGCCCCACGTCACCATGATTCGCGCAATCCAGCGTCGCGCACCCACGCGATGCAAGATTACGTTGCTCGGCACTTCGAGCAGAAAGTAACCGAGAAAAAAGATGCCCGCGCCGAAGCCATACACGGCATCGCTGAAATGGAGGTCGCTCGACATCTGCAGCTTGGCGAACCCCACGTTCACGCGGTTCAAATAGGAAAAGAAAAATCCAAGCATCAGCACGGGCAGAATGCGCAGGGATATCTTTCTGAAAAGCCTGTTTTCGTCGATGGCGGGCGTCATGTCAGTCTCCTTGATTTCGTGCGGTCATGTTTTTATTCGACGCGATAGAAACGTCGCGCGGTCCCTTCGAACAACGCGCGTAAATCGGTTTCGGTGGCTTGCGGCAAGGCGCCGAGCACATCGGCGACGATCTCCGTGAAGCTCGCCGACAAGTTACCCACCGGCAGATTGCTCGCGAACATCGAACGCTCGTAGCCGAATAAATCGACGGCCTCGCGAATCACGCGGCGATTGCTCGCGCTGTCCCACGTGCCGTTCGGCAAGCCGAGTTCCGATACCTTCAGATAGACGTTCGGACACGCCGCGAGCTTCTCCATGCCACGGTGCCAGATCGCGACGCCTTCGTCCGATCGATCGAGCGGCAAGCCGAGATGGTTCGTGACGATAGGCGTCTTCGGGAATGCACGCGCCACTTCCGCCGCTTCTTCCAAGTGCCAATACGGCACGCGCAAGTCCCACGAGAAGCCGTACTTATCGAGTAAAGCAAGACCCGCAAGCCATGCTTCGTCTTGCATCGTGCCCGGTTGGCCCGCAACGGATTCATGCGGACCGCTGGAGATTTCAGGCTTCGAGCGCACACCGCGCGCGAGCGGGCTGTTTGCATGACCTGCGAGAATCGCATCGCAATCGGGCTGCACGAAGAACACATGGCCGACGATCGCGCTGGGTAATCCCGTTTTCGCGTTGAGCGCGGTGAGCCAGTCGGTTTCGCGCACTTGTTGCTTGCGCGAACGCTCCGCTTCCACATGCACGGTGCCGATCACGTTGAAGCCGGCCGTCGCCTGGCGATACTGCGGCGGCAAAAAGTCCTGACACATTCGGCGATAGTCGCCGAGGAAGAAGGCGTCGTCGTACTCGTTCGTGAGCCAGGGAAAGTCGCCGTCCGACAGGTCCCAGAAGTGATGATGCGCATCCAGTATCGGCAAGTCGAAGCCGAGCGTGTTGGTGGTCATCGCGATGTCCTTGCGTGAGTGCCGCGTGCGTTGTCGTCGAGCCCTTCCGGGCGATAGATGCGCACGGCCGTATCGTGAAAGAAAGCCTCTTGATCCGCGCGCGGCCAGGCGCGCACCAGTTCGGCAAAGCCGCGTAGCAGACCGTCGAGCGAGATGAACATGCCATCCACGGGGAAGTTGCTGCCGAACATGAGACGCCCGGCGCCGAAGACTTGATGAAGCGTATCGAGCACTGGCTGGTTTGCGGCCACGCTCCACGGCTTGCCCGCCTCGCACAGCCCCGACACCTTCACGGCCACGTTCGGCAAACGCGCGAGTTCTTCCAGCGCCGCGCGCCAACCCGTAAGCGTCGCGTTCGATCTATCGCCGGGCACGCCCGCATGATTGACGATGAGCGTGGTGTGTGGAAAATCGCGGGCGAGCTGTGCCGCTTCGGACAATTGCCGCCACGACGCCTGCAAGTCGAAGTGCAGGCCGTATCGTTCGAGCAAGGCATAGCCGCGCTGCCAGCGTTCGTCGGACATGAGCGTGCGGCCATCCTTGTCCGGTGCGCCCGGCTTGTGACGCACGCTGCGAACGCGAGCCACGCGGGCTTGCGCGGACAACACGTCGTCCACGTCGGCGCGGTCGAGCCACGCTTGCGCCACGATCGCGTTGGGGCGACCCGTCTCTTCGGCAAGCTCGCGGACATAGCGCGTTTCGCCAAGCGGATCATCCGGGTTCCACTCGGCTTCGACATACACGCTGCCGATCACGCGATGCCCCGCCGCATCGCGCAGATAGTCCGATGGCAGGTACGTCTCTTTGATCGGCGTGTAGTCGCCGTAACGATGTTCGACCAGCACGCCCGGCATGAGCCACGGATAGCGATTCGCTTCGAGGTCCCAGAAGTGCTGATGCGCGTCGATGATCGGCCCTTCGTACAACTCGTTCATGCGCGCGCTCCCGGATCGTTGCGGCCGAAATCGATAAAGAGCGAGCCGACGAGATAAGCGAACGCCGCCGCCGCGAAGAACAGGATGACCGCCGTGAAGCCGCCTGTCATATCGACGATCACGCCCACGACGATAGGCACGATGATCGCGCCGCCCGTGCCCGCGAAGTTCATCACGCCGCCGACGAGGCCGACTTGCTCGCGCGGTGCGAGCATCGCGGGAATGAGCCAGTACAGGCCGCCCCACAAGTGAAAGAACACGCCGAGCGACAACACGGCGACCGCGAACCGGATATCCGCCACGAACGGCAAAGCCAGCAGACAAAGAAGCGACATGCCGCCCGACACGCCGAAGAGGATCTTGAACGCCGTCTTGCGTGCGAAATGCCGTTGCAGCCAGTCGGCTGTCACGCCCGACAGAATCTCGCCGACCGCGCCCGCGAGAAAAATGATGAAGGTCGCGAAGCCCATGCCGCGGATATCGAGCCCGCGTCCCACCGACAAATAGTTCGGTCCCCAGGTCACGAGGCCGAAGAACACCATCGCCCAACCGACACGGCCCACCACCATCGCCGAAATGATGCCGCGTGACAGCGGCGCCATCTTCGCGCTAGGGGTTTCGCCAGCAACGAGCTTCTGCTCGCGGATATACGCGACTTCCGCCTGGTCGATACCCGCGTGCCGCTCGGGCGTCTCGCGCAGCATGCGATAGACGACGAGACCGAAGACGATCGTCACCGCTCCCACGATCAGGAACGCCGAACGCCACGATCCCGAGAAGCCGATCAGCGCGCTGATGAGCAGGCCACCGAGCGCCGAGCCGAGCGGCGCGCCGCTATCGATGAGTGTCACGCCGCGCGCCCGTTCCGCGGGCGGCAGCCACGCCGCCGTGAGCTTCGTCGCGGCGGGCATGTAAGGCGCTTCGAACACGCCGAGACCGATACGCGTAAGCAACAGCGTCACGCCGTTCATGGCGAACGCGGCAAGACACTGGAAGCCGCCCCACAGCACCGCCGAGATGCCGATCATGCGGCGTGCGCCGAAGCGGTCGGCGGCCCAGCCAGCGGGAATCTGGAACGTGCTGTACGTCCAGAAGAACGCAGAGAGGATCAACCCCTGCATCGTCGCGGCGAGATGAAACTCGCGCACGATGGTCGGCATTGCAATGGACAGCGACATGCGGTCGATGCAGTTGATCGTATAGAGCACGAAGAGCAGCAGCACCATGCGCCAGCGTGTCGTGCAAAGAAGCGCGCGCAGCGAACTGCCCGAGGCGCTCGCGGATAAATTGGTTTGCATGTCTCCTCCTGTATGGGTCGAAAGCCCTCGTCGTATCGCAGGCCGTTTATAGCGACGGATTGCGCTTCCACGCTTCGTAAAGCGCCGAGCCTTGCAAGTCGAGCGCATCGAGCGGAACGAGGTCGCCCTGCTTTACATCGGCGAGAAGACGCTTGTTGGCCGCGAGATAGAACGGCGCCGCGACTCCCGCCTTCGCGCGTTCGATGAGCAATGGCGTCGCGCCCTGAATGGTGTGATGATGACCGCCCATGGCAAGCGTCTCGCCCGCCTTGAAGTCGCGTTCGGCACGCGCCACCATTTGCGCGTGCGGCAACTGCTCCGCGCTGCCAGTCGGCTGATTGAGCAGCACCGCCGAAAAAATGCTCATTGGCGTTTCGAGACCCATCAGGTGATACGGCAAGTAGATGCATGCATAGCGGCCGTTCTTGCCGACCACATGGCCCTTTTGCTTGAGCAACTCCCAGGTTTCCTCGTCCTTGCAGCGCACGATGACGAACACGCCGCCACCGAAGCTCAGATCGTCCGGACGACGCAGGCAGTTGAAGACATCGACCACGCCGGTGCGCTCTAGAATGCCGCCGTCTTCCTTCGGCACGAAGATATCGGCGAGTTCATTTAAGCGCGCGAGCGGATAGTTGAGCGCATCGGCAGCCGGCACGAAGCCGGTCGAATTGGCGACGACGTTCATCTCGCAGTAATCGGGCGTCGCGCTTTGCGGCAGCATCGAGAGCGCCTTGCTACGGGCGGCGAGCGTCGCGGCGATATCGTCGCCTGGCGTCCAGCACGCATCGAGCGAGACTTCGTGGCGTTGATCGAGATAGTCGATGGTATGCGCGTCCGGATCGTAGATGAAGTCGTACTCGCTCGACTTGCCAGCCACGATCACTTCGAAACCGAGCACGCGCGCCCACGTCACGAGGCCGATCAGATTGCTCGGCTGATCGCCGTCGGGCGTCGTGTACGTCACGCCGTTTTCGATCGCGAGCCGGTTCAGATACGGGCCCACGACCGAATCGGTTTCCTTGGTCGCCATCGCCACGTGCACGCCGCGCTTCAATGCGTTCTCGGCGATCTGCACGCTCACTTCAGGATGCCCCGTCGCTTCCACGACGATATCGAGCTCCACGTTCTTCAACAGCAGATGGTCGCCCACCAGCGCGATACGGCCATCGGCGCGAGCGGCGCGCACGTCGTCGGCGTTGTTGCAGACGCGCGCAGTATCGTTCGCGAAGCCGAGCGATGCCAGGGCGGCGAGCGTGCCTTCGATATCGATATCGCACAGCGCGGCGATCTCGAGGCCCGGCAACGCGCGGCATTGCACGAGCAGCGAGCGGCCGAAGCCGCCTTTCGGACCGACGAGCGCCATGCGGATCGTGCGGCTGCCGAGCGACTTGAAGAGATGTTCGTAGTTCATGGCGATGTCTGTCCTTTAAGGCCTGATCTTGTGGGGAACGTGAACGGCACGTTTAGCCGATCACCGAGTTGATGAGGAGAATCACGCCGAGCGCGACGAGCGATTGAAACGAGACGAGCAGCGTCCAGGTCTTGAGCGTATCGGCGACCGAGAGGCGGAAATATTCCTTGAAAAGCCAGAAGCCCGAGTCGTTCAGATGCGAGAGCATCAGTCCGCCCGAGCTCACGGCGAGCACCAGAAGTTCGAGATTGACGCCGGGCGTGGCCGCCGCGATCGGCGCGACGATGCCCGCCGCCGTCACGGTTGCGACCGTCGCCGAGCCGATCGCGATACGGATCAGCGCCGCGACCGCCCAGCCGAGCACGAGCGGCGAGATCGACCAATGCGTGGCCCAATGCGCGATGGCGTCGCCGATATGCGTGGCGAGCAGCATCTCTTTCAGGCCGCCACCCGCGCCGAGGATCAGGATCACGGCGGCAGCGGGCGCCACGCTCTTGCCGAGGAGCTTTTGAATCTGCGGCAACGTGAGGCCGCTCTTGACGCCGAGCGACCAGATTGCGAACAGCACGGCAATCAGCAACGAGACGATAGGGTCGCCCACGGTTTCGAGCAGTTCGCGCATCGGCGTGCCGGTCGGCGCGTAGTTGCGGCCGAACGTGCGGATCATCATCAGGACCGGTGGCAACAGGACCGTGATGAGCACGAGCGCGAGCGGCGGCGTGGCGCGGCCGGCTTTCTTGTCGTCGGCGGCAGCGGGCGAATAAAGACCCTCGCCTGGCGTAACCGGCAGAAAGCGCATGACGAAGGCCGTGAAGAGCGGGCCGGAGAGAATGGCCATCGGAACGGCGACGATCAGGCCGAAAAAGATCGTGCGGCCCGCGTCCGCATGCAACGCGGCAAGCGCGAGCGTCGGCGACGGATGCGGCGGCAAAAGTCCGTGCGAGACGTAAAGGCCGGCGGCCATCGGAATGCCGACGGCCATCAGCGGACTTTTCGTGCGATGCGCGATGGCGTAGACGAGCGGGACGAGCATCACGAAGCTCACATCGAACAGATGCGGCAAGCCGATGAGCAGCGACGCCGCGCAAATGGCCGCCGGAATCCAGCGCTTAGAACCGAGTCCGATGAACGCATTGGCAATGCGATCCGCGCCGCCCGATTCGAGCAGCAAGCCGCCGAGCATGGCGCCGAGCCCGACCACGAGCCCCACGGAACTGAGAATGCCGCCAAAGCCTTTTTCGAAGCTCTTGATGACGGCGGTAGGCGCGAGTCCGGCCGCGCAGCCGAGAAAGCCGGCCGTGAGAATGAGCGCGAGAAACGGGTGAAGCTTGACCTTCGTGATCAGCAGTACCAGCAGAAGGATCGCGATAACGGGCGCGATCAACGTATAGAGCGAAGGCGACATGAAGTAGTGCGGCTCGAAAAGCGTGGCGCCCCGCCGGTGTCGACGAGGTTTTTCATTGCGGTATACCGGACGAATGTGGCGCCCGGACGATGGAGTTATTTGCCAAAAACACGGACGAACTACGCGGGCATCGGCAAGAAACCCTTATTTAACGGTGTTTTCGGTCGATCGACATGCAGGTCTCCAAGTCGCGTTCTTATGAATTTCGCAGGCGCCGGGCGACGTTCTGCGCTCTGTCTAATTCTGGTATACCGAAATTTAGTTCTATCGTCGTGTACCGTCAAGTGCGGGATCGCACCTAGGCGGGGCAATTGTCGGCCGCAAATCTCAGGTGACGCGTTCGCTGGTAAAGTGGCATACCAGAGCGACCGAGGATGTCGCCGCGCCGAGGGAACAAGCAAAAATGAAGGACTTAGACGACGAGCAGGAAGGCTTCGACGGTGCCGACGAGCCGGATTCGCTGCTCTCCATGCAGATTGCGCAACGCTTGCGCACGATGATCGCGACCGACGAACTCAAGCCCGGCGAGCGCCTGCGCGAGCGCACGCTCGCCGAACGGCTGATGGTCTCGCGCACGCCATTGCGCGAGGCGCTCAAGGAACTGGCGGGCGACGGCCTCGTCGTCGTGCTGCCTAAGCGCGGCGCGGTCGTGGCGGACCTGAGCGCGGCGGAAATCCGCGAGAAGCTCGACGTGTTGGGCGCAATCGAGGCGTTTGGCGGCGAACAGGCGTGTCGTTTAGCGACGGATGCGGAGATCGCCGAGATTCGCGCGCTCCATCACGAGATGCACGCGGCTTACGAGCGGCGCGACCGCATGAATTACTTCCGGCTCAATCAGGCGATCCACGCGAACATCATCGTGGCGGCCAAGAACGCCACGCTCACGCAAGTGCACGAGCGGCTCAACCGGCAGCTTTATCGCTATCGCTTTCAGGGTAGCGTGACGTCGGAGACGTGGCATACCGCTATCGATGAACACGAGATCATCGTGCAATTGCTCAACGCGCGCGATGGCGCGCGGCTGGGGGAATTCCTGAGGCGGCATGTGCATAGCACCTGGGAGCAGATTACGCCCGAGCGCGACCACGAAGTGAAGGAGCAGACGCTGCAACGCGTATGATCGAGGAACCCTCACCCACCACAAGAAACCATGCTGCCGTCAGGAGACACTTACGAAGCAGTCGATGCCGCCTTCACCTGGCGCATCCCCGCGCGCTATAACATCGCGCAAGACGTGTGCGACAAATGGGCGGGCGGCTCGAACCGGCTCGCGCTGATCGTCGAATCGAACGATCTCTCGCAGCAACGCTATACCTTCGACGACCTGCAACGCCTCTCCAACCGCTTCGCCAATGCGCTCGCCGAACGCGGCGTGCAGCGCGGCGAGCGCGTGGCCATCTTCGTGCGGCAATCGGTCGAAGCGGCGATCGCGCATCTCGCGGCCTATCGCATGGGATGCATTGCCGTGCCGCTCTTCGCGCTCTTCGGTATCGATGCAATCGAGTTCCGGCTCGCGCATTCCGGGGCCGCCGCCGTCGTGACGGACGCCGAAGGCGCGGCGAAGATCGCGTCGATTCGCGCATCGCTGCCGGAGTTGCGCCACATCTTCGCGACCGATGGCAGCGACGCTACGTTCTGGCCCGCGCTCGAAGCGGCATCGGAAGAAGACACTCTCGTCGATACTTCCGCGGACGATCCCGCCGTCATCATCTATACGTCTGGCACCACGGGCAAACCGAAAGGCGCATTGCACGGACATCGCGTGCTCCTTGGGCATCTGCCGGGCGTGGAGATGTCGCAGCAGTGCTTCCCGCTCGACGCGACGCTCATGTGGACGCCCGCGGACTGGGCGTGGATCGGCGGCCTCTTCGATGTGCTCTTGCCTTCGTGGCATCACGGCGTGCCGGTACTCGCGCGGCGCTTCGACAAGTTCGATGGCCACGCCGCGTTCGATCTGCTCGAACGGCATGGCGTGAGCCACACGTTCCTGCCGCCGACCGCGCTCAAGATGATGCGCGCGACGCCGCAAGCGAAAGCGCCGGCGCTCGCGTTGCGTTCGGTGGCGAGCGGCGGTGAATCGCTCGGCGAGGAGTTGCTGTCGTGGGGCCGCGCAACGCTTGGCGTCACCATCAACGAATTCTACGGGCAGACCGAATGCAACGTGGTGCTCTCCTCGTGCGCCAGATGGTTCGAACCGCGCAACGGCGTGATCGGGCGCGCGGTGCCGGGGCATCGCGTAGCTGTCGTCGACGATTCGGGTATGCCGCAGCCTTTGGGCACGCCCGGCAATATCGCCATTGCCGCGCCCGATCCCGTGATGTTTCTCGGCTACTGGCGCGACGAGGCCGCGACCGCGCAGAAGTTTCGCGGCGACTATCTGTTGACGGGCGACCTCGGCATGCTCGACGCGGAGGGCTTCTTTCGCTTCATCGGTCGCGACGACGATGTCATCACGAGCGCGGGTTATCGCATCGGGCCGGGACCGATCGAGGACTGTCTTTTGAGGCATCCCGCCGTGCGCTTCGCGGCGGTCATCGGCGTGGCGGATGAACGGCGCACGGAGATCGTCTGCGCGGTCGTCGTGCTCAACGACGGCTTCGAACCGGGCGATGCCCTCGTGCTCGAACTGCAGCAGCACGTCCGCACGCGGCTTGCGGCGCATGAATATCCGCGCGAGGTGCGCTTCGTCTCCGAATTGCCGATGACGGCGACTGGCAAGATCATCCGCAAGTCGCTGCGCTCGCAGTTCACGTCTTAGCAATCGCGCGTCATACCGATCCGGCGATGAAGTCTCGCAACCACCGATGCGCCGGATCGCGATGCACGCGCTCGTGCCAGAACATCGACATTTCATAGCCGGACACTTCGATTGGCGCGTCCACCACGTGCAGCGCCGCATCGTGCTCGACTAGCCGCAATGGCAGCATGCCCACGAGATCGGTCGATGCAATCAGCGAACGCACGAAGAGAAAATGCGGCGCGGACAGCACGACGCGACGCGCGACGCCGAGTGCCGCGAGCGCTTCATCGGTCGGACCGAAGAAGCCTCCGCCGTCCGGCGACACGATCACATGTTCGAGCGCACAGAACTGCTTGAGGCTGGGTTTGCGCTTGAGACGCGGATGCCCCTTCTTTGCCACCAGCACATAGCGTTCGGTAAAAAGCGCCTGCCGATGCAGACCCGGTGGCGCGCCTTCGGTGATATGAAACGCAAGATCGATCTCGCCGCGTTCGGCTTGTCGCGCGAGACGCGGCGGCGTGGCTTCGAGCACGGCAATGCGCGTCCGCAGTGCGGCCAGCCGCAAGCCGTTTATCGCCGGCATGAGCACGGTGGACTCGCTGTAATCGGTTGCGGCGATACGCCACGTAAGCTCCGCGCTCGCCGGCTCGAATGCCTGCTCCGGCGACACCGCGCGCGCAAGTGCTGCAAGCGCTTCGCGCAATGGTTCGCGCAAACCCTCGGCGCGCGCAGTCGGACGCATGCCGCGCGGGCCGGGCAGCAATAGCGGATCGCCGAAGATATCGCGCAGTTTCGCCAGATGCACGCTCACCGAAGGCTGCGAGAAGTTCAGCCGTTCGGCCGCACGCGTGACATTGTGTTCGGCGAGCAGCGCGTCGAGTGTCACGAGCAGATTGAGATCGAGCCTGCGGAGGATATTATTCATCGTAATGCCTGGCATATTGACTATTCATTTCCAATATACCTTCATCCGCACTAGTCTGGCGGTCATACGAACCAGGAGAGTTGCAGCCATGAATGTGCTGATCGTCTATGCCCACCCCGAACGCCGCTCGCTGAACGGCGCGCTCAACGACTTTACCGTGCAGCGCCTGCGCGATAACGGCCACACGGTGCAGGTGTCGAACCTGTATGAGATGAACTGGAAAACGACGCTCGACGCGAACGACGTGCGCGAGCGCAACACCGACGCGCCGTTTCATCCCAGTCTCGATTCGAAACACGCGTTCGCAAACGGCCTGCAAAGCCACGACATCGAAATCGAACAGGACAAGCTGCGCTGGGCCGACGCATTGATCCTGCAATTCCCGATGTGGTGGTTCTCCATGCCCGCCATCATGAAAGGCTGGTTCGAGCGCGTCTATGCCTATGGCTTCGCTTACGGCGTGGGCGAACACTCGGACACGCACTGGGGCGATCGTTATGGCGAAGGCATGATGTCGGGCAAACGCGCGATGATCATCGTGACGACCGGCGGTTGGGAATCGCATTACGACGCGCGCGGCATCAACGGCCCGATGGACGATATCCTCTTCCCGATCCAGCACGGGATGCTGTTCTATCCGGGCTTCGACGTGGTGCCACCGTTCGTGGTGTATCGCACGAGCAAGATGGATGAAACGCGTTTCGGGGCCACGCGCGATGCGCTCGGAGAACGGCTAGACACCCTCTGGGACAACGCGCCGATTGCTTATAGACGGCAGAATCATGGCGACTACCGCATTCCGCAGTTGACCTTGCGAGACGAGCATGCTGCGGGACAGACCGGATTTGCCGCGCACGTCGAATAAAAAGAAGCGGGCTCCTTTTGCAAGAGGAGCCCGCTTTGCCTTGCACGAGGATCAGTTCGGGTCCGCGTACTTCAAGGTCCAGCTAAAGTTGCGTTGCGCGCCACCCGCAAGAGAGAACGCATTCGCCTTGCATGCGAAGTTCGAGTGCAACTGGCCGACAGGCGTAGTCGACAGCGGATTGGTGACACCGTTCGCGACATCGAAATTCGACAGCGCGCAAGCATCGAAGCCGCTCGTGGCATAGCTCGTCGCGGCGCTATTGGCGTAGGTGACCGAGTTACCGTTCGCGCCCGCCGCCGTGCTTTGAAAGTCCGCGAACGAGGTAAAGTCCGTTTCCACCGCGAGCGGCGCCGCAAGGGTGGCCGAACTCAATGTGTCCGTACGCGTGATTGTGCCATGCGCGAAAGTCAGCACCGTGTGCGCTTGCAGGTCGATATCGGTCGTGTACGCCGCGTTCTTGGTCGCTTGACGGAATTTCGTCGTATCGAAGGAAACGGTCACCTGACCGTTGCTCTCCTGCACGCTCAGATTCTTGTAGTACGTCACCGGAATGTATGTCTTGCCGTTGTACGTCACTTGCGGAATCAGCAAGGCGTAACCCAGGTCGGTCGTGCCGTAGATGAGCTTGTCGGAGAACGGCACCGGATAGTACGGCGAATACGAGTTGTAGTCCGGCGCCTGACTCAGATTCAGGTTGATCACACGCTCGCCATCACGCACCGTCAGCAACGCCGCGTTATACGGATGCGCGCTGTCGCTCGGCAAGTTGTAATACGTGAGCGTGTAATGAGGCAATGCATCGCGCCATGATTTGAAATCGCTGTCGCTCATGGGGGCTTGGCCGCCGAAGCCGAGCTTGCTCCACCACGCGTTGACGTACATGTACTGATGCAGCAGGCTGAAGTTTTCGCCCATCACGCGAGGCTTGCCGCGATATGTGTCCGTGCCGCGCCCCTTCACCCACATGTTCACGGACGGCGTCGGCAGGTTCGGGTCGTACCAAAAGGTGTCGAAGCGCAGCGCTGCCTTGTAGATGAACGTGTAGGCGACCTGCATCTCCTTGGCACTCAGCACGCCCGCGTTGGCTGCGGCCGTGAGAATCTCCATGAAAGCGGAATCGCCGTAAGGTCCGATCGAGCGGCCGTAGTTGAAGCCCTGCCCGTCCGGATTGATCTGCGGCAGAATCAGATCGATCGACTTGCGCAAATAGCCCTTCAATTCCGGCGTCAAATTCGCTTCGTTGCCCATCTCGAGACTGCGCTCGACCGTCTCCGCGATAAGCAGCGTGCTGTAGCGGTCGAAGCGCGCTTGATCGTAGTAGGTCGTATGCGTGTTCGATGCCTCATCCGAGAAGCCGCCCGACGAATCATTGCGGATATGCTTGGTTAACGTGTAGAGCAGCGCATCGCGCGCGCCCATGGTCGCAACCGCCGGGTCCGAAGTGGAGACGAAGCCCGGATTGCTCCAGCCGAGCTTCTGTCTCAGCCCGGCAATGCCATATGACACCGCATAGTAATTCTGCGCCGTGTTGAGCGAAGCCACGTCGATAGACGCGCCGCCAGCCGGGCACGTATTGTCCTTGCCGCTTGCATCGGGGCCGAACATGTCGCAGAACGTGAGGCGGCCTTGCAACGTGTTGAGCATGGCATCGCTAAAGACTTCGTTCAGCATGCCGTTCGCCTTCAAATTGTTGAGGGCGACGAGATAGTAATACTCGCCCCAGGACGTGTTCGCGTAGACGTAGTCGCCGCTCGCGGACTGCGCCATCATCGCCGTGGTTATTTTCTGATAGGTTGCGAGATAGTCGGCGTACTTGGGGTCGCCCTTCTTCTTCATGTCGATGAGGATGTAAGACAGACCGAGCGCCAGCTTGCCCGGCAGGAACTTGTCGCCCGTGTTCGTATCGAGTACGTGCACGGGGCTGCCATCGCCCAGATCCATCACGACCTGAGTGAAATCCGGCGACTTGCGGATGAGGTCGAAGAGCGCGCGCATCTGGCCCATCATCGTGATGGGAACGCCGGCGCCGGCGGGCACGCTCGTGTCGTTCGCGCCGTAGACCACGGCTTGAAGCGAATTAGCCGCCACAGCGGCGGGCGGCGGCGTGGAACCATCCGATGAGTCATGGCCACCGCATGCAGCGAGGACGAGCGCCGAGAGCGTGCCGAGCGCGAACGCACGCGTGATTTGCCTGTTTCGATTCATGTTGTCTCCGTCTTTAGTTATGAATGTGGGTAGTGCGGGGGGTTTCTTTTGCGCCTCCTTTGGGCGCGTGATCGACACCAGACGTTATTTGGCCTTCCGAAGTTTTTCATCGGAATCGGTGAAGATTAGAAATGATTTGAATGAAGCCCCGAGCTTGAGTCAGCGAACTTTATCGGAAAACGTTTTCCAAATTTAGGCTTTGTAAGCCGATGCTGTCAAACGTTTTATCCAACGACTTGATAAGGGATTACCCGGCAAGACAAAGGCATGGTTTTGCACGGAGTCAGGGTTTCGGAAACAAAAAGGAAACCGTTTACTCATTTTTTCGGCTACAAACCAATGTGGGCTTTCACCGCGAAGTGACAAGAAAGTCGACTTCTGCGCGAGATGAAAGAAACGCGGCATGCGTCTTCTGCCATGCCGTCTGCTTTCGCGCTGCAATAAGGGAATTTGAATCGGATAACAGCGAGACTCAATCCGCGAACGGCTCATGCGCCTCGAACGAGGCAAGCCGTTGCGGACCGATCGATAGGCTAAACGCCTAACGCACTTCCATCTTGCGCTTTACGATAAGCGCGAGCGGCACAGTGAAAAAGATATGCGACATGAATCCGCCGATGACGACAGCTGGATCATAGTAATTCGGATGATTGTCCGAAGCGATCATGATGGCGACATGCATCACTATCCACGCGAGCACGGCATAGAACAATGCGATGAACGTCGCCTCGTAGCCGCGTCGGCGAAAGTACGGCCAGACGAGTGCGAAGAGAATGCCCCAAGCAATGGCGAACACGAAGTGAATACCCGTGCCAATCACATACGCCCAAATGCCGCTCGCTTCCTGAAACGCTTTTCCGAAGACCAGCCCGGTCGCGTTACGCGGAATGCCCGCGAGGGGCATCAGATGCTGTACGCCTACCCAAATCAATGCTTCGTAGATCCAGATGACGACGGCGCCCGCCAGACCACCGGCTACACCGGCGCGTATGGCCGACGACGCGCTCGTGGGCTTGGGCGTTGCAATGCCGTTCGGAAACTGACTGCCGCTCGGATGCAGGTTGCTACTCATGGACGCTTCTCCGGAATGGTTATCAGGCGATGACGCAAGCTAGTCCCTGTGTTTGATCACGCAAAGGATGGGTTAACCATGCCCATGGGCCGGAAAATGCACTTCAGCGTGATTTGGCGCGGTATTGCGCAGCAAGACCATGCGGTGCCCGATAAACAGATTCGATGCCTTCGAAGCGTTTTCGCATGAGTGAGGCGAAGCGTCTCGGTGAAGCCGCGTACGGCATGAACGACGCTTTCCTTGCGTATCATTTGCCTGGCTATCTGTTTTGTTTATCGACCTTCAGAAGCGAGGTGTGTCCGCTTCGCCTTGGTGCAGCATGCGGGCGCCGCAAACGTTGACGCTTTAGAGCGCCGACGAAGCAGGATTGCCGGGTATACGCCCTCTCCCTATCGCGAAACTCTTTCGTCATCCTCCGTACTCGCTGGAAAGTGACCCGACGACCTCAGGAGACGATGATGCGATTACTCTGCAGCAACCCCGCCCTACTCAGACGATGCATCCGCACGGTTTATGCGTGGCTTGCTCTTTTGACGACATGCGTAATCATGGCGCCTCAAGCAATGGCGGCCAATTCAAGCGGTCTAGCCGACCTTCCCTCGATCCTTCCCGCGATGAACTGCGCGGCAGTCGCCACGCTCGATCTAAGCGGCTTCACCGATGGCACCGTCACCATCACCTCGGCCACGGTCCTTGCAAAAGGAACGGTCATCAGCAACCCCGGCATGCCTCCAGGCGCGACGGCTGGACCCGGACTGCCTTCCGAAGTGTGCGATATCAAGGGAACCATAGGCCCTGGCGCATCGCTCTTTGAATTGCGCTTGCCGACGCAGGGCTGGACGCAGCGCTATCTGCAAACGGGATGCGGCGGTCTATGCGGCAATCTCTCGATCAGCGCGCCGATGGCATCGACCTGCGTGCCGGTCACGAACGGCCAGATCGCCATCTCCGCCACCGACATGGGCCACGAAGGCGGCAACGATGGCGCATGGGCGCTGGATCCGAAAGCCAAGATCGATTTTGCTTATCGCGCGGAGCACGCCACGGCGCAGGTATCCAAGGCGATCATCAACAAGTTCTATGCGCGCGCTCCGAAGTACTCGTATTTCGACGGCTGCTCAGACGGCGGACGTGAGGCGCTGATGGAAGCGCAACGCTATCCCGACGACTTCGACGGCATCGTCGCGGGCGCGCCGGCCAACGATCTGATCGTGCAGAACACGTTCCACCACGGCTGGGCGGCGGCGGTCAACATCGACCAGAAGACGGGCAAGTACATTCTGCTCGCCGACAAGTTGCCGATGATTCACGCCGCCGTGCTGAAGTCGTGCGACGGTCAGGACGGCGTGACGGACGGCATCATCGACAATCCGCAGGCTTGTCATTTCGATCCCGCGAGTCTCGTGTGTGCGAAGGGACAGCCCGACGCCACGTGTCTCACGCCCGCGCAAGCCGCGGTGGTGCGCAAGATTCACGATGGCGCCACGGATCAGTATGGCCGTCATCTCGAACAGCCGATCGCGCGTGAATGGGGTTCGGAATTGCAATGGTCGCTCTTCGTGCCCGCGACGGACGCCGGACCTAGCGGCAGCATCAACTTCGTGATGCCGTTCCTAACATACCTCGACTACTTCAACGACTCGCGCCCGAACGCCGCGTTCAGCGATCTGAAGTTCACTGTCGAATCGTTCTGGAAGACCGTGCAGACGTCGAACTATCTCGCTGCAACCGATCCCGATCTGAGTGACTTTCATCGACGCGGCGGCAAGCTGATTCTCTGGCACGGCCTGGAAGACCAGCACATCTCGCCGCAATCGACGCTGCAGTACTACGCGAAGATGAAGGAATATATGGGCGACGAGCGCGTCGAGAAGTTCGCGAAGCTGTATCTGTTCCCGGGCGTTGCGCACTGCGGCGGCGGCGACGGTCCCAGCACCTTCGACATGCTGACGCCCGCCATGGCGTGGGTGGAAACGGGCGCAAAGCCGGGCAAGATCGTGGCATCGCTCGTCGATACGACCGGGCAGACCACGCGCACGCGTCCGGTGTTTCCGTATCCGCTGGCAGCGCGCTACACGGGCTCGGGCAGCACGGACGACGCAGCGAACTTCGTCGCGTACAACCCCGGCAACACCAACGTGAATCCGCATTGGGTCGGCGAGTTTCTTTATTCGCCGGGCTATGAAGCGTCATGCAGCGCGAACGGATCGCAACTCGTGTGCAAGGGCGGCAACCACTGGCGCGCCGCTCATACCGGTCATGACGACGACAACGGCTGGAACGACGGCCGCTGGGAGCACGATCATAGGTGATCGCACTTGATTGCATTTGATCGCACGTGAGGAAAGCGCCGGCGCCTACTTCGAAGTCCGGCGCCTGGTCACCGCCCTCACGATCAACAAGCCGCCGACCATGACCGCCAGCGACATCAGCGTGGTCATGGTCCCGAGCGCATAGATGACCGGCGTGGTCACCGATGTCGTCAGGCCCTGCAATTCGAGCGGCAACGTATTCTGCTCGCCGATAGCCTGCGACGTCCGCGCGATTTCATCCCATGACAGCGTGAAGCCGAACATTCCCACGCCAATGACAGATGGCCCGATGATCGGCAACACTACATTCCTGAAGCTCTGCCACGGCGATGCGCCCAGATCGTGCGCCGCTTCCTCGTAAGCCGGATTGAAGCGGTTGAAGACAGCGAACATCACGAGCAAACCGAACGGCAGCGTCCACGTCAGATGGGCGCCGAGCGCGGAGGTGAAGAGGCCCATCGACGTGGTCCACGAATCCGCGAAAGAAGTAAAGCCCCACTCGTTCGCCAGATACTTGATCACGTTGTCGAGCAGACGAAACGTGAGGCCGATACCGAGCGACACGATGATCGACGGCATGATGAGACTCGCCACCGACACGTAGAACACGGCCGTATCGCCACGAAAACGCCTTCTGAAGGCGAGACCCGCCGTGACCGAGAACAGCACGGTCAGCACCGTGACCGCGAGCGCGAGCTTCACGGAGCGGCCGAACGAAGCCCAGATATCGATATCGCCCACACCCTGACGCAACTGCTCGAACCAGTGCAGCGAGACGCCGCGCATGGGAAACGTCAGACCGCCTTCGGGACCTTGAAACGAGAGAATGAAAATGGTGATGACCGGTCCATACAGGAATAGCACGAACAAGCCGAACAGCAACGCGAGCCAGTAAAAGCTGGCGGGCCGGTGCTCCCGATGTTTCTTCAATCCCGCAATGCCGCTGGCCATGTCAAAGCTCCTTCCTGATATCGACCACACGCGTGAGCGCCCACACGATCATCAGCACGACGGCCAGCAAAATGATCGCGTTGGCCGCCGCGGCGGGAAATTGCAGATAGCCCGTCTGCACCTGAATGATCTTGCCCACCGACGCAATCTGCTGTCCACCCATTACGCCCACTGTGAGAAAGTCGCCCATCACGATGGTGATGACGAAGATCGAGCCAATGACGATTCCGGTCTTCGAGAGCGGCAACACGACATCGCGGATCACCTGCCAGCCGCTCGCCCCGCCATCGCGCGCGGCTTCCAAGAGCGACTTGTCGATACGCATCATCGCGTTGAAGATCGGCACGATCATGAAGAACGTGAACAGATGCACGAACGCGAGCACCACCGAAAAGTTCGAGTACAGCAGCCATTCCAGCGGTTGATCGATGAGATGCGCGTTGATCAGCGCCTGATTCACGAGCCCGTTACGGCCGAGCAGCGGAATCCACGAGATCATGCGGATGACGTTGGACGTCCAGAACGGAATCGTGCAGAGCAAAAAGAGAATGGTCTGCATGGCCGTGGTGCGCACGTGAAACGCGAGGAAGTACGCAATGGAGAAACCGAGCACGAGCGTCACGGCCCATACCATTGCGCAGAACTTGAGCGTCGACCAATATGTCTTGAAGGTCACGCAGACATCGGTGAAGGAGCTGCAACCGTCGAAGATCGCCACATAGTTCTTGAGCGTGAACGCCGGGATGATCTGATATTCGTTGAAATCCCAGAAGCTTACGATCAACGTGATCACGAGCGGCACGATGAAGAACAGCACGAAGGTGAGTGTGAGCGGCGTGGCCTGCAACCATGCGCTCACGCGCCGATGACGCTTCGGCGCTTCCTTCGCTTGCGACAGATACTCGACGGATGCCATCAGCAAATGCTCCTTGTGTGCATCATGCGAACCTCACGTGAACATCAGGCGGCGATGAACTCGTTCCACTTCTGCACCATGTAGATGTTCTCGTCCATCACCGCGTTCCAGCATGCAATGGCGCCCATGCGCTGGGTATAAGAGCCGCCGTCGCGCACCGCGCCGGTCTTTTCGAGCAATTGGCCATCGGGTGCCTTGATGTCCTGTGTCGCGGGCTTGCCTTCCATCCAGTAGTCCCACTCGTAAGCCTGCATGTGCGTCTTGGCCGTCTCCGTCACGCCGGGGTAATAGCCCTGACGCATCAGATAGGCGCCCGCCCAGCCGTCCTGGAACCAGTTGACGAATTCATAGGCCGCATCGAGTTTCTTACCTTGCAGCGAACGCGGAAAGCCGAAGCCCGACGCCCACGAGCGATAACCTTCCTTCAGCGGCTGAAACGTGCAGGCGATACCCATGGTGCGCACCTTCGTGACCGCGGGCGACCACATCGACTGAATGACCACTTCGCCCGATGCCATCAGGTTCACGCTTTCGTTGAAGTCGCGCCAGAAGGCGCGGAACTGACCTGCGCGCTTCGCTTCGATCAGCACCTTGATGGTCTGATCTATCTCGGCCTTGGTCATGTTGCCTTTGTCGCCGTACTTGACCTGACCCATTGCTTCGATGGCCATTGCCGCATCCATGATGCCGATAGCCGGAATGTTGAGCAGCGCCGCCTTGCCCTTGAATTGCGGATTCAACAAGTCGGCCCAAGTGTTGACGGGACGCTTGATGAGGTCCGGGCGAATGCCGAGCGTATCCGCGTTATACGTCGTGGGAATGAGCGTCATCCATTCGGTAGGCGTCGCGGAGAACTCCGTCGAGCGCGCGCCCTTCAAGAACATCACTTTCTTCGGGGCCGTGCCCTGATCGCCAATCTTCTTGCCATTCACTTCGCCCTTCGTGAGCACCGGCGTGATCTTGTCCGCGAGCTTGATGCGCTTCGCATCCATGCCGGCCAGCGTGCCCGCCGGAATCAGCTTCTTGAGCGAAAAGTATTCGGTATCGACGATATCGAACGAGTTGGGCTGCGTAATGATGCGCTTGGTGACGTCATCGGTCGTCACCGGAATGTATTGAATCTCGATGCCCGTGTCCTCCTTGAACTTCTTCGCAATGTCCGCGCTCTGGTTGACCGCCGTGCCGAGATAGCGCAAGGTGATCTTCTCTTGTGCATGCACGTAAGGGAACCCGGCAATGCCCGCCGCCGCCACGGCGCCCTTGATGAAAGTGCGGCGCGTGCGGCCGCGGCTTTCCAGTTCCTCTTTGGTCTCTTTGATTTCCTGAGTCGCTTGCGGACGTGCATTGTCATTGCTCATAGCCTTCCTCCTCGTTTCGGGTTTTGATGTGTTTGGCACAAGCGCGCATCACGCCGCGAGCGGATGCGCGTTGCGTTGATCCCACCAGACGGTCACGCGCGCATCGGGGCCGAGGCGCTCGGCGTCGTAGTCGGCATCGCTGACGATAGAAACGAGTTCGGGGGAACCGTCGAGCGGCACGAGCGTCATGCGCACATGCGTGCCTTGATACTCGGCCTCGCGCACCGTGCACGCGAGTCCGCCGATACGGCTCAGTCCTCCCTCGCCCGCACTCGTGCCGGGGGTCGTGCCCTGCGGCGCGATCCGCAGATGATCCGCACGCACCGTGAAAAGCCCGCCCTTCGAACCGAGCACGTTATGGCCGCCGAGAAAGCGCGCGACGAATTCGGTGCGCGGCCGGTTGAAGACTTCGAACGGCGTGCCGCTTTGTTCGATATGACCGTGACTCATCACGACGACGAGATCGGCGAGCGCCATTGCTTCTTCCTGCGAGTGCGTGACGTGCACGAAAGTGATGCCCAGTTCTTTCTGCCAGCGCTTGAGTTCGGCGCGCATCTGCACGCGCAGGAAAGGATCGAGCGCGGAGAGCGGTTCGTCGAGCAAAAGACAGCGTGGTTCATTGAGCAAGGCGCGCGCGAGTGCCACACGCTGCTGCTGCCCGCCGGAAAGCTGCGCGGGCTTGCGGTTCGCGTAGGGCGACATGGCGACGAGTTCGAGCAGTTCGCCCGCGCGCTTTCTGCGTGCTTCCTTCGCGACGCCGCGCATCTTGAGGCTGAAGGCGACGTTATCGAGCGCGGACAGATGCGGAAAGAGCGCGTAGCTTTGAAAGACCATCGCGGTGCCGCGTGCGGCCGGCTGTTCGCGCGTGACGTTGCGCCCGCCGATCAGCACATCGCCTTCGGAAATCCACTCGTGCCCCGCGATCATGCGCAAAGTCGATGTCTTGCCGCAGCCCGAAGGACCGAGCAGGCAACAGTACGCGCCGCCGGGAATGCGCAGGTCGATCGCATCGACGGCGACGGAATCCGCATAGCGCTTCGTCACGTGAACGAGTTCGATATCGGCGGCTGTCGCGTGAACCACGGTTGATGCCGGCTGAACCATGAAGGCTTGTCCTTATGAACGCGCTGACGGGAAATGGCTTGCAGCGCGAAGCCATTGCAAGACATATGCCATTTGCTGTCGTGGTTCGGCTTCATCGCATGCAACGCGTAGCGCAGCATGCGTGTCGACACGTTGGCTCGCATATTGCACACGATCGCAAACCTCGATCGTCGGCACGTCGCGACGCGAGGCGTGTACGTTCGCGGTGCGCAACAGGTCCGCCTTGGGGCACGACGTAACCAAACCGGTTCATGCATTCATCGACAATGAGCGACTTCAATCCCGATGTACTCCGATCGCACGGCCGTTTCGACTATCAAGCGATTCATCATGGCGAGCCGTATTGCTGGCCGAACGGCGCGCGTCTCGCGGTTTATCTCGGCTTCAACCTCGAACACTTTGCGTTCGGCGAAGGACTGGGGGCCGCGCTCGGACCACTATCGCCGCAACCGGATGTTCTCAACCATAGTTGGCGCGAGTACGGGAATCGCGTGGGCGCGTGGCGTTGCATTGAATTGTTCGATGCGCTCGACATGCCCGCGGGCACGCTCATCAACACGTCGCTCTACGATCATTGCCCCGAGCTGATCGAAGCATGTGTGGCGCGGGGCGATGAACTCATCGCGCACGGTCACACGAACGCCGAGCGTCAGAGCGATTTCGACGAAGCCGGCGAGCGCGCACTACTCGCGCACTGTCGCGAACGCATCCTTGCGGAGTCGGGCGTGATGCCGCAAGGATGGCTATCGCCGTGGATCTCGGAGACGCATCACACGCCGGACCTTCTTGCTGAAACGGGTTACGGCTACACGCTCAACTGGTGTCACGACGACCGGCCCGTGCGCATGAAAACACGTCACGGCGCGCTGTGGTCCGTGCCTTATCCGCAAGAGCTGAACGATCTGCCGATGATCATGGCGCGGCATCTCGACATGTGCGCGTTCACCGACATGATCGTCGACCAGTTCGATGAAATGCTCGAACAGACGCAACGCGCGAGCACGCCGCAGGGCCTCGTCATGGGAATTGCGCTGCATCCGTATATCGTCGGGCAACCGTATCGCTTGCGTCATTTACGGCGCGCGCTCGCGCATATCGCGGCGGCGCGCAACGACATCTGGCTCACCACGCCCGGCGCAATCGCGCGGCAGATGGAACTGGCGGCGAGCACGGCCGCGCGCGCCGCATGAGCTCGCCGCGCATGCGTGATAAAGCCGATGCCGCCGATATGCGCATCTATCGAAGCATCTTCGACGGTGTGCTGAGCCGGCGTCTCGCGCCCGGCACCAAGCTGCCCGAGCCGGAACTGTGCGAGCTCTTCGGCGTGGGCCGCGCAGTGGTCCGGCGCGCGCTCGAAAAGCTCGCGTACGACGGCATCGTGGTGTTGCGGCCCAACAAGGGCGCGGTGATCGCACAACCGACGCGCGAGGAAACGCGCGAGGTGTTCGAAGCACGCCGCTCGGTGGAACGCGCGCTCGTCGAACTCGCGGTGGAGCGCGCGAGCAGCGCGGACATTGCCGCCTTGCGCGAGCAACTCAACCAGGAACACGAAGCGATGCACCGCTTCGATCAACCGTCATGGGCGCGCCTCGCGAGCGAGTTTCATCTGCGTATCGCGGCGCTCGCGGGCAATGCCATCCTGCTGCAGTATCTGAACGAACTCGTCTCGCGCTGCTCGCTTATCGTTGGCGTCTATGAACCGGCGGGCAACGCGCCTTGCGAGCACGACGAGCACACCGCCATTCTCGATTGCCTCGAACGACGCGACGCAAAAGGCGCGGCGGCGCATATGAACGCGCATCTGCAGGGACTCGAAGCGCGTATAGAAACCACACGGATGCCGGGCACCAAAAGCCTTGCGCATCTGCTCGGCATTGAAAAGGTGCAATGACATGGAAATCGACTTCGAGGCCATCACCGAATACCAGCGCTACAAGCTGATGGCAAGCCTCATCGTGCCACGGCCCATTGCGCTCGTGACCACGCTCGGTGCGGATGGCACCGTGAATGCCGCGCCTTTCTCGATGTTCAACATGCTCGGCGAAGAACCACCCATCGTGATGATCAGCATCAACCGGCTCGCGGATGGCACGCTGAAAGACACAGCCGCGAACGTCCCGCGCGAGAAGGAATTCGTCGTGCATCTCGCCGATGAAGCCATCGCCGAGCAGATGCATCGCTGCGGCGAACGCTTCGCCGCCGATGTCAGCGAACTCGACGCGGTTGGTTTCACCGCGCTGCCGTCGCTGCGCGTGAAGCCGCCGCGCATCGCCGAGGCGCCCGTCGCGTTCGAATGCGTGCTGTGGGAAACGCTGGAAACCGCGAGCCGGCACATCTTCATCGGCAAGGTATTGATGCTGCACGCACGCGACGAACTCATCGACCTCGACACCTGGCGCGTGCGCTTACAGCATTACTTTCCGGTCGGGCGCTTCGGCGCAAGCGATTACGTGACGACCCGCGACCGCTTCGAGTTGTAACATGGAGACCGTCAAGGCTCGCGACCGCCATCATGCCCTCCACCGTCCGCAATTCGCTGCTATGGGTTTTCGAGCCGCTCGAGAGCGATGACACGTTCATTCAAAAGCGCATGTTCGGTTCCGACGCCGCGTATATCGATGGACTGATGTGTCTCGTGGCCGCCGACCGCGACAAGCCCTGGAATGGCGTGCTCGTATGCACCTCGCAAGAGCATCATGCAGCGCTCATCGAAGACATTCCGGCTTTGCAGCCACATCCCGTGCTCGGAAAATGGCTTTACGTGCCGCAGGAAGATCCGGCGTTCGAAGACACGGCGCGTCGGCTCGCGGAACTCGTACTCGCTCGCGATCCGCGCATCGGCGTCGTGCCGGGTGCGCGCAAACGGCGCAAACCAGCGAAGCGCAGCGCGCTTGCACGGACTTGAGCCTGTCCGATAACGCACGGCGAACCAGCGTACACTGAGCGACTGCGCACGATCAGGTTCCATGATCGGTCAGCGCCTTTCGCTACCCGTTCTGCCCTCGTACTCATGCCCAAATCAACGCACAGTGGCGCGGCCGTGCCCGCCACCGAAGCGGAACGTCTCTATACGCTGCGAAGCTTCGACGTACTCGATTCGTTGCCCGAACCCGCTTTCGACGACATCGCCACGCTGGCCGCGACGATCTGCCAGTCGCCTATCGCGCTCGTTTCGCTGATCGACCGCGACCGGCAATGGTTCAAGGCGTGCATCGGTCTCGGCGCACGCGAGACCCCGCGCGATCAGGCGTTCTGCGCGCATGCCGTTCTGGAACCCACCTCGCTGCTGGTGATCGAGGACGCGACGCTCGATCCGCGTTTCAGGGACAACCCGCTCGTGCTCGGAGAGCCGCATATCCGCTTTTATGCGGGCGCGCCTATCGTCACGGACGACGGTCACGCGCTCGGCACCGTCTGCGTGATCGACCGCGAGCCGCGTGCCTTGAGTCAGGAACAATGCACGGCGCTCGAATCGCTCGCGCGTCAGGCTGCCATCATGCTGAAGCTGCGGCGCATGGGCATTCAGCGCGGCGAGGAAAAACGCGAGCTGCAGCGCAAGATCACCGACGCACTCGCCGATGACGACGCCGCGCACGAAACGTTCAAGCAGAATCAGCGCGTGGGTTCGGTCGGGCAGTTGACGGGCGGCATCGCGCACGACTTCAACAATCTCCTGCAGACCATCAGCACGTGTCTGCAACTCGTCGAGCGTCGCGCGCACGATGCGGATCAGGTGCGCCGTTGGAGCGCCAACGGTCTGCAGGCGGTCACGCATGGCGCGGCGCTCATCAGGCAATTGCTGACGTTTTCCCGGCAGGAATCGGTCGAACTGGAGTCGCTGTGCGTCACGCGTTCGGTGCACGGCATGAAGGAACTGCTGGCGCGCGTGCTCGGGCCCGAAACCCAGCTTGCGTTTCAGCTTCGCTCCGAAGGCGTTCGCGTGCTGACCAACGCGACGCAACTCGAAGCGGCGCTGCTCAATCTCGTCATCAACGCACGGGACGCAATGCAAGGACGCGGGCGAATAGAAGTCGCCACACGTGTTTTCGAAGCCGAGGGCGACCCCGATCTCGCGAATGGCAATTACGTGGAGCTGCGCGTGTCGGATACCGGCCCCGGCATGCCGCCCGAAGTCGCCCGGCGCGCGTTCGAGCCTTTCTTCTCGACCAAGCCCGAAGGCAAGGGCACGGGGCTCGGGCTTTCGCAGGTGTATGGCGTGGCGCTCAAGGCGGGCGGGATCGCGCGTATCGGCACGGAACCGGGCGCGGGCACGACCGTCTCGCTGTATCTGCGAACGGCCGTTCAGGAAGCGGGCGATGCTGACGGCGAATGCGAATCGGCGAGCCCGGTCGCGCTGCGAAAGCGCGTGCGCATCATTCTGGTCGATGACGAAGCCAACGTGCGCGAAGCGTTATCCGAACTGCTGCGCGACGCGAACTACGATGTCGAAGCGGTGAGCGGCGGCATTGCGGCGCTGCAAGCGATCGATCGTTCGCCGCCCGATGTCGTTGTGACCGATCAGGCCATGCAGGGATTGAACGGCGGCTTGCTCGCGCGCATTCTCGCGGAAACGCATCCGCGTCTGCCGGTGATGTTCATGACCGGCTACGACGATATCGATGCCGTCAAGGCGACGCTGCCCGAGGACGCCATCGTATTGCGCAAGCCCGTCTTACTCGATGAATTCGCGCAGGGCGTGCAGACGTTGCTGGGCGACTAGCGCTGTGGCTCGTTGCGCGGCCAGCTGCAAGAAAACGACTGAGCGTTTCCGCAGTGCAGGGAAACAAGGTAAGGACTGATGGAGGGATAGTTCGCCGGTTTCCCAGTCGCTCGTCTATGGATTTTCCTGACGGTATCGATTGCAATCCACAGGTGGCTGCGCGCGCGAGCTTTCATCCAGTTTAACGAAATACCGCTAAACGTGCGCCGGAAGCGTGCAAATTCCGTGGCAGTCCCGCAAAAAACAACGCCATTGTTGTTTTAACGAGCGCTGATGTTTTCCCCAAGTTACACTCCGCTTCGCAGTCTCTACAGTGCTCACCGCGCATGCGGCGAAGGCCTCGCCGCCGCGCATTTCCAAGCCTTTCTTCTCTGCGAGTTCCTGATGAAAATGTCTCTCAAGAAAGCTGTTGCCCTGTTGGCGGTCGCCGCTATCTTCGCACCGAGCGTGTCGTTCGCCGAAGCGCAATATCCGAACAACAAGCCGCGGCCTGCTTACAAGAAGCACAGCCACAAGCATCACGCAAAGAAGGCCGCCGCAGCATCGCAGTAAGCAGGATCATGAATGCCGGGCGCGGCATTCATGCGGGCTTCATGCTCGCCGATTGCCGCGCTCAACCTGCATCGCCTGAACTGATCACCGTCTGCATGCTCTTCAGAAGCGTGCGCAGATATCGCAGTAACCCCACCGTATCGCCAAATTCCATGAAGCCTGGCCTTTCTCCGTCGCTGAAAAGCCGTGCGCCGTCGAGCGCTTCGTCGATGATGATTCCGCCATACGCCGCGTGCGGACGATAAACGCCCGTCTCGACATGCAAGGTATTGGCATTGACGGCGGCATCGCGGATACGCATCAGAAACTGCACTTCGGGCGTGCGCGAACCGGACAGGCGATGCGCATCGAAAAAATCGGCGACGGCGAGAATCGCGTTCGTCGACGGCACGCGAAGCGCGAAAGCCATGCGATCGGCGGGATCGTCGAGAGACGGAAGCGACGGCGGCGGATCGTCCGGCGCGCGCTTGGCAGGCATGCCGTCTTCACTATGCGTGTGCGCTTCGGGATGCGCGTGGCGCATCGTCAGGAGCCGCTCCACGCCGCTGAAATCGGGCGCAGGACCGCCGTTCTCGATCCATCCGCTCAATAGCGCCGCGTGGATATAGAGCGATTGCAACTGGGCGTCGATAAACGCGACACCCATGCGGCAGACATCGGGGGATTGATTCTCGGGCATGTCGTCTCCTGTGAGGGCAGTCAGCGCAAGCGCGCTGACTGCGGTCCTTCTTCGAATAGCACGAAAGATCGCAATATTCGCACCCGCAAGAGGCGACATCGACGGCGCGGTGCGAACGCGCCGTCATCGATAGCACTTAGAAAATATTGCGCAGCCCGATGGAAACGCCCGTTTGATTCGAGCGTCCCGGCAGTTCCACGAAGCCCGCGCCCGTTACCTTGTTGAAGTCCACCGTGCCGTAGACTTCGGTGCGCTTGGACAACGCATATTCCGCGACCGCCACGCCCGTATAGCGATTGCCGCTGCCGACTTCTCCACCGCCGATCGCCGCATTCTTCATGTGGTCGTAGTAGAACGCGCCGGTGAGCAAGAGCGCGGGCGTCACTTGATAGGTGATGCCGGTGAAGGGCCCATCGTCGCGACGACCCGAGCCTTTGAGGATATCCACGCCCGACACGAGATCGCGTTGCGACAGCGTGCTATCGACGAAACCGGTGTCATCCGTCGAATGCAGATAGCCGACGTAGAGCTTTGCCTGACCGATGGTATAGACCGCGTTGGCGCTCCAGATCTTCTGCTTGTTGCTGGCGTTGTCGCTGTTTTGCTGGTAGCCGCCGCCGATGGCAAGCGGCCCCACGGCATACGAAGCCGTGAAGCCGTACATGTTGCCCGCGCCCATGTGACCCGGCACCTGGCCCGAGAAGCCGCCCGCGCCCGTCGACGTGTAGTTGGTGCCGAACGAGTACATCGCCGCGACCGTCAGACCCGCGAACGTGCCGTTGTACTTCACCGCGTTATCCGCATAGAGACCGGCGCCGAGCGCGACCGGCAACCACGCATTCTCGAAGTAGTTGCCGACCGTGAGCGGGTCGTAGGTATCGCCCAGCATGTCGAAAAGCGGCGTCTTCTGGCGGCCGAGCGTGAGCGTGCCGTACTGGTTCGACAGACCGACATACGCCGCGCGATTGAACTCGCGCTGGCTATCCGAGTACTGGCCGTTCTGCAATTCCACGCCGCTTTCCAAACGGAAAATCGCCTTGAGACCGCCGCCGAGATCTTCGGTGCCTTTCAAGCCGATCCGGCTATTGGTGATTGCGCCGTTGGTCATGAACACCTTGCCGTCGTTGCTGGCATTGGCGTTGGTGAGATAGCGCACGCCGACGTCGGCGACGCCGTACAGCGTGACCGAACTTTGCGCGAATGCGGTGTGACAGGCGAGTGCAATGGCCGTGATGCCAAGGGCGGATACGGCACGCGATGTGATCGTCTTCATGGATGTCGTGAGCTGGATGCTTTGATCGATGTTGTATGTCGCGCTTTGCCGATGGCTCTCGTGAAGCCGATCGAAAAAAGCACGCGGACTTTTATCACATCGAATATCGCAGCGGACACGATGGGGCAAGTCATCGCAAAAAGGTGTGGTGTTTTGCGCAACTGACGCGCGTTGTTTAGTCGATCACGTGACACTGGCGTTTTTGTAAAGATACGTTATATCATCTCACCGCCTGCGGTGGATGCCGTTCCTTACGCCTCCGTACGCTCATCGGATGCAACGTTATATCATTTCGACAGGAGCAATAAAATCTTGCACCACACGCCTTTCGCTCATCCAGCGCCGCGCAGACAGCGCCTCTTGCCACTCGGCATGCTGCTGGTCACCGCCGTGGCACGCGGCCAGACGGCCGCCGGCAACGTAACGGACACCGCGCTCACGCCGGTATTCGTCACGGCGAATCCGCTTGGATCGAACCAGTTGATGTCGCCATCCAGCGCGCTCGACGGCGACGCCCTCGCTCTGCGACGCGGCGATTCGCTCGGCGAGACGCTCAACGGTCTGCCCGGCGTCTCCACGACGACTTACGGTCCGATGGTCGGCCGGCCGATCATCCGTGGCATGGACGGCGACCGCATCCGCATATTGCAAAACGGCGTCGCGGCCTTCGATGCATCGTCGCTCTCGTACGATCACGCCGTCCCGCAAGATCCGCTTTCAGTGGAGCGCGTCGAGATCGTGCGCGGACCGGCGGCGCTGCTATACGGCGGCAACGCGATAGGCGGCGTGGTGAACACCATCGACAACCGCATTCCGCGCGAGCCGATCAAAGGCGTCTCCGGTCAGGCCGATGCCAGCTATGGCGGCGCCAACGATGCGCGCGCGGGCGCGGCGCTCGTGGAAGGCGGCAACGGACAGTTCGCGTTTCACGTCGATGCCTTCGACCGCGAAACCAGCAAGGAGCGTGTCCCCGGCTTTACGCACTCGGATCGCCAGCGCGAGCTCGACGGACCGGACGCGCAAGAGCCCTACGGCAGCATCCCGAATAGCGACGGGCGCTGGCACGGCGGCGCGGTCGGCACGTCCTACACCTGGGCCGACGGATATGCGGGTGTGAGCTACAACGGCTACGAAGCGAACTACGGATCGGTCGCCGAAGACGATGTGCGTCTGCGCATGCATCAGGATCACGTGACGGCGGCATCGGAGATACGCAATCTGCAAGGACCGTTCAGCCAGCTCAAGTTCAACTTCGGCTATACCGATTACGAACACAAGGAGATCGACGACGGCGAAACCGGCACGACCTTTCGTAACCACGGATACGAGGCGCGCATCGAGGCGCGTCACAAGAAGATCGGTCCGTTCGATGGCGCCATCGGCGTGCAGTTGAGTCAAAACACGTTTTCCGCGCTCGGCGACGAAGCGCTCGTGCCGACATCGCAGACGACGAGCGCCGCGCTCTTCGGACTCGAGGAATGGGCCGTCAACGACGCGCTCACGCTCAGCGTCGGGGCACGCTACGAGCATGTGAAGATCGACCCGACGGCGGGCGGCAACGAGAAATTCGCATCGGCGATGTCGCGTGATTTCAACGCGGGAAGCGTGTCTGCGGGCGCGTTGTTCAAGCTGAATCCGATCTGGTCGGTGGTCGGCAATCTCGCCTACACGGAGCGCGCGCCGACTTACTACGAACTCTTCGCCAACGGTCCGCACGATGCCACCGGTCAGTACCTGATCGGCAATCAGGACGCGCAGAAGGAAAAGGCCGTGTCCACCGACTTGTCCTTGCGCTTCGCGAGCGGCCCCAACAAAGGCAGCGCGGGCGTGTTCTACAGCCGCTTTCGCAACTATCTGACCGAGTTCAACACGGGCCGTCTCGTCAACGACGACGACACGCCCGTGGCGCCGGGCACCGACGACGCGCTCGACGAAGCGGTTTATCGCGGCGTGCGCGCGGAGTTTTACGGCATCGAACTGGATGGCAAATGGCGCGTGCTCGATCAAGGCGCGCATCGGCTCGATGTGGAAGTCGTCGCCGATTACACGCATGCCCGTAATGTCGATACCGGCGAAGCCTTGCCGCGCATCTCGCCGTTGCGCACGACACTCGCGCTCGACTACGGCTACGGTCCGTACGGCGCGCGCGCGGAAATGGTTCACGCGTGGGCGCAGCATCGCGTGCCGGAGAACGATCTGCCGACGGGAAGCTACACGACGCTCGGGCTCACGCTCACGTACAAGTTCCGCGTCGGACCAACGGACTGGCTCGCTTACGTGCGCGGACAGAACCTGACGAATCAGGAAGTGCGTTACGCGAGTTCGGTCGTAAGGGACATCGCGCCTGAAGGCGGTCGTAGCGTGATGATCGGATTACGCACGGCGTTTTGATGGATGCGAGGCGTGGGCGATGCTTCATTCATCCACGAACCTCGCGTCGGTCAAGCAAGATGAGCGCGCCATATACGATGCCTGCGGCAAGACTCGTGCATCCGCTAAAGCTCACGAGTCCGAGCGCCCAGCCTTCGCCACCGACGAGGTATCGAAGCGCGAGCACGAGGCCGCACCATCCGGCGGTGCGAAACGCGCGCGACTGACCGCGTGACAGCTCGCGTCCGAAGAGGGTCTCTTGATGCCGCTCCATTGCCAGCGCAAGAAACGCGAATGACACGACGCAGACCAGCAAGGCGATTCCATGCGTCACGTGCTTTCCTCCTCGGTTTCCTTCATCGTCACCTTGCGCTCGTCGACGGTTCTCGCGGGCTTCACGCGCGGCGTGTGACGTGCTGTGCGTATCGCCAATGCGGCATGCAACGCGGCGAACGCCCACATCATCAGATCGAATCCGGCGAACACCCAATCGCCTTCCGGGACACTTCGCCAGAACGGCCTTTGCGTCGTGAAGGCATTGAGCACCGGCAAGAGCGCGAGCAAGGCAGCCGCAAGCCAAAGCAGTTCCATCCACGCGCGCTTCGCGGGCCGCGCGAACACCCACGGCAACGTTGCCGCCCAGATGGCGAAGAACAGGTTGATCTCCGCTTCGGCGCGGTCGTGCATCGACACGGGCAATAGTCGATTCGCCCACAGATATCCGGTCATGGCGATGGAAAGTCCCGCAATGCTCACGATATTCAGCCGCTCGACGAGCCAGAAGCCGAAGTACGGCCGCGTCGGATCGAGCAGCTTTTGACGGCGTTTGACCGTCCACATGACGAGGCCGGTGCCGACCATCGCCGTGCCCGCGAGACTGACGATGAAATACAGCCAGCGCAGTTGCAGACCGCTGAAGCGCCCGAGATGCAACGCATAGAGCACACCGCGCGTTTCGGCGGCTGCGCCCACGCTGTCCTTCACGTCGATGAGTTTGCCCGTCACGCCATCGAAGAGAAGATACTGCGGACTCATCGATACACGCACCGCATCGCCACGCGATACGGCCACGCGTGCCGCGCCGTCGCCCGGATTCGTGATCGTCACTCGTCCCGCGTTTTCCCGGCCCCAGCGCGCTTCGGCTTCGCGCACCATCGGAGCTATGGGCGCGAGCGGAACCTTCGTTCCATCGGGCTTGCCTGGTTGAATGAATGCGCTCAGTTGCGCCGTCATCTGCTGGCGTTCCGCGGGCGTCTTGAATGCGGCCGATGCGCCGAACGGCATGTACATCGCCATCAACGTAACGAGACCGGTGTAGGTGATCATCAAGTGGAACGGCAGGCCGAACACCGACAGCGCATTGTGCGCGTCGAGCCATGAGCGTTGTCCCTTGCCCCATCGAAACGTAAAGAAGTCGATGAAAATCTTTTTGTGCGTGATGACGCCGCTTACGATTGCGACCAGCATGAACATCGCGCAGAAGCCTGCAATCCAGCGTCCCCACAGCGCGGGCATGTAGTAAAACTGGAAATGAAAGCGATAGAAGAAGTCACCGCCGAGCGTCTCGCGCGTAGTCACTTTCTGACCGGTTGCAGGATCGAAGCTCGCTTCCGAAAACGTGCGCCGGCCCTGCGCCGCGCCCGGCGTGCGCCAGAACGATCCCATCACGCTGCTGCGATCGTTCGGCAAGTCGAAGCTCCATTGCGAGCTTCCCGCAGCGATGGTGCCGAGCGTCGCGGCGACGCGTTCGGCAGCGGATGCCGCGTCGGGCAAGACCTTTTGATGCGCGACTTCCGGGCGCATCCACTGCGAGATCTCGTCCTTGAAGTAACTGACCGTGCCGGTGAGAAACATGGCATAGAGAATCCATCCGACGAGCAGACCGGCCCATGTATGCAGGTCCGACATGCTCTGGCGAATGCCGCGCGGTTTGACGTCTGCCTTCATACCGACCACGCCGCGATCAGGAGCGGTATCGATAAGATAAGGCATCCGAACCATGCGCGCGTTGCGCTCCGCACCGCGAAGACCCAGATCACCGCGCATACGTAGACGACGAAACTTGCCAGCATGCCGGTGAGCACCGCTTGTGGCTTGCTCATCGGCAGCGCGAGCGCGGCGACGCTCGTCAGGGCGGCAAGCGCGTAACCGCCGAACACCGCGCAGACGATGCGCGATACGAGCGGCCCCACGCGGGCAATTCGGTTCGTAATCAAACCAGTCATTGGCTGGCGAATCCTTGAGTTCATAAGTGCGCTGTGTCCCGTCGCGGACACGCGCCGTGTGACCGACGCCGAAGGCATCAAAAAGATGGCCGAGCAGAAGTTGCAAGCGCGATGGTCACGCAAGCCAGCGGCGTGATCGATTCAGGCTAAATGATAACCATTATTAATAACAGTTGCTGAACGAGGCTGTCAAGGAAAGGTCCTATCACGCTGGAGGACCGTGAGTCTGATCCCTTCGGGAGCGAAACCTGCTCGCCGCGATACCGAGCCATCTTTCACGGCATGAGTACTCAAGGAGACAAAGAAAATGTCCGCATTCGACCGTCGTAATTTCCTCAAGACCAGCGCAGCGAGTGCCTTGGCATCGGCTACCGTCAGTCCGGCTGCGTTCGCTCAATCTAACGCGGCTTCGGCTTCAACACCTGCGCCCGCAAGCGCACCCAACGCCCGCCCGCCGAAAGTCACACGCATACTTGCGGAGTTCATCTGCAAGACGAGCTATCGGGACTTGCCCGCGCCAGCGCGCAAGGAAGGCGTGCGCACGCTCATGAACTGGGTCGGCGTCGCAGTGGGCGGCTCGCACGATGAAACCGTCAGTCGCGCCGTCGCCGCGCTCACGCCATTCTCGGGTCCGCCACAAGCCAATCTGCTGGGCCGCACCGAGCGCTTCGACATCATGAACGCGGCGTTTATCAATGGCGTCAGCAGTCATATCTTCGATTACGACGACACGCATCTCAAGACGATCATTCACCCAGCGGGTCCCGTGGCATCCGCGATCCTCGCGTTCTCGCAATACCAGCCTGTGTCGGGCAAGGACTTCCTCAACGCACTCGTGCTGGGTGTCGAAACCGAATTGCGCATTGGCAATGCCGTGTATCCCAATCACTACGATGTCGGCTGGCACATCACCGGAACATGCGGCGTATTCGGTTCGGCCGTCGCGACCGGCAAGCTCATGGGACTGAGCGTTCAGCAAATGGTATGGGCGCTGGGACTTGCAGCGTCGCAACCGGTAGGACTGCGCGAGTCATTCGGCTCGATGAACAAGAGCTTCAATCCGGGGCGTGCCGCCGCGAACGGCATCTTCGCGGCCTTGCTGGCGGCAAGGGATTACACGAGTTCTGACGGCATGATCGAAGCCAAGCGCGGATGGGCGAACACCATCAGCACGAAGCAGGATTACCGCGAGATTACCGAAGGTCTGGGATCGCATTACGAATCGACCTTGAATACGTACAAGCCGTTTGCATGCGGCATCGTCATTCATCCGGCAATAGACGCTGCAATTCAGCTTCGCAACGAAAACAAGCTGCAAGCGGATCAAATAGAACGTATCGATCTTCGCGTGCATCCTCTCGTCATTGAGTTGACGGGGAAGAAGACGCCGCAGATCGGGCTCGAAGGCAAGTTCAGCATCTATCATGCGGTAGCGATTGCGATCATCGACGGCGCGGCCGGTGAGAAGCAGTTCAGCGATGCGAAGGTGCGCGACCCGAACACCATCGCGTTGCGCGACAAGGTGAATGCGATCATCGATCCCGCGATAAAACCGGAACAGGTCGACATGACGATCGTGCTGAAGGACGGCCGCAAGCTGCACAAGTATATTCAGCACGCTATCGGCAGTACCGAAGTGCCGATGACTGATCAGCAATTGGAGAAGAAGTTCTCCGATCTCGCCGATGGGATTCTCTCGCCCGAGCAAACTCGCGCGTTGATGGATAAATGCTGGCAGGTCGAGCAATTAGGGAACGCGGGCGATATTGCGTTGGCGGCGCTTCCACGTTGAATCGTGCATACAGACTCTGCCAAGCAAGTGCTCCAAACCGATACCTCATCAACCGATCCGACCGACTGCCCTTCAGTCCACGCAGTTTCGAACTCTGTGCGTCGCATTGTCCCCGGATGGTTGCTGGCAATAGCGGCACCGCTTAACGAAGGCAAGGTGGTGCCAGCACGGAGTCGTCATGTAGCGAAGGGTTGTCACTGGTGTGGTCGAACATCGCTCGTCGAGTTTTTCGGAGCATGCGCGGCAGATCGCGCAATGGCTCATCGACGAAATGCGAAGCGAACTGGCAAGCGCGTGGCCCTTGCTTGACTCGCTTGGGCAATCCGTCGATGAGCCGCAGCATCAACCGCCAGGCTAAACTCAACCCGCCAACCCATGCGCCGGCTGCTTCGGCAAGCGCACCCGAAAGATCGCGAACTTGCCTTCGCGCGGGTAAGGATTGGAGAAGTTGTTCAACTCATGCAAATGCGAATCCGCGATATACAAGTAGCCGTTTTGAATAGCAAAGCCATCTGCCCATGAAAGCTGCGGATGCTTGCCTACCAGCGTCTTCTGCACGAGCCCGGGCTTGCCATTCTTCTCGACGACATCGAAGCCCACCACGGTCCGGTTCTCCAGATCGCCACCGTATAGCACGCCAGCTGGACTCATGATGAGACCGCCGGTCAACGCGCCGTCGCCGAGAAACTGCACCTTTTTCGATAGGGCGTCAGCAGAAAGCGACGTATCGATAAGCGCCTTGGTCGGCACTCGCCAATAGTGGTGATCCGTGAGCGGCCGGTAATAAAGCCATTCGCGATCGGGCGAAAGCGCAATGCCATCGGTCTGTAAGACGAGGACGCTGCCATCGCCCTTGCGCGCAATCTGATCGCGGAACATGAGATGCTGCTGCGGGTCCGACACGCTCGACTTGTCGCCCGCGAGCACGAGACGCGACTCGCCAGTTGCAAGGTTCGTCACTGCCACGCCGCCCTGATTTGCAGCATTGCTCAAAAACACGTAGCCGTGTTTCAGATCGACGCGAATATCGTTGAGCGAGTCCTTCGGCGTCACCACACTGCCATAGTCGAACCGACGCACGATCTTCTTCGTAGCCAGATCGAACTCGATCAGCTTCGGTGGCTGACGTGTCTGATCGACCGATGTCAGCGACGAGTCGAGCGCCCACAGATGGTCCTGTTCATCGACCCATAGCGCCTGCACCGAGATCCACTGATGCGAACCATCTTCATCCGGTTTGAAAACATTCCAGCTTTCGTCGGGAAACGGCGTGAGCGCGCCGGTCTTCGTATCGACTTCGACCATGCTGTAACGCGATCGCTTCGCCGAAGCCGGCGCCGTGGCGAACACACGCCCCTCCTTCGATACGCCGATTCCCACGAGACGAAAATCATCGTCGAAAGTTGCCACGGTTTCCAGACGAGGCGCGTTTTTTGCACCTGCAGCAAATGCCGTCTGCGTCGCTGCACCCACACTCATCGTGCCGAGCAAACCCGCGCCGATGGAAGCAAGCACGCGTCGCCGCATGTTCGATTGTCGTGATTCATCGTTGTGCATCAAGTCTCCTTCGCATGGCTTGGACTGTTTCCGTGGCGCGTTGAAAGCGAGTAACCCGTGTTCAACACATAAACCGATGCCGCAAGTTTGGAACCAGCCCGCAGCAGCGGTGTCGCACCAGTATTCAAGCGGTTCGCGTCGTTCGGCAATCCTGCACCATTCGAGGGACGCGCGCCGTTTCATCAATCGATACGCTCATCGAAAGGAGCCCGCATGTCACGTTTGACGATCGCTTTCGCTTTTCTTTTCACGTTGCTGACAGGATGTAGCGCCATTCGAACGCATGAAGCCCGCAACACCGACGGCGCGCTCATCGGCTCCAATGTGCTCGATCTGGTGCAGTCCGTCGGCATTCCCGACAAGACCATGAAGCTCGTGGATCGCAATAGCCCAAGCGACCGTATGGAAGTGCAGTGGAATTTTTCCAACTCCGATGCGGCGCTCGACTTGAACGCGCTCGTGCTGGATTTGAAGGTGGGTGGGGCTGGCAAGTGCAGCATGACCGCGACCGTCAATCGTTGGGGCGGTCAGGTCACGGGCGTGAACTTCCCACAAGCGCATAGCGACAGTGTCGGTTCGGATTACGGCGCATGCGAACCGCTCGTGGCTGAAGCGCTCACGCACAATCCGCACACGCCTATCGATCCGACCTGGGACGCTTTCTCGCTCGTCGGCGCGGCCAAGTAAGCGCGCCCTTCGATTGCTTACTGCGCCTCGGCGACGATCTTGCGAATGGCCTCTTCGAACGCTTCCACGGGCTGGCCACCGCTCACGAGATATTGTCGATCGAAGATGATCGCGGGCACCGAACTGATGCCGAGTTGCTGGAACTCGCGTTCCTCGTCTCGGACTTCGTTCGCATACGCGCCGCTCGTCAACACTTCACGCGCGGCGTCGCCGTCGAGTCCGACGGCCTTGGCGGCTTCGATCAATACATCTCGATTGCTCGGGTTTTTACCATCGGAATGATACGCACGCAGGAGTTCGAGCTTGAGCGGCACTTGCTTGCCTTCGATACGCGCCCAATGCAGCAACCGATGCGCATCGAATGTGTTGTACACCCAATCGCGCTGACCAAAGGTAAAGCCGGCGTTCGCGCCACGCTCGCGGATCATCGCTTGCGCTTCCTTTATTTGCTCGGGCGTGCGGCCGTACTTTCTGCCCAGGTAATCGACAATACGCTCGCCTTCCGGACCCATGTCCGGGTTCAGTTCGAACGGATGCAGCGTGATGGTGGCATCGACGGTATCGCCTAGGCGTTCCAGCGCGCGTTGCAATGATGAAAGACCAACGGCGCACCACGGGCACGCGATGTCGGAAACGAAGTCGATTTGCAAGGGACGAGACATGATTTTGCAGCCATGAGTTGAGTCGAGACATCAAGCCTAGCTCAAAACTCAAAGGCTGGCTAACTCCGCCCCATGCACGCCGTACTCACGAAGCGCCGGTGCGCTTCAACCGCGCTCGCGGCCTTGCCTCTCGCTCCAGATAGCCCAGACATAGCGACTCGAGCTGACGCGGCAGGGCCCGCAACATGGCGCGCGGTGCTCCGCCTTCGACCATCAAGCGCGTGGGTCCAACCATCGCCGCTGCGAGCATGAAGGCAGTGGTATTGAGATCGTCGAAGATGGCGTCCGACGCTGTCGCAAGCATGGCAACGAGCGTAGCGCGGCTTCGGCGTTCCGCGCCTTGCGCAAGCTCCCGCACATCGAGTTCGGCCGCAACCGCATACAGCGCGCGCGCTTCATCTATACGTGCGGTCTTTGCTCGTACGAATGCCTCCACGACTGTAGACACCATGGTCGCCAGCGACTCGCCATGCACCGACTCCGCCGCCTGTTGGAGCACGTCGCCTATTCTGCCGAGATGCCGCTCCAGCACCGCGAACAACAACGCCTGCTTGTGCGGAAAGTATTGATACAAGGTGCCGATGGACACACCCGCCCTCTCGGCCACGCGAATGGTGGTGAGCCGCTGCAAACCATCGGCCAGCAAAACCTGAATAGTGGCGTCGAAGATTGCATCGACGGTGGCCTGCGAACGCGCCTGGCGCGGCAGCTTGCGGGGCTTCAACGCGGTCTTGTTGTCGCTCGACATATGCGAATGCACAATCTGAAGGATTATTCGTATTATAGACGAGCAGTTTCAAGAATCCATTTCGCATCGACCGATGCAAGGAGCATTGCAATGACCGACGCAAACCGCGCTGGCCTCTATCAACTCGGCGAATCGTCCGTGACGCGCATGGGTTACGGCGCCATGCAACTCGCAGGGCCGCATGTGTTCGGCCCGCCCAAGGACCACGACGAAGCCATCGCCGTGCTGCGTGAAGCGATCGACAGCGGCATCACGAATCTCGACACGAGCGACTTTTACGGCCCGCACGTGACCAATCGACTGATTCGTGAAGCGCTCTATCCGTATCGCGACGATCTCGTGATCGTCACCAAGGTGGGGGCCAAACGCGGCGACGACGCATCGTGGAATCTCGCGCGGTCTCCCGCCGAACTCGAATCTGCCGTGCACGACAATCTGCGCAATCTCGGCCTCGACGTGCTGGACGTCGTGAACATGCGCGTCATGTTCGACATAGCCGGTCCCGCTGAAGGCGATATCGAGGAACAGGTTACGACGCTTGCGGAATTGCAGCGCAAGGGCCTCATCCGGCATATCGGCCTGAGCAACGTCACGGCGAAGCAACTCGCGCAAGGACAGAGCATCACGCCCATTGTCTGCGTGCAGAATCAGTACAACCTCGCGCATCGCGGCGACGACGCCATGATCGATCATCTTGCGCAGCAAGGCATAGCGTATGTGCCGTTTTTTCCGCTCGGCGGCTTCTCGCCCTTGCAATCCGACATTTTGAATCGCGTCGCGCAACAAGTGAACGCCACCACCATGCAAGTAGCGCTTGCATGGCTTCTGCAACGCTCGCAAAACATCCTGCTCATTCCGGGTACGTCATCACGCGCGCATTTGCGGCAGAACATCGAAAGTGCGGGCCTCGAATTGTCGCCGGAAGTGATCGAGGAACTGAACGGCATCGGGGCTGCCGCGAAATAAGCCTTACGGAGTCGGATCGGAAACACGCCGGAATACGCCGAATCGTCAATGTGAAGTAAGAGGTGCGAAAGCGCTTCGACTTCGACGCGCAACACGCGAGTGTTGTAATCCGCGTCGAGGAGAAGCCTTTGCGCCTCATCAAACAAAATCACATCGACCCCCGGAGTTCCTTCATGTTTCGTCGAGCCATCATGGTCGCAACATCGGCCGCGATCGCCGCCTTCGGCCTCTACGCCTGCGGCAGCGATCACGACAACAACGCTCAACAGAGCGCGCAAAACAAGCTCGTCACCGCCACGCCCATCAAGCACGTAGTCGTGATCTTCAACGAGAACGTCTCGTTCGATCACTACTTCGCAACCTACCCGAACGCCGCCAACCCCGCAGGCGAGCCCGCCTTCACGGCGGCCGCCGGCACGCCGACGGTCAATGGCCTCACTGGCACGCTGCTCACGGCCAACCCGAACTTCGTCAACACGCTGAACGGCGCGGCTGCCGCCAACCCGTTCCGCCTCGATCGCACGCAAGCCGCGACCGCCGACCAGAACCACGCTTACACCGCGGAACAACAAGCCTATAACAACGGTGCAGCCGATCTCTTCCCGAAATACACGGGTAAGGGTTCGAGCGGCGGCGCGGGTGCATTCGGCACGGCAGGCCAAGTCATGGGCTATTACGACGGCAACACGGTCGCCGCGTTGTGGAACTACGCGCAAAACTTCGCGATGAGCGACAACGCGTACACCGACACCTACGGCCCGTCCACGCCCGGCGCGCTCGAAGTCGTCTCTGGCCAGAACAACGGCATGCAGATCGTGAAGACGAGCAAGCCCGTGTTCAACCTGACGACGGCATCGGGCTCGTACTATGTCGCCGACGGTCAAGGCGGCTTCTCGATGATCAACGACGTCGATCCCGCCAACGACGTCTGTTCGAGCACGACGGATCAGGCGTTGATGACCTCGAAGAACATCGGCGACTTGCTCAATGCTAAGAGCATCACGTGGGGCGGCTTCATGGGCGGTTTCAATCTCGCCACCGTGAACAGCGACGGCTCGACCGGTTGCAAGCGCGCGACCTTCTCGAACGTGGTCAATGCATCCACGGCCGACTACGTTGCACATCACAACTGGTTCCAGTACTACGCGTCGACGGCGAATCCGCAGCATTTGCGTCCGAGTTCGACGGCGGCCATCGGTTCGTCGCTGGAGGCGGATGGCAAGACCGCCGAGCCCGCGAATCACGAATACGATAGCGACGACTTCTTCGCTGCGGTGAAGGCCGGCAACTACCCTTCGGTGAGCTTCATCAAGGCGCCCGCGTTCCAGGACGGTCACGCGGGTTATTCCGATCCGCTCGACGAGCAGGCTTTCACGTCGAAGATCGTGAACTTCCTGCAGCAACAACCCGACTGGAACACGACGGCCGTGATCGTTGCATGGGATGACTCGGATGGCTGGTACGACCACGCTTATGCGGTACCGACTTCATCGTCGTTCGATCCGCAAGCCGACCAGTTGAACGGTGCGGGCAAATGCGGCGCGGGCGCGGCGCCCGTCGGCGTGAACGGCGGCGCGGTGAATGGCCGCTGCGGTCCGGGCACGCGCATTCCGTTTCTCGTGATCTCGCCTTGGGCGAAGGTGAATTACGTCGATCACACGGCGATCTCGCAGGCTTCGGTGGTGCGCTTCATCGAAGACAACTGGCTTGGTTCGACGCGTCTCGGCAGCGGTTCGTTCGACGCCACGGCCGGCAGCATCATGGGCATGTTCGACTTCTCGGGCAAGGGCAACAACCCGAAGGTCTTCGTCGATCAGTCGCTCGGTTCGCCGGTCGCATCGGTGCCCGCAATCTGAAGGTGACGCATGGCGCGCGCATTCAATGCGCGCCATCGCCACTCGTATCGTGTCGCCGCTCGCCGGCGACATCGCGTTTTTCCGAACTCATCCGCACATGTCCGCTACTGTCGAACCCGCCTTCGGTCGTTCCCCTCACAAGCCGCCGCTCAGGCGTCATGCGTTACGCGGCGTTGCTGCCCTCGTGATCGCCGCAGGCGCGTTCGGTGCGTTTGCGTTGATGTATCCATCGCATGTGCCTGCGGCCGTCGGCGAGATCGTGGAAAACCTGACCGGCGCGAATCCCGCGCCGGTTGTCTTGCAGCG
Organism: Caballeronia sp. LP006; assembly: GCF_031450995.1. Classification (NCBI taxonomy): domain Bacteria; kingdom Pseudomonadati; phylum Pseudomonadota; class Betaproteobacteria; order Burkholderiales; family Burkholderiaceae; genus Caballeronia; species Caballeronia sp. LP006. Next base: position 375,827 of record NZ_JARTVW010000003.1, on the reverse strand, counting down.
TCCGCCGGCCGTGCAACTGAGTGCGGTCGCGCAACTCGGCAAGAACATCTTCTTCGACAAGACGCTTTCCGCATCCGGCAAGCAGTCGTGCGCGTCATGCCATGACCCGGCCCATTCGTTCGGGCCATCCAACGATTTGTCCGTGCAGGAAGGCGGACCGCATTTGAGCTTGCAGGGTTATCGGCCGCCGCCTTCGCTCATGTATCTGTATCGGCAACCGAACTTCAGCATTGGTCCCGATGCAGGCGATGCCGACGCCCCGCCCGATCTCGCGCAACTCGCCGATCAGGCCAAAAGCACGCAACGCGCCACGAAGACCGCAGGCGTGGCGCCCGCCGCACCCGCGCTGGTTCCACAAGGCGGCCTGTTCTGGGACGGCCGCGCGGATACCTTGCAGGCACAGGCATCCGTTCCCATGCTGAACCCGGTCGAGATGGCGAACACGAGTCTCGACGAAGTGTCCGGCAAGCTAGCGCATACGGCCTACAAAGGCGAATTCGAAAAGCTCTTCGGCCCGCGCATCTTCGATACGCGCGGCCTGGCCGTGTCGGAAGCCATGTTCGCGGTGGCGCGTTATCAGGTTGAGGAACAGGCGTTTCATCCTTATACGAGCAAGTACGACTACTGGCTCGAAGGCAAGACGCGCCTTACGCAAGCGGAGTTGCACGGCCTGCACCTCTTCAACGATCCCGCCAAGGCCAATTGCGCGGGATGCCATTTGTCGAAGCCTGGCGGCGATGGCCTGCCGCCCATGTTCACGGATTATCAATACGAGTCGCTTGGCGTGCCGCGCAACGACAAGCTCGCGATCAATCACGATCCGAAGTTCTTCGACATGGGCGTATGCGGACCTTTCCGTGACGATCTGCGCGACCAGACGCAGTATTGCGGCATGTTCCTCACGCCAACGCTGCGCAACGTCGCTACGCGCCACGCGTTCTTTCACAACGGCATCTATCATTCGCTCGACGACGTGATGGCCTTCTACAACGAGCGCAATACCGCGCCGCAAAAGTTCTATTCGAAAGACGCGAAGGGCGCGGTGCGTAAGTACGACGATCTGCCGCCGCAGTATCACGCGAACATCGATGACAAGGACGCGCCGTTCGACCGCAAGTTCGGCGACAAGCCAGCGATGACGGACGCGGATATTCGCGACATCGTCGCGTTCCTGCAGACGTTGAACGACGGCTACAAGCCCTGAGCTTTGCGATGGCTTCATCGCCTCGTGATGAAGGCGATTTGCGCTGAAACCCACGCGAGCGCTGGACACTTCGCCGTGCCTCGTCCGGTGAACGGCTTCAATGCAGCTTAAAAAACCTTCCCTTCGGTCAAATGCGTGGTCACGCCGTTCAATTCGTAGTCACCGATCACGCGTGCCTTGTGCAGCAGCGGATTGTGGCTGAAGATGGTCCGCAGATTGCGCCAGTGCCGGTCGAAGTTATGCGCCCGGGAAGTCGCCGATGCACCGCCCGCCTCGAACATCCGCTCGCCTGCAAACAGCGCGAGCTTGCTGACCACGATCTGCGTGCGCGCCGTCGCAAGCGCGCCTTCGAGCACGAGCGCCTCGGCATTCGCAACGCCATTGCGAATGGCTTGTGCGGAACGCTCCAGCTCGCGCGCGTTTTCGCGCACCAGTGCATCGATGCTGTGACTATGCGCACTCAGTTCGCCGATCACCTGCTGAATGAACGCATCCTCGCGCGCGGTGGGCGCGGTGCTGTGCATCACCGGCCGGCCATGCTTCAGCACATAACGCTTTGCATCCGCGACGATATTGCGCACGATGCCCGCCGCCACCGTCACGAGATGCAACTGACGCAACGCGCCGCCATGACGTCCCGTGAGCGTCGATTGCACGCGCGGCGTGACTTCATCGGCATGCACGAGCAGATTGTCGAACTCGAGACTGCCGCTTGCCGTCATGCGCTGGCCCATGCCGTCCCAGTCGTCGATCACGCGAAAACCCTCACGTTGCACGGGTACGATGGCAACGGCCGCATCGCCGTTTTCGTCCTGCACGTTGAGGCGCGCGTAGTCCGAGAACGCCGTGCCCGTCGAGTAATATTTGCGGCCGCTCAGGCGAAAGTGTTCCCCGTCGCGCTGCAAACGGGTCGTGATCTCGCCGGGACGCGACGTGCCCGCTTCGGTCGAAGCTCCGCCGAAGATCGCGCCATCCACCACGCGCCTGATCTGCAATTCGTTGAACGGCGTGCGGGGCGAGAGCAACAGCGCTTCGGTCTGATCGAAGTGAATACGCAGCGCATGCGCGACATTGCTTTCATGCGCGGCAAGCGTGGCGATCACATGAAACACGTCTTCGAGCGACCCGCCGAGACCGCCCCATTCCACGGGCAAGCGCAGCTTGCCAAGACCCGACTGACGAAACAATGCGAAGCCCTCGAAGGGCAACTCGCGGCGCACCTCGCGTGCGGCTGCATCTTCGCCGATCGCCTCGGCGAGCGTGGGCAGCGCATCGAGCGCGGCCTGGCGCGGGTCCTGTTGTGACATACCTTCTTCCTTGTTTGAATGGTTCTGTGTCATGCGGCTTCCGCATCGAATTGCTTCACCGGAATGGCTTCGAGCAGCGTGCGCGTATAAGCATGCCGCGGCGCTCGCCATATCTCGCGATGATGTCCACTCTCTACGATGCGTCCGCCCTGCATCACATGCACGCGGTCCGCGATATAGCGCACCACCGAAAGATCGTGCGAGATGAAGAGATACGCAAGCCCGAGATCGCGCTTGAGTTCGACCAGCAGATTGAGAATCTGCGCCTGTATGGATACGTCGAGCGCGGACACGGGTTCATCGCAGATGAGAAGCGCGGGTTCGAGAATCAGCGCACGCGCAATGCCTATGCGCTGACGCTGACCGCCCGAAAATTCATGCGGATAGCGCCCGAGCGCGGCACTGGGCAAACCGACGCGATCGAGAATGGCCGCAGCGCGTGCACGCCGTGTCTTCCCATCGCCGATGCCATTTACTTCGAGCACCGCTTCGAGTATTTCACCCACGCTACGGCGCGGATTGAGCGACGCATACGGGTCCTGGAACACCATCTGCACCTGACGGCGCAGCGGGCGCAAGGCACGTTCGGAAAGCGGTGCGAGGTCGGTGCCGCGCAGTTGGATCGCGCCGGCAGCGGACGGCACGAGCCGCATGATCGCCTTCGATAGCGTGGACTTTCCGCAACCCGATTCGCCAACGAGACCGACCGTCTCACCGCGTGCGATGTCGAACGACACGCCATCGACCGCACGCAGCAAGTCCTTGCCATGACGATGCGCGTAATGCACCGATAAATCCCGCACTGAAAGCAAGGGCACATCGTCCGCCTGTGCGGTCGGCACGATCCGATGCGGCGCAAGCGGCGTAACGTCGAAGACGGGCTTACCGTCTTCGGTGACGGTGTGCCTTATCTCCGGCAGCTTCCACTCGCGATAATGCAACTCGCCGGACAGATTCAACGAGGCCCCGAGCAATCCCCGTGTATAGGCATGGCTGGGCGCGGTAAAAAGCTGCTCCACGCTCGCTTCCTCGACCTTCTCGCCCGCAAGCATCACCGCCACCCGGTCCGCATGGTTCGCGACGACGCCGAGGTCGTGCGTGATGAGCAACAACGACATCGAGAGTTCGCGCCGCAGCTCCGCGAGCAATTCGAGGATGCGCGCCTGAATGGTTACATCGAGCGCGGTGGTGGGTTCATCGGCGATGAGAAGACGCGGTCTGCACGCCACCGCCATGGCGATCATCACGCGCTGACGTTGCCCGCCCGAAAGCTCATGCGGATAGTCGGACACGCGCCGCTGCGGCTCGGGAATATGCACGAGGTCGAGCAATTCGATGGCACGTTTATGCGCGGCTTCCTTCGAGAGCGCCTCATGCTGCCGCAAGGTCTCGACGATCTGCGCGCCGATCGACAGCATCGGATTGAGCGATGTCATCGGCTCCTGGAAGATCATCGATATCTGTCGGCCGCGCATCGCACGCATTTCACGTGGGGCCAGCGCAAGCAGATCGCGTTCGTCGAAACGCACGCTGCCCGTCACGCAGCCGGGCTCCGGCACGAGACGCATGAGCGAAAGCGCGGTCGCGGACTTGCCGCAGCCCGATTCGCCGACGAGTGCCAGCGTCTCGCCTTCCGCGATATCGAGGTCGATGCCGCGCACCGCGTGGTGCGCGCCGAAGCTCACGCGCAGGTCGCGCACTTCAAGTAGATTGGCCACGTCGCGCCTCGTCATGGTCGTTCGCGCATGCGCGGGTTGAGTGCGTCGTTGAGCCCGTCGCCGAGCAGGTTCAATGCGAGCACGGCGAGCACGATGGCCGCGCCCGGTATCGCCGTCAGATACCACGCGGTACGCAGCGAATCGCGTCCCGCGCCGATCATGCCGCCCCACGTGACGACGTTCGGGTCGCCCATGCCGAGAAACGAAAGCGACGATTCGATCAGGATGGCGCTCGCCACCATCACGGATGCAGTGACGATCACCGGCGGCAACGCGTTCGGCAGAATCTCGCCGAAGATGATGCGCGCGTTGCTGAAGCCCTGGCTGCGCGCCGCAAGCACGAAGTCCGACTGACGCAAGGTGCGGAACTCGGCACGCACGATTCGCGCGACCGTGGGCCACGAAGCAATGCCGATGGCAAGCGCAATGATCGTCACGCTGGGCCGTCCTATAGCGACTATCACGATCACAAGCAGGAACGACGGCACGGTCTGAAAGAGTTCGGTGATACGCACGAGCAGATCATCGACGAGACCGCCGAAGAAGCCGCCGATAGCGCCCACGAGCGTGCCGATCAACAAGCCGATCGCAGCCGCCGATGCGCCGATCAGTAGCGACACGCGCGTGCCGTGGGCTACGCCCGCGGCGACATCTCGGCCAAGCGAATCGGTGCCGAGGCGATACATCGGATCGGCGCCAGGCCATTCGAATGGAAGCGCAACCATGTCGAGCGGATCGCCCGGAAAGAAGTGCGGCGCGCTCAACGCAAGCACAATGAACGCCGCGAGCAACACGAGTCCCGCAAGCGCCGAAGGGTTGCGCAATAACGCGTGCCATGCGCCACGCCGCGCGCGGGCCGTGGGTGCGCCTCCACCACGGCGGGTGCCGAACAACGCGCCCGCGAGCTGACGTCGCCAGGGCGAGGCATGGGATGAAGCGAGTTCGGGGGAATCGGAAGCCATGCGTCCTCGAATGAATGTCAGGCGTGTCGGGCGTGCCGGGCGTATCAGGCTATACGCGGATCGAGCCATGCCTGCAACAGATCGACCACCACGTTCGCCACGATCACGAGCAGCGACGAAAGCAGCAGCACGCCGAGCAGAACGCTGAAGTCGCGCGCCATGACGGCATCGAGCGCGAGGCGGCCAAGCCCTGGCCAACTGAACACCGTCTCGGTCACGGCCGCGCCGCCGAGCAAGGTACCGAAGTGAATGCCGACCATCGTCGTGAGCGGCATCAGCGCATTGCGCAGCACATGCCGCACGGTGACGCGCAACGGATGCAATCCTTTTGCATGCGCCGTGCGCACGAAGTCCTGCCGCTGCACTTCGAGCATGGCGGCGCGCGTGAGACGCGCGTAGATCGCGACGAAGAACGTGGCGAGCGTGACCGCGGGCAACAGCACGTGCTTGCCGATATCGGCCAGATAAGCGAAGCCATGCAGGTTCGCGCCAACCGTCACGTCGCCGCCGCTCGGCAGCCAGCCGAGATGCACCGAGAACAGCACGATGGCGAGAAGCCCGATCCAGAAGCCCGGCGTCGAATAGAGCAACAACGCAAGCACGGACAGCACACGGTCCGGCCACTTGCCGGCCCAATGCGCCATGACCGCGCCGAGTACGATGCCCGCCACGATTGCAATGCCAAGTGCCGCGCCCATCAGAATGAGTGTATTGGGCAACCGCGAAAGGATCAGCTGCATGACGGGCGCGTCGTAACGCGGCGAGAAACCAAGACTGCCGTGCGCGAGATGCGAGAGATACGACCACAACTGATGGAGCACCGTCTGATCGAGACCGAACTTCGCGCGCAATGCTTGCAAGCTCTCCGTCGTGGCCGAGCCGGACTCTCCCGCGATGACATCGGCGGCATCGCCCGGCATGAGCTTCAGCAGGAAGAAGTTGAGGATCACGATGGCAAGCATCGTCGGCACGGCTTGCCAGGCCGTGCGGCGAACGATGGCGGCGAGGCGCGTGCGTCGGCTCATGTGGATGCCTTCACGCGCTCAGCCAGACATCGGCGAGATTGCCTTCCAGACCTTGCGCCGACACCGTGTGGTTATGCACGCGCTTGTTGGCGACCGTGATCATGCGCGGCGCGATGAGGTTCAGAACAGGCAAGTCGCGATTCACGATCTGCTGGAACTGCTGATAAAGCGCGACCCGTTTGCCTTCATCCGTTTCCACGGATGCCGATTCGAGCAGCGTATCGACTTCCGCATTGCTGTAGTGCGGCGCATTGGAAAACGGCACGCCCGGACGAATATTCTTCGACCAATAAAGACGCTGCACGCCCACGCTCGGATCGAACAGCGTATTCACGCCTATGCTGGTGAAGTCGAACTGGCGGTCCGCATACACGCGCTTCAGGAACGAAGGCAAGTCCTGCGAGCGCACTGTCACGTCGATCCCCACGCGCGAGAGCGCCGACTTCACATAGTCCGCCTGACGCCGATGCATATCGCCATAAGGCAGGAAGTCATGCGTGAGACTGAAACGCGGCCCGCCGTTCTTGCGCGGATAACCCGCCGCATCGAGCAGCTTCTCGGCGCTCGCCGTATCGAACGCATAGGGCGTGATCTTGGCGTCGTGATAGGGCGATGCAGGCGTGATCGGTGTCGGCGAAATATCGGCGTAACCGTATGCAATCGTGCGCTGCACTATCTGCGGATTGATGGCGTGCGCAATGGCCTGACGCACGCGCAGATCCTTCAGGATCGGATGATTGAGATTGAAGTCGATCTCCGATTGCGGCTGAAGAAAACGATACCCGCGCGTTTCCGTGGCAAGCTGCGGCAGTTGCCCAAGACGCGGCAAGTCCGTGAGCGGCACCGGATTCTCGCCGCCGAGATCGAGCGCGCCGGTTTCGAACGCAGCGGAACGCGCCGCCGCATCGGGAATGACCTTGAACACGAGCGAATCGATATACGGCTTGCCCGCATCCCAGTAGTCCGGGTTGCGCTCATAGACGATATTCGCGCCGCGTGTCCACGACTTGAAGCGGAACGGTCCCGTGCCGACGGGTGCGTTGTTGTGCGGATTCGAGAGCGGGTCGCCCGTGGCGTAGAGATGCTTCGGGACCATCGGCGATTCGCCCGCCGACAACGCCTTCAACAGATACGGTGCGGGCTTCGACAATTCGATCACGGCGGTGCGCGCATCGGGAGTCGAGACCTTCACCACGTTGGCAAACGTGCTACGCCCGCGAGGATGGATCGACTTAAGCAAATCGATGGAAAACGCGACGTCGGCCGAGCTGAACGGCTGGCCGTCGTGCCATTTGACGTTCTCGCGCAGCGTGAACGTGTACTTGAGACCGTCCGGGCTTACGTTCCATGCGGTCGCCAATTGCGCTTTCGGTTTCAGATCGAAGTCGTAGGCGAGCAAGCCTTCCAGCACTTTCGAGCTGGCGACGAGCGCGGGTCCCGTCGTCTGAAAGATGGACACGAGCACGGGCGGCTCGGGATTGATCAGCATGTTGAGCGTGCCGCCGCGCTTCGGACTTCCGGCGTCGCCCTGAGCGAACGCCAGTGAGGACAGGCTTGCGGACGCGAGCGCCGCGCCCGATGAAATGAGAAATCCCCGTCGATCGATGCCTGCCATGTATTGCCGTTCCTTTGTTTCGTCTGTCGTCGATGATCTTGGCGGCGTTGCTGGGCTGCTGCCGCAGCGCACACGTTAAAACGCCGTCACGCGGACGCGAACGAATCGATTTGCATATGCAAAAGCACGAACGGGTGGAAAGCTTATGACGGGATTGGGAGTGCGCGGACGACTTCGCCCAATCGTCAGACATGAATCCGTGGCATTGATGCGATGAATTTCGTCGCATCTGAAGATTGTTTCGGGTTCCGATCTAATTCCATGCAAGCGATGACGCCGAGGCATCGCCCTTCGGTTTCCTTTCATATTCCCCTCTCAGGGATTTGAACGCCAACCGGCTTTTACCGTCTCGCTCGGGTCATCGTGTGGTGAAGCGAACAGATCGAAAAAGATTAGGGATACGACATTCTTCCAATCACCTAATGTCATCTTGCAGCGAGCCAACCGTGTTCGTCCATGCAAGGAGCGGATCATGAAATCCCTCGTTCGTCGTTTCAAAAGCGCTCTGCCGATCGTGCTTCTTGCTTGTGCATTCGCGCCCGCTATGAGCTTCGCGCAGAGCACGTCGAGCACGCTGACCACACGTTCGTTCGACGATCTCAGCGACGACTCCGACACCACGGCGGACAACACAGCGGTCGCAACGCCGGGCGGGCTTGCTTCGATACTTGCGCGGCTTCAGTGCTTGCAAGGGCTGAATCCATCGGGTAATTCGGCCTCGGTCACGCTGTCGGTGCAAAAGGGCAGCTACCGCATCTACAACCCCTCCACCAACGCCTTCGATACCGTGTCGATGCGTTCGTACAATGGCTGCCCATCCGGGCCGACCATCAGCATCAAGCCGGGCGCCACGCTCAGACTAAAGCTCAACAACAGGTTGCAGGTGAACGATCCCGTGGACGACTGCCCGGACAATCCGGATCACTCCACGCCGCATTGCTTCAATCACACGAACATCCATACGCACGGTCTGCATGTCTCGCCTTCCGGCAAGTCGGACAACGTGCTGCTGACGGTGCTGCCTCAGCAGTCGCAGCAATACGTCTACAACATTCCGTCGACGCATCCCTCCGGCACGTTCTGGTATCACGCGCATCTGCACGGCTCGACTGCCATCGATGTCGCGAGCGGCATGGCCGGCGTGCTGATCGTGCGCGGTTCACGTCAGGCGCGCCGTGGCGTCGTCGATGGCAGCGCCGATATCGACACCATCCTGCATCGCCGCTTCCTGCTGTTACCCTTGCCGATGCGCGAACACGTCATGCTGTTTCAGCAGATCGAATACGGCTGCTTCAGCGACGCGCAATCCACCGTGCCATTGGCCGACCCGACCACTTTCGAATGGATCTGCCCATCTGGCAAGATCGGCGAGATCCGCGGCTATACGAACCAGCTTTCCTTCGTTCAGGACCCGCGGCCCGGTCACACGGGCCAGTTCAATTCGACGTGGCAAATATCCGGCCGTTATACGCAGATCAACGGCGTGGTTCAGCCAGTCTTTCCGAGCGCCACGACCTTCGTACCCGCAGGCGAAGTGCGCCGTCTTCGCATGGTGCATGGCGGCAATCGCGACACCATCAATGTGAAGATCGTGCGTGCAAATCTCTCGGCCGTTGGCGTGGCGGATTCGCAGTCCTTGAGCGCGGCGCAGGTCAACACGGCGACGAGCGCGGCAGCCTCGGCGCTCGCGAAGGACAACACCAAGACGTCGCAGTCCCTGACGCTCGATCAACTCTGCAGCGGTGAAACCGTCAAGCAACTCGAGTTCGCCGAAGACGGCATCACCATGAACGCGATGGTCGAAAAGGACGTCAATTCGATGAACCCCGGCTACCGCAGCGACGTGCTCGTGGCCTTTCCATCGCCGGGCGTGTATTGCATACTCGACGAAGCCGCCTCGGCTTCCGCGACCATCAACTTCAGAACCAATTCATCGAAGGCGAAGGACCGGCGTCTGTTGTCGCTCGCGCGTGTCGGTCCCGGCGTCAACATTCCGAACACCACGGTCGGCAATCACTCGCGCTACTGGCAATACATTCGCAATCAACTGGTCGCGGCCAATCCCACGCTCGCGGAACCCGCGAAGACGGATCTCGCATCGCTTACGTTGCGAGCGTTCGCGCCCAGTGTGCCGGTCGATGGCAAGGTGGTCAACGTCGTGCCTGCCGTGTTCGACATCAAGCCGCCCGCATTCACCATCAACGGCAAGAGCTACGATCCGAGCGTCACTGCTTACACCGGCGTGCTCGGCAACATCGATCAATGGAACGTCTCCGCCACGGCCTTCGCCACACACGTGTTTCACATTCACACGAATCCGTTCAGGATCATCGACATCAAGAACGCAGCCGGCAACTCCATTTTCAATGGCTCGGGGGGTTGCACCGACGAAGAGCTTCAAACCGGCGACACGGAGTACTGCAACCTGCAAGGCGTGGAGCGCGATACGCTTTTCATCAAGGCCGGGTATCAGCTTTCCATGCGCACGATCTATCAGGACTTCACGGGCGAATTCGTCATGCATTGCCATATCCTCGATCACGAAGATCGCGGCATGATGGAGAACGTCAGTATCGTCTCGCCGATGACAGCCTATCTGCAACGCGTGACCGCGCCGTTCGCTACTGCATCGGCAAACGCGGGCAAGTGGCTCGCGCGTCTGCGCGGCGAGGATGAAACGCAAGTCGCGCTGGCAGCCTCGCTGTGTTCGGCGAAAGACTATGCCAGGCGTTGAGATGGTTTTGTAAGTTATCCGGGTCGGGACGTTTTGATGTTTAATGAAGACATCGAATGCGTGCACACCCGGAGAATCATCTTGGCTCAGTCGAAGTTTCAGGCCGTCTACATGCGCGGCGGCACCAGCAAAGGCGTATTTTTTCGCGACGACTGGCTACCCGCCGACGCTGCCGTGCGCGACGCCGTCCTGCTACGCGTGATCGGCAGCCCCGACCCTTATGGCCAGCATATCGACGGCTTGGGCGGCGCGACCTCCAGCACGAGCAAGGTCGTGATCATCGGTCCTTCCTCGCGTGAAGATTGCGACGTGGACTATCGCTTCGGTCAGGTCGCCATCGACCGGCCGGTGGTCGACTGGTCCGGCAATTGCGGCAACTTGACTGCGGCGGTCGGTCCGTTCGCCATCGCGCAGGGTCTCGTCGATGCCCCGCGTAACGGCACGGCCACCGTGCGCATCTGGCAGGCGAATATCGGCGCGAAGATCATCGCGCATGTGCCGATAAAAGACGGCGAAGTGGTCGAAGAAGGCGACTTCGAACTCGACGGCGTGACCTTCCCCGCAGCCGAGATCAAGATCGAATTCCTCGATCCAGCCGGCGATGCAAACGAGAGCATGTTTCCGACCGGCAACGCTATCGACGTGCTCGACGTGCCCGGCGTCGGCTCGGTCGAAATGACCATGATCAACGCGGGAAACCCGGCCATTTTCGTGGATGCGGCATCGCTCGACTTGAAAGGCAGTGAACTGCAGCGCGACGTGAACAGCGACAGCGCCTTGCTGCAACGAGCCGAAGCCATTCGCGCTCACGCCGCGGTGCGCATGGGTCTCGCCGCGTCAGCCGACGAAGCCACGCAATCGCGCCCGCATACCCCGAAGCTCGCCTTCGTCGCGAAGCCCGCGAGCTATGTCGCATCGAGCGGCAAGCATGTCGATGCGAGCGCGCTCGACATCAACGCGCGCATCTTTTCCATGGGCAAGCTGCATCACGCGATGACGGGCACGGGCGCCGTGGCTATCGCCGTCGCGGCGGCCATTCCGGGGACGGTCGTCAACCGGCTCGTCGCGAATGCGCACGCACCGGTGCGCTTCGGGCATCCTTCCGGCAGTCTCGAAGTGGGCGCGAAAGCCGAGCAACGCGACGGAAGCTGGACCGTGACGAAAGCCATCATGAGCCGCAGCGCGCGGCGTCTGATGGAAGGTTTCGTCTTCGTGCCGTCGTCGGTCACGATGAAGTAAGCTGGACGTGGCGTGACTTTTGGTGCACCCTCGCACAGGTCATCGCCCGTGCCTCGCCTTTCATGAACGCCTCTTTCGAATCTTCCACGCGCGACGCGTCTCACGTCGGCGTCTATGTTCATCCCGCCGATGCAAACGCCGGCCAATGGACCGTCAGTCACGCGGACCGGCCGCATCTGTATCGCATCCTGCATCGTCTGAATGCGGGCGAAGTCCGTGTCGATACAGTGGTCGATCTCGACAATCTCGAAGCCAAGCTGCAAAAGTGGCGGCGTGAAGGCTTCGTGAAGCATCGGGAAGATCAGGCGTCTTCGCCTAATCGTCATGCGTTCATGCAGGACTTGAAGTGCGCGGCCGTTGCAAGCGTGGGCGTCGTGAGCATGGTGGACAGCACGGTCATCGACTCCGTGCCCATGCCGACGGGTGCGGGCGGACCCTTCGTTCCCGCACGGAACCCGGCCTATCTCTTCGCGGCACGCTCACGCGACATCCTCTTGGACATCGTCGAGAACCGGCGCCTCTTGCTGATCGGGCATACGGGAACGGGCAAGACGAGCCTCATCGAACAAGTCGCCGCGCATACGAATCAGGGCGTGCTGCGCTCGAACATGAACGGCCAGACGACAGTCGGCGACTTCGTCGGCTTCTGGACCGTCAAGGGCGGCGAGACCATCTGGATCGACGGCGTATTGCCCACCGCCATGCGCGAAGGTCTCTGGCTGATCGTCGACGAAGTGGACTTCGCCGAACCCGCGATACTCGCCGTCCTCACCGCCGTGCTGGAACCCGGCGGACGTCTCCTGCTCAAGGAGAAGGGCAACGAGATCGTGACGCCGCATCCCTCGTTTAGATTGTTTGCGACAGCCAATGCAGTCGGCGCGATGAGTCAATATCGGCACTTGTATCAGGGCGCCAACGTGATGAACGAGGCGTTCCTCGACCGCTGGCGCGTGTATCAATTCGACTACCTTTCTCCCACCGATGAAGCCGAGGTGCTCGTGCGTACCTTCGGTGAGGGCGTGAGCGCATCCATGGCGACGACGCTTGCCTCCATCGCGGCGGACTGTCGCGCTGCCTTCGCGCGCGAAGATCTGTCGAGCGCGTTCTCCACGCGCAGGCTGCTCGACTGGACCGCGCTCATGCTGAGAAGCGGCGACCCGGAAGCCGCCGCGGGTCCGACGATCTACGCCAAGGTCAGCGCCGAGGACGCCGCGTTGATCCGCGATATCGTGCAGCATTACATCGCGAGATGAACGCATCGACGCCGATGGATGACGACAATCTCGCGAAGCTCGCGCGCACGCTGGCTCGTCGTGACGATCTGGAAATCGGCTTCTCACCGGACGGGCCTGTCGTGCGCGGCAAGCTGCTTTTGCTGCCGGATACGCTCGACCCGACGACGCAAAACGACACGGTTAAGGGCTATCTCGACTTGCTCGTCGCGCGGCATTGTCATTGCGATTCAGACGCACTCGACAAGACGGCAGCAGGTGCACGCGGTATCGCTCGCGCACTCGACGACAGACGCGCGTGCGCCCTTCTGCTCGATGCTTACCCCGGTGCCGAAGCGTTATTGCGTTCGTACCGCGAGCATCGGCAGGAACTCGTGCTTGGTGGCTGGCAGAAGCTCAGTTGGCGCGAGCAATTTGCTTGGCGCGTCGAACGCGCGCTCTGGAACGAGCAAGCGACGGCCGTGGAGGACACGCCATCGTTGGGCACGGCGCTTCATGTGATGGAAGATATCCTGCGCGAAGGGCGTGCGAGCGTATCGACGGAACAAAGCGTGCGTCTTGCAATGCGCACGCTCGAACGCATTGCAGCGCTATCGGCGGGCGACATCAACAACATGATGTTCATCGTGGACCACGAGTCGGCATCCGAGCCCGAATACGACGCAAGCAGCGAAGAGTCGACGCCCGCGCATTCCAGCGCGGCGCCACTCGACGATTCCTCGCCCGATTCTCAAGGCGATGCCATCGCGCCCGAACGCAATGCATCGCCGATCGAACGACCGACACGCTCCGTTCCCCTCACCACGGAATTCGATCGCGTGACCGATCTCACCGGCATGGGCGACCCCACCGCATGGCGCAAGCTGCGCACGCTGGCGCGCGCACAAACAGGGCCGTTGAAGGCACGTCTTGAACGCGCATTGAAGGCCGACGAACAAACGCACTGGCAGCGCGAACAGGAACGCGGCGAACTCGACCGGCCGTCGCTCGTGCGTCTTGCAACATCGCCTGGCTATCGCACGCCGTTTCGTGCGGCACGCGCGCGTCCCGGCCGCGATGCCGCCGTCACGCTGCTGATCGATCGAAGCGGCTCCATGGCTGGACGCAAGATCGAACTTGCACGGCTATGCGCGACCGCGCTGTGCGACGCGCTCGAACAACTCGGCTTCGCATGCGAAGTGCTGGGCTATAGCTCGATAGAAGACGCGGACATGCGCGCTTATTACGAGCGCTGGCTCTCTAGTGGACACACGCCGCCCGAAGGCTTCAATCGCTTTGTCGAAAGACTCGATTTGCAAGTCTTTAAGCGCTTCGATTCGGCCAATCTCAGCGGGCTTGCGCGCATAGCATGCGGCCACGAAAATCCCGATGGCGAAGCGCTGACCTGGGCCGCCGAACGATTGCTCGCGAGACGTGCGCGCCGTCGCATACTGATGGTTTTGTCGGACGGTTATCCGGCGACGGGAGAAGGTCATCCCGCGCTTTTGCGTAGCGATCTGCGCGAGCGTGTGCGCGAAGTGCTCGCGCGTAAAGTGGAACTCATCGGTATCGGAATACTCGATGACGCGGTCGAAGAGTTATATCCCGTATGCAGCGTCGTGAAAGAGCTTCAGCAGTTGCCCGCGGCGGCGTTCGAAGTGCTGGGGCAGACACTGCTCGGGCATCGGGAATGGATGTTGGAACACATCTAAACGCGCTTCATCGCCGTATAGCGGCCGGGCGTCGTGCCGAAGGTGCGGCGAAACACATCGATGAATGCGCTGATGTTTTCATAGCCGAGTTCCAGCGCGATGATCGTCACCGGCGCGCCATCCGCCACGCGTTCCAGCGAACGCAACATGCGTGCTTGCTGACGCCACTGCGCGAAGGTCAACCCCGTATCCGCGATGAAGCGACGGCTCAACGTCCGAGCCGACACGCCTGCCCACGCGGCCCATTCTTCCAGACGGCGATTGTCCGCGAGATCGCGGCCGAGCGCATCCGTTATCTTGACGAGCGCGGCATCGGCGGGACGCGGCAGATGAAGCGGCTCTTCGTGCGCAGCCGCGAGTTCGTCGATTATGACATCCGCGATACGCGCCTGCGATGCATCGAGCGGTTCGCCCGGCCATGTCGCCGCGCGATGCACGGCCTCGCGCATGAGCGCGCTTGCGCGGATGGCTCGCGGTTCCTTCGGCAAGGCCTCGCAGCGCGCTTCGGCAATGAACACGCTCCATCCCGCGAACGGCCCGAAAGAGCGCACCGAATGCGCGCGATGCGGCGGAATCCAGATCGCATGAATGGCGGGCACGACCCAGCGGTGAGATTCGAGACCTATCGACATCAGGCCGCTCAACGCGCCCATCAACTGTCCGCGCGCGTGACTGTGCAGGGACATTTCGCGCGGCGCGGCTTGCGTGAGTTCGGCGGCAGCGAGAAAAGGCCCGTCTGGCGAAGTGACGAGGTCGGGGCGAATGAGCGGTGTAGTCATGGCCGGTTTGCCGTATCGATTGGCTTTTATACCGGAGATTGGCCGCGCTCGCATGGCTAGACTGGATGCATTCGTCATGGAGGCACTATGAAAGCCGCAATTGTCAACGCAGCAGGACAACAACCGTTCTACGGCGACTTCGCCGAACCCGTCGCAACGCCGGAACACCACATCGTTCAGGTCAGTGCCGCCGCGCTCAGTCAGCTCGCCCGCGCCAAGGCGTCGGGACAGCATTACTCGTCGGGCAAGGTGTATCCGTTCGTCGCGGGCGTGGACGGCGTCGGGCGTCTGGATGACTGCACGCGCGTCTACTTTTTCAATCCGTCTGCGCCCTTCGGCGCGATGGCGGAACGCACGCTCGTGCCGCAATTACGTAGCGCGCCGCTGCCCAATGCAATCGACGATGTGACCGCCGCTGCCATCGCCATTCCCGGCATGTCGTCGTGGGCCGCGCTTACCGAGCGTGCACGCTTCGTCGCGGGCGAGACCGTGTGGATCAACGGTGCGACGGGCACGTCCGGACAACTCGCGGTGCAGATAGCGAAGCATCTCGGTGCGGGCAAGATCATCGCGACAGGGCGCAACGCGGCGGTGCTCGACGCGCTGCGCGAAGCCGGCGCCGATGTCACGATCGCCCTTGATGAAAACGAGGATGCGATGTCGCGTGCTTTCGAAGCGCAGTTCGCGGAAGGCGTCGATATCGTGCTCGACTATCTCTGGGGTCCTGGTGCGCGTGCCTTGTTGATCGCCGCCGCGAAAGCGTTGGACGATGGCCGTGTCTTGCGCTTCGTGCAGATCGGCTCGATTGGCGGCGCCGAGATCGGCTTGCCGGGCGCCGTGTTGCGCTCCACTGCAATCACGTTGATGGGCAGCGGGATCGGCAGCGTTGCACTGCCGCGCTTGCTCGAATGCGTGAAGGCGGTACTGAACGCGGCTGCATCGGGAGCATTACGTGTCGATGCAAAAGCGGTGCCGCTCTCGCAGTTGAGCGAGCACTGGGACGGCAACGACAGCAAACAGCGCACGGTGTTCGTCATGCGTTGAAGTTTAAAGTCCCGGCGCACCGCTCTCAGCGCAAGTCCGCGCGAAGGTCTCGCACACCGCGTCCCAGGCGTTGACGCAAGAGCGTGCGCAGGGTTGCGCCATCGACATAACCGACTTCGGCCGCGATAGCTTCGAGGTCGAGACCGCTGCCATGCAAAAGCGCCTGCGCGCGTTCCACCCGCAGATCCTGAAAGTACGCGAGCGGAGACTTGCCGAGCACGTCCTGACACCGGCGTTGCAGCGAACGCGTGCTCGTCGCGAGCGCGCTGGCGGCCTCCTGAAGCGAGAAGCCTGACTTGAGGTGCTCTCGCGACCATCGCTCGAAACGCAGAATGAGCGGATCGGCTTGCGCCAGATGATTGGGGATCATGTAAGGCGCTTGGGAGGAGCGAAGGTCCGCAAGCAGATAACGCGACACCAGATTCGAGAGTTCCGGGCTTGCCTTGCGGATCAGCCACAACGCCAGATCGAGATGTCCCAGTGCCGCGCCGGCCGTCACGCCCACATCGGTCGGCACGAGCATGCGCGATTCGTCGAGCAGCACATGCGGATAGCGCTGCCGGAAAAACGGACCGAGCCACCAGGTCGTCGTCGCTTCGCGATGATCGAGCAGCCCGGTTTCCGCCAGCAGAAACGTGCCGATGCACGACGCTGCGATAAGCGCGCCCTCGTCGTGCCATTGCAGCAGTTGCGCTTTGGCCTTTCTCACATCCGGCCGTTCGAGCGCGGGAACGAGCAACTCGGGCGTGCCGGTGCTCAATGCCGGCACGATCACCCAATCGGGCTTCAGGTCGGCTGCAACCGGCCGAACCGGAATGCCGAATCCCTGCGCCGAGCGGACCTTCTTGCGCACGCCGACCAGCGAAACATCGAACCGAGGCGCACCGCCCGTGGCCTGAGCGGAGAACTTGTTGGCGAGCGTGAACGCATCGAGTAGGACCGTGAGCCCGGTATCGAACAGGCCTTCCAAAGCGACGATTGAAATTCGCATGGCGTAAATGCCCTCAAAGTTGGCATTTGCGACGATACCGGTTTTTGCGCCCTAAGACTACAGTGAGCTCCGTTGTACATCGCAACGCAGTCAAGGAAGGAGTTCACCCATGAAGGTATTCGCAGTTGGATCGATCACCAATCCGCCCACACCGGAGCAGCAGCAAAGGATCATGCCGAAGGAGGTTCCGCATACCCTGCAACTTTATCTCGATGGCAAGATCGAGCAATTCTGGTTCCGTCAGGACCGTCCGGGCGTGATGTTTCTGATGGACGTCGAATCGGTCGACGCGGCCCGAGCGGAAGTCGGCGCGCTGCCGCTGACCGAAGGCGGTTTCATGACTTTCGACCTGATTCCCGTGGGTCCGCTCGCGCCGCTTGGGCGGTTGATTCAGAAGGGCTGATCAGGCGCGTCATGAAAGTCGAAGGGCGGCCATTCATCGGCCGCCCTTTGACACGCTACTTCGCAAACATCTACTTCTTTCCGTCGATCACCGCGACAACCTCATCCCGCGTGTATTCCTTGTTAGCCAGCGCGCCCGTTGGCGTCTTGGCCAACACCGCGTCCAGTTCTTCAGGCTTCACTTCGAGCACCGGCATGCGGATATCGTGCGGAATCTTCTTCCCGGCCAGCACCTGCTGCGTGACCCAGAACGCAAACGACGAAGCCCCCGGCGGAATGGTCACCGACATGGTCTCGTAGCCGGTCTTCTTCTGCTCCGCCCACCACGCCAGTTCTTCCTGCCGGTTGCCGAGGATGATGATAGGCGTCGGCCGGCCCGCCGCCTTGATGGCCTGCGCCGTACCGAAGCCATCGCCGCCTTGCGTGACCACGCCATCGATCTGCGGCAGGGTCGGCAAGATACCCGCAACCTGCTTCTGCGCCACGGTTTGCGTCCAGTCGCCATGCACCGAACCGACGATCTTCAGGCCCGGGTACTTCTTGAGCTGATCGACGATACCCTGATGAATCTCGTCATCCACGGAAACGCCCGCGAGCCCGCGAATTTCCAGCAAGTTGCCCTTGCCGTTCAGACGCTTCGCCAGATAATCCACCTGCATGCGCCCCATGCCCTGAAAATCCACGGCAATGCGATACGCGCACGGTTCGGTCGCGATGCCGTCGAACGACACGACCGTCACGCCCGCGCCGCACGCCTGCTTGATGACGCCATTGAGCGCGGAGGGTGAGACGGCATCGACGGCAATGGCCTTGAAGCCCTGCAAAATGAGATTCTGAATCTGCTGGACCTGTTCGGTCGCCTGACTCTCGGCGGTCGTAAAGGTGGGTGCGGCCGCGACGACCTTTTGCTTTACAGCCGGGTCCGCCACGTTCGCCCAGCTCTTCAACATCTGCTGACGCCAGCTATTGCCCGCGTAGTTGTTCGAAAGCGCGATCTTGAGCGATGAAGTATCGCCCGTCGCGACTTGCGCCGATGCGCTTGCCGACAACGCCACGAAGCAGGCGCCGGCAAGAAACGACAATACTGTTTTCACGTTGCTGTCTCCTTGTGGATGTGTCTTTATCGTCCGACGCCGCGCACGCTCACGGCCACGGAATAGAGTGAAGAAGTCGCCGCGATGAACAAGCGATCGCGATTCAACCCGCCGAAGGTCAAGTTCGCCACCACTTCGGGAATGAGTATCTTGCCGAGCAACGTGCCGTCCGGCGCATAACAGTGCACGCCGTCTTCCGCGCTCGTCCAGACATTGCCATGTTCGTCCAGACGCAAGCCATCCGGCACGCCGCTTGGCATGTCCACGAACACGCGGCTATTGCGCAGCGCGCCGTCCTTCGCGACGTCGAACACGCGGATATGACGCGGTGCGGTGTCGTCGTGCGATGCCGCCGAATCGGCGATATACAGCAATGACTCGTCCGGCGAGAACGCAAGACCGTTCGGCTTGACGAAGTCATCGCAAACCAGGCGCACGTGCGTGTCGTCGGGGGAGACGCAATACACGTTGCATCGGCCGATCTCGCTTGGCGCACGATGCCCTTCGTAATCGCTCATGATCCCGTAATCGGGGTCCGTGAACCAGATCGCGCCGTGTGAATCGACCACCACGTCGTTCGGCGAATTGAGCCGCTTGCCTTCGTATTCCGATGCAATCACGACGATGCTGCCATCGTGCTCCGTGCGTGTCACGCGGCGCGCGCCATGCTCGCAACTCACGAGCCGCCCTTCGCGGTCGCGCGTATTGCCGTTGCTGTAATTCGACGGCGCGCGAAACACGCCCACGCCCATGCCTGGCGCCCAGCGCAACATGCGGTTGTTGGGAATGTCGCTCCAAATGAGCGTGTCCGCCGCCGGAAAATACACCGGACCCTCGGCCCACAGACAATCGCCCGTGATCTTCTGCAGTGGCGCATTGCCCTGCATCAGCCACTTGAAACGCGCGTCGTGAATCTCGAACTCTCCTGACTTCATGTGTCTCCTCCTTTTTTGAATCCGTTTCAGCGCACCACCTTGCCGCCCGCGGCCACCGTCACCGCGATGATGAGCACGCCATACACGATGGAGCGCACGCCCGCATCCGCACCTACCGCGTTGAGCACGGCATTCGTGAGAAAGAGGAACATGGATGCGCCCCACACGCCCGTGATGGTCGGCTTGCCGCCTGTCACGAGCGTGCCGCCGATCACGACCACCGCAATCGATATGAGCATGTATTCCACGCCCATGTCGAGCGATGCGCCGCCCGATACCGAAGCGAGCAGCAAGGCCGTGAGCGCGGCGATCATCGAAGAAAGCACGTACGCGATGCAGCGCGTGCGATGCACGTTCACGCCCGCAAGCCATGCCGCGCGCGAGTTCTGACCGATAGCGGAAAGCTGGCGCCCATACACCGCGCGATGCAAGAGCACGCCCAGCACGAGGGATAGAACCAGCGCCACGAGCGCGATATACGGCACGTTGAGGAAGCGTCCCGTCGCAAAGGCTCCGAGCGCGGGAGGCGGCGGCGGCAGTTGCCGTCCTTGCGTGATGGCGACCGACTGAATGATGAAGCTCGACGACAGCGTGGCGATGATCGGCGGAATGCGCAGCAAGCGAATCAATGCGTAATTCACGAGGCCGATCACGATCCCAACGCCCAGCACCGCCGCAATGCCGAGTGCAATGCCGCCGTTCGTGCCGCCCATCACGTGCATGCCGACGACGCCCGCAAGCGCTATCGTCGATGGCACCGACAAGTCGATATTGCCCACGCCCGACGTGATGACGAGCATCTGCCCGAGCCCGACGAGCACCATGAAGACGCCGTAAGTGAGCGCGGTCTGCGCGACATTGCTCGCAATGCCGAAGCCGAAGATCACGACGATGGCGAACCACACCAGCACCGCGCCGACGAACGACCAGGCCCAGGGCGCCTGAATGCTCTTGAGGCGCGTCCAGGTGCTTCCATTCTTGTCCGCGAGTGTGTTCATCGGCGCTCTCCACGTTGCAGCAGCACGCGCAACGAAAGCACGACGATGAGAATCGCGCCTTGCATGCCGACCTGCCAGTCCGACGAAATGTTGAGGAACGCGAGGAACGATGCCGCGAGCGTCAGCGTGATCGCACCCAGCACCGCGCCGATCACCGACACGCGTCCACCGACGAATTCGCCGCCGCCGAGGATCACGGCCGCGATGGAAAGCAGCGTGTAACGCAGTGCAAGGTTGGCATCGGCGGAAGTGGTGAGACCGAGCAGCGACAGACCCGACAGCACGCCGAACACGCCCGCTATGCCATACAGTGTCGCCTTGCTGCGCACGAGCGACCAGCCGAAGCGGCGCATTGCGCGCGGATTGCCGCCCGCACCACGAATGCGCACGCCCGCCGACGAGCGCATGAGCAGCAAGTGACCGATGATCGCGATCAGCACCGACCACACGATAGGCGCGGCGATGAAGGGCGTCTGATAATTCATTGCGTTGCCGAGCCACGTGGGACTCGTCCCGCCAGGCGACGGCAAGAGCACGATTGCAAGGCCGCTCCACACGAACGAAAGCCCGAGCGTGACGACGATAGACGGTATCTGCCGCAACTCGATGAGCGCGCCGACAGCCGCATATGCAAGCACGCAACCGACGAGCGTCAACGCGCCGAGCCACGGCGTCTTCACGAGCAGCGTCGCGCCGATGCACGCGACGAGACTCACGAATGGTCCGATGGAAAGGTCGAGGTCGTTCACGGTGATGATCGCAAGCTGCGCAAGCGTGGCGAGCACGATCGGCACGGCGAGATTCAGCAGCAGGCTGGAACCGAAGTAACTCATCACCGTGGGCTGCATGACGAGAATCGGCACCAACACGGCGACGAGCGAGATGGCGGGAAGCAAGGCGCGCAAACGTGCTTGCGTATTCGATGCGTTGGCGCGGGTGTTACTACTGGCGGGCGTCATGCTGCTTGCTCCTCGAAACTCGCCGCGAGCAGCGCTTCTTCCGTGCATTCGTCCGCATGCAGCACACGCGTGACGTGACTCGAACGGAACACGTAAGTGCGGTCGCAGTGCGACAGTTCCTCGTTTTCGGTCGTGTACCAGATGAACGTGCGGCCTTTCGCGGCTTCCGCATGCACGAGCTGATAGATGTCGCGTTTCGTGCCGACATCGACGCCGCGTGTGGGATCGTCCATCAGGATGAGTTCTGCATTCGATGCAAGCGCGCGGGCAAACAGCACCTTCTGCTGATTGCCGCCCGAGAGCGACAGAATGCCCGCGTTCATCGACGCACCGCGTATGCCGATCTTCGCGCGCCATGCTTCGACCACTTCACGGGCCGCCGCGAGATCGACCAGACCACGCGCGCGTTTCATGCCGCCCGCAAGCCAGCGCAAGTCCAGATTCTGCGCAATCGACCACACCGGGAACACGCCGTCGCGAGCGCGATCGCCCGCCACGAAAGCGACTTTCGCATTATTCGTCGCGGCTTCGTAGATGGCGAGCAACGCTTCGGTCTGCCCTTGTCCCGCAAGTCCCGCAAAGCCGACGACTTCGCCACGCGCGGCATCGACGGATGTCTCGCGTTTGGCACCCAGCGTCCAGCGAAAATGCCGCTCGTCATTGCGCGCGTTCTGCTCGCGCACCGCGCCCGGCGTCTTGTCGGCTTCGAGATGCTGCCCCATTGCCTGGATGATCGATTCGCGCTTCGCATCGTCACGGCCCAGCACGCTGACGATACCGCCATCGCGCATGACCATCACGCGGTCCGCCACGCGCTCTATTTCGCCCAACATATGCGTAATGAGCAGACACGTAATGCCGCTTTGCGCCGCCTTGCGGACGAACGCAAGCAACTGGTCGGCGGTGTGAGCATCGAGCGAAGACGTCGGTTCGTCGAGAATCACGAGACGCACGGGCGCATCCGTCACCGTGAAGCCGCGCGCGATTTCCACCATCTGTTGCTGCGTGAGGGTGAGATCGGAAACGAGCTCATTGCCCTTCAATCCATTGCCGGGAAAAATCTCTTCGAGCTTCTCGCGCATCAACGCCGTGGCGCGACGCCGCCAGCCGCGTCCATGCAATTGCGGATGCACGACGCACATGTTCTCGGCAACCGTCAGGTTCGCGCATAGCGACAGTTCCTGGAACACGCAGCGAACGCCTGCATCGCGTGCGGAGTTGGCGTCGTAGCCTTCGGCATGCTTGCCGTCCACTTCGATAGTGCCCTGCGTCGGTTCGTACACGCCCGCGAGCACGGCCATCAGTGTGGACTTGCCTGCGCCGTTATGCCCGGCGATACCCACGCACTCGCCTTGCAGGAAGGTGAAATCGACATCGGCCAGCGCGCGCACGCGGCCGAACGTCTTGCCGATGCCTTCGAAGCGAATCAGCGCGGCGCGCTTACCGGCATGACCGGTGCCGCCGCTGTTACCGGTATCAAAAGTTGCACTCATTCACGTGCTCCATGTGTGGAGAAAGCGGCGCGGCCCTTTGAGGCATGCGCCGCCATGGAGATCACTTCTTGTCGAGCAGCGCGACGGTTTGCGGCAACGTGTAGGTGACATCGCTGATGCCGCCCGGCGGCGTCGCCGCGAGCTTCGCGGGCAATTCCTGTTGCGAGATTTCAAGGAGCGGCACGTTGATGGTCACTTCCTTCGGGATCTTCTTGCCTGCCAGCACTTGCTGCGCGACCCAGAAAGCAAAGCTCACCGCGCCCGGCGGATTCGACAGCGAACGCGACTGATAGCCGGTTTTCGTCTGCTCATTCCACCAGTTGAGTTCGGGATACGTGCTGCCGATAATCATCGGCGGCGTCGGGCGATTGGCTGCCTTGAACGCCTGCGCGATACCGAAGGACATTTCGCCTTCGGTCGCGACGCCATCCACTTGCGGCAGCGTCGGCAAGATACCCGCCACGGCCTTTTGCGCGACCGATTGCGTCCAGTCGCCATACACGGAGCCGACGAGCTTCATGCCCGGATGCTTCTTCATGCCTTCGAGCACGCCTTCATGCATGAGGTTGTCGACCGAGATGCCGGCCACGCCACGCACTTCGAGGATATTGCCCTTGCCGT
Organism: Caballeronia sp. LP006; assembly: GCF_031450995.1. Classification (NCBI taxonomy): domain Bacteria; kingdom Pseudomonadati; phylum Pseudomonadota; class Betaproteobacteria; order Burkholderiales; family Burkholderiaceae; genus Caballeronia; species Caballeronia sp. LP006. The sequence goes on along the minus strand of NZ_JARTVW010000003.1, from coordinate 351,784 downwards.
TGAGACGCTGCGCCAGAAAATCGACGCCCTGTTCCGCCCAGCCCTTGAAATCGAAGTTGACGCGATACGCGCAGGGTTCATCGACGATGCCGTCGAACGACACCACGACCACGCCGGCCGCGCATGCCTTCTTGATGGTGCCGTTGAGCGCGGTGGGCGAGACGGCATCGATCACGATGGCGTTATAGCCTTGCAGGATGAGGTTCTGCACCTGTTGCGCCTGCTCCGTGACCTGATTCTCCGCCGTAGTGAACGCGGGCGCGGCGGCGACCTTCTTGTCCTTGACCGCCTGCTCCGACACGGCGTTCCAGCTCTTCAGCATCGACTGCCGCCAGGCGTTGCCGCCGAAGCTGTTGGACAACGCGATCTTCTTCTGCGAGGTATCGCCGGTTGCGACTTGCGCGTGCGCACCGGTTGCGATGAGGCATGAGGCCAGCGCGAGCGCGGCCGTCTTTCCATTGCGGAACATCCTTGTGTCTCCTTTCATGTCGCCTGCTATCGTTGATTGAATTAGCGTTTTGTCAGGCCGAATGCGTATGGACGATCAGGGCGCGTTCGGCCCTCCCTCTGTGTCGAGGGATAAAGAATGGCACGACTGTTCGAGAAAATTGCGGGCGTTGCGCGGGGCGAGGCCGAGGGTTTGAGACGACATCATGATCACACGCCTTTCGTAAGCGCACGGGCGCGAATGCCGGTGCGATGCTTGCCAGGAGTTGCCATTACCTTTGTCTGTCGCGGTCAGGCCAATTGCAGTGGTCAGGCCACTATACCGCCGAGGCAGTATAACGACTGCCTTTGGCTCGCGCAATTCGATTAACGGAACGGGTAAGGAGATGTCTCCGCGAGCGCGGAGCGCGGGCAACGCCGCGCCTGACGAAGATAGGCCTAGCGCGAACGCAAGCGCCGCTCGACCGCGCGGGTCGCAAGCGTCACCGGATAGCAATAAACGAAGAACAACGCGAGCGCGCTCATGTACATGAGCACGGTGAAGCTCGAATGCGCGACCGTCGTGCTGGCGATCTGCGCGGTATCGAGCACGTCGTGAATGCCGACGAGCGATGACAGCGCCGTGCCCATCGTGATGATCGCGTAGACGTTCATCCACGGCGGCAGCATGCGGCGCATGCATTGCGGCAGCACGATCAGCAAGAGAATCTGCCGGCGTGACATGGCGAGCGAACCGGCGGCATCCCATTGCGTGGAGGGAATGGACTGCACCGCGCCGCGAAATACCTCGGCGATATTCGCGCTCGCCGGCAGCGCGAGCGCCGCAACCACCTTGAGCCAGTCGGGAAACGGCACGATATGTCCGCCGAGATCGAACTCGAACGGAAACACATAGGTCGTGAAAAAAATCAGCACGAGCCACGGCGCATTGCGAAACGCCTGCACCCAAAGCCGCGCCGCCCGGCCGACGATACCGCGAGCCAGCGAGAGCGAACCGACGAACACACCCAGCACCGTGCCGAATGTCAACGCGCCGATGCTCACCGCGACATTGATTGCGAAGCCATGCAGCAACGCGGGCAGCCATCGAACGAAATCGGCAAGCAGTTGCGCGCCGGGAATATCGCGCGGCGCCATGAGCCATAGCACGAGCGCGGCCACGGCGATAGTCGCGCCCGCATAGGCGCCGGGTCTATCGCTGACCATAACCGGGCACCGCAAGCCGCCGCTCTATCCAGCGGCCCGACACGTTGACGAGCGCCGTGAGCGCGTAGAAGAACGCGAGTATCAGCAGCATCAACGCGAGTACGTTGTCACGCTGCGTCCAGATCATGATCGATTGATACGTGATGTCTCCTACCGCGATAGCCGATGCAATCGCCGACGCCTTGACCAGTTCCACCGCATTGTTGACGAGCGCGGGCAGCGCCGCGCGTAACGCCAGCGGCAACTCCACGCGCAAGAAGCGCGTCTTGCGCGAGAAGCCGAGCGAGTCCGCGCCTTCGAGCGTTTCGCGCGGCAAGGCATCGAAACCGGCGCGCAGCGCTTCGGCATGAAACGCGCCCTTGTTGATCGAAAGCACGATCACGACCCACAGAAAAGGTTTGAGCGGATTGTCCGCGCCATGCGCCTGCAGATGCTGCGTGATGAGCGTATTGAGCACGAGAAACGCGCAGTACAGTTGCACGATGGTCGGCGTATTGCGCGTGAGTTCGATCACGCCGCGCGCAATGCCTTCGAGCAACGCGCTGCTCGAACGCAACGCCACGAGCAAGACCACGCCGACGATTGCGCTGCCGAGCAGCGTCGCCGCAACGATGCCGATCGATAAGCCGATGCCGCCCACGAACGACGCGCGATCGTAGCTATCGAGCAGAAAGCGGTAGTCGAGTCCCGCGTGCTGCGCGCGTGCAACCAACTCGTGCGCGAACGATGTCATTTCGACGACACCTGCGTCGTGTGCCATTGCGCGAGCGCGGGCGATGGCGGGGTGAGACCGTTCTTCGCTTCGACATCGATCAGCCAGCCTGTGCGATGCCAGTCGCGCACGAAGCTATCGATACGTGCGGCCGTGTCCTTTTCGCCCTGCCGCACCCAGATCACCGAAGGCGCGGGCGCGAGTTCGGGCTGCAAGGTTCGATACGCGCGCCACTCGGGATCGCGCTGTTGCAGCGGATAGAGCAGCGGCGCGGCATCGTGAACCGCGGCCACGCAGTTGCCGCCCTTCAGTGCGAGCAAGGACTCGGCCGCGCCGGGAAACGCGCGCGGAATCGCGCCATACTTTTCGACCACGGGTTTGATGTAGCTGCTGCCCTGCGAGATGCAAACCGGTTTGCCGCGCAGATCTTCCCACCGCATGATGCCGCTCGTATTCGCCGTGATCGCCGTGCCGCCCACTTGATAGTAAGGCGTCGCGACATGATCGAGAATCTCGCCGCGCTGCTCGGTGAATTCCATATTGGCGACGAGTATGTCCACCTTGCCCTGCTGCAAGAACTGCACGCGCGTGGAAGGCTGCACTGAAACGAGTTGCGCGTTCACGTTCAGACGCTTCGCAATGTCCTGCGCCAGATCGACATTGAAGCCGCGCAGCTTTTGCGTGGCTGGATCGATGGAACCGAATGGACCGCCTGTGATCATCACGCCCACGACGATCTCATGACGCGAGTCGATGCGATCGAGCGTGGCATCCGCGTGCGCCGTTCCTGCGCTGACGCCTGCGAGAGTCAGCGCGGCGAGGGTCGCGCGCTTGAGCGTGAAAAGAAGAGAAGATTGAAGCGATACGGCAGAAGACATCGGAGCCTCGGCTTGCATGTTCGAATTGCGGGACACGCTAGCGTAGGCACAGCGCCGCGCGCTGCAAACGAATCTGATCTGCTAAGGAAAGCACGCGCCGAGAAAAGCGCCGTTACGCCGCATATAAGGTTGTGAAGATTGCTTCGTTCGGAAAGCATCGCGCCATTCCTACAATGGGCCTCTCACCCAAGAGGTAGCGCCGGAGCGCCGAATGATTCCCCTTCCTAGCCACGCATGATGTCTCTCGTCTACGGGCGCGCCGTCGCCAGACTCGATATGGAGCCGCCAGCGGGCCTCGTCACGATGCGCGACGTCCATCTGTCGTATGGGACTACGCCCGTGCTGCGCGGTATCGATCTGAGCGTGAAGCGCAATCAGGCCGTATCGATCATCGGGCCTTCGGGCTCGGGCAAGTCGACGATACTGCGTTGCATCAACGGCCTCATCACGCCCGAGCGTGGCGAAGTGCGCGTAAACGGTGTGGATGTCGCGGCCTTGACGCGCGACGAGCAGAAAATCGAATTGCGCAAGCGCATTGGCTTCGTGTTTCAGCAATACAACCTCTTTCCGCATCTCACCGCGCTCGAGAACCTCACCATCGCGCCCGTCCGCGTACTCGGCACGAGCCGCGCCGAAGCCGAACACACGGCGCGCGCATTGCTTGCCAAGGTGCGTCTCGCCGATAAAGCCCACGCGTATCCCGGCGAACTCTCGGGCGGACAGCAGCAACGCGTGGCCATTGCACGCGCGCTTGCCATGCGGCCCGAACTCATTCTCTTCGACGAAGTGACCTCCGCGCTCGATCCGCAAACGGTCGGCGAAGTGCTGAACGTAATCGGCGAACTCGTGGACGAAGGCCTTACGTGTGTGCTCGTCACGCACGAGATGCGCTTTGCCGAGGACATCAGCGACCGCGTGGTCTTCACCGAAGGCGGCGTGATCGTCGAGGAAGGCACACCCGCACAACTTTTTCATGCGCCGCGCGACGAACGCACGCAGCGCTTTCTCGACAGCGCGGGCACACGCGTGCGGCGCACGCGTTCGCGCTCATCCCTCACGCTAGCATCGAATCAATCGTGACGACACCCTCCATCGCCCCTCACATCACGCAGCGCGTCGATACGCTCGTCACTCAAACGCATGCCATTCTCGAACGCGATGGGCTCACGCGTAACGCGCTCGCCAACATCGCGGCCGCATTGCAGACACTTGCAGACCAGCCCGAGCTTTTCACCCGCGAAGCCTTTCCTCCGCCCGATCCGGCCAGTGGCGACACGTCGACGCGCTACCGTCTCAATCCGGGCAGCGATGGCATCGCGCTCTATTTGAACTCGCTGTTGCCCGGCAAGGCGACGATCCCGCATAACCACGACACGTGGGCCGTGATCGTCGCGGTGGAAGGCAGCGAGTTGAACCGCGTGTATCGCCGCACGGACGACCGCAACGACGAGGACCGCGCGAGCGTCGAGGTGGACCGCGAAGTGCTGGTCGAACCGGGCACGCCCATCGCTTTCCTGCCCGACGATATCCACAGCATCCACGTGACCGGCGAGCAGCCTACGCTGCACTTCCATCTCTACGGCAGGCCGCTCGAAACGCTCACGGGACGTCTCGGTTTCGAAAACGGCAAGATCGTTCGATACAACCAGACGCATCTGCACCATCAGACCCAGGCGGTCGGCTGATGACGGACGAGCGTACCGCGCTCGCCACGCGGCTCATGCACGCGGGTCTCGCTGGCTTCGAGAATGGCGCGGCGCCGGTGAACATGCCTGTGGTACGCACGAGCACCGTGCGCTTTGCCAGCAGCGCCGACTACGAGCGGTTGCACAAACAACGCCACGATGGCGAGGATGTCGCGACTTACGGCCGTCATGGCACGGCGACGCATCGAGCGCTCGAAGCGGTGATCGGCGAACTCGAAGGCGCGGCGCACGCGTTGCTCGCGCCATCGGGTGCATCCGCGATTACGCTGGTGTTCCTGGCGTTGTTGTCGCCGGGCGATCACGTCTTAATTCAGGACAGTGTGTATGGCCCGGTGCGCGAGCGCATCGAGCCTCTGCTTGCGCGGTTCGGCATCGCAGCCACTTACTTTGCCGCGCAAGACGGGCCGCCGCGCCATGCGTTGCGCGCGACGACGCGGCTCGTCTATGTCGAGTCGCCGAGTTCGTTTCTCTATGAGGTCGTCGATCTTCCCGCGTTCGGTGCGTTCGCCCGCGAGCACGGCCTCTTGCTCGCCGCGGACAACACGTATAGCGCCGGCGTTCTGCATCGACCGCTCGAACACGGCGCGCATATCTCCATTCAGGCGACGACGAAGTACATAGGCGGACACTCGGACATCATGCAGGGTGCGGTTGCAACGAACGACCGCGCGCTTGCACTGCGTCTGCGCGATACCCACGATGCTCTCGGCCTGGCTGTCGGCGCGGACGATGCCTATCTGGCGCTGCGTGGCGCGCGCACGCTCGGCGTGCGGCTTGCGCAACATGCGCGGCATGCGCTGGCCATCGCCGAATATTTGCAGACGGAGAGCGCGGTCGCGCGTGTCTATCATCCCGCGTTGCCGGACGATCCGTCACACGCGCTTTGGCGTCGTGATTTTCAAGGCGCGAACGGTCTCGTGTCGTTCGCATTCGCACGCGGCAAGACGCCCGATGCAGCCCGCGCCTTCGTCGATGCCCTGCGTCTTTTTTCTCAAGGCGCGTCGTGGGGCGGCTTCGAAAGCCTTGCGCTCATCGCCCCTGCATCGCGGCTTCGCGTGCATGGCTATTTCACTGAAGATGCACCGGTCGTGCGGCTGCACGCGGGTCTCGAAGACCCCGCCGATCTGATCGACGATCTTCGCCGCGCCTTCCGGCTCACCTGTACCTGATCTCCCATGCCTTCATCATTTGACGACGTGCGCTTTATCGACGCCGAAACGCTACGCCAGTGGCTCAACGACGGCCGCGAACTCGCGCTGCTCGATGTGCGCGAAGCGGGCCAGTTCGGCGAAGGCCATCCATTCTTCGCCGTACCGTTTCCCTTCAGCCGGCTCGAACTCGATGCGCCGCGCCTCCTGCCGCGCGCCGATGTGCGCATCGCGCTATGCGACGATGGCGCCAACGAAGACGCCGTGGCGCGTCGCGCGGCAGCCCGTCTGCAAGGGCTCGGCTACGGCGATATCGCGATCCTGCAAGGCGGCACGGCCGCATGGCGGCAAGCGGGCTATACGCTCTTTCGCGGCGTGAACGTGCCGTCGAAGACCTTCGGCGAACTCGTCGAACACGAATACGGCACGCCGCATGTCGGCGCCGCGCAACTGCAACGCTGGCGCGCCGAACGCGGCGGCTGTCCGATCTCGCTCATCGACTCACGCACGCGCGACGAACATCGCAAGATGGCGATTCCGGGCGCGGTGTGCGTGCCGAACGGCGAACTGGCGGCGCATATCGACGCCTTCGCGGGCTCGCCCGATACGACCATCGTCGTGCATTGCGCGGGGCGCACGCGCAGCATCATCGGCGCGCAGACCTTGCGCAATCTCGGCATCCGTCGCGATGTCTTCGCGCTGGAAAACGGTACGCAAGGATGGGCGCTCGCCGGTCTTGCGCTGGAACACGGCAGCACGCGCAGTTACGCGGACATCATCCCGAGCGCGGCAAGCGCGCACGACGAAGCCAAGGCACGCGAGCGTGCGCAAGCGCTTGCGCGACGCTTCGGCGTGATTGCGCTCGATGAGGCGAACGCGAACCAGTGGCGTCGCGATACCGCACGCACGACCTATCTGCTCGACGTCCGCACGCCGGAGGAATACGCGCGCGATGGTCTGCCCTTCGCCGCCCATGCGCCGGGCGGTCAGCTCGTGCAGGCGACGGATCAGAGCGTGGCGGTGCGTCATGCGCGTCTCTTGTTGATCGACTACGACGGCATCCGCGCGCCGGTCATCGCTCACTGGCTCGTGCAATTGGGCTACGAAGCGGTGACCGTCGACGTGGCCATCGTGTCGAAGTGGAATACGCATGCGCCCGCTGCCGCTGCGCTGGATCGAACCGATCTCCTCGAAGAAGCGCCATCCGCGAACGCAATCGTGCTCGACCTGCGGTCGAGCGCGGCGCATGAGAACGGCCGGCCGGTTGGCGCGCGCTGGACCGTTCGCCCGCGCGTCTTCGATACGTTGACCGCCTTGCATGCGCGTCTCGACACGCCGCTGGTTTTGTTTGCCGATGCAGCGTCGGAAGCATCGGCGCGTCTCGTCGCAGCCGATCTGCGCGAAGCAGGTTTCGCCAATATCGAACTCGCGGCGTTTGGGCTCGATGCGTGGGAGCAACGTGGCTTGCCCGTGGATCGCGATGCCGTGAAGTTGCCGCAAGAGACGCGCATCGACTATCTCTTCTTCGTGCATGACCGTCATGATGGCAACCTCGATTCCGCGCGCGCGTATCTCGCATGGGAGACGGGGCTGATTGCGCAATGCGAGCCGGACGAGCTCGCCGCGTTCAAGGTCGGCCGGGCGGCGGAACTCGTCTGACGCCGCTTCGCCTTACATGACGAAGCGGGTCGCGCGCGTCAGCTCGCCGGCTGTGCATCCGTTTTCTCATGGAGCCGATGCGCGTAGCGCGAGGCGTCGAAATCGGCGGGAACGTCGCCATGCATGCGCGCTTCGTGCACATCGAGGTCTTCGAGGAACAAATCTTCGCTGATGCGCCGGATCACGGCCGGTATGTCGCGCTTCATGCTCGGCACGTCGCCGACGGGCACGCCACGGCTCACGAATGCCGCCGGATTGAACACATGAATGTTCTTCAGAAACGGCGCGCTGCCCGGCGTTTTCTCGAGATATTCCAGTGCATCTCCAAGATACGGATGCGCGCCGAGGGCGTCGTCGCGTTCGTCGGCGGCAGCGTCGTATCGATCGCGCCAGAGCAGAACGTGATCGGCTATCCGCGCAAGCTCGGGCCGTGCATGCAGGTCCACCGCGTAACCCGTGCCGGCGATGACGAAATCGAACGAGAACGTTTCGTCGCCGACTTGCGCCTTCACTTGCTTGCCCGCGGCTTCGGCATGCTGCCAGGGCGCGCCGAGATACAAATGAAAATTGTCGAAGCGCGCGACGCGATCGATCGCATCGGCGGGCGCGGTCGAACCGGCGCGTCTGAAGCGCAGGGCGAGCTTCCAGCGCGTGGCATCGGGCAGAGCGGGGAAGTTGTCGTAGGCGCCGGGATATGCCTTTGCGCGGCTCACAGGCACCGAAGGCAGCGACGCACGCCGCACGAACAGATGCACGGTGGCCGCGCCGGATTCGAGCGCGGTCGCGGCGGCATCGAAGGCCGAAGCCGCCGAGCCGATCACCGCCACCGACTTGCCGCGCAACGCGTTGAAATCGATCGCGTCGGTGGTGTGAGCGACGTGCGTGGCGGGCAGACCGGCGAGCGGCGGCACGATATTCGGCCGGCCGTTGCCCGCGACGCCATTGCCTAAAATTACCTTGCGCGCGGTTTCTACGCGCGTCTGAGTGCCTTCGTCGGTCCGCACTGAAAGATGCAGCCGGAAATGCGTGCCCAACGGTTCGATCAGTGTCAGGGTCGTGCCGTATCGAATGGGAATGGCGAGAAAGTGCCGGTACCACGCGAGGTATTCGGCCCATTGCTCGCGTCCGATGCGCTCGATATCCGCATACGACGCTTCGCCATGCCGCGCCTCGTGCCACGCCTGAAAGCTCAAACCCGGCAAACCGGCCTCGGGTCCGGCGAGATTTTTCGGCGTGCGCAGGCGATTCATCCGCGCATAGGTTTGCCAGACGCCCGCGCGCGTATCGTCGGGCGCGGCATCGATCACGCTCACCCGGCCGATGCCCGCGCGCCGCAGCCCGAACGCGAATGCCGCGCCCGTCTGGCCGCCGCCGACGATCACGACGTTATGGTCGATGCCCTCGCGGCTCGCGACCCAGTCGTCCGGATCGGGACCAATGAGGCGCAGCGTTTCGCGTGCTTGCTGATCGAAGGCTTGGGTCATGGAACGGGGCATCCTGGGATTGTCGGGATACCGAGTATCGAGCCTCGGATTGGCGGTGCAAACGAAGGAATCGTGCTTTTCTAATGAGCACGCCGCGAACCGCGCCCATATCCTTATGCCAATCCGCTATTTCGTTTGCGCCTCGCGCGGTGATAGCCTCGAACGCCTGGAAAACCGAAGGAAGACCGCACGACATGAAGACCTATCCCGTTCGCACCTTCGAGGACGTGCGCGAGCGCTTGCTTGCCCGCCAGGAGATCGCGCTGCTCGACGTGCGTGAAGAAGATCCGCATGCGCAGAGCCATCCGCTTTTCGCAGCCAATTTTTCGTTGACGCGTCTCGAACTCGACGTGCATGCGCGTCTGCCGCGCCGCGATGTGCCGATCGTTCTCTTCGACGCCGGCGAAGGTCTCGCCGTGCGCGCCGCCGACAAGCTTGACGCGCTCGGCTACACAAACATCGCGCTGCTCGCAGGTGGTCTCGATGGCTGGATTCGCGCGGGCGGCGAAGTCTTTCGCGATGTCAACGTGCCGAGCAAGGCCTTCGGCGAGTTCGTCGAAGCGAAGCGTCACACGCCTTCGCTTTCCGCTGAAACGCTCGACGCGCTACAGAAGAACGGCGACGATCTCGTCGTGCTCGACGCACGCCGCTTCGACGAATATCAGACCATGAACATTCCGGGCAGCGTGAGCGTGCCCGGCGCGGAACTCGTGCTGCGCGCACGCGCGCTCGCGCCCGATCCGGCTACGCGTATCGTCGTGAATTGCGCGGGGCGCACGCGCAGCATCATAGGCGCGCAATCGCTCGTGAATGCAGGGCTGCCGAACAAGGTGGCGGCGCTGCGCAATGGGACCATCGGCTGGACGCTCGCGGGGCAGACGCTGGAACACGGCAGCAAGCGCCGTTTCGAGGATGACACGGGACGCGCGCCTCGCGATCTGCAAGCGTCACGGCAGGCCGCGTTTGCCCTTGCGCAACGTGCAGGCGTTCGACGCTCCTCGCTCGATGAAGCCGCGCGCTGGGCGCGCGATACGTCGCGCACGACGTATCGTTTCGATGTACGCACGCCAACCGAATACGAAGCCGCGCACGCGCCCGGTTTTCAGAGCGCGCCGGGCGGTCAGCTCGTGCAGGAAACGGAGATGTTCGCGCCGGTGCGCGGCGCGCGCGTCGTGCTCTTCGACGACGACGGCGTGCGCGCCAACATGACCGCCTCATGGCTCGCGCAGATGAACGTCGAAGCGTATGTCGTCGATGAAGCCGACCCCGATGCGTTGACCGAGAGCGGCCCGTGGCGTCCCGAACGGCCCGCGCCCGCTCCCGTGCCGACCATCGCGCCGAAGGAATTGTCGGCTTTACTCGACGATCCCGCGAGCGGCGTCGTGTTGCTCGACGTTGCACCGAGCGCAAACTACGTGAAGGCGCATATCGTCGGCGCGCACTGGATTCTGCGTTCGCGCATCACGCCCGCTCACGACGATCTGCGCGACCTTCCCGATGCGAAGCGCTACGTCGTCACATGCGGCACGAGCGCGCTTGCGCCCTACGCCGCAGCTGAAATCGCGGCGCTCACGAACAAACCCGTGCATGTGCTCGAAGGCGGCAACGCCGCGTGGGTGCGCGCCGGTTTGCAGACCGAAGGCGGGGAAGCACGGCTTGCGTCACCACGCATCGACCGGTATCGCCGTCCGTATGAAGGCGTGGGCAATGCGCGCGAAGCCATGCAGGCTTATCTCGACTGGGAATACGGCCTCGTTGCGCAACTGGAGCGCGATGGCACGCATGGGTTCTTCGTGGTGTGATGCCGGGAGAAAGGCGCGTGGTCGGTTCTCATGACGACGCGCCTTTGCGCAATGGCCGCGAGCGGCATTTAAATCAATGGTCGGGGTTCCAGGCTGCGTTGGGTTTTGAATCGGGGGCATGCTCGTGTTCGCTCGATGAACCCAAGCCGAGGTTGGCATGACATCGTCTCGTACGTTCTAATGCGGAAATACGCGAAAAACGTCCAAACCCCAGCCCTCACGACCGCCGCAGAACCCGCGACAAAACCGCCTCCTCCAACTCCGCAAACCCCTCCGCCGCACGCGAGCGCGGACGCGGCAGCGCCACTTTCGTATCCAGCGTGATACGCCCTTCCTCGATCAGCACCACGCGGTCGCCAAGCGACACCGCTTCCTGCACGTCGTGTGTGACAAGCAGTGCGGTGAATCGATGCTCCCGCCACAGCCGTTCGATCAACCCGTGCATTTCGATGCGCGTCAACGCATCGAGCGCACCGAGCGGTTCGTCGAGCAGCAGCAAGTCCGGCCGATGCACCAGCGCCCGCGCCAGCGCCACGCGTTGCCGCTGACCGCCCGACAACTGCGAAGGCCAGTCGCGTTCGCGCTCGGAAAGGCCCACTTCGGCAAGCGTCGCGCGGGCTTCGTCACGCGCCGAACGCGGCAGGCCGAGCATCACGTTGTCGAGCACGCTCTTCCACGGCAAAAGACGCGCGTCCTGAAACATGATGCGAACCTGCAACTCGGCATCCGGCGTAGCGGCCCGGCGTTGCAGCACGCCAGCCGTGGTCGCTTCGAGGCCGGCGATCAGCCGCAGCAGCGTGGACTTGCCGCAGCCGCTGCGTCCGACGATCGACACGAAACTGCCGCGCTCGATCGAAAAATCGAGCTTCGACAACACCGTGCGCTCGCCGAAACGCTTCTCCACGCCTTGCAGCGATACCGCGAGATCGCCCTCTGCCGCACGCGCGACCGAGCCTGGACGAGGCGCATGACGCGCGATAACGGCTCGTTCGAGAGTGGGATTCACCGTGCTCATGTGCGCGCCTTGGTCTGATAAGCCGGATGCCAGCGTAGCGTGACGCGCTCGATGGCCCTTGCCGCCATGTCGGCGAGCTTGCCGAGCAGCGCGTAGAGCAGAATGCCGACGAGCACCACGTCGGTCTGCAAAAATTCGCGGGCGTTCATCGTCATATAGCCGATGCCCGATTGCGCCGAAATGGTCTCGGCGACGATCAGCATTACCCACATCAGCCCGAATGCGAAGCGCACGCCGACGAGTATGGAAGGCAACGCGCCCGGCAAGATCACATGCCGATACAACGTCATGCCCGACAGCCCGTAGCTGCGCGCCATCTCGATGAGATCGCGATCCACCGAACGAATGCCGTGATACGTGTTCACGTAGATGGGAAAGAACACGCCGAGCGCAACCAGCACGAGTTTCGCTTCCTCGCCAATGCCGAACCACAGGATCAGCAACGGAATCATCGCGAGTGCAGGGATGTTGCGGATCATCTGCACAGTCGAATCGAGCGCAACTTCCGCAGGCTTGAAAAGCCCCGTGGCCAGGCCGAGCACGAAGCCGGTGGCGCCGCCCATCGCAAAGCCCGCGAGTGCACGCCACGCACTGACCTTCACGTTGGCCGACATGTCGCCGGACAAGATGAGCGCCCACGCCGCCTTGACCACGGCGAGCGGTTCGGGCAGCACGCGCGAAGAGAGACCGCCCGTGCGCGCCGCCGCTTCCCATGCGACGAGAATCAGCAGCGGCACGATCCAGGGCAGCGCCTTTGCACCGATGCCGCTCAAAGCCGTTCGAGCAGATTGATTAGCCATGACGATACTCAGCTTTGCGCGACCTTCGGCAGTTCGGACGTGCCGATCACTTCGCCGAACGGCCCCGAGAGCGGCCCGTTCGCCGCTTCCTTTTGCTGGCGCGGCAAGAGCGGGAACACGAGTTCGGCGAACCGATACGACTCTTCCAGATGCGGATAGCCCGAGAGAATGAAGGTATCGATACCGAGTTCCGCGTACTGCTTCATTAGACCGGCGACCTGTTCCGGATTGCCGACGAGCGCCGTGCCCGCGCCGCCGCGCACGAGGCCGACGCCCGCCCACAAATGCGGATACACCTCGAGCTTATCGCGATTGCCGCCATGCAACGCGGCCATGCGGCGCTGTCCTTCCGAATCCATTTTCGCGAACGATGCTTGCGCGCGCTGAATGGTTTCATCGTCGAGCTTGCTGATGAGGCGGTCCGCGTCGGCCCAGGCTTCCTTTTCGGTTTCACGCACGATCACATGAAGGCGAATGCCGAACTTGATGCTGCGGCCTTCGGCGGCAGCGCGCTTGCGGATGTCCGCAAGCTTCTTCTCGACTTCGGCGGGCGGCTCGCCCCACGTGAGATAAGTGTCGATATGCTTGGCTGCGATCTCGTGCGCAGCCGGCGACGACCCGCCGAACCATAGCGGCGGATGCGCCTTCTGCACCGGCGGATACAGCACCTTGCCGCCTTGCGAACGCAGATGCTTGCCGTCGAAATCGATACTGCCGCTGTCGTGAGACTTTTCGAGCAGACCGCGCCAGATGCTCAGGAACTCGTCGGTGATCTCGTAGCGCGTGTCGTGGCTTTCGAAGACGCCATCGCCCGCGAGTTCGGTCGGGTCGCCGCCCGTCACCACGTTGATGAGCAAGCGCCCGTTGGAAAGCCGGTCGAACGTCGATGCCATGCGCGCCGAGAGCCCCGGCGTACTCAAGCCCGGCCGGATCGCGACGAGAAACTTGAGGCGCTTGGTGGCGGGAATCAGGCTCGAAGCCACGACCCAGGCGTCCTCGCAAGAACGGCCCGTCGGCAAGAGTACGCCTTCGTAACCAAGCGTGTCGGCCGCGACCGCGATCTGGCGGAAGTAGTCGTAATTAGCGGCACGCGCGCCTTGCGACGTGCCGAGATAACGACTGTCGCCATGAGTTGGAATGAACCAGAAAACATTCATCAGGAGGTCTGCCTTTCGAATTCGTTGTGTCGTGAAGACGGGCATGCGGCTACGAGAAACAGCCCGGCGCTCGGGTCAGTCTAGCGACGCGGCGACGCTTGCCCAACCATCGATTCACGCTAAGAATGTGCGCGAAACTGCTAACCCGAATCTACTGAGAATTACGCGACGTCCCAGCGCGCTTCGGTGACGTCGAGCTTCTTCGGAATGAGCTTGAGGTTGCTGAAAACGTCGGCGATCTGCTGCTGATATTCGAGCGTTGCAGGCGCGACGCTCTGCACGCCGTAAGCCGTCCGTTTCAGCGCGACTTCGAGAATGCCCGCATCGAGACCGACGAGGGGCGCGAGTTGCGTGGCGACGGCAGGGATGTTGTCGCGCGCCCAGCGATCGACCAGATCCAGTTCTTCGAGCACGGCACGCACGAGTTGCGGTTGCGCGGTCGCGAACTTGCGCGTGGCGAGGTAGTACTGGATGTTGCGCACGAGGTTCGTGCCATCGGTGATTTGACGTGCGTTCGCCTGCTTCTCGGCGGCGGCGAGATACGGGTCCCAGATCGCCCATGCATCGACGCTGCCTTGCACGAAGGCGGCGCGCGCATCGGCGGGGGCGAGATAGATGGGCTGGATATCCGTGTAGGCCAAACCCGCTTTCTTGAGCGCTTCCACGAGCAGATAGTGAACGTTGGAGCCTTTGTTCAGCACGACTTTCTTGCCGCGCAGCTCGGCCACCGTTCGAATGGGCGAATCCTTCGGCACGACGATGGCTTCGGCGCGCGGCGCGGATGGCTCGTTGCCGACATAGACGAAATCGACGCCCGCGGCTTGCGCGAAGATCGGCGGCGTTTCACCGACGGTGCCGATATCCACCGCGCCCGCGTTGAGCCCTTCGAGCAATTGCGGACCAGCGGGAAATTCGAGCCATTGCACGGTGACGCCTTGCGCCGCAAGCCGCTTGTCGAGCGTGCCGCGTGCCTTCAACACCACGAAGTTGCCGTACTTCTGATAGCCGATGCGCAAGGTCTTGCCTGCATCGGCGGCAAAGAGGCGGCTCGACGCGAAGGCGCCTGCGCTGACGGCGGCCAGTTGCGCGAGCGCACGCCGGCGCGACAGCGAGAGAGAACGATCGGACATGCGGAGTTCCTTGGGATAGGGTCGTAAAGCCGAGGCAGACAGGCGCCAGAACGTCTTCAGAAAAGACGTCTATAGCCATCAATCCCTACTATGCGAGACGCGCGCCAAAAGCGGAACCAAGCAAATGTCATTTGCAAATGAATACGCCGTGACGCGGCTAAGCGCACGGCGCATATAAGGCGGTGGATGCGTGTGTGCGAATAAGCTTATGCGTTATTCGCGGGGAAAAAGCGATTGCCGGGTCTTGGCAAACCGAAGTGCTCGCGCAACGTGTTGCCTTCATACGCGCGCCGGAAAATGCCACGCCGCTGCAATTCCGGCACGACCTTGTCGACGAAATCGTCGAGACCCGCGGGCAGATACGGGAACATCACATTGAAGCCGTCGCTGCCTTCCTCGGCGAGCCACTGCTCCATTTCACCGGCGATATCGGTTGCCGTGCCGATCATCTGCAAGCCCGAAAAGCCGCCCGCGCGTTGCGCCAGTTGCCGGATGGTCAGCCCTTCCGTGCGCGCCATTTCGACCACGCGTTCGCGCGCGCTCTTGCTCGCATTGGTCTCGGGAATCTCGGGCAACGGACCATCGGGATCGAACGAGGAGACATCGTGGCCGAGCGCGATGGAAAGCGAAGCGATACCGCTTTCGTAATGCACGAAGGTATCGAGCAATGCGCGCTTCTCGCGTGCTTCCTCGCGCGAGTCGCCCACCACGACGAACGCGCCGGGAAGAATCTTCAGGTGCTCGCGCGGGCGGCCGAGTGCATCGAGCCGGCTCTTTACATCCGCAAAAAAGCGCTTGCCCGCGGCCAGATTCGGTTGCGATGTGAAGACCGCGTCGGCGGTTTCGGCCGCAAGCTGCTTGCCCGCTTCCGATGATCCGGCCTGCACGACGATCGGCCAACCCTGCACCGGCCGCGCGATATTCAACGGGCCGCGCACCGATAGATATTCGCCCTTGTGACCGAGCACGTGAAGTTTGGCGGGATCGAAGAAGAGGCCGCTCTCGGTGTCGCGCACGAACGCGTCGTCGGCCCAGCTGTCCCACAGGCCCGTGACGACATCGTAGAACTCGCGCGCGCGGCGATAGCGCTCGTCGTGCTCCATGTGATCCTCGCGGCCGAAGTTCAATGCGGCATCCGGGTTCGACGTGGTCACGAGGTTCCATCCGGCGCGTCCGTCGCTCAAGTGATCGAGCGAGGCAAAGCGCCGCGCGATGTGATACGGCTCGTCGAATGTCGTCGATGCCGTCGCGACCAGCCCGATCTTCTCCGTCACCGAAGCCAGCGCGGAAAGCAGCGTGAACGGCTCGAAGGATGTCGCGGTGTGGCTGCGTTTGAGCGCGTCCACGGGCATGTTGAGCACGGCGAGGTGATCGGCCATGAAGAATGCGTCGAAACAGGCGCTCTCAAGCTTTTGCACGAACTGCTTGAGGTGGCGGAAGTTGAAGTTCGCATCCGCATACGCGCCGGGAAAACGCCACGCGCCGGTATGCAGGCTCACCGGCCGCATGAATGCGCCGAGATGCAGTTGTCGGGAAAGGGTCATGTGAACATCGGTTCGAGTCCAGGTCAGCGCTTACGTTACTTCAGGCATGCAAACGTTGCTTGGATCGACGATAAACCGACGCGCCGGAATCGTGGCGCGTCGATGCGGATGCGGATTCAGTGCGGCGGAAGATCGGCGGGCGACTGAAATAGATCGACCGTATAGCCCATGTTGAAGTAGCCCGCGCGCGCATAGAGCGCGATGTGTTCGAGCCGGTCGGCGCGCGTGCTTTCGTCGTCGGGCAGCTCGATTACGCTCGTGGCATTGCAGCCGCATGCGGCGCGCGCACGTTCCAGCGACCGCAATTGCCAGCGCTCACGCATGCGTCCGGCGGGCGCGTAGATGGCTTGGAGATAGTGCGACAGGAACTGCGGCATGGCTCATCCCCTTCAAATGGTGAATGAATCAAATCTAGGCCGCCCGCAACGCTTTCACAAACAAGGTTTTCTGCAAAGCAATACACCGCCTGCATGCCTTATATAGCGCTCAAACCGCCCGTGACGGCAAACGAAAAGGCGCTATATCGATAGCGCTCGATATTATTTGTCGCGAGGCGCTGCCGCCTCTAGCATCACGTCTCTCCCAACTTATCAGCTTTTGCCCCATGAAAATAAAGTCGCCGATAAAAACCGCGCTGTTTTCCCTGCTGCTTGCATGCGGCGTGATGAGCGCCGCACCGTTGTTCGCGGCGAATCAGACGGTGCGCGTGGGCATCATGTCGGGCGAGGACGAGGATGTCTGGCGCACGGTAGCGGCCAACGCAGCCAAACAGGGCCTGACGGTGAAGGTCACCACTTTCGCGGATTACACCCAGCCGAACGAAGCGCTCGCGCAACACGATCTCGACGCCAACTCGTTCCAGCACAAGCCTTATCTCGATGCGCAGATTCAGGCGCGCCACTACGACATCGTGCCGGTCGGCTTCACTTACGTGCAGCCTATCGGGCTTTATTCGCGCAAGGTGAAGTCGGTCGCCGCGCTGCCGCAGAACGCAACCATAGCCGTGCCGAATGATCCGAGCAATGAAGGCCGTGCGCTCTTGCTGCTGCAGGCGAACGGCGTCATCAAGCTGCGCGACAACGTCGGGTTGCTGCCGACGGCGCGTGACATTGCCGACAATCCGAAGCATGTCCAGATCAAGGAACTCGATGCGGGCATCGTTGGCCGCGCGATCGGCGACGTGGACGCTGCCGTGGTGAACACTGACTGGGCCATCAAAGCGGGCATCCAGATTCCGCAGGAACGCATTGCGCAGGAGAAAGTGCCGGGCAATCCGTATCGCAACTTTCTGGCGGTGAACGCGAAAGATGCACAGGCGCCGTGGGTCAAGACGCTGCAGACGAGTTATCAGCAGGCCAACGTCGCCGCGACGATCCTGAAGGTGTATCACGGTGCGACCTTGCCGGCATGGGACGGCGCGCCGCAGAAGTAACGCGCGTGTGATGTAAGCGACGACGCCCGGCATGACCGGGCGTGATCGTCTGAGCGCTGTCTAACTCGCCTAAACCGCCTCTTCCACTCGATACCCCGCCGGCACATCGAGCCCGAAATGCCCGCGCAAGGTAGTCCCTTCGTAAGCGCGCCGGAAGATTCCGCGCTTTTGCAGAATGGGCACGACGCCATCGACGAAGGCTTCGAGCCCGCCCGGCAAGGCGTCGGGCATGAGGTTGAAGCCATCGGCGGCGCCGTCTTCGAACCAGTGCGCGATGTCCTCGGCAACCTGTTCGGGCGTGCCGACGATCACGCGATGCCCGCCGCCGCCCGCCAGCGCGCGGATGAGTTCGCGCACCGTATAGCCATGCGCGCGCGCCTGCGCGATGGTCGCGTGAAAGAACGTGTGATTACCGTTGCCGTTGTTGGGCAGCGTGAGATTCTCGGGAAGATGCTCGTCGAGCGAGAGCGAATCGGCGGGAATGCCGAGCGTGCCGGCAATCCGGTTCAGGCTGTAGCGCCATGGAATGAGATCGACGAGTTCATCGCGACGGCGGATGGCTTCGGCCTGCGTCGCGCCGATGATCGTCGTGAGACCTGCGAGCACTTTCACCGCATGCGGCCCGCGTCCGTAGCGCGCCGCACGCACGTTCAGATCCTCGCGATACGCCTTCGATTCGTCGAATGATTGCGACGCCGAGAACACCGCTTCCGCATGACGCGCCGCGAGATCACGCCCGTCGCCGGATGCGCCCGCCTGCACGAGCACCGGATGCCCTTGCTTCGAGCGCGGCAGATTGAGCGCGCCTTGCACCGCGAAGAAGCGTCCGCGATGCGCGGCGGGATGCAGCTTGCCGAGATCGACGAACTGGCCGGTCGCTTTGTCGGCAACGAGCGCATCGTCCTCCCAGCTATTCCATAACGTCTTCACGAGCGTGGCGAACTCTTCCGCGCGCGCATAGCGTTCGGCGTGATCCGGGACGGCTTCCAGCCCGAAGTTGCGTGCCGAAGGCAGATCGGCCGTCGTTACCATGTTCCAGCCCGCGCGGCCGCCGCTGATCAGATCGAGCGTGGCGAAGCGCCGCGCAAGGTTGAACGGCTCGTTGTAACTCGTGGATGCCGTCGCGATCAGCCCGATATGCTTTGTCGCGGCCGCGACGCTCGCGAGCAGCAGCGTGGGTTCGAGCGCCGTGATCGGGCGCATGTCGAGTTGGTCGGTGATCGCGGCGCTATCGGCGAGGAAGATCGCGTCGAGACAGCCACGCTCCGCGATCTGCGCGAGACGCACGTAATGATCGATATCGATGAAGGCGTGCGGATCGGCGTCGGCCAGACGCCATGCGGAAGGCACGAAGCCGGAATGAAGCGCATTGATGTTCAGATGCAACTGGCGCGGGGCTTCGCCGCTCATGGGTGACACTCCGGGAAAAGTCGGACCTTCGATTGTCCGATGCGAACCGGGTGCCGCGCCACGAACGATTTCGTGGATTCATATTCGCTGGGGCGCTAAGGGACTAGCGGCATTTATCGATAGCTCGCGCCGACGTGCGGCGCTTGCAGATAGGCGCCGTTGCCAAACAGCTTCTCGCGCAGGGTGCCTTCTGCATATTCGGTCTTGTACGCACCGCGCCTTTGCAATTCGGGCACGAGATATTGGACGATATCGTGGAACGTGCGCGGCGACTCTACCCACGCGAGATTGAAGCCGTCGATATCCGTTTCTTCCACGAGCGCCTGCAATTCGTCGGCAACCTGAGCCGCATCGCCGACCACGACCGCGCCGCGTCCGCCGATCGTCACGAACTCCACCGCATCGCGCACGGTCCACACGCGTTCCGGGTCCAGCTTGCTGAACGATGCAAGTGCGGACTGGCCGGCATCGGTATCGACGTAAGCGAGGGTATCGTCGGGCTTATAGCGCGAAAGATCGATGCCCGTCCAGCCGGATAACAACGCCAGGGCACCTTCGTTACTCGCGCGCGCCTGATACGCGGCATAGCGTGCCTGCGCCCGTTCGGCGGTTTCATCGACGATCACGGTCAGCATGGCGAACAGCAATGCGCTGTCCGGTGCGCGGCCCGCTTCCGTGAGTGCGGTGCGGATGGACTGCGCCGACTTGCGCAAGCCATTGCGCGTGGGCGCGCCGAGAAAGATGCATTCCGCATGCTTGGCCGCGAATGCCGTGCCGCGCGTCGATCCGCCCGCCTGGAACAGAAGCGGCGTGCGCTGCGGCGAAGGCTCGCACTGGAAAATACCCTCGCTTTCGAAGTAGCGGCCCTTGTGTGTGATCTTGCGCACGCGCGCGGGGTCGGCGTAGATGCCGCGTTCGGCATCGCGCAGCAATGCGCCTTCTTGCCAGCTTCCTTCCCAAAGTTTGTAGCAGACTTCGAGAAACTCATTGGCGCGATCGTAGCGTTCGTCATGGGCGCGCAGTTCCGTCTGCCCGAGACTCAACGCGCCGCTTTGCAGATACGACGTCACCACATTCCATGCGACGCGTCCCCGGCTCAACTGATCGAGCGTCGTGAAGCGCCGCGCCAGCAGATATGGCGCTTCATAAGCCACCGATACCGTCACGCCGAAGCCCAGGTGCTCGGTCGCGTGCGCCATCAAGGGAATCAGCGGCACGGGGTCGTTCATCGGCACCTGGGCGGCGGTGCGCAACGCGGCGGCCGGACTGTCGCCGTAGACATCGTAGATGCCGGTGACATCGCCGAGAAAGAGGCCGTCGAAACAGCCCTCTTCCAGCACCTTTGCAAGCTCGACCCAATAGCGGGTGTCGAGATAGCCGACTGAATCGTCTGCAGGCGCTGTCCACTGACCGGGCGCGAGATGCCCCACGCAATTCATCATGAAGGCATTGAACCGGATCTGGCGAGGCATAATCGACTTGGCTGGACGCGTGAAAACCCTCGAGTCTAGTCATTTGATCGCGCTTGGAGAAAGGCCGTATCGTCATGCGCTTATTACCGTCGGAAGAATATGCAAAGCGTGGATGCATCTATAAGCGGCATCCATGAGGCTGGCGCGCCGTCTTGCTCCGACGAACCCGCGCATTTCAGATTCGCACGCTATTTGTCTTCCCGCCCGCGCGCCAGCGGCATGTCGCCCTTTCGCTATACATACGTATAAATGCCGAAGGTGTTTGCAGAAGCCATGATGTCGTCAGATTGACACCGGCCCGTCAGGCGTTTCCAAGAAGCGAACGCCCCGGCCCGATGACGTGGCCCGTGATTCGCCATGCGCGGATCACGGTTCGATGAACCGCGCCAAGGTCCGCCGGGCTAGCGCGCAGCCTTGGTGGATGCTCCGATGAATCTCGACGCTCTCGACCTTTCGCGCCTTCAGTTCGCCTTCACGGTCTCGTTTCACATCATCTTCCCGGCATTGAGCATCGGGCTTGCGAGTTTCATCGCCGTGCTCGAAGGCTGCTATCTCAAGACCGGCAAGCCGCATTACAAGGTGCTTTGTCTCTACTGGTCGCGCATCTTCGCCGTGGGCTTCGGCATGGGCGTGGTGTCTGGCGTGGTCATGGCCTATGAGTTCGGCACCAACTGGTCGGGCTTCGCACGCTTTGCCGGACCTATCACCGGTCCCTTGCTCACCTATGAAGTCATGACCGCCTTCTTTCTCGAAGCGGGCTTTCTCGGCATCATGCTGTTCGGCTGGGAGAAGGTCGGCCCGAAAGCGCATTTCGGCGCGACGATCATGGTGGCGATCGGCACGCTGATCTCCACGTTCTGGATTCTCTCGTCCAATAGCTGGATGCAGACGCCGCAAGGCTTCAGGATCGAAAACGGACACGTGGTTCCGGTCGACTGGTTCGCCATCGTGTTCAACCCGTCGTTTCCCTATCGGCTCGCGCATATGACGCTTGCGGCGTTCATCGTCGCCGCGCTCGTGGTTCTGGCAACGGGCGCATGGCATCTGCTGCGCGGCAGGCGCGACGCGGAAACGCGAACCATGGTGTCGATGGCGCTCTGGCTGCTGCTCGTGCTCGCGCCGGTTCAGGCGCTCGTGGGCGACCAGCACGGTCTCAACACGCGGCGCTATCAGCCTGCGAAGATCGCGGCGATAGAAGGCCTTTGGCAAACCGAGAAAGGCGGCACGGCGCTCAATCTCATCGGCTTTCCCGATATGAACGCGGAAGTCACGCGTCATGCGATCCAGATCCCGCATCTCGGCAGCTTGATTCTCACGCATAGCTGGGATGGCGAGATTCGCGGGCTCAAGGACTTTCCCAAAGCGGACCGGCCGAATTCGTCGCTGATCTTCTGGACCTTCCGCGTGATGGCCGGTCTCGGCATGCTGATGATTCTCGTCGCCGTGACGGGTAATCTGCTCAGGCGCGGCGGACGCTTATTCGAAGCGCGCTGGTTCCAGTGGACCGCCGTCCTGATGGGCCCGACTGGTTTCATCTCGCTGCTCGCCGGATGGATCACGACGGAAGCGGGCCGCCAGCCCTGGGTGGTCTATGGCGTGTTGCGCACCTCCGATGCAGTCTCGCCCATCACACAGGCTTCCGCCGGGCTTTCCCTGCTGCTGTTCGTGCTGGTGTATTGCCTCGTCTTCGGCATCGGGCTCTACTACATCTTCCGCATGATCGGCCAGGGACCGCAAGGAACGCCGCCGCTGCCTGCCGACGCCACGCGCGATCCCACTGAAGCCACGGGCCGCCGCCCCTTCTCCGCCGTCTCGCGCTAACCGTGCGGCACGCCAAATCACGTGAGGTGACGACATGGATCTGACAATCGTTTGGGCGGCGATCATCGCCGCAGGCATCTTCATCTACGTGGCGCTCGATGGCTTCGACCTCGGCGTCGGCATGATCTTCCCGTTCTTTCCCGACGATGCCGAACGCGACCTGATGATGCACAGCATCGCGCCGATATGGGACGGCAACGAAACCTGGCTCGTGCTCGGCGGCGCCGCGTTGTTCGCGGCCTTTCCGCTTGCGTATTCGATCGCGCTGTCGGGGCTTTACCTGCCGATCATCTTCATGCTGGTGTGTCTAATCTTTCGGGGCGTGAGCTTCGAAGTGCGCGCCAAGGCAACGCGCACGAAAAATATCTGGAACCTGTTCTTCATCTGCGGCTCGGCTGGCGCGAGCTTTTTTCAGGGCGTGATTCTGGGTGCCTATCTGCACGGCATACCCGTGAGCCAGAACGCATTCTCGGGCGACCCGTTCTTCTGGATCGCACCTTTTCCGTTTCTCACAGGGCTTGGTCTCACATGCACTTATGCGCTGCTGGGCGCGGGTTATCTCGTCCTCAAGACGGATGGCGATCTGCAACGACGCATGCGCGCGCTCATCCTTCCGCTCACGGCCGTGCTGCTTGCGTTCATCGCGGTCGTATCCGTGTGGACGCCGCTCACCGATGCGCGCATCGCCGAACGCTGGTTTCATTCGTCGTTTCATCTTTGGCTGTATTTGGTGCCGGTCGCGGTGGTGCTGACGGCGGTCGCCATGTACTTCGCGATCAAACGCGAGTCAGAGGCCGGTCCGCTCGCTATCGCGCTGCTGCTCGTGTTCCTGGGCTATATCGGGCTGCTCTTGAGCGTGTGGCCTTATGCGTTGCCGGGCAGCGTGACCTTATGGGAGGCGGCATCGCCGGAAACGAGTCAGGCGTTCACGCTCGTGGGTGCGGTCATCATCATTCCGATCATTCTGGCTTATACGACGGTGGGCTACTGGGTGTTCCGGGGCAAAGTGAAGCCCGGCTCGGCTTATCACTAATCTCGCGCGGAGGATGACGCTTATGAAACCGAGCCCGGCACTCCGCCGCTTTCTCTGGTTCGTGCTGCTCTGGTGCGTGGGTGTGGCGGGTACCGCGCTCATTACTTACCCGTTCCACTATCTGGCCGTCAAGGCGATGGGACATTGACCGAGGCGACGTTCTCGCGCAAAGAGCATCGACAAAACGTCCACACGCAGGCGTATTCGCGTTGCCAAAGCGGCGATCCGGGTTG
This sequence comes from Caballeronia sp. LP006, assembly GCF_031450995.1. Taxonomy (NCBI): domain Bacteria; kingdom Pseudomonadati; phylum Pseudomonadota; class Betaproteobacteria; order Burkholderiales; family Burkholderiaceae; genus Caballeronia; species Caballeronia sp. LP006. The sequence goes on along the minus strand of NZ_JARTVW010000003.1, from coordinate 327,695 downwards.
CGATGCACGGCGGGCGTCTGGATTGCTGGCATGAGGAGATTGCCGCCAAAATCTTCACGCCATCGCCATGACTACCTTGCGCCTGATTCTCGGCGATCAGTTGAACCCCGCGCATAGCTGGTTCGTCGAGCCCGACGCCACCGTGCATTACGTCATGATGGAGGTGCGTCAGGAGACGGATTACGTGCTGCATCACGCGCAGAAGATCATCGCCATCTTCGCGGCGATGCGCCGTTTCGCGGACGGTTTGCGTGAGGCTGGACATCGCGTTCACTATCTGAAGATCGACGATACGGCCAACGAGCACTCCGTTCCCGCGAATCTGGACGCGTTGATTGCGTCGCAGGGAATCGATCGCTTCGAGTATCAGGCACCCGACGAATGGCGGCTCGATCATCAGCTCGACGCGTATGCGAAGGCGCTGCCGATCGCCACGCAAATGGTCGACAGCGAACACTTCTTCACCGGGCGCCACGAAACGAAGCAGTTCTTCGACACCCACGGCAAGGGACAATGGCTGATGGAGCGGTTCTATCGGCATATGCGTACCCAGCATGGCGTGCTGATGGAAACGGAGCATCGGCCAGCAGGCGGCCAGTGGAATTACGATCACGACAATCGCCGCGCATGGCATGGCGAACCGCCGCCGCCCGAAGACCCTCGGCCGGTACATGACCATTCGAAGCTATGGCGCGATATCGTCGCCGCAGGCGTGAACAGCTTCGGCAATCCGCAGGCCGCGCGTATTCGCTGGCCGCTCGATCGTGCAGAAGCGCTCCAGCATCTCGCGCGCTTCATCGAGGAAGCCTTGCCGAACTTCGGCGCATGGCAGGACGCAATGAGCACGCACGAGCCGCGTCTCTTCCACTCGCAGCTTTCGTTCGCGCTCAACACGAAGATGCTCAACCCGCGCGAAGTGGTCGAAGCGGCTGAAGAGGCGTATCGCGCGCACCGTGCCGAATTGCCTTCGGTGGAAGGCTTCATTCGGCAGATTATCGGCTGGCGCGAATACATTCGCGGCGTGTACTGGGCGCAGATGCCGCGCTACGCAAGCAAGAACGTGTTCCGTCACAAGCGCGCGCTGCCGCAGTGGTTCTGGTCCGGCGACACTCGCATGCGTTGCCTGAAGCATGCGGTCGGCCAGTCGCTCGAAGAGGCGCACGCGCATCATATTCAACGGCTGATGATCATCGGCAATTTTGCGTTGCTCGCGGGTCTCTCCGTCCCCGAAGTCTGTGCGTGGTATCTCGGCGTTTATATCGATGCCTTCGAATGGGTCGAGTTACCCAACACGCTAGGCATGAGCCAGTTTGCCGACGGCGGCTTGATGGCGAGCAAACCTTATGTTTCGAGCGCCGCGTACATCGACCGCATGAGCGACTACTGTAAAGGCTGCGCATACGACAGAAAACGCCGCAACGGAGAAGACGCTTGTCCCTTCAACGCGCTCTACTGGGACTTTCTCGCGCGCAACGAGGCGACGCTCGGGCGTAATCATCGGCTTACGATGATCTACAAGCAGTTGAGCCGGATGCCCGATGAAGAACGCGCGGCCATAGCCACGAAAGCGCGTGCGCTGAAGGCGAATCTGGATTCGCTATGATGGCCCGCACGGTGTAACGTTGGCTGGCACGCAGCGCTTGAGAACTGGACTTCACTGGAGACATGACATGAAGCACTTGCCGAGATTCCGGCCTCTGATTTGCGCGACGGCCATCCTGCTCACCGGTTGCGCCACCAGCATGCAGAACGGCACGACGCATCTTAGCCCTGCACAGTGCCGCGATCTGACCGCGCTCAAGAACAATGCGCCGATCACATCCGAGCGTAATCGCAGCGAATTGGCGGCGCTGGAAACAGCGGGCTATCACCCGTCCATGTTTTTCGATCCGTATTACCCCGACGATCTGCAAGCGGCGCAACGTCAGGTGGATCGTTGGTATCAGGTGGAATGTCAGTCGATGCCGCCAAGCTGAAGCGCCGCGTGCCGACTCGGGACGAGGGAACGCGCCCGATATAATCAGGTTTTGACAAACGAGGATCTTGCATGAAATTCGTCATTGCTTTGCTTGCTGCTTCGACTCTTGCATCGACTGCATTCGCTGCAAACCCGGTCGACAAGTTGCCGTCGGGTGTCGTCGTCGAACACATCAAGCAAGGAACGGGACCGCAACCTACCGCCGACGACGTCGTGCGCGTGAACTATCGCGGCACGCTCGCGAACGGTACCGAATTCGACGCGTCGGACAAGCACGGCGGCCCGGCCAGCTTCCCGCTCGGTCGCGTGATTCCCTGCTGGACGCAAGGCGTGCAGAAGATGAAAGTCGGCGGCAAGGCCAAGCTGACGTGCCCGGCAGCGACCGCTTACGGCGAACGCGGTATAGGCTCGATTCCGCCGAACAGCGATCTCACGTTCGAGATCGATTTGCTTGGAATCGGAAAGTAAGCCGTTACCAAAATCGCTTAAAGACATGCTGCCTTGCCCGGAAGTTGTCCGGCAAGGCAGCATGCCAGGGCGCTCGCGGCACCGGTCAATCAGGCAGCCGCTTCACGCAACGGCGCCGGCGGAACAACCGTTTCGACACGACCGGTCTTTACGTCATAGACCAAACCCGACACCACTAGATCATCCGGCAACGTCGTATTGGCCTTGAGCGCCGCGACGTCCAGCGCGACTGCCTGGTAGGGCTCGGTAATGGCAAGGGCATCGAGCGCGGAAGGCTCGACGTCGAGATACTGCGCAAGCAGCGCAGGCGCATGCCGATGGCATCCGATGATTCCGCAATCCGTATGCTGAAGCAGCACGAGGTTGCGCCCGCCATTCGGGCGTCCGGCCGCACGCGCCACGACGCTCAGCACGGCCAGCGTTTCGAGCAATGATCGATTGAGACGCCCGCCCACGTTGCGGATTACCGCCGCTTCGCCTTGTTCCAGCCCAAGCACGGCGGCAGGATCGACACGCGGATCCACACAGCCAACGACAATCGTCCCCAGCGACGGCAGCATCTTCAGTTCAGGCTCGAACCGCGTTTGAACGAAGTGCGCGTTACGTTCCGCGATGAGTTGGTTGAAGTCCATGTCCTTTCTCCTGGCGATCAGGGCAAATAGCCCGATGGTTGTATTCGGTGCGCGGCGCCCGCTCGAGACATACTTTTAGACCAAGCCTTCGCGGCTTTAAGGGACCGCCACTATCTGCTCGGCTGCGGCCCGGGCGATTTGCGACGCAATGTTCGTCGTCTCACTCGATGCGAGCGGATGCGGAAATCGCTTGTACCTTAACGTTCCGCGCCGTTACGATCCATGTCGTAGTTGCCACCATTCAGGACATCACACGGCGGGACTAACCATGCATCGGATCGGTTTCATCGTGCCGCAAAGGTTTCAGATGATGAGTCTTGCGGCCTTGACGGCGTTCGAACTGGCGAACCTTCCGCCGACCGGCCCGTACTACGACATTCGTCTGTTGTCCGAACACGGTGGCTTGACCGAGTCGTCGGGTGGCATGGCGCTTTCGACGGAGGCTTTCGACGACCCGGCTTTCGATACTGTCATCGTCGGGTCGATCACCGAACTCAAAATGCCTTCATTCGATGCGAATCTGATCGCGTTCGTGCAAGCGGCGGCCAGGGCATCGAGACGGATTGCTTCCATTTGCAGCGGCGCTTTCGTGCTCGCCGAAGCGGGACTGTTGGACGGACGGCGCGCGACCATGCACTGGGCGCATGCACCCGAATTCAGGGCGCGTTTTCCGGACGTGACGACGGACGAGGACCGGATCTTCATCAACGATGGCCCGGTCTGGACCTCGGCCGGCATGACCGCCGGCATCGATCTCATTCTGGCGCTGATCGACAATGACCTCGGCCCGGATGCCGCGAAGCTCGTCGCCCGGCTTCTCGTGATGCATCAGCGGCGGCTCGGCGGGCAGAAGCAGCATTCCGCGTTGCTCGAGATGACGCCTAGGTCCGATCGTATCGAGTTGGTCGTCGCGCACATTCGCCGCAATCTGCGCAATCCACTCACGGTCGAGGAACTCGCGGCGGTGGCGAACCTTAGCCCGAGGCAATTCAGCCGAGCGTTCATGGCCGAAACGGGTCAGTCGCCGGCCAAGGCCGTTGAACAGATTCGGCTGGAAGCCGCGAGATTCATGATCGAGCAAGGGCGTCACACGATCAACGTGGTCGCCGATGAAACCGGCTTCGCCGACCGCGAACGCATGCGTCGCGCGTTCTTGCGGACCTTTGGCGTACCCGCCGATGTGCTGCGCAGGAACGCACGCAGCGAACTGCGTTGAAAACTAGCTGATCGTCGCTTGTGAATGACCGTTCTTTTCATGCAGGCATCGCATTGCTCGACTAATAGCAGCGACAGTTGCTTTTATGTTGCGTCGCAACATTTATCGGCCTATCATGGACCTGTGCATTGCTCGCGGTTCCACTAGCCGCGCTCGCATCGTCAAGTTGCAGTCGACAATCGACAATCGTCAGTAGGCCATCCGCCTAGTTTCCACTATCAAAGGAGCGCCTACATGGCCGCATCTACGTCCGCTTCCCCCCTTCGCGACCTCTCGACCAGCTGGCTCGAAACGCTCTCCGACGCAAGCGAGATGTTCCGCGCGACCTCGCAGGTGGTGGGACATCGCACGGTCCGCATGGCAATGGCGGGACCGTTGCCGAGCGAGCGCGATCAAACCGAATTCAGTTTGATGAGCACCGAAAAGAAAGAAGCCGCGACGGAAGCGTTGCAAGCGCTCGGCTCCGGCTGTCTCAGCCTCGCCATCACGCTCGCCGCCGACACGACGCGGCTCATCTGGGAAGCCTCTTCCGCGACTATCGCGCTGGCATCCAGCCAGACTGCGTCACAATGGCTGGAGCGGCAGGCCGTTTTGCTTGGCGTCGTCAACAATGCGCCGATCAATCCGCTGCGTCTGGCCAATTCGGCCACGCACGTGATCCAAGAAACGCTTGCTCCCATTCACGACCGCGCGACAGCCAATGCCAAACGGCTAGGTGCCTTGTGAGCACCGCGACTGTCCCGCTACGGCGCCGACGTGCCGCCGCGCGCCAGTCGAAAAGCGGCGAAGCGAAGGCAGATATCGTGGTGAACCTTCAGGGCGTATCGGAAACGATGCTGTGGACGCTGTATGACCGCGCGTGCGAGGCCAGACGGCCGAACCCCGTGCTGTCCGATCCCGAAAGTTCCAGAATCTGCGCTGCGATCGATTACGACTTCGCGGGACGCTTCGGTGTCCCGGACGGCTCGTTCGCGGCACGCGCCGCCGAAATCGATCATCTGGTCTTGCGCTGGCTCGAAGATCATCCGAATGGCGTTGTCGCTTCGCTGGGCGAAGGCCTTGAAACTCAGGCACACCGTGTCGATAATGGCCGCATGAAGTGGCTCACCATCGACCTTCCTGCTGCCATCGCGTTTCGAGAGAATTTTTTGCAGCCATCTAAGCGCTTTCGTCACATTGCGGCGAGCGCGCTCGATCCGCTGTGGGCAAAAGAGATCGATTCGGACGGCGATGTGCTGGTCGTCGCTCAAGGCTTGCTGATGTACCTCGACCCGGCGGCGGTGAAGCGCCTGTTCAACGATATCGCCGCGCGCTTTCCCAAAGCCCAGATGATCTTCGATGTCATACCGCAATGGTTTTCGTCGCTGACCATGTGGGGTGTGATGAAAACGCCGTACTATCGCTTACCGCCAATGCCGTGGGGCATCGATACCAACGACATCGAAGCTTGTCTGCGCGCGTGGTCACCGGGCATCGAATCGGTGAGCTTGCTCGAATACCGCGCGCCGCGTGGCTGGCCGAGGCTCGCGGACAACTTGATCCGCATGCATCCGGGCAGCGAAAAGTATCTGCCGTGTCTGGTGCATGTGACGCTGGGCCGGTAGGATTATTTCACTTTCGCTTTGCTTCTGCGTGCAAGTCGCGGGGCGCATGACTCGACACCTGAGTCGTTTGCCAGTTCCAAACGCCTTCCCAGGCAACCATCTTCCGTCTACCGATACTTCCTGTGCGCGTCTCCACGGGTGCTGTCGCAGTCCGTGCTGGCAATCGAACGAACCTCCCCCGCTCGTCTACCGCTTGGCCTGCAAGCCACGCAAGCCCTACCGCAAGTCCTACGCGTTCCCCATCGAAACCGCCTTTTTTGACATTCGGAACGATTCATGCTGATTGTTAAGGATCACCGAGGGTCGTGGTCAGGGGATGTCTCCTGACGCGGTGATTTCGCCGGGCAGAGAGTCGACAGACCCGCCATTGCGCGCCGCCCGTGGCAGGCCCGTCGCGGGTGCTTTTTGGCTTTTGCCGAATACCTCGGGCGCCTTGCCATTGCGCTTGAAACAGACCTTCAACTGGAATCAAGGGACGACATGAACTACAAACCCATGCCTTCGGGCAATGCAGAGCAGCACCCCGCCGATAAAACCGATTCGCTGACTGACGACGAAGTCCAGGAAAAACTGGATAACGGCGACAGTGAGAAGATCGACTCGGTGCTCGACGATCTGGATGTCACGGACAGCCCGGAGGACAAGGATCAGGCAGACAAGCCGGCTATCTAAAATACGACGTGGTAGAGCACGAGAGGCGCGCATTGAAACGCGGGCGCTCGATGTCGCGAATCGCGCGGCGCTTGAGCGTTGCCGAGGGTAAAGCACGGACCAAGCCGAAAATCGAGCGCAAACCGCTTGGCGGCAGCTTTGTCTTCGTGGCGGTGAGGCTTCGATGGCGTATCGAACCATCATTCGCCCCCGGTGCTCAACCAGCTCGTGCAAATAATCCCTCGCAGCCGGCGCAGAGCGCGCAAACTGCGTGTCTGCGGAAACGTTCTGCGAGCAGCGATCATGCACTCACCCATACATGGCCCACGACCTTTCGTCGAACAAAACCGGGGACTCGACCCGCGCCGGGACGATCTGTTCTTCGCGGCCGCCACCACCACGCGCACGCCCATGCTGGTGGCGGACGCACGCCTTCCCGACTACCCTATCATTTTTGCCAACGATGCCTTTCGCAAGCTCACGGGTTACACCGACGCCGAGATCTACGGCCGCAATTGCAGGTTTCTACAAGGTCCGGACACCGACCTGACGGCGCTTGCCGATCTCCGCGTCGCGCTGAAGGAAGGCAGAGAGTTTGCCGCCGAAGTCCTGAATTATCGAAAGGACAAGACGACATTCTGGAACGAGCTTTTCATTGCGCCCATCTTCACCGAAGAGAACGAACTCGTGTACTTCTTCGCGTCCCAGGTCGATGTGAGCCGCAGGCACGAGGCCGAAGAAGGTCTGCATCAGGCGCGGAAAATGGAAGCGCTCGGTCAACTGGCCGGCGGCGTGGCGCACGATTTCAATAACCTGCTGCAAGTCATGGTCGGTTATGTCGATCTGCTCGACCTCAGCGTCAAGACCGATGCACGCGACGAAACCATCCTGAAGAACATCGCCAAGATTCGCGGCGCGGTCAAAACGGCGTCGTCGCTCACGCAGCAAATGCTGTTGTTCGCGCGCAAGCAGGTGCTGGTCGGGCGCACGGTGAACCTGAACGGCATCTGCGACGACTTGCTGGAACTCGCGCGTCACACGCTCGGCGACACCATTTCAATCCGCACGGAATTTGCCAGTGACTTGCGCAATTGCCAACTGGACGTCGGGCAACTCGAAATGGCCATGCTCAATATCATCCTGAATGCGCGCGACGCATTGAGCGGCCAAACCGACGCGCAAGTGCTCCTGCGCACGGATAACTTCGAACTGACGAAGGCCAATTCAACAGGCCTCGTCGATCTACCCGAAGGACGCTACGTCACACTATCCATCACCGACAACGGCACAGGCATGACGCCGGAAGTCGCCGGCAAGGTGCTGACGCCGTTCTTTACCACCAAGGGCCGTGGCAAGGGCACGGGGCTTGGCTTGAGCATGGTGGCTTCGTTCGCGCGTCAGACAGGCGGCGCGCTCACCATATCGTCCGACTACGGCGTCGGCTCGACGCTCACGTTCTATTTCCCCTCGGTGGATGTGGCCGAGGAGGCGTCGCAAGACACCTCGCACGTGATCAGCCAAAGGGGAACCGAGAAAGTGCTGATCGTGGATGACCGGCGCGACGTGGGCGAAGTCGCGCAAGCCATGCTCGACGAAATGGGCTATTCGACGAAGCTCGCGCTCAACGCAGCGGACGCGCTGGCCATTCTCGCATCCGACGAAGCATTCGATTTGCTCTTCACGGACTTCGTGATGCCGGGTGCGTTGACCGGCGCGGGACTCGCGCGCGAAGCCAAGCGTCTGAAGCCCGAACTGCGTGTACTGGTGGCGACGGGCTACGCCGAAACCATCGAGGATATCGCCGATGCAAATGGCGTGCGCTTCAAGGTCATCCACAAGCCTTATCGTCAGGCCGATCTTGCACGCGAAGTACGCCTGGTGCTGGACGACCCGCGCTGGCGATAACGTCGCCGTGCCTATCCGCTAAAACCGTTCGATCCTGCACGACCTCCCCCGCTTCAGATGCGACGCTCACGTCATGGCAGCAACGCTATCAACGTCCGGGAGTCGTCATGGCAGATCATCGGAAAGTGCAAGGCATCGAGCTCTACGACAGCCCGGCAGGCGGCTGGGGGGCGCTCAACGCCACCGCGCGCGCCGTGCGGCAGCAAATGGACGCCTTCAAGGCGCCGCTCACGCTCTTGCGCACCAATCAGCCCGACGGCTTCGACTGCCCCGGCTGCGCGTGGCCGGATAAGGAGCATCGCTCGACATTCCAGTTCTGCGAGAACGGCGCCAAGGCCGTGACTTGGGAAGCCACCAAGAAGCGCGTCCCGCCTGAACTCTTCGCCAGACACACCGTCACGTCTTTGCTCGAATGGTCCGACTACGACCTCGAAAACGAAGGCCGCCTGACGCATCCGATGGCCTACAACAAGACCACGGACAAATACGAGGCCATCGAATGGGACGCCGCGTTCAAGCGCATCGGCGAAGTCATGCGTTCGCTCGCCTCGCCGGATGAAGCCGAGTTCTACACGTCGGGGCGCGCATCGAACGAAGCCGCCTTCCTGTACCAGCTTTTCGCACGCGAATACGGCAGCAACAACTTCCCCGACTGCTCGAACATGTGCCACGAAGCGACGAGCGTCGGCTTGCCGCAATCGATCGGCATCGGCAAGGGAACGGTCTCGCTCGAAGACTTCGATCATTGCGAACTGCTCATCGCGATGGGACACAATCCCGGCACGAACCATCCTCGCATGATGGGTACGCTGTGGGAAATGGCGCGGCGCGGCGTGCCCATCATCGTGTTCAATCCGTTGCGCGAGCGCGCGCTGGAACGTTTCGCCGATCCCCAAGACGCCGTCGAAATGGCCACCATGCGTTCGACGGACATCGCCTCTTCGTACTATCAGGTGAAAGTGGGCGGAGATGCGGCGGCGCTCAAGGGCATTCAGAAGGCAATCATCGCGCTCGACGACGCCGTCGATGCCGATGGCACCGTCATCGACCATGAGTTCATCCGAGGCCACACGAACGGCTACGAAGCCTTCGTCGCCGATCTGCACGCCACCGAATGGGCCGATATCGAGAAAGCCAGCGGCCTCTCGCGCGACGAACTCGAACTCGTCGCGCGCGCCTACGTGAAGTCGAACGCGACCATCGTCACGTATGGCATGGGAATTACGCAGCACAGCAAGGGCACGGCCAACGTGCATCAGATCGCCAATCTGCTGTTCATGCGCGGCAACTTCGGCAAGCCGGGCGCGGGCATCTGTCCGTTGCGCGGACATTCGAACGTGCAGGGCAATCGCACGGTCGGCATCACCGAAAAGCCGCCCGCCGACATGCTCACGCGCATGGAAGCGACTTACGGCTTCGTGCCGCCCAAGGCGCATGGGCACGACGCCGTGCGCGCCATTCAGGCCATTCTCGATGGCAAATCTAAGGCGCTGTTTTGTCTGGGCGGCAATTTCTCGGTCGCCCTGCCCGACTCGACCAAATGCTTCGCCGCCATGCGCAAGCTCGATCTTGCCGTGCACATCAACACCAAGCTCAATCGCAATCACCTTCTCACGGGCAAGGAATCGTTCATCTTCCCTTGTCTCGGGCGCACGGAGATGGACGAGCAGGCGAGCGGCGCGCAAGCCGTGACCGTCGAGGATTCGATGTCGATGGTGCATGCCTCGCGCGGCAAGCTGCCGCCCGCGTCGCCTTCGTTGCGCTCGGAGCCTGCGATCATCGCGGGCATTGCGCAGGCGACGCTCTTGCATAGCAAAGTGCGCTGGCTCGACATGATTGCCGACTACGACCGCATCCGCGATGGCATCGAAGCCGTATTCCCAGGCTTCGAGCGCTTCAACGAGCGGATTCGCATACCGGGCGGTTTCCGCCTGCCCTTGCCGCCGACCGAACGCGTGTGGACGACGCCATCGGGCAAAGCGGAGTTCATCACGTTTGGCGGACTGAACGAAGAGAACGCGCTCGAAGCCGACGACGTGCTCAAGCTCACGACCTTGCGCAGCCACGACCAATACAACACGACGATCTACGGACTCGACGACCGCTATCGCGGCGTGTTCGGCCGTCGCGATGTGATCTTCATGAACGAAGCGGACATGGCCGTGCAGCAACTCGAACATGGAGATGTCGTCGATGTCGAAACGGCCCTGCCTGGCCATGCCAACGATGGCACGCAGAAGCTCGCGGGCTTCACGGTCATCGCGTACAAGATCGCTCGCGGCTCCATCGGGGCTTATTATCCCGAGGCGAACGTGCTGGTGCCGCTCGACTACATCGACAAGGAAAGCGGCACACCATCGTACAAGTCGGTGCCTGTGCGCATAGCGAAAGCAGCGGCCGCCTAATCCGATGCCTGCGTCCCGAAGCCCGCCGACAAGCCGCTCGCCCGCAGCACGCGCGCCTGCACCGCGCGCTCGACGACACTCTTGCCGCCCGCGCTCGCGATCGTGAGAAAACGCCGCGCCCGAGTAATGCCGGTATAGACCAGCTCGCGCGTCAGCACGGGGCTCAAGCGCTCGGGCAGCACGAGCGCCGCATGCGTGAACTCGGAGCCTTGCGACTTGTGCACCGTGAGCGCGAAGACGGTCTCCACGGCTTGCAGACGGCTTGGCAGCACCCAGCGAATGCGTTCGCTGCCATCGCCCGCGGCGAAGGCTACGCGCAGGCTCCAGGTGCCATCGTGCACCGGCAAGGCGAGCGTGATGCCGATATCGCCGTTCATGAGCCCAAGCTCGTAATCGTTGCGCGTCACGAGCACCGGGCGGCCGAGATACCACTCCGCGTTCGCGGCAATCAATCCTTCCTCGTGGAGCATGCGTGCAATGCGCTTGTTCAGCCCTTCCACGCCCCACGCGCCGCGACGCAGCGCGCACAGCAACTGAAATGCGTCGTGAGCGTGAAGCACCGCGCGCGCCCACGTGTCGAAGGCGGCGGCGGCGGCGTCGTGGGCGGGCTGCCGCTCGCGCATCGTTTGCAGATAATGCCGATAACCCTGACGCTCCGATACTTCGCTGGCGTGCCCCACCGTGCCTTCCACGGCGAGCGCCTTCAGCACCGCGTCGCTATCCGGCGGACATTCGACGAAGGCGAGATCGTCGTGGCCATGCGACCAGACTTTCTGGACTTCGAGCGCATCGCCCTTGTTGACCGCATCGGCGAGTTGCCCGATACCGCTCGCCGCCGAGAAGCGATGACTCACCCGCAGCATCGCGATGGACTGGTCGAGCGCGCTGCCGTTCGCATCGATGTATTCGCCGTCTAAATGCTCGCCCGTCGCCGCTTCGATCCACGCTTGCGTTGCGGGCGTGTAATGCGCCTTCGATGCGCGTCTGCACAATTCGCCGAGTACCGCGCCCGCTTCGACGGACGCAAGCTGGTCCTTGTCGCCGAGCAGGATCAGGCGCGCGTCCGGCGGCAGCGCGGCGAGCACGGCGTTCATCATCTCCAGATCGACCATGGAGGCTTCGTCGATCACGAGGACATCGAGCGACAGCAAATTCTCCGCATGATGCCGAAAGCGCCGCGAATCCGGCACCGTTCCGAGCAAGCGATGCAACGTGGTCACGGCGACGGGAATCGCCGCGCGGATGTCGGCGCCGTTCGCGAAGGCATCGAGCGGCAGTCGCGCGACCGCGCCCGCGATCGATTCGTTCAGACGCGCGGCGGCCTTCCCCGTTGGTGCGGCGAGGCGAATGCGCAACGCGCGCGCGTCGCCGCCCGTGGCAAGCGCCTGTGCCTGCAATAACGCCAGTAGCTTGACGACGGTCGTGGTCTTGCCCGTGCCCGGCCCGCCCGTCACGATGCTGAAGGCGCTTTTGGCGGCGAGCGCGCAGGCGATCTTCTGCCAGTCGGTCGCCGCCGATGCGGAGGAAAACAGCGTGTCGAGCGCGGCGCGCAACGCGGCTGCATCGGGCGCGTTCGCGGAGGCATCGAGCCGTTTCCGAATGGCGCGGCACACGTCCTGTTCGTAGCGCCAGTAGCGCCGCAGATAAAGCCGCGTGCCGGTGAACACGAGCGGCGTCGCACCCGCGCCATGGCCGACGAGCGCGGCATGCGTCAGCGCTTCCTGCCAGCGCGCGAGTGTCACGCCTTCGAGCACTTTGGATGGCAGCAGGTCTTTTTCCTCGTCGTCGCTCGCGTCCGGGTCGAGATGGCCATCGGGCGGCAACGAGAGCACGAAGCCGGGATCGGCCAGCGTCGCGACGAGATCGAGGCAGGCGTGTCCGCGTCCGAGTTGATGGCTCGCCAAAGCCGCCGCGAGGATCAGCAGACCGTGCGCGTCGGCGGCTTCGCGGGCGAGGAAACGGGCGAATGCGGCATCGACTTCACGCAGCCATCCACGCTTTACCCAGGCATCGAGCAGATGCGCGGTGTCTTCGGTCGTATCGAAGACGGATTGCGTGGGTTCGCTTTCTTCGAAGGAAAATTCGGCTTGCGTGCCGGACGGCAAAAGGCTCATTCCCACTCCGTTTCTGCGATGACAGCGCGGGCCTCGCCCATGAACAACGCGTCGAGTTGCTCGATCAGCGCGCGTGGCGGACGTTCGGCGTAAAGACCTTGAGTCGGGGCGTCGAGGCCGCGCACGAAGAGATAAACCGCGCCGCCGATATGCTCGTCGTAGTCGTAATCCGGCTGACGCGCCTTGAGCAGCCGATGCAACGCAAGCGTGTAAAGCACGAACTGCAGGTCGTACCGCGAGCGCAGCATCTGCGCGCGAATGCGCTCGGTCGTGTAGGCCGAATCGTCCGAACCGAGCCAGTTCGACTTATAGTCCGCCACGTAATAGCGCCCTTCGTGCTCGAACACGAGGTCCATGAAGCCCTTCAGCATGCCGTTGAGTTGCGCGTGTTCGAGCGTGGGCCGCGCGGCGCCGCCGGCCGTATGCGCGCACACGAGCCGGTCGACGGCGGTCGTGTCGACGTGCCGCGCCTCGAACCAGAACTCCATTTCGGCGAGCGACGTGTCGAGGTCCGCCAGCGCAATGGCAGTCGCCCGCATGCCGTGCGCGGCTTTCACGACAAAACGCGTCGATACGATCTTCAGAATCCACGCGGTAAGCGGCGCGATCCAGCGCTCCCAGCCACGCACGACGCAGCGCCGCGCGACGAGTTCGCGTAACGCGGCGGGGTCGTCGGCGGTGTGTTGGAAGCCTTGTTGCGCGGCCCATTCCAGCAAGTCGTGCAAGAAGCTGCCTTGCTCCGAGCCACGCGGAAAGTCATGTAGCGTGCGTCCGGACGATGACACCGCGCGCGGTGCATCGGCGTCTTCTTCCTGCGACGCTTCGCTTTGCGCATCGCGCGTTTCGATAAAGACGTCTTCGACCGGCGTATCCGGCGCGGCATGCGTGCCGCCCGACGTCTTGAGACTCGAATAGCTCGCTATCCACCAGGCTTCGCGCACCACGCGCACCGACTTGCGGGCGTCGCTGGCGAGCGCGGTTTCGGCACGCGCGGCAAGGCGCTCGGCGCGAGCCTCGGGCGCGGGCAAAACCGCGATATTCGCCGATGCCCCGAACACATCGCTCAGCCGGTCGAATAATTCGGCCGGGACGACAGGCTCCCGCCCGCCCGTCAAATAACCGATGGCGCTGCGTTCGAGCGCTTCGAGCGGCGCCATGCCGATCCACGTCGCATAGCGCGCGCGCGTCAGCGCCACGTAGAACTTGCGCAGATCTTCCCCGAGGCGTTCGTCGTCGGCCTTGACGAGGATGTCTTCGTCGCCGTCGAGCGTAACGTTGAGCTCGCCGGTTTCATCGTGCCATTTCAAGGGCAGATCCTTCGGCGTCACCGCACGATGCGCGCACGCAAAAGGCAGAAACACGAGCGGATACTCCAGCCCCTTCGACTTGTGGATGGTCACCACCTTGACGAGATCGCCGTCGCTTTCCAGACGCATCTGGCGGGCATCGCCGCCGCTGCCTTCGAGCGCCGCCTCGTGTTCTTCCACCAGATGCCGGATCAACCCGTGCTCGCCTTCGATCAGCACGCTTGCCTGTTGCAGCAGTTCGGCCAGATGCAGCAGGTCGGTCAGCACGCGCTCGCCGTTGCCGGCTTGCAGTTCGAAAAGACGCGCGGGCACGTCGAAGTCGTTGAGAAGGCGCCGCAGCATCGGCAAGACGCCCTGACGCCGCCAGCTTTCGCGATAGCCGCGAAATTGCAGCACGCACGCTTCCCATTGCGTTTCGTTGCTGAAGAGCGCGTCGAGTTCGCCGAAGTCGAGTCCGAGCGTCGGCGTGGAAAGCGCGGCGCGCACGAGCCGTCCGTCTTCCGGTTCCGCGCAGGCGGCAAGCCAATGCACGAGTTCGCCCGCCTGGTCACTCGCGAATACCGAGTCCTTGTCCGACAGATACACCGAACGCACGCCGCGCGCGCGCAACTCCCGCCGGATGGCTTCGGCTTCGGTGCGGTTGTTGACGAGCACGGCGAGATCGGCGGGAGAGAGCGAACGGCGGCCACGCGATCCCTCGAAGCCCGCTTCGCCGCGCTGCCCAAGGTTGAGCAAACGCACGATTTCGCTTGCGCAGCCCGGCGCCATCCGCTGAATGTAGGCGGTCTTGCTCGTCGGCTTGCCGTCGTCGCTGGGCGGCAGGCACCAGACGGTGAGCGCGCGTGGCGTTTCGCCATCGATGACGAACGCATCGTCGCGGCCTTGCGCGCTCACGTTGATGAACGGCACCGGGTTGTCGTCGCCGCTGCGAAACAGGAACGCGCCTTCGCCATCCGCGCGCGCTTCGGCCATGTCGAAGCAATGGTTGGCGGCATCGACCATGGCGGCCGTCGAGCGGAAGTTCTTCGCGAGCGTAAAGAGTTGCGTGCCCGGCGCGCGGCGCGCGGCGAGATACGTGTAGATGTCCGCGCCGCGAAAAGCGTAGATGGCCTGCTTCGGGTCGCCGATCATGATGAGCGCCTGTCCCGCGTCTTGCGCGTGATAGACGGCATCGAAGATACGGTACTGGACGGGATCGGTATCCTGGAACTCGTCGATCAGCGCGACCGGAAACTGATGACGAATGACTTCGGCTAGACGCGCGCCGTTCGCGCCATGCAACGCGGCATCGAGCCGCGCGAGCAGATCGTCGAAGCCCATTTGCGCGCGCCGTGCCTGTTCGCCCTCAAAGCGTTCCGCGACCCAACGCGCCGCGTGCGTGAGAATCTCGGTGCGGCTCGCTTCGAGTGCGATGAGATCGGCCTGCAAGGTCAGCATGGCTTCGAAGGCTTCATGCGACGGCGGCTCGCCTTCGCAATGCTCCGCGAGCGCGGTGGGCGTCAGCCGCGACCACGCGGTGCTCGTCAGATCGGGCATGAGCGCGTGCGGGTCGTGCGCCCATTCGACGAGCGTCCTGAGCCAGCGGTCGCAATCGCTTTTGCCGTAACTGCGCGGCTTGAACCGCTTGGCAAGCCGCGCCTGATCGATCAACTCGCCCATGATCTCGGGCCACGTCTTCCACGGCTCCTTGATCTGCGCGAGACGCAAGGCGCGTGCATCGAGCACATCGGCGGGAGCTTGCGCATCGGGCAAACGCTCGGCTAGGTCGATGAGATTGCGCAGCGTCTTTTGCAACTCGCGCGGACCGGATACCCACGTGGCCACCGTTTCCGCGCGGCGTTCGTCGAGCGGCGCTAAAAACGTGCGCCAGTAATCTCGTACGACTTGCGCCAGCAGATCGCTTTGATCGGTTTCGAGCGTCTGGTCGAAGAGGCTGTCGCTATCGAACGCATGCTCGCGCAGCATGCGGTTGCACCACGCGTGAATGGTCGACACCGCCGCCTCGTCCATCCATTCGGCCGCGAGTTGGAGCCGGCGCGCGCAGGCAGGCCACGCTTCGGGCTCGTATTCTTCGCGCAATGCGTGCAGCAGGTCTTCGTCGCCAGGGTCGAGCGCTTCGATCTCGTTTGCTTCTTGCTGGAAGTAGCGCGCCGCTTCGGTCAGCCGCGCGCGGATACGGTCGCGCAGTTCCTTGGTCGCGGCATCGGTGAAGGTGACGACGAGGATCTCGGGCGGCGTGAGCGGGCGCGCCGCGTCGTTGCCGGGATCGTGGCCGAGCACGAGCCGCACATACAGCATGGCGATGGTGAAAGTCTTGCCCGTGCCCGCGCTCGCCTCGATCAGACTGCGCCCCGCAAGCGGAAAACGCAGTGGATCGAGCGGCTGGACGGTCTGCGAATCGAATGCGTTCATGCCTTGGCAGCCTTCTCTTTCTTGACCACGGTGGAGACGAGCGGGTCGAGCAGATGCTCCGCCAGTTCCACGAATTCGCCGCTTGCCGCGAGCGCGGCGAAGTGGGGATACGCACGCAGCAGCGAGGCATTTTTCTGCACTTCGCCCTTGTTGTAGTCGTCGCCTTCGTACTTGCGGCGCGCGGCGCCGTGCGCTTCGGCGGGCTCGATGCGATGTTTGAAAAGCCACTCGAGCGCGGATTCCAGCGCGAACGGCAGCGGCCGCGTCATGCCGCGCTCCCAGACCTGCAGAAGCGTGGTCATATGCCGCCGCGCCACGCTCGCTTCGAGCGGCGCGAATTCGACGACGCCCTTCTTGCTGACGATCACGGTCGTTACCTCGCGTCCGTCGAGATTCGCCGCGAGGTGTTCCACCCATGCGCCCGTGAGCCTTGCATACCGATACGCCTTGCCCGAAACGAGTTCGCGCGTTTCCATGATGAGGCGTGCCTCGCGGCCATCGGCGTCGGCGCGCCAGTTGCCGAGCCAATCCGCGAGCGCGAGCGTCTGCGTCGCGCCTTCGATCGTGAAGCGCACTTCGCGATCGCGCTCCATAGCCACCGGCCAGCGCTCGACCTCCTTGCGCCACGCTTCGAAGAGCTTGTCCATCGGTTCGAGCAGCTTGCCGCTCGCGATGTCGCCGAAGCCGCCCGTCGCCAGGTCGCCACGGCGGCGGATCATCGCCATGCGGGTTTCGCGGGCTTCTTCCAGCGCGCCTTCTTGCAACGCGCCCGTTTCGTTCAATATCGATGCCTGCGCGCGGATCAGTTCGTCCTGAAGCTTCCAGATGGCGAGCGCATCGAGCTCGAAAGGCTCGTCGTCCTCGCTCGCCATCTGCTCCACTTCGAACGACACGCGCAGACGTTGCCGGAAGAACTGGCGCACCGGATTCTTCAGAAAGTCGGCGAGTTCGCGCAGCGTGAGCGGCTCTTCGCGCACGAGCGGCGCGAGCGTTGCAAGCGGCGTGTCATCGGATTGGGCGTGCCCCGGTCGGCTCGACGCCCGCCATTCGGCCGCATAGGTAAAGAGCGGCGATGCCTCGTCGTCCGCGTTGAAGTAATCCGCGCTGAACGGTTGCAGGCGATGCTCCACGGTCAGCGCATTCACGAGCGATGCGTCTTCGTCGAAGAGACGCCAGCCTTGCGCCAGATGATCGCGCAGTTGCCCGATCAGCACCGAGGGCGGCCGCTCGCTGTTGTCGTTGATGCTGCGCCCGACCCACGAAACATACAGATGGTCGCGCGCCGACAACACCGCTTCGAGCAGCAGATAACGGTCGTCCTCGCGACGCGAGCGGTCGCCCGGCCGGTAGTAGCCGCGCATCAGGTCGAAGTCCATCGGCACGCGCGCGCGCGGATAGTCGCCGTCGTTCATGCCGAGCAGGCAGACGTGACGGAACGGAATGGCGCGCATCGGCATGAGGGTCGCGAAGGTCACCGCACCCGCGAAGAAGCGCTGCGACAGCGCGCCCTGGTCGAGTTGCGAAAGCCAGTAGTCGCCGACGACGGAAAGCGGCAATTCATCGTCGAGGCCCGCTTCGTTGCAGGTGTCGAGCCAGTCCTGCAGCACGTTGTCGAGACGCGCGAACGTGTAGGCGTCTTCGGCGTCGTCGCTCTCGAAGAACGCGACGCGCAGCGCGCGCAGGCGTTCACACCAGACAGGCACGGTGGCCGGCTCGCGCAGACTGCGCCAGGTGTGATCGAGCGCATCCAGAAGGCGCACGAGCGGCCCGAGCAACGCGGCATCAAGGCCGCCGACTTCGCCGAACGGTTCGATGTCGTTCCACGCTTGCGCATCGCTACCGACGGCGTAGCCGAGCAGCATGCGGCGCAACCCGAACGCCCACGTATGCGGCGCGGCGCTTGCCTGATCGCGCGGCAAGCCGAGACTCGCGCGCTGTTCGGCATGCAGACCCCAGCGCACGTTGGCGCCGCGAATCCACGAACGCAGACGCGGCAAATCGCTTTCCTCCATGCCGAACCGGCGGCGCAACGCGGGCACGTCGAGCAGATCGAGCAGATCGCTCACCGCGAAGCGCGATTGCGGCAGGCCGAGCAACGCCTCGAGCGCGCCGAGCAGCGGATCGGCGGCGCGCTGTCCGCGATCGGCCACGCTGAATGGAATGTAGCGCGGATCGCTGCGCTCGAAGAGACCGAATACCGCCTGAATATGCGGCGCGTAGGTTTCGATATCCGGCACCATCACGATGATGTCGCGCGGCCTCAATTGCGGGTCCGCATTGAACGCGGCGAGCAACTGATCGTGCAGGATCTCGACCTCGCGCTGCGGGCTATGCGCGATATGAAAGCGTATCGACGTATCGAACCCCGGGTCTACTTCGGGCCAGTGGTCGCGGCTTTCCCGCACCGGCCGAAGGTCGCGGATATCGTCCTGCAACTGCTGCAGCATGGTGTCGGCTTCGCGCTCTTCGAAGAGATCGATACGCTGCCCGATACTCGCGAATTGCGGGCTATAGCTCTCGCGCGCCTCGGCGCTGTCGAATTCGTCCAGCAAGCCGATGAAGTCGCGTCCCTGCTTGCCCCACGACGCAAGCAGCGGATGCGCATGCAGATGCAACTGTTCCGGCTGCAATTCGGCGGGCGCGCCTTCGCGACGCGTCTGCCGCGCGTGCGAGGCGCGCAGCAACTCCTTGTCGGGCACGATGTCGGCCCAGTAATGCGCGCACGGATTCGGCACGCACATGAGCACCTGCGACCAGCGCGACAACGCCGCCAGCGCTTCCAAGGACTGACGCGGCAGACTCGATATGCCGAACACCACGATGCGGCGCGGCAAGCCCGCCGGCCGCTTGCCTTCCGGCCAGCTCGCTGCGCGCTGCATGAAGGCCTCGTGGACCGCCGCGCGGCCGCCGAGCGACGAGATTTCGTTGGGATTGTCGTGCGGGCTCTGTTCGACATCGGCCAGCAGCGCGCGCCAGAGCGCCGCCTGCCAACGCTGTTCGGCGGGTAGCGCATGCGCCTGCCCGCGCGCGTCGATCACGACATCCTCGCCCGAGGCCCACTTCGCGAGCCAGTCCGCGCGATACATCTGATACTGATCGAACAGATCGGCAATGCGCTCGGCCAGTTGAAAGCGCTTGCGGCGATCGTCGTCATGACGGATGAAGCGCCGCAGCGGTTCGAATTCCTCGCGCCCGACGAGCGCGGGCACCACGCGCATGAGCCGCCAGACGACGCGCGCCTTGTCGAACGGCGAGACTTCCGCGACCGCGTCCGCGCCCAGCACCGCGCGATACGCTTGCCAAATGAAGCGCGAAGGCAGGCTGATATCGAGCGCGGCGGCGATACCGCAACCGCCCTCGCCGCTCGCGGCATCGACATGCGCGGCGAGCGCCAGCTTGAGCCACTGCGCGATACCGTTGCTTTGCACGAGGATGATCTCGTTTTCCAACGGGGCGAGCGGATAGCGCTTCATCCACTCGACGAGCAGATCGCGCAGCCGCTCGGAGCGGTTGCCGTGGATGAGCATGAGCCCCGGCGACAGCGAATTCGGCTTCAAAAAAGGCTCCGTGAAGAGTTCGACGGCGACAAGACATCGATTCTAAGCGACGCGGCCAGCGGCCCGCGCGCATGGGTAACCTCCAAACCGTCGTCACGCGGCTTGCGCCCGCACAGCGCGGGCGCGTCGCTTAACCGTTATGCTTGCAAAAAAGAACGCTGTGACAACGGAGGACGACATCTCATGCTGACAATCTGGGGCCGGGCCAACTCGGTCAATGTACACAAAGTGCTCTGGTGCTGCGACGAACTCGGGCTCGCTTACGAGCGCATCGACGCGGGGCTGCAATTCGGGCGCAACAACGAACCCGACTATCTCGCGATGAATCCGACCGGCCGCGTCCCCACGCTCGTCGACGACGACTTCGTGTTGTGGGAATCGAATTCCATCATTCGCTATCTCGCGATGCAGTACGGGCAGAATCAGGCGCTCTATCCGGCGGACCCGAAGGTGCGAGCGAGCGTGGACCGCTGGCTGGACTGGGCGCTTTCCACGCTGCAACCCGCCGAGCGGCCCGTGTTCTGGGGCTATGTGCGTACGCCCGCAGCCGAGCGCGACCCCGCCCAACTCGATACCGCCGCGCGCGAAGTCGAGAAACTCTGGCGCATGGTCGACGCGCATCTCGAAGGGCGCGAGTATTTCGAAGGCAGTACCTTCACACTCGCGGATATCGTCATCGCGGCGTATGCGCGGCGCTGGTTCGGAATCGCGGAACTTGCGCGTCCGACGCTGCCGGAGCTCGAACGCTGGTATGGACAACAGGCTTCGCGCGACGGCTTCCGGCGCCATGTCTCGGCGCCGCTGACCTAAACTTCCACCCGGCATTGAAGCATTGACATGACTATCGAACTGCATACCTGGAATACGCCCAACGGACGCAAGATCAGCGTCGCGCTGGAAGAAATGCAACTGCCCTACTCCGTGAAAACGGTGAACATCTCGAAGGGCGAGCAACACGCGCCGGCTTTTTTGCGCATCAGCCCGAACAACCGGATTCCGGCGATTATCGATCCCGACGGCCCGGACGGACAGCCGATCAGCGTGTTCGAATCGGGCGCGATTCTGCTTTATCTCGGCGAGAAGACGGGCCGGTTCTTGCCCGCGAGTCTGCGCGATCGCGTGCCGGTGCTCGAATGGCTCATGTGGCAAATGGGCGGCTTTGGACCCATGCCGGGACAAGTGCATCATTTTCGCGCCGTGGAAGCGGAAGCCGACCGGCGCTATGGCCTCAAACGCTATTCGGACGAAACGCGCCGGCTCTACGGCGTGCTCGACAGGCGGCTCGCGCAAGTAGAATTCGTCGCGGGCGCGTTGTCGGTGGCGGATTTCGCCATTCTTGGCTGGGCGTGGCGGCACGAGCGTCATCAGGTTTCCCTCGACGACTATCCGAACGTCAAGCGCTGGTACGACACGCTATTCGCGCGCGAAGGCGTGAAGCGCGGCTTCGAGATCAAGCTCGACGACAATTAAGGCACATGTAATATTGGGAGCCTCGAGCAGAATAAAACAGCACGCCGCCACGGAGGAGACGACCATGACAGCCGGCCACTACGACGAAGGGCTTCCCAAGACCGCCGCCAACTACGCGGTGCTCACGCCGCTGATGTTCATCGAGCGCGCCGCGACGGTGTATCCGACGCGGCCGGCCGTCGTGCATGGCGACGTGCGCCGCAACTGGAGCGAGACTTACGCGCGCACGCGGCGGCTTGCATCGGCGCTGAGTTCGCGTGGCATCGGCTTGGGCGATACGGTCGCCGCCATGCTGCCGAACACGCCCGAAATGGTCGAAGCGCACTTTGGCGTGCCAATGACGGGCGCCGTGCTCAACACGCTGAACACGCGGCTCGATGCAGCGACGCTTGCCTTCATGCTCACGCATGGCGAGGCAAAAGCAGTGATCGTCGATCGCGAGTTTTCCGGCGTGATGCGCGAGGCGCTGAAGAGCGTGCCGCAACCCGTGCTCGTCATCGACGTGAACGATCCGCAGTACACCGGCGCGGGAGAAAGCATCGGCGAGATCGATTACGAAAGCCTGCTGGCAAGCGGCGACCCCGCCTGCGAATGGTCGCCGCCATCGGACGAATGGAACGCCATCTGCCTGAATTACACCTCGGGCACGACGGGCAATCCGAAGGGTGTGGTCTATCACCATCGCGGCGCCTACACCAACGCGCTCAGCAATATCCTCGAATGGGACATGCCGAAGCACGCGGTGTACTTGTGGACGCTGCCCATGTTCCATTGCAACGGCTGGTGTTTTCCGTGGACGGTCGCGGCGCGCGCGGGCGTGAACGTGTGTCTGCGCCGTATCGATGCAAAGACAGTCTTCGATCTGATTCGCCGCGAAGGCGTCACGCATTATTGCGGCGCGCCGATCGTGCAGAACTTGCTCGTGAATGCGCCCGACGAACTGAAGACGGGCATCGCGCACAGGGTCCACGCCATGGTCGCGGGGGCCGCGCCGCCCGCCGCGATGCTCGAAGGCATGGAGCGCCTGGGCTTCGAACTCACGCATGTCTACGGGCTCACCGAAGTCTACGGTCCCGCGACCGTCTGCGCGCGGCAGGCTGAGTGGAGCGAACTCGACATCGGCGAGCGTGCGCGGCTCAATGCACGGCAAGGCGTGCGCTACCACTTGCAGGATGCGGTGAGCGTGCGCGACTCCCTCACCATGGAGCCCGTTCCCGCGGATGGCGAGACCATCGGCGAGATCATGTTTCGCGGCAACATCGCGATGAAGGGTTATCTGAAGAACGTGCCCGCCACCGAGGAAGCGTTTCGCGGCGGCTGGTTCCATACGGGCGATCTGGCGGTCGCTTATCCGGATGGCTACGTGCGTATCAAGGACCGCAGCAAGGACATCATCATCTCCGGCGGCGAGAACATATCGAGCATCGAAGTGGAAGACGTGTTGTACCGGCATCCGGCGGTGCTGGCGGTCGCCGTCGTTGCGAAGCCCGATGCGCGCTGGGGTGAAACGCCTTGCGCGTTCGTCGAATTGAAGGCGGGCGCCGAGGTCGGCGCGGAAGAACTGATCGCGCATTGCAGGACGCATCTGGCGGCCTTCAAGGTGCCGCGCGCCATCGAATTCTGCGAGTTGCCGAAGACATCGACCGGCAAGATACAGAAGTTCGAGTTGCGCAAGCGCGCGGGCTCGGTTGCGGCAATCGACGTTTGATGGAGACAACGCGATGAACGAAGCGCTCGTGACGTCCGAACCCGATGCCTACGGCGTCGAAGGCGCGGTCAGGCTCACGCTGAACCGGCCCGAAGCGTTCAACGCGCTTTCCGAAGCCATGCTCGATGCACTCGAACGCGCGTTGCAGGACATCGCGCGATCGCAGGCGCGCGTGGTCGTGCTGGGCGGCGCAGGCCGTGCGTTCTGCGCCGGGCACGACTTGAAGGAGATGCGCGCGGCGCCGTCGCTCGATTACTACCGAGCGCTCTTCGAGCGCTGCTCGCGCATGATGCTGACCATTCAGCAAATGCCGCAGCCGGTAATCGCGCGCGTGCACGGCATTGCAACGGCGGCGGGTTGTCAGCTCGTTGCAATGTGCGATCTCGCGGTGGCATCGGGCGAGGCGCGCTTCGCGGTATCGGGCGTGAATCTCGGGCTATTCTGCGCGACGCCGAGCGTGGCGTTGTCGCGCAACGTGTCGCGCAAGGAAGCGTTCGAAATGCTCGTGACGGGCGATTTCATCGACGCGCACACGGCTCTGGAACGCGGGCTCGTGAATCGGGTTGCCTCACCGGATGTGCTCGACGAAGCGGTAGGCGCGCTTGTAAAGAGCATCGCGACGAAGCCACGCGCGGCGGTTGCGGCGGGCAAGCGGCTGTTTTACCGGCAGATCGAGACGGGTATCGAAGACGCGTACGCGCTTGCATCCGAGACGATGGCCTGCAACATGATGGACGGCGACGCGCTCGAAGGCACGCAGGCGTTTATCGAAAAACGTCCGGCGCGTTGGAGCAACGAGTAATGCTCAGCCCGCGTGCTCCACGGGATGCTGTTCGAGCCACGCGTTTTCCGCATCGTCGTAAAGCCGGGAGCGCGTGAGAAAGCGCAGACCCGAAGGCCGTTCCAGCGAAAACATGCCGCCGTTGCCCGGCACGCAATCGATGATCAACTGGGTGTGCTGCCAGTACTCGAACTGCGATTCGCTCATGTAGAACGGCACGCCGCCAATCTCGCCGAGCTTTACGTCCGAGCCGCCGACCATGAACTCGTTGGTGGGAAAGCACATCGGTGCGCTGCCGTCGCAGCATCCGCCGGACTGATGAAACAGAATCTCGCCGTGTTCCGCCTTGAGCTTGCCGATCAGTTCGATGGCCGCGGGCGTCGCGATCACGCGCTCTATTACCTGTTCGCTCATGATGTCCCCGTTATTTGTTCGAAGCGGAACCGCCGCGTGAGCGGCGGCTCCGTTTTACAGCCGATGGATCAGAAGAAGCCGAGCGGCTTGTCGCTATAGCTGACGAGCAGGTTCTTCGTCTGCTGATAGTGATCGAGCATCATCTTGTGATTCTCGCGTCCGATACCCGATTGCTTGTAGCCGCCGAACGCCGCGTGCGCCGGATACGCGTGATAGCAGTTGGTCCACACGCGTCCCGCCTGAATGCCACGGCCAAAGCGATACGCACGCGTGCCATCGCGCGTCCACACGCCCGCGCCGAGACCGTACAGCGTGTCGTTGGCGATTTCGAGCGCTTCCTCTTCGTTCTTGAAAGTCGTCACCGAGACCACCGGCCCGAAGATTTCCTCCTGGAAGATGCGCATCTTGTTGTGACCACGGAACACGGTCGGCTTGATGTAGTAGCCTTTTTCGAGCTCGCCGCCCAGCGCGTTACGCTCGCCGCCAGTCAGGCATTCGGCGCCTTCCTGCTTGCCCAGATTGATATACGACAGAATCTTTTCGAGCTGTTCCTGCGATGCCTGCGCGCCGATCATCGTCTTGCTGTCGAGCGGATGGCCTTGCGTGATGGCTTCCACGCGCTTGAGGGCACGTTCGATGAAGCGGTCGTAGATCGATTCCTCGATCAACACGCGCGACGGGCACGTACACACTTCGCCCTGATTTAGCGCGAACATGGCGAAGCCTTCGAGCGCCTTGTCAAAGAAACTGTCGTCGGCGTTGAGGACATCGGCGAAGAAAATGTTCGGGCTCTTGCCGCCCAGTTCCAGCGTCACCGGAATCAGATTCTGACTCGCGTATTGCATGATGAGCCGGCCCGTGGTCGTCTCGCCCGTGAACGCAATCTTCGAGATGCGCTTGTTCGATGCGAGCGGCTTGCCCGCTTCCAGCCCGAAGCCGTTCACCACGTTGACGATGCCCGGCGGCAGCAGGTCTTCGATCAGTTCGAGCAGAACGAGGATAGATGCCGGCGTCTGCTCGGCGGGCTTGAGCACGACGCAATTGCCCGCTGCGAGCGCGGGAGCGAGCTTCCACACCGCCATCAGAATGGGGAAGTTCCACGGAATGATCTGCCCGACCACGCCTAGCGGCTCGTGGAAGTGATAGGCGACTGTGTCGTCGTCGATCTGCGAGATCGAGCCTTCCTGCGCGCGCACGGCGCTCGCGAAATAGCGGAAGTGATCGATGGCGAGCGGGATGTCGGCCGCCATGGTCTCACGCAACGGCTTGCCGTTATCGATGCTTTCCGCCACCGCGATACGCTGTAGATTCGCTTCCATGCGATCCGCGATCTTCAGGAGCAGGTTCGCGCGCTCGGTCGCCGAAGTCTTGCCCCATGCGGTCTTGGCGGCATGGGCAGCGTCGAGAGCTGCTTCGATATCGGCTTCGCGCGATCGGGGAATCGAGGTGAAGGCCTCACCCGTGATCGGCGAAATATTGTCGAAATACTCTCCCCCCGCGGGCGGCGTCCACTTGCCGCCGATGAAGTTTCCATACTGCTTCTTGTACGGGTAATCGGTACTCAGGAACTGCATCTCCGCATGGTTCATCTGTGTGCTCCTCGCATGTCGACATGGTTGGCCGGCGCAATGTCGATAGCTGTCGCCGGCGGCTTACATCTGCGAGTTCCGTGCCATTCGGGGTATACGCCTAACGACGCTTATGGCGCTTGATGAAGCGCGTGGCGGGTCGCGTGGCGCGTTGTCCATTTTCGGAACACTTGTTGTGCCCTGTAGCGATGCGGCACAGCCCGAGTCAGGACAAACGCTTATGGCACGGGGATTCATATTGCCAAGCGCATCGCTCTTGTCTAACGTCACGTCCATCCTTACTGAATGTTTCCATAAGGCTTGGAGCACATTTTGCGTGGGGTGAATTCAAGTAAAAGCAGAAGCGCGTACATGGCTTATCGATACGCGCAAAGGAGACCACAATGAACAGTACGATCAATCCAGGGCCTGCGCCGCACGGCCCACATGGTTTTTTTTCGAAGGAAGCGACCATCGCGCGGCCCGGCTTCTCACGCTGGATGGTGCCGCCCGCCGCGCTCGCGGTCCACTTGTGTATTGGCCAGGCTTACGCGTTCTCGGTGTTCAACGCGCCGCTCACGCGTGTGATCGGCATTACGCAGACCGCGCCCGATGACTGGTCGCTCACGACACTCGGCTGGATCTTTTCACTGGCCATCGTGTTCCTGGGACTGTCGGCGGCATTCGCGGGCAAGTGGCTCGAAAAGGTCGGCCCGCGCCGCACCATGTTCACAGCCGCTTGCTGCTTCGGCGGCGGCTTTCTCGTGTCGGCGCTCGGCGTGTCGCTGCATCAGATCTGGCTGCTGTATCTCGGCTATGGCGTGATCGGCGGAATCGGGCTGGGGTTGGGTTATGTATCGCCGGTATCGACGTTGATCCGCTGGTTTCCGGACCGGCGCGGCATGGCAACGGGCATGGCGATCATGGGCTTCGGCGGCGGCGCGATGATCGCGGCCCCCGGCTCGGTCGCCTTGATGAACCACTTCAAGAGCGCGACGAGCGTCGGCGTGACCGAGACCTTCGTCGTGCTCGGCGTGCTGTATTTCATCTCGATGACCATTGGCGCGCTCGCGATTCGCGTCCCGCCCGCCGACTGGAAACCGGCAGGCTGGACCCCGCCCGCGACGTCTAACAAGATGATCACGAAGAGCCACGTGCATATCGATCAAGCGCTCAAGACGCCGCAGTTTTATCTGCTGTGGCTCGTGCTGTTCCTGAACGTGATGGCGGGCATCGGCGTGCTCGGGCAGGCTTCGGTGATGATTCAGGAAAGCTTCAAGACATCGATCACGGCGGGAGCTGCGGCGGGCTTCGTCGGCTTGCTGTCGCTCTTCAACATGGGCGGGCGTTTCGTGTGGGCGTCGGCGTCGGACTGGCTCGGGCGCAAGAACACGTACTTCGTGTTCTTCGCGCTCGGCGCCGTGCTGTACTTTCTCGTGCCGCAGTTCGCGCAGTCAGGGAACATCGCGCTTTTCGTCGCGGCTTACGGCGTGATCCTGTCGATGTACGGCGGCGGATTCGCGACCATTCCGGCGTATCTGGCGGACATGTTCGGCACGGCCTTTGTCGGCGGCATTCACGGACGGCTCTTGACCGCGTGGGCGGCGGCGGGCATTGCGGGACCGGTGCTTGTCAACTACATCCGCGCGTACGAAGTGGCGCATGGTGTCGCGAAAGCAGATGCCTACACGATGACGCTGCACATCATGGCAGTGCTGCTCGTGATCGGCTTTATCTGCAACCTGCTCGTGAAGCGGGTGGATGAAAGCCATCACATGAGAACTGCTGGCTAAGAGGAGAGAGACGATGGATGATCGACAAGCAGGTGCGCCCGCGAACAAAGGCTTGATGCTCGTGTTCTGGCTGTATGTGCTGATTCCGCTCGCGTGGGGGGTGACGAACACGTTGACGCAGGCGGGGAAGTTGTTTCATTGATTGGATTGATTGAGGCGGCGCCGGACGCTTGGTTACGTCGGGCGCGTCGCCTTTTGTCGTGGCTTCGTTCCCTCAATGCCCCCGCGCCTCAAGCCGTTTCAAACCGCGCCGCGCCAGCGTGCTCATGAACAAGCTTCCGCAAACGAGTGCGGCAACGTAAAAACCGGCCATCATCCATTCAGCTTCACTCACAGTCGTTCTCCTTGCAAAAAGATCGCGGCGTTTGCAACCGCGCATTGATACGTTTGCGAACCCTTCTGGCCTGATTTACGGCACGAACGCGCAAAGGTTTAGCGTCGAGTGAATACCTGTCGTTGCGCTCGCGTTAAGAGAAAATGCAAAGAAAATGAGCCCGTGATCCGACCGGTCGTTCGAATTGCAGTCGCGTTGAAAGCTGTCTGCAACGCATTGGGCGTATCGTGCTGAAAATTCTTACGTGTGCCGCGTCCATCTCAAACAAAATGAAACTGACCCGCCGAAAATTCGTCGTGGTGAGCGCCGGAGCAAGCGCCTCTCTCTGGCTCATTCGCGCCGATGCCGCAGCCGCGCATCTAAACGAGACCGATCCCGCGGCCGCGGCAGTCGGCTACAGGGAAGACGCCGCGAAAGTGGATAGGACGAAGTACCCCAACTTCGCAGCCGAGCAGTCGTGCGGCAACTGCTCGCTCTTTCAAGGCAAATCCACCGATGCATGGGGCGGCTGCACACTCTTCGGCGACAAACTCGTGGCAGGCAAAGGCTGGTGCGCCTCCTACACGAAT
The DNA here is from genome assembly GCF_031450995.1 of Caballeronia sp. LP006. Lineage (NCBI taxonomy): Bacteria > Pseudomonadati > Pseudomonadota > Betaproteobacteria > Burkholderiales > Burkholderiaceae > Caballeronia > Caballeronia sp. LP006. The sequence goes on along the minus strand of NZ_JARTVW010000003.1, from coordinate 298,809 downwards.
ATGTGAGCCAGCCGCCCGGTCAACGTACCGAATACCCCGCGAAGCGCCAACTGTTGTCCGGATCGAGAATGAAAGTGACGATCTCGCGTGACGACTTCTGCGCCTGACTGAATTGCGTATCGAACGTGACGGTGATGTACGAGCCCGCAGGCATGTTGCCCGTGCCATCGAAACGAAGGTGCCTGACACCCATCGGCATACGCATGCCGGCCGCACCGAGCGCGGCGCGATCATTCGTGACCTTCTTCACGAAGTCGTCGCGCGTAATGACTTTCCGGGCCAGCGGCGAGGAAAGATCCCAGATATCGCCCGCCTTGTTTTCATCGACCATCTTCACGATAGTCGACGCCACTTGCGCGATATCCTGATCTTGCTTGTCGAGTTGCGCCTGCTGCTCGCGGGTAAGCGCGTGCGGCGCTTGAGCGGTCTGCGGTGCTTGTTGTGCCTGCTGCGCCTGGCACGCCCCGGCGAACGATATCAGCGAAACAACGAAGAGAAAAAGTTTGAAGCTTGCATTCATCGAGCGGGCCGTGGTGCGTGTTTCATGGAAGATATTGTATCGCGCGGTTTCGTCACGATAATAAGAGATACTGAGTTTCTAAATTTCAAACCCGCACGCAAACAAAAGGAGGGTGACTGAAACTCAAGTCACCCTGGATCTGCGACGACGCTGGTTACTTCACAATCTCTCCGTTGCGCGTCACGTCCACCGCGGTTGCGGCCATGTACGTGGCAAGCACGCTGTCGCCAACCTTGAGCTTGTCGAGCGAGACATCCGGCGATACCTTCATGGTCACCACCCGCTTCGGACCCGCAAGCGTGACTTCACGCGTCTGCGGATCGATCTTCTGCACCACGGCCACCACCTGCACGCCCGACGTCGATACCACCACGCCCTCCGATGCCGGCGATGTCTGGCTCGCGCTCACCCGCGAACGCACGCCTTTCGGGTCGACCTTGTCCGCGGACATCAACACCGCGCCGTGGTACTGGATGTGCAGCTCATCGCCTACCTTCAGCTTCTTCACATCCGCAATCGACGGATCGACAGCGATGACCTCTTTGTCACCTCGCGCGCCCTGAATCTCCACGCTGTTGGTATCGGCGAAAACATGTGTGATCTTGGCCGTTGCCTCGACGACAGCCGCATCGGCAATAGCCGGGCTTGCGTTCACTGCCGTAGCCGCGCCTGACTGAGCCTTGTCGTTGGCATGAGCGAAAGGCGCGCCAAGAAGAAGCGCGCTCATCGCGATGGATGTGGAAACGAGTCGAACGAAACAAGAACTGCGTTGTTGCATGCTTTGCTCCAGACAAAAATCCAGGCCACCATGACCCGAACAAAACCGTATCGTCGTTTCCGACAAAAGGCGCACGCGCTTCAATTGATCGCGCGACGTAATCGCATGCTTTGAATTTAAAGTCCTGAGGGTTGCTAAGCAAGCCGGAAACGCCTCATCTTTAAGCAGGTTTGAAACATTTGGTAGAAGTGCGTATGAAAAGAGATGGTCGATGGCTGCCGGACCGCAAACACATCACGCAAAATGAATTCGACGCGCCCCCTTCCTTTCTCAAAGCTTACGAAAACCCGTCGTAAATTATTTATTTTCTTAGTCCGTCAAGGCGTAATGTTCTGTTGTTGCAGAGGCGCGCAGGCGTTCTCCCGTGCGCACCCGAAGACCCACCATCGGAGCACACTCGATGAGTACCGCCTTTCCCGCTTCACATGCGGCCGAACAAAGCGCCACGTCCAATATGTCGGGCCGACGCGCCATCGTCGTCTCGACCATCGGCAATGCGCTCGAATGGTTCGACTTCATGGTCTACGGCTTTTTCGCCGTCATCATCGCGAAGTTGTATTTTCCGGCAACCAATCCGACCATCTCGCTGCTTGCCACTTGGGCGACGTTCGGCGTGGGTTTTCTTACGCGGCCGCTCGGCGGCATCGTGCTTGGCGCCGTCGCCGATCGCGTCGGGCGCAAGTCCGCGCTCACGCTGACCATTTCGTTGATGGCGGTCGGTATCGCGATCATCGCCTTCGCGCCGACTTATGCGGCAATCGGCGTGGCCGCGCCCCTGCTCATGCTGCTCGGCCGCCTGATACAAGGCTTTTCCGCCGGCGGCGAAGTCGGCTGCGCGACGGCGTTTCTCGTCGAATACGCGCCCTCGAACCGGCGCGGTTATTTCGGCAGTTTCCAGATGGTCGCGCAAGCGGCTGCGAGTCTGTGCGGTTCGCTCTTTGGCGCGGTGCTTACACGCACGCTTTCGCCGGAACATCTCACTAGCTGGGGTTGGCGCGTGCCGTTCGTGCTCGGACTGATGATCGTGCCCGTGGGGCTCTATTTACGCTCGAAGCTCGATGAATCGCCGGTGTTCGTCGAAAAAGCGCAAAAGAACGAGCTCTCGGCGCGGCCTATCCGCGATACCGCCACCAAGCACTGGATGCCCGTGCTCGCGGGCTTCGGGCTGACGGTTTTCGGCACCATCGGCACATACATCTTTCTGCTGTATCTGCCGACGCATGCAACGCGCGTACTGCATCTCGCGCTCACCGACGGTCTCATCAGTTCGAGCATCGGCGCGCTGGTGTATCTCGTCTGCTGCCCAATTTCCGGCAAGCTGTCCGACCGCGTGGGCCGCAAGAAGCTGATGACGGGCGCGCTCGTGCTGTCGCTCGTCACGGCGTATCCGATCTTCGCTGTGCTGACCGCGCATCCGAGCCTGCCGATGCTGATCGCCTGCCAGGCGGTGCTCATGATGTATCTCGGCATCTACCAGGGCTGCTATCCGGCGTTCATCTCGGAGTTGCTGCCATCGAGCGTGCGTTCGACGGGCATTTCGGTGAGCTACAACGTCGCGGTAATGATCTTCGGCGGCTTTGCACCCGCCATCGTGCAATGGCTGACGATGACCACCGGCGACGCGCTCTCCATCTGCTATTACGTGATGTTCGGCAGCGCGGTCGCGCTGGCGACCATCCTGCCGCTGCGCGACCGCTACAGCGACGCGCTGCGCTAAGTGCCGGTGCTTAGTGCCAAGCGCGGCCACGAACCCGACCAACGGCCGCTCATTTCGGGTATCTTCATGGCACGCCACGCGGACGCACTTGCCGGAGACGTCCACGCATGCGGATCGCAGCCAGACCGGCGCGCGCCTCAAGCCGCTCAAGGCCGCGCGAGGCTAGTAAAGCCGCTTAAGTCAGGCTTAAGAATGCGCCCCTAAGCTCTAATCTGACCGATCCACCCCTCCTTCTGGCCGCGTAAGCGGCCAATTTTTTTGGACCGACGCAATGCAATTGTTCGTGCGCCTGCTCGTGATCGTCGTACTGCTGGTTGTGTTTTGCACGGCCGGCGCATTCGGCCTCTCCGTGATCGCGCGTATCTTCATGCCTCATTGAAGCCGGCGCGCATCGAATCGGGCAATTCGATTCGAGCCAGTTCATCGCGTTTCGCTGTCGCCGACGCCAGCCAGCGCCGGGCCTCTCGCAGAATCGTTCAACCGAATAGCACGCGTGTGCCTTCGGGCACGCTTCGTGCGGCCAACGCTTTCGAAACTCAAGCGCGGCCGGCCTTCACGTACTCCTTCTGTAATGACCGGACCGCTGCCTATACTGGCTGAGTGTCGTCCTGGCGTCATCGTTCCTGCTTCGCCGCTCGCGTACGTGCTGTTCGAACGTCCTGCCGCATCGCGCAGACCCTCGCCGCGTCGCCATCTTGCGCCGCTTTCACGAGCGCGCATCGACACACTCTCGCCGCATCCCGTTGCACTTCCAGGCACTGCTGTCATACCCAGGAGAACGCTCGATGCAACATCCAGTCCCCCAATCCACGAACGAACGAGACAGGGCCAAGCGCGCCGCGACGCGCGTCCCTGGCGCCGACGTCGCCTCGCAGCCGCAAATGCAAATGCAGGCCGCGCAAGCCACCGCCGACGTGCTCGCGCCGCCGCCAGCAAGAACCGGCGACGCTAGCGTCAGCTTCAATCTCACCGTCAACGGCCAGAGCCACGCGCTTTCGCTCGATCCGCGCACGACGCTGCTCGATGCGTTGCGCGAACATCTGCATCTCACCGGCACGAAGAAGGGCTGCGATCACGGTCAGTGCGGCGCATGCACGGTGCATGTGAACGGCCGCCGCGTGAACGCGTGCTTGTGTCTTGCCGCCGCGCACGACGGCGACGCCGTGACGACCATCGAAGGCATCGGCGAAGTCGAGGACATGCATCCGTTGCAGGCCGCGTTCGTCGAATGCGACGGCTATCAGTGCGGCTACTGTACGGCCGGTCAACTCATGTCGGCGGTGGCGCTGCTCGACGAACCCGTCGGCACGAGCGACGACGACGTGCGCGAAGCGATGAGCGGCAACCTGTGCCGCTGCGGCGCGTATCAGAACATCGTCATGGCGATCCAGTCCGTGCGCGGCAACAAGGCTTAAGGAGAGCGCCATGGAAATGTTCACGCTTTCCCGCGCGCGCGACTTGCGCGACGCGATTGCGGCGGGCGCGTCGGCGCATACCGCGCAGCAAGGCGCCGAAGTGCGCTTTCTCGCGGGCGGCACGACGCTGCTCGACCTGATGAAGCTCAATGTCGAAAAGCCCTTACGGATCATCGATATCAGCCGTCTGCCGCTCGATCATATCGATGCCACCGATGACGGCGGCATGCGCATCGGCGCGACCGCGCGTAATTCGGACCTCGCGCACCATCCGCTCATCAAGGAGCGCTATCCGGTGTTGTCGCAGGCGGTGCTCGCGGGCGCGTCCGTCCAGTTGCGCAACATGGCGACGACGGCCGGCAATCTGCTGCAACGCACGCGCTGCGTCTATTTCCGCGATACGGCTTCGCCCTGCAACAAGCGCGAGCCGGGCAGCGGCTGTTCCGCGATTCATGGCTTCAATCGCACGCAGGCGATTCTCGGCACGAGCGACACGTGCATTGCGAGCAATCCGTCGGACATGAACGTGGCGCTCGCCGCGCTCGAAGCGACCATCCACGTCGAAGGCGCGAAGGGCCAGCGCGCGATTCCCATCGACGCGTTCTACGTCCTGCCCGGCGACACGCCCGAGCGCGAGAACGTGCTCGAAGCCGGCGATCTCGTCACGCACGTCAGCCTGCCCGCGCCGGTGGCAGGCGCGCGTTCGGTGTACCTGAAGTTGCGCGACCGGGCGTCGTATGAATTCGCGCTGGCGTCGGCGGCGATTGTCGTCGGTGTGAAGGACGGGCGTATCGCGCATGTGCGCGTGGGACTCGGCGGCGTGGCGACGAAACCGTGGCGCTCGCGCGAAGCCGAACAGGTTTTGCAAGACGCCACGCCCGACGAAGCGAGTTTTCGCCGCGCCGCCGATGCCGCCCTCGCCGATGCGAAACCGCAAAGCGAAAACGGCTTCAAGGTGGAACTGGCGAAGCGCTGCATCGTGCAGGCGTTGAGACTTGCCACCCAGGCATCCTGACACCGACCGAGGAACCCGCCCATGTCCACCGCACCTGACACCACGTCGTCCTTCATTGGACGACCCCAGTCGCGTATAGACGGACCGCTGAAGGTTTGCGGCCGCGCGACTTACACCTCAGACGTCGATCTGCCCGGCATGCTGGTTGCCGTGCCGGTTGGCAGCACCATCGCGAGCGGCAGGATCACATCGCTCGAATTCGCGGCCGCGCAGGCCATGCCCGGCGTGAAGCTGATTCTGCATCGCGGCAATATCGGCAAGTTGTATCGCATTCCCGGCAATTCGTTCGAAGACGGTTATACCGATGAACAACGTCCGCCCTTCGAAGACGACGTGATCCGCTATTACGGCCAGTATGTCGCGTGCGTGATTGCCGAAACCTTCGAAACGGCGAGCGCGGCGGCGGCCGCGATCAAGGTGAGCTACGACGTCACGCCGCACGACGTCAGCTCGGCCCTGACCGCCGCCGAAGAGCCGAAGGTCGCGAGCGAGCGCGGCGATGCCGCGAGTGCTTTCGACGAAGCGCCCGTGAAAATCGACGAGACCTACGTGACGCCCGTCGAAACGCACAATCCGATTGAACTGCATTCGACCATCGCGCACTGGAACGGCGACAGCTACACGTTCTACGAGACGAGCCAGGCGGTGTCGAACCATCGCGGCACGCTCGTGCAGATGCTCGGCGTGCCGAAAGAGAAAGTGCGCGTGATCTCGCGCTACCTCGGCTCGGGTTTCGGCGGCAAGTTATGGATGTGGCCGCATTCCTTGCTCGCGGCGGTCGCGACGAAGCAGACCGGGCATCCGGTCAAGCTCGTGCTGAGCCGCAAGATGATGTTTCAGAACGTGGGACATCGGCCGACGACGCAACAGCGCGTGCGGCTCGCGGCCACGCAAGACGGCAAGCTCGTGTCGCTGCGGCATGATTTTCTGAACCACGCCGCGCTCGCCGACGAATACGCCGAAGACTGCGGCGAAGCCACGCCGCAGATGTACAGCACGGCCAATCTGCGCGTAACGGGCGGCGTCGCGAAGCGCAACGTCGGTTCGCCCACGTCGATGCGCGGTCCAGGCGCGGTGCCCGGTCTCTACGCACTCGAATCGGCGATGGATGAACTCGCGGTCGCCTTGAAGATCGATCCGGTGGAATTGCGGCTGCGTAACGAACCCACCGTCGATGAAAGCAGCGGCTTGCCGTTCTCGTCACGGCATCTCGTCGAATGTCTCAAGACTGGCGCGGAGAAATTCGGCTGGGCGAAGCGCACGCCCGAGGTCGGGTCCATGAAGCGCGATGGCTTGACGCTCGGTTGGGGCGTCGGCGCATGCAGTTGGCCTGGCTTGCGCTTCTCGGCGGAAGCGGCGGTCGATCTGCGCGCGGACGGCACGGCGCGGGTTGCGTGCGGCACGCAGGATATCGGCACCGGCACGTACACGATCCTCGCGCAGCTGGTGGCCGAGCACACGGGCATTGCGCTACGCAAGATCGAAGTCGGTCTCGGCGATACGGCCTTGCCCATCGGTCCCATTTCCGGCGGCTCGGCGGCGACGGCATCCGTGATTCCGGCGGTGTCGGATGCCGTGCGCGCGGCGGTGAAGATCGTGCTCACACGTGCATCGCAGGCGGAAGGATCGCCGTTCGCGGGCGCGAAGCCGGACGATCTCGCGTTGAGTGGCGCACGCGTGCATCGCAAGAACGAATCGGCGGAAAGCGGCGTGCCTTATACGCGGATTCTCGAGTTGTCGAACATGCATGCGGCATCGGGGAGCGGCAGCGCAAAAGGCGGCTTCGACGACCCACTCAAGAAGAAGTGGTCGATTCACTCGTACGGCGCGCATTTCGCCGAAGTGACCTGGGACGCGGCGACGGCGCGCTTGCGCGTGAGCCGCGTGGTGACGGTGATCGACGGCGGCAAGATTCTCAATCCGCGCGCGGGACGCAATCAGGTGGAAGGCGCGGTGGTGATGGGCGTCGGCATGGCGCTCTTCGAGCATACGATCTACGACGAGCGCAGCGGCGCGCCGATCAACAGCAATTTCGCGGATTACGTCGTCGCCACCAACGCGGATACGCCGAAGCTCGACGTCACCTTCCTCGATCATCCGGACACCATCTTCAACGAACTCGGCGCACGCGGGATCGCGGAGATCGGGCTTGCCGGGATCGCGGCGGCGATCACGGGCGCGGTCTATCACGCAACCGGCGTGCGGGTGAGAAAGCTGCCGGTGATGATCGAGGACTTGCTGGAAGCGGCTGTGTGAGTCGATGCACGGTGAGGCCCGGTCTTTCGAGACCGGGCCTTTTCCTTGGCCTTCGATCGGAGGAAAACAAGCAGGCCGTACAATCGATGAAGTGACTCCTGCCCGAAAACTCTAAACGTCCAATCTTCAAACGTGCCCTCGATCCGCCCCGACAATCTCTCCGACGACGAACTCAACCAGCTCGACGACTTCCTCGCATCCGTTGGTCCGAACGCGATGAACGTCGAAATGGTCGATGGCTTCTTCGCTGCCTTGGCATGTTGCCCCGACCTCATCAAGTCTAGCGAATGGTTTCCTGAAATCTGGAACACCGATTTCGAGTTCGATAGCGAACGGCAGGCAACCGAGATCACCGGATTGCTGATACGCCACTGGAATGTCGTCGTGGGCGAACTGGCGCGCACGCTCGATAGTTCGCATCATTACGAGCCTGTGCTCGAAGAAGACGAGAGCGGCGTGGCGAACGCGAACGACTGGGCGCATGGCTTCATCCGTGGCGTCGGCATGCGTGCCGAAAGCTGGAGCAGCCTGCTCAGGGACGACACGCGCGCGCGTTTGCTGGCTCCCGTGCTGGCCCTGCATCACGAACACGACGACAACCGCACCTTGCAGTCGCTTTCCATCGAAAACGAAACGCGCGATGGACTGATCGGCCAGATGTGCGAGAACCTGAGCACGATCTATCGATTCTTCGAGCCGCAGCGAAAGGCGCGGGCAGCCGGTCTCTCTCCCATGCCATTAAAGCGGCTGGAGCCGAAAGTCGGACGCAACGACCCGTGCCCGTGCGGCAGCGGCCGAAAGTACAAGCAGTGCTGCGGCGGCAATCTTCCGACGCTGCATTGATGCGCGGGCCAATCGTCTTCCGGCGCCGTTGCGTACGCACCGGAAGGCGTTCCGTATGAAGCCCGCAGCGCCCACGCTTGCCGTTTCGAACAGCGACCCGCCGTCAATCCGCGCTACCATATTGCCCAGCCCGCCCAAAAACCCCTGAAGCATCGTTCAGCCGGAGTGCCCATGACCGACATGACCCAACAACACGGCCTCAAGGTCGCCACGAGTCTCGCCAAGTTCGTCGAAGAAGAAGCCATTCCCGGCACGGACGTCGATACTGCTTCCTTCTGGAAAGGCTTCGACGCCCTGGTGCACGATCTCGCACCGAAGAACCGCGCGTTGCTCGCCGAGCGCGACCGCCTGCAGACCGAACTCGACAACTGGCATCGCGGCAATCCTGGCCCGGTGCGCGACCTGCGCGCGTATCGCAAGTTTCTGGAAGAGATCGGCTATATCGTGCCCGCGCCTGCCAGCGTGCGCGCAACGACCGCCAATGTCGATCGCGAAATCGCCGAACAGGCCGGTCCGCAACTCGTCGTGCCGCTGTCGAATCTGCGCTATGCGCTCAACGCCGCGAACGCACGCTGGGGCAGTCTGTATGACGCGCTGTATGGCACCGATGCCATCGACGAAAGCGACGGCGCCGAGCGCACGGCCGAGTTCAATCCTAAGCGCGGCGCGAAAGTAATCGCGTATGCACGCGCCTTTCTCGACGACAATGCGCCCCTCGCGCACGGCTCCCATGCCGACGCCACGAAGTACAGCATCGAACAGGGCAAGCTCGTCGTCACGCTGAAGGACGACAAGAGCCGCCTCGCGAACCCGGAACAGTTCGCGGGCTTTCAGGGCGATGCCAGCGCGCCCCACGCCATCCTCCTCAAGCATAACGACCTGCATGTCGAGATTCAGATCGACGCCGATCATCCCATCGGCAAGACGGATGGCGCGCATGTCAAGGACCTGCTGATGGAAGCGGCGGTGAGCACGATCATCGATTGCGAAGATTCGGTGGCCGCCGTCGATGCCGCCGACAAGACCGCGCTCTATCGCAACTGGCTCGGTCTCATGCAGGGCAATCTCGCCGAGCAGGTGACGAAGAACGGCAAGAGCTTCACGCGCAGCCTGAACCCCGACCGCGAATACACCGCGCCCGACGGCTCGACGCTCAAGCTGCATGGCCGCTCGCTCCTCTTCATCCGCAACGTCGGGCATCTGATGACCAACCCCGCCGTGCTCGATCGCGACGGCAACGAGATTCCCGAAGGCATTCTCGACGCGGTGATGACCACGCTCGGCGCGCTGCACGACCTCAAGAACAAGATCAACTCGCGCACGGGCTCCATCTATATCGTCAAGCCGAAGATGCACGGCCCCGCCGAAGTGGCGTTTTCGGACGAGCTTTTCACGCGCGTCGAGGACCTGCTTGGCTTGCCGCGTCATACCATCAAGATGGGCATCATGGACGAGGAACGCCGCACCAGCGTGAACCTCAAGGCATGTATCGCGGCGGCGGGCGCGCGCGTCGCGTTCATCAACACGGGCTTTCTGGATCGCACCGGCGACGAGATGCATTCGTCGATGGAAGCCGGCCCGATGATGCGCAAGGGCGACATGAAGTCGTCCGCTTGGATTGGCGCATACGAGCGTAACAACGTGCTCGTCGGGCTGAACACCGGCTTGCGCGGCCGCGCTCAGATCGGCAAGGGCATGTGGGCGATGCCCGATCTCATGCACGCCATGCTGCAGCAGAAAATCGCGCACCCGAAGGCGGGCGCGAACACGGCGTGGGTGCCTTCGCCCACGGCGGCCACGCTGCATGCGCTGCATTACCATCAGGTCGATGTGCAGCACGTTCAGCAGGACATGGAGAGCATCGACTACGACGGCGTGAAGAACGAACTGCTGGATGGCCTGCTGACCATTCCGGTGGTCGACAAGCCGAGCTGGTCGGAAGACGACATCAAGAGCGAGATCGAGAACAACGCACAGGGCATTCTCGGTTATGTGGTGCGCTGGGTCGATCAGGGCGTGGGCTGTTCGAAGGTGCCTGACATTCACGATGTCGGCCTGATGGAAGACCGCGCCACCCTGCGCATTTCGAGCCAGCACATTGCGAATTGGCTGCGGCATGGCATCGTCACGGAAGAGCAGGTGAGACAAACGCTGGAACGCATGGCCGCCGTGGTGGACCAGCAGAACGAAGCAGACCCGCATTATCGTCCGATGGCGCCGGCATTCGACAGTTCGTATGCGTTCAAGGCGGCGTGCGCGCTGGTGTTCGAGGGTCGTACGCAGCCTAGCGGGTATACGGAACCGTTGTTGCATAAGTTTCGGCTGGCAGCCAAGCAGACGGCTTGAGTTGCATTGGATGAAGGGCCGCTTGGCGGTCCTTCGTCGATTAGTCACTTACGCACGAGAGTTCGGCTGAACGTACTTAGGTTGCATTCATCGGCGTCAGACCTTGTTCAAAAGCGGTCGATGTTATCGACGCATGGCGCCCCGAAGCGCTCGCCCGCGATTTCCCCTTAAGCCCATCCGATCATGATGAACTTGATGCATTGGCGTTTGCTGGTGGCCGTGGCGGATGCGCGATCTGTCTCGAAGGCCGCCGCACAGGTCGGCGACTTCGGTGTGGCGGACGCCTACCTATACACGATACTGTCGTGGCTGCCGCACTTCTCAATAGACATCGAGCGCTGGAAGTCGCTCGCACGCTTTGTGGACCGGATCGGCGCACGCCCTGCGGTGAAGGCCGCGCTTGCCGCTGAAGGGGCGTCGCCCGTCGTATGATGCGCGCATCGCGCTCGGATCCGGTGAAAGAATTGAGATCCGGCGATCCATCCAAAAGCGGCAGACAGCCGAAACGTCAGCCACATGAACGCACAACTACTGCTCCGACCAGAGCTTCCCTGCCGTCGCCCAATTCTCGCGCTTCACATCCGTCAGAATGATATCCACGGAGCCCGGCTCGCAGCCGAGCGTCTCGCAAGTCGTACGCGTGATCGCCTCGACGAACTTGCGCTTCTCTTCCGCCGTGCGGCCTTCGAACAGTTGAATGTTGAATGTCGGCATGCCGTCGATCTCCTTTGAGTTGAACCTTCATTCCCGATACGACGGGTCGATGCGCTCGAGCTTGCGCAGCAGCGCAGGCCATTCGAGCGCGCCTTCGATCGCATCGTCATCGTGCAATTGTGCGGCCGTGCGCGCGACGACATCCGGATTCGGCACGATCATCTTGCCTACGCCCGCCAGCGCGCGCAGCTGAATATCGCACGCCTTCACGAGCATATCCATCAGCACGTAAGCCTCGGCGATGGTGCGCCCAAGCGTAAGCGGCCCGTGATTGCGCAAGAGCATGGCGCGATGCGCGCCGAGACTCGCAACCAGCCGCTCGCCTTCCGCCGGCGAAAACGCGAGGCCTTCGTAATCGTGGTACGCCAGGTGCCCGTGAAAGCGCATGGCATGTTGCGAGCCGGGCAGCAAACCGTGCGGTTGCGCGGACACGGCGATCGCTTCGCGCACGTGAAGATGCATCACGCAAACGGCATCGGCACGGGCGGCGTGCACCGCGCCATGCAGCGCGAAGCCGGTCGCGTTCACGGGATGCGCGGTCGCGCCGATCACGTTGCCATCGATATCGATCTTGACGAGATTCGACGCCGTGACTTCGTCGAAGGAAAGCCCGAACGGGTTGATCAGAAAGCGGCCGGGCTCGCCGGGAACGCTTGCCGAGATGTGCGTATAGACGACATCGTCCCAGCCGTTGAGCGCAACGAGCCGATACGCCGCCGCCAGATCGGCGCGCGTCGCCGCTTCGGCCGCCGAACGCGGTCCGCTTTCCGCGATGCGGCGCTCAGGCGTGTGGGTGAACGACATGTGAGTCTCCTTTATCGACGAGAGCGGGCGCTGCCTGCATGCGATGCGACTTGTCCGTATGCGCCTCGAGACGGCGCGCCATGCAAAGCACCGTCCACGACGCCAGCACGAAAGGCGCGGTCAACGCGGCGACGCCCAGGCAATCGATCACGCGCTCGAACAACACCGATGCGACGATCGCCAGCAGCGTATAGCGGCCGCCGAGCGGCGCGGCGGCCAGCGCCGCGAGCGCCGCATTGAAACCGCATGCACCGGAGAGCGCGACGGCATCGCTTGCGCCGCCGAGTGCGTGCAGAAACGCGCCGAGTCCACTGCCCGCGAGCGCCCACGCCGCACGCGACGGCCCGGCGGCAAACAGCCCGATTGCGATGAGCGCACCGGCCAGCGCGCCGGTCGCGAAGACAATCGGCGCGAGGCCCGCGAAAGCCGCCTCCAGCATGGAAACGAAGCCCGTCGCGACGGGCGGAATCGCGCCTGTATCGCCGCGCCCGGCCAGAAACGGCAGCCAGCACCAGGTCACGATGATCGCCGGGCTGGAGAAGATCGGCAAGCCAAAGCGCATGAGTTTGCCGGCGAGCGTGGGGGCGATGAGCGTCGCGGCCATCGCCGCGACAATGGCCACAGCCGCCGCCTGCGATGCATCGCCGATAAACGTGAACGCCGCGAGCGCGGCCAATGCGCCGTTGAAACCGTAGAGATCGTCGCGCATGGCGGGTGAATCCGCGTCTTGCGTGATGACGGTAATGACGTTGCCCGTCAACGCGCCGATAAGCAGACCGCACGCGAGCCGGGGATTCGCGCACAGCAGCGCGACGAAGATGCAGACGCCCGTCGCGGCATTACGCTGCAGGACGATCTGCCCGATGCTGCGGGCAAAGCTCGTGATTTGATCGCCGAAACTGGCGTTGGTTTGGATGGCGGCGGACATGCGTGGCGGCGGAAACGGCTTGAGGAGCCGCCAGCATAAGACAAGGTGCGCGCGCCGTGCGACGGCGGGCCGTATAGCGGGTATGCGACTGCCGCGCTCGAAGAAGGCGAGCGCGGCGACGTGAAACTTAATTGAACGCCATGGGAACGAGCGGCGTGGCGTCGCCGCCGGGGTTCGCCAACGAGAGGTCTGAACTCATCTTGACGATTTCCGTAACGTTCTCACGGAAATTAGGGTGGCTTTCCCAGGTGATATAGCTCGCGTCCAGCACGGCGGACATGGTGAGAAGGGTAAAAGCGATCTTTTCTACGACAACGAAGCGGCGGCCCATGACAAGTTCCCCAAAATTTGCCAATCATTGTAACAGAACCTAGGGTTTTCCCGTAAGGGTCGTGTTGCAATGCCGCAAATAGGCCGCCGTCGCTTGTCTTGCCTTCCGGCCCGAATTACAGGGATGCCTCGAGAATAGCCGTGTAGTCTTCCGTCGATGCCTCGCGCGGATTCGTCTTATGACTGTGGTCCTTTAGCGCGCCCGCGATGATGCGCGGGAACAATTCGCGCGTCACGCCGAGATCGGACAAACCGCGCGGCAGTCCGAGCGTCGCGGTCATCGCGCGGATGGCCTCGCCCACCTCATCGCCGGATGCGAGGCCCATTGCCTGCGCAATGCGCGAAAGCTTGCCCTCTTCCTGCATGGTCGGCGCGCTGCTGTTGAACGCGATGACCGCCGGCAAGAAAATGGCGTTTAGCGTGCCGTGATGCAGCTTCGGGTTGATGCCGCCGAGCGAGTGCGACAGGCTGTGCACACAGCCGAGACCCTTCTGGAACGCAAGCGCGCCCTGCATCGACGCGCTCATCATGTTCCAGCGCGCCACGCGGTCGGCGGGATTGCGCGTCGCGCGTTCGATATGCCGCCACGCGCGCCACAAGCCGTCGAGCGCGATGCCGTCGGCGGGTGCGTTGAACACCGGCGCCATGAAGGTTTCGAGACAGTGCGCCACGGCGTCCATGCCGGTGGCGGCGGTCATCAGCGGCGGCAGGCCCAGCGTGAGTTCGGGGTCGCAGATGGCGACTTTTGGCACGACATAAGGCGAGATCACGCCGACCTTGCGGCCATCGTCGAGAATCAGGATCGCGCCGCGACCCACTTCGCTGCCGGTGCCCGCCGTCGTCGGAATGGCGATGACCGGCGCGGTCGCCGCCGTGATGCGCGCAAGGCCGCCTTCGATCACCGCGAAACTTTGCAGCGGACCTTCGTGGGTTGCGCAGACGGCCACGCCCTTCGCCAGATCGATGGACGAACCGCCGCCTGCCGCGATCACGCCGTCGCAATCGTTCTCGCGATACATCGCCACCGCCGCGCGCACGGCCGCTTCGTTCGGATTGGGCGGCGTCGCGTCGAATACCGGCGCGGGCGTTTGCGCGCCCAGCGCATCGACGACTTTATCGAGCAGACCGGCTGCGCGAATGCCTGCATCGGTCACGATCAGCGGGCGTTTGATGCCGAAGCGTTCGCACTCTCCCGCAAGCAGGCGCAACGCGCCGAAGTCGAACTGAATCTGCGTGATGTAGTTGATGAGGGACATGGTGACTGAGGAAAGGTTATATGGAGCGAAGCGCGCCGCGGTGGTGGTCGAGTATACGTCGGAGAACTTCGCGGCGATACTGACGACAATTGATACCGCTATAACTTTTACTCAACCCTCGCGGCCATGACGCCCAGCATCGACTCGATCATCTCCCGCCTGCATGTCAAACAGTTGCGGCTTCTCATCGCGCTCGAAGAACGCGGCTCGCTGGTCGGCGCGGCAAGGCAACTCGCGCTCACGCAACCGGGCGCGAGCAAGGCGCTCCATGAAATCGAAACCACCTTCGGCGCGCCGCTATTCGTGCGGACCAATCGCGGGCTCGAACCCAACGCGATCGGCCATTGCGTGATCCGCTATGCGCGGCTCATTCATACGGACCTGGCGCATTTGCGTGAAGAGATCGTCGGCATCATGCGTGGATACGGCGGGCGCGTGGCGGTAGGCGTCATCATGGGCGCGGTGCCGCTCGTGACCGATGCGATCACCGAAGTCGCCACGCGTCAGCCAGAGATGTCGGTGGAAATCGTGGAAGATACGAGCGCGACGTTGCTGAGTCTGATCGATGCCGGCCGGCTCGATCTCGCCGTGTGCCGCACGAGCGTGAGTCAAACGCCGTATCTCTACGACAGCGCGATCGTGCAGGACGAGACGCTCGCGGTCATCGCCAATACGGAGCATCCCTTGGCGAAGAGAAAGCGCGTGGCCTTGAAGGATCTGGCGAAGCACCGGTGGGTCGTGTATCGCGCGAACATGCCCATGCGCCTCTTGCTCGAACGCGAGTTTCACGATGCAGGCCTGCGTTTTCCCGCGCATCTGCTCGAAACCACATCGGCGTTCGCGACGCTTTCTCTGCTACAGAAAAACCCGTCGCTAGTGGCGCTGGTGTCCGTGGATGTCGCGCGCTTTTGCACGGCGCATGGCATCGTCTGCACCTTGCCGCTTGCATTGTCGTCGCGTAGCGAGCCTTACGAACTGGTCACGCGGCGCGACGCGCCTCTGTCTCCCGGCGTGCGTCTTTTGATGCAGGCGATCGAAGAAGCCGGCCGCGCGTGAACAGGAATCAGACGCTGCCGAGCGACGAAAGATACGGCGGAAGATCGGGCTGCCTCAAGCGCCGGATGATCTCGAAGCGCAGCATCCACCGTGTATCCGCTTCGCCGATGTGCTCCTGTAAGGTCTGCGCCGCGCGTTCGGGCTTGCCGGCGAGAATGTCGTCGATGATGCGCAGATGCTCCGTGAAGGCATCGCTGATGAGCTGATCGGGAATCTGCAGATACGGGTCGCTCAAATAGCGCGTCGGCACGAACAGCACATGCGTACGCTGCAGCGCAAACACGATCTCCTTATTCGGGCAATGCGCGAGCAGGTCGATATGCAGGTCTGTTTCCGCCATGTCCATTTCGGCGCCGCCGCGATGCGTGGCCTCGATCGCGCCGATGAGCCGCTCGCGCACGCCTTCGAGAAATTCGCGCGAAACAAGCGGCGCGGCATGCACCAGCGCGGTCGGTTCGAGCAAACGGCGCATTTCGAAGAGATGCCCAATACGCGCCTCGGTCACCTGTTCGGCAATCCAGTGTCCATTGCGGTCCTGCGACAGCGCGCCCACGCTATGCATGCGCGCCATGACGCCGCGCGCCACAGTGCGGCTCACGTCGAAGTACTGCGCCAGCGCTTCCTCGGTGATACGCACCGAGCCGAACAGCACGCGCGTACAAAGTTCGCGCTCCAGATCGGCATACATGCGCTGCCATTGCGGCTCGTTAGTGAGTTCGACCTTGTCGAGCACGGCCGCCTTGCCCGCGCGTTCCGCCGATGCCGTTCCCGCCACGCGATACCCGCGCCCCTCGCTCTCGACGATGATCTTGTCAGCGCACAACGCCGCAAGCGCAATACGCGCAGGCGAGCGGCTGATGCAAAAAGACTTCGCGACCTGCGCTTCGAGCAGCTTTTCTCCAGGCGCGATACGTCCGTCCTCGATCATCTCGCGCAACAGCCGGTAAGTGCGATGCTGGATGGAGCCGCCTGCATCAAGCGGCGGGGTATCGGCGGCATTCGTCGCGTAGGTGTTCAACTGGCTCATGTGTTCTTCGTGCAGATTCGATCGATGCTCAACCATACCCCAGCACGTATGCGCCGTCACCGCATGAATTCGGCGATGGCGTCGTTCAGCTGCGCCGCCGCCTGCGGGTCCGCTTCCGAGGCCATCATGTGCCCGCTCGTGCAGGGCAGCCGCAGCAAGGTCGCTTGCGGAATGTGCTCCGCGGCCCAGACGCCCGCTTCAACGGGATTGTAGAGATCGAGCGCGGGCACGCAGACGAGCGTGGGTGCCGCAATCGCGGCCAGCGCCTTTGCGGTGTCACCATCGAAGCCGGGGGTGGTGCCGACATCGTGGGTATCGTAGGCATGCGACTGCGCAATCCAGTCGAGCGGATCGGCGCGCTGCGTCGCCCACCATGCGGCGCGCGCATCGAGCCAGGCGTATGTGCCGCCCGCTTTCGCGGCGTCATCGGCGAAGCGTTCGGGCGTACGCATGGCGATGATCTGCATCACCGCGAGCCACGCGCTCCAGTCTCCGTTCGACTTAGAAAGCGCGCTGCGTCCCGCATGATTGATCGCCTGCGACCAGGGCGTGGTCTTCGCCATCGGCGTTAGCGCGACGAGCTTGCGCATGAAGCGCGGAAACGTCACGCCCCACTGCAACGCCTGCATGCCGCCCATCGACGCGCCGACCACGGCGGCCACTTCATCGATGCCGAGATGATCGAGCAGCGCCTTCTGGCTCTTCACCATGTCGCGGATGGTGAAGCGCGGAAAGCGCTCGCCGCCCTGGCTCAACGCATTGGAAGGCGAACTCGACAAGCCATTGCCGAGCGCATCCACGACGATGATGTTCACCCTTTGCGGGTCGAAGGCACGCGCCTCGCCGATCAGAAAGTCCAGCCGATGATGCGTGCTGCCGATCGCGCACAAGCCCAATACCACGGGCCGTGCGCGGTCGCCGATATCGCCGTGCACGACGTAGGACACGAGCAGATCGTCTATATGTTCGCCCGATTCCAGCGCGAAGCGCCCGAGCGTCGCGCTGCGATGCGGCGCGTCGATCCAGCCGGGTTGCATGTCGGGATGACGCATGACGTTCGCTCAGAATTCGATGACCGCGCGCAGCTCCGCGCCCGTGGCGAGCCTTTGCAAGCCGTCGTTGATATTGGCAAGCGCGATATGCGACGTCACGTACTCGTCGAGTTTCAGCGAGCCGTCGAGATACGCTTTGGCGAGCATCGGAAAGTCGCTGGCCGGGTTCGCGCCGCCGTAGCTCGAACGTACGATCTGTTTCTCGCCCATGAGGCTCGCCCAACGAAACGAGGCCTCTTCTTCCGCCGGCAGCTTGCCGAGCCACACGACATGCGCGCCGGGCCTTGCAAGCTCCACGCTTGTCCGCAGCGATGTGCGATTACCCGCAGCCTCGAATACGTAATCCGCGCCGCGTCCCTGGGTCAGATCGGCATGCGCGGCAGCGAGGTTGTCGTCGGCTGAAAGCGCGTGAGTGGCGCCGACCGCGCGCGCGAGATCGAGCTTGTCCGACGAGCGATCCACCGCGATGATGCGTGCCGCGCCCGCGAGCCGCGCGCCCTGCACCGCCGACAAGCCGACCGCGCCGCAGCCGATTACCGTCACGGTACTGCCCGGCTCGACCTTCGCGACATTCAGCGCCGCGCCCACGCCCGTCATCACGCCACAGCCGATGAGACACGCGCGGTCGAACGGCATCTCGTGGGGCACCTTCACCGCACACTCTTCCGACACCACGCACAACTCCGCGAAGCTGCCCGAATACATCAACTGATGCACGGGCGCGCCATCGTCGAGAAAGAGGCGAGGCGCGCCATCGAAATGGAACGACTGCGCCGCGTGATCGCGATACAGCTGGCAGAGAATCGAAAGCTTGCGCGCACAGTAAAAGCACGCGCCGCAATGAGGATTCCACGACGTGACGACATGGTCGCCCACCTTCACGCCGCGCACTGCGTTGCCCGCCCATTCGACGATACCCGCCGCTTCGTGCCCCGGCACGAACGGAAGCGGCGTGCGTAAGTCGCCGCGCACCGCTTCGAGATCGGTATGGCACAGGCTCGTCGCCTTCACGCGCACGATCACATCCGTGTCGGCCAGATTGCCGAGCGTGACGCGCCTGATCTGCAAGGGCTCGCCTTTACGCTCCAAGACCGCTGCTTCGAATTTCGTGTTCGTCATGCGTCTAGCGTCGTCCGGTTGCGGTTTGTCCCGCGCCCTTGTAGAGAATGTTCAGGTTGCGCTCGCCGATCTGCTGATGCAGCGCGACGAACGCCGGGTCCAGTTCCTCGGTCGGACGCGGCTCGTGCTCGAAGGTGTTGTACGTATCGATGCCGCGCACGAGCGTGGCGCTGTCCTCGCCTTCGAGCTGGCGCACATAAGTCGGGATATAGCGGATGGCATAGCCGATGCGCCGCTTGTCCGAATGGTTGGGCGGCGAGCCATGCACGATCCGCACATGATGAAGCGACATCTCGCCCGGCGCGAGTTCGATCGATACCGCCTGCGCTTCATCCACTTCCACCGCGACTTCCTGCCCGCGTGTGAGCAGATTGTGCTCGTTGAAGGTATCGCGATGCGGCATCTGATCGAGCAGATGCGTGCCCGGCACGACCTGCATCGCACCGTTCGAACGGTTGCTCTCCGAAAGCGCGACCCACGCGGTCACGACATCGGGCTTGGACAAACCCCAATACGTCGAGTCCTGATGCCACGACACGTAAGCCGGGTCGCGCGCGTTCTTGATGAAGAAGCTGCTTGCCCAGACCAGCAGATTCTCGCCGTAGAGATCGTCGATTGCATCGACTACCTTGTCGTTGCGCACGAGATCGTTGAGCCACGGAAACAGCAGATGGCTCTTTACGTTGAGCGCCTTCTTCGCGAACGAACTTTTCTCGTGCTCGAAGTCCTCCAGGCGCTTGCGCAGTTCGAGCGCGGTCTCTTCGGACATCACGCGAATGGGCGCGACATAGCCGTGTTGCTGGAAATGTTCAACCTGTTGCGGGGTCAATGCCTTCAGCATGATGCGAGTCTCCTTTTTTCCGTGATTCAAGCAACCTGCATGCGCACCGGTGTTTCCAGCGCGCCGCGCCCGCAGGTAAAGCCGCCTGAGCGCAATACGCGGCCGTCTATCGCGCGTGCATCAGTGACGCCTGCGAGGGCCATCGTCATATCGAGTTCATCGCGGATGATTTCGAGCGCACGTGTCACGCCCGCTTCACCTTCCGCGCCGAGTCCATACAGAAATGCGCGGCCTATGTACACGCCGCGCGCGCCGCAAGCGAGCGCTTTCAACACGTCTTGTCCCGAGCGGATGCCACCGTCCATGTGCAGTTCGATATCGCCATGCACGGCTTCTGCGATACGCGGCAGCATGGAAATGCTCGAAGGCGCGCCGTCCAGTTGACGCCCGCCATGATTCGAAACGATGAGCGCGTCCGCGCCGATATCGCGGGCAATGCGCGCGTCTTCCTCGTCGAGGATGCCCTTCAGGATGATCTTGCCGCCCCACTGCTTGCGCACCCAGTCGATGTCCTGCCACGTGAGCGTCGGGTCGAACTGCCGCGCGGCCCAGTCGGCCATTGACGCGATGCCCGTCACGCCCGGCGCATGTCCGACGATATTGCCGAAGGTGCGGCGCGGCGTGCCCAGCATGCCCGCACACCAGCGCGGATAGCGCGACAGATGCGCGAGGTTGCGCAGCGTGAGCTTTGGCGGCGCGGACAGACCGTTCCGTTTGTCCTTGTGGCGCTGGCCTTGAATCTGCAAGTCGAGCGTGAGGACGAGCGCGGAACACCCGGCAATTTT
The DNA here is from genome assembly GCF_031450995.1 of Caballeronia sp. LP006. Classification (NCBI taxonomy): domain Bacteria; kingdom Pseudomonadati; phylum Pseudomonadota; class Betaproteobacteria; order Burkholderiales; family Burkholderiaceae; genus Caballeronia; species Caballeronia sp. LP006. Next base: position 278,007 of record NZ_JARTVW010000003.1, on the reverse strand, counting down.
CGCGCGATAAATCAGGTCCGCAATGAAACCGCGGTCCTTCATCATGTAGAGCTGAAACCAAAAAGGCTTCTGCGTATGCGCGGCGACGTCCTCGATCGAGCAGATGCTGACCGTCGATAACGTGAACGGCACACCGAAGCGCGCGGCCGCGCGCGCCGCGAGAATCTCGCCATCCGCGCGTTGCATGCCGGCGATGCCGGTCGGTGCAATGGCGACCGGCATCGAAACGGGGATACCAGCCATCGTCGTCGTGAGATTGCGCTCGCTGAAATCCACGGCGACACGCTGCCGGAACTGCAGTTGCGCGAAGTCGTCACTGTTCGCGCGATACGTCGATTCGGTCCACGAACCGGCATCGACATAGTCGTAGAACATGCGCGGCACGCGCTTCCTGGCGGCGATGCGCAGTTCCTCGATGGTCGCGTAATGTCGCATGATTTTTTCGCCGTTACGCGAGTTCGGGTTGAAGCTGCAATTGAGGCTTGGGCGGTCTTACGAACACCGCGACGAAGATCGCGCCGAGCGCGGCGATCGCGCCGGTCAGCAAGAACGCGCTCTTGAAGTTGCCGGACCATTGCACGAGAAAACCCGTCAAGGCCGGCGCGACGATCCCCGCCAGATTGGCGATGAAGTGCACGAAACCGCCGACCGCGCCGACGCGCCGCTTTTCCACGGTATCGAGCACGATCGCGAAGTAGGTGTTGTACGACGCGTACATGAAGAAGACGGCGATGGCCATCAACGTGACCGCGCTCGTCAGGTCCGTCACCGTGCCTGTCACGCCGATGCACACCGCGCCCGCGCCCAGGCTCGTGATCAGCACGATCTTGCGCGCGAAGATGGCGCGGCCGGTCTTCTTGTAGATCCAGTCGCAGACCAGGCCGCCGACCACGAGGCCCGTCGCGCCGACCGCCCACGGAATCACGCTCACCACGGCCATCTTCTGGATGCTGAGGTGATGCGCCATCGTCAGATAGCTCGGGAACCACGACAGGAAGAAGTACAGGATGTAGGCGTAGCCGAAGAAGGCGAACGCGGTCGAAAGGATCGCTGGGCGCAGCAGGTAAGTGGACAGCGGCGCGGGGGAGCCATCGGCGGCGAGGGCCGCGTCGTCTTGCGCGAGGGCTTCGGCGGATTCCTCGATGGGCGTCGACGGCTTGTCCTTCGCCAGCAGCAACCACGCGAGCACCCAGAGCGTGCCGACCGCGCCGATGATCACGAACGACGTGCGCCAGCTCGTCGCCAGCGCGAGAAAGCCGACCACGGGCCCCGCGATCGCCGCGCCGACCGACTGTCCGGAATTCGCGATACCGATCATGCTCGCCTGCTGCCTGCGCGGAAACCAGTTCGACACGAGCTTGTTGATGTTGGCGCAGAGCGGCCCTTCACCCATGCCAAAGACAATGCGCACGAGCAACAGACTGACGATGCCGACCGCCGTTGCCGTCAATCCGCAAAAGAGCGACCAGACGAGCATGGAGACGGCGAGCACGGATTTCGGTCCCCATCGATCCGCCGAATAGCCGCCGACGAAACAGAAAATCGCGTAGCCCACGAAAAAACTGGAGAACACGATGCCGAGTTGCGCGGGATCGAGGTTGAGCTCGCGGGAAATGAGCGGCGCGGTGATCGATAACGCCGCCCGGTCGAGATAACTGATCGCTCCACCTACGAACAACAGACTTACGAGAGTCCAGCGCGCACGCGTCTCCATCGATGTCTCCTAATGAGGGCCTCGGTTTGCGCTGAAAACGTTCAGTGCATCCAATGTACATTCAGCGTAGTTGAGACAAGCGGGGCGTGTCAATGAAGGAGTTGCAGGGGTAAACCTTTACGGCTTCGATCGGTGGAGGCGGAACGCTTTGCGTCGAACGGCCGTCATCGGCGCCCTAAAGCTCCCCGCGCCCTCGCCGTTAACCGTTGTGATGGATGGCTTTTCGCCACTCCGGCCTTTGCCGATCCGCGCATCGCACCGACATGGACCAACTGACTGAGGTGTACACGCTGCCCCGCTTGCGGGCAGCCAAGTGGTTACTGCACGCGGGGCCGGACATCCCCCGCGCGATTCGCGTCGCCCTGGTCGGCAGTCTGTTCGGCACGCTGCCCATTTTCGCGGGCGGCGTGCTCAACACGATTCTCGTCGCCTGGGTGCTCACGCGCCGTCATCCGACCATCGCGTTTCATGTGTGGCTCGCGCTCGAAATCGCCGTGTGTTTCGTGCGGCTCGTCGTGCTCGTCCTTGCACGCCGCCGCGCGCGCGAACGGCGCGCCACGTTCACCGATCTCTACGTGCTGCTCGCGCCCATGTGGGGCGCGACGGTCGGCTACGGCGCCCTCGTCAGCGTGCTCTCCGGCGACTGGGTCGCGGCCACGCTCTCGTTTTTGTCGGCGGCCGCGATGGTCGGCGGCATCTGTTTTCGCAACTTCGGCGCGCCGCGTCTGGTCGCCGTGATGATCTTTCTGTCGCTCGGGCCGTGCTGCGTGGGCGCACTCCTGTCGGGCGAGCCGACGCTCTGGGTCACGTGCCTGCAGATTCCGTTTTATCTCTTCGCGATGAGCGCCGCCGCGTACCGCCTGAACGGCATGCTCGTCACGACGATGAAGGCCGAGCAGGAAAACGACCGTCGCGCGCGATACGACGAGCTCACCGGCCTGCTCAATCGCGCCGGTCTGTTCCGGGCGTTGCGCTCGCGCGTGCCAGGCAAGCGTTATCAGAACGATGAAAGCGCGTTGCTCTATCTCGATCTCGACGGCTTCAAGGCGATCAACGACGATCACGGCCACGAAATTGGCGACACGCTCCTCGCGCTCGTCGCGAAACGCTTGCGCCTGGTATCGGGCGAAGGCGCGCTGGTCGCGCGCCTGGGCGGCGACGAATTCGTGATCGTGACGCCGCCCGAAGCCGACCCGCCGGCACTCGCCGATACGCTCGTGCGCGAACTGTCGAAGCCATTCATGGCGAACGACGGGATGGCGCTTGGGATCGGCGTGAGTATCGGCATTGCGAAGTTCAGCGACGACGACCGCGAACTCGACGGCGTGTTGCGCGACGCCGACAACGCGCTCTACGAAGCCAAGCGCGCGGGCAAGAATCGTTGGGTGGCGGCAGAACGCTGGTTCAAGGCGGCGCGGCCATCAGGCATTCGTCCGGCGGCGCGGACTGCATGAGCCCGAAGCCCGAAGCCCGAAGCCCGAAGCCTGAAGCCCGAAGCCCGAAGCCCGAAGCCCGAAGCCCGAAGCCCGAAGCCCGAAGCCCGAAGCCCGAAGCCCGAAGCCAAAATTTACCGGCTTCTGACGAAGGCAAGTAAATCGGTATTCGAAGATCGCTGTTTTTACCGCTGAAGCTATAAAGAATATTGTTTTTCAATCGGTCCGGCGTTTAAAAGGCATGCATGACTTGCATCCGAAAGGCGGGTTTCGCCGTATCGACTCCTAATCGATTCAGCTACGCCTTACAAGCGGAGTCAAAATTTCCTCTCCTCGCAAACGTTTGCGCAGGATTTTGTGTTTCAATACCAAAATAAAATATCGGCTGCGCTTTTCGATATTTCCGCGATTACAATTCGCGATCCGTCGATTGGAACAAGAGCTATGCACTCGCAATTCGAGGCTTCGACTCCGAACATGAAATCAAAGGCGGAACATAACCGTCAGGCGCACTTTCAGCGCTGGTTCGCTATTTTTGCAAGTCTCGCCCATTCCCGGCTGCCGCTTCCCGCTTATCTGCAAAGAGTCACGGATACCTTGAGGGAAGTTGCCGGCGTGGCGTCCGCGGTTGTCGAGTGGATCGAAGGCGATCAGCTCGTCTATTGCGCGGCGAGCGGAGTCGCCGCGAAAAGCGTCGGCACGCGTCTGCCGACCGCGGGCAGTCTTTCGGGCTTGTGCATCACGCGGCAACAAGCGCTCATCAGCCGCAATACGGCGAATGATCATCGCGTGGATCGTGCTGCATGCGAAGCCGTCGGCGCTGTATCCATGGTGGTCGCGCCGGTCATTTACGAAGGCCGGTCGGTCGCGGTGCTGAAACTCATTTCAAGCGAAGCCGATTACTTCAGCCAAAGCGATATCTCCATTCTCAACGCGTTTTGCGCGTGCATTGCGGAAACCTTTGCACGCGAGGAAATCGCGCAGGAGAACCGCAAACTCCTGCAAGAGAATCAAAGCGTAAATGCGGACCTGACGGTCGAATTGTCGTTACGTATCGAATACGAAAAAAAAGCTTGCCGATGCCATGCGTCGTCGCCGCACCGTGCTCGACAACGCGCATATTGCGTTCGTCGCCATGGACGAAGCCGGCATGGTCGTGGACTGGAACGAGGCCGCAACCAGCCTCTTCGGCTGGCGCGCGCAAGAGGCGCTCGACCGCGAACTCGCGCAGCTCATCGTGCCGGAGCGTTATCGCGATGCGCATCGCGCCGGTCTCACGCGCTATCTCGCCACCGGCGAGGCGCGCATGATGAATACGCGCGTGGAACTGCATGCGCTGCGCCGCGACGGCAGCGAATTCGCCGCCGAGCTGACCATCAGCGAAGTGTGGTTCGACGGGCAGCGGCAGTTCGCGTGCTTCATTCACGACATCACGGATCGCCGCCGCGCGACGGAAGCGGACGAACGCCTGCGGCTCCTCATCCATTCGGTGAGCGACTACGCGATCTGCATGCTCGACCACGACGGCATCATCCGTTCGTGGAACGACGGCGCGCGCGCGCTCTACGGCTTCACCGCGCAAGAAGCGATCGGCCGGCATTTCGCGCTCTTCTATCTGTCGGACGAACAGGGCCGCGACCGTCCTGGCGACGACTTGCGTCTCGCGGCGGAACGCGGCCGCACGGAACACGAGGACTGGCGCACGCGCAAGGACGGCTCGGAGTTCTGGGCGCACGTCATTCTGAGCGCGCTGGCCGCCGCCGATGGCCGCGAAAAAGGCTTCGTCGCCATCACGCGCGACATGACCGCGCGCAGGCGTTTGGAAGAACTCGAGGCGTCGAGCCGCCGCATGAACGAGTTTCTCGCGTTGCTCGGCCATGAACTGCGCAATCCGCTCGCGCCCATTCGCAACGCGGTGAGCATTCTCAAACTGAAGGCTTCCGACGATGCCGATGTCATTCGCAGCCGCCATATCGTCGACCGGCAGCTCGCGCATCTGACCAAGCTGGTGGACGATCTGCTCGAAGCGGGCCGCGTGAGTTCCGGCAAGATCCGGCTCGCGACCGAGACCGTGGATATCGCCGATGTCGTGCACCTGAGCGTCGAAGCGAGTCAACCGCTTTTCGAGGCGCGCGGGCAGCGGCTCGACGTGGACGACAGCGGCCAGCGCCTCTTCGTCAATGGCGACCCGACGCGGCTCGTGCAAGCGCTCAATAACCTACTCAACAACGCGGCGAAATTCAGTCCGCCCGAGTCGACCATCCGGCTGGAAATCGGTCCACGCGGCGGCGCGGCGCTTCTGCGCGTGACGGATCAGGGTCGCGGCATTTCCGCCGATGCGCTCGCCTCCGTGTTCGATCTTTTCGTGCAGGAGCATGCGCCGGGCGCGCATCCGGATGAAGGCGGGCTTGGCATCGGCCTCACGCTGGTTCGAGCGATCGCCGAATTGCATGGCGGCCACGTCGAGGCCAAGAGCGGCGGCACTGGCAAGGGCAGCGCGTTCAGCTTGTGGCTGCCGCTCGCGCAACCGCCCACGCAGGGCATCATGCCGCCTTCCGCGCCGAATGCGGTGGCGAGCCGTCAGCTCGACGTGCTCGTCGTCGACGACAATCGCGACTCGGCCGACAGCATGACCTTGCTCGTCGATATGCTCGGTCACGCGGCGCGCGCGGCGTATGACGGCCCGGAAGCGCTGGCATCGTTCGGGACGACGCGTCCGCAAGTCGTGCTGCTCGATCTATCGATGCCGGGCATGACGGGCTTCGACGTCATTCGTCAGATGCGCGATGAAGGCAAGCGTGTGATCGTCGCCGCAATGACGGGTCTTGGTTCCGACGAAGACATGGCGCGCACGCGGGCGGCCGGGTTCGACGCACATTTGGTCAAGCCGGTGGATTTGCCTGAGCTGGAGCGCGTGTTGGCGATGGCGGGGAAGTGAAGGTGTGCGGGCGGTTGGCGTTGGGCATCCTGCGGGCCTATGCCAAGCGTTGAGCCGTCGGCGTCAAGTCGCGACCGCCTGCGCCGCCTCGCGGACCACTTTTTCCGCTGATCCACGCGCTTTAGACAAGCGCAACGTGCGCGCTCAACCAATCGGCGCGACAATGCGTCATCGCTGACCCGCGCGCACTCATCGCCATGACTTCTTTCGCAACGCTTACGAATCTCTGGCAACTCGCCGGCCTTCCCGACGATGCCCTCCACCTCGTCGATCTACCCGGACACGACCCGGTGTTCCCGTCATCCTTCGCCGTGGGCGAAGCGGCGCAATCGACCATCGCGGCGGCAGCGCTCGCGGCCTCCGAGTTGGCTCATGCGCGCGGCGTCGACCGCCAGCGCGCGAGCGTCGACATGACGCACGCGGCCGTCGAATGCACCGACTGGTTCACGGTCGATGGTGCCGAACCCGAGACCTGGGGTGAATTCTCGGGCCTCTACCGCACGGCCGATGGCTACGTGCGCATACACGCAAACTTCGAGCATCATCAGGATGGCGCGTTGCGCGTGCTGGGTCTCGACCCGCACAGCGCCACGCGCGCCGATGCCGAACGCGCGCTGCTCGAATGGCGCGCGAACGATTACGAAACCGCGTGCGCCGAACGCGGCCTCGTCGTGACGATGCTGCGCAGCTTCGAAGAATGGGATGCGACGCCGCAAGCCAAAGCCATCGCCGCGCAGCCGTTGCTGAAAATCACGCGTATCGGCGACGCCGCGCCTCTCGCGCTGCCCGCGCTCGACAATGACGCGCGCCCGCTGACCGATATCCGCGTGCTGGACGTCACGCGCATCCTTGCCGGTCCCACGGGCGGTCGAGCGCTCGCCTCGTTCGGCGCGGACGTGATGCTCGTGAATTCGCCGCATCTGCCGAACATTCCCGCTATCGCCGAGACGAGTCGCGGCAAGCGCTCCGCGCATCTCGACCTGCGCACGGAAGACGGTCGCGCGACGCTGTGGCGGCTGATCGATGAGGCGCATGTCTTCTCGCAAGGCTATCGGCCGGGCGGGATCGCCGAGCTTGGCTTCGGGCCCGAGGCGCTGGTGGCGCGGCAGCCGGGCATCGTGTACGTGTCCTTGTCGGCTTATGGCACGGAAGGTCCGTGGGCGGATCGGCGTGGCTTCGATTCGCTCGTGCAGACCGCGATAGGCTTCAACGCCGCCGAAGGCGAAGCGCAGGGCGATGGCAAACCGCGAGCGCTGCCCATGCAGATGCTCGACATGGCGAGCGGCTTTCTGATGGCATTCGGCGCGGCCGCCGCGCTATGGAAGCAACAAACGGAAGGCGGTAGCTGGCACGTGGAGGTTTCGCTCGCACAGACGGGACACTGGCTGCGCGGGCTTGGACGTATCGACGGAGGGTTGAAGACGGCGCGGCCGGACATCGCCGCATACACCGAGGAAAGCAAATCGGGTTTCGGCATGCTGCGCGCGGTCACGCCGAGCGCGCGCTTCGAGCGCACGCCGGCGGGTTACGCGAGGCCATCGGTGCCGCCGGGAACGGATGAGGCGAAGTGGTGAGTTCGTGGCTTGGGCGGCGCTTTCTAACGCGACACGCAGAACTTCGCATCAACTCAAGTAACCCAGATGCTCCGCAAGGATCACGCTGCCCACGCCGATGAGAATCAGCCCGCCCAAGATCTCCGCGCGCTTGCCGATAGTCGCGCCGACCAGCCGTCCGACCATCACGCCGATGGTCACCATGAGCATGGTTGCGAAGCCGATGGTCGCGGCGGTCGAGAAGATATCGACGTCGATGAACGCGAGGCCCGCGCCGACCGCCATCGCGTCGATGCTGGTGGCAAAGCCCGTGACGGCGAGCACCCAGAAGGAATGTGAATTGGGCTTCTCTTCTTCGTGAGCCGATTTGCTTAAGCCTTCGCGGATCATGCGCGCGCCGAGCACGAAAAGCAGGCCGAAAGCGATCCAGTGGTCCCACGCGGTGACGTATTGCGCGGCGGCGCGGCCGAGCGCCCACCCGACGAGCGGTGTGAGCGCCTCGATTACGCCGAAGATGACTCCCGCCTTGAGCGCCTCGCCGATGCGCGGTTTATGCAGGCTCGCGCCTTTGCCCACGGCGGCGGCGAAGGCGTCGGTGGACATGGCGAAAGCAAGGAATACGGTGGAAGCGAGGTTCATCGAGTAGCGCTCTGGTCTGGTCGGGCAAGCACAAGGACAGAAGGCGCGCCCGACCGGAAGCGCATTCTGTCGATGGTCTTGCCAACCTGTGACGGCTGCCCATGCCACGGTCGAAAGACCGAGCGTGTTGACATGGGCGCTTTCCCGGGCGGGAAAGCCGGCTACTCCCCAACGAAGAAATGCGAGCTTAACACGACAGATCACCCGATCCGGACCATTGGGTTAAAGTGGGTTGCAACGCCGCATCCCTAACGCTCAGGAGGCACCATGGAGGCAGAACACATCACCCAGTCAGAAGCCCGCGCGGCCGTCGAGCGTCTTTACGCCGCCTTCGCGCAAAAGGACGTGAACTTGCTGCGCCAAGCCGTGACGTCGGACTGGGAATATCTGCCTGAGCCGGCAGGCTTCAAAGCCGGTCCCGACCAGATGATCCCCATCTTCGCGGAGATGGCGGCTGCGCTGCCTGACATGCGCATCGAGATTCTAGACATGCTCACGCAGGACAATCGCGTCGGCGTGCGCGCGGAGGTGAGCGGTACGCAGTCCGGTCCGTTGATGGGCATCGCGGCGACATCGAAGCCGGTTCGGTTTGCCATTCACTCGTTCCATGAGATACGCGATGACCGTGTGTCGAAGACGTGGCATCTGGAAGACTGGTTGAGCGTGTTTCGGCAAATTGGCGAAGTGCCGCGCGATATTGGATCGGATGCGTAATTCGAGAACGCGCGAAGTCGATTGAAACGACAAAGGTCAGAAGCATACGTCGTTTATCATTCTCTCCAACACGTCGTGGGCGGCGCGTCGCGAATTTTCTATTTTCAAATGCGCCGCGCATTGCCCGCTGACTATTCAGCTTTAATTTTTCCGACCAAATAAATCTCGCAACGCGTTTCCTTCTGAAGCCTGAATCGCTGTCGCCATTAAGATTACATCCTCCGCTCTTCGATTATCTCGCAAAGATAAGCGCGGCTCGTGAAAGTGACGCGATTAAGTCTTGATTATCCCGTCTGTCACCGTCTATATTTCTCGACGCACCGCGCCATTTCCATCGGCAAAAGGCGCGGCCCCGCTTGCGCTTCGCGTTATCAGCATCGCGCTATTCACCTGTCTTCGCGTCCGCGAATGAATTTAATTTTCCGCGACATAGGCGAGCACACGTCATCGGCTTGTTTTGGATTATGCAAATCGCTCATCGCTTAATTCGTTTTTGCAGAAACACAAAACCGGTTTTGCCTGCGATCTTTTCAGCAAGTCTGTTATTAACCGCTTGCGGTGGTTCGGACAGCGCTAACGTGCCATCGAGCGTCGATAATTCACGCTATCGTCATCACGCCGCGTCCGCCGCCATAAATCCCGTCGCCAGCGATTTATTCTACGGAATGAACGGTCACAACAGTTATGGCGATGTCTATTATCTCGCTGGCGCCGCCAGACAATTAGCGCAGCTTCAGGATCTCGGCATCAAACTGTATCGCAACGAGGTGTATAGCAAATCAACCGCCATGCGTCTCGCCAATGTAGCCAACGCGCTGGCCGCCGGTGGGGTCACGGTGTACCCGGTGATCTTGATGGGAATCGATTTCGCCGATGAAGACTCCGCGTATCAATCGGCCTATGCGCTCGCGCGCGACGTCGTGAGTGTGCAGCGTTACGCCTACTACGAAGTGACCAACGAACTCGGCTCGGCAACGGTCGCCGGATGGGTGGACGGCGTGCGGCCCACGGACTTCGACAACCAAAAGTTCCAGATTGCGCGTGGCGTCATCCGAGGCATGATCGCCGGCATTAAGTCGATGGACCCGTCGGGCAAGATCGTCATGGGCGGCAATGCGTGGATGCAATACGGCTTCGTGACGATGCTCGCGAACGGCACACAGCCGGACGGTTCGGGCGGGCATCCCATCGTGACGTGGGATATCACGGCATGGCACTGGTACTCCGACCAGGGCAACATCGAGCACGCGTGCGGCGGCACGGGTTGCTACAACGTCATCGGCGCGCTTGCCCGGTTCGGCAAGCCGGTATGGATCAATGAAATGGGCGTGCGGCCCGACTTCGGCACCGATCAGCAAGCGGCCGCCTTCCTCGCCAACGACATGCTCGGCGGCCTGAGAGCGATCGCGGTGCGCTACGACATCGAATCCTTGCAGATCTACCAGCTCTACGACGATCCGCCAGGCGGCGAGGGACCTTACGGCGTGATCCTCGACGACGGCCAGACGCCCAAGCCCGCCTACGCCGCCGTAAAGCAATTCATCGCCACCAATCCGCGTCCATGACAGGCATCACCGCAAACCGAACACGCCCACGCCGTTGCGCGTCCCCACATAGACCTTGCCGTTCGCGATCATCGGCGTAATGAACTTGTTGCCCTGCCCGAACTGATCGCGCGCGCCCGCCGCCTGGTTGCTGTTGTAAAGCTCGCGCGCGAGATTGCTGGCGTCGTAGGCGTGCAGCACGGCGATGGTGCCATTCTCCACCGCCCACACGATGCCGTTCGCCGCGCCGTTCGCAGACACGCTCGGTGTGGCGCCCGGCGAGCCGAAACTGTTCGCGGTCTGGCTCGTCGGCGTCGTGGACAAGGCGGCGTTCGCGATGCCGAACGCCTTGATGCTGTCGCCAATCGAGCCGAAATAAACGGTGTTGTTGAAGTACGCGGGCATGGCGAACATCGGGCCGCGAATCTGCCCGACGATCTCCTGATAGATGTGATCCGCATTCGAATCGAACTTGCCCATCGCGTCGCGATTGACCACGTAGATCGTCGATGTCTTGCCCGCGCCGAGCGCGAGATGATGCGTCGTGCCGCCCGCATCGACGAGATCGGGCAATACGAGCGCGCCGCCCGAACCCAGATCTTCATCGGCTGCCGATTCGTTCACCGTGTTCGACGGCTGGAAATAATCAGTGACGGCGAGGGCGGGCGAAGTCCCGAGTTTCAGAAAGCCGTTGCCGAAATTGCCATGAATCGGCATGCCGTTGCCGTCGAGCGTGGCGTCGAAAGTGCCGTTGGCATCGAGGAAATAGATTGACGTGCCGTCCGACGCGAGGCCCGCGCCGCTCATCCAGATCGCGCCCATCTGGCCGTTCGGCGTGAGATTGAGCACGTTTGCCTGCTGCAGCGTGCTGGCGTTATAGCCGATCACCCAACCGGTGTACGGCATGATGTCGCAATGCGATGTCCACGCGGTATAGACCACGCCGTTTTGCAGCAACAGCGAAGCGCGCTCGGCGTACTGGCCGGGATCGAAGCTCACGCGGCCATTCGCGCTGCCCGCGCCCGTGCCGGGATACGACGCGGCAATTTCGGTCGGACCGTTGAAAAGTTCCGCGCCTGTCGTGATGTCGAGCGCGTGAATGCGCTGGTGATACTTGCCCGACGTGTCTTTCGACATGCCGACCACGTAGATCGCGCCATTCGGGCCGCGCGTGCGGTCGATGACCGGCGTCGCCGTAATGCCGATAGTCGGCGTGATCTGGCCGCAGCCATGGTCGTCGCTCGGTGTTTCGCCTGCGCCTAACGTCGACGATTTCCACAGAATCGCGCCGGTGTCGGCGTCGAACGCGTAGACACTGGCGTTTTCGGTGGCGACGTAGAGCACGTTGTGCGTGCCGCCCGCGATTGCCACGCTCGTCAAGAAGAGCGGTTCCGCGTCCACGGGTCCGTCCGCCGCAAGCACGTTGAGCTTGCCGAAGGTCGTCGAATTGACGTTCGCGGGCGTGAGCTTCGTTTCCGCGAGTTGCTGGCCCGTGCGGCCGATGTCGTTGTGATAGGTCGCAACGTCCATCGGATGGGCGACAGGGGTAACGACGGTGCCCCCGCCCGCTCCGCCCGAAGACCCCGAAGACCCCGAAGACCCCGAAGCGCCTGAAGCGCCTGAAGCGCCCGATGCGCCGGAAGGGCTCGATGCGCCCGCGGGACTCGACGCGCCTGACGGAGTCGACGCCGCCGACGGACTAGAAGCCGCTGACGGATTCGACGCCGGCGCGCTGCTGCCCGCCGCCGGAGTCGAACTGGACCCGCCTCCCCCGCTGCATCCGCCAATGATGGCCGACACGATTACTGCGCTACACAGCCACGGCAACGCGCCGGCACGGCTCGAGCGATCCCCTTTCATACATCCTCCCTTCTGGAAGAACGGCGTAATCAGTCGGTTTTGCCCTGCATTGGAGCAATTTGGATTCCACTTCCATCACATGCGGCCTGTGCCCTTTAGCTTGCACGCAAACCACACTTTTGGAAATATTGAAAGCAACTTGTTGCACTGCGTCACAACATGCTAATATAGGGTTATTACCTAGTTAGTTACCCTAGGTCGTTCATTTTTAAGGGAGTTTAGCCATGGCCGTCATCGCCGTTACCTCAAGTTCGTTTGTTTTCGCCATTGCCAAGACCGTGCGCGCCGCTTTTCTGGACGCGCTCAAGACACGCGCAAAAGTCAGCAAGCTGATGGCCGATGCCTATCGGCGCGCGGCTTGAGTCGCTCCACACGCGGCGGCGATCATGCTGTCGCGCAGGTTGAAAAAGGAACGGCGGGCAATTGCCCGCCGTTCCTTTTTTTTCGCTTACCGTTTGCGCTACTGCAGCGTGTAGGCAATCACGTAGTCGCCGGCTTTCGTGCCGAGCGAACCGTGGCCGCCAGCCGTGACCAGCACGTATTGCTTGCCGCTGGCATCGGCGTAACTCATCGGCGTCGCCTGGCCGCCCGCGGGCAGACGCGCTTCCCACAGTTTGTTGCCATCGCGCACGTCGTAGGCGCGCACGTACTGGTCGAGCGTACCGGTGAGGAACGCCACGCCGCCTGCCGTGACCATCGTTCCGCCGAGGCTTGGCACGCCGAGCGGCATCGGAATGGGCAGCGGCGCGCTATCGCGGATCGTGCCGTTCTTGTGCTGCCATGCAATCCCGCCCGTGCGCAGATCCACGCCCGCCACGTAACCCCACGGCGGCGCCTGACACGGAATGCCGAGCGGCGAAAGAAACGCGCTGATTTCATAGGCGAACGGCGTGCCGCGCGCCTGCTTGATACCGCTCGTCTCGCTGCCCTTCTTTTCTCCTTGCTGCGCGTCGAGCTTCTCGCGCGGAATCAGTTTCGACACGAACGCCATGTAGTCCGGATTCGCGATGAGGATCTGCCGCACCGGATCGACTGACACGCCGCCCCAGTCGAACACGCCGAAATTACCCGGAAACACGAGCGTGCCCTGCTCGGACGGCGGCGTGAACGGGCCTTCGTATCGCAGACTCTTGAACTTGATACGGCACCAGAGCTGATCGAACGGCGTCGTGCCCCACATGTCGGCCTCGCGCACGCGCGGCGGATTGAAGTTGAGCGCGGAAACCGCCTGCGTCGGCGCGGTGTGGTCGCCACGCGCAGCGCCTTGCGGCACCGGCGTCTCGGTAATGGGCACGATCGGCTTGCCGGTCTCGCGGTTCAGCACGTAAATGCTGCCCTGTTTCGTCGATGCGATCACCGCCGGTTGCGTGCCCTCCGCCGTCTGCAAATCGACGAGCGTCGGTTGACCGCCCACATCCATGTCCCACAGATCGTGGTGCGTGAACTGGTAGTTCCAGCGCAGCTTGCCCGTGAACGCATCCAGCGCGACCAGGCCTGCCGCGAAGCGCTCGGCTTGCGGCGTGCGCTGTCCGCCCCACTGATCGGGCGTTTGGTTGCCCATCGGCAGATAGATGAGCCCGCGCTTTTCGTCGACGCTGAACATCGACCACATGTTGGGCGAGTTGCGCACGTAGGTGCCGCCCGGCGCGATGGGTTCGGTGGCGTCCGGATTACCCGAGTCCCAGTTCCAGACCAGATGGCCGTCGTTCACGTCGAACGCGCGGATCACGCCAGAAGGTTCGTTGTTCGATTCGTTGTCCGTCACGTGACCGCCGACGATTACCAGATTGCGCACGACAGCGGGTGGCGAGGTGGAGTAATAGCCGCCAGGTGTGAACGGTCCGATGTTCAAACGCAGATCGATCGCGCCGTTCTTGCCGAGGTTCGTGCAGGGCTTGCCGGTATCGGCGTCGAGCGCAAAGAGCCGGGCGTCGGCGGTCGGCAGAAAGAGACGGCGCGAGCACTCGCCGGTGGCGGCGGTTTGAGCAACGGCTACGGGTGCGGCCGGTGCGGCCGGTGCGCCAGGCGCGGATGCTTCGGCGGGCGCGGATGCGCTGGCCGAAGCGGTGGCGTCGGAAGCCGTCGTATCCGTCGAAGCCGCGGGCGCGGATGCGCTCGCGTCGAGCGCTGGCGCGGAAGCGGAAGCGGAAGCAGCCGCATCGGCGGCGGAGGGCGGACCCACGTGCATTGCCGCATCGTAATAAGCGACGCCCCGGCAAGTCATGTGCTCCCAGTGTTTGAAGCCGATGGGACTTTGAATCTGCGGATCGAAGCGCCAGCGTTCCGCACCCGTCGCGGCATCGAGCGCGATCACCTTGCTATGCGGCGTGCACAGAAAAATGGTGTTGCCGACCTTGATCGGCGTGTTCTCGTCCGTCGTCTCCGTGGGATCGTCGGGGCCGGGCATGTCGCCGGTGCGAAACGTCCACGCCACTTTCAGCTGATGCGCGTTCTCGGGCGTGATCTGCGCGATCGGCGCATACCGTTGCGCCAGCGGCGAGCCGCCGTAATCGGTCCAGTCGCTTGCCGCGCGTCCAGTGCCGGCGTTCAGATCGGCCTGATTCGGATCGGCGGCTACGTTGACATCGATACGTCCCGGACGGTCATGGAAGTCCTGAAAGTACGTGCCTGCACCGAGCAACAGCGTGAGGATGACGGCAGCGGCCAGCGGCACGCGGGCGGCGCGTGCAGTCGAAGGCGGCCCGAACAGCGCGCCGCGATGCACGAACGGAATTAGCAGCCACAGTGCGAGCAGCAGCCAAATCCAGAGACGCGGCATGAGTTGCCAGAAATCGAACTTGACTTCGAAGACGGCCCAGATCGTCGAGGCAAACAGGAAAATTGCAAACAGCAAGAGCGCGGAGCGCCGCCGTATCAACAGCAAAAGGCCGGTCAGTACGATGGCCGCGCCCGCGATTACGTAGTACCACGATCCTTGCAAGGTCACGAGGTAAGCACCACCGGCCGCAAGCACCGCGCCGATGATGATGAACCCGACGGCCGTGACGAACGTGAGCGGATGAAGTCTTCCGGTGCCAGCCATACTGCTACCCTCCGTGATGATGAATGGCGGAACACAGCCGTCCTGCGGCCGTGGTTCGGACATGGTGAACCGGGGGAGGATAGCAATTCGCGTGCCGTGACGACACCTTGCAACGGCTCAAGCCAGAGCGCGCGGCCAGCGTCCGAGATGAACGTCGGCCATGGGGAGATCGGCGAGTAATGCAGCTTTCAGATCGCTTCGTTCGGAGAAGCGCGGCGCGTCGAGCCACGCGAGGAACTCGTCGCACCACACGCCCCACGCGTTCTGGTCGAAATCGAAGTCTTCGTCGATACGCCCGTTATCGCGCAGGTACGCGCCCATCACTTGCTTGCCGTTCCAGTAAGCCACGGCCACGTCGTTGAAATCAGCGGTCATGCCGCGCGGCAGGTCGCGCAACAACATGGCGACATGCGCTTTGAACGAGGCAAAATCGGTCGGTCTCATCGCGTGCTCCGCTTCAGGGATGTCATCGTGCCCGATATCGCGTGCCCGCCTCAGCCGAACACGCGCTTGTTCAGATCCTTCTCGAAGGCAACGGTCCAGTGGGAGCCATGCCCGATGCGATATTCGCGTTCCTTCGAAGTGGATCGCCGCACGATCGTTACATAGCCCTGCAATGGATAGACGTCGTCGACGACATCCGACGCGCCTGCTTCGGTCACGAGGAAATCGCCCTCGGTGAAACGGTGGCGCGCGAGAATCGCAAGAAACTCCGCTTTCTCGTCCGGTGCGATCACTGACATGGCGGCCCTCCGGGACTGAACGCTGCTTCATTCAAGGTAGCACACGCGCGCGGGAACGTCGGGCAAAACACGCGCGGAGTGTGGGGCGCAGCCCTTTATCGAACGAGGCCGATACTAATGAACATTCGTGTGATTTCGCTATGCGCGATGGCGTTGATGCTTCGCGCTGTCGCGGCTAGCAGCGCCGAAGCCGCGCCATGCGGCACACTCGAAGGCGCGGCGGGCAGCTCATTCGCGCTGCGCGAAGGCGAAAGCGTGAATCTGAAACGCGGCGACGAGACGATACACGGCGCGCTGCACGTCTATCGAGACGATGCGGTGTATCGCGTGTACTGGCAGCCCGATGGACGTCCCGAGCAGTACGTGCTCGCGAATGCGGGAGAGAACAGCGTGCGGCTCGTTGCGACGCCGCCGCGCGGTTCGAAGGTGGATGCGGGACCGGGCACGCTGCCTTCGCAGAGCGTGCTCTCGTGTCCCGCTTTATGACTAGCGCGCCAGCACCTTGCCGATGGAGTCCGCCACCACCTGCACGTTGCTGTCGTTCAGGCCCGCGACGCACATGCGGCCGGAGCGCAAGATATATACGCCGAACTCCTCGCGCAGACGGTCCACTTGCTCCGCCTGCAAGCCGGTGTACGTGAACATGCCGCGTTGCTTGATATAACGCGCAAGCGCCTCGCCGCGTACATGCTCGCGCAGGCCGTCGTGAATCGCGTGCCGCATACGCGCGATGCGCTGACACATCGCCGCCAGTTCCTCGCGCCACGATTGCGCGAGTTCCGGCGTGTTCAGCACCTTGGTCACGATCTTCGCGCCGTGCGTCGGCGGATTACTGTAGTTCGCGCGCACCGCGCTCGTCAATTGACCGAGCACGCGATCGGCTTCGACGGCATCGTCGCACACGACATGCAGGCCGCCACAGCGCTCGCCGTACAGCGAGAAATTCTTCGAGAACGAGTTGGCGACGAACGCCGGCACGCCGCGCCGCGCAATCTCGCGCACCGCGAAGGCGTCGGCGTCGAGCCCTGCGCCGAAGCCTTGATACGCCATGTCGACGAAGGGCAGCAAGTCGCGCTTTTGCAGTACGTCGATGACCTTCACCCACTGCGCTTCGTCCAGATCGACGCCTGTTGGGTTATGACAGCACGCATGCAGCAGCACGACGCTCTTTGCAGGCAGCTTGTCGATGGCGTCCAGCATGGCATCGAACAACAGCCCGCCGGTTGCTTCGTCGTAATAGGGATACGTGTTCACTTCGAAGCCCGCGCGCTCGAAGATGAAACGGTGGTTCTCCCAAGTCGGATCGCTTACCCACACCTTCGCGTCCGGGAAGTAACGCCGGATGAAATCCGCGCCCACTTTCAACGCGCCCGAACCACCGAGCGTCTGCACGCTCGCAATGCGTCCGTCGGCACGCGGTGCGCTCTCGGCGCCAAAAACGAGCGTCTGCACGGCATCGCGATAATGCGCGAACCCGGCCATCGGCAGATACGGCTTCGGGCCGAGTTCCTGCAAGAGCGAAAGCTCGGCTTCGCGCACGGCTTGCATCACGGGAAGGCGGCCGGCATCGTCGAAATAGATGCCGATACTCAGATTGACCTTGTCGGTGCGCGGGTCCTTCTGAAAGTTTTCGTTCAGCGTGAGAATCGGGTCGCCGGGGTAGGCATCGATATGTTCGAACATGGTGGTGGTTTCAGGACTTCGGGACGGGAGTTCAGCGAGTCGGCGCGCGGCGCGATTGGCCCGCGCTGCCGTTCCTTTTTCCGAGATAGTAGCCGATTCCGAGAACGGCCAGCCAGATCGGGATCAACCAGACGGAGAGCCGCAAGCCCGGCGTCTCGAACATCACCCAGACTATGCCCGCGACGAATGCAAGACACAGATAGTTCGTGAGCGGATAGCCGAGGCTCGGGAACGCCGTCACCGAGCCGCTCGCGCGCTTCCTAGCGCGGAACTTCAGATGGATGATGCTGATCATCGCCCAGTTGATGACGAGCGCGGATACCGCGAGACCCATCAGCAATTCGAAGGCGCGTCCCGGAATGAAGTAATTGATGAGCACGCAAGCCGCCGTGACGAGCGCCGACACGCCGAGTGCAACGAGCGGAATGCCGCGCGCGCTCACCCGCAACAGGGCGCGCGGCGCATTGCCTTGCTGCGCGAGACCGTAAAGCATGCGGCTGTTGGCATAGACGCCGCTGTTATAGACCGAAAGCGCGGCCGTCAGCACGATCACATTGAGCACGTTCGCGACGAGGCCGCTGTTCATCTCGCGGAAGATCAACACGAACGGACTGCCGCCCGTCACGACCTTGTCCCACGGATACAGCGAAAGCAGCACGCCAAGCGCGCCGATATAGAAGATGAGAATGCGATAGATGACCTGATTGGTCGCGCGCGGAATGCTGCGCGACGGGTCTTCCGCTTCCGCTGCCGTGATGCCGACGAGTTCGAGCCCGCCGAACGAAAACATGATGACGGCCATGGACATGACGAGCCCGCTCACGCCATAGGGAAAAAAGCCGCCGAGCTTCCACAGGTTGGTGACGCTCGCTTGCGGCCCCGCGTGACCCGAGATCAGCAGATACGCGCCAAACAGGATCATGCCGACGATGGCCGCGACCTTCACGATGGCGAACCAGAACTCCATCTCGCCATATGACTTCACGCTCGTCAGATTGATGGCGTTGACAAGCGCGAAGCACACGAGCGCCGACACCCACGCGGGCAGCATCGGCCACCAATACTGCATGTAGATGCCGATGGCCGACAGCTCCGCCATGCTCACGAGAATGTAGACCGCCCAATAGTTCCAGCCGGAGATGAAGCCCGCCGCGTTGCCCCAATAACGTGCAGCGAAATGGCTGAACGAGCCGGCCACTGGTTCATCGACAACCATCTCGCCCAACTGCCGCATGATGAAAAACGCCGCCAGCCCGGCGATGGCATAGCCGAGCAGCACGGACGGCCCCGCGAGCCGGATGGTCTGCGCGACACCCAAAAAGAGCCCGGTGCCAATTGCGCCGCCGAGCGCGATCAACTGGATATGCCGGCTCTTGAGTCCTCGCCGGAGTGCCGTCTGCGATGCCTGTACTGCCTGTTCTGTCTTTGAAGTGCCTGAAGCCATGTCGATGCCTGCCTGAACTGCGCGAAAACCCCTAGGGTTCTTTTGAGCCGCAAAGCGGCCCACTGTTGTTTTTTTGTCCGGATGACACGCAAACGTTGCTTTTATCGTTTTGGCCAGCGAAGCGGACGAAATGCGATTCTACCGCCTGGCCGCCGCAGAGCCTTATCGGGCGGACCTTGCTCGCCGTTCCCGGCAACTTTAGGCCTACCGCGCAAACGATTTGAGGCCGGAATCAGGGCTTGTTCGGAGGATTGATTCGGCACCCGCGACCGCAAAATTCATCTCATGCACTCAACGGGGAAGTCGACATGTTTCAGACGATGGAAGGCAACGCGGCACCGCATCGCGTAATCGGTTCGAAAGCGGATTCGGAAGCGGAACTCTTGAGCACGCTGCAGGCGGCGTCGGAAAACATCATGCGCCTCGCGGGCAAGCTGCTCGCCGGACGCGACGCCTCGGCGCAAGACGCGGTCTCCATCACCGAACAGAAAAAACTGGCGCAACTGACCATCGGCCGATTGCTCGCGCTACCGGCATCGAAAATTTAAGCACCAAAGAGAAGCGCGGCGGCTCCATGTGGAAGCCGTCCGCGATCAGGGAATTAGACGCGCAAGCCCAAAGAATCTGGAAGAGAACATGAACTACCTGACGATCATCGCAACTGTGTGGGCGATTTGCGCGATCTGCGCGGTGCTGTTCATCCGCGGCTCGGCGGCGCAGCAAATGAAGCCGGCGCGCGTGCGTCGTGACCAACGCACGCTTGCCGAGCGCATCAAGGATTTCAGCCACACGGCCTGAAGTAGCGCGGTCCCGAAGTACCGCGTCCGAATACGGCAGGCCGTTGTCGCCCGACAAACGGCCGCTGCCGATGAATTATTTGATTGCCGCCACCGCCGCGCGCAAGCCGAGCAGATAGCTGTCCACGCCGAAGCCGGAAATCTGCCCCTTCGCGACTTCCGCGAATACCGACTTGTGACGGAACTCCTCGCGTGCATGCACATGCGACATGTGCACTTCGACGATAGGCACGGTGAGAATGGCGAGTGCATCGCGAATACCGTAGCTGTAATGCGTCCACGCGCCCGCGTTGATGATGATCGCATCCACCTTGTCTTCGAACGCCTTGTGGATGCGCGCGCACATCTCCCCTTCGATATTGGTCTGGTAACTTTCCACCTCGACGCCCAGTTCCTTGCCGAGCGCTTGCAACTGTTCGTCGATCTGCGCGAGCGTGGCCGTGCCGTACTGCTTGGGGTCGCGCTTGCCGAACATGTTGAGATTGACGCCATGCAGCGTGAGGATCTTTGCCATAACGAATTCCTTTCGGTGGATGAATGAAGCGTGGAAAGCTCGAACCTCGCTTTCGACGATGCGCAGATTCTGCAACCCGCGGCGCGCACTGACAATAGCCATGCGTCGCGCGTTGCGCGCTAAAGCTCGTCACCGGGCAGCCGATAACGCGTATACCGGCGCTAACGGCGATTCATCCGCTCTCCCGCGCAACTACAACGTTTAGCCGGTCTCAGTATGTCAGCCACTTCGTCCTTGCGCGATTCCATTCTGGCCACGCCTTCGACCACGGACGGACCGATCACGGCGGCCATTCGCGCGTCGCTGCTATCCACCCTCGTCGAGGACATTCGGCCGCTTCTGCTCTCCGGTCTTTCCAGCGCTTTCGTCGCGACGATCGCGCTCTTGCGTCTGCATGCGCTCTGGACCGTGCTCTGGGTCGGCGCCGATGTGCTGTTGCTCGCGGCGCGCGTCGGTATCGTGTGCCGGTATCGCGCGTTGAGCCGCCCGGACGCGCCGCATCCCGAGCCCTGGGCCGCGCGCTATGCGCCCTTCGCGCTCCTTGCGTGTCTCGCGCTGGGACTCGGCGCCATGGCCTGCGTCATCTCCGGCGATACCGTGCTGGCCGCGCTCGCGATCATGGTGACGGCGGGATTGCTCGGCGGCATCGCATCGCGCAATGCGGGCACGCCGTATCTCGTCAGCGCGCAGATTTGCCTCGGCGCGGCGCCTATCGGTTTTGGCGCGCTGCTCGCGGGCGGAAGTTTCTGGATGCTCGTGCCGCCGCTTTTCCTGTATATCGGCGCGATGGGCTCGGTCGTGCGCCGCCACTATCGCACGCTCGTCGCGCTGATGATCGCGGAGCAGCGTCACGCCGAACTCGCCGCGCGCTTCGACGCCGCCCTCGCCCACATGCCGCACGGCCTTTGCACCGTCGATGCGGAAGGCAAGGTGATCATCGCCAATCGACGGGCGGCGGAACTGTTCGGCTCGACCGTCGAGATGTTGCGGCTGAACATATCGTTGCCGGATTTCATCGGCCATGCGGGACTCGCGAAGTTCGGCGAGACCTTGCGTGCGCAACTGGTCGAACGTTGCGCGCTGTGGCTGAAAGACGGGCAAGGCGCGCTCGAACTGAATCTCGCCGATGGCCGGCAACTCGAACTTTGCCGTAACGCGGTGCCGGACGGCAGCGCGGTGATCATCATCGAGGACGTGACGGAGCGGCGCCGCTCGGAAGCGCGGCTTCTGCACTGGGCGCATCACGATTCGCTCACGGGACTGCCCAACCGCCGCTATCTCGGCGATCACGCCGAACGGCTGATGGCGAACGGCGCGGGCCGCGAGAAGGTCATGGTGATGTATGTCGATCTCGACGGCTTCAAGCGCGTCAACGACACGCACGGCCACAACGCGGGCGACGAGCTGCTGACCCAGGCCGCCGACCGCCTGCGTAACGCGATGCGGCGCGGCGAGCTGGTCGCGCGGCTCGGCGGCGACGAGTTCGCCATCGTGGCGACTTACATTGCGCGAACGTCGGGTGCGGCATTCGCGCGGCGCATCATCGGCGATCTGTCGGCGCCTTACGAACTCGACGATGGCGGTATTGCGCGCGTGGGCGTGAGCGTCGGTATCGCGCTGGCGCGACGCGGCGAGCTGTTCGAGAGCGCCCTGAAACGCGCGGATGCGGCGCTCTACGAAGCGAAGCGCGAGCAACGCGGCACATACCGGTTTGCGGCAGGCGACGAGGATCTGTTTCAGGTCGATGCGCACGCGGAAGCGCATCGCGAAGGTTGATCGAATGCGCATCGGCATGCGCCTTTCAAAACGCCGCGCCCTGCAAGCCGCTTCGCGAACACGTATCCTTGCGGCTTCACACAGGGATCATCCATGTCGACACCAGCATCGTCCGGGCTCGATGGCGCGCGGCGCATCGAACTCACGCGCGGCCTGATCGCGCTTTTTGCGTTTTGCTGCGGCGCCATCGTCGCGAATCTGTATTACGCGCAGCCGATCACCGAACTCATCGCGCCCGATCTGCACATGAAAGGCGGCACCGCGAGTCTGATCGTCTCGTTGACGCAGATAGGCTATGCGCTCGGCCTCTTCTTCATCGTGCCGCTCGGCGATCTGCTCGAGAACCGAAGGCTCATGATCGTGACCGCGCTCGTTTCCATCGCGAGCTTGACGGCCGCCGCGTTCTCGCACGATCCCGTCTGGTTCCTCTGCATCTCGCTTCTCGTGGGGTTTTCATCCGTCGCGGTGCAGATCCTGATTCCGCTTGCCGCGCATCTCGCGCCCGACGAGTCGCGCGGCAAGGTCGTCGGCACGATCATGAGCGGCTTGCTGCTCGGCATCCTGCTTTCGCGGCCAATTTCCAGTGTGGTCGCGGGCCACTTCGGCTGGCGCGCCATGTTCGGCGCGGCCGCCGTGCTGATGGTCGTCGTGACCAGCGTGCTTGCCTTCACCATTCCGCGCCGTCAGCCGAGCCATCAGGCGACTTACTTCGAACTGATCGCCTCGCTCGGCCATCTCGTGCGCACGATGCCCGTGCTGCGTCATCGCTCGCTGTATCAAGGGCTGATGTTCGCTTCGTTCAGTCTCTTTTGGACCGCCATACCCGTCGAGCTCACGCGCGGCTTCGGGTTGACGCAGACGCAGATCGGCTTGTTCGCATTGATCGGCGCGATGGGCGCCACTTCCGCGCCGATCGCCGGCCGCCTCGCCGATGCCGGTCACACCGTGCGCGCCACCTTCATCGCGCTGGCGCTTGCGGCGCTCGCGTATCTTCCGGCGTTGATTCATCCGGCGTGGGGCGTGGGCGCGCTCGTCGTCACGGGCGTGGTGCTCGACTTCGCGGTGCAAATGAACATGGTGCTCGGCCAGCGCGAAATCTACGCGCTGCATGCGACGAGCCGGAACCGGCTGAATGCCGTGTATATGACGAGTATCTTCGTGGGCGGCGCGTGCGGCTCGGCCCTGGCGGGCCCGCTCTACGAGCACGGCGGCTGGACGCTGGTGGGATGGGTCGCCACGGCGTTCCCGCTCGTGGCGTTGGTGCATTACCTCGCGCTCGGCCGACACACCGCCGCGCGCGGTCACTGATCTGGGCTCGCCACTCAGGGCTTCGGAATGCGGATACGGCTGATCATCAACGAGCCGGAGACGGCATAAACGAGCGTCAAGGGATGCAGCGTGAAGCCCGCGAATTCCCACGCGCCGAACCAGAGATTCGCGCCGACCGCGTTGTACCAGCCCGCTATGCCGAGCATCAACACGATGGCAAACGACGTCGGAATGGGCGTGCCTTCGAAGTGCGTGACCTTGCCGCTGCCGGCCGACATTTCCTCGGTGGTCACGTTATAACGCGCGAGCCGCGAGACGCCGCACGCGACGAAATACGCGAGCATCACGCGGTCATAGAGGCCGCGCATGCCGCACGCATAACCGATGACCGCCGGCGCCACGCCGAACGAGATCACATCGGCGAGCGAGTCGAGCTCTTTCCCCAAGAGCGACGCCTTCTGGCGCCAGCGCGCGATACGGCCATCGAGTACGTCGAAGACGAGCGCGGCGAACACCAACGCGCACGCAAGATAGATATGGAGGACGTCGTTGTCGTCGAGATAGGACATTGACGAGAACAGCGCGCCCGTGCCGCAGACCGCGTTGCCCAGCGTGAACCAGTCGGCCAGATGAAACTCGCGGATCATCGAGAAACGTTTCTTGCCGGTGTTGTTGGTATTCATGGCGAACTCGTGAGGGCGCGACGTCCCTGATGGTTTTAAAAACTGCTCAAGTCTATCATTCAAAGAAGCCACGGCTTGCGCAGAAAGCGTCGGAAATCGAAAGATCTTCGCCGATTATTTCCACTTTGGCCGATTCACGAAATTTTTTACAGAAACGATTGAACTTCGCCCGAGGCTGGCTATGCTCGATAGCAAGACGCGCGGCCGCTTCAACCTGAACGTGAACGTACACGTTGCTTTATAATCCGGCTCGTTTACGTATCCGCGAGTGCATTCACATGACGACGAAGCCCGCGCTTCTGACTATTCGCGACGCCGCCGAGCGTCTTCAGGTCACGCCGCGCACGCTGAAGTATTACGAGGAGCGCGGTCTCGTCACGCCGGACCGCAGCGAGGGACGTTACCGGCTGTACAGCGAACAGGATCTGGAGAAGTTCGCGCGCGTTCTGCGGCTGCGTTCGCTTGGCTTTTCCTTGCAAGGCATTACCGAGATCCTCAAGCGCCCGCTGGAAACGCTCGGCGCGGGACGCACGGGTTTTTCGCCGGATTCGCTGCGCGAGATCGAACAGGCGTTGTCGCAACAAATCGATTCGCTCGATGCGCGGATTGCCAGCGTGCGTCGTGAACTCAAGGAAGCGCAAGCCGTGCGCGGCGAACTCAACGCGGACCTTGATTACCTGCGGCGAAGAATTGCCGGAGAAAGCAAGGAAGATTTGTTTCAGGAGCGCATGGCCGCGCAGAAAAAGACGAAGCGCGGCAACCAGCCAGGCAGTCAAGAGGTCGATGGCGAATGACCGCAGCACGCTTACCACGCTTACCCGCACCAAAGCTTGGCGCCGCCACGCTTCGCGACGTCATGTTTCCGTGGGCCATCGCGCTTGCCACCGGACTCGATTACTTCGACAACTCGATCTTCTCGTTCTTCACGAGCTATATCGCGGGCGGCATCAACTCATCGACCGACGAACTCGTGTGGGCGTCGAGTGCCTACGCGGTTGCGTCCGTGCTTGGCATCCTTCAACAGCAATGGTGGATCGAGCGGCTTGGCAACCGGCGGTATATCGGCGGAAGTCTCTTTCTGTTTGCCGCCGGCGCGATAGCCGCGACACTGTGCGAATCGTCGTTCGAACTGGCGCTCGCGCGCGGCTTTCAAGGCTACTTCATCGGCCCGATGATGAGCGCATGCCGCATCCTCATTCAGATGCGCTTCACGCCGCAGCAACGTCCGCGAGCGACGCGCGCGTTTCTCAACATGATCTTGCTCGGCAGCGCTCTTGCGCCGCTCATCGGCGGATATCTGGTCGCGTCGTTTGGCTGGCGTGCGCTATTCACGAGCACGGCGATAGCGGGAGCCGCGTGCGGCCTCTTCGTGCTGCTCGCCGTGCCGTCGAGCGGACGCGTGCAACCCGAAGCGCGCGGCGAGGCGCATTTCTGGCCGTACATCATGTTCGCGTTTGCGCAAGGCGCGTTGCAGATCGTCATGCAGCAAGTGCGCTTTCAACTCTTCAGCAGCTCGCCGCTGCTCATCATGCTCACGGCGGCGGGACTTTTTGCGCTCGGCTGGTTCGTGTGGCATCAGTGGCATCATCCGAGGCCGCTCATCCGCTTGCATGCGTTGCGCGAGAAGCCGTTTCGCGTGGGCATCATGTTGTATATCGCGTTCTATTACGTGAACACCACGCTCAGTTTTCTTGTCTCGCGTTTTCTCGAAGGCGGGCTGCACTATCCGGTGGAGAATGCGGGCAGGCTCACAGGCTGCACGTCGCTCGTCGCGCTTGCCGCGGCTTATTTGTACTTTCGCTACTCGGCGCGCGTCGCGCACAAGAAGTGGCTGATCGGCACGGGCTTTCTAATCTCCGCGTTCGTCAGCGTGTGGATGGTGAACATGCCGCCCGATGTCAGCATGCCATGGCTCATCGCACCGCTCACGCTGCGCGGCATGGTGCTGCTGTTCATCGCGCTGCCGGTGGCGAATATCACGTTCCGCATCTTCGCGATCGAGGAATTCAACCATGGTTATCGCTTCAAGAACATCGTCAAGCAACTGACGGTGTCGTTCTCCACGGCGACGGTGATCATCCTCGAACAGCATCGCGCGGCCGTGCATCAGACGCGGCTCGTGGAGCGGGTCAATCCATTCGATCCGGTGTTTCAGGAGACGTATGCACGGCTGATAGGCGGCTTCGAGGCCCTGGGACGAAACGCCGCCGATGCAAAAGGACTTGCGCTCGCGGAAATAGGCCGCGCGGTGACGCAGCAAGCGAGCTTTCTAAGTTCGCTGGACGGCTTCTGGTTCGTGATGGGTGTGGCGCTTTGCGGCGCCGCGCTGGCGTTCTGGCAAAAGCAGATCAATTGACGAAGCGCGCGACACTCGCCGCGCGCGTCAATCTCAGCCTTCATGCTTCAACCGATCCCTTCGGCTCATGCATCGGGCAGCCGTTGCGCTCACCACGAAAGCGCGACGACATCTCGTAAGCCGGCTTGCGCGAGCGCATCACGCCGCCCAACGGTCGATGCGCCTGCACCCCATGCCAAGGACTGAACGCCATGCCATCGTCGATAGCGGCCGCGCGGCTATCGCTCCACGAAGTCTGCGGCGCCACGCGAATCCGCGCCACAGTTACGTATGGACTTTCATCTTCCGGCCAGCGCTTCGATGCATCTTCGATCGGCATCTTCTCGATATCCGTTGCAAGCTGCACGCGCACTTCCCATTCGCCGCTATTGGCCGCGAAGAAATCGCTGACGGCTTCGCGCAGGCCGTTGGGTTTATCGTCGAGATCGACGGGCGCATCCGTCAAGGCGGTCAGTTCCGGCGATACCGGCGCCACGCTGATCTTCCCGAAGTACTGACCATAGAGGTGCGGCACGGCCGTATAGAACGTTTCGCCAAGAATATGCGTTTCGGGATGTCCGCCAAGACTCTTGATCGTGCCGCTCTCGCCGCCGAGTTTTTCGATCACCGCTTCCGTGCCGCGCAACACAGCCGAGAGCGCCTGCTTCGTGCCGGGCATTTTGTCGGTGGTCTTGGCGAGCAACTTCAGGTTGCCGAGGAAGGCTTTGGGCGTCGCCGCCGTGAACGCGGGTGCATTGATCATCACCAAGTCTTGCGTGACATCGCCTTCGCTCCCGGGCAAGCGCGCGCCTTCCACGCCGATCACCTTCAACGCGAGGCCGCGCGGTGTCGAGACTTTGTCATCGAGAATATCGCCGGGATTCGTCGATAAACGCAGCACCACCGGATACGTGCCGCCGTGCGCGAAGATGCCTTGTGCGAGCTCAGGCGCCAAGCCATCGACCACTTGCAGCTCTCCGGTTAGAAGCCCGTGACTCTTCGCGTGCACGCTGCGAATTGCGTGACCGCTATCGGCGTAAGTCTTCTCCGTGATGCTACGCATGGCTTCGGCGAGTTGCTGCGTGGTCTCGGCTTCGTCGTCGGGGATTTGTTCGAACGAGGGATCGAAAGGTAACGGTTGATAGGCGCGCGTATCCATTTGGACTCCGGGGACGTTGGTATGTTTGGCTACTCAGCAACGCCCGTACCAACGCGCTTTAGCTCACCCCTCGCGCAACATCTCGTCCACGGCGCGGATCGCCAGCACGTATCCTTGCACGCCCAGACCGCAGATCACGCCACGCGCCGCAAGCGAGATCAGCGAGTGCCGATACTGCTCGTCACGCCGATGAATATTCGTCACGTGAACCTCGACGAGCGGCTTCGAAATGAGCTTCACGGCGTCGAGCACGGGTATCGACGAGAATGAAAATCCGGCCGGGTTGATGACCACCGATGCGTCCTTCTCAAACGCTTCCTGCAGCCAGTCGACCATCACGCCTTCATGGTTGGTCTGACGAAAATCGCATTGCAGACCGAGTTCGTCGGCGAGCGCTTCGCAACGCGATTGCACTTGCGCGAGCGTCGTCGTGCCATACAAATGCGGCTCGCGCTTGCCAAGCAAGTTCAGATTGGAGCCGTTCAAAACATAGACGAGAGGTTTCATGTTGTCGATGAGTCAATGAGTGTTCGATTGCATCGGCGCCTGCGTCGTCGCGCCGATCACTTCAGCGGTGGAATCGGTACGGTTCAGGTCGATGCCGAGCGTTTCGGGCGCGGTGAGGATCATCGCGAGCGAGATGACGTTGAAGATCACGCACACCGCCACGACGCCCCACGGCGAACCGTTGCACAGCGCGAAGAGCCAGACCGCGACAACCGGCATCGGGCCGCCCGCGATCAGGTTCGCGCCGGTATAGGCGAGCGCCGAGCCAGAGTAGCGCACGTTGGTCGGAAACGCTTCGGCGAACGCGACCGGTTGTATGCCGCTCTGGAACTGCGTGAAGCCGAGGAAGAAGCCCATCGCGAGGAGCATCGGCAGGAAGCTTTTCGTGTCGAGAATTTGGAAGTAGACGAAAAGCATCAGCAAGGTCGCCGTCGAACCGATTGCCAGCGCCTTCCTTCTTCCGATGCGGTCACTCAGCATGCCGCCCGCCAGCGCGCCCACGATGGCGCAGACATTCGCGCCCATCAGCAGCAAAAAGCCGGTCTGCTTCGGCACGCCGAGCGTCTTCGTCACATAGCTCAGCGAGAACACGACGATCAGATAGAAAATCGCCGCCGGTCCGCAGAAGAAGAGCATCCAGCGCAGCACGGTGCGCCAGTGAAGACGCAGGGCGTCGCGCAAGGGACTGCCGACGTCCGCGACTTCGGTTTTCGACAAGGCGACGAACGCGGGCGTCTCCGCCACGCGCAAGCGGATATACACGCCGACCATCACGAGCACGAAGCTCAAGATGAAGGGAATGCGCCAGCCGTAGGCATCGAAGGATTCGGCCGACATGGCCGATGAAAGCGTAAGCAGCACGCCGTTCGCCATGATCTGCGAGAGCGGCGAGCACAGACCGAGCAGGCCCGAATATTTGCCACGCGCGCCGGGGCTCGCGTGCTCGATCGCCATCAATTGCGCGCCGGTCGATTCGCCGCCGAGCGCAAAGCCTTGCAGGATACGCAGGATCACGAGCAGCGTGGGCGCCCATACGCCGATGCTCGCGTAAGTCGGCAAGAAGCCCATCAGCATGGACGCGAGGCCCATCACGGTGACGGTGCCGAGCATGAGATTGCGGCGGCCGAGCTTGTCGCCGAGATGCCCGCAGATGATCGCGCCGAGCGGCCGCGCCGCGAGCCCGACGCCGAAGGTGGCAAGCGAGGCGAGCAGCGCGGAGGTCGAATCCATCGCGGGGAAAAAGAGCTTGGGCAGCACGGTCGCGGCAAGCGCGCCATACAGGGTGAAGTCGAACCATTCCAGCGCCGTGCCGATGGCGGCGGCCGTGACGGCTCGGGTGCGCATCGACTGGTGCGCGGTGTCTTCCATGTGCGATTGCATCTTGTCTCCTCTTCGGGCGTGTCTCTGTGTACGTTCATTCGCTTACCCGGGAATCGTCGTATCCCGATAAAACGATGTGGCGCACAGATTAACAGCGCCGGGTGGGATACCGTTCCAGCGTGGAATCTCTTCCCGCAATATGCAATCATGCGCGAGTCATCGACTCGAACGATAGGTAAAACCCATGCCCGGCGTCACCGAACGAACGCTTGCCGTCCTCGAATTCCTCGCGACGCAAATGGAAGGCACGCCGCTCGCGATGATCTCCGATCAACTCGAAATTCCACGTAGCGCGTGCCATCGGCTGCTAGTCGATCTCAAGCAGTGCGGCTACGTGCGGCAATTGCGCGAACACGGCGACTACGTGCTCACGACCAAGCTCGTCGGGCTCGGCCTCAGCTATCTTGCAACGTCGGGCATCGTCGATATCGCGCAGAGCATGCTCGACCGGCTCGCGGAAAGCTCGGGCGAACTGGTGCGGCTCGCAATCGTCGATGGCGACCGGCTGACGTGGGTCGCGAAGTCGCAAGGCGCGCTCAAGGGCCTGCGCTACGACCCGGACATGGGCATGGACACGGTCTTGTCTTGCAGCGCCACCGGCCACGCCTGGATGATGACCATGAGCGACGAACGCGCGCTCGAACTCGTGACGCGGCAAGGCTTCGGCGCGCCGAAGCAATACGGCCCGCGCGCGCCGACCACGGTGACGGGTTTGCTCGAATTCGTGCACGCCGCCCGCATGCGCGGCTACGCGACCATCTACGAAGTCTTCGCGCCCGGCATGACGGCCATGGCGGCGCCCGTGCAGCGGCGTGGTTATCCGGCTATCGGCGTCATCAGCGTCGCCGGGCCGGCCGTGCGGCTCACCGAGAAGCGCATGGCCGCGCTTGGCTCGACGCTGCTTGCTGCCGCCGGCGAACTGGCGGCTGCGAGTCTCGCGTCACCGCTTTTCGGGCGCGTTCGGTAACGTTCGGCCGCCTTCGGCCGCGTTCGGCCGCGTGATGCTGCGGGAAATCCCCACGTTTCATTTGCGGAACATTGCATACAATGAATCCCGTTCACTTCCCGGAGGGGGCCTCGATGGCTGTTATAAGCGCCGCTTTGCATACAATCACGCCTGATACGTCTCGTCCTGGCGATGACGTCTATCTCGCCATCAAGCGCGCGCTTGCCGGCAACGAGTATGGCGCGGGCCAATATCTGCGCGAGGAACAACTCGCCAAGAGTTTGGGCGTGAGCCGCACGCCGGTGCGCGAAGCGTTGCGAAGACTCGACGCCGAAGGCTGGGTCGAAACGCGCCCGAACTACGGTGTGCGCGTCAAGGCGTGGACCCTGCAGGACGCGCGCGAAATTTTCGAGTCGCGTCTCTTGATCGAGCCGTATCTCGCGGGGCGCGCCGCACTCAAGATCGAGCCTGCCGATATCGAGCGCCTTCGCACGCTGGCGGACGCCATGCTCGCCATTACGCATCGTCCGTCCACGGCCGAATCGTGCGAGGCATGGTTCACCGCGAACGGCGAATTCCACGCCATCGTCACCGCCGCCGCGAACAACGCGCGGCTCGACCGGTCGCTCAAGTCGATGAAGGAAACGCCGCTCATCAAATGGACCTTCGACGCCTACAGCGACGAAGACCGCGAACGCAGCGCGCGTCAGCACTTCGAGATCGTGCTCGCGCTCGAACAGCGCAATGCGGCGTGGGCGGAAGCCATCACGCGCTGTCACATCATGGCCGCCGAAAAGGCCGTGCTGGACCGCCACGAGCGGGAGCATCTCAGTCCGTAGCGTTGTTGCCCCTTGCACCGTCGATAAAAAACCGTCGCACACGAAAGACATCGGAGACACGACATGCAGCCAAGTACGGTGAACGCCGGTCCGCGTCTGGACCGCCTGCCCATTTCCGGGTTCCACAAGCGCGTGCTCTGGCTGATCGGCGCGGGCATGTTCCTCGATTCCTTCGATATCTATCTCGCGGGCGGCGTACTCGGCGCGCTCTCGAAGACCGGCTGGTCGTCCATGCATCTGAACGCGGCGTTTTTATCGTCGACGTTCATCGGCATGTTGCTCGGCGCGTTCACCGCGGGCGTGCTCGGCGACGCCAAGGGCCGCAAGTTCACGTATCAGTTCAATCTCGCGGTCTTCGGGCTCGCGTCGATTGCGGGCGCGTTTGCCCCGAACATGACCTGGCTCATCGTCTGCCGGTTCTTCATGGGCCTGGGACTTGGCGCGGAGATCGTCGTCGGTTATGGATCGGTCGGCGAATTCATGCCGCCCGCCGTGCGCGGCAAATGGTCGGCGTATCTGTCGCTCATCACCAATTCGGCGCTGTTCTTTTCGACCTTCCTCGGCTATTTGATCATTCCGACCGTCGGCTGGCGCGCCATGTTCGCTATCGTCGGCGTGGGCGCGATGATCGTCTGGGTCATCCGCAAGAAGATGCCCGAGTCGCCGCGCTGGCTCGAATCGAAAGGCCGTTACGACGAAGCCGAAGCGGTCCTGCGCGCCGCCGAGGAAGAGTCGGCGCGTGTGCGTCCCTTGCCGCCGATTGCCGACCTACCGCGCGCCATCACCAAGAAAACCACGCTCATCGAGCTGTTTTCGGGCGCACTGATTCGCCGCACGTTCGTTTCGATCGTCGTGCAGGTCGCGGTGAACATGGTGATCTACGGCTTCATCGTGTGGGTGCCCACGTTCCTGATGAAGCAAGGCATCGGCATGGCTTCGTCGCTCGGATACACCACGCTGATGTCGCTCGGCGGCCCGGCGGGCGCGCTCGTCGGCGTGCTGATCGCGGACAGGATCGGCCGCAAGAACGGTTTGATCGCGGTGGCCGCGCTCGCCGCGGTCATCGGCTGGTTGTACAGCCATTCGACCAGTGTCGAGATGGCGACGCTTCTCGGCTTCATCCTCTTCACGCTGACGTATCTCATGGTCGCGCTCGGCATTGCCACGTATATCCCAGAACTTTTCGCGACCGAAAATCGCATGCGCGCAAATGGCATAGCCGGATGCGCGGGCCGCATCACCGGCATTTTCGCGCCGCAGCTCGTCGTCGTGATGTACGCGACGGGCGGCATCAAGGACGTGTTGTCGATGATCATCGGCGCGTGCGTGGTGATGGCCGTCGTGCTCGCGGTCTTCGGCATCGAAACGAACAAGCGCTCGCTCGAAGAGATCGCGCCGACGCTCGATACGGACGCCGACGCCGCGCTGGCGTTATCGCGAGAATCGCATCATTGACTCTGCAACGTCGAACTTCACACAAGGACACGCTATGAACACCACCAGTCAGGCTAAACGGCAGGCATTGAAGGCACGTTTCGCGCAGAAGGAAATCGTGACGGCGCCCGGCATCTTCGACATGATCTCCGCGAAGATGGCCGATTCAATGGGCTTCGATTGTCTCTACATGACGGGCTTTGGCACGGTCGCGTCCTATCTGGGCTTGCCCGATGCGGGACTCGCGACCTATACGGACATGGTGAATCGCGTCGCGGCGTTTTGCGGCGGCACGAACACGCCGATGATCTGCGATGGCGACACCGGCTACGGCGGCTTGCTGAACGTCGCGCATACGGTGCGCGGTTACGAACAGGCGGGCGCGGCGGGCATTCAGCTCGAAGATCAGGAATTCCCGAAAAAGTGCGGCCACACGCCGGGACGCCGCGTGATTCCGCTCGAAGACATGGTGCGCAAGATCAAGGTGGCGGTCGAGAGCCGTACCGATGACGGGTTTCAGATCGTCGCGCGCACGGATGCGCGTACGTCGCTCGGACTCGACGAAGCGTTGCGCCGTGGCGAAGCCTATGCGAAGGCAGGCGCCGATGTATTGTTCATCGAGTCGCCGGAAAGCGTGGAGGAGCTGGAAAAGATCGGCCGCGCCTTCGATATGCCCTTGCTCGTGAACGTAGTCGAAGGCGGACGCACGCCGCAACTCGCGCCCGATGAATTGCAGAAGCTCGGCTTCTCGCTGGCGATTTATCCGGCGTCCGGCTTCCTCACGGTCGCGAAGGCTCTCAAGGATGTGTACGGTCAGATCCTCGCGAAGAAGAGCACCGAAGCCGCGAAGGACGCGATGTATCCGTTCTCGGACATGTGCGAGTTGATGGGCTTCGCGCAAGTGTGGGCGTTCGATCGCGAGCACGCGGATTGATTCGTCCGCGCACTCGAACGCGTCATGCGCCTCATGCGCGCGGCTTGAAGATGCCGTTGAGCTTGTCGCCGGGCGCGGCATCCGCGAAGCCGTCGAAGCGCCCTTCCACGAGGCCTTCCGCGGCGCGCATGACGCCGCCCCAGGCCGCGCGTGCCAGCGCGCCGCCGACGCTCACGCGCCGTACGCCCAGCGCGGCGACATCGGCAAGCGTGAAATCGGATGCCGAGCCAATCAGCAGATTGACGGGCTTCGGCGCGACGGCCGCAACCACCGCCGCAATCTGCTCGCGCGTCTTGATGCCGGGCGCGTAGAGGCAATCGGCGCCGGCTTCGGCGTAGGCCTTCAGACGCGCGATGGCATCGTCGAGGTCCGGTTTGCCCGCGAAAAAATTCTCGGCGCGGCCAATCAGCAACGTGTCGCCGCCGTTCTCGTCGATGGCGCGGCGTGCGGCCTTCATGCGCTCCGCCGCGACATCGATGGCGAACAAGGGCGCGGATTCATCGCCGGTGGAATCTTCGATCGATAGTCCCGCCACGCCGGTCGCTAACGCCAGCTTCACGCTCGCTGCAATCTCTTGCGGCGTCTTGCCAAAGCCGCTTTCGAAGTCCGCGTTGACGGGAAGGTCGGTGGCATCGACCAGTTCCTTCAGATGCGCGAGAACGGCGTCGAGCTCGACCGTATTGTCGGCGTGACCCTTGGACCAGGCAAAGCCGGAACTCGTCGTTGCGATCGCCTTGAAGCCCAGTGTTTCGAGGTATCGTGCGCTGCCGATGTCCCATGGATTGGGCAAGACGAAGCAGCCGGAATCATGAAGTGCGCGGAAGGCCGAGCGTTTTTCGGCGACGGTGCGAGGCATGAGCGTGTCTCCCTGGTTGGTCGCCCATGATCTTGCGGTTGGGGATGAAGCGCAAGGGCAAGGCCCAAGCAATGCACTCGCTTCTTGCGCAACCGCTACGCGATCTGGCCTTCGGCCGAACCGCCCGCAGCTCTGACGGCGAGCGCGTCGCCGACATCTTCCATATCGGCCAGCGAATCGCTCGCATCCGCCAGGCCGAGATTGCGTCGCCAACTCGCGGGCGGCGTGCCGAACTCGCGCTTGAACGCGCGATTGAACGCCGCCTCGGATTCATAACCCACTTGCTCGGCGACGGCCGCAAGCGAGCTGGTCCCGTTGCGCAATTCCTGCGCGGCAATCTGCAGACGCCAGCGCGCAAGATATTGCATAGGCGGCTGGCCGAGCAGTTGGGTGAAGCGCTGCGCCAGCGCGGAACGCGAGAGGCCTGCCTTGCGCGCGAGTTCATCGACGGTCCAGCCGTGTGCCGGCTGCGCGTGCAGCAACGCGAGCGCGCGTCCCACGAAACGATCGCTCACGCCCGCGAGCCAGCCTTTGCGATCGTCCGGCAATGCGTCGATGCAGCGCCGCACCGCTTCCACGAAAAGCAGTTCCGACAATCGCGCCAGCACGATCGCGCTGCCGACGCGACATTCGGCGGCCTCGACAGCCGCGAGTTTGAGCGATGTTTCGAGCCACGCCGATTGCGGGTCGTTGCGCATGTCGACTTTGAACAGGCGCGGCAGTGCCGCGAGCACGGGATTGGTCAGGGTATCGTCGCAAGCGAGAAAGCCGCAGATCAGGCGCGTGTGCGCGCCGCCTCCGCCATAACTCAGCTTCATCACTTCGCCCGGCGACGTTTCCAGATACTTCGAAAGCATGGCGCTTGCCGACGCGGGCGTGAGTTCGAGCGAACTGCCCATCAGATGCGCTTCGCCATGAGGCACGACAAGTAATTCACCCGCGCTCACGTGAATGGCGGAAGCGGGGTCGCCTGTAAGCGAGGCCCAGCAACTGCCTTCCGTGATGAGGTGATACGAGACGATGCGCTCGGTGCGCGGCAGAAACGTCGCGCACAAGTCGGGCGTGGCGTGGCCGAAGACGCACCAGGGCGCTGTGAATTCGCCATTTAGATAAACCGCCCCGCCGAGACGCACGAGGCGAAGCACGTCGGAAAGCGCATCCATGTAGGCGCCCATCAGTTTCGGCGTCCTGCGCAAAATATCTGGACGCGTGGTCATTCCATAAGCCGGCTCGCGTGCTGATACTAGCACTCATGCGACCTTGCAACAACGAACACGAAACGGTTCGTCGGACGAGACGCGCATCCACGAAATCAGGAGGACGGCATGAGTCAGGCAGAGGAATATCGCGGTCAATGTTTTTGCGGTGCAGTGCAATTCACGGTACATGGAAAACCAGAAGGCATGGGCTACTGCCATTGCGCGTCGTGCCGAAGCTGGTCGGCAAGCCCGCTCAATGCCTTTACGCTCTGGCAGCCCGAGGCATTGGAAGTGACGCGCGGCGCGGATGATATCGGCACTTACAACAAGACCGAGAACAGCTATCGCAAATGGTGCAGGAACTGCGGCGGTCATCTCTTCACGGAACATCCGGGGCTCGGGCTCGTCGATGTTTTCGCCGCCAACCTGACGGACTTTCCCTACGAAGCCGGTGTGCACGTCAATTACGCCGAAACGGTGTTGCGCATGAAAGACGGCTTGCCCAAACTGAAGGACTTCCCAGCCGAACTGGGCGGCTCGGGCGTGAGCGTGGCCGAATGATCGCCGGATTGCCCGTTGCCGCGCGGGCAGTCTCGATTGCGATATCGCGGCGCCATCGGAACAGCAGCACATCATGCATGTCGCATCGCTGCCCTTGCCTTTTTAGGAGTTCGTCATGACCGCAGCCGATCCCGCTTTCTCGCCCGCCGCCGACCTCGCCGCCGTCAAGGTTCGTCAACAAGCCGCCTGGTCGACGGGCAACTACGCCGTCGTCGGCACCACGCTGCAGATCGTCGGCGAGAATCTTTGCGAAGCGCTCGACTTGCGCGCGGGCAGCCGCGTGCTCGACGTCGCCGCCGGCAACGGCAACGCGACCCTCGCCGCCGCGCGCCGCTGGTGCGATGTCACGTCGACCGATTACGTCGCCGCGTTGCTCGATGCAGGCCGCGCCCGCGCCACGGCTGAAGGGCTCGCCGTGCAGTTTCAGGAAGCGGACGCGGAAGCGCTACCCTACGCCGACGCATCGTTCGATATCGTAATGTCCACTTTCGGCGTAATGTTCACGCCCGATCAAGCCAAGGCGGCCCGCGAACTTGCGCGCGTGTGCAAACCAGGCGGCAAGATCGGGCTCGCGAACTGGACGCCGGAGAGTTTCATCGGACAAGTGTTCAAGACGATCGGCAAATACATTGCGCCGCCAGCCGGCGTGATGTCGCCTGCGCTCTGGGGCACGAAGGCGCGGCTCGACGCGCTGTTCGACGGCAGCGCGCAGGAAATCGTCGCGACGAGTCGCGATTTCACGTTTCGGTATCGCTCGGCCGCGCATTTCATGGACGTGTTCCGCACGTATTACGGGCCGATGAACAAGGCTATCGGCGCACTCGAAGGCGAGCGTCAGGCGGCGTTTCTAGGTGAGATGATGGCGCTGATCGAGAGCCGCAATCGTTCGGGCGACGCGACGCTCGTGCTGCCAAGCGAGTATCTCGAAGTCGTGGTGACGCGGCTGTGAAAGGCTCGAAACGCCGCCGGCTTTTCGACTGCGGCTCGCGCTTGTGGTCGTCCGTCTGCCTGTTCGGCCTTCGATACGGCCCCGTGCTTCTGGCGCTGCCGCTCTGCTCGTCGGTATGTTTCTTCGGATGGCGGTTCGCGTTATCGACTTTAGGGCTGGGCGTTTAGACCTGTTTCGCCGCGCTCGCGTGCGCGGCGAAACAGGTGCGGTCATCGTGTGTTATTCCGTCAGGTGCTACCCTGCGAGGCGCGAATGCCGCAAAGGGCCCGATATCCATGAGACAGGCGATCACCATCAGAACCGTTGCGAGCGCGCTCTTGCTGCTGCTCGCTTCGCTTCACGCGTTCGCTCAATCCTCGCGTCCGTCCGATGCGCAGATGCTCGGCATTCTGCTCGTTGCGAATCAGGCCGAGATTGCGACCGGTCAGCTTGCGTTGCGCCGGACGCAATCGCGCAGCGTGCAGAGCTTCGCGAGCCGGATGGTCTCGGAACACGGACAGGTCTATCAGGAAGGCTTGGCGCTGTTGCAAAGACTCGGCGCAGAGGCGCAGCCAAGCGGCGTAAGCGACGACCTGACACGACAAACGCGCGATGACCTGCAAACCCTCGACAACGCCGATGCCCGCGATTTCGACCTTACATATCTGAACCGCGAAGTCTTCTTCCTGCAACAGCTCGTGAAGTCCGTGGATGGCTTCATCCGTTCGACTGCGAGCGCCGATCTCAAGACGTTGCTCGTGCGCTCGCGTCCGTCCTTCATTCTGCAACTGGATCAGGCGCACAGGCTGCAACTGGCGCTCGATCGTCCGGGCTTTTCGCATTGACAAAAAAACGCGGCGGCCCGGAAAGGCCACCGCGTTCGTCGAACAACGCTTTGCAGCGATTACTTCAGGTCGAAGCGGTCTGCATTCATCACCTTCGTCCACGCCGCCACGAAGTCGCGCACGAACTTCTCCTTGCCGTCTTCGCTTGCATAGACTTCGGCGAGCGCGCGCAGTTGCGCATGCGAACCGAAGATCAGGTCGACGCGCGTTCCCGTCCACTTCACCGCGCCGGTCTTGCGATCCGCGCCTTCGAACGCGTCACGCGCTTCCGTGATCGGCGTCCACTCCGTTTCCATATCGAGCAGGTTGCGGAAGAAGTCGTTGGTCAGCGTCTCCGGCTTGTCCGTGAACACGCCGTGCGTCTCGGTCCCGGCGTGCACGTTCAAGACGCGCAAGCCACCGACGAGCGCGGTCATTTCAGGCGCGGTCAGGTTCAGCAACTGCGCCTTGTCGATCAGCAACGCTTCCGCCGGCACGCCGTACTTCTGCTTGAGATAGTTGCGAAAGCCATCGGCGGCGGGTTCGAGCATGCCGACCGATTCCAGGTCCGTCTGATCCTGCGACGCATCCATGCGGCCCGGCTTGAACGGCACGCTCACCTTGTGCCCCGCCTTGTCCGCGGCCTGCTCGATACCCACGCCGCCCGCAAGCACGATCAGATCGGCAATCGACACTTTCTTGCCGCCCGACTGCGCGCCGTTGAACTCGCCCTGAATGCCTTCGAGCGCCTT
Organism: Caballeronia sp. LP006; assembly: GCF_031450995.1. Classification (NCBI taxonomy): domain Bacteria; kingdom Pseudomonadati; phylum Pseudomonadota; class Betaproteobacteria; order Burkholderiales; family Burkholderiaceae; genus Caballeronia; species Caballeronia sp. LP006. The sequence continues at coordinate 239,006 of NZ_JARTVW010000003.1, read as the reverse complement.
CAGCACCTTCGCCAGTTGCGCCGGCTGATTGACTGCCCAGTCTTTTTGCGGCGCGAGACGAATACGCGCACCGTTCGCGCCGCCGCGCTTGTCCGAGCCACGGAACGTCGAAGCCGATGCCCACGCGGTCGTCACCAGTTCCCCGACCGATAACCCTGCCGACGCGATTTTCTGCTTCAACGCGGCCACATCCTGCTCGTCGATCACGGGATGATCGAGCGCGGGAATCGGGTCCTGCCAGACGAACTCTTCCTGCGGCACTTCCGGCCCGAGATAGCGCGCACGCGGTCCCATGTCGCGGTGCGTGAGCTTGAACCACGCCTGCGCGAAGGCATCGGCGAACTCTTGCGGGTTGTCTTTGAAGCGGCGCGAGATCTTCTCGTAAGCCGGATCGAAGCGCAGCGACAAGTCCGTGGTCAGCATGGTCGGCCGCAGCTTCTTCGACGCATCGTGCGCGTGCGGAATGGTCTCCGCCGAATCTTTGGCGATCCACTGATTCGCGCCCGCCGGGCTCTTGGTGAGTTCCCATTCGTGGCCGAAAAGGTTCTCGAAGAAGCCGTTGCCCCATTGCGTCGGCGTCGAGGTCCAGGTGACTTCGAGACCGCTCGTGATGGTGTCCGCGCCACGGCCCGTGCCGAACGTGCTGTTCCAGCCGAGGCCCATGGTTTCAAGTTCGGCGCCTTCCGGCTCCGCGCCCACGTTATCCGACGGACCCGCGCCGTGCGTCTTTCCGAAGGTGTGGCCACCCGCGATCAGCGCGACGGTTTCTTCGTCGTTCATGGCCATGCGGCCGAAGGTATCGCGAATATCGTGCGCTGCCGCAAGCGGATCGGGGTTGCCATCCGGGCCTTCCGGGTTGACGTAGATCAGGCCCATCTGCACCGCGCCAAGCGGATTTTCCAGATCGCGCCCGCCATCCGTGCGGCTTTGTTCGATGCCGTGCATTTGCGCATCGGCGGTGATCACGCCTTCATCGTCGTCCTTGCCGGCCGCGCCCTTGCCGTAGCGGACATCGCCGCCGAGCCAGGTTTTTTCATTGCCCCAGTAGACGTCCTGGTCCGGCTCCCACGTATCTTCGCGACCGCCCGCGAAACCGAGCGTCTTGAAGCCCATGGTTTCGAGCGCGACGTTGCCGGTGAGAATCAGCAGGTCAGCCCACGAGATTTTCTGACCGTATTTCTGCTTGATCGGCCAAAGAAGGCGTCGTGCCTTGTCGAGACTGACATTGTCCGGCCAGCTATTGAGCGGCGCGAAACGTTGCTGACCGCGCCCGCCGCCTCCGCGTCCATCGCCGGTGCGATACGTGCCCGCGCTATGCCATGCCATGCGGATGAAAAGCGGACCGTAGTGGCCGAAGTCGGCGGGCCACCACTCCTGCGAGTCGGTCATGAGCGCGGCGAGATCTTGCTTGACTGCCGCGAGATCGAGACTCTTGAAAGCTTCCGCGTAATTGAAGTTGCTGTCGAGCGGATTGGACTTGTTCGAATGCTGACTGAGCAGGTCCACGCGCAACTGTTTTGGCCACCAGTCACGGTTCGTCGTGCCACCGCCAGCGGTGTGATTGAACGGACACTTCGATTCGTTTGACATGCGTTACCTCCTTGGGGGACTTGCCTCTGCTTGCTTGTTTTACATGGCGCCGACGCGTGGTCCCGTGTGGACGAAGAAAGCGCCGGCTGTGTCGATGGGTCCGACCTTGGATTCAGGTTGCCGCCGATCATTCGTTGGCGTCACGCGTCTGACATGGTGCGTCGCACAAGCATCGTGTCGATGACAGCCGGCGGCATCCAACAATATATGTGAGAGCCGTCGGCAGATGAAATGCATTTGTGGCAATGCCGCCGATAGAACGCCCCTATAAGAATAGCGAGGCTCGCGAGAATTTGCAGGTGGAGTGTGAGCGACGGTCCGACGCCCTGGCGTTACGTCAAGTCGTCCATTCGGGAAATAGGCAGCAAGTCGGCGATGTTGGACCATTTGACAACACACTTAGGCGTTGTCAAAATGTCCAACACCAAAGCGGTTTTGATTGAGGATGAGCGGCTCGAATTCGCGGGATCGGGGTTCGCGGAAATCGTCTTGTGGCACGTTCCCGTGCGCGTGCAAGGGTGTACTCATTTCTATAAATATCGGTTCGCTTATGTGGCGGCAAGCACATGCGTTCTTCGCTATGACAACGAACGCGGCAAGGGCGATCATCGGCACTTTGCCGGCGTCGAGTCGCCCTATGAATTTTCTACGCCTCAGCAGTTGTATGCAGACTTCTGGGCCGATGTAGCAGTCTGGAACAGATGGAGGGCAAGATGAAGAAAACCGCAACTATCCGCATTTCTTCACTCGAAGAACTCACCGAGCGCTTCAATGCGGCAGTAGAGAATGGCAAACCCCTCCACGGCCGCAACTTCTCCTACGCCACGCCCGAGCTCCTCTTTCGCACCTTCACCACGCCGCGCTGGCGCATCATTCGCGTGATGACGGGCGCGGGGCCGATGTCCATCCGCGAGCTCGCCCGCCGGCTCGAGCGCGATGTGAAGGGCGTGCATCGCGATGTACAAGCGCTTTTGCAAGCCGGCCTCATGGAAAACGATGCGAACGGCGCGATTGTCTTTCCCTACGACACCGTGCACGTGAATTTCAAACTGAAGGCGGCCGACTTATCGCCGTTGGCGAGCGAGCGCGAGTCGGCAGCCGCGCCTGTTGTCGAAAACCGCGCGGCCTTGCCTCAACGTCCGCCACGTACGCCACGCACATCACCCGCACCACGCGTATCACGCAAGCGCGCCACAAGCGCACGACCGGCGGGCAATCGCTAGCCGGCTAACTCCAGTCGTCCATGTCGTGCTTGATGCTGTGCCGATTTGCAATGAGCGTCTCAACGCTGGGCTCGTTATTCATCGCACGCTGAATGGCGAGCTTGGTCGCTTCGTAGTTCGTGCGATACATGTCTTTCTTGTCGAGGTTCGCGTCGGTGGCGCAGCGCGGGTCGATCCACACGAGGCTGATGATGCACAGATCGTTGGCCTGATCCTTCGGCAAGATGCCTTCGATCAAGCAATCGACCACTGCGTCCGCCGTCGCGGATTGCACCACGCCGCCGAACAGGTCGATATTCGCCATGTCCTTGAGCGTGACCTTCGGGACGATGATCGTCGCGGGACGCACCAACTGGTTGCACGCGCGGATGGCGAACATGGCGGTATGCCCTTTCGACTGCGCCATCATGTTGGCGAAGGCGTGACCGACCGGCCCATCCACGCGGCCGATCAGGATTTCGGGCATTGCATCGGTGGCTTGTCCGGGGGCGGCAAAAACGGTGGCCTCGCCGGCGCGAAACGTCAGGTCCAGACTCATGGTGTCTCCTTGCAGGGCTCGAAGTGGTCTAAGGAGAACAGCCGATGCAAGGACGATGCCAGAATGGGTTCGGAGCCCGAGGCGCTTTATCGATCGACGATCACGCGCTGGCTGTACCAAAACAGTAACCGCTCAGCGTGACACTTTGTCCATCTCGCGACAAGCGCGACCTGCTCAGAACGTCGACAACGTCAACGTGTTCTGCACGGACTTCACGCCCGGCACGCCTTCCGCGATATGCGTCGCCAGGTCGACCTGCGACGTCTCCGGCACCCATCCTTCCAGCACTACGGCGCCGTTATTCGCTCGCACGGTGATGCCGCTCGCGCGCAAGCCTTTCGCTTTCTCGAGCGCATTAAGCACTCGCCGCACGAGCGCGCGGTCCGCAGCTTTCGACGATGACGCCGCCGCGCCCGTTACCGCCGATGCCATTGTCACGCTTGCGGGCGACGCAAATTTCGCGGCGCCGCCCTGCGCGAACGCACACACCGATGCCATGCCGACACATGCAAGCGCCGCTGCCGTCGCGCGCACTCCAATTCGAATCAGAACCATAACCACCTCTCATGTGAAAACCAGCGCTTACTCAGAACCGATGCGTCATGCCCGCCGCGACCAGCGTTTCCGTTGCATTGAGCCCGTTCGGCGAGATACCCGGCCAGCCCGCCGTCGACGTGCCGTTGTTCTTGAGAAAGCCCGCGCGCCCGTAGAACGCCGTGCGCTTCGAGATGCTGTGATCGAAGCCCGCTTGCACGAGCCACGCGTTGTCGTGTACGCCACGCGCAACGCGCTGCATGGCCGCGATCTCGATGGTGTCGGCGGGCGTTGCCTGGATCGTCGCGCCTGCTTCCATCGTGCTGAATGGATGCCCGGCGTTCAGACGCGCGGCAAGCGAACCCGCGGGCGTATCCTTCGGGCGGTGATAGGCGTAGTTGAACTGGAAGTTCACCGGCCCGACGCGATAGGCAAGCGCCCCCGTGAAGTGCTCCGTGCCGAGCGTCGGCAGCGTGGCGGGCAGGCCCGGCATGGTCTTCGAACCCGGATGCTGATTCTGGTAAGCGACGCCCGCGTAGAGGCCATGGCCCGTATAACTCGCGGCGATGTCGAGCATGTTGCCGGTAGTCAGCGGGTACGGCTGCGCGACACTCGCCGCGAGCGCGTACATGCCCCGCAGCTCGACACCTCCCATGTTCTGGGTCTTGTAGACGATGGCGTTGCTCGAACGCCCGCCAGCCGTTTGCGTGGCGAGCGTATTGCGATCGACAGTCGTCGAGGCGGCGGCGAGCGGCGAGAGCGCTTCGTTGGCACGGAACGGGTCCGACGGATAGAGCAGCCAGAAGGTCGGCTGGTACTGACGCCCGACTTGCAGCGAACCGTACTTTTCGTGCGTCAGGGCAACCCAGGCCTGTCGATAAAACATGGCGGACGAGTCCACCTGCGACGTGCCGTTGTTGACGTTGAAGCCGCCTTCGAGCGTGAATACCGCCTTCAATCCGCCGCCCAGATCTTCGCTGCCTTTGAAGCCGAGCAGCGAGGCGCTATTGCCGCCGCTTCTGAGCGACCACGACTGCTGCCCGCCATTGGCGAGGAACTGGAAAAACGTGTCCGCCACGCCATACAACGTGACGCTGGACTGCGCGGCCGCGCTTCCTGCTGTCAGCCCGAGTATGGCGGCGCATAGCCCTTTGCTGCTGAAGCGCATGCATGTCTCCTGGTTATATCCTGCCGATTCGCGGCGAAACATCGCGATCGGGCGATGACCGCCATTGCAGCCACGTCATCGCCCTTCGCAGCCAGTGTTGCAGCGGCGCGCGGCAAGGCGACCCCCCTTGCAGGGTGGGGGATGGGATAACCCCGATTATTCAGCATGTCTTATTATCGAGATGCATCGCGATTTGAGCACGACGCGCGATTCCGCTATCCTGTTGCAACCGATACCAAAACGCCCCGCCGATGCTCACCCTCGACTCCCGCGACACCGCCATGCTGCAGGGCGCTTTCGGCGCCGGCCCCGCGCTTGCCATGCGCATCGTCGCTGCGACGGCGCGTGTCATGGACGCCAGCGCGCTCATCGACGTCACCTGCGCGCATATCGACGGCTGTCTGTATCACGGCGCGGCAAGTCTCGACTTCGTGGAACGTTTCGTCGCGAGCGGCGCGAAGATCGCGGTGCCGACCACGCTCAATGTCGGCTCGCTCGATCTGATTCACCCGGAGCTGTATCGCGGAGATTCGGCAACGGCCAACGCGGCGAAGCGCCTGATGAACGCGCATCTCGAACTCGGCTGCGAGGCGAGCTTCACGTGCGCGCCGTATCAGTTGAAGCATCGGCCGCGGCTCGGCGATCAGATCGCGTGGGCGGAATCGAATGCCATCGTGTTCGCCAATTCCGTGCTCGGCGCGCGCACCAGCCGTTACGGCGACTTTCTGGATCTCGCGGCGGCCATTACCGGCCGCGTGCCGCATGCGGGCTTGCATGTCACAGAGAATCGCGCGGCGCGGGTGGTGATCGAAGCGCCGGACTTGAACGCGTCGTCACATCGCGACGCCGACTTCGCCGCGCTCGGTTTTCTGCTGGGCGGCGAAGCGGGCGCCACGGTCGCGGCCATCACCGGTTTGCCCGGCGACACCAGCGAAGACGAACTCAAGGCGCTCGGCGCGGCGGCGGCATCGAGCGGTTCGGTGGCGCTTTTCCATGCGGTCGGCATCACGCCCGAAGCGCCGACGCTCGATGCCGCGCTGCAAGGCCGCAGGCCCGAACGGACCATCCGCGTGAGCACCGCCGATCTCGCCGCCATCCGCCGCCGCTGGAATCAGGCCCGACCCGGCGCTCCGCTCGCCGCCGTGAGCCTCGGCACGCCGCATTTTTCCGTCGATGAATTCCGCGCGCTCTCGTCGCTCTTCGACCGCTACAAAGGTGCCATGCGTTGCGGCTTCTACGTGAATACGAGCCGCTACGTGCTCTGGCAACTGGAAGACGACGGCACGGCGGAGCGGCTGGCCGCGCGCGGCGTGCAGATCGTCGTGGACACCTGCACGTACATCACGCCGGTAATGAAGCAGATCACCGGTCTCGTCATGACCAATTCGGGCAAGTGGGCGCATTACGCGCCCGCGAATATCGGCGTGACGGTGGCCTTTGGCAGCATGAACGAATGCGTACGCTCGGCGTTCGAAGGAAAGGTGTGTATCGATGAAGCCTACTGATTCCTTGAGCGCCACCGTGCTCGTTCCGGGCCGGGCGCGTGGCCTTTCCATAGCCCTTGCGCCGCTCAGTTTCTGGGGCGGCTACGACGCAGAGCGCGGCGTCATCGTCGACAAGACGCATGCGGGTTGCGGCCGAAGTCTCGCCGCGCGCGTGCTGGTCATGCCGCGTGCGCGCGGGTCGAGTTCGAGCAGCAGCGTGCTTGCCGAGGCCTTGCGCAATGGCATGGGGCCGTGCGGCATCGTGCTTGGCGAGCGCGATCTGATTCTGTCCATCGGTGCGATCACGGCCAACGAGCTGTACGGGCTGAACGTGCCCGTCGTCATGGTCGATGAAACCGTGCTCGCCACGCTAGGCAAAGGCGAATTCATGCTCGAGATCGACGCACCGGATCACGAGGACCCAACGCGCGAGGCATGCATTCGCGTCACCGCGCCATGATCGCCTCGACCACCGCGACAATCTGCTGCGCCGCGATCTTCACATGCTGTTCGAGCAGCTTCGCGCCGAGTTTCGCATCGCGCTTGCGGCATGCGGCGACCATCGCCATGTGCTCGTCGTGCGACTGCTGACGGATCGGCACCTGCTTCACCTGAAACCGGAAATAGCGGTCGCTGCGGTCGTGCAGCACGCGCAACATCTGCAGCGTGATATCGCGGTGCGCAGGCACGTAGAGCGTTTCGTGGAAGCGCCAGTTGAGTTGCCCCCACATGCCGGATTCCGCGCCGTCCATCTCCGTGACGAGATTTTCGGCCCGGGCAATTTCGCCTTCGGTGATATGCGGAATGGCTTGCGAAAACAGCCACGGCTCCAGACGCAAGCGAATCTCGAACGTCTCCTGCACTTCCTCGATCGACAACTCCGCCACGTACGCGCCTTTGTGCGGCACGTTGGTCAAAAGGCCCTCACCCGTCAGACGCGTGATCGCTTCGCGAATCGGCACGCGGCTCACGCCGAGCTCATCCGCGAGCGCTTCCTGCCGCAGCGCTTCTCCGGGCGCGAGATCGCCGCTCAGAATACGCTGCCGGATAGCGGTCGTGACGAGTTCGACCGTGGTCGTGCGCACGATCTTGCGGGTGGCGTCGCTCGCGGCGGCTGGTCTTGATTTCGGCGCGGCCAATGGCATGGCGTGGGTCTTCTTGGTTTCTGCTGCGGACATTCGGCGCGGGAATCGTAGCACGCGGCCTAGAGCAGCTTCTCGCGCACCCACGCGCCGTTTTTCATCACGCCGGAGATGCGCTCGCCTTGCCCCGTCAAGACGCGAATGTCCTTGAGCGGATCGCCGTCGACGACGAGCAAGTCCGCATACGCGCCCGCCGCGATCACGCCGAGCTTGCCCTGCATGTTGAGGATGTCCGCGCCCACGGCAGTGGCCTGGCGAATGGCTTCGAACGAGCCGACGATATCCGCGCGTATCGACAGTTCGTCGCTCTGATACTCGTGCATCTCGCCCAACAGATCCGTGCCGAGGCCCATTTTCACGCCGCGCTCGTGCAGCAGTTCGAGCGCCTTCAACCCTTGCACGCGCACCGCTTCGTTCTTTTCGAGCGACAAGGCCGAAATGCCGATCTGCGCGCCGACGCGGTTCATCGCGTCATAGACGACGAGCGTCGGCACCGCGAACGCGCCGTGTTCGGCCATGACATCGGCGGCTTCTTCATCGATGAGATTGCCGTGCTCGATGGTCCGCACTCCGAGCTTCACCACGCGCGCGATGGCTTTCGGCGTGTACGCATGCGCCATCACGTAGGTCTGATGCGACGCGGCTTCCTCGACGGCGGCCTTCACTTCATCGACGGAGAATTGCAAATTGCCGATAGGGTCCGTCGGCGACGCCACGCCACCCGACGCCATGATCTTGATGTGATGCGCCCCGGCGCGCATCTCTTCGCGCACGGCCTTGCGCATGGCATCGACGCCATCGACCACGCGGCCGATCGCGCCCATGTTGCGGCTGCAGCCGCACGGGTCCGGGTCGGAGTTGTCGAAGCGCTCGCGGAAGTCTCCATGACCGCCGGTTTGCGACAGCGCCTTGCCCGCGACGAACAAGCGCGGTCCCGCGATCACGTCTTCCTCGATTGCGCGCGACAACGCGTAATCCGCGCCGCCCGCGTCGCGCACGGAGGTGAAGCCGCGATTCAACATGCCCGCGAGAATGGGCACGGCGCGCAGCACGGCGAACGTGTTCGGCAAACGGCTGTTGTTGCCGAGATGCGCGACCGATGCAATGACATGCACATGGCAATCGATCAGGCCGGGCATCACCGTCTTGCCGCCGACATCGATCACTTGCGCGCCGCTCGCCTCTACCGGCTCGCGCGTGACTTCGCGGATGGTGTCGCCATCGATCACGACGGAATAGCGGCCGTCGTCGCGTTCGTGCTCCGCGTCCAGCACGCGTGCGTTCTTCAGAATCAGCATGACGTTATGCTCCTTTTCACTTCAGCAGGAATCCGTGGGCCAGGGGATCGCGGTCATCGACGAAGAGAGTGTTGTGGCCCGTGATGCGCGCCCAGCCTTCGATGGTCGGCACGATCGCGTCGTACTCGCCGACTCGCGCGGCCGATACCGGCACGCCTTCGAACAGCGTCCCGATGATGCTTTCATGCACGAAACGCTCGCCTATCTTCAAGCGCCCTTTCGCGACGAGTTGCGCCATGCGCGCCGAGGTTCCGGTGCCGCACGGCGAACGGTCGATGGCCTTGTCGCCATAGAACACCGCGTTGCGCGCGCTCGCGCCTTCGACTGTCGGCGCACCGGTCCACATGACGTGGCTGAGGCCGCGAATCTGCTCGCTTTCCGGGTGCACGAAGCTGTACTTCTCGTTGGCCTTCTGCCGCAGCAGCGGGCTCAGGCGCTGAATGTCCGATGGCTTGAGCGCGTGCAGACCTTCGAAATTGCGCTGCGGCTCGACGATCGCATAAAAATTGCCGCCATAAGCGACATCGAAACGAATCTCGCCTAAGCCTTCCACTTCGACGGAGAGGTCCTGCGAATGCAGATACGAAGGCACGTTGACGAGTTGCACCGAATCCACGTGTTCGCCGTTGACCCGATAACGCGCGATGACCACGCCCGCTGGCGTATCGAGCCGCAAGACGCCCGGCTCGCGCGGCCGCACAAGACCGTTTTCGATCGCCGTCGTCACCGTGCCGATGGTGCCGTGTCCGCACATCGGCAGACAGCCGCTGACTTCGATGAAGAGAATCGCGAGATCGCAGTCGTCGCGCGTCGGCGGATAGAGAATGCTGCCGGACATGACTTCGTGGCCGCGCGGCTCGAACATGAGCGCGGTGCGAATCCAGTCGAACTCGCGCAGAAAATGCGCGCGCCGCTCGATCATGTTCGCGCCGGCAAGCGGCGGCGCGCCGCCCGCGACGACGCGCACGGGGTTGCCGCACGTATGACCGTCGATACAGAAGAACGTGGACTTCACATTAGTGCTCCGTTCATTGAGCGAGCGCACGCACGTTGGCGAGCGCCTTCTCGACGATCGCGATCGTGCGCTGCCGCTCCTCGCCTTCGAGCACGAGACGCGGCGCCTTCACGTATTCCGGATAACCCGCCGTGATGTTTTCGGCGAGCTTGATGTATTGCACGAGTTTCACGTGCGTGTCCAGATGGAACAGGTCGATCAATGCCCGATACAGCGCACGCGCCTTGTCGTATTCGCCATTCACGGCGAGCTTGAGCAGTTCGACGGATTCGCGCGGCACCGCGTTAGCCATGCCCGATACCCAGCCCTTGACGCCGAGCGCGACGGATTCCAGCACGAGATCGTCCACGCCGCAGAACACGGTGAAGCGGTCGCCGAAGCGCGCATAGAGATCGGTGACGCGAGTCGTATCGTAGGTTTCTTCCTTGATCGCGACGACGTTGGCTTCGTCCTTCAGTTGTTCGAGCAAGTCGGGCCGCATGTCCACGCCATAACCGCGCGGATTGTTGTAGATCATGAGGCCGAGCTTCGTCGAGCGCGCAATCGACCGATAGTATTCGACGGTTTCTCTATCGTCCGAGCGATAAGTGAGGCCCGGAAACACCATCAGCCCCTGCACGCCGATGGCTTCCGCATCCCTCGCGAACTGCATGGCGTTGGCCGTGTTCAGTTCGGCGAGACCGGAGATCACGGGCACGCGGCCGTTCACCGTTTCGACCGCGAGCTTGAGCACCGTGCGCTTTTCCTCGGGCGTGAGTTGCGCGTTCTCGCCGACCATGCCCATCATCACGACGCCGCCCACGCCGTTGTCGAGCAGACGATTCAGCCCGCTCACGATGGCGTCCTGATCGAGCGCGCCGGTAGCGGTGAGTTTGGTCGTGACCGCGGGGAAAACGCCTTGCCAGTTGACTTGCATCTCTTCTCTCCTGTCGTTTGGTCAGTGCTGAAAACGTGCGATGGAATAAGGTTCGAGGGGCACGCGCGGCATGCGCTCGCCGAGCACATCGGCGACGAGCGCCGCCGTGGTCGCCGATTGCGTCAGGCCGAGATGGCCGTGTCCGAACGCATAGACCACGGACGGCGCGCGTGGCGAGACGCCGATTACCGGCAGCGAATCCGGCGTGGACGGGCGATGCCCCATCCAGTTGACCGCATCCGTTTCGTCGATGTCGGGCAGAAAGCGCCGGCCGAGCGCGAGCAACGCCTCGCTGCGCCGATAGTTCGGCGGCGCGGCGAGCCCCGCGAATTCCGCCGCCCCGCCGATGCGCAAACCGATATCCAGGGGCGTCGCGACGAACTTGCGTTCCGCGAAGATCACTTCGCGCGACAACGCAATGCCGTGCCTGGGCAGCGTCGCGTTATAGCCGCGTTCGCTGTCGAGCAACACGCGGTCGCCGACAGACTTCGCAAGCGTCGCCGACCACGCGCCCGCCGCCACGACGATGCGGCGGCCGAAGACGCGGGCGCCGTCGTCGAGCAGAACGCCGTCGGCGGGTTCGAGCGCACGCGCGACGCCGGTCACGAAGCGCGCCCCCAACGCCATCACGCGTTCGCGCAGCAAGGTCACGAGCCGGCGCGGATCGCCGATATGCGACCAGTCGTCGAGAAACACGCCATGCCGGAACACCGGCGCAAGCGCTGGCTCGGCGGCGCGTACTTCGTCCTGATTCAGCGTATGCCAGCGCACGCCGAGTTCGCGCTTGAGCGCCCATTCGGGCTGATCGGCAGCGAAGGCCGCATCGGTCTCATAGACGGTAAGCGCGCCGCGTCGATACAGCATCGCGGTGGCGCCGATATCGTCGAACATCGGCAAGATGTCTTCGTATACGCGATTGTTGAGCCGCGAAAGCGCACGCGAGATGGCGTCGAACCGCGCGGGTTCCGCCGCGCGCCGAAACGCCATGAACCACGGCAGCGCGCTTGGCACGTGTTTCCAGTCGAGCGCGAGGGGCCCGAGCGGGTCCATCAGCCACTTGGCCGCTTGCGTGAACATGCCATGCACGGCAATCGGCGTGTTCTCCGACACGGCGATACCGCCCGCGTTGCCGTGCGACGTGCGGTCGCCTTCGAAGTCGCGATCGATCAACGTCACGCTCGCGCCTTCGCAGAGCAGCGCCCACGCGCACGACAAACCAACGACGCCCGCGCCGACCACGATTACATCCGCTATTTCCTGCCGCAGCTGGCTCATGGCTTCGCGCGCGATTTGATGAGCTTGTCGTCGACGGCTTCGAGCCACGTGTCCGACAACGTGAAGCCCGTCTGATAGCGGTCGGTCGGATCCACGCCCACTTGCGAGATCGCGCTGATCCACGCCTGTCCCGCGACCACGGGCACGACTGCGGGCACATCGCCGAGTTGCGTCAGCGAATCGATACGGCTTTCGAAGCGCGAGCCGATGATCGATTCATGCACGAAGCGCTCGCCCGCTTCGATCAGCCCTTTCGCGTGCATCACCGCGAGCCGCGCCGATGTGCCGGTGCCACGTGGCGAGCGGTCGCAGCGTCCGGGAGAGACGATCACGGTATTGCGCGAGGTCAGGACGCCGTTTTCGCGCCGCAAGGGCATGACGAATTCGGTCTGCGTGATGCCCTTGATGTTCGGGTTCAGCGGATGCGGCGACGGCAATTGCTCGGCCGCGGCGGCCTTGATCGTTTGCCCGAGCTCGCATAGTTGGCGCGCTTCGTCGGGCGTGATGGCAAAGCCGAGCTTTTGCGCATCGACGATGACATAGGTCATGCCGCCGTAGCCGACATCGACTGTCAGCGTGCCGACGCCTTCGACCTCGATCGTCTTGTCCAGATGGTTCGCGAAGGCCGGTTGATTGGTGAACTCGACTTGCGTCACCTTGCCGTTTTCGCAGCGGCAGCGCACGTGAATGAGACCGGCGGGCGCTTCGAGCACGAGTTCGGTGACGGGCTCGGTCATCGGCAGGATGCCGGTTTCGAGCAGCACGGTGGCCACGCAGATCGTGTTGGAACCGGACATCGCCGGATATTCGGTCGATTCCGCGATCACGTAGCCCATTTGCGCGCGCGGATCGGTCGGCGGCAATAGAAAGTTCACGCTCTGGTTGGCCGAACCGCGCGGCTCGAAGATGCAGATGCGGCGCAGGTCGTCGCGCACTTCTTCGAGATGCATCATCTTGTCGAACATGGTGGCACCGGGCACGTCGAAGACGCCGCCCGTCACCACGTTGCCCACTTCGCCTTCGGCGTGGCAATTGACTACCGTGAGAGTTCTGCTCCAGCGCATGCGAAAGTCCTCATTGCAACGGTTGATGCGCCGTTTCTCGGATCGTCGCGACCGTGATCGTCGAGAGCAGCGCCGCGAGCATCACGAAGTACGCAGGCGAGACGGGCGAACCGGTGGCCTTGATGAGCGAGATCGAAATGACCGGCGCGAAGCCGCCGAACACCGCATTGGCGATGCCGTAGCCGATCGACATCCATGTCGTGCGGATCTTCGTCGGAAAGAGTTCGGAGAGCACGGCGGGGCCGACGCCCGAGAAGATGCCGATCAACACGCCGCCCAGCACCTGCACGAGACCGACGACCAGCGCGGACTTGTATTCGAGCATCAAGTGAAAAATCGGATAAGGCAGGATCAGGAACGCGACGCAGCCGATAGCGTAGATCGGTTTGCGTCCGACGCGGTCCGACAACGCGCCCCAAAACGGAATGGATGCCGTCATCACGAAGAGCCCCGCCGTATTGAGCCAGAGCGCCGCCGACGAACTCATGCCCGCGTATTTCTGCGTGAACGACGGCAGATAGTTGAGCAACGTGTAGAGCGAGACCGTCCAAACGATCACGAGCCCGCAAGCCTGCAAGCCGAGCAGCGCGGGCGCGCGATGCGGCGGCGGCGCGACATCGCTTGCCTGCGCGAAAGCGGGCGTCTCTTCGCTGCGTTTGCGGATGATCCAGCCGATCGGCCCGATCACCACCGCGCCGATGATGAACGGCACGCGCCAGCCCCAGTCGAGCATGGCTTGCGAGGACAGCGTCGAGGTCATCAACGCGGCCGCGCCGGAGCCGAGCAGCGTACCGCCTAGCGTGCTGCATTGCTGGAAGCTGCCGTAGAAGCCGCGGCGGTTTTGCGGCGCCCATTCGACCAGAAACGCGACCGCGTTACCAAGCTCGCCGCCGACCGAAAGGCCTTGCAGCATGCGCGCGGCGATGAGCAGGATCGGCGCATAGATGCCGATCGACGCATACGAAGGGATCAGCGCCATGAAGAGCGTGGCGGCGGCCATGAGCGGCATGACGAAGGTGAGCGTCCACTTGCGGCCTTTTTTGTCGCCGAGCCATCCGAAGATGATCGCGCCGAGCGGACGCGCCGCGAAGCCGAGACCAAACGCGCCGAAGGTGCCGAGCATGGCGGCGAACTCGTCGCCGGCCGGAAACATGACCTTGGCGATGACGGTGGCGAGAAACGCGTACGTCCCGAAGTCGAACCATTCGAGCACGTTGCCGACGACCGCGGCGGTGACGGCGCGACTGGTTTGCGTTCTGGATGGTGCTCGGGCGGTGTCGCTTGTGGCGTATGCGCCGGCGACGGTCTGCGCTTGGTCGGTCATGGTGGCTCCCGGGGCGGTCGGTTCGAAGGCGAAACGGGATGCGGCTGAGGGGCATTCTGAACCAGAAAGTTTTATGAATCAAGGATTTTGGATCCAATATAAAAGAACGATCGATCCTTTAACGCCAGCGCGCTCGCCCATTCCACAGGCATATCTGATTCAAAGTGTTGCTGCGGCTTGCGGAACCTTTACTTCGCGCGTCCAATGCCCGGGGTTGCCGGGGGCGTTCATCGACAAACCATAGCTTGGCATTACTTAGAATAACGAGATAGAGAAAAATGAAACCCATTTTTGGGGATGGCAACGCGAAGCCTTTTCACCTCGCGACAGACGACACGCGCGGCGATGCATCGCCGTCATCGACGCCGGTCCTGCGTGACGCGGCCAAAACGGTTCGCGAAGCCTCGGCCGAACTACTCACGGACGATCAGATCGACCAGCTTGGCGCCACGGCCGGCGAGCGCGTCGCCAGCCTTTCGCAGCGTCTTCTGTCCGAGGCGCGTGCCTCCGACGCCGATCACTTTGGCGAGTTGCTCAACAACCTGACCGTGACCGCCAAGGGCCTCGACCCTGCTTCCATCCAAAAACGCGGCCTGGCCGGGAAACTATTGTCGATGTTCAGATCGACCCGGGAACAGTTGCTCGCCCAGTTCGATTCAGTGGAGAAGCGCATCGGTACGCTCGTCGTCGAACTGGAGGCCACGGCGAGCCGGCAGAACCGCGATATCGCGGAACTGGATCAGATGTACGCGGACAACTACGAAACGTTCCGCCAGTTCGAAGCGGCCAAGGCGCATGGCGAGGCTTCGCTCGAGTCGTACCGCGTGGCGCTTGCGCAAGAGCCTCAAGCCGGCGACGCGTTCGCCGCGCAACGCATGATGGACACGCGTCGCCGCGCAAACGCACTGGCGCAAAAAATCGACGACTTGAGCCGCGCCATGCTGATGGCCGAACAACTCGCGCCGCAGATCCGCATGGAGCAGGATCACAAGCGAACGCTCATCTCCAAGTTCGGCACGGCGAAAACCGTGTTGATTCCCGCGTGGACCAACGCGTTCTCGCTCTACATCAAGCAACTGAGTTCGAAGAAGGCGGCCGACCTCGCGAACGCCACGTTCGATGCCGCCGACATGGCGCTACGCGCGCAGGCCGACCAACTGCATGCCAACGCCGGCGCGGTGACGAGACTGGCGGAGCGTCCCGTCATCGCGACCGAAACCTTCGAATACACGCAGCAGAAGTTGTTCGCCGCGCTCGACGAAATGGCAAAGATCATCGACGAAGGCCAACGCAAACGCAAAGCCGACGAACCGCAGCTGCGCAAGCTCGAGCAGGATCTCATCGCCCGGTTCAACGACCGTAACCACTAAAAGAAAATCTCGCATGTCCATCATCAACCTCAATAAACCGGCCCTCGCTGCGCGCGCCGACAGCGTTGCGATCATCCTGAGCAAGCGTAGCCTGCCGCGTCCGCCCATCGTGCGAGTAGCGGCGGCGCTGGACATCTCGGGTTCAGCGAAGGGTCTGTACGAATCCGGGATCATCCAGGAAACGCATGACCGCATGCTTGGCATCGCCATGAAGTTCGATGACAACGGCGAAATCGATACCTGGACCTTCACTGACACCTTCGACCGCCTGCCCACGGCGACGCCCGAAAACTATGGCGCCTATATCACCGAAGAGGTGATGAAGAATGCGTCGGTGCGCAAGTGGGGCGCGACGGAATACGCGCCTGTGATGACGGATATCGTCAATTTCTTCTTCGCGGCGGCAGCGCCCGATGCGAACGACAAGCCTGGCTTTTTCCGCCGGCTTTTCGGCGCGCCGCAGAACGACGTCACCGTCGCCAATGCCGCACCCGCCAACAACATGCCCGTGTGGGTCCTGTTCGTGACGGATGGACAGAACCCTGCTTTCGACCGCGCGCGCGTCTGGAAGCTGCTGCGCGAGACGCAGAAGTTCCCGATCTACTGGTCGCTCATCGGCGTGGGTAATCCCGACGAATTCGCCTTCCTCGAAGAAGTCGCCGAGCAATTGCCGAATGCAGGCTTCCTGCATCTCGAATCGCTCGACATCTCCGATCAGGCGATCTACGAGCAACTCATTACCGAGGAATTCTGTGACTGGGTGCGCGGCAAGTAAGCGATTCATCCCGGCCATTTTTTCTCTCGAGCAATACATGATCAAGCAATTCAACATCCCGTTCGCGTTGACGTTCATCGCGCTCGTGCTCGCATTCCTGATCGGCGGCGTGAAGGACATGATCCTCGTGGCCGTGCTGTGCGTGCTCGAAGTCTCCCTCTCACTCGATAACGCCGTGGCCAACGCGGCCGTCCTGCGCAACTGGTCGGACAAGTGGCGCGACCGTTTCATGACGTTCGGCCTGCCGGTCGCCGTGATCGGCATGCGGCTGCTGTTTCCGCTGCTGATCGTCGCGGTGGCGGGCGGCATTGGCTTGTGGCAGGCCGCCAGGCTCGCGCTCGAAGCGCCGGATCAGTACGCCGCCATTCTGACTTCGGCGCATCACGAAGTCTCGGCATTCGGCGGCGCGTTTCTCTTGATGGTGTTCTTCGGCTTCATGTTCAACGCCGACAAGGAAGAACATTGGATCGAGGTCATCGAGAAGCCCTTCGCGCGACTGGGCCGCCTCTCTGCGATTGAAGTGGCGCTGACGCTCGGCATCATCGCGCTCGTTTCCACCCAGTTGCCGGACGGCGAGCGCGCATCGTTTCTGCTGGCGGGCGGCGGCGGCGTCATCGCCTTCATCGTCGCGCATGGCGTCGGCGATCTGGTCGGCGGCGACGCGACCGGCGAACGGATCGTGCGCGAAGGCGTCGCGGGTTTCATGTACCTCGAAGTACTCGATTCGTCGTTCAGCTTCGACGGCGTGATCGGCGCATTCGCCCTGACCAACAACATCTTCCTGATTGCGCTCGGACTCGGCGTGGGCGCGGCTTATATCCGTCAGATGACGCTGATCCTGCTCAAGAAAGGAACGCTCGCGCAATATCGCTTTCTGGAACACGGCGCGTTCTGGGCGATCGGCGCGCTTGCGGCAATCATGCTGTGCGTCAACGTCGACGTTCCGGAAGTAGTCACGGGGCTAATCGGCGCATGCACGATCGGCGTTGCGGTCGTCAGTTCGATCATCGTGCAACGTCGCGAAGTCACGCGCGACGCGACTTCCGACAACCCTGCTTCCTGATCCAGACGCGCCGCCCGGAATCGCGGCGCGATCCAAAACCTTCAAACGAGAGCAAGTAATCCATGTCAATGATCAATCTGTCCAAGGGCGGCCGGATCAATCTGTCGAAAGAAGCGCCGCATGCAAGCAAATTCCGCATCGGCCTGGGGTGGGACGCCAATGCCACCGATACCGGCGACAACTTCGACCTCGACGTCTCCGTGTTCCTGTGCAAATACGACGAACAGAGCAATCCGAAGCTCTTGTCGCAGAAGCACTTCATCTTCTACAACACGGAAATTCGCACGCTCGACCGCGAAACCACGTTTTTCCAGCCCGGCGACGAATGGCCACGAAAGGGCATGTCGTCGTCCGAGTGTCTCGGCGTCGTGCATAGCGGCGACAATCAAACCGGTAGCGGCGGTGGCGACGACGAAGTCATCTTCATCGACAGCAAGAAACTCGAGGCTGCGGTGGACGAAATTTCGGTCGTCGTGACGATCGATCGCGCAGCAGAGCGCAAGCAGAACTTCGGACAGGTTCGCAACAGCTACATCGAAATCTCCGAGGAAGATACCGGCAAGGTGCTCGCCCGTTATCCGCTCGAAGAAGATTTCTCGCTGGAAACCGCCGTGCAGGTGGGAAGCTTCTATCGTCGCGACGGACAGTTCATGTTCAAGGCCGTCGGCATGGGCTACAACCGTGGGCTCGCGGATTTCGTCGCCGCTTATGGCGGCCGCGTCGACCGCGCCTGAAACGGAGATTTGTCATGGCGTGGCGTTACCGGCAAGAGTATGCGAATGTCCAGTGAACCCGGACCGCTGAGCTTCCCGGACACACCGGGCACGTTGCAAGTCGACGATTCCCGAGCCGACCGCAGTTCCAATGCGCGCAGCAACGTCGTCCGTGAGCCATCCGTGCGCCCGCTTTTTGTGTCGCGCGAGGAGCGCGCCGCGAGCGCACCGCAAAGCTTGGGCGAGCCGGGAAAGACGCTCTTCGGAGAAGCTGGCCATCCGTTGCTGAACCAGTGTTTCGAGTGCGCGCGCCAACAGTTTCCCGGCCTGTATCCTCGACAGCAGGCACGTATCGAACGCGCGATTCGCCGGCTCGTACCGCCACGGCTCGAACACATCGTCGTCATGGCCGAAGCGCCGTTGCATGCATGCGGCGAGGCTGTCGAAACGTTCACCCGCATGATGCGCGACTTCGCCGAACTGGATGGCGCCGGCCTGATGCGCGACCTGCTCGAGCGTGCTGCACATAAACCCGGTCTGATCGACCGCCTGACAGGCCGATACCTGGGCACGGAAACGCCGGAACTGGATTTTCGCGGCCTCCTGACCACGCTCAAGACTTCGTTGCACTCGTTCCCGGCGCGCGTGAAGTCGTCGCGGCAACACATCGCGGAAGCGCACGACGGTCTGGCTATCGGTCTTGCTGCCTTGAGCGCCGTCGCCGATTTGCCGGAGCCCTCGGACAACGCGAGCGCCGCGCGCGCATTGCTCGATCGCCGCGCGATGGTGCGTCAGGCGTTTCAGCAACTCGAACTGTTGTCCCTGCAAGTCGATGCGTTCGAAACCGATGTTGTCGATCTGCTTGCGCGCGCCGATCAACTGATGAACGTGACCCTCCCCGCCGCCCTGGCTGCGCGGTCGCAGCCCAAGCGTTGAGAAACGAGCGTTTTACATGGAGCCTTCGATGTCCAAGCAACACCGCACCGTCGCCGCATTCGATTTCGACGGCACCATTACCACCGGCGACAGCCTCAAGGCTTTCGTGCTGCACACCGTCGGGCCGATTCGTTTCGCCACATCGGCCATATGGGCGGCGCCGGCGCTGACGGGCATGGCATTAGGCCGATGCGACCGCGGAACCGCGAAGGCCGAGTATTTGAAGTACGCTCTGAAACACGTCTCGCGCGATGCGCTACAACTCGCTGCCCAAAGCTTCTGTGCCACGCGCCTGCCGGCCATGATCCGGCCGGAGATGATCGAACGCGTGCGGCAACATCAGGCGCTTGGGCACGAGGTGGTGATCGTGAGCGCGTCGCCTTCTCTGTATCTTCGTCTCTGGGCGCAGACCATTGGAATCGGCACGGTGCTATCGACCGAACTGGAATTGACGGAATCGGGATACGCGGGCCGGTTCATCGGCGCCAATTGCTGGGGGCCGGAGAAAGTCGAGCGTCTGAAGGCATGGTGGGGCGCATATCGCCCAATGACCTTGTATGCCTATGGCGACAGCGCGGGCGACAAGGAGATGGCCGAAGCCGCCGACGTTCCATGGATTCGCGGATGCGGCGCCTTGCCGACCTTGCCAGCCCTGAGCGATACTCATTATTAAGACAGCGCGGGAGTCGGCAGGCGATCTTCGACCGCTATACTTCGTCCCGCTTATTCGTTCCGCTTTTTCGTTCCGCTTTCCGCACCACCTGTTCGCATCGAAGGACCCCGCATGACCGCCCTGCCCCCGTGCCCCCAATGCCATTCCGAATTCACCTACGAAGACGGCAAGCTCTTCATTTGCCCCGAATGCGCGCATGAATGGTCGGCCGATGAATCTCCCGCCGCCGAAGCCGAAACGAAGGTTTATCGCGATTCGGCGGGCAACATTCTGCAAGACGGCGACACCGTCGCCATCATCAAGGATCTCAAGCTGAAGGGCTCGTCCGGCGTACTCAAGATGGGTACGAAGGTCAAGAACATCCGCCTTGTCGATAGCGATCACGATATCGATTGCAAGATCGACGGCTTCGGCGCCATGAGTCTCAAGTCCGAATTCGTCAAGAAGATCTGAGCGCGCACGTCGTGGACGAGGTGCGCCTTACCTCGTCCGCATGCCGCTAGCCGGCACGCGGCGCGCCAACTCCGCCAGGCCGATACAAAACGCGAGCCACGCGCCGCCCGAGGCGAATCCGCCCGCGACATCCGTCAGAAAATGCACGCCGATCACCACGCGGCTCGTGCCGATCAGCAGCACTAGAAGACAGGTCGAAGCGACGATGAGGGCATCGCCGCCGCGCGAGGCGACGCGCATCAACACATAGGCGCACATGCCGTAGCAGACCATCGATCCGAACGAATGGCCGCTCGGAAACGAATAGCTCTCGGGCAACGGCACGAGCGCGCCGATGGGCCGCTCGCGATGCATCGACAGCTTGAGCACGCGATTGAGCAGACCGCCCAGGCTCGTCGTCGCGATCAGAAAGAGCGCCAGTCCGACGTGCCGCTTCCACGCCAGCGCCACGCAGACGAGCGCGCACAACAACGCCAGGAACAGCGGATCGCCAAGATGCGTCAAGCGCGCGAAGCTCTGCGCGGCCAGCGGCGGCACGCCTTTGCGAATGCTATCGAGCAGAAGCTGATCGGCGCTCGAAAACGCCTCGCCGCGCTCGACGCGCGTCGCGATTGCCGCGAACACCATTACGCCGCACGCAAGCGGAACCAGCGCCGCGAACACGACGAGCGTCCTCTGCGTGGGCGGTTCGCGCGTGTCGAGCACGCGCACGAACGCGCTCCAGGCGAGCGCCGCGCCAAGCGGCGCCGCCACGAGCACGAACGCGATGACCCACAACGCGTGAGCTTCTGCTAAGCCTGCATAGTCCATCGATCGACAACCTCCGTTTGATTCGACTCGGCTAGACGTTTCTACCATGCCTGCCGCCGATGGAAATTAGGACGGACTAAGTCGAGCTTCGGATTCGCCCTACGGGTACTCCCGGAGTTGATTGAATCTCACACCCACGCTGACAAATCGTCGATTCCTCATCGCGCGACGCCCGCCGCAAAATCGGTTCATCCTCAACGTAACGCAAAGGATTGGAGTCCATGCGAAAGAATCTGTATATCGGCGAAGGCTTCGAGGGACCGGGCGTGAATCTCGCCCATATCAACGTGCTGGTCGGTCCGCGCGACGGTCCCGCCGGTCAGGCCTTCGCCACCGCGCTCGCGACGCCATCGGCCGGGCACGCGCCCTTCGTCGTGATCGCACGGCCCGGCGTGCCGACCAAGCCGCTCACGCTCTACGTGAACAAGGCGCCGATCGACGGCGACTTCCACGGCAACGCGACCTGGGGCGCATCGCAGGCCGGCATAGCGAAAGCCGTGGCCGAAGCGCTCGAACAAGGCACGCTGCCGCCCGAGGCGGAGAACGAGTGGGTGGTCGTATCGGCGAACTGGGTGAATCCCAAGACCGACGATCTCGACGCCGTCTTCGAGAACAACTATCGCGCGTGCAGGAACGCAATCGTCGCGGCCATGGAAGGCTTGCCGTATCGACATGCCGTGTTCGAGGCGGCGCGCGATGTCTCGAATCCGTTCTACACGCCGAAGAAGCGCTGAGGAGACGACCATGGAATACGTACGTCTCGGCCAGTCCGGACTCAAGGTTTCGCGCTTGTGTCTCGGCACCATGAACATGGGCACGCCGCAATGGAAGCCCTGGATTTTCGATGAAGCGCAAAGCGAGCCGATCGTGCGCCATGCGCTCGATGCGGGCGTGAACTTCATCGATCTCGCCGATTTTTATTCGACCGGCGTCGGCGAGGAAGTGGTCGGCCGCATCCTGAAGCGGCTCGTGCGGCGCGAGGATATCGTCGTCACCACGAAGGTGGGCTACGACATGGCGAGCACGCCGAACGCGGGCGGCCATTCGCGCAAGCATGTGATGGACGGCATCGACGCGTCGCTCAAGCGTCTCGACATGGACTACGTCGACATTTACATGCTGCATTTTTTCGACGTGAACACGCCCGTCGAAGAAACCCTGGCCGCGCTCGACGATATCGTGCGCGCGGGCAAGGCGCGCTATATCGGCGTCTCGACGATGTACACCTGGCAGTTCGCCAAGATCGTGCAGGCGTGCGAACGCCACGGCTGGCACAAGCCGATCAACATGCAATTGCAGTTGAACGCCGCGTATCGCGAGGAAGAGCGCGAGATGATTCCGTATTGCATCGATCAGGGCGTCGGCGTGTCGGTGTTCAGTCCGCTCGCGCGCGGCCTGCTGACGAACGACGCCGGCTCGAATCGCAATCAGACGGACTTCTTCACCGCGCAAATGTATGGCGATGCCGCTTCGCGCAGCGTCGCGGCATCGGTGGCGCGAGTGGCGGCGCGACGCGGCGTGACGTCCGCGCAGATTGCCCAGGCATGGGTGCTGAACCGTCCGGGTGTGTCGAGCATGCTGGTTGGCGCGGATTCGGCCGCGCAGTTCGACAGCGCGCTCGCCGCGCTCGACACGCATCTCAGCGACGACGAAATGCACGAGCTCGACCGCAACTACACACCGTGCGATCTCATCAACGATTACACGGCGGGACGGCGTATCGCCCGCGAAGCGCGTGAGGCGCGCGGCGCATTCGACGAACTCATGGAGCGCGCGGCATGAGCGACCTTTTACGATCCGGCCATTACATCGACGGCGCGTGGCGAGAAAGCGCAAGCACGTATGCCGTGCGCAACCCAGCGACGGGCGAAGTCATCGCGAACGTGGCGCGCGGCGGCAGCGCGGAGACATCGCTTGCAATCGATGCCGCGAGCAACGCGCTGCCCGCGTGGCGCGCGCTCACGGCGAAGGAACGCGCCGCCCGCGTCAAGCGTTGGGGCGAACTCATGCTCGCCAACCGCGACGCGCTCGCCGCCCTGCTCACGCGCGAGCAAGGCAAACCGCTTGCCGAAGCGCTCGGCGAAGTGGCCTACGCCGCGAGCTTCCTCGAATGGTTCGCGGAAGAAGCGAAGCGCAGCTACGGCGACGTGATCCCGAGCCCGAAGCCGCATTCGCGGATCATCGTCACGCGCGAGCCAGTCGGCGTGGTCGCGGCCATCACGCCGTGGAACTTCCCGCTCGCGATGATCACGCGCAAAGCCGGCCCCGCCATTGCGGTCGGTTGCACGATGGTGCTGAAGCCATCGGAGGAGACGCCGTTATCGGCCTTCGCGCTGGCGGTGCTGGCGGAAGAGGCGGGCATTCCGGCCGGCGTGTTCAACATCGTATCGGGCGATGCGGTGGCTATCGGCGAGACGCTCACGGCGTCGCCGCACGTGCGCAAGCTCTCGTTCACCGGCTCGACGCGCGTCGGCAAACTGCTCTCGAAGCAATCCGCGGATACGCTCAAGAAGCTTTCGCTGGAACTCGGCGGCAACGCGCCCTTCATCGTGTTCGACGACGCCGATATCGACGCCGCCGTGCAAGGCGCGATGGCATCGAAGTTCCGCAACACGGGGCAGACGTGCGTGTGCGTGAATCGCTTCTACGTGCAGGACGGCGTCTACGATGCCTTCACGCAAGCCCTGACGCGCGCCGTGCACGCCTTGCGAGCGGGCAACGGTCTCGAAGGCGCGTTCGATCAAGGTCCGCTCATCAACGAGGCGGCGCTCGAGAAAGTGAAGACCCATGTCGCGGATGCCGTGCAAAAAGGCGCCAAGGTGCTGACAGGCGGCAAAGCGCATGCATTGGCCGGAACGTTCTACGAGCCGACCGTGCTCGCCGATGCCATACCTTCGATGCTGATCGCGGAGGAGGAAACCTTCGGCCCGGTCGCGGCGTGTTTCCGCTTCGCGACCGAGGAAGAAGTCGTCGCGCTCGCGAACGACACGCCCTACGGCCTGTCGGCCTACTTCTATACGCGCGATCTGGGCCGCGCGTGGCGTGTCGCTCAGGCGCTGGAAAGCGGCATGGTCGGCATCAACGAGGGAATCATCTCGACGGAAGTCGCGCCGTTCGGCGGCGTGAAGCAGTCGGGGCTCGGCCGTGAAGGTTCGAAGTACGGGCTCGATGAATACGTCGAACTCAAATACATGATGATGGCAGGGCTTGGCCGCTGAGTCATCTTCTGTCGGCGCCGCGCGCACGCCATAACCACAAGCACGCACCAGCACGCGCGCGGCAATTCATGCAGTGGAGGAGACACCCTTGGATACTCGAATCGTCATTCCCGATGCGCTCGATGCGCATCTCGCCTCGTCGCCTGGCGCCGGCCGCGTCACGCTCGACGACGTTCCGCTCAACCGCTTTCATATCAAGATCGCGGGGCTGACGTTCGGCGCGCATTTCACGGAAGGTTATGCGCTTGGCACCATCGGTTACGCGCTGGCGTCGATGAACCGGCAGGTTCCGCTCGATGCGTTCTGGATGGGCATGCTCGGCTCGTCAGCGCTGATCGGCATCTTCTTCGGCAGCCTCGTATTCGGCTGGCTGTCCGACCGGCTCGGGCGGCAGAAGATTTTTCTGCTGAGTTTCATCATCATCACGGCGGCGGCGTTCGCGCAGTTTTACGCGACCACGCCAGCGATGCTTGTTGCGTTGCGCGTGTTGATCGGCTTCGGCATGGGCGGCGACTTCGCGGTCGGTCACGCGATTCTCGCGGAGTTTTCGCCGCGCAAGCATCGCGGCACCCTGCTCGGCTCGTTCAGCGTGATCTGGACCATCGGCTACGTGATTGCGAACGTGCTCGGCATGCATTACGCCAATGCCTCGCCGGACGCCTGGCGCTGGCTGCTCGCCTCGGCCGGCATTCCGGCGTTTCTCGTACTCGTGTTGCGTATCGGCACGCCGGAGTCGCCGCGCTGGCTGCTCGGCCGCGGTCGTGGCGATGAAGCGCGGCGTATCGTGCGCAAGCACTTCGGCCCGAACGTGACGCTCGACGCCGACGCCGGCGAACACTTCGCTCCGCCCGGCGGCTTCGCGCGGCTCTTCAAGCCGGATCTGATCCACCGCACCATCTTCAATTGCGCGTTCTTCGTGTGCCTCGTGATCCCGTATTTCGCGATCTACACATTCCTGCCGAGCATCCTCAAGGCGATCGATCTGAACGAGGGCTCGGGCGCGGATCTGCTGCTCAACGGCGTGCTCGTGATAGGCGCGTTGCTCGGCATCTGGCTGACGATCAAGCTCTCGCGGCGCGCGTTCCTGATCGGCTCGTTCGCGGTGACGTGCGTGTCGCTGCTGGCGCTTGCGGTGCTGCCATCGTCGGCGTCGCTCTGGATGATCGCGGCGTTCGCGCTTTTCACACTGACCATGTCCGCGTTTTCAAACCTGGTCGGCGTGTTTCCGCCCGAGTGCTTTCCGACCGAGGCGCGCGCGTGCGGCGTCGGACTGGCGATTGCATGCAGCCGCCTTGGCTCGGCTATCGGCACGTTTCTGTTGCCACTGGGCATTGCGGGCGTCGGCGTCAAGGTAACGATGCTCGCGCTCGCCGCGGTACTGTTCATCGGGATGCTGGTTTCGATTGCATGGGCGCCGGAAACGAAGCATCTGACGTTGAACGAGGCGAGTGGCAACTGAACTGCTTCAAGGCTGCGCTGCGTTCGCGTTTGTCACCCCTTCGCCACGCAGCCACTCCGCGAACGCCTGCACATGATCCTGCGCGGCAGCCGACGGCCCGATGTCCAGCCAGTATCCATAAGGCCCCGTGGATTCCGCCGGCGACAGTTGCGCAAGCGTGCCGTCGTGCAACTCGTCCGCGATCATGTTGCGGTCCACCACCGCGAGGCCGGTTCCGGCTAGCGCGGCGCGAATCGCCTGATCGAGCGTCGAGAACTCGATGCCGTTTTCCGCGAAACCGCGCGACAGGCTCGCGGCATCGAGCCAGTTCGGCCAAAGCGTGAGGCGCGCGTCGTTGTGCAGAACGTGCAGCGCGGGCAGGCGTTCCAGCAGCGCCACGACGTCCTGGCCCGCATACTTCGACGCGCCGACGAGCACATGCCGCTCGATGAACAGCAACGCCGACCGATGATCCGCCCGCGCCTCGTGCCCGAAGCGGATCGTGCATTGAAACTCGCCCGTGGCGTCGGTGCGCACCGAGAGGTCGATGTCGGGCACCGCGTCCATCAGCGAACCGAGACGTGGCGACAGCCAGCGCGATGCGAACGTCGGCGGCGCGCTCACCGTGAGCCGCTTGCGTTCGCTCTTCGGAGAAATCGAGAGCTTGCGGGTCGTGCGTTCAATGGAATCGAACGCCTCGGAGACGCACGCGAGCAACTCCGTCCCTTGCGCGGTCAGGCGTATGCCTTTGTGATCGCGGTCGAAAAGCCGCGCGCCGAGCGCGTCTTCGAGCAGACGAATCTGGCGGCTGACCGCGCCTGGCGTCACGCACAACGCGGCGGCGGATTTGTTGAAGCTCATGTGGCGCGCGCTTTCTTCGAAGAAGCGTAGCGCGGTGAGTGAGGGCAGGCGGCGCATGGTGTCTCGCTAGATTGGTTTTTTTCCTATGGTAACGAGTCGACAGGCGGTTGCGTCCGGCCTTCGCGGCTCAAACCTAAAAGTCGCCGCAGCCTGAGCGCTACAAAAATCCGCATGAGCCTGTTTTGTAGCCTTCAGGCCGCGAGTCGTGCGCAACGCCGACCGCCACTCGAAGGGCATCGCGCTGTTCTGGTTCACATTCGGCGATGCGGCAATCACGCCCGCCTACGACATCTGACGATGCAGGCTTACAACCCGCCGGGGTTACCCGTGGACGGACGCAAGAGCTCGGCGCCCGGCAACTCGTGACTCATCTTGCCGCCCGCATCCGCGCAAAGCATCGCTGCTGCTCGTCGACCTGTCCGCGCAGCCACTCGCGAAACATCGCGACATGCGGCGCATCGTCCTGTCCAGCGCGCGTCACGAGCCAGTACGACTGATGCCCGTCCACTTCGACATCCAGTAGCGGCACGAGCGCGCCGCGCGCAAGCTCCGGCGCGATCATGTGACGATCCGCGATGGTGACGCCAATGCCATCCACCGCCGCATGGATCGAATGATCGAGCAGGTCGAATTCGTAGCCGTCGTGGGTATCGACATCGTCTATGCCCGCCGCGTTCAGCCAGTGTTGCCAGGTGAGATAGCGCTGATCGTTGCTTGCAAGCACATGCAGCAAGGTGAACGCATTCAGGTCCACCGAGGTCGTCGCGCGCTCGCCCAGCAATTCGGGCGAGCACACGGCGATATGCCGCTCGTTCATCAGCAATTGATTGTCGAGCCCGGCCCATTCGCCGTTGCCGAAGCGAATGGCGCAATCGAGCGCGCCGGATTCGACGAGCTCGTCGGTGCGGCGCGTGGTCAGGGTGACTTCGACTTCAGGCGCGGCGGCACGAAGGGATGGCAGGCGCGGCATGAGCCAGCGGCTCGCGAAGGTCGGCGGCACGTTGATGCGCAAGCGCTTGAGATGCGTCTTCTCCTGAATGCTGCGCACCGTCAGCTCGATGCGATCGAACGACATCTTGAGCGCCTGCAGTAGCAGGCGCCCCGTGGCCGACAACTCCAGATGATGATGACGGCGCAGCAGCAAGGCTTCGCCGAGTTGCGTTTCGAGTTGGCGAACCTGACGGCTCACCGCGCTTTGCGTGACGTGCAGCACTTCCGCCGCACGCGTGAAACTGCCGGTGTGGCCAGCCACTTCGAAAGCCCTGAGCGCGTTCAGGGCGGGCATCTTCCGCTTCAAAACTGTCTCCTGTCTCGTCTGACGTGCGCGCATTTAACACGCGCTTCACGCCAGTCGTGCCGCTCTTTGGCAGCATTTTACGAATCGAGTCAAATTATGCCGGTTATCCGACCGGCGGCGGCGCGCAACCTAGACCCGCTTCGTTCATGCGGCGACGGGAAGTTCGAGCGGCTTCAACGCCTCGACCACCCCACGACGCGAATCTTCGAGAATCATGTCCGCGCCCTTCTCGGCGACCATCATCGTCGGCGCGTTGAGGTTGCCGGAGGTGATGTTCGGGAACACCGACGCATCGACGATGCGCAAACCCTCGATGCCATGCACGCGCAGACGCTCGTCGACCACGGAGGTGCGCGCGTCCGGACCCATCGCGCAGGAACCGCACAGGTGATAGATCGAGCCGGACTGGTCGCGGAAATACGCGAGCATGTCTTCGTCGCTCTTCACGCCCGGTCCCGGCGAGATTTCCTCGGCCGTGACCTGGCGCAGCGCCTTCGTGCCCATGATGCGGCGAATGAGCTTGCTGCCCTGAATGACTTCGCGGATATCCTTCGCCGTCGTCAGCGCGTTGATGCGGATCTTCGCCGCATCCTCGACCTTCGCCGACGCAATTTCCACCGAACCGCGGCTCGTCGGACGGCACGGATTGAAGCACAGCAAAAAGCCCGAGTACGGTTCCGGTTCGAGTTGCGCCTTGCTGCTCTTCGGAATGCGGTACGACAGCGGGTTGAAGTAGAGCTGCAGGTTTGGCTCCAGCTCGTCGTCGGCGCCCTTGAAGAAGCCGCCCGCCTGGTTCACGCTCATGGCGAGCGGTCCCTTGCGCGTCATCAGATATTGCAGCGCCACCTTCGCCTTGCCGATGAGCGAACCCAACTGGTCGTTCAGCGTCTTTACCGTCGCGCGATAGTAAAAGCTCACGCACAGATGGTCCTGCAGATTCTTGCCGACCGCCGGCAGCTCATGCACGAGCGTCACGCCATGCTTCGCGAGCAACTCCGCTTCGCCGATACCGGAGAGTTGCATGAGCTTCGGCGTATCGACGGCACCCGCCGAGAGAATTACTTCGCGCTTCGCCCGGAACTGCAAGTCCTGGCCATTACGCGAGGCGAGCACGCCCATGGCGCGCGCGCCGTCGAACAACACGCGGCGCACCGTCACGTTGCGCTCGATCTTCAGATTGCCGCGCTCCATCACCGGATGCAGATACTCGAAGCTGCTCGACGAACGCTGACCGTCGCGCGTGTTGACATCGTAGATGCCCGCGCCTTCGTACTTCGGGCCGTTGAAGTCGTCGGTGCGCGGAAAGCCCGCTTCTTCCGCGGCTTGCAGAAAGTCCTGGCAGATCGGATGCGCGTCGTCCTTCATCGGCGAAACGCGGATCTTGCCGTTCGCGCCGTGATACTCCGTGTTGCCAAGCGGATGCGATTCCACGCGACGGAAATACGGCAGCACGTCCTTGAAGCTCCAGCCGCGATTGCCCGCTTTCGCCCAGTCGTCGAAATCGTGCGGCTGGCCGCGCACGTAGATCATCGCGTTGATGGAGCCGGAGCCGCCCTGCACCTTGCCGCGCGGGCAATACAGCTTGCGGTCGTTCAGCTGCGCTTCCGGCTCGCTGTAGTACATCCAGTTGTATTCGGGGTTGTAGTAGGTCTTGGTGAAGCCGACCGGGACCTTGAACCAGAACGACGCGTCCTCGCCGCCCGCTTCGAGCAGCAGGACCGAATACTGTCCCGACTCCGTCAGACGGTTGGCGAGAATGCAGCCCGCCGAACCCGCGCCCACGATGATGTAATCGAATTCCATGCTTGAGTATTCCGGTGAGTGTCAGCCTTTGGCAGGCGCGAGGTCTTTCACGTCGAAAGGCCGGGGTGTCATCTGCAGATGCAGACGGTCGCCGGTATAAGGCGTATGCGCGCGCACCACGTCCATGTTCAGTTCGACGCCAAGACCCGGCTCGTTCGACGGAACGATGTAGCCGTCTTCCCAGCGAATCGGCGTCTTCAGCACTTCGGCGTGAAAACCGTCCCACGTGCCGATGCTTTCCTGAATCAGGAAGTTCGGCGAGCACGCCGCGATCTGCACGCTGGCCGCCGCGCCGACAGGCCCGTTGTACAGATGCGGCGCGATCTGCGCGTAATGCACTTCGGCGAGACTCGCGATCTTTTTCGCTTCGAGTAGCCCGCCCACGCGTCCGACGTTGAATTGCAGAATCGATGCGGCGCGCGCTTCGAGCAGCTTGAAGAACTCGTACTTCGTGGTCAGACGCTCGCCCGCCGCAATCGGAATGCTCGTCTTCGCGGCGACTTGCGCCATCGCGTCTTCCTGTCCCGGCGGAACGGGCTCCTCGAACCACAGCGGATCGAACTTTTCGAGGCGTTGCGCGAGGCGGATCGCCGACGATGGCACCATCTGGCCGTGCGTGCCGAACAGCAGATCGGCCTTGCTGCCAACCGCTTCACGCACCTTGCGGCAGAAGGTTTCGCAGCGGTCCATGACTTCGAGCGAAATCTGGTGGCCGGAATACGCCGTATAGGGGCCTGCCGGATCGAACTTCACCGCCGTGAAACCGAGTTCGACGTTGTGCGCGGCACATTCCGCCGCGAGGTCCGGGTCGTCGTAGTCGTATTCGCCACGACTGTTCTTCGGATAAAGATAAGTGTAGGAACGCAGACGCTCGTGCACGCGGCCGCCGAGCAGTTCGTACACGGGCTTGCCCGCCGCCTTGCCGATGATGTCCCAGCACGCCATTTCGAGGCCGCTTACGACGCCCATCATGGTGAGGTCGGGGCGTTGCGTAAAGCCGCTCGAAAAGGCTTCGCGATAGAAGCGCTCGACATGATGCGGATCGTGGCCGAGCAGATAGCGTTCGAACACGTCTTCGATGATCGGCGTCATCGCCTTCGGATGAAACGTGGCCGAGTAAATCTCGCCGACGCCCTCGATGCCGCAATCCGTGCGCAGCTTCACGAAGATCCAGTACATGCCACCGACATGCGGCGGCGGCACGGCGACGATATGAGTTTCCAGCGCGGCGATTTTCATTGCTGCGATTCCTTGCGTTCCATGCGTTTGAGCCGATGCTTGAAGACGAGCGCGGCGACACCGCCGAGCGCGGCCATCACGGCGACATAGCCGAAGTACATTTGATAGCCGAGCACGCCGGGATAGTTCTGCGTCAGATGCCCGTTGACGAGCGGCAGGAATGCGTCCGGCGAGTAGCCAATCACCGAGATGAGGCCGATAGCGAGGCCGCTCGTCTCGGCCGGCACCTTGCAGTCGTCGAGCAGGGACCAGTAGAGACCGCGAATGGCATAGGTCATCACGCCGATGAACAGCACGACCACGGCGATCAGCACGTGACTCGAAATGCCCGGCGCGACGATCAGCACGACAAGCGAGAGCGCGGCTGCGAAGAGGGCGAACACGAGCACGGAAGACTTCGAGAAGCGGTCGCCGAGAAAGCCGCCGCCGATGCCGCCGATAGGACGCATCCACAGCTTGAGCGTGGTGATGAAACCCGCCGCGACCACGGAAAGGCCAATCTCCTTCTCATGCAGATACGCCGAGAAGCTGTACGTCGCCCAGAACACCTGATAGCCGCAGAACACGATGGCCGCGAGCAGCCACAACTGCGGATTCTTCAGCAGCACGGCGAGATCGCGCAGCACGTTGCTCTTGCGCTTCGCCACGGCGGTGGCGCCCGCGTCGGGATCGCGAACCAGCCCGAGCACCACGCCAAGCAGGATGCACAGGAACGCGTACATATAGACCACGAGCTTGAAACCCGCCGCGGTGGAGTCGCCGCGCGTGTGCGTCACGTAGGCGAAGACCGAAATCGCGATGGTCGCGAGCAGCGCTTCGATCAAGCCGCGACCGCCATCGAGAAAGCCGAAGAAGCGGCCTTGCTCGTCGGCGGCGGCGATCATCTGCACGCGCTTGATGATGGCGGCCCAGAACGTGAGGCCGGTCGTCAAACCCCAGCAGCCGAAGATCACGATCAGCGAGGCGAACGAAGGCGCCGTCGAATACCACAGCCCGAGCGCGCCGGTCGCGATCAGCGAAAAACAGATGAGCACGCGCGGCGCGACGCGGTCCGCAAGCCAGCCGCTTGGCAAATAGCAGATCAGGAAGATCGTGCCGAGCGCGGAGTAGAGATAGCCGAGTTGCTCTTCGGTGATGCGGAAGACTTCGAGCATCGTCGGCTGATAAACCTGCCGCAGATACAGAATCGGATAGATCGCGCCGGCGGCGACCACGAGCAGCGCGAGTTGCAGATAGCGGTCGGCGCGCGCGCTTTTGAGCGGCAGCGCAGCCGCGCCCTGGCTGGTTTGAGCGGGATTCGATGACACGGGAGGCTCCTCGATGAACCGCGGGCGCAAAGCCCGCAGCCTTCGTATATTTTTGTGTGAGTTGGAAAAGGAAAACGGCGGCGTCCTCGCGAGAAGACACGGCCTGGGTCAGTACTTCATGACGACGAGACGCGTCTGCGTGAATTCGAGCATGCCGTGCTTGCCGTCGTCACCGCCGATGCCGGAGCGTTTCCAGCCCGCGTGGAAGCCTTGATACGGATCAGCCGGCGTGCGGTTGATATAAAGCTCGCCCGCTTCGATGGAGTTGGCGACCTTCATCGCCGTGCGATAGTTTTCGGTGTAAAGCACGGACGAAAGACCGAATTGATGATCGTTCGCCATCGCGATGGCTTCATCGAGCGTGCCGTAGCGCACGACGGCGAGCACCGGCCCGAAGGTTTCTTCCTGCACGATCTCCATGTCCTGACGGCAGTTGGACAAAAGCGTCGGCGGATAGAAAAAGCCCTTGCGCTTCGGCACTTCGCCGCCGGTTTCGAGCACAGCGCCTGCCTCGACCGCGCGCATCACCATGGCGTGAATGCCTTTGCGCGATGCCTCGTTGACGAGCGGCCCCATGAAGCTCGCGTCTTCGAAACGGTCGCCGATCTGCTTGGCCAGCATCTGCTCCTTGAGCAGGCGAACGAATTCATCATGGATGCTCGCGTGCGCATAAACGCGCTCGATGGCCGTGCAAAGCTGACCGCTATGCGTGAGCTTCGAGGCGACGAGTTCGCGCGCGGCCTTCTGCAAGTCGGCATCCGGCTCGATGATCGCGGGCGTCTTGCCGCCCAGTTCCAGCGAAGGCTTCGCAATATTCGCCTTGCAGTAATCGAGCACCTTGCGGCCTGCGGAAACGCTGCCCGTTAGCGTGATCATGCCGACTGCCGGATGCGTGCAGACGGCTTCGGCGGTGGCGTGATCCATCGCCAGGATATTGACGACGCCCGGCGGCAATGCAGCGCGTTCGACGGCGCGCGCCAATTCGAACGCGGACAGCGGCGTGTTGTTGCTCGGGCGCACGACCACCGTATTGCCCGCGATCAACGCCGGCGCAACCTTGCGCAGCAGCGTGTAGATGGGGAAATTGAAGGGAATCAGGCAGGCGACGACGCCTATCGGCTCGCGATGCAGCACGAGGTT
The DNA here is from genome assembly GCF_031450995.1 of Caballeronia sp. LP006. Lineage (NCBI taxonomy): Bacteria > Pseudomonadati > Pseudomonadota > Betaproteobacteria > Burkholderiales > Burkholderiaceae > Caballeronia > Caballeronia sp. LP006. Next base: position 205,339 of record NZ_JARTVW010000003.1, on the reverse strand, counting down.
TTCGTCGGGCGTATCGCTCGGAATGACTTCGCCTTCGATGCGCCGCGCCCATTCGCTGTGATAGCGCGTGATCTGCGCGGCGTAGATGGCTTCGTTGGTGGCGTCGGTCAGGCTCTTGCCCGACTCGGAGGCGAGCGCCGCGCCGATATCGGCGGAGGCTTCGACGATGGCGTCCGCGAGACGCTGCATGTGCACCGCGCGCTCGGCGGCGGGCATCACGCGCCAGCGCTTTTGCGCGGTGGCGGCGAATTCAACGGCTTGCAGCGCCTCTTCGCGCGTTGCGTTGTGCACGTGGCCGAGCACTTCTTCGGTAGCCGGATTGACGACGGCGGTGCGTTGATCGCTTGCGGGCGCGATGAAACATCCGTTCACGAAATTGCGTTCTGACTTCATGTTTCTCGATGATTCCTGGTTCGATGACGGGCGACGGCGGCCGCAGCGGAAAAACCAGCGCCGCTGATGTCGCGGCTGCCTCTTACGACTTTCAGCCCATTTTTCCGCGCTTCGCGCTGCAGCGACAAGCGAAGAATTTGCTGGCAGAACATTCAAAAAACTCACGTTCGATGTTCGGCGAAATCCCTTTGCAAGCGCGCGTCGATCACGCACAATCCGTCGCTCATCGTTAGCCATCCTTGGCGTTTTCGCGTGAGCGATGCCGACGTCATCGGATAAAACAAGAAAACTTGAGACTTTCATGAGAATTAAAGCCATTCTGTTCGCAGCAGTCTGCTGCCTGTCTTCCTCCGTCTTTGCAGCGAGCAGCGTCACGCTGTATGGCGTGCTCGACGAAGGCCTCGACTACACGAGCAACGTCGGCGGAAATCACGCCTACGAATTGACGAGCGGTTATGCGTCGGGCAGCCGCTGGGGCTTGCGCGGGGTCGAAGATCTCGGCGGCGCGACTCAGGCCGTGTATCAACTGGAAAGCGGTTTGAACCTGAGCAACGGCGCGGCGGGTCAGGGTGGCCGCATGTTCGGCCGTCAGGCTTTCGTGGGCGTGCAGAACGAACGCTTCGGTTCGGTGACGCTTGGGCGTCAGTACGATTCCGTCGTCGATTACCTTGCGCCGACCACCGCCAACGGCAACTTCGCGGGCTACCTGTTCGCGCATCCGTTCGACAACGACAACACGGACAACTCGTTTCGCGTGAACAACGCGGTGAAGTATGCGAGTCCGTCTTTCGGCGGCTTCAAGTTCGGCGGCTTGTATGGCTTCAGCAACAGCACGGGTTTCGCGGACAACCGCTTGTATAGCGTCGGCGCTTCGTATGCGAATGGCGGCTTGCTGGCCGGCGCGGCATATATGCGCGCGGACGGCGTCGGCGCGGGTGGCATCGGCGCCATCGCGGCCAACGATGCGAGCTTCGTCGCGAGACGCATGCAGGTCTACGGCGCGGGCGTGAACTACTCGTTCGGCCCCGCAACGGCAGGCTTCGCCTATACGAATTCGAGTTATCGCGATCCGTCGACCAATGGCTATATAGGCGGCACGCTCGTGGCAGCAGGCAACACGCTCAACGCCGTCAAGTATCAGAACTTCGAAGTAAACGGCAAGTACCAGTTCACGCCGGCGTTCTTCATCGGCGCGCAGTATGTGTATTCCATCGAGACGTACGACGCGGCTTCAGGCACGGTCAAGCCGAAGATTCACTCGTTCGGCTTGATGGCGGATTACTTCCTGTCCAAGCGCACGGACGTCTATGTGCAAGGCGCCTATCAGAAAATCCACGGGCCTTCGACGGATTCGGTGCTGGACAACGCGTATATTCCGGGCGCGCAGCAAGTGTCGTCGAATTCGAATCAGTTCGTCGCGCGAGTGGCTTTGCGGCACGCGTTCTGATCTAGCTGACATTGAGTTCGTGGTGCGGAAGGCCGGACGCTCGTTCGGCCTTTTTCTTGGGCGTGACGCTCAACTCCCGATCACCACCGATATCTCCCCCAACGGCGCCTTCGAGCCATTCGGCACGACTGCCCTGAGCGGAAACCCAAGCGTTCCCCTGAACGTGACGAAGCGGCTCATCTGAAAACGCACACCGCCGCCGATGCTCGCAAGCGATGCATTGTTTACCTCGCCCGCTTCGGGGATGCGGTTCCACACATGCCCTGCATCGAAAAACACAAACGGCTGCATCGCCGCGAAGCCGAACGTGATGGCCGGCGAGCGCAACTCCGTCTGCACGTTCCAGCCGCGATCGCCTTGCGCCGCGTACGGGTCGTAGCCGCGCACGGTCGAGTCGCCGCCAATCCCGAGTTCCTCGCTCGGCAAAAGCGTGTTGTTGGTCCACTGCACGAGCCCGCGCGCGGATACCGAAAAGCCCGTCGCACCCAGCGGCGTATCGCGTTGCGCGGACAGTTGCAGATACTGATAGCGCGGCTTCGCGCCGAGACGCGCGGTATCGAAGGCGTCGCTGTTGTTGCTGCCGTCGAGATAGCCGGGGCTCGCGTAGAGCGATGCATTCAGATGCGTGTCGCCGGATGCGTCGCTCTTCGTCAGATCGTAGGCAAGCACGAACTGATGGACGTGCGTATTGGCATTGAACACCTGAAAGCCGCCGAATTCGAGGTCGTTGTTCGAGCGCTTGAAGTCGTAGCCGAGTTGCAGTTGCTGCTGCCACGCACCCGCCTTGTCGAGCGGCGGAAGGCGCCAGTCGTAGCGAAAACTGAGCTGCGCGCTCGTGCCCGTCTGTCCGTAACTGTCCGGCAAGCGTGGCGTACTTTGCGCATACACCCCGAACAGTTCGATACGGTCGAGCCACGGCAGCGGCGCAATCAGGTTGAACGAATGCGCGACGAAGCGCGCCCGGTTGGGCCGCCCTTCGATATCCGGATTACCCGAAATGAGGTCGTTGCTCGCCGTCGCCTGATAGCCGATGCGCGCATCCGTGCCGAACAGATTGCCATAGTCGAAACCCGCAAGCAGGCGGTCGCGGCCCAGGTCCGGCACGCCGTCGTTGTTGTAGCCGCCGTAGACGCGCAACGGCAGCCGGTCTTCGGTCTGCAGGACGACATCGGTGGTATTCGCGGCAGCGCCCGGCGCATAGATCACGTCGACACGGCGATACGGGTTCGAATTCAGGAGCGCGAGGCCCGCGGCGACATCGGCTTCGCGGATCGGCTCGCCGGTGGGCAGCGGCATCTCGCGGGCGAGGAGCGCATCGGAGAAATAGCGATTGCCTTGAGGGAGCACGCGCCCCGCGCGAAACTCGGCAATCGCAATGCGCACCACGCCGTCGCTCACATCCTGCTCGGGCACGTAGACATCGACGAGCGGCAGGCCCGCCTCGCGATAACGCTGCACGACGGCGCGGCGAATTTCGGCCAGACGCGCGAAGGTGAGCGGATGGGCGAGATCGGCCGCAAAGGTATCGAGGAAGTTGGAATCGAGCAGCGGCGCGCCACTGGCCGTGATCGCAGCGCTCTGCGTGCCTTGCGTGCTGGCGGAACCGGCCGCGCCGTCCGAGCGCACGAAAGCGATGCCGCGTAAATCCGCGATCGCTACGGCCTGCGACGCATCGCCGGATTCGGCGGGCGGCTGCGGTGCACGCGGACGCTCGGCGGCGGGCGGGACAATCGGCGCGACGTCTTTATATGATTGCGCGTGCGCTGCATCGGTATAAGCGGCGGCATAAACAGCGGCATGAGCGGCGGCAATGCAGCACGCGAGCCGCGTGAACCGCACGCTCCCCTTCGATGCCCGCGTCATGCGCTACCGGCGCGCCGATGCGCGGGCCAACCACGGCGAATATCGAACGTCTGTCGCAAAGGCGCTCCTCGTCTCAATGTCCGCATCGTCACGCGGCGGCCTGACATCGTACTCGCTAATGGCATGACCGTGAGCGCGCGAGGCGAAGCTCGAAAGCGCCACGATGTCGGTGTCGATCACGAATTGGTCGCACACGTGCTCAGGCGCCGTTCCGGTTTCAGGTAGCATCGGGTGCGAACGCGCCTCGACCAAGGGCCGTTCCGAACGCAAACGAGTGTCATGACAAAAATAGCAGACGAAACGCCGCAGTTTTCCGATCAGACACAGAGCGAGACAACGCCGGAGTCCTCATCCATCGCACGGACCGGACCGCTCACCGAAGCCAAGCTCTTCGGCCGTCAGACACCGCCTTCGGGCGGCGACCCGCTTCCGCCGCCACCGCCCGGCGGCGCGGGCAGCAGTTATCGCGCGCTCGCGGGCCTGTTGTGCGGCTATGCGCTGCTCGTCGCGGGAAACGGACTCTTCCAGACGCTGATACCGCTGCGCATCCTGCAGGCGGGTTATCCGACGCTCGTGATCGGCCTCATTCAGTCGTGTTATTACCTGGGCTTCATTCTCGGCGCGGTGGTGAACCGGCGGCTCATCGACCGGATCGGGCAGCATCGGACATTCGTGGCTTTTTCAGCGGCCGCGTCGATTCTCGCGCTGGCGTTCGGCGCGAGCGAGTCGCCGTGGCTCCTCGCGCTCGTGCGTATTCTCACGGGCGTCGCGTTCATGGGGCTTTATACGTCCATCGAGAGCTGGCTCAACGGCACGGTGGAGAACGAGCGGCGCGGCCAGGTCTTCGGCTCGTATGCAGCCATCAACTATCTCGCGGTCGGCACCGGGCAGTTCTTGCTGAATGTCGGCGCGGGCACGGGTGCGCAGCAATTCTCCATCGCCGCCGCGCTGTTCGCCGCCGCCGTGCTGCCCGTGACCTTGCTGGAAGGCTGGCCCGTCAAGGTCGCCGATGAAAACCTCGACCGCGTGCCCGCCCGAACCTGGCGCGAGAGCCTGCGCGAGATGATGGCCGCGACGCCGCTCGCGGTTCCGGGCTGCATTCTCGCGGGCTTTCTCTACAGCGCGTTCTATTCGATGACGCCGGTCTATCTTCAACGCTCCGGCTTTTCGACGAGCGAACTCGCGACCTTCATGGGCGTGGCGCTGATCGGCGCACTCCTGCCGCAATGGCCGATGGGCCGTCTCTCCGACAAGGTGGACAGGCGGCGTCTCGTGTTCTACACGGCATCGATTTCGGCGACCTTGAGCTTCGTGCTGCTGTGCTTCGATTTTCGCGCGGTGGTGTGGTGCGGCACGCTGGCGTATGTCGCGGTGACGTTCACGCAATACGGGCTCATCGTTTCGCACGTGCATGATAGAACGGAGGCGCATTTGCGCGTCGCCATCTCGGCGACCTTGCTCGTGCTGTTCTCGCTCGGCGGCATGACCGGTCCGGCGCTGGCTTCGCTATTGATGACCGTCTTCGGTCCGCGCGGACTCTTTCTCTTCAACGGGCTGTCGTGCGTGTTGCTCGCGCTTTGCGCACGCCGGGCGCTTCATGCCGGTTCCGGCAGCGTCGCCGCGAGAACGGCCGGCTGACCCAAGCACTCAATGAGCGCGCCGGATCGCCGCCGAAAAGTCTTCGTCGATCCGCGCGCCTTCCGGCCGCACGATGAGACTGCGCCGCTTGAGTTCATCGAACGTCGAGGTGTTGTCGAGCAGGCCCATGCGATAGGTGTAGTCGTCGGCGTGGCCGCTTAGCAGCACCTTCCAGCTATAACGAAGATGCGGCGCGACCGTTCGCGCGTGATGCAGGATATTGCTCGTGCAGTTGTTGAAGAGCGTGTGATAGAACTCGGGGCGTTCGTTCAGGTCGTTCACGCGCCGCATGTAGTCTTTGAACAGCGCGCGCACGGTGGCGGCTGTGACCTGCGCGCGATACAGCGACACGCGTTCGCGCCGTATATCGGTACGCACGCCGATCAGATCGCGCTCGTCGGCCACGACATAGATCAGATCGTAATGCTTGAAGAAGCCGCGCCACGTCGAATAATGCTGCCCTTGCCGACGGCGCGTTTCGATTGAGATGGAGAGATAACGGCCATCGTCGAAACCGAAGCTTACGAACACATGTGCAATGGATTCATGCGTCCAGCGCGACACCACGAGATCGACCGTCTGTAGTCGCGAGATCTCATAGATGGCGTCGAAATAGGCGGGCGTGGCTTCGTCCCGCGTTCGGTAGACAAAGTTGCGGACATTGCGAATACGCACTTGGTCGCCGCACCACATGGCGGACGCGGTCCGTGCATATTCCTCCACCCAAGGCGCGCTCTTTTCAGTGCCGGATTTCACGGTCGGACTCCATGAAAGGCTCGTGACCAACTGCCACTGTACCGCGAGACTTCGTGCGACTCGAAGCGCGGAACGATTCATGCGAAAGCGCCGGTATGCCCGAATATCCGCATGAATGCGCCGGTCTGAAAACAAGGATTGCGATGCCCGCTTACAATTGCTTCATCAGCCAGGATGCGCCGCCCGGAGTAGAAATGACCGGCCGTGCCGCATCGACATGCAGACAAAAATCCGGCTCGAAGACCGGCGTGCGAACCGTAAATCGTCTTCGACCGTCGTGTCAGGGCCGCACGAAGCCCGCGACCCGATCGTCGTCTTAATGCGTCTGCTGCCTGAAAGCTTGCGGCCATTGGACAAACCGGCGCGCCTTTGCGCCGCCGAAACGCCTTATCGAGACAATGACGGACAACTCCTCCACCGCACACAGCAGTGAATTCAATGCGCCCGATGCATCGGCGTATGCCGAATGCGCGCGCGAGCCCATTCACGTTCCTGGCGGCATCCAGCCGCACGGTCTTCTCTTGAGCATCGACGCACAAGGCACGATCTTGCAAGTGAGTGGCAATGTCGCGCAACTCACGTCGATCGCGCCCGAGCGTTGCCTCGGCGAGCCGCTGTCGTTCGTCATCGGCGATGAAGCCAGCCGCCGCGCCGTCGCCGAATTGGGAAGGCTTACGCGCGATGGCGCGACGATCCACACGGGCAATGTCGTCATCGATCATTGGAGCCAAAGCGGCCCGTTCGCGCTCGTCGTGCATCGGCATGAAGGCTTGCTTTTCGTTGAACTGGAACCCGCGCAACATACCGCCGAAGTGTTTTCGAGCATGTATCCGCTCGTGCGCTCCTTCGTCACCGAAGTGCAGTCCATGCGCACGGTCGAGCAGCTTTGCCAGTTCGCGGCGACGGAAATTGCGCGCATTACCGGTTTCGGGCGCACGCTCGTCTATCAATTCGACGAAGCCGGCAACGGCCACGTGCTCGCCGAAGCCATCGAGCCGGGCTATCAGTCATACCTGAACCAGTATTTCCCCGCGTCCGATATTCCCGCCCAGGCGCGCGAACTCTACAAGCGCAATCGCATCCGCCTGATTTCGAACGCCGATTACGAAGCCGCGCCGCTCGTGCCCGCGCTGCATCCGCAGACTGGCCGGCCGACCGATCTCACCTACGCGTCCTTGCGCAGCGTTTCGCCCGTGCATCTGCAATATATGCGCAACATGGGCACGCTTGCCTCGATGTCGATGTCCATCGTCGTCGACGACACGCTCTGGGGATTGATCTCCTGTCATCACGCGACGCCGCGCCTGCCGCCCTTCGAAGTACGCACGGCTTGCGAGCATGTCGCGCAGATCGTCTCGCTGCAGATCGAGGCGCGTGAAACACAAAACGAAGCGCATTACCGGCTCGAACTGCGCCGCATGCTTTCGAAGCTGCTTTCGTCGATGGCCAATACCGACAGCTTCGTCGAAGCCCTGGTCAACGACTCGAACGACCTGCTCGGCTTGACGCGGGCATCGGGCGCGGCGGTGATCTTCGAGGGGCGCACGTCGCTCATCGGCGTGACGCCGAGCGAGCACGACGTGACAGCGCTTGTCGACTGGCTCGATCAGCAAAGCGAGGACGTGGTGCTGTCGGATCGCGCATCGGCGGATTGTCCCGTACTGCCAGATTCGCCGAATGTCGCGGGTTTTCTCGCGGTATCGATCTCGAAGATCTATCGCAATTACGTGATCTGGTTTCGCCGCGAGGTCGTGCAGACCATCGAATGGGCAGGCGATCCGCGCGCGAAGCTAACGGGGCTTTCTTCTTCGCTCTCGCCGCGCGTGAGCTTCGAAACGTGGACCGACGAGGTGCGCAATCGCTCCTTGCCGTGGCGCACCGCCGAGCGCGAGATTGCGCTGGAGTTCCGCGCGGCCGTGCTCGGCATCGTGCTGCGGCGTGCGGAAGAGATCGCGCAACTGGCGACCGAACTCGGCCGCGCAAATCACGAACTGGAAGGCTTTTCGTACACGGTGTCGCACGATCTGCGAGCGCCGTTGCGGCATATCGTGGGCTTTGCGGATCTGCTCAAGCAAATGGACGGCCAGAAACTGTCGGAGCGTGGGCGCGGCTATCTGGAGCGTATCGTGACATCGGCACGCTTCGGCGGGCGTCTCGTCGACGACCTGCTTTCCTTCGCGCAACTCGGCCGCGCGGCGTTGCGGCCGCATAAGGTCGATATGCATGCGCTCGTGCATACGGTCATCCAGACCGACATCGACGAGGAAACGTCAGCGCGTGTGCACTGGAAGGTGGATGCGCTGCCGCCCACCGAAGCGGATCACGTCTTTTTGCATGTGGCGTTGAATAACATCATCGCCAATGCGGTCAAGTTCAGCGGCGCGCGCGAGCAACCGGTCATCGAAATCGGCTCGCGGGAAGGCACGGGCGAACTCGCGGGCTACACGGTGTACTTCGTGCGCGACAACGGCGTGGGCTTCGACATGCGCTACGTGGACAAGCTCTTCGGCGTGTTCCAGCGGCTGCACGTCGATGAAAAATTCGATGGCACGGGAATCGGACTTGCGAACGTGCGGCGGATCATCGAGCGTCATGGGGGCAAGGTCTGGGGCGAAGGCCAGCCGGATCACGGCGCGACGTTCTTCATTGCGTTGCCTAAGCAGTATCGGCCGGAAAGCGGCGTGCGGCGCGATACGGCGGCTTCGGCGCTGGCGCGGCTGGCAGCGGGAACGGGCGGCGCGGCGCAGGATTTCGAACAACTCGTCAAGCGCTCGGAAGAGAAGAAATAAGCGCTTCGTTATTTGAGCAAAAGGGGCTGCAATCATGAGATCGCAGCCCCTTTTTTATCGCGTGATGCTAGGGCAACAACGAAGCACGCACGCTTAGAAGCGGTGACGCAAGCCGACCGCCGCCGCCACCTGATTCTGCGTCGTCGAAGGCGACAACGTGTTGATCATCGCGACATTGGCGCCTGCATTGCCAAGCTGGCCCGAAGCATGCTGATACACGCCTTCGACGTACACATCCGTGCGACGCGAGAGCGAGTAATCCGCCTTGAGCGACACCGTATGCCACTTCGGATCGCCCGAGCCGTTTGCGCCGTTGATCTTGCCGTCGGTGTACGCGTAGGACGCGTCGAGATCGAGCGCAGGCGTCAACGCATAGCGGCCGTTCAGTTCGAAGTTGTTCATATGCAGGTTCGTGCCGCCCGGCAGCGCGAACGTGGAGCCGCCTTGCGACGCCGCGATCAGGTTATCGTAATGCGTATTCGTCCACACGAAGCCGACGGTCGCCGGGCCATAAGCGTAATTCAAGCCTGCGCCGAAGGTGCGTTGCTGATCGGCGGTCAGATTGTTGTTGCTGCCTTGACCCGCCGCTACCGCGCCGCCCGTATTGCCCGTGCGCGAGTTATTGATTTGCAGGTAAGACGCCGCAAAGTTCAACGGACCCGTGCTGTACGAAGCACCCGCACTCCATGCGCGATTGTTCGAGAATTGGCCGGCGTCATTGCTGAAGCCATACAAGCCGCCGAACTTGAAGCCGCCGTAGTTGGCGCTTTGATACTTCACTGCATTCTTGATCGAAAACGAGTTGTCGAGGTTGTCGTTATCGAACGGATGCGCCGTCAGGTTATTGCCATAGCCGCCGCCCGGTTCCGACAAGGGCGCGAGGTAATCGACCATGGAGTCGTATTGGCGACCGAGCGTGATCGTGCCGTACTGGTCATGTTGCAAGCCGACATACGCCTGACGACTGAACATGGAGTTGCTTTCGCTATAGCTGCCGTTGTTGAGGTTGAAGCCGCTTTCTAATTTGAAAAGCGCGTGCATTCCGCCACCCAGATCTTCAGACCCGCGCAAACCGAAATACGTGTCCGATACCGAACCACTGCCTTGCTGCCAGTTACTGTGTCCCGCGGAGTTGTTGGTGTAGACGAGGCCCGCGTCGAGCGTGCCGTACAAGGTGACGCTGCTTTGCGCCTGAGCCGTTGCGGCGAATGTGCCAAGAACGCCTGCGATGAGAAGAGTTTTTTTCATGGTTCTCTAAGTGCCCTGCTAAGTGTTCATGTTCAAGACCAGGCTTCTTCAAGATCAGGCTACCGCGCAAGCAGAAGCGCGCTCCTCAAGAAACTTGAGGGACACTATATGTGAGCACTTCGTTTATTCCGCTGCGGTCGCCAGGAAACAATATTTTGCTAAAACCGCACTAAGCTAAGTGGACGCTTCATATCCCTTTAAGCTCAGACGCTTAGGTCTCTTGGCGAGTAATACAGACGAGGTTTCGTGTTGTGCATGAACGACGGCATTCCACCGATCCACGCAAGAGCCATTTGCGAGCCATGCGGTTTGTTGTTGGCGATCGGGTTGTTACGCTTCGTCATGTCCTGAAGAACTCCGAATTGCAGTCCAGGGACAGGGGCGGCTTCGCGAGAGGAAGCCGCCCTTTTACGCTTCGATTGCGCTTGATTTTCAAGCGTCGCTTAACGCGCTTTCATGACTTAAGGCCCTTAATCCGCGCGCTTGGGAAATGCTAAGAAAACGCTAACGAAAACTTAAGAAGCGCGCTTGACGAATTGCGCGACGAACGTGCGCGTCGAGTCATCGGCGAAGCGGACGGCAACGCTTTCACCGCTCATCATTTCCACGGTGCCCACGCCATAGCGACGCACGCGAACACGATCGCCCGCTTCGAAAGTCTTTAGTTTGCCCAGCGGCTTCGACGCTTCATCGACGCGTGCGTGCTCACGTTCTTCACGCGCGCTTATGCTGATCTCCGGCGGATGCAGGCAATTATCGCAAGCGCCGCATGTCTTGCCGCCGAGCTCGTCCTCCGGCGATCGATAATTCATCTCCGCCTGACGCAGAAGCTCATGCGACTTTGCATCGTCGATATCGGCGGCGAAATAGTCGAGCACGATGCGCCAGCGGCATTGCGCGCTCTGCACGTACGTGATCATTCGTTCCAGCACCGCACGGTCACGCTCCGCTCTCGCGGTGTACGCGCCCGCTGCTTGATCGAGATGCGCGAAGGCCGCGCCATCGTCGATGAGTTTCATGCCGCCGCGCTGCGTGCGCCGCGTCATGCCGAGTTCGTTCAACAATGTTGCCGCCACGCGCAATTTGTTCGCACCGATATTCGGCATCGCTTCCTGCAAGCGTTCAAGCGGCTTCTGCAGCGTGTGGCCAGCGTCTTCCTTGGCGAGCTTGCATACGGTTTCGGCCACGAGTCGAATAGTCTCCGCACTCGGATAGCGGCCACCGAGAAAGAACTGCTGAACCTGCTTGTCCTTCATCTCGAAGAGCAGAATGCAATCCGCAGGCTCGCCATCACGGCCCGCGCGGCCTGCTTCCTGATAGTACGCATCGAGGCTGCCGGGCATCTGCGCATGCAGCACGAAGCGAATGTCCGGCTTGTCGATCCCCATGCCGAATGCATTGGTCGCCACCATCACGCGCACGCGATCTTCCATGAAAGCGTCCTGCGCTTCCGAACGTACACTCGCCGCAAGCTTGCCGTGATAACGCTCGGCCTCGACGCCGGCATCGACGAGCGCGGCATGCAGCGCCTCGCACTCGGCCACCGTCGAGCAATACACAATGCCGCTGCCTTGCATTGCGCTCACGCGTTCGATTGCACGCGCGCGTTTTTCCTCGGGATTCGTCAACTGCTCGACGGAGAAATGCAGGTTCTCGCGATACACGCCCGTATGGATCACGTTTGCGTGGCGCATCTGCAATTCACGCACGATGTCCGTGACGACTGCGGGCGTCGCGGTTGCCGTCAGCGCGAGCACGGGCGGTCGGCCCAGCGTCTTGACCGCATGAATGAGTTCGACGTACGCGGGACGGAAGTCGTGTCCCCACTGCGAGATGCAATGCGCTTCGTCGATCACCACGAGCGGAACTTCGGGCATGCCATCGGCAAGAAGTGTTGCGTTGAACTCGGCATCGACGAGACGCTCGGGCGTGACGAACAGTATGCGAACCGCATGATCGGCGATGGCCTGCATGGCTTCGCGCGCTTCGCTTGCCTTGAGCGTGCTATTCAGAACCCTCGTCGCCACGCCCGCTTCCGCGAGCTTGGCAGCCTGATCGCGCATCAACGATATGAGCGGCGATACCACGATCGTCATGCCCTCGAATTGCAGCGCCGGCAGTTGATAGCAAAGCGATTTGCCGGCGCCTGTCGGCATGACGGCGAGCGTATCGGCGCCGTCGAGCACGCTTCGAATGACCTCTTCCTGACCCGGCCGCAGATGCGGAAATCCGAATACCTTGAGTAGTGCCTTTTCCAGTTCGGCGTCGAGCGGTCGCGACGAACGGCTCTTGCGTGTGCGGCTATCGTTCATAAGTCGGAGATGGCGAGGGCTTAGTCTTTCCAGTCTTTTCTTTTCGAATCGGCCTTGCCAGAGCCACTGCTCTTGGCGTTCTTCTGTTTCACGCGTTCCTCTTCGGTACGCGCGAGCGTCGTGGGATCGGTGCCCGCCTTGCCTGCGGCGCCCGCGCCGCCTGCGGTACCAGCCGACTTGCCGGATGCGCCAGTGCCCGATTGCGTGTTGCCCGGCACGGTGCTCTCTTCAGCGTGCGCCGCGATGGAGCCGATGAGTCCGGTCAACGCAACGGCGCAGCACAGGATGGAAGACGCTGTCTTTTTCATTGTCGATACCTCGATGGAGGCTAGCGCTTATGCAGGAGTTGCCGCGCTGCCTTCGAACAGCATCAAAGCAATCAGCAGACCCAGCACTACTTGCTTGAAGAAAGCGCCAAGGCAATGAAGAAATGTCCCGTCGATTCTTCCGTGCTTTGCATGCGTTCCATGCCTCGAACGGTCGTTCGGAGAAAAATCAGCCAAAAGGTGCGGAAACGAGACCAGGTAAGCCTCACCGCAAGCTGGTTTTCAATTGGAAACAATTTCGAAGAAGGTAAAGCGAACCATCGGAACGTCAATTGCTCAGATGTTTACTTTACGAATCGAGCAGGAAAAGGACTATGAAGAAAGGCATCGATGCCGCCATCCCCGAGTTTCGACAGCGCCGAACCGCGCAACTCGCGGAAAGCGAACTCAGACATCTGGAATTGATTCTCGCAAGCTATGCCGGGCCGCCCGACGTGGCGCCGGGACGTTTTCCGACCGGATATTGGGACAAACGCATCGCCCAGCTCGATGCCGACTACGATCTCGTCCCGTCGCAGTGCCATCGCGTCGCCTCGCTGCAACGCAAGCTTGCTCTTTTGGATAACGCGCTCGACTCTGCGTACCCCGAGTCGCATGAGGACGCTCAGAACCGGCGTGCAGCCGCCTGAGTTAGGTCCGTTCCAGGCCCAAAGACTACTTCGCTCGCCGGATGGCCATACGCGCCACATCCGCAGCAAGATCCGCGCAAAGTTCGGCCCACTTGCCGAGCAGCGATGAATCATTAGTCAGGAAGTACGGCGAGCCGGCCCAGACCGGGCCGTTTTCATCGTCGTAAGCCACTTCGAAGATTCGCAGGTCTTCGTCATCGCCTTTGCCCATTGCGACGAGTTCGGCAAACGAGTGAACGTGTTTGAGCGCGACATCGTACACGCCGATGCCGCGCAAGACCGCCATCACCGTCTTGCCGATTCGCCATGCCGCTTCGCGGCTGTCCGCCATGACGAAGGCCACGCCTTCTGCCGGCGTTTCAAGTGTGATCCGGAAAAGCCGGGTCCTGCATTCGTTGCTGAGTTGGGTATTCATGGTCCGCAAGCTGGCGCGCTTTGGCTCGGCTCCAATCGAAAAAAGAGCCGCCGCGAGGCACGCGTGTGTCGTGGACGCGATCGGCGCCTAAGGCACTGTCGCGTGTTTGTCGACCCCTTAGAGCCCCACAATAAGCCGTTGTTCCCGAGCGAAAGCCATTCGTCTGCGCGTAGTGTGCACCACGCGCCGGGGGACCGCGTGAAGCGGTTTGTAATTGCGCCGGTGCGCGTCGTGGAAGCATCTAGAATGAGGAACGATCCATCCCGCGTGCCCACCGAAAAAGGCGCCATCCATGACCGATCATCCCCACGCAGCCGACACACAGCGCCAGTTGCAAACCTGCATCTCGGTACGCGACATCGGCAGCTTCTTCGTCGGCGGCGAGATGCTTACGCTAAGCGGCATGCCGCATCGCGACCGCGTCAGCACGAACCACGGCGCGGTGCATCCTGTCGATCAGAATGGCGAGATCATCGCGGGACAGATGTACGTGCAATACATCAGGCTCGAACGTCCCACCGGACGATGGCCGCTCTTGCTCTGGCATGGCGGCGGCATGAGCGGCGTCAACTGGGAGACCACGCCCGACGGCCGTCCCGGCTGGCAGATGTTCTTCCTGCGCTCGGGTCTGGATGTGTATGTCTCCGATGCGGTCGAACGCGGACGCGCGTCGTGGGCGCCGTATCCCGAGGTATATGCCGAAGCGCCCTACTTTCGCACGGCGCGCGAGGCGTGGGAAGAAACCTTCCGCTTCGGGCCGGCGGCCTCGTGGCATCCGGATGAAGCGGCAAGACGCTCGCACGAAGGCGTGCGCTTTCCTGTCGGGCGGATGGAAACCTTCATGCATCAGTTCGTGCCGCGCTGGGCGACCAACAATGCCCGCACGCAACATGCTTACGACGCGCTCATCGCGAGCCTCGACACCAGCATCATCCTCACGCATAGTCAGGGCGGCAACTTCGGGCTGACGGCCGCGCTCAATGCGCCGGAACGCGTGAAGGCGGTGATCTCGCTGGAGCCATCCGGCGCGCCGTCCCCTGACGATCACGACGCCGCTCTTCTGCGCGATGTGCCGCATCTCTTCCTTTGGGGCGACTATCTCGATCAGCATTCGTTTTGGGTCGATTCGGTGCCGAACGTCCGGCGCTGGCATGACGCGCTGGCCGCGGCGGGCACGGATGTCGAATGGATCGATTTGCCCGCGCGCGGCATTACCGGCAACTCTCACGCGCTCATGGCCGACGACAACAGCGACGCCATCGCTGCGATCGTGCTCGATTGGCTGCGCAAGCACAGCCTCGCGGCCTGAGCACATGCGTCCTTACGATCCCGTTATGCCGTTCGCCGGGTTCGCATGTCCCATGATCGCCGCGATATTGCCGATGGCCGGTTGCACATAAACGGGCGGCGGTGCATCGAGCGGCAGCGGCGCGGGGCCGGAGTACATTGCGTGCGGGTAGACCGGCAGCGGCGGCGCGCTCTGCGCATTGGAAGCCACGGGAAACACGGGCCCGCCCACGATACCCACGCCAATGAACGGATGTGCCTCTGCCGCCGTCATGCAAGCGGCGCTCAAGGCCAGTGCCAGCGTGATGTTTCTGATCGTCTTCATGTTCGTCTCCTGTTGTTTCCGGTTCGTCGATGAAGCCATTCTGCGAGCCGAAAATGAGAGAAGAATGAGGACGTAGTGCAAGTCAGAAGAGTTCGGTATCCATCGGCAGCAGGTTGATCCACTTGACGGCGGTGCGCCGCTCGACGCCATCGTCGTGAATGGAGCGAATCATGACGCGTTCGCCGCGAGCCTCTCCCAACACTTCGACGATACGGTTACGATAGCGCGCGAGCGTGCCTCTGAGTGGCTTGCGTCTCTTGCGCCTGCGGGTTAAAACAGCGTGCATGGGCGTGACAGCGATTTATGACGGCATCATCATAACCATCGCCGCGCACAGGCTCAAACAAATCTCCCGTCTTCGCGCGAATTCAAGCAAACCCAAGCGAGCCGCCACACCATGCGACGAATCACAGTACGAACTTCTCCCGTCCATGGCCGGGGCGTTTTCGCCCTCGCCGATCTACCCACCGGCGCGCTGCTGCTCGAATACAAGGGGCAGCGGCTGACGTGGAAGCAGGCGCAACGCAGCCATGAACGCTCGACCGCCGAGGACGGTCACACCTTCTTCTTCGGTCTCGACGATGGCAGCGTGATCGACGGCGCACGCGGCGGCAACTCCGCACGCTGGCTCAATCACAGTTGCGCGCCGAACTGCGAAGCCGAGCAGGACGGCGAGCGCGTCTTCATCTTCGCCATCCAGCCCATTCGAAAGGGCGATGAGCTCTTCATCGATTACCGCCTGACGGTGGAAGGACGGCGCACGGCGGCAATGAAGCGGCTTTATGCATGCCGATGTCAGGCATCGGGCTGTCGGGGAACGATGTTGTCGGCGGGGAGGTAGTGCCTTGCGGACAACATCGACGCTTAGATTTGCGCCATCCCTCCATCGACGAACAACTCGGCCCCGTTCACGAAGCTTGCGTCAGCGGATGCAAGAAACACCACCGCGCGTCCGATCTCACGCGGCTCGCCCAGTCGCGCGAGCGGCACCGACGAAGCCAGATGCGCATACAACCCTTCCTGCTGACCTTCGGGCACGATGCCCGCAAGCCCCGGCGTGCGCACCGGGCCCGGGCTCACCACGTTCACGCGAATGCCGCGATCCTTCAAATCCAGAATCCATGAGCGCGCGAAGTTACGCACCGCCGCCTTGCTCGCGCTGTAGACGCTGAAATTTTCCGTGCCTTGAATTCCAGTGGTCGAGGCCATCAGGACGACCGAGCCGCCATCCACGAGCAAGGGCAAGCTCTTCTGCACCGTGAACACGAGCCCCTTCACGTTGGTTCCGAAAATGCGGTCGAAGTGCTCCTCGTCGATCTGCGAAAGCGGCACCATGTCGCCACCGCCTGCATTCGCCACGACGATATCGAGCCGCCCCGCACGCTCGCGAATTTCGCTGAAGACGCGGTCGAGATCGTCGAGCTTCGATACATCCGCGCGAATGCCCGTCGCGCCCGCGCCGATGGCCGCGACCGCCGCATCCAGTTCCGCCTGACGACGGCCTGTGATGAACACCGTCGCACCTTCCGCCGCCAGTTCCTGCGCCGACGCAAGACCAATGCCGCTCGATCCGCCCGTCACCAGTGCAATCTTGTTTGCCAGCTTACCTTGCGTTTCTTGAGTCATGATGTTCTCCGATTCGATCAGTTAAGCCGGCGTCGTCGCCAGCGCATGAACGTCACTGTACAAACAATGGATTGTTGAATAAAGTCGTCGAACGCGATTACTTTATCCACCTGCGTAGATAATCAATGGACCAGATTCTTGCCATCCGGGTGTTCGCGCGCGTCGTCGAAACCGGATCGTTCACGCGCGCCGCCGGCTCGCTCGACATGCCGCTTGCAACCGTGAGCAAGCTCGTCGGTTCGCTCGAAAAGCATCTCGGCATGAAGCTGCTGCAGCGTACGACGCGTCAAGTCTCCGTTACGCCGGAAGGCAATGCGTACTATGAACGCACCACGCGCCTTCTGCACGAACTCGAAGATATCGACGCCAGCTTCAGCGCCGCGCAGAAGCGGCCACGCGGACGGTTGCGGATCGACATCGGTTCGTCCACGGCGAGTTGCGTGCTCATTCCAGCGCTGCCCGAATTTACCGCGCAATATCCGGAGATCAACATCGGGCTCGGCGTGAGCGACCGTCAGGTCGACCTGATCGGCGACAACGTCGACTGTGTGATTCGCGGCGGCCGGGCAGACGAACCATCGCTCGTTGCCCGGCCGCTCGGACGCGCGCGCTTCGTCACGTGCGCCACGCCCGGCTACATCGAACGATACGGCAAGCCGCGGCATCCGTCCGATCTGGAGAAAGGGCATCGCGTGGTGAACTACATGTCGGCACGATCGGGCCGCGTCGTGCCCATGCGCTTCGAAAAGGGTGCGACGAAGATCGTCGTGGACGGCGTGCAGAACCGCTACATGGGCGTGAACGAAAGTACGGCGCACTTCGCGGCGGGGCTGGCGGGACTCGGCGTCATTCAGACGTTCGCCTATGCGGCCAATGCCGCGATCGCGCGCGGCGAACTCGTGCCGCTGCTGCAAGGCTGGCAGCCGGCGCCTTATCCGTTCTTTCTCGTCTATCCGCCCGACCGGCATATGAGCCAGCGGTTGCGCGTGTTTATCGACTGGGCGATGGCGCGCTTTTCCGAGGCGTTCGAATAGCCGCGGCTTGCATCCCGTGCGCGTTGTGATCCGTATCTTCCCTGAGAATACGAACGGGATGCCGGAAGGACACGGACATGACGAGGCTTCTTTATAGCGCCCTGGCGACAGATTGCTTGCAGCGCGCCGGCACGGTGATATATTTCGGCAGGACCTCACCCCCGAGCGCGGCTCGACCCATTCTGCCCATGACGGACACTACCTCCGGCAGCACCGGCAATTACTCCGACCGAAACGACGGCAGCGACACCGACGCCGGCCTGTTGCGGCGCGAGCGCCTGAACGACATGCTCGTGCGCGTCGCGAAGGGAGACCAGAAAGCGTTCGCGGAGTTATACCGCGTGACCTCGTCGCGCGTTTTCGGCGTGATCTTGCGGATGATGCACGACCGAGGCGAAGCCGAGGACATCCTGCAAGAGGTCTACGCCGCCGCCTGGCGTCGCGCCGATTCCTTCGATCCCGAACGCGGCAGCGCCATCACCTGGCTCATTACGCTCGGGCGCAATCGCACCATCGACCGCATGCGTCAGCGCCGCGAGGAATTGCTCGGCGACGACGAAACCCCCGAAATCGCCGACGATGCCCCGACGCCCGCCGCCGCGGCCGAATCGAGCGAAGAGCGGCGGCGGCTCGAACAATGTCTCGACCGTCTGGAGCCGCAGCAAGGCCGCGCGGTGCGCGAAGCGTTCTTCACGGGCGCGACGTATAACGAGCTGGCGCAACGTCTGGCAGTGCCGCTCGGCACCATGAAGAGCTGGATTCGCCGAAGCCTCATGCAACTCAGGACGTGCCTCGAACAATGAACACGCCCGCCCAAAACGAAGACGATCTGCGCTGCGCCGAGTACGCGCTCGGCGTGCTCGACCTGCAGGAGCGCCGCGCGCTGGAAACGGACGTGACGCGCAATCCCGGTCTGCAACGCACGCTGGATGACTGGCACGAGCGGCTCGCTCCGCTCGCGCAGGACATCGCGCCGGTGACACCGCCCGCACGCATCTGGACGCGAATCCAGCGCGATCTCGGCTTCCTGCCGGAAGGCTCGGTGGCCAAGAAGAGCGGCTGGTGGAACAGCCTCGATCTGTGGCGCTGGCTAGCCGTCGGCGCGAGCGCCGTCGCGCTGGTGCTGGTCGCGGTGAATCTCACGCGCGCGCCGCAAGCGCCGCCGCAGCCAACCGTCGCTCAGGCGCCGCAATACATGGTGGCGACCATCGCGCAGAAGGACGGCGTCGCGCACTGGACCGCAACCGTCGATGTCTCGCGTTCGCGCATGGTGGTCGTACCGGCGGTGCAATCGGTCATCGCGGCGGATCGCGCGACCGAGCTCTGGCTGATCCCGCCGGACGCGAAGCCGATCGCGCTAGGCGTATTCCCGTCGAACACGCCTGCGACCATGAACCTTCCGCCCGAGATCATGGCGCTCCTGAGCAACAAGGCGGTGCTGGCGGTGTCGGTGGAACCGCCGGGCGGATCGCCGACCGGTGCGCCGACCGGTCCCGTGATCGGCACGGGCGAGATTCGCGGCACGTAACGCGCTACGTTACATAGGCGGTGCGCTTGCATTCTTTGCAGCGCACCGCTTGGTTTCGCGATCGAAAGTAGTCGTCGCGCCGCTTAACAAGCCTGCTTCATCGGTATCCGACGAACCAACGCCCACGCCGACGTCGAGTTTTCGTTCGCCGTCAACAAGACGCGCTCTAACTGCATCCATCCCAAACCGGCATCCGTATTGCTCTATCGAACGCATGTTCGTGGAGCTTCGCATGCCCGTTGTCGTCTCCTTCCTGATTGCCTTCGTCGGCCTCGTGCTGCTCTTCAGCGCCGTATGGCTCTGGCAATTGCGCTCGAAAAACGCCGGCATGATCGATCCGATCTGGGCGGCATCGCTCGCACTCGTCGCGCTATTTATCGCGGTGGCCGGGACTGGCGCGTCCATCAATCGTCTATGCGTCGCGGCTGGCGGATGCGTCTGGGGCGCGCGCCTTGCCTTGCATCTGTGGCGGCGCAATCACGGCAAACCCGAAGACCCGCGTTATCACGCGTTTCGTGAACGCTGGGGCGCGGCAGCGGCGCGCAACATGTTCTGGTTCTTCCAGTTGCAGGTGCTCATCTCCATCTTGCTCGCGCTCGCGTTCTTCGTGCCCGCATATTCGGTCGAGCCCGCGCATCCGGTGGCTATCGCGGCGGCGGTCGTGGTGTGGATCATCGCCGTGGC
The DNA here is from genome assembly GCF_031450995.1 of Caballeronia sp. LP006. Classification (NCBI taxonomy): domain Bacteria; kingdom Pseudomonadati; phylum Pseudomonadota; class Betaproteobacteria; order Burkholderiales; family Burkholderiaceae; genus Caballeronia; species Caballeronia sp. LP006. The sequence goes on along the minus strand of NZ_JARTVW010000003.1, from coordinate 185,039 downwards.
AGGCGAAGCGCTGGCCGACCGTCAGTTGAAGCGCTTTGCCGCCGACCCATCGCATCACGGCAAGGTGTGCCGCGACGGCCTCTGGCGTTACTCGCGTCATCCCAACTATTTCTTCGAGTGCGTGCACTGGGTTGCCTACGCGGTGCTCTCGATCGGCCTGCCGTGGAGCTGGCTCACCATCGCGCCGCCGCTGTTGATGGCGTGGCTCCTTATCAAGGTGTCGGGCATTCCGCTGCTCGAAGCGCGGCTTGCCGAAACGCGCGACGGTTATCGCGACTACATGCGCACGACCAGCGTGCTGGTGCCGTGGCCGCCGAAGCCGCCCGTGCATTCATAACCCGAGGATTTTGCCGATGAACGCATCGACACGACAGGCCAGCCCGCTCGACAATTCGAATCCCCCGTTGGACGAAAGCTGGATGATCCGCCTCTGCGAACGCGGCTGGCTTCCCGACACGCTGGTGCGCGCCGGCATGCGCGCTTTCATCCGCCAGCGTCTGCGCGACGAACACGCGGGCGACGGCGAGCGCCGCACGCAAGCGCTCGATACGCTGCTGGCCGATTTGCGCACGAGCCCCATTGCCATCGAAACGCAAGCTGCCAACACACAGCATTACGAGTTGCCGGGCGCGTTCTTCGAAGCTCATCTCGGGCCGCGCCTCAAATATTCGTGTGGCTATTTTCCGAGCGGCCAGGAAACGCTCGCACAAAGCGAGATCGCGATGCTCGAAAGCTATGCCGAACGCGCGCAACTCGCCGATGGCCAGCGCATTCTCGATCTCGGCTGCGGCTGGGGCTCGCTCGCGTTGTGGCTTGCCGAGCGTTACCCGAATGCGCGCATCGTCGCGTTGTCGAATTCGCATGGGCAGCGCGCGTTCATCGAGGCTCGCGCGGCCCAGCGCGGTCTCACGAACCTGCTGGTCACGACCGGCAATATCGTCGATTTCGACTTCCCCGCCGATGGCGACGCCGTCGCGTTCGACCGCATCCTGTCGGTCGAAATGTTCGAGCACATGAAGAATTACGGCCTGCTGCTCGAAAAGATTGCGCGCTGGCTCGCCGACGACGGCAAGCTCTTCGTGCATATCTTCGCGCATCGCACGCTCGCTTATCACTTCTCCTCGCGCGACAGTTCGGACTGGATGTCGCGCTATTTCTTCACCGGCGGAACCATGCCGTCCGCCGCGCTGCTGCTCAACTTCCAGGACGATTTGCGCGTGACGCGCCAATGGTGGGTCAACGGCTCGCACTACGCGCGCACGGCCGATCTCTGGCTCGCCGCGCTCGACGCGGCGCGCGCTCGCGTCATGCCGATGCTTCAGAACACTTATGGCGACGACGCCGCACTCTGGCTGCAACGCTGGCGCATGTTTTATATGGCAGTGTCCGAACTGTTCGGCTATGCGTCCGGTAGTGAGTGGGGCGTCGCGCACTACCTGTTCGAGAAGCGACTGAACACTCGGCCGAACACTCTTCAGTCAAAGGTCATCTCATGAAACGCGCACTCATTGCCGCGCTCGCTGGCGCGGGCATCATCCTGCTGGTTGCAAGCTGCTCGAATGGTCCGCCGAATCCGAACCCGCGCGCCGAACAGCCTTTGCAAAGCGTGCCTGTCGATCTGCCGCGCTATATGGGACGCTGGTTCGTGATCGCGAATATCCCCTACTTCGCCGAACGCGATTTCGTCGCGAGCCATGTCATGTGGACCTTGCGCGACGACGGCAAGATCGTCGACGAGTTCTTCGGCCGCAAGAAGGGCTTCGACGCGCCCGAAACGCATCATCAGTTTCTCGATTCGGTGAAGCCCGGCAGCGGCGGCGGCGAATGGAGCGTACGCATCTTCTGGCCGATCCACGTGACGCAGATGACGCTTTATGTCGATCCGGATTATCGCTACACCATTCTCGGCTATCCCAACAAGAAGCTCGGCTGGATCTTCTCGCGCGAGCCGACCATGAACGACGAGACGTATCGCTCGCTCCTCGCGCGTCTGGACGCAATGGGATACGACACGACGCAGTTCCGGCGCGTGCCGCAAAGCCCCGAGCAGATCGGACAGCCAGGCTTTCAGAGTCCCGGACAGGGCGACTGAAAACCTTTGCATGCCATTTGCATCCGGCGGGCGCGCCGCATCGTATTGATTTGCGACGACACGTTTGACCGCTGCCCGCAATGGCCCACTCGGCGCGAGGAGACCTCTCGACATGAACCGAAGAGCACCAGGACAAGGTCAGCGCATCGCCGTGGTCGGCGCGGGAATCGCCGGACTGGCGAGCGCGTGGCTGCTCGCGCGCAAGCATCGCGTGACGTTGTTCGAATCCGCGGATTATCTCGGCGGCCATACCAACACCGTGGACGTGGAACTGGATGGTAAACGGCATCCCGTGGATACCGGCTTTCTCGTCTTCAACGAGCGCACGTATCCGAACCTGATCGCGATGCTCGCCGAACTCGGCGTGGCGACGCATCAAAGCGACATGTCGTTTTCCGTGTCGCTCGATGGCGGGCGGCTCGAATGGGCAGGCACGAGTCTGAACACGGTCTTCGCGCAGCGGCGCAATCTGTTTTCGCCCGCGTTCATCGGCATGTTGCGCGACATTCTGCGCTTCAATGCAGCGGCGCAGCAGCATTTGGAGCGTGCAACGCTCAACCGGTGTTCGGTCGGCGAGTTGCTGCTCGAAGGCGGTTATGGCGCGCCGTTTCAGCGTCACTATCTTCTGCCGATGGCCGCCGCGATCTGGTCGAGCGCCGCCAGCGACATCTTGCGTTTTCCCGCCGCGACCTTTCTGCGCTTCTGTCTCAATCACGCGCTCTTGCAGGTCAACAATCGGCCGCGGTGGCGCACCGTGACGGGCGGCGGACGCGAGTATGTGCGGCGTATCGCGGCAACGCTCGACGATGTGCGCATCGGCACGCCCGTGCGCGGTATCCGTCGCGATGACGAAGGCGTCGTCGTCATGACCGATGACGCCGGACCCGAGCGTTTCGATGCTCTCGTCCTCGCCACCCACGCGCCAACGAGCCTGCATCTGCTCGACGACGCTTCGGCCAGCGAGCGCACATTGCTTTCTGCCGTGCGCTATCAGCGCAATCTCGCCGTGCTGCATACGGATCGCGCGTTGCTGCCGCGCCGCCGCCGCGTGTGGTCGGCGTGGAACTATCTCGGCGCGCGCGCGTGGGCGGGCCACGGTGAGGCCGAACCGGTGTGCGTGAGCTATCTGCTCAATCAGCTTCAGCCGCTGCCGTTCGAGACACCGGTGATCGTGACGCTCAATCCCGTCGATGAACCCGCGCCAGGCAGCGAACTCGGCCGCTACGAATACGAGCATCCGCTGCTCGATCTCGCCGCCGTGGATGCGCAGCAGCGCCTGCCCGAGATACAGGGCGTGCACAACACCTGGTTCGCGGGTGCGTGGACCGGATACGGCTTTCACGAGGACGGCCTGAAGTCGGCGTTGAGGATAGCGCGGGACTTCGGCGTGGAACCGGAATGGGCGCGCTTGTGAAGGTCGCGCGCGGCCACGGCGAGGCAGCACGTTTGCTCACGGGCCGCGTGATGCACGAGCGCCTGCGGCCGGTGCATCATCGCTTCGAGTATCCGGTTTGTTATGTCTCTTGCGACCTCGCGCGCCTTGGCGAAGTGAAGCGTGCGTGGTTCGGCATCGACCAGGTTCGGCCGTTCGCGTTTTTCCAGCGCGACTTCGGTCCGCGCGATGGCAGCGATCTGCAAACCTGGATGCGCGCCCGCCTCGCCGATGCCGCGATTCCCGCCGATGGCGAAATCCGGTTGCTCTCCATTCCGCGCGTCTTCGGCCATGCTTTCAATCCCGTGAGCTTCTGGTTCTGCCATGACCGCGCGGGCAACTTGCGCGCGCTGTACGCGGACGTGCGCAACACCTTCGGCGGGCATCGCGGCTATCTCTTGAGCGCGCCGGACCACGCGCCTATCGTCGATGACACCGAGCTCGCCTGCCGCAAGACGCTGCACGTATCCCCTTTCTGCGACGTCGATGGCGACTATGCCTTTCGCGTGCGGCGGCATGGCGACCGGCTGTCGGTCGCGATCGACTATCGCGACCGCGACGGGCTATTGATTCGCACGGCAATCGGCCTGAAGGCGCGGCCGCTAACCGGCCCGCTTGCCTTGCGCACGCTATTGAGCCAGCCGCTGCTGGCTGTCGCCGTCGTCGCGCGCATTTACTGGCAGGCGCTTCGGCTCTGGATCAAGCGCGTGCCGTTCCACGGCAGACATCCGCCATCGGCCGAGGACCCGAACGCGATGAAAGAACGGACCGAATAACAAAACACAAGGCTAGACATGAATCTTTTGCGGACGATTTCCGCGCAGGCGGGCATGCCGCTTTCGGCGCGGCTTTTCATGGGCCTCCTCAAACGCATACGCGTGGGTCATCTCGTGCTCGTCACGCCCGACGGCGACCGCTGTGTATTCGGCGATGCCCTGCAGCAGCCCGCGGCCACGCTGCACCTACACGACTGGCGCGCGTGCCGGGCCATTCTCCGTTCGGGCGATATCGGCTTTGCGCAGGCGTATCGCGATCACTGGCTCGATACGCCCGATCCCGCCGCGGTATTGCGGCTCGCGATGCGCAATCAGAAGGTCGTCGAGCGTACCGTGAACGGTGGCTGGATCGCGCAGTGCGTGCATAACGTCAGGCATCGGCTGCGGCCCAACACGCGCGCCGGCAGCCGTCGTAATATCCACGCGCATTACGACATCGGCAACGACTTTTACGCGCTCTGGCTCGACCCCACGTGGACCTATTCGAGCGCGTGGTTCGACGGCGACGCGAGCCTCTCGCTCGAAGCGGCGCAGGAACGCAAGTACCGGCGCATCGTCGAGACACTCGGCTTGCGCGCGGGCATGCGCGTGCTCGAGATTGGCTGCGGCTGGGGCGGTTTCGCGCGGCATGCGGCGCGCGAGGGCATTCGCGTGCATGGCGTGACGATATCGGCGGCGCAGCATGCGTTCGCGCGCGAGCGCATGGAACGCGAGGGTTTGAGCGCACTCGTCGATATCGAGCTACGCGATTATCGCGATCTGCGTGAGCAATACGACGCCATCGTGTCGATCGAAATGTTCGAGGCGGTTGGCGAGCGCTTCTGGGCCACGTACTTCCGCACGCTGCGCCGCTGTCTCGCGCCGGGCGCGCTGGCGCTGGTGCAGTCGATCACGATCGAGGATGCGCGTTTTCTGGCGTATCGCGCGTCGAGCGATTTCATCCGCGAGCAGATTTTCCCTGGCGGCATGTTGCCGAGTCCCGAGCGCTTCGTGCAGGCGGCGCAGAAAGCGGGGATGAACGCGGCGCCGTCGCTTGCGTTCGGCGCGGACTATGCGCGCACGCTGCATCACTGGCGCGCCGCTTTCGAAGCGCGGCTCGACGCAGTGCGTGCGCTTGGTTTCGACGATGCGTTCATTCGCACGTGGCGGCTGTATCTGGCTTTTTGCGAGGCGGGCTTTGGTGAAGGGCGGATCGATGTGATGCATTTCGTGGTGCGGTAAGGCTTCGGGACAGGGCGGAACCAATGCGTTAAAGACGTGCGCTTAACGGCCGTAAACACGCGCAACGAACCATTCCGACCGACACGATGAGCCAAGACCCATTTGAAAGCCCGCTCAAGGCTGAATTCCTGCGCCACGAAGACACGCTCGCGCCAGCCGAACGCGCGCTCGGCGAAGACGATCACGCGGTCTATCGAACGCTGCTCGAATCGACCAAGGCGATTCCGTGGAAGATCGATTGGGCCACCATGCAGTTCGCGTATATCGGACCGCAGATCGAGGCGTTGCTGGGCTGGGCGCCATCGTCGTGGAAGGACGTCAACGACTGGGCCGCGCGCATGCATCCCGACGATCGCGAGGCGGTCGTGAACTTCTGCGTGGCGCAGTCGCAGGCGGGCACGGATCACGAAGCGGACTATCGCGCGTTGACCAAGGATGGCGGCTATGTCTGGCTGCGCGATGTCGTGCATGTGGTGCGCAACGAGGCAGGCGGCGTGGATTCGCTCATTGGCTTCATGTTCGACATCAGCGAACGCAAGCGCACCGAGGAAGAACTCGCGCGCCTGCATAAGGAACTGGAACATCTGTCGCTGAGCGACGGCCTCACGGGCGTCGGCAATCGCCGCATGTTCGACAACGTGATGCAGCGCGAATGGCAGGCCGCGAAGGAGTCGGGCAAACCGTTGTCGCTCGTGATGGTGGATATCGACTTCTTCAAGTCCTTCAACGATTACTACGGCCATCTGCAAGGCGACGAATGCCTGAAGCGCGTTGCCCGCGTGCTCGCCGAGGCGGCCGGGCCACGGCATTTTCTCGGCCGTTTCGGCGGTGAGGAGTTCGTGCTCGTGCTCGCGGATACCGACGCAGAAGCGGTCATGCGTATTGCCGAGCGCTGCCGGGAATTGATCGCGGATGAAGACATCGCGCATCTGCGCTCGCCGCATAATCAGCGCGTGACGGCGAGTTTCGGCGTGGGCACCGTCGTGCCGACCGATGGCATCGATCCGACGACGTTCATCAATCTGACCGATGCACAGCTTTATCAGGCGAAGGAACACGGGCGCAATCGCATCGCGTCCGTGGATCGGGCGGGGATTCGTGGGGAGGCGTTCAGGTTGCAGTCGCGATGAGGTGTAGCACTGCCTCTCGACACAGTAAAGGCTTTCGAACGCCTCGACGCGGAGTTGGAAACCCTTACCCGCTCAAGCCACTGCAAAGTGCTGTCAGCCGCTCCTTTACTCCAGCGATCACCTCATCCCAGTCGCCGCGTGTCTTTTGCGTGAAAACGCGCGCGGAGGCGTACCACGGCGAGTCTTCGCGATCGAGCAGCCAACGCCAGTCGCCGTCGAATCGCGACAGTATCCACACCGGCTTGCCGAGCGCGCCAGCCAAGTGCGCAACCGAGGTATCCACGGTGATGACGAGATCCAGATTCTCGATGATCGCGGCCGTGTCGAGAAAATCGGTAACATTGCTCATAAGGTCGAGAGGTCGAACGGCTTCGGGAATCTCGGCGAGCTGTCTTTCTTCTCCGCCTTTCTGGAGACTGAAAAACGTACACTGCGAAATACGAAGAAGAGGAAGAAGTTGTTGGAGGCGCACGGAACGGCGAATGTTGTCGCGTAACTCGGGCGGAAGCACCGACGAAGGGTTGCCAAGATCGTTTGAACCGCTCCAAGCAAGCCCGATCTTGTATCTGCCATTCGTTAATGACGCGTTGATCCGCTGTTTCCAAAACTGCACATTCTCTTCAGGGACGTCGATGTAGCGTCCGTTCGAATGCAGCATGTCCAGTGTGATGCCGAGCCTATGAGGCAGACTCATCATGTAGCACCAGAAATCGCATCCGGACAGTTCTTGCGGATGACTGACATCGCTCACGGCATCCACGCCATCGACGAGAGAAAACAGGCGCATGAGCGCGGCGTCGCACACCACGGTCAGTTTGGAGACTCCAAGCCGTCGAAGTAACGGCACGAAGCGAATGCACTGGATTGCATCGCCTAACCCTTGCTCAGGCGCGATGACGAGCGACTTGCCCTCAAGTGATTCCCCTCGCCACATCGCAATCGGAATCCTCGACGCCTGTACGTAGGGAGATACCGCGCCAGCCGCTTCCCACTCCGGCGACTCCTCATAACGAGACTCGAAATTCATCAGTCCGTCTTTATATTTTCCGTCCTTCAGCAACGTCAGGCCGAGCATCAAGCGGGCACGCACGCTGCCCGGGCGCAACGCGAGCGACTGTCTGGCGGCAGCTTCAGCCTCAGGCAGGCGATTGAGCGCATACAGTACGAGTCCGAGCGAGATGTTCGCCTCAAAAGAGGCCGGGTTCAACGACAACGCTTGACGCAGTTCGGCCTCGGCTTCATCGCATCTTCCTAACAAACGGAGCACGTCTCCAAGCGACTCGTGAGCATTGACCGAGTGAGGAAGCCCGGCGATAGCCACCCGCAGAAGCGCTTCGCTCTCCACGACACGACCCGAACTCTTGGTCAAAGCACCTAACACGAGGCTTGCTTCGGCATAGCCCGGTCGAAGTTCGAGCGCGCGACGAAATGCCGACTCTGCTTCTTCGTTGCGCTTTTCGTCGAGTAGTACAAGGCCCAAATTAAACGCTATATCCGGCGAATTTGGATTCAGGGCTGAAGCTTTTCGAAGCAGCGCTTCGGATTCCGATGTTTGGCCCAATCGGCGAAGCACTAGGGCAAGGTTGTTATGGGCGGCTGGCGAGTTCGGAGCTTGGTTAAGCTTCTGACGGAGTAGTTCTGCTTGCTTTTGAAGATCGTCCATCATTGCGTGTTGCGTCATTCTCAGGTAGTTCAGTTGCTAAAACTGTCGCTGCACCGGCCCTTGGGTTTCAAAAACGGGCGGCTTGGCGAATATTGGTTCGCCGTGGTTGCGTAGCTTCGGACACTCGACGCAGAAAGGATAGGGCAGCGACAAAATTCTTCAAGCGGTTGTCGAGAGGAGGCGATTGATGAAGCGCACATGCGCCAGATCATTGGCTGCAGAGTACAGAGCCGGACGATTGAGCGTGCTCAAACCCGCCCCGCCACCGGAATCGCCGCGCCCGTGATCGAGCGTGCATCGTCCGACAAGAGAAACGCGATCACCGCGCCGAGTTCCTCCGGCTGCACCCAGCGCGAGAAATCCGCCGATGGCATATCGGCGCGATTCTGTGCGGAATCGATAATCGAAGGCAGGATCGCGTTCACGGTAATGGCTCGATCCTTGAGCTCTTCGGCAAGCGCTTCGGTCAGACGCAGAAGCGCCGCCTTCGAAGCCGCATAAGCGCCCATCCCCGCTCCCGCTTTCAACGCCGCCAGCGCGCCCACGTTGACGATTCGCCCGCCGCCCTCGCGCATGAGCCCGAGGGCCGCCTTCGATGCGTTGAGCGCCGTCTTCACGTTCACATCGAACATGAGGTTCCATGTGTCCACGCTGCCATCCGCAATGGTTTCCCAGCGAAACGCGCCCGCCACGTTCACCAGCGCCTGCACGCCGCCGAGCTTTTGCGCAATCGCGTCGAACGCGGCTTGCGCGGCTTTTGCATCCGACAAATCGGCGCCCGTGACGATGAACGCATCCGCAAGCGGCGCGGGCAACGGGTCGTGCCGCGCGTCCTTGCCGATGAGCGCGATTCGTGCCCCGCGCTCGGCCAGCACGCGCGCGGTCGCAAGCCCCAGACTGCCGAAGCCGCCAGTGATGACAACGGTCTTTCCTTCGAGTGTGTTCATCGCGTGCTCCTTGAGCCGTGGCTGTTCAAGCATAGGATGGAACAGGCTTCAGAATTCGTAAAGCTCGGCGGGGTTATCGACGAGGATTTTGCCGCGCGTGGCTTCATCGGGCATGCAATGAGAAAACCAGTCGAGCAGGCTCGCGTTATCCGGAACCGGCTGCACGTTCGGATGCGGCCAGTTCGACGCCCACACGCCGCGCTGCGGATAGCGCGCGGCCAGTGTGCGCACGATCGGTGCGATGTCGTCGTATTCCGGCGCACCGCTGCGTGAACTCTCGTAAGGCGCCGAGAGCTTGATCCAGCAGCGCGGTCCGTCGAGCAGGCGGCATAGGGACGCGAAGCCATCGCTTGCAGGCGTGACCGGCCCCTGAAACTTGCCGATATGATCGATCACGAGCTTCGACGGCAAACGCGCGAGCAGCGCCTCAAATTGCGGCAGCGTGTGTCCGTCGAGCTGAAGATCGATGTTCCAGCCAAGCGGCGCGATACGTGCCGACATCGCCTCGATGCTGTCCCACGCAAGCAGCCCGCCAGGAAACATCATGTAGCGCACGCCGCGTATGCCGGCTTCGTGCAGACGTTGCAATTCGGCATCGTCGACGTCGGGCGGAACGACCGCGATGCCGCGTGCGCCCTTGCCCAGTTGTTCGATGGCCGCGAGCGTGCAGCGATTGTCGAAGCCGTAGCCGGTCGGCTGCACGACGATCGCACGCGACAAGCCCAACGCGCGCTGTACTTCGCGATAAGCCGATGCAGGCGCCGATGGCGGCCGGAACGTTGCGCTCGGTGCAAGCGGGTAAGCGTCGTCGTAGACGTGGAGGTGGCAATCGCAGGCGTTCATCGCGCGTCGCTCGAAATGGCGTCGACTTTCGGCGCTTCACGCTGCGCGAGCCTGAACGCATGCCGTGGATTGACCGCGCCCATCGGCATGCGCCCTTGAAACAGCGCTTCGGTTTGCGCGACGGTTTCCATCGACTGATGCTCGATCGCAGCCGGCGTGAGGCCGCCGACATGCGGCGTCGCGATGACACGTTCGTGCGCGCAAAGCGCCGGCGAAGGCATCTGGTCCGGCGCACGCCCCACGTCGAGCGCCGCGCCCGCAAGACGGCCGCTTTGCAGCGCGGCCAGCAAGGCATTGTCGTCGACGAGTTCGCCGCGCGCCGCATTGATGAAATACGCCTCCGGCTTCATCGTCGCGAAGGCTTGCGCGTTCATCAGATTGCGCGTCGCATCGTTCGCGGGCGCGAGGCACACCACGAAGTCGGCGGCGGCGAGCAAGGCCGGAAGATCGCTCTGACTCAGGCGATCATCGTCGATATTCGCGTGCGGATCGGACACGACCACGCGCATGCCGAACGCCAGCGCAAGCTCGCACAGATAGCGCGAGATCTGCCCGTAGCCGATCACGCCGAGCGTGCTGCCGCGCAACTCGCGACCCATCTTCGGCGCCAGCATCTCTCCGCGATGGTATGCCGACGCATAAGCCGTGGTGGCGCGGCCCAGATCGATCATCGCGCCGATTACCCATTCCGATACCGCCGGCACGAAGCCCGCGCTCGCCTGCGTGACGAGCACGCCATGATCGCTGGCGGCATCGACATCGACGGTACGGATATCCACCGCGCAGCGCACGAACGCGGCAAGCCGCGGCAAGGCTGCGAACAGTTCGCGTGGCGCGGGGGTCTGCCGGTAGCCGATGATCACGTCGGCATCGCGCGCGGCCGCGATGAGTTCGGCGGTCGTGAGTTCGCGGTCTTCCGTGTTGTAGGTCGCATCGGCGATGGCGTCGAGCGCCGCGCTCGCGCGTGCGCCGAAATAGTGTTCCAGCATGTGCCGGGGATGACTCACGAAAACCTTGTTCATGTCTCGGTCCTGAAGGGCTTCTACGTTGCTTTTGCGGCAGGCGGCGCCACGGATTCGCGCTCGACGAGCGTGATGTCGGTGAATAGCGCCTGCGCGGAATCGATTACAGCGTCGTCTTGCTGACGCATCACGCGCTCGACCATGGCCGCGGCCATCGCAGGAACGGGCAGTTGCACGGTCGTGAGCGCGGGGTTCGAGATAGCGGCGAGAAAGTGCCCGTCCATGCCGACCACGGACATATCGTCCGGTACGCGCAAGCCCGATTCGCGCAGACCCGCCATCAGACCGAGCGCCATCAGGTCGTTGACCGCGACGATTCCGGTCGGCCGCGCGGCGTCTTCCGAGAGTTGGCGTGCGAGCGCGCGACCGTTTTCCGCGATCATCGAGTCGCCGTATTCGTTCACCGGGCCGCTGTCGAGCACGCGCGCGCCGTGGCCGAGGCCCGCTTCCTCGGCGGCGGCGAGAAAGCCGCGAATCTTGTCGCGCCGGCTCAGCGTCATGCCGGCGAGCGTCGCATAACCGAGCCGTGTGTGACCATGCGCGATGAGATGCCGCGTCGCGAGCCGCGCCGCCTCGAAATTATCCGGCGTGACGTGATCGATGCGCGTGGTCTCGCCTTCGGTCGCGCGCCGGTCGTAGCTCACGACGACCATGCCGCGCTCGGCCGCGGTTTCCAGATGGCGCTCATCCGCGAGCGATGAGATCACGATTACGCGCCGCACGCCGTGCGAGAGCAAATCTTCGAAGAACGACGCTTCCTTCGCCGGGTCGCGATACGTATTGCCGATCAGCACGCGATAACCGTAGCGCTCTTGCGCGTAAGTCTCGACCTCGCGAGCGATATAGCCGTACATCGGATTGGCGATGGACGGCACGAGCAAGCCGACGAGCGGCGTCTGACCGGTCTTCAGCTGGCGCGCGAGCGTGCTCGGACGGTATTGCAGCGCGGTCATCGCGGCCTGCACGCGCGCGAGCGTTTCCTGACGCATCTGGTCGGTGCGGCCGTTGAGCACGTTGGAAACCGTGCTTACGGATACACCAGCGTGGCGGGCCACGTCCTGAATGGTGCTCATGAAAGTTCTTGTTTCGGACTTCGGACAACAGGCTACAGGCCGAGCCGGGTCGGCAGCCACAGAGAAAACGATGGCACCAGAATGAGTACCACGAGCGCGGCGCACAGCACCACCAGATATTTGACCATCGGTTTCGCGACGGCCTTCATTTCCGTGCCGGTGATCGCGCAGGTCGCGAAAAGCCCCAAGCCGACGGGCGGCGCGAACAGACCGAGCCCCATCGCCACGACGATCACCGTGCCGAAGTGCAGCGGGTTGATGCCGAGCTGCGTGGCGATCGGCGTGAGAAGCGGTCCAAAGATGATAAGCGCGGGTGCGCCTTCCAGCACCGCGCCGAATACGATCATGATGAGCACGGACAGCAGCAGGAACATCGTCGGTCCGTATTGATGCGCGAAGTTGATCATGGCATCGGAGACGAGCGCGGGAATCTGCTCGATGGTGAGCGCGAACGACACGCTCGACGCCGCCGCCACGATGAACAGGATGCTGCTTGCCATCGACGCCGAACGCACGAACACGCGCGCCACCTTGCGCGGCGTGAGTTCGCGAAACGCGAGCCAGCCGACCACGAGCGCATAGACCACGGCGAACGCCGACACTTCCGTCGATGTCGCGATACCCGAGGTCACGCCCTTGCCGATCATCGCGATCATCACGAGCGCGACGAACGCGCCGCCCATCAGCGGCAGAAACGCACGCGGGTTCTTGAGCGCATCGGCCACGTTGATACGACGCCCGAAGATCACCGCGACGACGGCAAGCGCGAGCGCCAGCACCGCCGCCGGGACCACGCCCGCGAGAAACAGCCCCGCGATGGAAATGTTCGCGACGAAGCCCATGATGATCATGTTCACGCACGGCGGAATGGTCTCGGCCATCACCGCGCTGCACGCGAGGAGCGCCGCCGCTTCGTTCGGGTCCTGCTTGCTCTGACGCACGGCCGGCATGACCACGCCGCCGACCGCCGCGATATCTGCGAGCTTCGAGCCGGACACGCCTGAGAAGAACGCCGTCGCCATGATGGTGATGAGACCGAGCCCGCCGCGCACGCGACCGAAAATACGCAGCAGGAGTTCGATCAGCCGCGACGACATGCCGTTGGTTTCCATCAGCAAGCCCGCAAGCACGAAGAACGGAATGGCGAGCAGCACGAAGTGGTCGGCGCCGGCCATCACCTGTTGCGAGTAGACGAGGATCGGCAGGGTCGGCTCGGCGAGAAAATACAGCAACGCGGAAAACGCGAGCACGAAGCCGATGGGCACGCCGAGCACGAGTCCGCCGACGAAACCGGCCGCGAGCAGAATGCCCGGCTTGATCGCGTGATCGGGCATGAGCGCGTTCCAGCCGAACAGCGCCGCCGCGACCACGACGCAACCGATGAGCGCGCCGAACACCGTCTTGCGCGGCCCGTTCAATGCATTGGCGAGCGCGAACACCGCCATGAACACACTGCCCGCGACGAGCGGATACACGTTGATCCACGCGGGCAGGCCGCTTGGCGTCATCTGGCCGTAGGAATCGACGAGCAAGAGGCACGACGAGAAGCACAGATTGGCCGCCACGGCCGCGATGATCCAGTGCCCGGCCTGAATCAGCGCCGGTTGCCAGCGTGCGGGCAGCGCCGCGCGAAACAGATCGACGCCGACATGCTGACTGCGCGCAAGCACGGTCGCCGCGCCGAAGAAGACCAGCACGATCATCAACGCACGCGCGATCTCCTCGGCCCAATCGACTGGATCGTGCAGAAAGTAGCGATAGATGACGGAGACGAACACCACGATCACATCGGCCGCGAGCACGGCGGCGCAAATGTATTCGATCCAGCGCATGACGACGGCGAGCGCGCGCGTGAGCGCGGTCTTCTGGCCGAAGCCGGGCGCGGCCGCAAGCTGCGCTTCGGGGCCGGGCGTCGCGGAGAAAGAGGTCATGGCGTTCAGCCTCGTGCGGCGGCGATGGCCGGAAAAAGCGGCGCGGTCGCGGGATACTGTTTCGCGAAATTCGCGTACAACTGCGTCTGCATTTCGTGACGCGCGGTCTCGCGGTCCGCGGGCGACATCGGGAAGAAAGTCATGCCGCGCTGCTTCAGTTCCTGCTCGGCGCGCGCCGCCGTCTGCACGGCTACCGTGCGTTGCTTCGCCGTCGCATCCTGCGCGGCCTTCTGGAAGGCCGGCCGAAGATTCGCGGGAATCTTGTCGAGCGAGCGGCGGCCCATCACGACGACGAGCGGGCTGAACACGTGCTGCGTCTGCCAGCACGACTTCACCACTTCGTCGTATTTGCTCGCGAGCACGGTCGCGCAGTCGTGCTCGAAGCCGTCGACGACACCGGTTTGCGCCGCCATGTACAACTCGCCGATGGGAATGGGCGTCGGCACCGCGCCCATCAGCTTGAACGTGTCCATGAAAGCGGGCGTGGGCAGCACGCGCAGTTTCACGCCCTTGATTTCCGCGAGCGAGTGCGCGGGCTTCTTCGTGAACACGTTGCGGCCGCCGAACGAATAGCCCCACGTGATGACCGAGCAACCCGCGCGCTTTTGCAGCAGGCTGTCGAAGCTCTGGCCGACGCTGCCGTCCATCGCGCGGCCGACGTGATCGAAGTTATCAAAGACGTAACCCAGATCGAGCATGCCGAGTTCGGGCAGAACCGTTGCCCAGATGGACGAGCCCGTCACCATCATGTCGACCGCGCCGACCTTCACTTGCTGAACGACGTCGCTTTCCTTGCCGAGTTGATTGTTCGGAAAATAATCGATGCGAATCTGCTCGCCCACGCTCGCCTTCAGGTTTTCAGCCAGGTACTGATACCAGACGTAGTGCGCGGCGTTTTGATTCGCGGGCATCGACGACGAAAGCCGCAGCGCGACCGGCGCCTGCGCGCGTGCGAGCGACGGCAACGCACCGCCCGCCACCGCGAGCGAGGCCGCCGAGGCGGTTTGAAGGAAGCGTCGCCGGGATGTCGATTGCATGTCTTGTCTCCTAAGAGCCGCGGATCGCAGTGCGCCGGTTGCGGCTGTATCGATTTAGTGTATCGATACAGTAAACGGCGGGCGGATCTTCACCCATAGGGGTTATCCCGCTGATTCTGCCGCGCTCCGATGGTTCTCTACGCGTCGACTCGCACAGCGCTAGCCCGCTCGCTGCGTCCGGCAAGCACCCACACCGCCGACGCCACGAGCAACGCACTCACGCCCGCCACACCTAACGCAGCCGCGAAGCCGCTCGCGAAACTCGTACGTGCGATCGCGACGACAGCCGCGTTGCCGCCCGCGCCCGCATGTGCCAGATCGCCCGCAAGCACGCGCGAGAGGAAGGTTTCATCGAACGCGTGCATGAGGGCAGGGAAACCGCTTGCATGCAGATCGAGCGCGCTTTTCGTGCGCGCCGCGAGCACCGCGCCGAGCACGCCCACCGACGTGACGATGGCCGTAAAGCGCGTCGTCGTGCTGATACCCGACGCCATGCCCGTGCGATGCGCCGGCACACACGCCATGATCGCCTTCTGCGTGTCGCCGTTGAGGATGCCCGCGCCGAGTCCGGTGACGATCATCGAGACCGCGATGAGCCCGTAATACGACATCGACGCGAACCACGCCGTCAGCAGATTGCCCACGCCGATGGTCGCAAGCCCGAACGTGAGCAGCGCCATTGCAGGCACGCGCTTGCCGAGCGCCGCGCCGAGATGCGGCCCGGCGATCATCGCGAGCGCGAACGGCAACATGCCGACGCCCGCGCGCACCGCGGTCAAGCCGAACGCGTTTTGCAGATAAAGCGGCAGGAACGTCATCATGACTTGCGCGCAGGCCGCGTAGCCGAACATGGCGAGCACGGCGGCGACGAAGCGCGATTCGCGAAACAGCGAGAGATCGATCATCGGATGCGCGCGCGAGCGTTGCACGCGCACGAACACGACCAGGAGCGCCGCGCACGCGGCAAGGCGCGCTTCGGTGCGCCAGCTCGTCCAGCCATCGGCCTGACCGCCGATCAGCGCCCAGATGCCGAGCGAAAGCGACGCGGCAAAGATTGCGCTGCCGAGCAGGTCGAGCGATCCCGCATGCGGATTACGCGACTCGCGCATGCCGCGCCACGCGCACCAGGCGAGCAGCGCGCAGATCGGCAGGTTCATGAGGAAGATCCAACGCCAGCCGAACCATTGCGTGATCGCGCCGCCGACGAGTGGCGCGACGGTCGTCGAAATACCCATGCAGGTGCCCCAGATCGCCCATGCACGAGCGCGCGCCGCGCCTTCGTGGAAGGTGTTGGCGATGATCGCGAGCGCGGACGTGAGCAGCATTGCCGCGCCGACGCCCTTCGCCGCGCGCGCCAGATTCAGCGCGAACGCGGAAGGCGCGAGGCCACAGCCGAGCGAGGCCAGCGCGAACGCCGCGAGCCCGGCGATCAGCATCTTCTTTCTGCCGATGCGGTCGGCGAGCGCGCCCGCCGGCAGCAGACACGCGGCGAACGCGACCATGTAGGCGCTCACGACCCATTCGACATCGGCGAAACCGGCGTGGAAATCGCGCGCGATGGATGGCAGCGCCACGGCGACGACGTTGGTATCGAGCGTGATCAGCGCGCAGGTCGCCGATGCGGTGAGAAGCACGAAGCGCGCGGCGGACCGGTTCGGCGAGACATCGGCGGTGTTGGACATGGCGGGCGAATGTTGACGATGAAGCTATCGATGCTAGTGAGATCGCTCTTGTCTGTCATTGACATAGAATCTCCAAATAATTGATGCATTCGACAATACGAAGCGAGGCTCTCATGCCAGTGGAATTGCGCCATGTGCGCTGCTTTTTGAGCGTCGCGCGGCATCTGCATTTCACGCGTGCCGCCGATGAACTCGGCATTGCGCCGCCCGCGCTCACGCGACGAATTCAGGAAGCGGAGCGGCTCCTTGGCGTGCGGCTTTTTCAGCGCACGAAGCGCTCGGTGGCGCTGACCGCGGCGGGCGAGGCGTATCTCGTCGAGGCATCGAGCGCGCTCGATCATCTCGCGCGCGGGGCCGAGCGCGCGGCGCTGGCGGAGCGCGGCGAGCTGGGCAGGATCGTGATCGGCTACGTCGGTTCGGCGGTTTATTCGGGCGTGCTGCAGACACACGTGCGCGGCTTTCGTGCGCGCTATCCGCAGGTTGCCATCGGTATCCGCGAGATCGTCATGCGCGAGGCGGGCGCGCTGCTCATCGACGGTCATATCGATATCGCTTACGTGCGGCCGCCCGTGCCGTATCCGGATGGCGTCGAGGTGCGCACGGTGCGTCGCGATGCGTTCATCGTCGCGCTGCCGGCCGATTCTCCGCTGACGGAAACGGAAACCATCACGCCCGCGCAACTGCGTGGTCAGTCGTTCGTGTTGCCGGAGCAGGAGTCCGGCACGCTCGAGGTTGGAAGACGCGGGCGCTTCGAGCCGCACATCGCCGGACAGCCGGGCACGCTGTCGGATGTGCTCGCGCATGTGTCGCTCGGCGGCGATGTGGCGGTCGTGCCACGATCGCTCGCGCAATGCGTGACGGTGCCGGGCGTTGAGTATCGCGAGATCGCGGGAAAGCCGGTGCCTTCGGAAGTCGCGGTGGTGTATCGGCGGTTCGAGAAAGGGGCGGCGGTGAAGGGGTTTTTGGAAATGGCTTCGAAGGCGTGAAGCGCATTTCCGGTTGCATTGTTGGCTTTGCTTGGATGATCGATACATATCAATGGGATTGGCCGATCGGGGTAGTTCTCTGATCAGGCGTCAAGATCGAAAACTGGCTCGACGGTCCCGCTTGAGACGCGCGTCCTGACGCAAGAGCCTTGCGGCCTCACGCTTTCCTAACTCTTCGCGCCCAGACTTCCCCTCACACGCTGCATGACAGGAGGGGAAAATGAAGATCGAACCGACACCCATCGCAGGCGCATCGCTCGTCGACATCGACATCGGGCGCGACGCACCCGTGATCGATACCGCGCCCACCTTGCCCGACACGCAAGCGACGGCCATGTCTTACGAAGCGCTGCTGCCCTATCTGCTGTTGCCGATCGCAGGCGCTTACTAAGCGAACAAGCCATGTTCGAACGAGACGGCGTCACTTACGTGTTTCACCACGTCTGCATTCCGATCGCATCGCCATGAAGCCGTCGTAAAGACGCTGAACGAGGAAGACTCGGCGCGCCGCACGGTCGTGCATCGCGCTTGACCTGTGCTTTTTCAGCGCCTATACAGGACGTTCACCGCGCGCATCGCACGATACCGCCTCGATCGAGACCGGAGTCCAGAGTGACGATAACCACAAGATTCAAGCCGCCAGTCCCGCTGACTTTCACATTGCCGCTCGCCCTGAGTCTCGCGCTCGCGGCCTGCGCAACCGACTCTTCCGCTCCGCCACCGCCCGGCACCGTCACGACGACGCTGCCATCGGGCGGCGTCTACAAAGGGACAATCGACAACGGTCAGGCCGATGCCACGCTGCTCGTGCTCTTCGATGGCTCGGCGTATCTCTTCTACGGCACTCCGAACGACACGCGCGGCACGAACCTGTCGGGCGTCGCCATCGCCACGGGCGGCACGCAGACGAGCGACGGCAAGTTCGCGAGCACCTCGGCGTTCGACTATCGCGTGGGCCGGGCGCCCGCCACCGCCGCCAACTTCAGCGCAAACTTCGCGCAAGCGCCGGCCGTAAGCGGCACGGTCGCAAGCAAGAACGGCGGCGCGGGCCTCGCCTTCAACGTGAATGCCGCGCCGATGCTCGACACCGGACCGAGCCTCGCCAACGCTGGCGGCCTCTACAGCGGCCGCGGAATGTCGCTCGGAGGCGCGACGACCACGCGCATCACCGTCGCCGCCGATGGCTACGCCGCCGGCACGACGAGCGCCGGTTGCATCTTCAAGGGAACGGTGGCGCCGCGTCCCGGCGCGAACGCCTACGACGTCTCGGTGACGTTCGGCCCCGCGCCCTGCCCGCTGCCCGACGCGACCGTCAAGGGCGCCGCCGTGCTCGACGGCCCGCGCCTGCTAGTCGCGCTGCCGAGCCCCGACCGTGCCAACGTCTTTCTCTTCGATGGCAGGAAATAGCTGCCGACGCTTTTTATCAGCGCGTGAAAAAAGCCGGCTCGCTGCTTGCAGCGGGCGATTCGTATTCTAAGATTGTTGCTACCGTAGGCAGCGGCGTCGTGATACGCGTGCTTGGTCGAGGTGCGCGTGACGCCGTCTCCTTCGGCGAGAGTCATCAGTCGTGTTGTTCAGTGAGGTTCAATAAGCCGTAACAACAAGGAGACAACCAGATGAACGCAACGCTCAAGCTTTTGCCGTTGGCGGTCGGCGCCATGCTCGCCTGCCTGCCGTATGCGAACGCCGCGCAAGACAATCTCAATTCGCTGTCCAACTTCAAGCAGACCGGCACGAGTCAGGCCGAAAAGGTGCCGCAAGGCGGCCAGACCGCCGACGCGCTGCGCGAAAATCTCAAGCAAATCAAACTGCCGCCAGGCTTCAAGATCGACCTGTATGCAATCGTGCCGGAAGCGCGGCACATGGCTATCGAGCCTTCGACGGGCGTGGTGTTCGTCGGCACGCGCAAGAATCGCGTATGGCAGGTGACGGATCGAACCAAAAGGCGCGTCGCGGATGACGTCGTTCAATTCGCCTCGTCGGTCACGTTCAAGGTGCCGAACGGCGTCTGCTTCTCGCCGGATGGCGTGCTTTACGTGGTCGAGCAGAATCGCGTGCTCGGTTTCCCGGCGGCCCAGTTCTTCGGCGACGGCGGGCCGGACGTGGCCGCGGCGGTCGTCGTGCCGCAAGGCAAGCTGATCCCGGCGACGTTCGAGAGCTTCAATCACGGCGCGCGCGCGTGCCGTATCGGGCCTGACAAGAAGCTATATATCGCGCTCGGCCAGCCGTGGAACGTGCCGCCGAAAGACAAACTCGCCGATATCGATAAGAACGGGCTCGCGGGCATCATCCGTCTGGATCAAGACGGCAAGAACCGCGAAACCTACGCGCACGGCGTGCGTAATTCGGTCGGCCTCGACTTCAATCCGAAGGACAAGACGCTCTGGTTCACCGACAACCAGGTCGACGGCATGGGCGACGACATTCCTCCGGGCGAACTTAACCGCGCGACCAAGGCGGGCGAGAACTTCGGCTTCCCGTGGTACGGCGGCGGCAAGGTGCGGACCGTCGACTACAAGGATCAGAATCCGCCGGCGAACCTGGTGTATCCGCAAGTCGAATTCGCGGCGCACGCGGCCGACCTCGGCATGTCGTTCTATAACGCTAAGACGTTCCCGGACAAGTACCAGGGCGGCATCTTCGTCGCGGAACACGGTTCGTGGAATCGCACGAAGCCCATCGGCGCACGCATCATGTACGTGCCCGTCAAGGACGACGGCACGGCGGGCGAACCGGAAGTCTTCGCGGATGGCTGGCTCACTTCGAGCGGCGAGTACATGGGACGCCCGGTCGATGTCCAGGTATTGCAGGACGGCTCGCTGCTGGTATCCGACGACTATGCCGGCGCCATCTATCGTATTTCGTATTCGGGGTCGAAGTGATGCGGCCGGCGCAGACAGCGGTGGTGGCGAGCCTGATGCTGGCGGTATCCAGCGTCGCGCTCGCAGCGGGCGATATCAAGGCGGGGCGCGCGAAGGCGGCACAGTGTCAGGCGTGCCACGGGCTCGACGGCATGTCGAAGCTGCCGGAAGCGCCCAACCTCGCGGGGCAGACGGAGGAGTATCTCGTGAAGGCGCTGACCGACTTTCACACGGGCGCGCGCCAGAACGAAATGATGTCGATGGTCGCGAAACCCTTGTCCGAGGCGGATATCGCCAATCTCGCGGCGTACTACCACAGTCTCGGCAAGCAATGACCGAAGCAGACTTGCTTGACGATGCCCTTCCCCAGCGCAAATTTTTTGGTTTGACGCTTGACTTGGATGGGTAAGGGTTTATACTAAGCCTTGTCTCCTCCATGTCTCAACCGATATGGATTCAAGCCCGCTCAATGCAGCGGGCTTTTTTTTCGCCCGCTTGCGGCGCTTACGCACGTCTCACCACCGAAGCGCACCCCCGCGCGCCTCGTTCCCCGCATTGACTGTTGGTCTCCCCTGCGCTTTTCCGCGCGGTGAATTTTCGTTCGTATCGAACATCGAACCTATTGGCCCCGCTCGCCTGGACGCCTTCGCGTCTCATCGTATGTGGTCTCCCCAGCGCTCCCCGTGCGCCGGTTGGGGTTTTCGTTTCCAGGGCGCCCCCGGCCCTGGTTGTCCACAGATCTTCTGCACAAGCCTGTGGATATCGTTATGGAAATCAGTGCAACGTGCTGATTCGAAACCGCTAACCGGGAGCGCCTTTGCATCGTGCGGCGCGCCTCGATTAGTGTCAGTCTGCGTCTGTCACGCACGACGCCAGCATCGTCGTCATGCGATTCAATTCGCTGCTGAAGAAAGTGTGCGGCGCGGTCGCTACGCTGAGTTCGTCGGCGGCCGAGCGCGGCATCGCCAATACGATCGTGCCCGTTGCCACGAGCGCGACGATCATCGATAAGAGCCAGGAGAAGACGTACATCGCCAGTTACCTCGTCTGTCTGATTTGCGCTCGCAAACGTGAGCGCCTGATGAGCAGATTAAGGTTCGATGGCGTTCTGCACAGCCCCGCGGATGGGGGGACGTGAAGGAGGGACGACGTGCGCCCGCCTTCACGCGTCGAGCCGGAAGGCTGTTAGCGCGAGCCGAACGGCCGCATATCCGGCGATGGATCGGGCGACACGCCCTGCGCGACAGCCGCGTCGCTTTGCGCGCGCATGGCTCGCTGGAAACCATCGCGTTCGCGCAATCGGGACCAATAGCGCGCGATCGGCTCCGCGAAGCGTTCGTGCAAACCGATATGCTCCGCGAGCATCAACGCATAACCAACCGAGATATCCGCGGCCGTGAACCGCCCCGCGCACAAAAAAGCCTCGCGCTCCAGCAGCGGCACGAGCGTGCGCAGACGCGCATGAAACCACTTCGCGTAATCCTCGGCGACTTGCGGCTGCCGGCGCTCGGGCGGCTCCAGATGCGTGTAACGCAAGACGAGCGTCTGTGGAAACGTGAGCGTCGCCTCGCCGAAGTGCAGGAAGTTGAGATAGCGGCCGAAGTCCGCTTCGTGCGAAGCGACATCAAGGGCGCCGGGCGAATAACGCGCCGCAAGATACTGACAAATCGCGGCCGATTCGGTCATGAAAAGCGCGTCGTCATTGAAGGCCGGAATCGTACCGAGCGGGTTCACTTGCATGAACTCGCGCGCCACCACACGCGGCGGAAACGGCAGCATCTTCAGTTGGTACGGCACGCCGATTTCCTCGAGCGCCCAAAGCGGCCGGAACGACCGCGCGCTCACGCAATGATGCAGCGTGATCATCGCGTCACCCGAGCCATGACGGCTTGCGCTTTTCGAGGAAGCTCTGCACGCCCTCGCGCCCTTCGTCCGATGCCCGAATGCGCGCGATGCGTTCGGCCGTATCGGAGATCAACGAATCGTCGATGACCTTGCCCGCGAGTTCCGACACCAGCCGCTTGCACTCGCCCACGGCGTTCGGGCTGTTGGACGCGATGCCGTTCGCCATTGCATCGACGGTTCGATCGAGCTCGCCGCTCGTCGTCAGTTGATGCACGAAGCCGATACGCAGCGCTTCCGTCGCATCGAAACGCTCGGCCGTCACGAAGTAGCGATGCGCGGCGCGCGCGCCCATCGCGCGAATGACGTAAGGCGCGATGGTCGCGGGCATGAGCCCGAGCTTCGCCTCCGATAGGCAGAAGTTCGCGCTGTCCACGCTCACCGCGATATCGCACGCGGCGACGAGGCCCATGCCGCCCGCGTAGGCATCGCCCTGCACGCTGGCGATCACCGGCTTCGCGCTCGTGTAGATGGTGTTGAGCATGGTCGCAAGCCCGAGCGCGTCCGCGCGGTTTTCCGCCTCCGAATAACCGGCCATGCGCTTCATATAGTTGAGGTCGGCGCCCGCGCAAAAGGCCGGGCCGTTCGCCGCGAGCACGATGACGCGCACGCTCGTGTCGTCGTTGAGCGCGCGGAAGGCGGCAGTCAGTTCGACGATGGTCGCGTCGTCGAAGGCGTTGCGTACATCGGCGCGATCCAGCGTCACGCGGGCGACGTGTCCCGTCACCGAGAGCTCGATGCGTTGCAGATTCATGGCGTCGGACATGTCCTTGTCTCCTTATGCTTGCCGCCGAAAGTTGAGCCGTGCTCAGTTCCCGGCGGATGAATTGCAAAGTTTCGGCGAACATCGCGGCGGCGGTCAATCGATTTTCATGAGTCTCACTCACACGAAATCATCCGAGGAGACCCATACTCGTCATGTGACGCAGCGAGCATGCCCGAACGCAATATAGTCGTATATATTACGGTGCTCGCCGGATTGCATGACCGCGCGAAGATCCAAGACCAGCATCGCGCAATCCGGTGCAGCCAATAAAACAGAACCCAAGGAGCTTTACGTGAAGACTCGTTTGTTGCGCACTTTGCTTTCGTTGGCGGTGGGCTTCGCCGCTTCGTCGGCGTTTGCAGGCGAAGTGCAGATTGCCGTGGCGGCCAATTTCACAGCGCCCGTGCAGGCCATTGCAGCGGACTTCGAAAAGGATACCGGCAACAAGGTCGTCGCTTCGTTCGGCGCGACGGGTCAGTTCTATGCGCAGATCAAGAACGGCGCGCCCTTCGAAGTATTCCTCGCCGCCGACGACACCACGCCCGCCAAGCTCGAAAGCGAAGGCATGACGGTGCCGGGAAGCCGCTTCACTTACGCGACCGGGGCGCTCGCGTTGTGGTCGGCGAAGGAAGGTTACGTCGACGACAAAGGCGAAGTGCTGAAGAAGAACCAGTTCACGCATCTGGCGATCGCCAATCCAAAAGCCGCGCCGTACGGACTTGCCGCCACGCAGACGCTCGACAAGCTCGGGCTCACGCAGGCGGTGGCATCGAAGATCGTCGAAGGGCAGAGCATCTCGCAAGCGCAGCAGTTCATCGCGACGGGCAATGCCGAACTCGGCTTCGTCGCACTCTCGCAAATCTACAAGAACGGCAAGATCACGAGCGGTTCGGCGTGGATCGTGCCGGAATCGCTGCACGAGCCGATCAAGCAAGACGCGGTCATTCTCAACAAGGGCAAGGACAATTCGGTCGCGAAGCAGTTCGAGGATTACCTCAAGGGACCGAAGGCCGCCGAGGTGATCCGCTCGTTCGGCTATCAGCTCTGATTGTTCGCGATGCCGCTCGATAGCGCCGATCTCCAGGCCATCACGCTGACGCTCGAACTGGCGTCGCTGGCGACGGCGCTTCTGCTCGTCATCGGCACGCCTGTCGCGTGGTGGCTATCGCGCACGCGCTCGCGGGCGAAGGGTGTCGTCGGCGCGGTGGTGGCGTTGCCGCTCGTGCTGCCGCCTACCGTCATCGGCTTTTATCTGCTCGTGCTGATGGGGCCGAACGGTTACATCGGCAAGCTCACGCAGGCGTCGGGCATCGGCCTCTTGCCCTTCACGTTCGCGGGGCTCGTAATCGGCTCGGTCATCTATTCGATGCCGTTCGTCGTGCAGCCACTGCAGAACGCGTTCGAAGCCATCGGCAGCCGTCCGCTCGAAGCCGCCGCGACCTTGCGCGCGGGACCGTGGGACACGTTCTTCACTGTCGTGTTGCCGCTTGCGCGGCCGGGCATCATCACCGCGACGATCCTCGGTTTTGCGCACACGGTCGGCGAATTCGGCGTCGTGCTGATGATAGGCGGCAATATTCCCGGGCACACGCGCGTGGTCTCCGTGCAGATCTTCGATCACGTCGAAGCGCTCGAATACGCGCAGGCGCACTGGCTCGCGGGCGGCATGGTGCTGTTCTCGTTCATCGTGCTGTTGCTGCTCTATTCGAGCCGTCGATCGGCGGCGGTGCATGCCTGAAATCTCGTCAACCGGTCAGGCCATCGAGGCGCGCTTTCTCGTCGAACAAGGCCGCTTCACGCTCGATGTCGATCTGCGCTTGCCGGGACGCGGCGTGACCGCGCTCTTCGGCCATTCGGGTTCCGGCAAGACCACGCTGCTGCGCTGTCTCGCGGGACTCGCACGGCCGCGCGCGGGAAGGCTCGTCGTCAATGGCGAAGTGTGGCTCGATACCGACCGCAACGTTTTTCTGCCGACGCACAAGCGTCCGCTCGGCTACGTTTTTCAGGAAGCCAGTCTCTTTGCGCATTTGAGCGTGCGCAAGAATCTTCGCTATGGGCTCGATCGCGTGGCGGCAAGCGAGCGACGCGTCGACCTGGAACAGGCGGCGGAACTGCTTGGCATCGGGCATCTGCTGGAGCGCGATCCGGGCGGATTGTCGGGCGGCGAACGTCAGCGCGTGGGCATTGCGCGGGCGCTGTTGACGAGTCCGCGTCTATTGCTTCTCGACGAACCGCTCGCCGCGCTCGATCAAAAGCGCAAGCTCGAAATCCTGCCGTATC
Source organism: Caballeronia sp. LP006 (assembly GCF_031450995.1). Classification (NCBI taxonomy): domain Bacteria; kingdom Pseudomonadati; phylum Pseudomonadota; class Betaproteobacteria; order Burkholderiales; family Burkholderiaceae; genus Caballeronia; species Caballeronia sp. LP006. Next base: position 159,395 of record NZ_JARTVW010000003.1, on the reverse strand, counting down.
TCGAACGTCTGCACGACGAACTCGATATCCCCGTGCTGTACGTGACCCACGCGCCCGAGGAAGTCGCGCGCCTCGCGGATCACCTCGTTCTGCTCGAAGCCGGCCGCGCGCTGGCGAGCGGCGCAATTGCCGATACGCTCGCGCGGCTCGATCTGCCGCTCGCGCTCGCCGACGATGCATCGGTGGTGCTGGAAGGCATCGTCGCCGATCACGATGCGCGTTATGGTTTGCTGTTGCTCGCGCTGCCGGGTGGCCGCGCCTCGCTCACCGTCGTGCATGCGCCAGTCGAACGAGGCCGCGCGATGCGTGTCGCCGTGAAAGCGCGCGACGTAAGCCTGATCGCCGGCAATGAACCGCACACGTCGAGCAGCGTTCTCAATCTGCTGCCCGCAGTCGTGTCCGACATCGCCGACGATGCCGACCCCGCGCAAGTCGTCGTGCGCCTCGACGTGGACGGCTCGCCGCTCCTCGCGCGCATCACGCGTTATTCGCTGGACCGGCTAGGGATTATCGCGGGCGTGCGGGTCTGGGCGCAGGTAAAGGCCGTCTCGCTGCTCGCCTGATCGCGGCGCTCTTTTAGCGCGGCGTATTGCAGCAGCATGATGGTCTTGCCGTCGGCGATTTCTCCGCTGTCGATCATGGCCAGCGCTTTCTCCAACGGCACCTCGATCACTTCGATTTCCTCGCCTTCGTCCTCCACGCCGCCGCCGTCACTGACGCGCATGGAGCCGTCGTATTCGCCGAGATAAAAGTAGAGTTTCTCCGTCACCGATCCGGGGCTCATGAACGCCTCGAAGATCTTTTCGACGTGCTGCACGCGATACCCGGTTTCCTCCTCGACTTCGGCGCGGATGCGTTCTTCCGGCGTCGAGTTGTCGAGCAGGCCACCGGGCGCTTCGATCAACATGCCGTCGTGGCCGTTGACGAAAGCCGGCATGCGAAATTGGCGCGTCAGGAGCACGTGGCCGTTATGCCGGTTACGCAGCAAGATGGTCGCGCCGTTGCCGCGATCGTAGGTCTCACGGCTCTGGCGCTGCCACGTGCCGTCGCGGCGCAGAAAGTCGAAAGTCACCTTTCTCAGCACGTACCAGTCGTCGGATAAAACAGCGGTATCGAGCACGCGTACTCGTTCCTTGGTCTCAGTCATTGCAGTCTTCCATGGCGTGGTGGTGGCTTCCATGGTAACGTGCAGTTTCGTGCAATTACAAGCAAATTCGTGCAACGATCATGCTCACGAGTCAACGCAAGAAAACAATCCTCGACGCCCTCGCGCGCGACGGTCAGGTGCTCGCCAGCGAGTTGAGCGCGAGCTTCGGCGTGTCGGAAGACACGGTGCGCCGCGATCTACGCGAGTTGGCTGCGGAAGGTCTGCTGCAACGCGTGCACGGCGGCGCCCTGCCCGCTTCTTCGGCCGTGGCGCCGTTTGCGCGTCGGCAGGAAATGGAATCGGAGGCGAAGCGCCGTATCGCGCGGCGCGCCGTTGAGATGATCGAACCGGGGCAAATCGTGATAGTCGATGGCGGCACGACTTCGGCCTTGCTCGTACAGCAACTTCCCGCGAGCCTCGCGGTTACGATCGTCACGCATAGTCCGAGCGTGGCCGTCGCGCTCGCCGAACACGCGACGGTGGAAGTCGTGCTGATCGGCGGCAAGCTTTTCAAGCATTCCATCGTCACGGTCGGCGCGGCGGCCGTCGAAGCGATGTCGCATATCCACGCCGATCTGTATTTCATGGGCGTCACGGGCGTTCATCCCACTGCCGGGCTGACCACCGGCGATTTCGAGGAAGCGCATATCAAACGCGCGCTCGCGGCGCGCGCGGCGGAGACCGTCGTGCTCGCGTCTGCCGCCAAGCTCAACGCGGCATCGCCATACCGTATCGGCGATATCGAGCTTGCGCAGACGGTCATCGTCGAAAGTGCGACGGATGCACGTCTCACCGATCCCATCGAACAAGCAGGCGTGACCATCCTTCGCGCCTGATCGATGCCGCAACTTGTTACGGGGTAACGCGCCGAAAGATTCATCGGGAGAGCCGTAATTGAATTTCCTCCGCAACTGGAATAGCGTAGAAAAATACGCCAAACGCGGTCCGGGCAGGAATTCTCCATGCTGTACGGTAACGGGTCAGGCGAAATTTTTTGGAGAAATGTCGTGAATCGCGTGAAGGCTCTCATCGCGTTGTCGGCGCTTGCCGCGGCGGGTTTCGCCGCCACGGCGCACGCGGGCGGTCACGTCGGCGTGTTTATCGGCGGACCGCTGTACTACCCGTATCCGGTCGCGCCCGTGCCGTACTACTATGCGCCGCCGCAGGTCATCGTTCCGGCGCCCGCCGCGCCGACCACTTATGTCGAGCAAGGCCAGCCCGACCAATCACAGGCTCAGGCTCAGTCGGGCGGCACCTGGTATTACTGCGAGGGATCGCGCACGTACTACCCGTATGTCAAGCAGTGTCCCGGTGGATGGCGCGAAGTTCCGGCGCAACCCCCGCCGCCATCGAATTGAATCGAAGCTGGCTTTTATGAATACTCGCAGGCTCGTTATTTTTCTCGCGCTCTCAGGCTTGGGTCTGTCCGCGTGCACGGTCATGCCGACCGGACCCAGCGTGATGGCGCTGCCCGGCACCGGCAAGACCTTCGACCAGTTCCGCGCGGACGACGCATCGTGCCGTCAGTTCGCGTTTCAGCAAACGGGCGGCGTCACCGCAGATCAGGCCGCGACGAACAGCGCGGTGGGGAGCGCCGTGGTTGGGACCGCCATCGGCGCGGCAGCGGGCGCGGCGTTCGGCGGCGGCACGGGTGCGGCTATCGGCGCGGGCGCGGGATTGTTGACCGGCAGCGCGGTCGGCATGGGCGCGGCGCAAACGTCGGGCTACGGCGTGCAGCGCCGCTACGACTACGCGTATCTGCAGTGCATGTACGCAGCGGGCGATCGTGTTCCGGTCGCAGGTCCGTTGCGCACGGCGCCACCGAACGGCGCGGCGTATTACGCGCCGCCACCGCCACCTCCGCCGGGCATGCCACCGCCTCCTCCGCCTTCGAGCTGACATCGACACGCGCCGCTTGAGCCTTCCTCAGCGGCGCTTTTTTTACGAAGGCATCGCAGCTCAGAGACGCGGTTTCCATTGATCATCGTCGGGGCGCGCCAGTGCCGGCGCCACGATTCCCGGCGCCACGAGCAGTCCGGTCACCCAGCCGATATAAAACCGCAGATCGCTGAAGAACTCGGCTGTGTCGTAAAGGCGAAACGACTGCACGTGCGCGAGCCATAGCACGCATTGCACCGCGCCCGAGAGCACGAGCCACGCAAGCGCGATCACCGCGAGTGCCCGTGCGCAGCGGCGAAACGTGTCCGCATCCCACTGTTCGCGCACGATGATGCATCCCGAGATCAGCACGAGAATCGCCGGAATCACGCTCGTGACCAGCACGTGCGTCTGCCATTCGAAAAGCACGCCGGTCAGATAGCTGAAGATCACGGCGAGCCCGGCTGCGGTCCACATCATCCAGACTGCCCCGCGCGCCGACATCCACGCAATCGTGATGACGAACGGGATCGCCGCCCATTGCAGCGCCTGTCCCACCGCCTTCGCGAGGTTCTCGCTGGCCTGTTCGTTCGAATGGCTCGCCGCTACATACACGGTGATCGCTTCGTGCACGCACACCGCGACGACCGCGAAGCTCAACGCTTCGCACGCGGCGAAGGCGGGCGATTTCTCCGCGCGATGCACGTGTCCCTGCAACCCGCGCAAGCGCTCCAGCAGCGGCTCGACGAAGAACGCGAGAATCGCGCCGATGAGCAACGCGGCGGCGGCATCCCTGAAGGAGAAATGTCCGAAGAGCGAGAACAGCCCTTGCCAGAGAAACTCGGGCGCGGCGGCGCACACCGCCACCCACAGCGCAAAAAAGAAACCGTTCGAAGCGAGTCTGAACGGCATGATGACCTCGATGGTCGATGAGCGCTGCGTTAGAGAGGAGCTTGCGGCAAATCGGCTGCCACGACGCGCGCCGCGATGGCATTTCGCACGCGCTCGCGCAGCCCGGGCGGCATGCCGAAACCTTCGTAGGCGAGCGCTTGCGCCACGGTCACCACTTTCATCTCTTCATAGCGCCGCCCGCTGCCGATGAGCGCCTCGAACGCATTCGCGCGCTCGTTGATCTCGATGGGATCGGCATCGACGAGCAGAACGGCGTGAGCCAGCACGGCATGGCGCGGTTGCTCGTCGAGGGACGACGACACGCGCCGCCAGTATTGCGCCGTGCCGGCGATCTTGCGCGCATCGTGGCCGGGACCCCAGGCGAGATTGAAGCGGCCATCGCAGAACGAACCTTCTACCGCTTGCCAGTGCGTGAGCACGCCGAGGGTGTTGAGCGCATCCGCGATGATGCCGCACAGATGCAGATAGACCGGCTCGGCAAGCGCGCCCATCGGCGCGTGCACGGGATACGCGAGACTCAGATTCAGAATGCCGGGACCTTGCGGAACCAGCCCGCCGCCCGACAAACGCAGCCAGACGGGACAGCCGCGTCGCGCGAAATCAGTGCGAGCATCGGCCAAGGGCGCATAACGCTGATAACTGCGCGGCACGATCAGCGAGCGCGGCGCTTCCCACAGATGCGCCACCGCATCGCCCGCTTTCGCGCGGTCGAGCAGCGCTTCCTCGGCTTGCAGCGGATTCCCGGGCAGCGTTTCGAAATCGAGCAATTCGAAGGGCATGGAGTGGATGTCAGGACGCGCGGTGACAGCGACATCGCACATAGTAGCGAAGAAGCGGGCGCGCGGCTGAGAACGCGCCGCCTCGACGGCGCGTTGCCTCGAACCTGCGCGCGATCAGACGCTCTTGCCCACATGCTCCTTCAACAACGCGTTGACCTCGTTGGCTTTCTCCATCTGGCTCATGTGCCCGGCATCGTCGAATATGCGCACGGTCGCATGCTTCGGCGCGTTTTCGGCATGCGCGGCCGGGATGATCTGGTCTTTCGCGCCCCAGATCACGAGCACCGGCTTGCCGCTTTCCTCGAGCTTTCTTCCGGGCTGACCGCTCTGGCGGCCACCGCCGAAGAGCGCGCCACCGAGCGCAGTCAGTGCTTCGCTCACGCCATCCAGACGCTTGTACTTGAGCAAGTCGTCGAGCATTTGGCGGCTGACGAGCTCCGGATTGGCGAACAGCAGCTCGACCACTGGCTTCAGCTCGCGACGCGATTGCGCGCTCACGAAACCCTCGGTGTACGCGTTGTTCACTTCATCGCCGAAACCGGAGGGCGACACGAGCGCGACCGATTGCACGCGCGCGGGCGCATCGACGGCGAGTTGCGCGGCGATGCCGCCGCCCATGGAGTGCCCGACGAGATGCGCCTTTTCGATATTCACCGCGTCCATGAAGTGCGCGACGAAGCGCGCGAGATCGGCGAGCGTCGTGCCCGGCACCTTGGGCGTCGATTGCCCGTGGCCCGGCAAATCGAGCGCGAACACGCGATTGTGTTCGGCGAGCGCGTCGAGATTGAAGAGCCAGTTGTCGAGATCGCCGCCGAAGCCGTGGATGAACAGCACCGCGGACTTGCCCGCATCGTCGCCGCCGCGCGCGGCATAGCGCACGCGAATGCCGTCGACATCGACGAAGTGATATGCCGACGCCGCTTCGTCGCCCTCGCCTTCCTCGTCCGGCGGCGTTTCGTAGGACGACACATAGGCGTCGATATCGGCGTCGCTGACCTCGGCCGGCGCGAGCACGCCGAGGAGCGCTTTCACCGGCAGCGTGTCGCCCGCCGACGCAACCCTGCGGCGCAACGTACCCGCGTCGGGCGCTTCCACCGCGTTGGCGATCTTGTCGGTTTCGACATCGAGAATCGGCATGCCGACGGCGATCTGCGCGCCCTCTTCCACGAGCCACTCGTTTACCGTGCCTTCTTTCATCGACAAGCCCCATTTGGGCATGACGATCGGTGTGATTGCGGGCATCAGTGCTTTCCTCCTTTCATCGTTTTACGCGCGGCGTCGGCGATTTGCGCGGCGCTCGGAATGTACAGATCTTCGAGCGTCGGCGAGAACGGCACGGGGGTGTGCGGCGGCGCGACCATTTCGATGGCCGCTTTCAGCGCGCCGAACGCTCGCTGCGCGACTTGCGCCGAAAGATCCGTGGCGATGTTGCAGCGCGGACTCGCTTCATCGACGACGACGAGCCTTCCCGTGTTCTCGACCGTTTCGAGCACGGTGTCCATATCGAGCGGCGATAGCGAGCGCAAATCGACGATCTCGGCTTCGATGCCTTCCTTCGCGAGCGTCGCCGCCGCCTCCAGCGCGCGGTGCACCATCAACCCGTAAGTGACGATGGACACATCCTTGCCGTCGCGCACGATGTTGGCCTCGCCGAACGGAATGGCATACGAGTTCTCGGGCACTTCGCCTTCGAAACCGTAAAGGTTCTTGTGCTCGCAGAAGATGACCGGGTCGTTGTCGCGAATCGCCTGAATCAAGAGGCCCTTGGTGTCGTAAGGCGTGGACGGACAGACGACCTTGAGACCGGGAATATGCGTGAAAAGCGGCGTCAGCATCTGGCTATGCTGCGCGGCCGCGCGAAAGCCCGCGCCGACCATCGCGCGAATCACGACGGGCGTTTCGGCCTTGCCGCCAAACATGTAGCGGAACTTGGCGGCCTGATTGAAGATCTGGTCGAAACACACGCCCATGAAGTCGATGAACATCAATTCCGCGATCGGCCGCATGCCGCACGCCGCCGCGCCGATTGCCGCGCCCACGTACGCCGATTCGGAGAGCGGCGTGTCGAGCAGCCGGTCGCCGTGCTTGGCGTACAGTCCTTTCGTGACGCCCAGCACGCCGCCCCACGCGTCTTTCTCGCCGTCCGCGCCGGCGCCGCCGACGATATCCTCGCCAAGCAGAATCACGCTCGGATCGCGGGTCATTTCCTGGTCGATGGCTTCGTTGATCGCCATCTTCATGCTCAGTTTTCGGGCCATGATGATTTGTCTCGCTAAGTGTTTTGAATGGGCGATCAATACTTCACGTACACGTCGGTGAGCAGGTCGGCCGCGGCCGGCAGTGGCGCGTCCTTCGCTTCCTGCACGGCGCGGTCGATCAGCGCGGCGACTTCGCGGTCGATGGCATCGAGTTCGCCGGGAGAGATCACGTCGGCTTGCGTCACGGCATGCGCGAACTTCTTCAGGCAATCCTTGTTCGAGCGGATATCGTCGAGTTCGCCGGGCGCGCGGTACGTCTGCGCATCGCCTTCGAAGTGGCCGTAGAAGCGGATCATCTTGCATTCGAGCAGCGCCGGGCCGCCGCCTTCACGCGCTCGGCGGATCACTTCGCCCGCTGCTTCGTGCACCGCGAAGAAGTCGGTGCCATCCACCGTCACGCCGGGAATGCCGAAGCCCGCCGCGCGATCCACGTAGCTATCCACCGCCGTGCCATAATCGCGCGCGGTCGATTCCGCGTAGCCGTTGTTCTCGATCACGAAGATCACCGGCAGATTCCACACCGCCGCGAGATTCAGGCTTTCGAGAAAGGTGCCCTGGTTCGACGCGCCATCGCCCGCGAAGGTGATGCCCACCTCGCCCTTGCCGCGAAACTTCGCCGCGAGCGCCGCGCCGCAGATCAATGGCGCGCCCGCACCGAGAATGCCGTTCGCGCCCATCATCCCTTTGGACAGGTCGGCGATATGCATGGAGCCGCCCTTGCCGTTGCACGAGCCGCCCTTTCTGCCGTAGATCTCTTTCATCATGGCGACGGGATCGACGCCTTTCGCGATGCAGTGCCCATGTCCGCGATGCGTGCTCGCAATGCGGTCGCCGTCGTTCAGGTGATGCATGATGCCGACGCCCGCCGCCTCTTCGCCCGCATAGAGATGGACGAAACCGGGGATGTCGCCGCGACCGAAATCGACGTGCAGACGCTCTTCGAAATCGCGGATCGTGCGCATCTTGCGGTAGACACTCAGCAGTTCTTCCTTCGATAACGGCAAGCCTCCCGCATGCTGCGGGGTTTGCGACGATGTCATGTCTGTCTCCTTCGATCGGGTTAAACGACGGTGCTGGCAGTGTTGCCGGATAAGCGCATGAGTCCGGCGCGCGCGGCATAGCGCATGCACGCGGCGACATCGATGCTGCGAAACGCGTTCTCACGCAAGGTGATGGTCACTTCGTCGCCGGGGCCGAAAGCAAGCTCGCGCTCGCCGTCCAGCGCGACGATGCCCGCGCGCTGCTTGACGCGTTGCGGCACGCCGTCGGCAAGGCGCTGCCAGCTTGCGATCGGCACGCGCTCCATCAAGCCCGGCGCAATGGGCGCGCAAAGTTCGAATTCGCCCTTGCCGGATGCGGCCAGTTCGACGGCGAGGCCGCCCGGCTCGTGACGGCCGATTGGTTCGAGCAAGCCCGCGATGGCCGACATGCCGATGGCCTGCGGATCGGCATAAGACACGTAGACGGCCGCGAGCGTGTCGATCTTCCAGAGCGCGCGTGCGCCGACGAATTTTTCGTGCGAGATGACGGCATCGACGAGCGCGATGTCATGGCGCACGGCGCCGTTCTGATCGCGTATGTCGATGTCGAGGCGCTTGTTCGACATGAGCGCCTGCGCAGCCGGAATGCGGCCGGTGGCGTAAAGACCCGTGGCGAGCCCGGAGATGGTCGGCTCGCGCATTTCCGGGTAGGCGTTGTTCGTGCCCGTCGATAAACCCGCGAGCGGCACCGCGCCGCACTCGCGCACCACCGCGCGATGCGTGCCGTCGCCGCCCAGCACGATGAGCGCCGCCGCGCCCGCGTCCTGCATCATGCGCGCCGCGCGAAAGGTGTCGTCGACCCGCGCGGTCACGGGCATATCGAGAAATTCGACGCTCGCGAGATCCGCGTCGTGCCCGTGCTTGCGCGCGAGATGACGCGCGAGCATGACCTTGAGCCCTTCGCGATCCGGCATCATCAGGACGCGCTCGACGCCGCACGCCGCAAGCGACGACAAGAGCCGCAGCACGATATTCACGCGATCCGCGAGTTGCAGGCTGTTCGCGTTGGCGATCACGCGCCGGATGTCGCGCGCCGAAACCGGATTGGCGATGATGCCGACGAGCGGCTCGACGCTGTCACGCATGCTGGTGTCTCCGTTGACCCTGGCCGAAAGAAAGACGCTTCGTCGGGCGTTGGAATGGTTGTGAGGCGAGTAAAGGCAAGCGCTATGCCAATTGGAATAGCGAGGGATTACCCGGAAATAACGGGTGTTTTACGAGAGGAAGGGCACGTTGCACGCGTGCCGCCGTGACAGGTGTCACAGCGGCAGGTGTCTCATGGAGTACAGGCGTATCGCGAAATGCGGATGCTCAACGTTCGCCCGCGTCACGTTGATTCGGCGAACGAATGCCATAGCGCGCCATGCGCCGATACAGCGTCATGCGGCTCACGCCGATCTGCCGAGCCACGGCGCTCAGGTTCCAGCTCGCCGCGCGCAGATACTGCATCAGCAACATGCCTTCGGGCGGCAGGCGATGTGTATCGAACGCTTCGTCGGCCACATGTGCATGCGGCGGTTGCGGCGCGGCGTCGTGCGCGGTCGATTCGACGAATCCATCCGGAAGATCGTCGACCTCGATCACGCCATCCGCGCACACCGCGCGCGCGTAGCGCAGCACGTTGTTGAGCTCGCGCAGATTTCCCGGCCACTCATGCCGATGCAAACAAACCCGCGCCGCCGGCGACAACGCAACGGGACCATGCGCGGTATCGGCATCGAGGAACTTGCGGATCAGCCAGTCGAGATCGGATCGTTCGCGCAGCGGCGGCAACGCGAAGCGCGCGCCGTTCAGACGGTAGTACAGGTCTTCGCGAAAGCGGCCGTCCTGCATCAGCGCGTCGAGCGAATGATGCGTCGCGGAAATCACGCGCACGTCCACGGAAACCGGACGCGACGCGCCTATCGCCAGAACTTCGCCTTCGGCCAGCACGCGCAAGAGACGAGATTGCAACTCACGCGGCATGTCGCCGATTTCATCGAGGAAAAGCGTGCCGCCATCGGCTTCCTGAATCAGGCCGCGCTTTGCTTTTGGACCCGCGCCGGAAAAGCTGTTCGGCAGATGCCCGAACAATTCGCTTTCGATGAGCGTCTCCGGTATCGCCGCGCAGTTCACCGCGACGAATGGACCCGCGCGCCGCGCACTCGCGCGATGCAGCGCCTTCGCGAAGAATTCCTTGCCGCTGCCGGTTTCGCCGTTCACGAGCAGATTGATCGGCGAATCGACGAGTTTGGCGGCGCGTTCGAGTTGCCGCGCAAGCGCGGCATCGCCGCCGCCGAGGGCGGCCAGCGGCGCGGGAATGCCGGGCGCACTTGCGGATTTTTCTTGCGTCGATGGCGCGAAACATGGCGCGGGCGGCATCACGCTCAGATAAAGCAGTGCGCCGCTGCGCGCAAGCGGCAGCGCGCGCAGTTCGCTCGGCCGCGAATAGACAAAACGGCTCAAATCTTCCAGACGCGCTTCGAAGAGCGCATCGAAACGCATGCCGATAAGCGACGCCGCCGTTTCTCCCGGCGCGATAGGCTTCCCGATCTCGGCCGCCAGCATTTCGTGCGCGCGCCGGTTATGTCCGACGATGCGCCCGCCCTCATCGAGCGCGATCAGATATTCAGGATCGACATCGACGAATTCGGGCGATGTGTTGAGCTTGAGAATCCAGTCCTGCCGATGCGTGCGCAGAAAAATCGCGTTCTCGATATGCCGCACGTAGATGCGCACGAGTTGCAGCGCGAGGTTCTGACTGTCGCGCGCTTGCGGTGAAGTCAGCGCGGAGATGTCGAGGATCGCGGTGAGCGCGCCGCGCGAATCGAAGAGCGGCGCGGCCGTGCAAGTGAGCGGGATATGCGTGGCGTCGAAGTGATCGATCTGATGCACGGTCAGCGCCTGCCCCGTCGCGAGCGCAGTGCCGACCGCACACGTGCCCGCGCCGTCCTCGCTCCATTCCGCGCCGAGATAGAGCCCGGCACGACGCAAGGCCGTATCGGCGTTCGCGTCGCCAATGTAATCGACCGTCACGCCGAGCGCGTCCGTCAGCAGCACGACGTAACCCATCCCCGCGACCTGCTCGTAAAGTGTTTCCAGTCCATGTCGAGCGATGCGCGCGAAATCGTCGATCCGTTGCTGATGCTCGCGCAAGCGCGTCTGCGTCAGGATGCGCGCTTCCTGCATGCGCGACGGATCGAGCCCGTATTGATGAACGCAACGACGCCATGAAGTCTGAATGATGCTTTCCTGCGTGCGCGCAGGCGCCAGAACCTGCGCGCGCGTCGTCGCCGCGACGACTGCCTCGATGTGCTCGCGTTGCCGCATGTCCATGCGTGCTCTCCTGGGTGTCTCGTGCCCGGACGCTCGTTGGCTGGCGTCTTTTGTCGCTCGCGCACGGTCGTGCGACCGCGGGTAAACCGCTCCGCGCGCGGCGTCGTTCAGGCCATATGATGCTCGAATCGGCAGGACGCGTCATGCAGCGCACTGGTTGCGCCGCAGCAATCAACGTGGAAAAACAGGAGACGAGCGATGGCAAAAATCGCCTACGCAGACTTCGAGCGGCAAGTCGTGCAGCATCACCTGATCAAAGGCAACGTGTATGAGAACGGCGCGACGCTGGTCGAGCGCGCGAACCGGTGGATCGAGGAAAACGGTGTGGATGTACTGAACGTCGAGAGCCTCTCGACGTTCGGCGCGGGCGACGATACCAGCGTCAGCCATTGGTACTCGGGCATTCGCGTCTGGTATCGCACCACATGAAAGGCGCGTTCGGCCGAATCAGCCGCGACCGACGAACGGCATCTTGGTCGCCATCACGGTATGGAACAGTACGTTGGCTTCGAGCGGCAGATTCGCCATGTAAAGCACCGATTGGCCGACGATCTTCACGTCCATCATCGGTTCGATGGCGGTCTCGCCGTTCGCCTGCGGCACGCCGCGCGACATGCGCTCGGACAGATCCGTCAGTGCGTTGCCGACGTCCACTTGACCGACCGCGATGTCGTACTTGCGGCCATCGAGCGATGCGGATTTCGTCAGTCCACCGACCGCGTGCTTGGTCGCCGTATAGGCGGCCGAATTCGGACGCGGCGCGCTCGCCGAAATGGAACCGTTGTTGATGATGCGGCCGCCTCGCGGTGTTTGTGCGCGCATCGTCCGGAACGCCTGTTGCAGGCAATAGAACATGCCGTTCAGATTGACGTTCACCACGCCTTGCCATTGCTCGGGCGTCCATTCCTCGAACGGTCCCGGCGGATTGCTCACGCCCGCGTTGTTGAACAGCAAATCGACGCGTCCGAAGCGCTCGACTGCCGCCGCAAAGAGCTTTTCGACCGATTGCGGATCGGAGACATCCGTCGGAACGGCAAGCGCGCGTTCGCTTGCGTCGGCTTCGCCGATGACCGCTTCGAGCGGCGCCGCGCGTCGGCCCGCGAGCACGACCGACCAGCCGTCGCCGAGTAGAGCAAGCGCCGCCGCACGGCCGATGCCGCTCCCCGCTCCGGTGACGATGGCAATGCGCTTCTGCTGATTCACTGCGTCGGACATGTCGGCGTTCTCCTGTTGTGGTGCGCGCGCACCCTTGTGAGTGCGTCGCGCGATTGGAAGAACATTATCGACGAATGCGGAGACAAGCGCGGCGCTTTTCAGCGAGCGCTTTCAAAGCCGTTTCAACGATTACTCGATGCTTCCGTCGCCACCGTGCGCGCGGTGTTGCGCATGTTGCTGCCATCGCAGAAGACGACGGTCATCATCATCGGCACGACTTCATGGACGATTGCGTTGCTGCCGGACTCGCGCACGCGATCCTCGACCGTTTCTTTCGCGCCGAGCACGACTACGCCGTAAGCCGAGTCGTTGATCGGACGGCCGTTGCCCTGCTTAAACATGGCATCGCCCTGTTCGTAGCCGAGCACGGCATATACGCGAAAGCCGTAGGCCGTGAGTTCGCTGCCTTGAGTCGGCTTGAACGCGTTGACCGAGTTGGCTTCGACGCGCATCGGCGCGGCGTCGATCGAGCGGTCGTCGCGCAGTGGCGCGATGAAGCGATGCGCGCTGGATTGGCAGTCGAGCTGGCTTTCGAGCGGACGGGCAGTCGAGAGGCCGGGTATCAGCGCGCCGGCGAGTGCGGCAAGGACGGTAAGCGTGGCGAAAGGGACGGTTTTCATGGCAGCAGCAATTCAACGGTTGAGTTGATCGACACGACATGGACTACGTTTTGTGTAATGCAATAAGCAAGCCAATTTTTTAGTTCGTCTTTGTTTGCGGTTGCCTGGGCGGTGAGTCGTGACGGTGGTGTGCGCTAACTGCTTGTCTTCGCTGTGGTTTTTACAATTGCGCGTGTAGTTGATTCGTGCGGTTTTGTAAGCGCGATTGAATTGCTTCGATACCCGATGTGTTTGGGTTTGGACGACAAAGTTGCATGTGCAACGACAGTCGGCCCGAGTGTGCGTCGGCGAAACAACGGGACCTTTGGATAGAAGTAATTGCAAGCGCCCAGGCCAGCTAATGATGCGAGCCGTTGATTACCATCGGCTATATTGAGCAATTCTTTTCTTCTGGAACCAGCATGACTTCTTTAGTCGATTTTCCGATCACCCAGAGGTGGCCAGCACAACACCCCGAACGCATTCAGCTTTACTCGCTACCGACGCCCAATGGCGTGAAGGTGTCGATCATGCTGGAAGAGACAGGGCTGCCTTACGAGCCGCATCTCGTGCGATTCGATACCAACGATCAAATGTCGCCCGAATTCCTGTCGTTGAATCCGAACAATAAGATTCCCGCGATCATCGATCCGAACGGTCCGAACGGCAAACCGCTGCCGCTTTTCGAATCCGGGGCGATTCTGCTTTATCTCGCCGATAAAAGCGGCCAATTCGTTCCGGCAGACCCGGCGCGACGCTACGAAGCCATTCAATGGCTGATGTTCCAGATGGGCGGTGTCGGCCCGATGTTCGGTCAGGTCGGATTCTTCAATAAATTTGCCGGCAAGGACTACGAGGACAAGCGTCCGCGCGATCGGTACGTCGCCGAAGCGAAACGCCTGCTCGCAGTCCTCGACAAACACCTCGCCGGCCGCGACTGGATTTCGGGGAATGAGTACAGCATCGCCGATATCGCGACGTTTCCGTGGATTCGCAATCTAGTCGGATTTTATGAAGCACGCGATCTCGTCGGTTTCGACGATTTTGCGAACGTAAAGCGCGTGCTCGATGTGTTCCTCGCGCGTCCGGCGGTTCAACGTGGACTGGAGATTCCGAAGCGCGTGTGATCGTTGGATTTTTGCTTGATCAACCGTCGCTGACGATATTGCCGAAATCGTGCGGAAACGGTTAAGGGCGAACGCACGCGCCAGTCGCAGCTTTTTGACACGTTAGACGCGTTCGCTGGGACAGGTCCACAATGTGGGGCATCGCGCGAAAATCAGACGTCGGGTTAAAAGCGTTTTGCATCAACGGTTTGCACCGACGTTGCTCAGGTTATCCACAAGCTTGTCCAGTGCGGATGTGGATAAAATCGAACCGCGCCTTTTCATTGCAACCGTTTCGGGAGCCGGCAACCCATGAATGTTATTTCCTGTTCCCAAACCGCGACGCGGCCCGGCCGCCGATTCGCCGTTGCCGTGCTTGCGTTGATTTGCGTGGTCGCTCATGCGGAAACGCAGTGTCCGGGTTACGTCGAAACCGGCGCCGGCAGCGCGTTCGATCTGGCTGGCATCATCAAGGACACCGGGTCGCCGCAACTTGCGCTGGATCGGGTGCGCAAAGCGGTATCGAAAATCGATGCGGGCGGCGGCTGCTCGATATTCGCCAACACTCGCGCGTGTGAGGAAACGCTCAACCTTGCGCATAAGGCAATCGACGCGTTGCAGACGTGTTCATCGACGTCGGCGCCGAAAGGCACATCGCACGGTTGAGAAAATCGCGGACGAAAAAAAACGCGCCGCCAAAACTGGCGGCGCGTTTCGATGCCTCAACAGCCCTTAAAACGATCAGCGATCCAAGAAAGGACGTAGCTTGTCCGCGCGGCTCGGATGCATGAGCTTGCGCATTGCCTTGCTTTCAATCTGGCGAATACGCTCGCGCGTCACATCGAACTGCTTGCCCAATTCTTCGAGCGTGTAGTCGGACGCCGTATCGATACCAAAGCGCATGCGCAGAACCTTCGCTTCGCGCGGCGAAAGCGCGTTGAGCGCATCGTCGATTGCGGCGCGCATATTCGCGTGCACGGCCGCATCCGCCGGCGATGCCGCGCCTTGGTCCTCGATCATGTCACCGAGCGTCGCGTCGGCATCTTCACCGACCGGCGTTTCGAGCGACACAGGTTGCTTCGCAATCTTCAGGATGCCGCGAATCTTCTCTTCCGGCATTTCCATGCGTTCCGCGAGCACCGACGGATGCGCTTCCTGTCCCGTCTGCTGCAGGATTTCACGCGAAATGCGGTTCAGCTTGTTGATCGTTTCGATCATGTGAACCGGCACGCGAATCGTGCGCGCCTGATCGGCAAGCGAACGCGTCACAGCCTGACGAACCCACCAGGTTGCATACGTCGAAAACTTCCAGCCACGACGATATTCGAACTTGTCCACTGCCTTCATCAAGCCGATATTGCCTTCCTGAATCAAGTCGAGAAACTGCATGCCGCGGTTGACGTACTTCTTCGCAATCGAAATCACGAGACGCAGATTTGCCTCGATCATTTCACGCTTAGCCTGACGCATTTTCAACTCGGCAGCCGTCATCTGACGATTGATCTGCTTGAGCTGCTTGAGCGGCAATGCAACACGCGCTTCGATGTCGATGAGCTTTTGCTGTTCAGCCTGAATGGCCGGCAAACTGCGCTCGAGCGACGCGCCGTATTGACGCGAAGCCGCCGCAGTGCGCGCCGTCCATTCGAGATCGGTCTCGTTGCCCGGGAACGATTCGACGAACTTGTCGCGCGGCATGCCGCAACGATCTACCGCGATTTGCAGCACGCGACGCTCGATCTCGCGAACTTGCGCAACCTGCTGCTGGACGTCCGCGCACAAACGGTCGATGGTCTTCGCCGTGAAGCGAATGGAACCGAGCTCGCGTTGAATCTCCGCGCGTGCCCGTTCGACGGCCTTCGAAGCCGCGGCGCCTGAACTCTTCGGACTGCTTGCTTGCTCGGCAAGGTCGCTCACGCGCGCGAAAACTTCCAGGCAATCCGCTTTGAGTTGCTTCAAACGCGCTTCATTCGATGCAGCGGAATCGCCGCCTTCGAGGTCGTCTTCGGAATCTTCATCGTCGCCGGATTCTTCGGTGTCCGTATCAATCTCGGAAGTGTCCGATGTATCGGATGCCGAAATATCTTCTTCTACCGTATCGTCTTCCTTCAGACCGTCGACGAGTTCGTCGATCTTGATCTCACCCGATTCGACCTGAGCCGCGTCCGCAAGAATAGTGGCGACCGTGGACGGGCACGCAGCGATGGCCTGAATCATTTCATGCAAGCCATCTTCAATGCGCTTCGCAATGGCGATTTCGCCAGCGCGCGTCAACAGTTCGGTTGCACCCATTTCACGCATATACATGCGAACGGGGTCCGTCGTGCGGCCGAACTCGGAATCGACGGTTTGCAGCGCGTTCTCGGCTTCTTCTTCCGACTGTTCATCGGCGACGACAGCAGGCGCGTTATCGCTCAAAAGCAGTGTTTCAGCATCGGGCGCTTGCTCATACACCGCGACGCCCATGTCGTTGAACGTGCTAACGATGGTTTCCATCGCCGCAGTTTGCGCGAAGTTGTCAGGCAAGTGGTCATTGATTTCGGCGTGGGTCAAATACCCCCGCTCCTTGCCCAACTGAATGAGCGCGCGCATTTGGCGCTGACGCTCCTCTTCCTGCTCCGCCGTCGTGGGGACATCGGGCTGCATCGTGCCGGTCTGGCCCTTACCCTTCCCTGCCCGTCGACCCGCGGACCTGCGCGCCGGCGCGACAATATCCAGCTCCGAATCTTCCCGATCAAAACTTGCCATACTTTCTCCTCGACAGGTTTGCTCGACGATGACAGGTCCGTGCGCGAGCAAAAAGGCTCGCTGACTTTGGTAAGCATTCGGCGCACGCTTTTCGTTGCCGAGACTGCTGACTCTATATGGACGGGTGGCTGAAAATCGCTTCGAGCAAAATGCACAGTCCCGTCTAGTTCGACGTACTGCACCTTCCATTCGCCCTAGCGGGCGCAACCTTAGACTATATCAGCATTCGTTACGATGTGGGCTGTTTTTTCAATATGCCAGCTTGGGCTTCAATATAGCCAGTGTCGGCGACAAGGCTCGAGATTCGCGTACGCGCTGGCACTTGTTCGATGCTCGCCTTTTCGATGACGGACGCACTGTTCAACGCTCTTGGCAGTCCATTTAGCCCTTCGGCCTGTTTAGCAAGTATGAGCAACTTCAGCGCTTTCAAGCGCGACTGCGCCGCGTGCGAGCAAGTCGACGTCTTTAGGTCATGCGTGTCATCGATTTGAGATTTAGAGCGCGAACCTTGCGCTGGCGGCGCATCAGATCTGTGCGGAACGATCTTCCCGGCTTTGATGGCCGCGAGGAGGTCGGTCGCCCAGGCGCCTGCCCTAGTGCGGGAGTGTCGCTCGTTGCGATGATGCGTGGTGACGGATTTTGCGTCCTCAGAAACGAGGAATGTTCTTGCTCCGTCATGGCTCACAAAAGATTGACCGGCAAGTTCGGCAGAGGCTCTTTGCAGTTCGATGTCGCGAGCAATTTGAGTTTGCGTCTCAACGTGTCCTTCGTGAATGGTCCGCACGCGGTATGCAAAGTCGACGGGGGCACGAAGTAGTGCCCGAAGATAGCTGATCGGATGCTTCGCCCGTTGGAGGTGTTTCCAGGAGGCTTCGACTACATCGGACAGACGCTTTGCGTGTTCAGACGCTTCGCGCATGAGCCGGAAGATCAGGAAATGACGAAAGCCCAGACCGCGCAGGCGTTCGAGGTCCGCGGGGAGCTTTCCTGGTTGTCTCTTTTGATTAGTAGGGTATAGATCCTTATATATAGTGCCGTCTGCCACCGTGGCAGACGGCGAGGCCAAGGAAGAAGGTTGCTCGCGGTTTGATTTCGGCTCGTTTAAATTTTGAGCCTGAGTTGTCGTATCGCTACCTGGCTCAACAAGACCCAGAAGCGTAACGATCTTTGGGGTGAGATGTAGATAGGCACGTCCGAACAGCCCAGCGGCGCCGTAGCGAGTCTGCGGAGGGCGTGCAATCAAGCCTTCCTTCTCCAGATCCTCAAGGCTTCGATAGAACGTACGCATAGACTGCATTGCGCGGCCGGTTAGCAATTCACGGCGAGCGAAGATTGCCGCGTAGGGACGACGTGCGTCGACAGTGCGAGCCAGAGCGGCGAGTAGGGCTCGAGCGCGGGCAGGCAGTGCGGCGAGATGATTCGCTCGGTGAGCGGCTCGAAAGATGACCCAGGGAAGATTGGACCGATCGCAAGCGTAATCATCGAGCGCTTGTTGGTCCGCAAAGTTCTCGGATAATTCGTGGTTTTCGAGGCGAGAAAAGTCCTCGCCTGCAACGGAAAGTTGCGCGATATGCATGTCAAGTACATCCATTTTTGAAAATGGAGGACAAACGCTTGACTGCCGATCGCGATCCGCTAAACTTCGATCTGTGTACTTCGTGACCCGATTGGCGTCGGGAAGCGGACCGGGCGAGCAGCAGTTGAGCCCGAATTCAAAAGCCTTCGGTTGGCGCCGAAGGCTTTTGTCTTTTTAACGCAAATTACTTACATCGTTGCCTCGCGTTTATATTTTCAAGTGATTGATTATTAACGAGTTTCTAGTAGGCTCATCGGTTGGCGCCATCTGAGCTACAAGTAACTCGTTGATTTAAAAGTAAAATCTAGTAGAGCCTCAGCTTCTTTCGGTTTCGGTCAACGTCTTGTTGATGAAGTCTGCAATTCGTTGCCCCCATTGCTCGGCGTCACCTGCGTCGTTCTCGAAGAATCGAACTCCGACTACGCCGTTCCTCGTTGAGACCTCGCAGACCTTTCTCCGTCCCGCACGAACGACAGTAGTACTAGGTGCGATCGCCTTAGGCTTCTCCGCCGCCAGCGCCACTGCTTTGTCTTGCGTAAAATTTTCGTCATCAATCAATCGGCGAATTGCTTCAACGACTTTTTCCGCTTTGCCTGCCTCAGTTAAAGCGGCGAGCTTTTGCGCAGCATTGCTGCCGAGTCTTTCCGGCTTTTCCGCAAGCGCCGCTTTCGCAGCCTCTGGCAGAGCGTCGAACGAAAAAATGCGGGTAACGTGGCTTTTGCTAAGTCCCGCGCTCTCCGAAATTTCGGTGCGCGAAAGCCCGCTCAGCTCCTGCAGGCGTTTGAAATTCCAATACTTCTCGAAGTCGGTCAGAGAAGGTGAAAGCAGGTTCGAGAAGAACGCCGCAAATTCAATTTCACCTTCTTCGATCGACGCCACGTTAGCGCGGATAGTGTTGCGACCAAGCTCGCGATATGCGGCCACACGGTTGTGACCAGCCACGATTTCATAACGCCCATCGGTAAGCGTGCGCACCAAAATTGGCGTTGCAAGAGCGTGCTGGGAAAGGTTGCTCTTCAGTTCCTGGAACTGTTCGCTGGTCAGCTTCCGCCGCCGCCCGCTGACCTCGATCAGCGCGTCAAGCGGTACTTCCAAGGCGGCTCGCTCTTCGAGCTGCGTTTCCAATTCTTTGATGCGCGCCTGCGCCGTGTTGATGCGATGCTGCGCGTCCATCAACCTTCCGGGTGACGTCCGCGCCTCCGTGCTCGTGGCACGCGGCTGATTTGGCTCGGCCGCCTTGGTTCCAATGTTTGCCGTCTTTGCCAGCAGTCTGTCGCCGATACCCATTTAAGCCTCCGATTGATTCCAGGCGCGGACGAACTGCGCGTCGAGATGTTCGGCGAGCCGATCGAGCGGCTCTTTGAACCGGTTGTACGCGGCAGTGCTTCCATCGGGCTTCGACAAGTCATAGACCGTGGACAGCTGAGCAGAAGCGCCCTTCGGTACCGTCGACTCGGGAATCTCAAACGGAAGGACGCGATCGCCATAAGCCTTCTGAAGCCAGCCGCGCACGACGCGCGACACATCGTCGGACTTTGCCTTGGTCAGAATCACATTGACGAAGTCGAAGCGCTTCTGTTCGAGCACGCCGGGCAGCTTCTTCGCGATGTCCGCGAATAGATGCCAGAATTGAGTCGAGCTGGCAAAGTCGAGTGCTTCGGGCGGGCAGGGCAGCAAGATTGCGTCGGAGGCGAGCAGAGCGTTGATCGTGAGGTAACTAAGCGCAGGCGGCGTGTCTATGACAACGGCGTCATACTCCGCCGTTAGCGGCAACAGGCCTTTGCGCAAAATCTCCCAAAACTCGAACGTGCTGTCGTTGAGAACCTTGGCAGGAATCTCGAACTCGGCGTCAAACAAGGACGATGACGCTGGGACGAGATCCAGGTTGTGCCAATAGGTCTCCTGCACCGCGTAGTGCAGCGTTTGCTGATCGCCGTATATAAGTGGAAGGAGCGTCTGATCGTCGGAGATCTCCGCATCCGGTGCCCAGCCGCAAAGCTGCGTAGTCGTGCCTTGCGGGTCGCAATCGATTACCAGCACGCGCCGGCCGAGCAGAGTGAGCGCTTGGGCGGCGGATACTGCAGTGGTGGTTTTCGCAACACCACCCTTGAAGTTCGCGACAGTAACGATACGTCCGCGTTTACCCTCGGGTCTTCGCGCTCGCTCCTTGGTCGCCCGAATCCACGTCAACGTTTCTTCAAGCGTGAACTCCTTGCTCCGGCCGGCGCCTTTCGACGTTCCAGCGGGAAGTTCACCCTTGGTCGTGAGGTACTGAAACCGCTGCTTATCGACTCCGCAAAGCGAGGCCACCTGAGCACTCGTGAAAGTCGGCGCGCTTTTGCGG
The DNA here is from genome assembly GCF_031450995.1 of Caballeronia sp. LP006. Taxonomy (NCBI): domain Bacteria; kingdom Pseudomonadati; phylum Pseudomonadota; class Betaproteobacteria; order Burkholderiales; family Burkholderiaceae; genus Caballeronia; species Caballeronia sp. LP006. Next base: position 138,481 of record NZ_JARTVW010000003.1, on the reverse strand, counting down.
GGATACGGCTCCAGCATTGCGTCGCGGATCTGATTAAGAATGTCAGTGGCTTGGGCGGCCACTCCCAAGAGCGTCTCGATTGAGACGGATTGATCGACTTCGGGAAGCCGAGCGCTTAGCATTGAATTCGCGGTCACTGGCGGGCCTAAGTAAGCTATAGATTCTTCGGTTTGTGGAAAACATGCTGCAAACCGAAGAATAAACGGCCAACCGGTAAACCTCAAGTAAACTCTGAAGTTGTTTTATCCCGAAATCGGGCGTTTTTACAACACGACGTTTACTTGACGGGCAGCGAATCAGTCGACAAGGGCCCTTGAGCGGCGAATGTTGCCCTCCGAATCAATCGTTCGACGCCTAGTAGTTTGGACGAATCCTGATTTTCCAGGTAAACCTTCGTCGTCGAAAGTTTCGAATGACCCAAGTTAGCGCTGACCTCCGGTAACGCAGCGCCGTGCGTCAGCGCATGAACGGAGTGCGTGTGTCGAATCCAATGAGTGCTGGCCTGTGCGAGGCGCTTGCCGGAGCCGGGAACATAACCCTCGGCGAGAGCGGCCGCATTTGCGAACACCCGCTTGAACAGTTTGCCGATGCCATCCGGCCCAAGTGCATTGCCGCCGCGAGTCTGCGCGAGAATCGGCGTGCCTTCTGGACAGGCCAAGGGATCAGACAAACCGCGAAGCGCCAGATTTTCGATCAGCGCTTCCGCAACGGCCGGCGGCAAAAACACTGTTCTTGGTTCGCCGCGCTGACGCGCGACGCGTACTCGCCAGATCGGACCGGCAACGCCGGAAAGCCGTCCGACCGATAGCGCTTCCGTAGTCGCTGCGGCTAGTTCTCCCCGACGCATGCCGGTGGCATACGCCAAAAGCAGCGCCAAGCGGTCACGATGCTCGGCGAAACCATAGACATCGCGCGATACCGACTGCAGCACAATCTGCCACTGATCCGTATCGAGTGAGCGGTCCACGGCGTCGAAGACCGGCGGCTCGGCCACACGCGTCTGTGCAATAAATGGGTTTGTCGCCAGATACCCCTGCGCCTCTAGCCACGCGCCCATCGCGCTTAAAATTGCGCGCGCGGATTCCCGGCTTCGATCAGAAAGTGGCCCGGCAAAAGGCCGCCAGCTCGAAAGGCATCGATCGACGCGACCTTTTGCCACCCAGCGCGCGGAAGGCTGCGGATTCGGTAAAAAAGCCGTGATGTACTCGTTGCAGTCGGCCTCGTCTAAAGACGACATCGGCTTGTGTTTTTCCACCACGGCCCAGAGCAGCAACCGTTCTGCTTCCCGGCGATAAGCCCTTTGCGTGTGCGCGCTGGCCGTTCGCGCGGCGAGCCACGCGTGGATTGCCTGCAGATCCGTGCCAAATTCTGACGGCCGTCGATTCGTCCCCTTCGACCCATCAAGCGCAGCAGGAACTCGCAGCGCTTCGAGCGGGGCAATCCGAAGCGTCTCGTCCCGCGACCCGGTCCATTCAGAACCTCGTGCCGATGCGTCACTCGGCCAATCGCGCCGCGGCACAAGGGCCAACGGTGAAAAAGTATGGCGAAGCGCGTTCGCGTGAAGTTGCAGCCAGTCCACGATTCGCTGCGCGCCTTTCGGCCCGAGTCGCGGAACCACCGTGTACCAGCGGTGGCGCCGAGTTTCGATCAGCGAAACGACGTCCCCGACGGTGGAAAGCCCGACCGCCGCGAGCCGCGCGGTCACAGCCGGTTCGAACCAGCCGTCCAGCGGGTGATCCGGCCGTGGCTCTTGCGCGAGACTTGCCTCCATTCGCGAAAGCGCGTCGGTCTGCCGCCGTCGCAGCCGGAGATTGCGGGAAGCCCGCCGATCCAGCGCCGGTGTGGCGCCGGGTGGATATTCTTCCTCGTGGAGCGCTAGTAATTCGGCTTCGCTATAGACGCCGTCGGGGTCGATCCGCTCACGGTATTCATCGAGCGATGGCGTGTCTTGCGTCTGCGGCGGCTCGAAAAGCGGGATACTGCCCGGCCGCAACCGTAAGAGGTAAGCGGCGTCGGTATCGTGCGCGCGTCGGGCCAGCACGGAAAGCGTGTCGCGCAACGTGACGATAAGCCGACGCGTGGTGCGGACATCCGTACCGGCATCGCCATAAGACGCGTGAAGTTTTGCCTCGGAGACGCCATCTAAATAGCCGCGATACAGCGCAAAGTGTTGGCGAGTCAGGCGGCGCGTGAGCGAAAAGCGGGGCGTGTCCGCAGCCGGATTGGTTATACTCGCCGGGTTAGCTGTTGCCATCCTGCTTGATTTCCCTTTGTATTCAACAATTTGCGGGAAGGTTATCAACCAGCTTCGAATTTGACAAGGAAAATCGCACAGTCTGATAAGTGGATTAATCAGACTGTGCGATTCGAAGGCCGATGTCGAACGAACCGTCAGCTTGAATGTTCAATTCGCAAGGCGCATATTTCCAGCACGTTCATAGCGGACTTTCAGGAGAGACGTGCCGATGCGCGGACCCAGACGCCCCGAGTTGAAGCAATCGGGAGAGGACGACGCTCCCCGCCCGAGTCTTCCGGAGGTCTTCGCGTCGGTGCGCGTGCCGGTGGGCGGATGGTGGTTCAGGCGCTTTCTCGCTTTCGCCGGGCCAGGCTACATGATCTCGGTCGGCTATATGGATCCGGGCAACTGGGCGACGGACATCGCGGGGGGATCGCGCTTCGGCTATACACTGCTCGCCGTCATCCTTCTTTCCAATCTGATGGCGATTCTTCTGCAATCGCTTGCCGTGCGGCTCGGCGTGGCGACCGGCCGCGATCTGGCGCAGGCGTGCCGCGATCATTATTCGAAACCGGTGAATCTCGCACTTTGGCTCGCCTGTGAGGCGGCGATCATCGCGTGCGATCTGGCCGAAGTCATCGGCACGGCCATCGCGTTGAAGTTGCTGTTCGGTATTCCGTTGATCGCCGGTGCCCTCGTCACCGCGCTCGATGCTTTCCTGCTGCTCTTCCTGATCAACAAGGGTTTTCGCCTGCTCGAAGCGTTCGTCATCGTGTTGCTCGTCGTGATAGCAGGCTGCTTTGCCTTGCAGATCGCCGCAGCCGCGCCACCTTGGGGCGAGGTCATGCGCGGCTTCGTGCCATCGACGGAAATCGTGACGAATCGCGAAATGCTGTACGTGGCCATTGGCATCCTCGGCGCGACGGTCATGCCGCACAACCTGTATCTGCATTCTTCGGTGGTGCAGACGCGCGCGTTCGGCGATTCGATTCCCGCCCGCCGCGAGGCGATCCGTTTCGCGACCATCGACAGCACGATCGCGCTGACCCTCGCGCTCTTCGTCAACGCGGCGATCCTGATCGTGGCCGCCGCCGTGTTCCACGCGAAGGGCCATTTCGAAGTCGTCGAGATCGAGGAAGCGTTCCGGCTCTTGTCGCCGCTTTTGGGTTTCGGCATTGCATCGACCTTGTTCGCGGTCGCGCTGCTCGCGTCGGGCCTGAACTCGACCGTCACCGCGACGCTCGCCGGCCAAATCGTCATGGAAGGTTTTCTGCGACTGCGCATTCCGAACTGGGCGCGACGGCTCATCACGCGAGGTCTTGCTATCGTGCCGGTCGTTGTCGTTACCGCGCTGTATGGAGAGAAGGGCACGACGCATCTGCTCGTCCTGAGTCAGGTGATCCTGTCGATGCAATTGCCTTTTGCCGTCATCCCGCTCGTCCGATTCGTTTCGGACCGACGCAAATTGGGTGTCTTCGTCGTTTCGCGCTGGACCGCCGCGCTGGCGTGGCTGGTTGCGGCGGTGATCGTCGTGCTCAACGTGAAACTGCTCGTCGATACCTTTTTCGTTTGAACGCGCCACGTCCTCTATATAGATAGAACGGCCGAGTAGTCGAAATGGCTTAAGGACGGAGTGATGGCACAAAGCCTTTCAACGACCATCCATCAAAGACGAAGTCCCTGAAAACGCCGACGCGATAGATTCTTCAGCATGCTTTGCTTAAATGAAACCCGTGCACTAACCTGACCTTTGCACCGTGGTAGCAGGTGAGTCGGTCGTTGGCGTGCGTGCAACTCTCCGCATCCACGCCAGGAAAAACGAAACAGTCGGGGCGTCGGAAAAAACATGAACTGCTTGAGGCCCGCTGTTCACCTGACGCCGCTCGTTCGAGGGTTATCGCTCGCGTTCGGTGTCTTTTGTCTTTCGCGCGCGCTGCCGGCTCTGGGCGCATGTGATAACAACGCACCGCAATCCGGCGAGACGGCTACGTGCGATACCCGCGTGCCCAATCCCTCGACCTCGCCGGTCATCGCGGTTTCAGGCAGCGTCAACGTAACGATCGAAGTGTTGCCCGGCGCCGAACTCGATGTCGGTAGCAACAGCGGCATCCTCATCCGCGACACGAGCCTCGCAAGCAACGGCGGCACGCTGCGGATCAACGCTGGCGGCGCCAATGCCATGACAAGTCAAGGCATTGGCGCCGGACGAAATACGCTGCTGAACGGCGGCGCCGTCTTTACCACCGGCTCGGGCGCAGCGGGCATCTTCAACTCCGCTGCCGCGGTCACGATCCACAACGAATCGACGGGCGTCATCCGCACGAACGGTGCGAACGCCGCAGCGATGATCGACTCTCAAAGTTCGGGCAGCGGCACGCTGATCAATGACGGAGGCGTCGCCACGAGCGGCGCGAACTCGTACGGCATGGCCGCCGTGACGCATGGCGATTCCCTCGTGAACAACGGCACGATCACGACGACCGGTGCATTGGCGCACGGCGTCTTTGTCAACGCCAGTGCGGGCGGCAACGTCATCACGAACAATGGCGCGATCGACGTGTCGGGCGATGGCGCGCATGGCATCGCTTCGCTCGATGCCTCGCCAGGCGCAATCGCCAACACCGGCACGATCACCGCGCGCGGCGCTGGCGGAACGGGCGCCTCCATCACCGGGCGCGTGTCCTTCGTGAATGCGGCGGGCGCGAGCATCGTGAGTCAGCAGGCAAGCGGGATCGCAGCGAACGGCGGCGGCACGCTCGACAACGCCGGCTCGATTCAAGGCGCGACCGGCGTGACGATTGCCAACGGAGCCGAGACGATTAGCAACTCCGGGACGATTCGCGGCGACACCGGTGAGGCCGTCGTGGCGAACGGGCGCATCAACGTGTCGATCAGCAATACGGGCGTGATTGCCGGAAGCGCGGGCGTTGCCGTGCGCACCGATACCGGAAGCGACACGTTCAACATGAACGGCGGAACGGTCACGGGACAGGTCCGCCAGGGCGATGGCATCGACGCCTTCACGATGACGGCGGGCCAGCTCGATTCGCTCGATCAAGGCGATGGACGCGACACGCTCACGATGTCCGGAGGACGCATCGTCGGCGTGTTCGCGAATGGCGATGTTGCGCAAATCACGGGCGGGCGCATCGGCACAGCGGACCTGAACATCGGCAACAACGTCTTCACGATGTCCGGCGGACAAATCGACGGCAACGTCACCGCCGCCCAGAACGACGACACTTTCTCGCTTTCGGGCGGGACGATTGGCGGACGGGTCGATCTCGGCAGCGGCACGAACACGCTGACCATCACGGGCGGCACGATCGGTCAGGGCGTGACGACGACGAGCGGAGCGGACACGCTCGCTTGGAGCGGCGGCGCGATCAGCGGGCCCGTGTCGCTTGGCGCGGGCAACGACACTGCCACGATTCGCAATCTGACCGATGCGACATTCGCCGCGACGACGCGCATCGACGGCGGCGCGGGCATCGACGCTTTGACATTCGACAATTCGCAAGTGAGCGGGCTGAACCGCTTCGTCGGTTGGGAGACGATTACTGCATCGAATGCAACGCAACTCACGTTCGATGCAAACGGCCTGACGCTCGGCGATACCACGACCGGCGCCGGATTACTCAATCTCGATGCGGCGAGCACGATTTTGGCGGGCGGCATCGGGCGCGCGGCGCTCCAGCCCGCCGTCGTCGGACAACTCGTTACGCTGAACAACGCGGGAACGATCGACCTGACGAACGGCGGCGCGAGTACGAGCGATGCGTTCGTCGTGAATGGCAACTACACGGGCAACAACGGCCGGATGCTGGTGCAGAGCGTCGTAGGCGCGGACGGCGCGCCGAGCGACAGACTCGTGATTGCGCAAGGCGTGGGCGCCGGGACGACTTCGATTGGCGTAACTAACGTCGGCGGCGCTGGTGGGCTCACGGCGAACAACGGGATCCAGGTCGTGCAGGCAACCAGCGGCGCGACGACATCGGCGGGCGCGTTCACGCTGGCGCATCCGGTAGCGGCGGGCGCTTTCCAGTATTACCTGTTCAAGGGCGGTGTCAGTGATGGAACGGCTGACAACTGGTATCTGCGGTCGAGCGTGCCTCCGGCTCCGGTTACGCCCGCGACACCGACACCGGCACCGGCACCGGCACCGGCACCGACACCGACACCGACACCGACACCGACACCGACACCGACACCGACACCGACACCAACGCCAACGCCAACGCCAACGCCAACGCCAACGCCAACGCCAACGCCAACGCCAACGCCAACGCCAACGCCAACGCCGACGCCGACGCCGACGCCAACGCCAACGCCAACGCCAACGCCAACGCCGACGCCGACCCCGACGCCGACGCCGACGCCGACGCCAACGCCAACGCCAGCGCCAGCGCCAGCGCCAGCGCCATCGCCATCGCCAACGCCAACACCAACACCAACGCCAACACCAACACCAACGCCAACACCAACGCCAACGCCAACGCCGACACCGACACCGACACCGACACCGACACCGACACCGACACCGACACCGACACCGACACCAAACCCACCGACTCCAACCGCCGCCGCCGGAACACCACCGCTTCCGCCGCCGCCACCGCCAGGCGCGGCTCCGACGCCGCTTTATCGAACCGAAGTGCCCGTCTACACCGAAGTGCCGATCATCATGCGCGAACTGGCGATCCAGCAAATCGGCACATTCCACGAACGTCAGGGCGAGCAGTCATTGCTAGGCGAAACCGGCGCGCTGCCCGCCGCATGGGCGCGCGTCTGGGGCGGCCACGCGACGCTGCGCAACAGCGGCGCGGCGGACCCGGAATTCAGCGGTGGAATCGGTGGCGCGCAAGTTGGACACGATGTGTACGCCGATGCCAGCTCCACCGGTCATCGCAATCACTATGGCTTTTTCCTCGGCTTCGCGCGCGCAAGCGGCGACGTCAGCGGCTTCGCGCTCGGCTTCCCCAACTCAGCCGTGGGCCATCTCTCGGTCGATGCCTACAGCGCCGGCCTCTACTGGACGCACATCGGCCCCGGCGGCTGGTACACGGATGCCGTCGTGCTCGGCAGCACGCTCACCGCCGATCCGGTATCGAACCGCGGCGTCGGCGCCAGCACACACGGCACGACATTCGCCGCATCGTTCGAAGCAGGGCTGCCCATCGCGCTGCCCGCGGGCCTCGGCATCGAGCCGCAAGTGCAACTGATCTGGCAGCACGCGAGTCTCGACGATATCGATGACGGCATCTCGCACGTATCGTTCGATGAAGCGAGCGGTCTGATCGGGCGGCTCGGCCTACGTTTGTTCGGCAACTTCGATGCGGCCGGGACTTCGTGGCAGCCTTATTTGCGCGCGAACCTCTGGCGCTACTTCGGCGCCACCGATACCGTGACCTTCGCCGCATCGACCGTGATTCCGACGAGCGTATCCGCCACGACCGCGCAACTCGGTGCGGGTATCGTCGCGAAGGTGAGCGCACGCGGCAGCGCGTTCGCCAACGTGAATTACACGACGAATATCGGCGGCGCGCGTCGCAGCGCGATCGAAGGCGGTCTCGGCGTGCGGTGGAAGTGGTGAGCGCTCGTTGAAACCTGTTCGCTCGCGTGACTCCATGCATACTATTGGAGACTAAAAGAGCACGAACACAGGAGACGAAGATGAGCAGCGCGCCGCAATGCCCCCTGCACGACGATGCCTCTCTCGCCCCGAACGGCTGCCCTGTCAGCTCGCGCGCGGCCAGTTTCGATCCCTTCGGCGACGGCTATCAGCAAGATCCGCCCGAATATGTTCGCTGGGCGCGCGAGCAGGAGCCCGTCTTTTATAGTCCGAAGCTCGGCTACTGGGTCGTCACGCGCTACGACGACATCAAGGCGATCTTCCGCGACAACCTCACGTTCAGTCCGTCGATCGCGCTCGAAAAGATCACGCCCACGGGTCCCGAAGCCAACGCCGTCCTCGCGTCCTACGGGTTTGCGCTCAACCGCACGCTCGTCAACGAAGACCAGCCCGCGCACATGCCGCGCCGCCGCGCGCTGATGGAGCCCTTCACGCCCGACGAGCTCGCGCATCACGCGCCTATGGTCCGCGCGCTCACGCGCAGCTACGTCGATCGCTTTATCGACGATGGCCGCGCCGATCTCGTCGATCAGATGCTCTGGGAAGTGCCGCTCACCGTCGCGCTGCATTTTCTCGGCGTGCCCGAGGAAGACATGGACACGTTGCGCCGCTACTCGATCGCGCATACGGTCAATACATGGGGTCGTCCGAAGCCCGAAGAGCAGGTCGCCGTGGCGCACGCGGTCGGCAATTTCTGGCAGTACGCGGGCAAGGTGCTCGACAAGATGCGCGAAGATCCGTCCGGTCCCGGCTGGATGCAGTACGGAATCCGCAAGCAAAAGGAGCAGCCCGAGGTCGTCACCGACTCCTATCTGCATTCGATGATGATGGCGGGTATCGTCGCCGCGCACGAAACCACCGCAAACGCGACCGCCAACGCCATGAAGCTGCTGCTGCAACATCCCGACGCGTGGCGCGACATCTGCGACGACCCGAGCATCATTCCCAACGCCGTCGAGGAATGCCTGCGCCACAACGGTTCGGTCGCGGCGTGGCGGCGGCTCGCGACGAAGGACGTGGTCATCGGCGGCATCGCGATTCCGGCGGGCTCGAAGCTGTTGATCGTGACCTCATCGGCGAATCACGATCAGCATCAGTTCGCCGACGCCGACCTCTTCGACATCCGCCGCGAAAACGCCAGCGATCAACTGACTTTCGGCTACGGCGCGCATCAATGCATGGGCAAGAATCTCGCGCGCATGGAGATGCAGATTTTCCTCGACGAACTCACGCGCCGTTTGCCGCACATGAAGCTCGCGGAGCAGCGCTTTACCTATGTGCCGAACACTTCGTTTCGCGGACCCGAGCACGTGTTCGTGGAATGGGACCCGGCGATGAACCCGGAGCGCGCGGACGCGTCGGTGCGCGAGGCGCGCGAAGTGGTGCGGATCGGCGAGCCGTCGGCGCATGCGGTGAGCCGGCCGGTGATCGTCGAAAGCGTAAAGGCGTGCGCGGATCGCGTCGTGCGCGTGCGTCTCGCTTCCGCCGATGGCCGCGCGTTGCCGCGCTGGACGGCGGGTTCGCATATCGATGTCGTCTGCGGCGACACGGGACTATCGCGGCAGTATTCGCTGTGCGGCGACCCGGACGAGCGCGGCGTGTTCGAGATCGCCGTGCTGCGCGAGACGGAGAGTCGCGGCGGCTCGGCATGGGTGCACGGCAATTCGAAGCCCGGCGCGCATTGGTGCATTCGCGGGCCGCGCAATCACTTCCGGCTCGACGAGACCGCTGACAGGCTCGTGCTGATCGCGGGCGGTATCGGCATTACGCCGATCGGTGCGATGGCGCGGCGCGCGCGCGCCGTTGGCATCGAATACGAAGTGCACTACAGCGGCCGCTCGCGCGCGTCGATGGCGTTCGTCGATGAACTCACCGCGCTTCATGGCGACCGTCTGCGTGTGTATGTGTCGGCGGAAGGCGAGCGCATCGACTTCGCGTCGCTGCACGTCGATGGCGGCACGCAAGTCTACGCATGCGGTCCCGCGCGCATGCTCGATGCGCTCGCCGCAGTCAGCGACGCGTGGCCGGAAGACGCGCTCACCACGGAACATTTCGAATCGACACTCAGTGCACTCGATCCTGGCAGCGAGCACGCGTTCGAAGTGGAACTGAAGGACTCCGGCTTCACGCTGACGGTTGGAGCGGGGGAAACTTTGCTTGCGACACTGAGGCGCGCAAACGTCGATGTGCAAAGCGATTGCGAAGAAGGTTTATGCGGCTCTTGCGAAGTGCGCGTGCTCGAAGGAGAAATCGATCATCGCGATGTGGTCCTGACTAGAGCAGAGCGGCAATCGAATCGCCGCATGATGACATGCTGCTCACGCGCGAAAGGACCGCGGCTCGTTTTGGAGCTTTGATAATCGGCTGGGGCGAACCTTCTGTGCGGCGCTCGAGCGCATTTAAAAGGTCGTTCATACGTCCGATCTTTATCAATCGTAAAGCCGATTAACCCGAAGGTGAACTGTTGATATTCCGCTCCGTCATCGTTCGTATAAGTTTTCGGAATGTTTTGTGATAACCAAAGCATATCTGTAACGATCCAAATAGTGAATTGTGATCACACGTCTTATCTGCAGATTGCCCGTCCTTATACGGACGGATTAATGTCATGCAAGACTTCGACTGAATAAGATGATTAATGAACGGCCGTGCGGTCCTTTAGACAATGCATCTGCTGCAATTCAAAGGACTTTTTACTTCAACTAGGGTTATTACCTAGTAATATGTGATTTATTGTTCACCTTTGTCGTTTAAAATCAGTCTCAATTGGTGCGACGCACAAGCACCATTCATCGAACAACTTCAAGTCTCCGTTTGCGCATTCGCACGATATCCGTGCGACGGAGTCGCTCGCTCGCGATTCTTGCACAGTCGGAGGTACGCGAGGGCAAACGCTGAACCTGAGAGATTTTCAATAAGGTCCATTAAAAGGACCACTCGATTTTTGCAAGCTAGTTGGTGCACCGTTTGGTGCAAAACTTCCTTAATCGACATTACTGAATTTGTCGTTGCGTCGACTGAATGCATAGGCGCGGCGTGCTAAAGGCTGCCACGCCGCCAACTGGAGGACGCTTTCCGAACATTTCGGGCAGGCATGCTTTTGCCTGACATCTTCGCGCCGCGAGACTGCAAACCAAAAGTGCGGCGCGAGAAGCAGTTGAACATCATCAATCTGAGAGAAACGTAACGAGGGCTATCATCAATGACCAAGCGAATTGCAGTGGTAACGGGCGGCATGGGCGGACTGGGCGAAGCCATCAGCATCAAATTGCACGATGCGGGTTTCGCTGTCGTCGTGACGCATTCGCCGGGAAACGCGTCGGCGTCCGAGTGGCTCGCGAACATGGATCGTCAGGGCCGCGCCTTTCGCGCCTACGAAGTGGATGTCGCCGATTACGATTCCAGCCAGCACTGCGTCGCGAAAATCCAGCATGAAGTCGGTCCCGTCGATATCCTCGTGAATAATGCGGGCATCACGCAGGACACGACTTTCAAGAAAATGAGCAAGGTGAACTGGGATTCCGTCCTGCGCACGAACCTCGATTCCGTCTTCAATATGACGAAGCCGGTTTGCGAGGAGATGGTCTCGCGCGGCTGGGGCCGCATCGTCAATATTTCGTCGGTCAATGGATCGAAGGGGCAAGTCGGGCAGACCAATTATTCGGCGGCGAAGGCGGGCATGCATGGCTTCACTAAGTCGCTCGCACTCGAAGTGGCGAAAAAGGGCGTGACGGTCAACACGATCTCGCCGGGCTATCTCGCCACCAAGATGGTGACCGCGATTCCGCAAGACATTCTCGACTCGAAGATCCTTCCGCAGATTCCAGCCGGGCGACTTGGCAAGCCGGAAGAAGTCGCGGCGCTCGTCGCGTTCCTGTGCTCTGAAGACGCAGGCTTCGTGACCGGCTCGAATATCGCCATCAACGGCGGCCAGCACATGCATTGATGAGCAAGGAGCGACGCGTCATGCGTTCAATCGCGCGTGGCGCGTCGATGACGTCCGACATGTCGATACGGGTGAGTCCATGAACCAACTCAGCGCGGATGCCGCCGTCTACAACATCGGTCATCTCGATTCCGCGATCGAGCATCTCGAACAGGTGCTGAATCTCGAAGGCGCGAATTCGCTTTTTTCGAAGACTTACTGGCGCAATCGCGTCGTGCAGGCGCTATCGACGCCGGGACTCGCGCCGAGTCAGCATACGCGGCTTCAGCGGCTGCTCGATCGCATCGCGCAATCCTGAAGCGCAGGCGCTGTGTTTCCTCTGACCCGTGAAGAAAATCGCGGGCGCTTGTAATATGCGGGCCGTACATCAATCACGGCTCATTTCAAGCGTATGTCTTTACCATTCTTCACACTCGCGCGTCTGTGCGGCGCGCTCGCGTTCGCTCTTTCACTCACCGCGTGCGGGACCACGAGCGAAGTCACGGCCGGCTCGCGGCCAGATGTCTACACCGTGACCGGCAAGGCGACCGGCACTCGCATGTCCTGGTCGACCGCGCGCAGTGCCGCAATGGACGCCGCCAACGACTACTGCAAGCAACGCGATCAACGCGTGTCGATCCGATCCGAAGCGACGAGCGGCATACGCTCGCTCGAAGAACAGACTTCGACGGTATCGTTCAGTTGCGTGGCGCGCGTGGAGCAAGCGGCGCGCGATTAAACTCCCGCACCCGAAGGCGCGGGAGCTTCACAGCGACTTACTGGCTTGCGCCTTGTCCGATGCCCGCTTTCTTCTGAGCGTTCTGGACGTCTTGCGGATACGTGGAATCATCGCGCTTCGCGGGGTTGTAGCCCGCGTCTTCGAGCTTCTTCAGCTCGGCATTCTTCTTCGCGCGTGCCTGCTTGCGGGCGGCTTTACGTTGCGCCTTGGTCGACGGTGCGGCTTGAGTCGCGTCCGTCGTGCTGCTGGTCTGAGCAAAAGACAGCGGCGCGACGGAAACACCGAATGCAGCCACGATGACGGAAACGACGAGCTTACTGGCAAGCGTTGCTTTCATATCCTCTCCAAAAGTCGATTGATTCGTGCGGCCGGGACCGGCCGCCGAGGTCGGTTATAAGCACAGTCACAATCAGAAGCACCAGCGAACAGCCAAAGCCAAGCGACCGGCGTGCGCTCACCTTTTGGATTGCGCCGCCCGCCGCTGCCGTGCATTGTAAGGTGGTCCGCGCAATTGTTCAGCAAAGTGAAAGAGCGCGAACGGACGTGCCGGTTTGGGCAACGTCGCGGGTCGAAAGGCGTGTTCGTATTGGGCGATGCGATCAAGCGCCTTCAGGCGCCGTCAAGCGTTTCCAAGCGCTGACCGGTTATGATTCGCACCGGCCTGATTTGAAAAAAATCTTCACATGCGCGTCGGCCGAAGCGCGCAAATACGTGCGCCGCGTACCGAGCGTCATTCACGAAACCATATCCATCGGAGTTGTCCATGCCATTGCGGTCCGGTGTCGATGAAACCACGTTTCGTCGCATTCTCTTGCGAAATATCGCGCTGCCGTTGGGGACGGGCATCGTCACCGCAGTCGCGTTCGTCGCTCTCGTGTTGTATCTGCTCTCGGGCATCGACTGGGTCGAGCACTCGGAACGCGTGATCGGCAATACGCAGGAAATCGGGCGGCTCGTCGGCGAGAAGGAAAGCGCGGTACGCGGCTATCTGCTCACCGGCGACGAGAGCTTCCTCGCGCCTTACGAGACCGCCAAACCCAAGCTCACCGCCGATATCGATACGCTCGCCGCGCTCGTCTCGGACAACACGCCGCAAGTGGACCGCATGATCCGCATCCGCGCGTTGCAGACACAATGGGACAAGGTCGCCGATGCCGTGATCGCCGAGCGTCGCGCCAACGGCAATGCGCTCGCGCAGATGCGTGCCGGAGGCGGTGCGGCGGAACGCGCCGAGACGGTGCGCGAGCTGGACGCGTTTCTCAACATCGAGCAGACGCTGCGGATTCAGCGCGTGGAGTCGGCGAAGGAACTGACGACCATCACCGTCATCGTGTTTCTCGTGCTGAGCCTGTCGCTTTCAGTGATTCTGGCGGTCTTCGGCCGCCGCGAACTCTTGCAGCTTTCGAACGCGTATGGCCTGGCACTCAGCGAACACGAGAAGCAGACGCGCGCGTTGCAGGAGCAGGCGTGGCTGCGCGAGGGACAGACGCTGCTCGCGGCGCAGGTGATCGGCAGGCAGTCGCTCGACCAGTTGTGCCAGACGGTGCTCGACTTTCTGGCCGACTACCTCAAGGTATCGATAGGCGCGTTCTACGTCGTCGATGTCGACGGCGCGCTCCGGCGCACCGCGAGCTTCGGCTTCGACCCGGACAGCGAGACGTCGCCGCAGACGCTCGCGGGCGTGAAGAGTCTCGTCGGGCAGGCCGTGCATTCGAAGCGCCTGACGAACGTGGACGAAGTGCCGGCCGGCTATTGGAAGGTCACCTCTTCGCTCGGCTCGGCCACGCCGACGAGCCTCGTCGTCGTCCCGATCGAAAACGAGGGCGAGGCAAACGGCGCCATCGAACTCGGCGCGATGCACGCGCTCACGGAACGCGAGCGCCAGTTCATGTTGTCGGTGGCGGGGAATATCGGCGACTTCGTGGAGGCGGCGCAGTATCGCGAGCGCTTGCAGCAAGTGCTCGAAGAGACGCAGCAGTTGAACGAAGAGTTGCAGACGCAACAGGAAGAACTGCGCACGACCAACGAGGAACTGGAGCAACAGACCAACGCGCTGTCGCAGGCGCAGGTGTATCTCGCGAACCAGAAGGCCGAGCTCGAACAGACCAACGATCAACTCGCGGAACAGGCGCGCGTGCTCGACGAACGCAACGCGGCGCTGAACTCGGCGCAGGAAGTGCTGGAGCAGCGCGCCGAGGCCTTGCAGCGCGCAAGCCGCTACAAGTCCGAGTTCCTGGCGAACATGTCGCACGAGTTGCGCACGCCGCTCAATAGCTCGCTGATTCTCGCGAGACTGCTCTCGGAGAACAAGCACGGCAATCTCACGCAGGATCAGATCAAGTACGCGCAGACGATCTATTCGGCGGGCAACGATCTGCTCAATCTGATCAACGACATTCTCGACTTGTCGAAGGTGGAAGCGGGCAAGCTCGATCTGCACATCGAGCATGTGCCCGTGCAGCGCATCGTGGATACGCTTTCGCGCACCTTCGAGCCGCTCGCGCGCCAGAAGAAGCTGAAGCTCGAACTGCGCAACGACATCGAGCAATATCCGACGCTCACGACCGACTTCCGCCGGCTCGAGCAGATACTCAAGAACCTGCTCGCCAACGCGGTGAAGTTCACCGACTCGGGCACGGTCTCGCTCACGCTGAAGAATGCGGGCAAGGACGCGGTGCAGTTCGTCGTGACGGATACGGGCATCGGCATTGCGCCGGATCAGCAGGAAGCGATTTTCGAAGCGTTCCAGCAAGCCGATGGCACCACGAGCCGTCACTACGGCGGCACGGGTCTGGGCTTGTCGATCTCGCGCAGTCTCGCGCATCTGCTCGGCGGGTCGATTGCGTTGCAGAGCACGCCGGGCGTGGGCAGCACCTTTACGCTCACGATGCCGGTCATCTATGACGCCCTCACGCCGCCCGTGCAAAACGCGCTCGAACTCGTGGCGCCTGTGCCTGCACCCGCGCCCGTTCCGGTGGAGACGCCCAGTGCGCCACTCGATGACGTGGCCGCGTTGGTCACACCGACGCCCGTGATCGACGACGACCGGCTCGACGCCGCAGCCGCCGGCCGGCGCCTCGTGCTCGTCATCGAAGACGAAGCGAGCTTCGCCCAAGTGCTGCTCGATCTGGCCCACGAGCTGGGTTATCGCTGCATCGTGAGCGGCACGGCGGGCGAAGCGCTGCGGCTGGCGCAAGAACGTTCGCCGAGCGCGATTCTGCTCGATATCGGCTTGCCGGATCGCTCGGGGCTCGTCGTTCTGCAAGAGTTGAAGGCGAACCCGAAGACGCGGCATATTCCCGTGCATGTCGTGTCGGCGTCGGACAGAAGCGAGGCCGCGCTGCACCTCGGCGCGATCGGCCACGCGGTCAAGCCGACCACGCGCGAACAACTCATGGGCATCTTCCAGCGGCTCGCCGACAAGAGCAGTCAGAAGATCAAGCGCGTGCTGCTGGTCGAGGACGATGCGCGGCAGCGGCAAAGCATCGTCGAGCTCATCAGCGATCAGGACGTGGAAATCACGCCTGTCGAGTTCGGCAAGGACGCGCTGGAGTTGCTGAAGACGACCATCTTCGACTGCATGATCATCGACCTGAAGCTGCCCGACATGCAGGGTGGCGATCTGCTGCGGCAGATGGCGTCGACGGATGCCTTGTCGTTTCCGCCGGTGATCGTCTACACGGGCCGCAATCTGACTCACGACGAAGAAGCGGAACTCATGCGTTATTCGCAGTCGATCATCATCAAGGGTGCGCGTTCGCCGGAACGTCTGCTCGATGAAGTCACGCTGTTCCTGCACAAGGTCGAATCCGACCTGTCGGCGGATCGCCAGGCGATGCTGCACGTCTCGCGTTCGCGCGACCGCGTGCTCGACGGACGCCGCGTGCTGCTGGTGGACGACGACATCCGCAACATCTTTTCGTTATCGAGCGCGCTGGAGCATCAGGGTTTGAAAGTGGCGATCGGCCGCAATGGTTTCGAAGCCATCGAGGCGCTCGACCGGCACGCGGACATCGACGTCGTACTGATGGACGTGATGATGCCCGGCATGGATGGACTGGAAGCGACGCGACGCATCCGCGAAGATGCGCGCTTCAAGAAGCTCCCGATCATCGCGATCACCGCGAAGGCGATGAAGGACGATCAGGAGCAATGCCTCGCCGCGGGCGCGAGCGATTATCTGGCGAAGCCGATCGATGTGGATCGGCTGTATTCGCTGTTGCGGGTGTGGATGCCGCGGCGAGTCTGAGCGGCTCTAGATGTTGAGCGCGCGCTTGTTCACCGCAAGCGCCGCTTCCCGCATCACCTCCGACAGCGACGGATGCGGGTGCGAGATCATGCCGATGTCTTCCGACGCCGCCTTGAACTCCATCGCCACCACGGCTTCGGCAATCAGATCCGACGCGTTTGCCGAGACGATATGCACGCCGAGAATCTCGTCGGTTTTCGCATCGGCGATCACCTTGATGAAGCCGTCCGTTTCACCAATGCCCATCGCGCGGCCGTTGGCCATCATCGGGAACTGGCCGGCCTTGAACTCGCGGCCCTCGGCCTTCAGCGCCTGCTCGGTCTGACCGACCCATGCAATCTCCGGATGCGTGTAGATTACCCAAGGAATGCAGTTGTAATCGATGTGCGGCTTCTGACCGTTGATGATCTCCGCCACCAGCACGCCTTCGTCCTCGGCCTTGTGCGCAAGCATGGGACCGCGCACGACGTCGCCAATGGCATAGACGTTCGGCACCTTGGTCGCGCAATGGCCATCGACGGGGATGAAGCCGCGCTCATCGGCGGCGAGCCCGATCGAGTCGAGACCGAGATTCGCCGTATTCGGCACGCGGCCGATGGAGACGATCAGACGGTCCGCATCCAGCGTCGCCGCGTTGCCGTCCTTGTCCTTGTAAGACACGGAGACGCCCGCGTCGCTCGTCTTCACGCTGTCGATCTTCACGCCGAGGTGGATCGTCAATCCCTGTTTCTTGAATTGCTTGGCGGCTTCCTTTTGCAGCGCGGTGTCGGTCGAGCCTAGAAAGTCCGGCAGCGCTTCGAGTATGGTCACTTCCGCGCCGAGCCGCCGCCACACCGAACCGAGTTCCAGACCGATCACGCCTGCGCCGATCACGGCGAGCTTTTTCGGCACGGAATCGAAGGCGAGCGCGCCTTCGTTGTCGGAGACGATGCGGTTATCCACGGGCACGTTAGGCAAATGACGCGCCTTCGACCCCGTCGCGATGATCACGTATTTCGCCGTATGGCTCCCGTCCTTGTCGCCGCCGCTCACTTCAATAGTGAAGTTGCCGCCAGCCTTGCCCGCGAGCTTGCCGTGGCCCTTGAGCCAGGTGACCTTGTTCTTGCGGAAAAGGAACTCGACGCCGCCCGTGATCTTCTCGACGATCGCTTCCTTGCGGCCGATCAGCTTGGTCAGATCCAAACTCACGTTCTCGACGTTCACGCCGTGATCGCCCAGATGCAGTCGCGCATTCTCGAATTCTTCCGACGATGCGAGCAGCGCCTTCGACGGAATGCAGCCGACGTTCAAGCACGTGCCGCCGAGCTTCGGCTTGCCGGCCGGGTTGATCCACTCTTCGACGCACGCGACCGAATAGCCGAGTTGCGCGGCGCGGATCGCGGCGATATAGCCGCCGGGACCGGAGCCGATCACGATGACGTCGTAATCGGCTTTCTCGCTGGATTCGGCTTGAGGCGCGGGCGCGGGTGCTGCGGCAGCGGCCGGTTGTTCGGCGGCGGGCTTTTCAGGCGCGGCGGCCGGCTTCTCGGCAGCCGGAGCCGGCGCGGGCGCTGCTGCGGCTTTTCCTTCCGTATCGATGGCGGCGAGGATTTCATCCGCGTGGACGATATCGCCTTCCTTCTTGAGAAGTTCGCCCAGCACGCCGGACGACGGCGCGGGAACTTCCAGCACGACTTTGTCGGTTTCCAGTTCGACGAGGATTTCGTCTTGCGTCACCGGGTCGCCCGCTTTCTTTTTCCAGGGCAACAGCGTTGCCTCGGTGACGGACTCGGAAAGCTGCGGAACCTTGACTTCAACCCTTGCCATTCAGATTCTCCTTGTGAGCATGCTTGTGCGATGGAAACCGTGCGGCGGCGAAGGGCGGGGCGCTTGCCTCCGTTTGCATCTGTTTGCATCCGTTTCGTCCGTCCCGGCCGCGCAGAAGCCACAGGATACGCCGTGTGCGGCACGCTCGCCGCACTGCCGCTTGCCGGACGGTCCTCGCTATATTCGGTGGTATATTGCGAAAACAGACGCGGACCGACTATTCCCGCCCGATCGAACATGAGGTGATCATGCAGGCCCCTCCGTTTCCACTTGCCCGCCCGACTCGCACCGGCATGCACGCGCACACGTCCGACGCATGTTGCGAGCCGAAGCCGCAGCCGCAACGAGTCGCGGCCGTGGCTGCCGACGCGCGCGGCGCGAGGAAGCGCGTGCGGCTCTCCGAGCTGGATTCGCATCTGCATTGCTCGATTATCGGTACTTGTCTCTCCACCAACGAGTTGCGCAAGCTGGTGCCGAAGTTCACGAACCTGGATCGTCATCACGCGAGCGATCTCGACATTCACCACGCGGCGGTCGAACTGGCGATTGCGGGCGGCGCGGGCGCGAAGGCGCTCAACAAGGCGCTCGACGAACGTTATTCAGGCGCGCTCCGCCGTTTCGATGCCGCGCGCAGCAGCGACGCACTCCTCGACCTTTGGTCCGATGCGCTCAAGTCCGGCGACATCCCGCCCGCCTACTGGGCGCTGATGACGCATCCGCACGCGAATATCGAAGTGCGGCAGTCGGCGTTTGGCGAGCTGCACATGCTCTCGCATCTCGTGGGCGCGGCGAATCGCGCGGATATCCGGCGTCTCGTGGCGCTCGAAAAAGAGAACGCGGAGCTGCGCGACAAGATCGAACGGCAGCAGGCGCGTCTGCTGGAAGTGAGCGGCGAGCGCGACGCGTCGCTGCGCCAGTTGAGCGAGTTCGCGGCGCAAGGCGAACGCAAGCCGGAGACGGACCCGAGCGAACTCGAGGAAGAAGTGCGACGCCTGCGCGAAAAGGCCGAGGAAGGCGAGCGCCGTCTCGCGCTGCATACGAGCCGTCGCGAAGCCGCGGAACGGCGCGCGCAGCAGGAAGAGGGCGAAGCCGAGACGCTGCGCGCGCGGCTCGCCGAGGCACAAGCGCTATTGAAAGTCGTGCAGGCGGAATGCGCGGCGCTGGAACGCGCGACGCTCGATAACGCCGAAGCGTCCGACACGCGTCAGCGCGCCTTCGACTGGGTGAACGGCAAACGCATCGTCTATGTGGGCGGCAGACCGAACTCGAACGCCGTGTTGAAGTCGCTCGTCGAAACGGCAGGCGGCGCGCTCACCGTGCACGATGGCGGTATCGAGGATCGCAAGGGATTGCTCGCCGCCGCGCTGCCGAACGCGGACGTGGTGCTGTTTCCGGTGGACTGCATCGACCATGATTCGATGAACACGTTGAAGCGCGTCTGCGACCGTCACGGCGTGGACTACGCGCCGTTGCGCACGGCGAGCGTCGCGAGTTTCGTGGAATTCGTCGCGCGGCTGGATGTCGACGAGCGCGTGAGCCGCACGAGCGTGCCGCCGCGTTCGGCGTTCTGCCTGCGCCACGGTTAGGACTTGAGGAGCTTCGTCAGTGCGCCGATGTGTCCGGCGCACGCGGCGTGCGCTTCGGTTTCGATATCGCGGTAAAGCTGCACGATGCGTTCGCCCACGGGCGTCAACACGCAGCCGCCGCCGCTCTGGCCGCCTTGCTCCGAGACGGTCGCGGGCGACTTCAGCGAGCGGTTCAATTCGTCGATGAGCAGCCACGCGCGCCGATACGACATGCCGAGACTACGCGCCGCCGCCGAGATCGAACCGTGTTCGCGCACGGCTTCGAGAAGCACCACTTTGCCCGGCCCGAGCGCGATTGCTTCACCTTTGCGGATGCGCATGCGAAAGCGCACTTCGACGGCTTCTTGGGCCGTCGCCGCAGGTTTCGTTTTGAGGGATGTGGCCATGCCCGAGAGAATACACGAACGAGACCCTCCGAACGCTACTGGCGAAACGGATAGCAGAAGCGGTAATCCTCGCAACCCGGACAGCCCGGCGCGCAGGTCGGCGCAACGCCGTTTGCGCTCGCCACCTCGTACGCGAGGAACTTCTTCCAGCGCATTTCGTCGACGTTGCGCGCGGCGAGCGCGGGGTAATGGCGTTCGAGCATGGCGCTGACATCGGCGCGGCCATCGAGTCCGAGATCGCGCCATAAATGGTCGGGACGCAGGCACGCCGTGGCGATGATCATCGCGAGACAATGCGCGTCGTCGGGAGAATGCGTCAGCGTCACGTCATGGCGCATCAGAAGCGCATGAAGATCGTGTACGAACACGCGGTGCGGCGTCGACGGCGGCGTATGATCGCCGTCGATCGTCTGCGTGAAATGGCGCGTGGTCAGGGCATCGAGTTCCGGCTTGTTAAGGCCGAGCAGCGATACATCGCCGGCTTCCATGCGCGCGCCGATCAACCGCGCGAACAACACCGTATCGGGCACGGCTGCATGGGCCGCGCGAGCGAGAAGGGCGCGCGCCGCCGCGTTCACGTTCATGGCGAGTGGCCGCTGCCGAGCACGTGGGCATCCACGCGTACCAGCCGCTTCAGGTGGCGCGGCGCGTGCACCGTATCCGCGCCGGACACCAGCACCGGCAGGCCATCTTCGACGCCGAGTTCGCGATCCGCACACGCATACGCCACGATCACTTGCTCGCCCACGGGCGTGTTGAAAAGCTCATGCCAGGAAAACGTCACCGCATAGCCATCGTGCGCATGCGCGAGAAACACGGTGCGCTTGAAATCCGTGCTGCCGGGACGGCGCACGCCAGCGGCGTCGAGCAGCACGCGCAACTGCACGCCCTGATATCGTTCCACTGGTCGAATATAACGGCCGGTCGAAAAGCAGACGAGATCGAAGGGATCGATGCTCGCGCTCGCAAACTCGCGCAAGGCGGCGACATCGAGCACGAGCGGACGTTCGACCGCGCCGCCAATCTGAACGACAGGTGAAAGGCTGAGCGAATGCGCGTGATTCATGGCGATGACCGGGCAGATGCGATGTATCGCTGAATATATTACGGCAGATTGTACGATGCCATGCCTTTCGCGGCATGATGATCATGGATGCGGCATTATTCACAACTATCGTTTTCCGGCCAACGGGAGAGCCTTCATGAGCCGTCGTCCTGCGTGGATCGCGATTTTGGCGCTCGTCACCGCCGCATGCACTTCGGGCGGAGGCTCGGTCAGCGCGCCGCAGACGGTCCAGCTTTCCGGCTCGCCGAACGGCGTCGCGGTGCGCGCGTCGGATGGCGCGGTGTTCGTCACCGACGACAAGACCAACAGCATCGTGATGACCTCGAATCTCGACGCTGCATCGCCCGACTTTTCGCTCTACGCGCGCATTCCCGCGCAGGAAGGCGAGCGCGGCGCGCTCAGTCAGATTGCGTTTGCGCCGAACGGACATCTGCTCGTCGAGCGCTTCGGCTTCGGCAAGAACAGCGCGGTGTTCGACATCGCCGCGAGCGGACAAGTCGCACTTGCCGCCGATGCAAACCCGTCGCGACGCCGCCTCGGGCTCGTCGTGCTGGACAGCGGCACGTTTTTATCGAGCTGGTTCGGCAAGGAAGGCGATGCGCCGTCGATGGGCGGCGTTAGCCTGATCACGCGCGGCGCGACGCCGGGCAGCGTGACCGAGCGCGATCTCGTCATCGGCCTGAAGAAGCCGGTGGGCCTCGCGGTCGTCGGCGACACGCTGTTCATCAGCGATCAGGCGGCGAACCGCATCTTCAAGGTCGATCTGCAGGACGCGCGCACGGCGGGCGGCCCGGTGCAGGCCACCAATGTGTTCGCCACCGTCGATGCGCCCGATCTCATGGCCGCATCGCCCGATGGCACGCTCTACACGAAATGCGGCGCGCACGCGTTGTGCAGTGTGTCGAAGCGCGGTACGGCGGCGGTCATCGCCAGCGACTTCGACGCGCCTCGCGGCGTGGCCGTCGATGTCGCGCGCAAGCGGCTGATCGCGGTGGATCGCGCGGGTGCGTCGTCGGGCAAGACGAGCGCGCTGCGCGTGTTGCCGATCAGATGAGCGAGCGCAGGGGCGATCCGAAAAAAGAAGGCGACGCATTCGCCGCCTTCTTTCGCGCCTACGTCACGTCGAACCTCAACGCGGCGACGACCAGCCCTTGTAATTCGCCACGTTTTCGCGCGTGACGAGCGTCGACGGCATGAGGATCATCGTGCTGCTCGGCTTCTTGCCGTTCATCAAGTCATAACCGACGCTCACCGCCTGCTGCGCCATCGACCACGGGTCCTGACTCGCGGAAGCCTGAATCTGCGTATCGGTCTTGAGCGCGTTTTCGATATCCGGCGCGCCATCCACCGACGTGATCACGATATTGTTGCGACGCAGTTGCTTCGCCGCGAGATCGCTGCCGATGGCTTGCGGATCGTTGATCGCGAAGAGGCCGTCGAGCTTCGGAAACCGCGTGAGATAACCTTGCATCGCGTTCATGCCGCCTTCGCGCGAACCTTTCGCGTCCTGGTCGTCGGATAGCACCTTGATGCCCGGATTCTTCGCCAGTTCCGCCTTGCAACCCTTCACGCGATCCGTCACGGCCGAAACCTGCGGCCCGTTCTCGATCACCACGTTGCCCTTGCCGTTGAGCTTCTTTGCGAGGAAATCGCATGCGAGTTCGCCCGCCTGCACGTTGTTGGTCTGCACGGTGGCGTCCGTTCCGGCAGCGGCCACGTCGACCGCGACCACCACGATGCCCGCCGCCTTCGCCTTCTTCACGGCGGGTTCGATCGCCTTCGGATCGACCGCGTTGAGCAGGATCATGTCGACGTGCGCGGAGATGAAATTGTCGATCTGCGTGAACTGCTTGTTCATGTCGTAATCCGACGATACCGCCGTGACCTTGACGTTCGGATTGATCTGCTTGGCCTTGGCTTCCGCGCCGCGCGAGATGGTCACGAAGTACGGATTGCCGAGCGAGCCGACCGTGATGCCGACCGACTTCAGTTGCTTGTCGGCGGCCTGTGCGGCGGGCAGCGCCGCGCAAAAACCGACTGCGAGTGCGACGCTGGCGAAAAGCTTGTTGTGTTTGCGCATGTTGTTGTCTCCAGTGGGTCCATTCGAGTTGGACGGGCGCAGGCGGACCTGCATGCGCCCGGTGTTTTCAAAGCGAAACTTCAGGTTCGGGCCGAACCGCGCTGGCGGTAACGGTCGAGCGCCACCGCGCCGATGATGACGAGACCCTTGATGATGTACTGCCAGATATCCGACACGCCGAGCAGCACGAGTCCATTCGACAGCACGGCGATGATCAGCGCCCCGACCAGCGTCCCGACGATCGACCCCACGCCGCCCACGAAACTCGTGCCGCCGAGAATGACCGCGGCGATGGCATCGAGTTCATACGATTGGCCGAGTTGCAGACCGTTCGCCGCATAGAGCCGCGCCGCCGACATCACCGCGCCGAGACCGGCGAGCAGTCCCGATATCGCGTAGACGAAAAGCTGGATGCCCCACACCTTGATGCCCGAGAGCCGCGCCGCCTCCGGATTGCCGCCGACCGAATAGATGCGCAGGCCGAGCACCGTGCGGCGCAGAATGAACCACGAAATGGCGACGACCGCGAGTGCGATGATCACGAGCCACGGCACGCCGAGCACCGTGTCGTTGCCGATGAACGCGAACGAAAGTTGCGGGTTGAAGATGGTCGTATCGTTACCGATGAGCCGCGCAATGCCGCGCACCGCCGTGAGCGAACCGAGCGTCACGATGAACGGCGGCAGTTTGAGCAGCGAGATCAGCAGCCCGTTGACCACGCCGAAGCCGAGACCGACGGCAAGCGCGGCCGGAATGCCGAGCCAGCCGAGATGCGGCAGGTTCGACGCAAGCAGCGCGGTGACAGCCGCCGCGGACAGGATCGAGCCGACCGACAAGTCGATGCCGCCCGTGAGAATGACGAAGGTCATGCCCGCCGCGAGCACGATGTTGATCGACGCCTGCTGCGTGACGATCGACATGTTCTGCAGGCTGAAGAAGCCGTCGGTGACGATGCCGAAGCCGATGCATAGCAGAATCAGCACCGGCAACATGCCGGCGGTGCGCATCAGGACCTGCATGCGCTCGCGATGTTCGATGCGCGTCTGCCGTTCCGCCGCGCCTGGCCCGACGTTGTCCTGCTTGGTGGTGTTAGCCATGTCTCTCTCCAATGTGCTTTTATGCGGCCTGATCGAGCTTGACCTTCGAGCCCGTCGCCAGTTCGATGATCCCTTCCTGCGAAATCGGCTTGCCGGAATGTCCGCCGAGTTCGCCCGCTATCAGGCCTTCGCGCATGACGAGCACGCGGTCGGCCACGCCGATCACTTCCGGCAACTCGCTCGAAATAACGATGAGGCCGACGCCCGAGCGCGCCAGTTCGTTGATGATTCGATAAATCTCCGACTTCGCGCCGATGTCGACACCGCGCGTCGGTTCATCGAGGATCAGCACGTGCGGCCGCGTTTCGAGCAGACGCGATAGCAGCACCTTCTGCTGATTGCCGCCCGATAACGCGCCCGCGTTCACCCGCATGTTCGGCACGCGGATGGTGAGCGCGGCGATTGCCTCGCGCGCGCGGTTGTTGCCAAGCGCGATGTCCATCACGCCCATCTTGGAATCGCGTCCGGCGACCGCGACGTTGATGTTGTCGCGCACGCTCATGTCGAGAAACAAGCCCTGACCCTTGCGGTCTTCGGTGAGATAGACGAGGCCGGCGTCGATGGCATCGCGCGGCGTGCGCACCTTGAGCGGCTTGCCGTGCATCAGGATGTCGCCGCGCGTGCGTTCTTCCGCGCCGAAGATGAGGCGCGCGAGTTCCGTGCGTCCCGCGCCGACGAGTCCCGCGATGCCGAGCACTTCGCCCGCGTGCAGTTCGAGACTGCAGCCGCGCACGCGGCGGTCGTCGGCGATATCGCGCACCGACAGCACGATCTTGCCGGGATCGTAAGGCGCGTGTTCCTTCTTGTAGAAGCCGGAGATGTCGCGGCCCACCATCATCTTCACGAGGCTCTCGGCGGAGAGTTCGTCGCGCTTGAGCGTGCCGACGTAGCTGCCGTCGCGCAGCACGGAAACGCGATCCGACAGCTCGTAAATCTCCGCCATGCGATGGCTGATGTAGATGATCGCGATGCCTTCCGCGCGCAATGTGCGCACGAGCTCGAACAGCCGGTCCGTTTCGCGCGATGAGAGCGGCGTGGTCGGCTCGTCCATCACGAGGATGCGCGCGTGGGCGTGCACGGCGCGCGCGATTTCCACGAGCTGCCGTTCCGCGATGGAAAGATCGCCGACGAGCGTATGCGGCTTGAACGATGCGCCCAGCCGCTTCAATACGTCCACGCAGCCGCGCTCCATGCCGGCGCGATCCACGACGGACCACGGACCTCGGCCCTTGCGCAGTTCGCGGCCCGCGTAGATGTTCTCGGCCACCGAAAGATTGGGCGCGAGACTCAGTTCCTGATAAATCACGGCGACGCCGAGCGCACGCGCCGCGAGCGGACCGTCGATGACGACCGGCTTGCCATCGATGAGAATTTGCCCGCCTGCATCGGCCTGATACGCGCCCGACAGGATTTTCATGAGCGTGGATTTGCCCGCGCCGTTTTCGCCCATCAGCGAATGCACTTCGCCTGGAAAGACCGAAAGACGCACGTCGTTCAGCGCGCGCACGCCCGGAAACGTCTTGCTGATGCCGCGCATTTCCAGAAGCGGCGTACGCGGGTCCGCGGTGTCATGCGGCATGGTTCACCTCTTGCGTTTTGATGCCCGCGTGGCGAAAGCCGGCGCGCGGGGAGAAGTTATAGAACATGGGCAACGTGGCGGCGCCAATTGCGCCCGCATCCGGGCCGAAGGTGCCGCGCACGAGCGCGGGCGTGCCGCGTGCCTCGGGCGCGTTGGCGGTCATCGTGGTCCGGAGGCGCGCGACGAGCCGGTCGAGCAGGCCGCCGTCGATGTCGGAATCGATCACGACCATCGGCACGTCGAGCACGCACAAGGTTGCGCGCAACGCGGGCGCGAGGGCTTCGATGCAGTCCTCGATCCATTCGTCGACGGCGGGCAGGCGTTGTTCGATGCACGCCTGCAAGTCGACGCGGTTGTCCGCCGCCGCGCCGCTGTAGTGCAGATGCCGCACGAGCGCATTGAGCGAGGCGCGCGACAGCAAAATGTCCCACTGCCCAGCGGGTTGCGGGGCGGAGGGCAGGCGGCTTGGCGGCACGGGAATCACGCCGATATCGCCCGCGTTGCCGGATGCGCCGCGCAGACAATCGCCGTCGATGGCAATGCCGCCGCCGATCGCCGATCCCAGGAACAGGTAGATGAAGTCGTCGCACGTGCGGCCGTGACCGTAGAACAGTTCGGCGGTGGCGGCGGCGTTGCCGTCGTTTTCGCTGAAGACGGGCAGGTTGAGCGCGCGCGATAGGGCGTCGGGGAAATCGGTTTCGTCCCAGGCGCGGAAGTTTTCGGCGGGCAGGCCGAGTTCGCGCAGCCAGCTGCCGAGATTGAACGGCTGCGCGATGCCGATGCCCGCGAGCCGTTCACGTTCGGACGCGCTAAGCAGCGCGAGCATCTGTTCGACATCGCGCCGCACGATTTCGAGCACGACCGACGGATGCGGCAGCACCATGTCGATGGCGCTGCGCCCGAGCACGTCGCCCGCGAAATTGACGAGCACCGTCTCGATACCGGTGCGGTCCAGCCGCACGCCGATACCGAACGCGCCGCGCGGATCGAGCCGGATCAGCGCGGCCGGCTGACCGCGCTGGCCTTCGATCCGGCGTCCGGTGTACTCGATGAGCCCTGCCTTGCCGAGCGACTCGATGATGCTACCAACCGCCGTGCTCGTCAGATTCGCGTGACGCGCGAGATCGGCCTTCGATGCGGGCTCGGTGCGCCGCAGCGCCTGCAACAGCAGGCGTTCGTTGTAGCGCCGGACGTTCGCGGAGTTGCTGCCTCTGCCGCTTGCTGGTTTCACGCGCCTGTCTCCTGTCGAGTCAGCGCATGAAGCGCTGCTCGTTGTCTCGTGTCGCCCTCATGCGGGGCATTAATTAAATCAAGTTGATTTATTTAAAGACGGCGGCGCGTTCTTGTAAAGAGAGGGAATTCCCCAAGCCTCCTTTTAAGCAGCGAATGAAAACTATTCGTGGCATGCGATGCAAGCAACGCTCCCGACGAATGTGCGCCTTTCACACTAGGCGATAGGCCCTTCAGTTCCAAGTTTCGGGCGTCCGTGCCTTTGCCTGCGTGGCGATGAGCGTTGTGCTATCGTCGGCGACACTTTTCGACATTGCGGTTGCGCCATCATGTTTTCGATCTCTCAGTCGGCCCACGCGAGTAAACCTGCCCAGTACGACGATCTGCTTCAACAGGTGCGCTCGCTGCTGGCGGACGAAAGCGATTTCATCGCCAACGCGGCGAACTTTTCGGCGCTGGTTTTTCACTCGCTGCCTGATTTGAATTGGGCGGGCTTTTATCTTTTCGACGGCGCCGAGCTCGTCGTCGGGCCGTTTCAAGGCAAGCCGGCGTGCGTGCGAATTGCGCTTGGACGCGGCGTGTGCGGCACGGCGGCACGCGACCGGCGCACGCAAGTCGTGCCGGATGTCGAGGCGTTTCCGGGTCATATCGCGTGCGACTCGGCGTCGCGTTCGGAGATCGTTGTGCCGCTCGTCGATGCCGCTGGCGCTCTGATCGGCGTATGGGATGTAGATAGCCCGATTCCCGGCCGCTTCGACGATGAAGACGCCACGGGCATGGAAGCGCTGTGCACGGCGTTCGTAGCGATTGCGTGGAGCAAGCGCGCGAAGGGTTGATGGCCGTTTCTTTGAAGCGCGCGGTTTTGCAATCGGCGCGGTATGCGCTTGCAGTTCCCGTTTAGCTCGACGCGAGACACGCTCCGGTCGAGATCACGCGGTAGCTCGCTGGACGCTTGCGGCTCTACTCCGCTCAACGCACTTCACGCAGTGGGAGCGATCACGCAATAGTTCGCTGGCCGTGCGCGTCATCACTCCGCTCAACGCAATCCATCCGTCGAACGTGGCCACGCGGTAGTTCGCTGCGTTTCGGCAAGCGTCTTCCCCGCCTGCGGCTACAATGGGGCGACCCTAACGCCCTCCATTCCGATGCCGAGCCTTGCCCGCCGCCGTCTGCTTGCCGCGTGCGCCCTGAGCGCGAGCGGCCTGGTACGTGTTCGCGATGCGCGCGCCGCCGATGGCCGCGCTACCATCGCGCTCGTGATGAAGTCGGTGAACGATCCTTTCGTCGTGTCCATGATCGACGGCGCAAACAACTACCAGCGCCATTTCGCGTCGCAACTGGATTTGATCGCGCGCGGCACGCAGGGCGACAACGACGTCGCCGCGCAAATTCAAATCGTCGAGTCTTTGATCGATGCGAAGGTTCAGGCCATCGTGATCGCGCCGACGGATTCGAAAGCGCTGCTTCCCTCGGCCACGAAGGCGATACGCGCGGGCATCATCGTGATCGCCATCGACAACGCATTCGACGACGACGCCGACGACCCGGCGTTCACCATTCCCTTCGTTGGTCCGGACAGCCGCCGGGGCGCGCGGCTCGTCGGCAATTATCTCGGCTCGAAGCTGAAAGCAGGCGATGAAGTCGGCATCATCGGAGGACCGGCGAACGACCGCAACGCGCAGCAGCGCGCCATCGGCTTCAGGGATGCGATGAACGCGGCGAACGTGCGCGTCGCGGCCGCCGACGCGGGCGACTGGAGTCTCGCGAGCGGCAAGTCCATTGCGCTGCAGATGCTCTACACGCGCCCGACCTTGCGCGGCATGTTGTGCGCGAACGATACCCTCGCGATGGGCGCGATCGATGCCATTCGCATCGCCGGGAAAAAAGGCCGCGTGCTGGTCACGGGCTATAACAACATCGACGCCGTGCAACCGATGCTGGAAGACGGGCGCCTGCTTGCGACGGTCGAGCAGTTCGGTGCGCGTCAGGCGGTATTCGGCGTGGATGTCGCGGTGAAGGCGCTACTGGAGAAACGGCGACAGCGGGATTTGTCGCCGTACATGGAGACGCCGGTGCAGGTGGTGGCGAAGGGGATGAAGCGCCCGCCGAGGCTGGGCGCTTCTTCGTAATGCCTGCTGTCGCTCGATGACCTGCGCGTCGCCAGATGGGCCATGCGCGCAGGCTGAAGTTCAGCCGATCCTCTAACGCTCAACCCGCCGCCCCACCCAACAACCCACGCGCCGCCAGACTCCGATACAACGCCCGCACCCCAAACGTCCAGGGCTCGACTTCCGTCGAAAGCTGCACCGTGTTCACGAGTGCGCCCAGACTCGGCGTGGCAATCGTCACCACGTCGCCGAGATGATGCGTAAAGCCGCCGCCCGGCGTGTCGCGGTCCTTGATCGGCGAAAACATCGTCCCGAGGAACAGCATGAAGCCGTCTGGGTATTGGTGATGCGCGCCATGCGTCTGCTTGACGAGGTCGGCGGGATCGCGGCTGATCTCGCTCATATGGCTCACGCCTTCGAGCACGAAATCGTCGTCCGCGCCTTCGATGCGCAGCGACAAAGTCGTGCCGCGCACCGTGTCCAAAGTGAAGCGCTCGTCGAACAGGCGCACGAACGGGCCGATCGCGCACGAAGCGTTATTGTCCTTCGCCTTGCCGAGCAACAACGCGCTACGGCCTTCGATATCGCGCAGATTCACGTCGTTGCCAAGCGTGGCGCCAACGATCTCTCCGCGCGCGTTCACCGCCAGCACGATCTCCGGCTCCGGGTTGTTCCATTGCGATGTCGGATAAAGCCCCACGTCCGCGCCAAAGCCCACCGACGACATCGGCTGCGACTTCGAAAACACTTCCGCGTCCGGCCCAATGCCCACTTCCATGTATTGCGACCACGCGCCGCGCCGCTCCAGCTCCGCCTTCAACTTGGCCGCGCTCTCCGAACCGGGCTTGATCTTCGAAAGATCCGCGCCGATCAACTTGTTGATGGTCTCGCGAACTTCCTTCGCCTTCGTCGCATCGCCGCCCGCCTGTTCCTCGATCACGCGTTCCAGCAAGCTCACCGCGAAGGTGACGCCGCACGCCTTCACCGCCTGCACGTCGCAGGGCGCGAGCAGGCGTGGACTGTCGGTTGCGGCATCGAGCGTGGCTTGCAGCAAATCTTCCACGGTGCCGAGGCGTTCGCCTTCAGCCGTGCGCGCGATGTTCACGGCGTCGGGATTGTCGAAGAGATCGGCTGTGGTCGGCGCGGCGCGCGTAATGTCGAACACTTCGCCCCGGCGCACGGCAATGACCGCTGGGCCGTTCACCGGCGCGGGACGCCATACGCGGCCGATCAGCAAGGCATCGGCAAAGTCTTCGGGCAGATACGCGGAAAGGGAAACGGGCTGCATGAGTGGGATCACCGTGCACGGGAAAAGGGAAAACGATCGTAGCCCGCAGGTGCGTTAGTGTCCATTGGGTTGCATGTTTATCCAACCTGTTGGAATATGCGCGGTCTCAATCTCGCTTCCGGTTCAGTAGGAACCGCGACCATCGACATGGATAAAGCCTACGACGTGCCCGCGCTGCGCCGCGCGAACGACATTCTTCAGACGCTCGCCGACGCCGCCAAGCCCGTGCGCGCCGCCACGCTCGCCGAGACCACCGGGTTGTCGCGCAGCACGCTCTATTTGCTGCTGGAGACGCTTGCGCGCATGCAGTGGGTCGAGAAGCGCGACGATGGCTACGTGGTCGGCGTCGGCCTGTTCGAGCTCGGCAACGCGTACGTGCGTCACGACAAGCTGCAGGCGGCGTTTCGCGAGGGCGCGGGCGCGTTCATCAACATGCATAACGAGGTCGTGCAGCTTGCCGTGCTGGATGGCGTGCAGGTCGTGTATGTCGCGCGCGAGGACGCGCATCGGCCGGTGCGGCTCGTATCGGATCTCGGTTCGCGGCTGCCCGCGCATTGCTGCGCGCTCGGCAAGGCGCTGCTGGCCGGTCTCACAGACGATGCCATCAGCGAACGCCTGCCCGAGCGTCTCGAAGCGGTAACGCCGCGCACCATCACGCGGCGCGCGGCGCTGTTGCGCGAGCTCGCGTCCATTCGCACGAGCGGTCTCGCGCTCGAACGCGAGGAAGTGACGGAAGGGCTTGCGTGTTTCGCGGCTTATGTCGGCATGACGCCGGCGGGCAAGCGCGTGGCGGTATCGACGAGCGTGCCCATCGGAAGGCTCGATGCAAAGCGCGAAAAGCAGATTTCGATCGGCATCGTTCAGCTTGCGGCGTTGTTGCGCGGGGCGCTGTGAGCTTGTGTGAAGCGCGCTTCGATCGCCTGCATTTCGCCCGTATCGAACACGTGCCCGACGCCATGCGATGCAATCAGAACGTCGCATGCCGTATGCGTGCAGATCACGTCGCGCATGCGCGCTTCGCCGAACCTCCAGCCGGTTTCCGCTTCGCCGCCTAATACGATGAGGTCCGCGCCGATCTCGCTTGCAACATCGACAATTGCCTCGCCGACGCTCACGCCATGCGGCGGCAGCGTGATGCTACGCGCGACGCCATCGATGCCCGCGCGCTCGATCATCCGGGCGCTATAGCGCGTGACGGCGCGCGCGTGATCGTCGATGACCGCGGCGGTCTCCGCGAAATTGCACTCGGCGGTGACGACGGCCCACCACGGCGTCTGATCGACCACATGCAGCGCGGTGAGGCGCGCGTTGCAGTCGCGGGCGCGCGAGATGGCAGTGGTCAGGGCGCTTTCGCTGAGGCTCGTGCTGACCGCGACGAGAATGTGCTTGTACATGATGGCCTCCGTTGCAGGGTTTCGATTCGATGAAACGCATGATCGGCGCACAAAGTTAGGAGCGAATGAGCGGCGTGGAAACTTCTACAACGCGCATTTAAAAGCTTCCGGCCGTCGCACTTACGCGGCAAGCGCAAATTCATGCCAACCCGCCCGCATGTTCGCGCCAAGCGGACAAATGCCATCGCGGAACACGATTTGCTTGCTGCCTGCCCTCGGATGATTCCGCTCGGGCACCCCGCATACGCGGCGTCGATTGCGCGTGGTCCATCCGCAGGTCCAGAACCCGAGGTTCCACCCGGCGCATCGTCCGGGTTTCAACCTGACAAGTGAGCGGCGATGCCAGATCAACACGACTCCGAAGCCCAAGACGACGAGCGCAAGCGCGACGACAACGGCGAGCAAGAAAAAGACAGCAAGGAAAGCAAGGACGGTAAAGACGGTAAGGACGATAAGGGCGAAAAGAAGGGGCCTGGCAAGAAACCCCTGATCATCCTTGGCGTCGTCGTGGTCGTGCTGGCTATCGGCGCCTTCGTCTGGTGGTTCATGACGCGCAACGAAATCAGCACCGACGACGCCTACACGGATGGCGACGCCGTGACCATCGCGCCGAAGGTATCGGGCTATGTCGTGACGATGAACATCGACGACAACCGCTTCGTGCATAAGGACGATCTGCTCATCAAGATCGATCCGCGCGACTATCAGGCGCAACTCGATCAAGCCAACGCGCAGCTCGGGCTTGCCCAGGCGCAGTTGCATGCGCAGGAAACGCAGCTCGAAGTGGCGCGTGTGCAGTATCCGGCGCAGCTCGCGCAGGCACAGGCGCAGGAGCAGAACGCGCGGGCGAATCTCGCGCAGGCGAGCGCGGCGTATCAGCGTCAGCAATCAGTCGATATCCGCGCGACGTCGCAGCAAAACATCGATACCGCGACCGCGCAGCAAAAAAGCGCTGCGGCGAACGTCGCGCAGGCGCGTGCGCAAGTGCGCACGGCGAGCCTCGTGCCGCAACAAATAGCCACCGTGATCGCGGCCGTCGAAGAGAAGCGCCAGCAAGTGCGTCAGGCACAGGCGCAAGTCGAAGCCGCGCAACTGAATCTCTCGTACACGGAACTGCGCGCGCCCGCCGACGGCTGGATCACGCGGCGCAACGTGCAATACGGCACCTTCCTGCAAGCTGGAACGTCGATTCTCACGCTCGTCACCACGCGCGTCTGGGTCACGGCGAACTTCAAGGAATCGCAACTCGACCGCATGCGTCCCGGCGACAAGGTGAAGCTCGAAGTCGATGCCTATCCGGGCCTCGATCTGCACGGCCACGTAGACAGCGTTCAACTCGGCAGCGGCTCGCGTTTCTCCGCGTTCCCGGCGGAGAACGCCACGGGCAACTTCGTGAAGATCGTGCAGCGCGTGCCCGTGAAAATCGTCATCGACGATGGCATGAAGCCGGGCACGTCGCTGCCGCTCGGTCTGTCGGTCGTGCCGACCGTGATGCTCACGCATTGAGAACCGAGCCATGAGCGATACCGCCGCGCACGATCACAGCAACTGGAAGCCGAAGTCGAACCCGTGGCTGATCGCCGTCGTGGTGACGCTCGCGGCATTCATGGAAGTGCTCGATACGACCATCGTCAACGTCGCGCTGCCGCACATCTCCGGCACCATGTCCGCGAGCTACGACGAAGCCACGTGGACGCTCACGTCCTATCTCGTCGCGAACGGCATCGTGCTGCCGCTGTCCGCCTACTTCTCGAAGATCCTCGGGCGCAAGCGCTACTTCCTGATCTGCATCGCGGCGTTCACCGTGTGTTCGTTTCTGTGCGGCATCGCGACGAATCTCGGGCAGCTCATCATCTTCCGCATTCTGCAGGGCTTCTTCGGCGGCGGTTTGCAGCCGAGCCAGCAGTCGATCATTCTCGATACCTTCCCGCCCGAGCAGCGCGGCCGCGCGTTTTCGATCTCGGCGGTGGCGATCGTCGTGGCGCCCGTTCTCGGGCCGACGCTCGGCGGCTGGATCACCGACAACTTCACCTGGCGCTGGGTCTTTCTGCTCAACGTGCCGGTTGGCGTGCTGACGACCATCGCGGTCATGCAGTTCGTCGAAGATCCGCCGTGGGAAAAGAAGCAGAGCCACAAGGACGTGGGTATCGACGGCGTGGGCATTGGCCTGATCGCGCTCGGACTCGGCTGTCTGCAAGTGTTTCTCGATCGCGGCGAGGACGACGACTGGTTCCATTCGAACTTCATCATCACGTTCGCGGTGCTGGCGGCGGTCGGCATCGTCGGTGCGACATTCTGGCTGTTGTACGCGAAGCGACCCGTGGTCGACCTGCGCGTGCTCAAAGACCGCAACTTCGCGCTGGGGTCGGCGGCCATCGTCGGCTTCGCGTCGGTGCTGTATGGCAGCGCGGTGCTGATACCGCAACTCGCGCAGCAGCAGCTCGGTTACACGGCCACGCTTGCCGGTCTCGTGCTGTCGCCGGGCGCGTTGCTGATCGTGTTCCTGATACCAGTCGTCAGCAAGCTGATGAGCTACGTGCAGACGCGTTATCTGGTCGGCTTCGGCTTCTTTCTGATGGGCGTCGCGCTGCTCTACTCGCATCGACTGGTGCCGAACATCGACTATAGAACGTTGACGATGATGCGCAGCGCGCAGTCGGCCGCCATCGGTTTTCTGTTCGTGCCGGTGACGACGCTCGCCTATCTCTCGCTGCCGAAGTCGATGAACAACGACGCCTCCGCGCTCTTCACCATGTTTCGCAACGTGGCGGGTTCCATCGGCATCTCGCTTGCGACCGCGATGATCCGCGAGCGCACGCAGGCGAACATGGCGCATATGGTCGAGCATCTGACGCCGCTCAACCAGCCGTACAACGACGCGGTGCAGCGCATTGCGCGCACGCTGATGGACACGGGCCAGACCATGTCGCAGGCGATGACGGCCGCAACGGGTCAAATGTACAAGACGCTCGTTTCGCAAGCGACGATCCTCGCCTATCTCGATGTCTTCGCCGCATGCGCGATCTTTTCGTTCATGTTCATTCCGCTCACGTTTTTCTTCTCGCCGGTGAAAGCTGCTGGCGGTGCGGGAGGCCATTGAGATGAAGCCGCGTCGTTCCATTCTGATGCTCGCCTTGCTGACGAGCGCGTGTACCGTCGGACCCGATTACAAGGCGCCGAGCGCCGATGTCCCCGAGGTCTGGAGCGACACGCAGCGCTCGCAGAATCCGCAGAACGATCCGCGTGTGCCGCATGCGGATGCGCCATCGGTCGTGCAGACTGCCGCCGATCCCGATCCGCGCTGGTGGAAGCAGTTCAACGATCCGATGCTCGACTCGCTGATCGACCGCGCGGCGGCGGGCAACCTGAACTTGCAGCAAGCCGTGTTGCGGATAGCGCAGGCGCGCGAACAGAGCGTGTCGGCAGCGGCGCAGGGTTTGCCGCAGGTCAACGCGAGCGCCAGCGTGATGCGCGAGCAACTCGGGCTCAAGGGCATCCTCCAGTCGCAAGGCGTCTATAACCAGATCGATCAGCTTGGCGCGCAAGGCGCGACGCTGCGTCAGGGTCTCGATTCGGCCACCGGGCCGGCGACGATCTATCAAGATGGCTTCGATGCATCGTGGGAACTCGATCTGTTCGGGCGCGTGCGGCGTTCGGTGGAGTCCGCCAATGCGCAGGCCGAGGCAGAGATGGAAAGCCGCAACGACGCGCTCGTCTCGCTCGAATCGGAAGTGGCGCGCACATATGCCCAGTTGCGCGGCGCACAGTCCATCAAGCAAATCACGCTCGCCGAGATCGACGCGGAGCAGCAAATTCTCGATCTCACGCGCGAGCAGGCGCGCGTGGGCCTGACGAGCCAGCAGGACGTGCAAAGCGCGAGTGCGCAAGTCGGCACGCTGCAGGCGCAACTGCCGACGCTCGACGCGCAAATCGCGCAGGCGCTGAATGGGCTCGCCGTGCTAATAGGCAGTCCGCCCGGTACGCTCGATGCCGAGTTGTCCGATGCGCGCGCCGTGCCGCCCGTTCCGCCGATGGTGCCGATCGGGCTTCCCTCGACGCTCGCGCGGCGTCGCCCCGACATCCGTCGCGCCGAAGCGCAGTTGCATGCCGCGACCGCGGAAGTGGGCGTGGCCGTCGCGCAGTTGTATCCGGATATCTCGCTGACGGGTCAGGTCGGCACGCGCGCGTTGAAGGCGAACTATCTCGCACGCTGGTCGAGTCTGTTCTGGTCGGTCGGGCCGAGTATCTCGCTGCCGATCTTCGAAGGCGGGGCGCTGCGCGCCAACATACGCATTTCGAAAGCCGAGGCCGCGCAAGCGGGGCTGGCTTATCGGCAGACCGTGCTCAATGCGTTGCAGGACGTGGATAACGCGCTGGTTTCGTATCGCACGGAGCAGGACCGGCGTGCGGCGCTCGTGCGGACTGTCGATGCCAATCAGATCAGCCTGCAACTCGCGACCGATGCTTATCGCAAGGGCATCACCGCATTCGTTACGGTGCTCGACGCGGAGCGTCAGCTTGCGCAGACCCGTGAGCAGCTTGCGCAATCGACGGTGAATGTGACGACCGATCTCATCGCGGTCTATAAGTCACTGGGCGGCGGATGGCAGGACGACGACCCGAACGTGGCGCAGGCGCAGAAGGACGCACGTTCGTAACGCGCAAGGCTTAGCGTCGACGTTTCTTCCATGCGTAATCGGCGGGTGGATCGGCGACTCCGGCTTTGCCAACGGACTGCGGATTCTCGCTGCACAAAGTAACGAACGCGATGTCCTGGCCTTGCGCCTGTCGGCGGCGAAGTGCTTCGGCGTATTGCAGCGCATCCGCGAGCGCGGTGGGATCGAACCTTCGGTGTTCGGCCTGGGGCGTTGCCTCGTTCAATGTGCCGCTTAGCCAGTAGACGACGAACATCGTGTGAACCTCGGGTTGTGCGGCGACGTCATCGACGCGCCAATGTCGGGAGCGAAGGCGTCACGGCGGTGCAAAAAACGCTCGACGTGTCGCCTGACGGCGCGTGTCATTAGCATCGGGTATTCCCCGAGTGTAATCGCCGTGAGCCATATGCTGCCTGAGGACAGCCAATTGCTTAAAACAGGGAACGCGGGTTGCTTTCGTCCTTGCTTCCCTGAGGGCAACGACATGCAACGACTTGACCGTCTCACCGATGAAGCCGTGTGGCAGATGCCCGAACGCTCGGCCGACAGCGGCGAACCACGCGTGCTGATTGCCGACGACGACATGAACGCGACACGCGCCATTTGTCTCGCGCTCGAGGACGCCGATTTGACGGTGCGCGCCGCCCATACCGGGCTCGATGCCGTGACGGCCGTGCGCAAGTGGCGTCCTGGCGTGGTGCTGCTCGATCTGATGATGCCGCTCGGCGATGGCTGGGAAGTCGCCGAAGTCATCCGCGCTGCCGATCCCGCCATGCTGCTGATTGCGCACACGAGCCGCACGAGCCTGGAAGATCAAACGCGCGCGCGGCTGAAGGGCTTCAATGGATACTTCGTCAAGCCGACCGAACTCGATCGGCTGATCGCCGTGCTGCATGAGTATTATTCGATGCGCCAGGCATGAGCCTCTTCAATGCTCCAGAACCGTGTTGCGCAGTGCGTCCTGCCGCAGGCGCTTCGTTGCGATGCCCGAAGATTTGATCGGCCGTTCCACGGTCTCGGTCTGACGCGCCGGCAAGGTCCGTTGCAATCCCGCGCTATACCCTTTTCTGAAGGCACGGCGGTACGTCCTGCGATACGCTTCATCGGATGAAAACTCGCCTGCGTGGTCGCCGAGCGCAGCGGTCAGCGCGAGTTGCTCGTGCGTGAGCGTGCGCAAAAGCGCCATGAGCGACCGCTGTGTGGAACTGTCGGCGGCCGCGACGCTATCGGCGAGCGCGGCAATGGCCTGCGCGATATGGTTGCAGCGCTGTTCTATCGATTCCGAATGGCCGATGACGGGATGCCCGTCATTGTCGACCGTGACCTTTACTTCATCCATCGTTTGTTCCTTTACCTTGAAACTCGGGCTGAGCACGCCGATGCAGTGCGACGCGGCATGCCGTTCGAGCACGGCAAGGAAGCATTCCTCAAGGGTGATCGACTGCCGCGGGCGAGCGCGCGAGTGTGCCCGAGTTGCCGCTGGGCCGCAACCTGACGCTGTCGAGGCTCGCGGCGACTCACAGGTTCGCGCTCTTGCGCTGCAATCCATTGAGTTCGATGCTCAGCCTGTCGATGTCGCGCTGCACATGCTGCTTGAGCACGTCTTCCCAGTACTGACAATAGCCGGCCCAGAAGGGCATCTGGGTTTTGGCGCAGGCATCCGCCGGGAGCGGATGCGGTAACAGACGGCTCAGACGTCCGATTTCCTCATGCTTCCAGCGAAGCAGCGTGCGTCTCGAACCGCGTTGCGGCGGACACAATTCGTCCATGCGCGCCACCGCGAACCACAGACCTTCGGCGGGACGCGAGGCCATCTTGGTAAGGATGGATGTGTTGGGACGCGGCCCATGGTCGTGACAGATTACGGCACCGATCTGCCCGAGGATATACATGGCTTGCTCGACTGGTTGTTCGGCCTGGTTCTGCATGGCGCCTCTGTCTTTTGTGCGGATGGGAATGATATTGCTGGCGCTCAAAAGTGCCTCTCAGCATGATTTTTCGATGAAGTACGCGGCTTCGTCGTTCTTTATATTGCTAACGTGTTGCTAGCAGGGATTACGATACCGTATCGAAATTTATGTGCAGCATGTGCCGACAAAATAATACAAAGTAACGGTGCGCTGAAAACGGACGCGAAAATGAAAAAAGCCCCTGCTGGCTTAGGGCAGGGGCTCGGGTACTGCTGACTTTCTCGTACTGCGTTTTGCTACGGGTGCTGCTTTGCTTCTGATACTGCTTCACTTTCTCGTACTGCGGATACTGCGGGTGCTTCAGATGCTACTGGTACTGCGTTGCTACAGTTACTGCTCACTTCTCGTACTGCTGCTGCTTTACTTCCGACACTACTCGACTACCGCGTACTGCGGATGCGACCGGTGCTTCAAAATGCTAGTACCGGTTTGCATCCGATGCCACCTCAACTGCTTCAACGATCCATCCTTCCATTTGCAACTACGACAACACTGCCTTATTAATGCCGAACTTCTTCGAAAGCCGGCATTGAAATGTGCGGGTAGTCCGTTGATTCGACCGGCGGCGGTTCAGCGATTTCCGCTTGTTGCTGACGACTGCGATGCTCGAGCGCCGCATTCATGCCCTTCTCGTAATAAACCTGCGCCGTGTGTTTTTCGAGCGCCTCGACGAGCGGCATTTGTTCTTCCGCAAGCGAGTGCATGAGATGCAGAAGATCGCGCTGCATGACGTCCGAAAACATTGCGAATTGCTCGTAGGCACCGGGCGCGGCAATCATCTCGACCAGCGATGCAAGCAAACGCACGCGGCTCTTGCAGTGCTCGCTGATAGGTGTCGAGTGGGAAACAATCGTGTTGCCTTGCGCATCTACCGTGACTTGAGGGGCTTTCATCGCTGACCTTGTTTGCTTGGGATGAGTGTCATTAAACTCGATCGGGCTTAAGAATCTAATGAGACACATCCGAGTATCCGAATCGCTCGATGCAACGGAGCGAATTGTCGAAAGAGCGGGTGAAACATGCGCGATCCGGCTTCGACCAACGGACTGCTCAAGATGTCGCCGTCGCTTCGACGCGTTCGACGAGGTTCGCGAATCCCTCGTACTAAATAAAATTAGCACATGAAAAACGGGACGGTAAGAAGCTGGCCATCGACTTTCGAGGCGACTAGCAACAAAGCCAAGCACACGCACGGCTGGCTGAAACGTGTTACACATGGAAGACAAAACGCGTTTCAAATGCCTGCATCAAGGCATGTCTATTGCACGTTTGCGAACTTAAACCTTACTAAGCGAGCCCGACTCTGCCATGCGACGACTCGCCACCCTTTGGCGCCTAGGCCGTGCATTCATACGGGAAAGTCACCATAGCGAGGATGGTGCCTCGATGCAGCGTGTCGCCCGCTTCTTCGCGCTACATGGAGCGCGTGCCGCGCCGCTCGCGTCGAGCTTGCCCGTGCTGCGGCAGTTGCCGCGCGTCCTGAACGCGACGTCCGGCGCGCTCGCACGTCATCCGGCGCTGGCGGAAACGGCGGTGCGCGTTGCGCTGACTGAAATGGACGGGCTTTTCACGCCGTACGATGCCACGCAGTTCCGCGATGTGTCCGCCGCCGCCCTGCGCGCGCAAGGTGTTGCGCTGACGCAGGTGAGCGCCGCGCCGCTGCGCTCGGGCATCGCGGAGCAGACGCATGCGGCGCGCATCGGCGAAATGGCGGTGCGCGTCACGCTCCTGCGTCCGGATGCACGCCAGGAACTCGCGGATGATCTCGATCTCGCGCTCGCCGCCGCGCGTTTTGCGGAACGCCGTTCGGCCAAGGCGCGCGACATGCATCCGTCCGAATGGGTGCGTCGCGTCACCGAAACCGTCGACGCAATGATCGACCTACGCCAGCGCGCCGCCGACCAGAGCTTTTTGCGCTACCGGTTGCGTGACGATAACCGGCTCGCCGTGCCGGAAGTGCTCTGGGA
Organism: Caballeronia sp. LP006; assembly: GCF_031450995.1. Taxonomy (NCBI): domain Bacteria; kingdom Pseudomonadati; phylum Pseudomonadota; class Betaproteobacteria; order Burkholderiales; family Burkholderiaceae; genus Caballeronia; species Caballeronia sp. LP006. Next base: position 97,488 of record NZ_JARTVW010000003.1, on the reverse strand, counting down.
CTTTTGCAACGACGCCGTTCTGACCACGCGTTCCATCGCGACCATTTCTCTTTCGGACGCGCAAGCGCTCGCGCGTCACGGACTGGATCAGGCCGATCTCATTGCGACCCTCATCGAAGCGTTCTTCGAAATGGCGCTCGGCGCGGGCCTCTATCACGCCGGACTCGATGCCGCCGGCGCGCGGGTGAGCATCGACACCGACACATTCGGCCAGATCGTCCTCGAAGCCGACAATCCGACGATGTTTTTCGCCGCGCACGAACGCGAGTTCATCGTCGGCGTGTCGGATGCGCTATTGCAGGGCGATCACAAGGCGGCTGCGCGCGTGCATCTGGAGCACGGACGGCCGGACACGCACTCCATCCATCACGAAGTACGTGTCGAGGCCACGTATCGGCGCGAGGCGGAACGTTTCTCCACGAAGCACACGCGGCATGGTGTGGGCGTGGCACATTTATTCGATGCCATCGGCAAGGCGCCCGTCGAGCACATGTACAGCGCGGCGCACGGGCGCATCGCGTCGCGGGCGATGCTGCTGTCGCGCACGATGGAAGCGGTCGAGCACATGGCGCATGACGTTGCGCCCGACATCGACGTGTGGAAGATCGCGCGCAAGGTCATCGCTCGGCTGGCGCGCGATCAGTTCGGCTGCCATAGTCTCGCGACGCGGCTCGCGCACGAAGCCACTCATTGGCCGCATATGCTGCCGCGTTTGCCCCGGCTTATCGCGCAGCGGGCGGGTGCGGAGCAGCGGTGAGCGAAGCAATCCGCGTGGCGATGCGCGGGCCACGCTGACGGTCATGCGCAGGCTCGCGCGCCTCGGCACGGTGTCGCTTTTCATCGAAACGGGCGGAGTGATTCGATCTACAGGCGTTCCGAGTCTGCATGGCAGACATGACATCGAACGGTAAGACGTCTGCGATCATTAACAAAATAAGCGAAGCTAATTTCATAAGTGATCCTAGGTAACGAGAATTTTATCGGGAACTGTGTCCTAGAATGACACGGGTCGCTTACACCCCGGTAAAGCACCGGAGATTCGTAACGATAAGCCGAAGTATTACTTGTACAAACGCCGGCATGAACACGACGCACCGGGGCGAGGCCGATTCGCATGAAAACACGTCGCGCTCGAACACGTCATTGCGCATCGTTCAACACGAGACTGCGTCCATTGGCGGCCGCCGCCCTGATTGGCTTCGCGACGCCCTCCCAAGCGGGACAGGTTGCGTCGAGCACGACGGGCGCTGTCTTATCGGATGACAGCTCTTATGTGGTTCCTCCGGGCACGACTATCACAACGCAGTCCGAGAACGCAATCGATGTCACGGCCATCGCGCCTGTCACGTTCAACAACGCGGGAGTCATCGTCAGTGCGGTCGACAACCAGGCGGCCGCGATCAAATTCTATGTGCCCGCCACGCTCACCAATAACGCGGGCGGCGCGCTGCTCGGCAATACGTTCGGCGTGCTTTTCGACGGCGGCGGAAATTCCAACGATCTGATCAACCGGGGCGACATAAGCGCACGAACCAGTCACGGTGTCGCGTATATCGACGCGTCGGGGGGGACGTTCGACAACTTCGGCACGATCAATGGCGCGGTCGCCGGGCCCATCAAGCAAACGCCCAATGGCGTCTATATCGGCTCGACCGGAACGGTGATCATCAACAATCACGCGAAGGCATCGATTGCTTCCGGCGTGGGCGATGCGACCTATGGCGACGGAATATTCGTCGAGACAGGCTCGGTCGTCATCAACAACGATGGATCGATAACCGGTTATCAGGCTGGCGTGGTCAACACCGGAACGCTTCCGATGTCGGTCGTGAACAGCTCGACCGGAAGCATCCAGAGCACCGTTGGCGCAGGTGTTCAACTTCAACAGGACAGCACACTCGTCAATAACGGCAAAATCGCGAGTGCGGGATCGGCGGCGATTCTTCTCGTCGGTTCGAACAATCGCGTGACGCTGGGAACGGGGTCGTCGCTGCAAGGCGCGAATGACAATATCCTCGACATCGAAGGATTGGGAAACACGCTCGCGTTGACCGGCTCGGCCGTGCAGTCCGGGAACATCGCGACGGGCCGCGGGCCGGGATTGAGCCAGCTCACCTCCGGCGTGAAGAGCGTCTGGACGCTGACCGGCAACATCGCGATAGGTGGCACGACGCCGGACGCGCTCAACGTGATCGGCGATCTGACGCTCGGCGGCACGCTCACGCAGCACGGCGGGGCAAGCACGGTGCAGAACAGCGGCAGCCTCACGATCGGTACTGGCAGCGCGGGCGGCTCGCTCGACGGCGACGTGGTGAACAACGGCATGCTGCGCTTCAATCGCAATACGGTGGCGACCTTCGCGGGGCAGATCGTCGGCAACGGCACACTCATTCAGGCTGGCAGCGGCGCCACTCACCTGACGAAAGCCGGCTCTAGCCAAGGCACGGTGGTTGTCGAAGCAGGCACGCTCGGCTTCGACCATCCGGGTGCCTTCAACGCCGGCGTATACACCACGCGCGTCGGTGGGACGACAAGCATCTCGGACAAGTCGAGTCTGCAAATCGCCACGAACTTCACGCAGGAAGTAGGCTCGGCGCTGAACGTGGGCATAGGAAAGGTGCAGCCGATCATCACGGCCAGCACGGCGACACTCAGGGGCGCGCTGACCGTGAGCGGTTTCGGAGCCGACGCGCCCAATACGGCCAGCGCGCTTACGAGCACGCAATTCAACATCATTCGGACGACAGGCGGGATCTCGGGCGATTTCGCCAGCGTCGGCTTCTCGGGCACGCAAGGCCCCGCCGATTACCTGACGCTCACCGGCGCGAAAAGCCCCGATGGCCTGAACTATAACGTTGGCTTCGGCCTGACGTGGCGCGCACCGGCCGCTATCGCCAACGGCACCTTCACTCTCGCCGATGCCGCGAGTACCTTCAACCTCGACGTGCCGCTGGCTGACCGGGTCGGTGTATTCGCGAGTGGCTGGGACGGCCGCACCTTGACGAAGACAGGTCCGGGCCTGTTGATCGTATCGGCGCCGCTAATCCACACCGGCGGCACGCTGATCGACGGCGGCACGCTGAGAACCGATGTGAAGGACTCGCTCGCGACCAGCAGCAATGTCAACATCGCGAGCGGCGCCACGCTCGACATGAACGGCTTCGCGCAGCAAATCAACCAGTTGAGCGGCGCGGGCGCAGTCGCGCTCGGCGGTGCGGCGCTCACCGCCGTCAATCTCGCCGATACCGCTTTCAGCGGCACGATCGGCGGTAGCGGAAGCGTGGTGAAAACCGGCCCGGCGACCCTGAGCCTAAGTGGCGCGAGCACGTATAGCGGCGGCACGACCATCGCTACGGGCAAGCTGATCGCGGCAACCGGGACCGCGCTCGGCGCAGGCGCGGTGACGAATAACGCCATCCTGCAACTGGATTTCGCCAACGACGCCCTGATGCTCAACACACTGAGCGGCTCAGGCGCGCTCTTGAAAACGGGCGTCGGCGCGGCGAATCTCGCCGCCTCCGGTTCGACGCAAGGCGCGGTCAGCGTCGAAGCCGGCACATTACGGCTTTTGCAAACGGGCGCGTTCACGACTGCGGCCGACTGGACGACCGCGTCCGGCGCGACCACCGCGCTGTCGAGCCGCAGCCAGCTCGAAGTCGGCCGCGCCTTCACCATGACCGGCACACTGTCCAGCATTGCGGGGGTTGCCGAACCGGTGATCTCGGCGAGCACGGCATCGATCGGTCCTGGCGCGATCTTCAACCTCGCGGGTTACACGGCAGCGCCCGCGACGAGCGCCGCGCAACTGGCAGCGGGCGCATTCACGGAAATCCACGCGACCACGCCCGGCGGGCTTAGTGGAACGTTCGCATCGACGCGCATCGGCGGCACGGCCAGTTCCGTCGATTTCCTGACGCTCTCGTCCGCTTATACCGCCCAGAACTACAACGTGGGCGTCGGGCTCACGTGGTATGCCGCGCACGGGACGACGCCCGCGACGGCGAACGGCGTCTTCACGCTCGTGCAACCCGGCGATTCGTTCGACATGGACGTCGTTCTTGCCAATGAGACGGCCAATCAGACGACGGGCTGGGATGGCAAGACGCTCACCAAGGCAGGCGCGGGCACGTTGCAATTGTCAAAGGCGAACACGTACACCGGCGCGACGCTGATCGAAGGCGGGACGCTGCAAGCCGGAGCGGAGAATGTCATCGCGCCGAGTTCGCGCGTGATGTTGTCGCCGGGCACGACATTCGATTTGAACGGTTTCAATCAGCAGGTCACGAGCCTCGCAGGCGCGGGCAACGTCTCGCTCGGCACGGCAACGCTCACGGCAAATTACAGTACGAACACCGTGTTCGACGGTGTCATCAGCGGCTCGGGCGGCTTTACGAAAACCGGCGCCGGCCGGTTGATTCTGAGCGCGGACCACACTTACACGGCGCCGACCACCATTGACGCAGGCGTGCTGCAGCTCGGCACGGGCGGCGCGTCGGGCAGCGTCGCGGGCGATATTGTCAACAACGGCGCGCTGGTGTTCAATCGCAGCGATCGCTACGTCTATGGCCACTCGATCAGCGGAACCGGCGCGTTGACGCAGCAAGGTTCTGGCGCGCTATTGCTGCCGGGCAGCCAGACATACAGCGGGACCACTCAAGTGAATTCGGGCGCGCTCATCCTGACCGACAACGCGCAATTGCCGAACACGCCGCAAGTATCGGTGGCGCAGGGCGCGACATTCGGCGGTTATGGCGGCGTGGGCGGCGCGGTGGTGAACAACGGATTGCTCGCGGTCGCGGATGCAGCGCCCGGTTTCGCGAATGCCGCGGCTGGCGCGTTCAGTATCGGCGGAACGTTGACGAACAACGGCGAAATCCGCATGAGCAGCCCGACGCCCACGAGTACGTTGACGGTCGCGGGCAACTACATCGGCAACAACGGATTGCTGACGTTGAGCACGGCGCTGGGCGGCGACAGTTCCGCGACAGATCGCCTGATCGTGCATGGCGACAGTGCCGGTCAGACCGCCGTGAAAGTGCGGAACGCAGGCGGCGCGGGGGCAATAACGAGCAACGGAATCCGCATCGTTCAGGTGGATGGTCAGTCGAACGGCCAGTTCACGCTCGATGGCCGCGTCGTCGCGGGTCCATACGAATACAACCTGTACAAAGGCGGCGCGAGCACACCCGCCGATGGCAACTGGTATTTGCGAACCTTGACGGACGGACCGTCGCCTACACCGACACCCGCGCCACGACCCGAACCGGGCGGCTATCTTGGCAATCAGGCAGCGGCGCGCGACATGTTCGTCATGACCTTGCACGACCGCGCGGGCTTCCCCGATCCCTTCGCCGTGGATGGCATGAGCGGCAACGAATCGACGGCCTGGGTGCGCACTCGCGCCGCGCACACCGACGGCAACGCGGCCGGCGGGCGGCTTGCCGAATCCACCGACACCGCGGTCTTTCAGGCGGGCATCGACTTGCTGCATCGCGTGTCGAACGCGCAGCATTGGCAGGCGGGCATCATGGCGGGTTATGGCTCGTCGACGACCGATGCCACTGCGCGTAACAATCCCGCCACCGCGCGAGGCAATGTGAACGGCGCGAGCGCCGGCGTCTACGCGACCTGGCGCGCGAATGCGCTTTCGCCTGTCGGACCTTACGTGGATACGTGGCTGCAATATGCGCACTTCGACAACACGGTCAAGGGCGCGCAACTGAATGGCGAGAGCTACGCGAGCCATACGTGGGGCGGATCGGTCGAAGGCGGATGGGCGTTCGCGGTAGGTCAGACGTCGAGCGGCCCGGTGCTGATCGAGCCGCAAGCGCAAGTCATCTATTCGAACTATGCCGCCGACGATCACGTGGAGTCTGGCGGCACGATCGTCCATGGCGGCAATATCAATGCACTGACGACGCGCGTGGGCATGCGCGTTTTTCACGCGCCGGGATCGGCCGCGGCGCCGGGCTGGCTGCCGTATCTGGAAGTCAACTGGTGGCACGACACGAGCGGCAATTCCATCGCCTTCAATCAGATCGTGGTGTCGCAGGACGGCCCGAGAAATCGCCTCGAAGTAAAGGTCGGCGCGCAGGCGCAACTCGCGCGGAACTGGCGTCTGTGGGGCAACCTCGGCTACCAGCAAGGCGACGGCGGTTATCGCAGCTATCAGGGTTTGCTGGGCGCGCGGTACATCTGGTGAGCACGCGCGCGTCAGCGCGTACCCGGACTCATGCGCTCCCCGATCGCGCGGCACGCGGCCTTGAGCGGTTCGATATAAGTTTCGACAGGCGTCGCGCTCTTTCTGAACAGCGGAATGCTCACGCTTACGCAGCCGAGCGTCGTGCCGTTCGCCCCGACGATCGCGCTGCCATAACAAAAAATCTGCGCTTCGTTTTCCTCGCGGTCTTCCGCATAGCCGCGCGCGTGGCAGGCATCGAGTTCCGCATCGAGCGCGCGACGCTCGGTGATCGTATTCGACGTAAAGCGCTCGAACGCCATGCCTTGCAACAACGCATCGCGCTCGGCACGACCGAGCGTCGACAGATACGCCTTGCCCACCGAACTCGAATAGAGCGTGACGCGCGTGCCGATGCGCGAAGCCATGCGCACCGCATGAGGACTTTCGAGCTTTTCGATATACACCATCTCCGCGCCGCTGCGCACGGCGAGATGCACGGTTTCCTGCGTACTGTCGCGCAGCGCCTGCAACGCGTCGGTGGCGGCGATGCGCAGATCGGAGCGCTCCCAGCTTCGGCTCGCAAGCGACATCAGACGCGGGCCGAGCGCATAACTTCCACCACGTGCGCTCTCGACCGCGAGCCCTTCGGCAATTAGCGCGCCGACGATGCGATACACCGTCGGACGCGGATAACCCGATCCCGCCGTGAGGCTGGCGACGGTCGGCGGTTCATCGGCATCGGCGATGAGTTGCAGCACCACCATGAACTTCGAGAACGCGGCGGTGCCGTTGGCTTTCGCCGCGTCGAAGGAGGAGGAAGAGGAGTCGGAAGCTGCGGACATTTTTGGAAACCTGAGTGCGACGGCGCGCCGAGTATATCGGCATGCCGTGTGATCCGTCGATTGGCGCGTCAGGCGATCAGATAGCCGCCATCAACCGGCACGACCGTTCCCGTCATGAACGACGCCGCCGGCGACGCCAGAAACGCCACCACGCGCGCGACATCCTCCGGCAAGCCCCAGCGCTTCATGGGCGTGCGCTCGAGAATGGCTTGCGAGCGGCCGTCGTCCTCCTGCAGCGCCTGCGTAAGCGGCGTGGCGATCCAGCCGGGCGCGACCGCGTTCACGCGAATGCCTTCTGCCGCGTAAGCAATCGCGAGCGACTTCGTCAACTGCGCGACGCCGCCCTTGCTCGCGCTGTACGCAGGCACGAGACCGCCGCCGAAGAACGTCAGCATCGACGCCGTGTTGACGATCGATCCCCGGCTTTTCGCGAGTAACGGTCGCGCCGCCGAGCACATCCGCATGGTGCCGTTGAGATTCACGGCGATCACGCGCTCGAAGGTTTCGATGTCGTGCTCGTCGCCACGCTTGATCATGCCCGCGCAGTTGACGAGCACGTCGAGCGAATCGAGACGCGCGAAAAGATCGGCGGTGCTGGCGGCATCGGCGACATCGAGCGCGGCGACTTCAATTTCCGCGCCGAGCGCGTCCTTCTGCGCTGCCGTCGGCGCGATACCCGCCGCGATGACGCGCGCGCCGAGCGTCGCGAATTCCTGCGCGATGCCCGCGCCGATACCTTGCGTGCCGCCCGTCACGACGACGGTCTTGCCTTTGTACAGATCAGGTTGAAAGGTCATGAGTAGCTTGAATGATCAGACGACGGGAACGGCGGCGGCTTGCGCCTCGGAATCCTGAATCGGCGAGCGCACGACGAACATGTACACGAGCGCGGCGGCGAACGCCACGCCCGCGCTGATCAGGAACGCGTTGACGAACGAATGCGTCTTGTCGACCACGAGCCCGGTAATGAACGGCGCGAACGACCCGCCGAAGTAACCGCCGAAGTTCTGGATGCTCCCGAGCGAGGCCACCATATGACGCGGAGCCGCGACCGAGACGAGCGCCCACGCCGCGCCGCTCGCCATGTTGACGAAGAACATTGCCGCCGACAAATACACGATGGCAAGCGTGAGATTCGGCGTGAACGCGGCCGGCACCGTGAAGAGCGCGCCGCCGATGAGACCCGAGCAGATTGGCCACTTGCGGCTGCGAATGGGCGCAACGCCGCGCGCCATCAGACCATCGGCGATAAAGCCCGACGACAGCATGCCGAGCGTGCCGGCAAGATAGGGGATGGTCACGACCCAGCCGGTCTTCGCAATCGTCAGATGACGCTCGTGTTCGAGATACGCCGGCAGCCACGTGAGATACAGCCACACCATGTAGATCACGCCCATGAAGCCGAAGATCATGCCCCAGGTCGTCGCCTTGCCGAAGAGACCGCGCCATTCCGCGAACGTCATATTGCGTTCGGCGCGCTGTGCGGGTTCGCCTTCGGTCAGATGCGCGACTTCCTGCGCATCGAGCGTGATGTCCTTGCGGTTCCGATACACCACATACCAGCCCACCGACACCATGATGCCGAGTACGCCCATGATGACGAACATGTTGCGCCAGCCGAAGTTGAGCAGCAACACGGTGAGAATGGGCGGAGCGAGCGCCGGGCCAATGGTCGACGACGTCACGAAGATGCCGGTCGGCTTGCCGCGTTCGCGCTGCGCGAACCATTCGCTGACGACCTTGGCGCCCGCCGGAAATTGAGGCGCCTCGCCGATGCCGAGTGCGATGCGGGCCGCGAGAAACTGATGCAGCGTCGTGACGAGGCCGCCGAACAACTGCGCCACCGACCACACGAACATGCCGAGCCCGAGCATGATGCGCGCGCCGAAGCGATCGAGCATCACGCCGATGGGCAACTGCGAAAACGCGTACGCGAACGAGAATGCTGAGAGCAGCAAGCCCATCTGCGATGCGGACAGGCCCAGCTCCTGTGTGACCGAATGATTCGCGATGGAAAGCGTGCTGCGGTCGAGATAGTTCACGATTCCGGCAAGCGTCAGGAACGTGAGCGCGACCCACTGTATGCGCTTCAGGCGCGGCGATTTACTCTGCATGTTGTCTCCTCCGAAAGCCTTGTTTTTATGCTTCGGTTCGGTTGGCGAAAGGTGCTGCGGGAATTGCGTTGCTTCAGACCGTGCTTCAAGCCGTTGCTTCAAGCCGTTGCATCAAGCGTTATTCAGCGAATGAACTGGTCGGCGAAATCCGCGCCCAGTCCAACGGCTTCGTAATGCTTGCGGCACATGTCCACCTTCGTGAACACGTCTTCATAACCGGTGTAGTTGCCGTACGGATCGCAATAGAACATCACGCCGTTCACCTGGAAGTAGGTGATCATTTCCTCGACGTCTTCGGGCACGTAAAGCGTGTGCGTTTCGCCGGGCGGCTCGAACACGTAGCTGCCTTCTGTTGCAACCCAGTCATGCTCCAGATAATGCCAGCGCCCCTTGAGCACCATGCCGTGCACGGCTTGCGGATGACGGTGACGCGACAGCACGCCCGACTTGCGCACGCGCAGCAGGTTCATCCAGTAACCGGTCGACACATTGAGGCACAGCGGACGAAACCAGACGTTCTCGGCCTGCGGGACCCACTCGCGCTCGTCGGTTGGAATCGCGTGACTTACGACGATTTCCTTCTGCGCTTCCTTGGGATTGGGATATTGATACGGCGTGAGGGCATCCGCCGAATTCTTGGGCGCGGGCATTCGCGTCTCCTTGTCCATATTGTGGATGGTTAAACCAAATTATGGACAGATATTCACGCGGCTGCAACAAATTGTCAAGATTCATCACGCGCTTAAAAATAGGGATTCGCACCGACGAAAAAAAAGCGGACCTGCGAGGCAGGTCCGCTTTGACGCAGCAATACGGTTCCTTGGGAAGGACCGATGGGCTTAACGCGCCATCATCAGCATGTGGACGTTATGCATGACCCATACCGTTCCGACGACAACGACGAGTGACATCAGAATCGTATAGGCGAACGACAAGGCGTGCCAGCGCTGCCCCTTCGATGCGTTCACGTGCAGGAAGAAAACCACGTGGACGACCATCTGCACGGCGGCCAGCACTGCAAGCGCCGTGATTGCGCGCTCGCCGCTGAACGTGCCCGACATCACGAGCCAGAACGACGCCAAGGTCAGCACGACCGCCAGCACGAAGCCGATCAGATAGCCACGCACGCTGACATGCGGGATATCGCCATGTGTTGAATGCGTATGTGCCATTAGACGAGGCTCGCAAGGTAGACGAAGGAGAACACGCAAATCCAGACGATGTCCAGGAAGTGCCAGAAAAGGCTCAGACAGGCGAGCCGGCGCAGTTCGCGTTCGCCCATGCCCGGCTTCGCGATCATCTGCACCGCAAGCACGATCAGCCAGATCATGCCGAGGGTGACGTGCAGACCATGCGTGCCGACGAGCGTGAAGAACGACGACCAGAACGCGCTGCGCTGAGGGCTGGCGCCTTCGGCGATCAGATGCGCGAACTCGTGCAGTTCCAGCCACAGGAAGCCCGCGCCCAGCAGAAACGTGACGATGAGCCACGCGAGCACGGCACCCGTCTTCTTGCGTTGCGCAAAAATCATCGCAAAGCCGAACGTCAGACTGCTCGTGAGCAGCAGCGCGGTTTCGATCGCGACATCGTTGAGATTGAAGAGATCCTTTGCCGTCGGGCCGCCCGCGAACTGATGCCCCATCATCGCGAAGGTCGCGAAAAGGGAGGCGAACAGCACGCAGTCGGTCATCAGGTAGGCCCAGAAGCCGAACACGGAATGCGACGAGTGTTCGTGCTCATGGTCATGCGCGTGATGCGCGGATAGTGTCGATTGCGACATTTACAGCACCTCCAGTTCCAGGTCGCGCGCGACGCCGGTCTTTGCAAGCGACTTCGGCGGACGGTTCCGCTCTTCGGTCGCCTTGACGGTCGCGGCGGGGATCATGTAGCCAGCGTTCGCACGGAAGCTGTAGCCGATGACGGTCGCGGCAATGCCGACCAGACCGACGATAGCCATCCACCAGATATGCCAAATGGCGGCAAAGCCGAGCACCAGCGCGAACACGCCGACGACAAGACCCGCGCTCGTGTTCGACGGCATGTGGATGGCGCGGTACGGTCCCTGATCGGCCATGCTGCGGCCGGTTTCCTTCATGTCGGCGAACTCGTCGAGTTCACGCACGGCTGGAATATGCGCGAAGTTGTAGACCGGCGGCGGCGAGCTGATCGCCCATTCGAGCGTGCGGCCGTTCCACGGGTCGCCCGTGACATCGCGATACGCCGGCTGGTTGCGGCGAATCACGCTGACTACGATCTGCGCGACCTGGAAGGCCACGCCCAACGCGATGATGCCGACGCCCGCAGCCGCGACCATCAGATACGGCTGCCATGCGGGGTTGTCGTAATGGTTGATACGGCGCGTCATGCCCATGAAGCCGAGGATGTAGATGGGCACGAACGCCACGAAGAAGCCCACGAACCAGCAAATGAAGGCGTTGCGGCCGAGCTTTTCGTCCAGCTTGAAGCCGAACACTTTGGGCCACCAGTACTGCACGCCGGCAAAGTAGCCGAACACCACGCCGCCGATGATAGCGTTATGGAAGTGCGCGATCAGGAAGAGGCTGTTGTGCAGCACGAAGTCCGCGCCGGGAATGGCCAGCATGACACCCGTCATGCCGCCGAGCGTGAACGTGATGATGAAGCCGATGGTCCACAACACGGGCGTCGTGAACTGGATGCGGCCACGGTACATCGTGAACAGCCAGTTGAAGATCTTCACGCCGGTCGGGATGGAGATGATCATCGTCATGATGCCGAAGAAGGCATTGACGTTGGCGCCCGAACCCATGGTGAAGAAGTGGTGCAGCCACACGAGGAACGACAGCACCATGATGCAGCACGTCGCGTAGACCATCGTCTTGTAGCCGAACAGCGGCTTCTTCGAGAACGTCGAGACCACTTCCGAATAAATGCCGAAAGCCGGCAGAATCAGAATGTAGACCTCGGGGTGTCCCCAAGCCCATATCAGGTTCAGATACACCATCGGGTTGCCGCCGCCGTCGTTCGTGAAGAAGTGCATGCCGAGGTAGCGGTCGAGACCGAGCAGCGCGAGCGCGACGGTCAGGATTGGGAACGTCGCCATGATCAGCACGTTCGAGCAGAACGCCGTCCATGTGAACACGGGCAGCTTCATCCACGTCATGCCGGGTGCGCGCATCTTCACGATGGTGACGAAGAAGTTCACGCCCGTCAGCAACGTGCCGACGCCGGAAATCTGCAAGGCCCAGATGTAGTAATCGACCCCGACGCCCGGACTGAATTGCGTCTCGGAGAGCGGCGGATACGCGAGCCAGCCCGTCTTCGAAAACTCGCCGATGAAGAGCGAGAGATTGATCAGGACAGCGGCCACGGCCGTCATCCAGAACGACAGCGAGTTGATGAACGGAAACGCCACGTCGCGCGCGCCGATCTGCAAAGGCACCACGAGGTTGAAGAATGCGACCAGCAGCGCCATGGCCATGAAGAAGATCATGATGGTGCCGTGGGCCGAGAAAATCTGGTCGTAGTGATGCGGCGGGAAGATGCCGGGATTATTCAGCGCGATGGCTTGCTGCACGCGCATCATGATGGCGTCCGCGAAGCCGCGCACCAGCATGAGTCCCGCCACGACGAGATACATGACGCCAATGCGCTTGTGATCCGTCGACGTCAGGTACTCGTTCCAGAGCCAGGCCCATTTGCCGAACTTAGTGAGAAGGGCGGCCGCACCGATCACCATGATCGCCATGAGGACCGTCGCCCCCATGATGATGGGTTCGTGGTACGGGATCGCCTCGAGCGTTAATTTGCCAAACATGGCTTACCCCTTGGTTACGCAGTTTTCGCCGTTGACATCGAAACGGCCGTTGTTGTACTTGCCGACGATGTTGTTGAAGAGCTTGGGATCGACGGTGGAAAAGTACTTCACCGGATCTTTCTCGCTCGGTTTCGCGACGCCGGCGTAGACGTCCATGTCCAGACGCGCGGGCGCGGTCTTGACCTTCTTCTGCCATGCATCGAAATCGGCGGAAGACATGGCGAGCGCGCGGAACTTCATGTCGGAGAAGCCCTGGCCGCTGTAGTTCGCGGAGATGCCCGCATAGTCGCCCACGTGATCCGCTTGCAGATGCAGCTTCGTCTGCATGCCGGCCATTGCGTAGATCTGGCCGCCGAGTTGCGGGATGAAGAACGAGTTCATCACCGAATCCGACGTGATGCGGAAGTTCACCGGCGTGCCAACGGGAATGGCCAACTGGTTCACCGACGCAATGCCGAGATCCGGATAGATGAAGAGCCACTTCCAGTCGAGCGCGACGACTTCTACGTTGATCGGCTTGACATCCGATTGAAGCGGCTTGTACGGATCGAGTTCATGCGTGGTTTTCCACGTCAGAATGCCGAGGTACAGGATGATGACAGCGGGAATCGCCCAGACGACGATTTCGATTGCCGTGGAGTGCGTCCATTTGGGCGCGTAGGTAGCGTTCTTATTCGACGCGCGATAGCGCCACGCGAAGAACAGGGTCATCAAAATGACCGGGATGACGACGAGAAGCATGGTGTAAGTCGAAAGAGCGATCAACGAAGCTTCCGCTTTGCCGATGCTGCCCTTCGAGTCCAACACTTCCAGCTTGCATCCCGAGAGACAGAGACTGGCCACCCCCGCTAACAGTGGCGCTGCTAAACGTTTGGTTTTCTCATTCATTGCATTCGCTGGTTTCTTTGATTGAAGCGTTCTGGAAGAACGCCGTGCACGGCGTTGCGCCGCGCCACGATGATGCCATGCAGCATTGAGCACGAAAACGCTAATCTATGGAAAAGCGTTTCATTTGAAGTGCGTGCGACGCTGTGTCACGCGAACGCTTATTACCCGCTCAATTTGTGACGAATTTATATGTTTTGAAGGCTTGATTTTTCGCAAGCGAAGCGCTTGTTTTAGCGGCTTTTATTGTTTTGGATCGGTCTTGTCCAAGGCCTAAGCAAAACGAATTAACCAGACGGTGTGCCATGCTGACAGACGATTGGCAATCGTGTGTTAAATCATGTTGCAAGAGGTGATGGTACCGGTTGGGATGAGTAGAAAAGCGGTCTCGCAAGACGCGCAACCTCGCGCATACCCGATCCAAAGAAAGGCCTCGTGTGACATTCGTCAATATCAGCGCGTGACATGCGATTGTCGAGCGAGAAAGCTGCCCATACCATCGGGTGCAAGCGCAGGTGGAATCGAATCACGCAGCGCATTTCATTCGGGCAGTCCAATCATGAATCGACATCAAGCTGAAAACGGCGCGTCGCGCGCTTCCTCACATTTGTTTGCACCGCTCGTCATTCGCGGTCGCACGCTCTTGCCTATCGTGCAGGGCGGCATGGGCGTTGGGGTGTCGGCGCATCGGCTGGCGGGCAGCGTCGCGAGAGAGGGCGCGCTCGGCACGATTGCGAGCATCGACCTGCGGCATCATCATGAGGATCTGCTCGCGATGTGCCGCGCCGATCCGTCGCGCGATACGCTCGAACGCGTCAACCTCATCGCGCTGGAACGCGAGATTCAGGCCGCGCGTGAACTGTCGCAAGGGCGCGGCATGATCGCGGTCAACGTCATGAAAGCCGTGCGCGCGCACGCCGACTACGTGCGCGTCGCGTGCGAGCAAGGCGCGGGCGCAATCGTCATGGGCGCGGGCTTGCCGCTCGACCTGCCCGATCTCACGCAAGGCCACGACATTGCGCTCATTCCCATACTTTCGGACAGTCGCGGCGTCGCGCTCGTGCTGAAGAAGTGGATGAAGAAAGGCCGCCTGCCCGACGCGATCGTGATCGAACATCCCGCGCATGCGGGCGGACATCTCGGCGTCAACGACGTCGCCGACATGCACAACGAGCGCTTCGGCTTCGAACGTGTACTCGGCGAATTGCAGACCGTGTTCGAATCGCTCGGGCTGAACCGAGGCGACGTGCCGGTGATCGTCGCGGGCGGCATCAACAGTCATGAAGCGGTGAGCAAGTGGCTGGCGGCGGGCGCGAATGGCGTGCAGATTGGAACGCCCTTTGCCGTCACCAAGGAAGGCGACGCGCATCCCGAGTTCAAGCGCGTGCTCACCGAAGCGACGCCGGAAGACATCGTGGAGTTCATCAGCGTGACGGGTTTGCCCGCGCGTGCGGTCAAGACGCCGTGGCTCATGCGCTATTTGCGCAACGAGGAGCGCATCCGCACGAAGATCGGCGCGCGCGAGCAGACGTGTCCGTCGGCGCTCGAATGTTTGAGCGCATGCGGTTTGCGTGATGGCATCGAGAAGTTCGGGCACTTCTGTATCGATACCCGGCTCGCGGCGGCTTTGCGTGGCGATGTCAACAACGGCCTCTTCTTCCGTGGACGCGAAACCCTGCCATTCGGTCCGGCCATTCGCAGCGTGCGCGACTTGATCGAGCTTCTTCTGACCGGAGCGACGAAGCCGTTACTGAGCCTCCGATAAATTCCGCCGAAACGATGTTCGTCGCGCCGCGCAACGAAGCTCGGCCCTGCTCCTATTGATGCGCGCGGGGCTTTCGCCCTAACCTGCGTGACCATTGCAACAGGAGCATGTCGACCATGGCGAAGCGATTTCCCCTTCACCCCAGCCACCCGGAGCGTAACTGCTGGGGCTGCGACCACTACTGCTCCGAGAAAGCGATGCGCTGCGGCAATGGCTCGAATCGCACGCAGCATCCGGCCGAATTGCTCGGAGAAGACTGGTACGAGTTCGGCGATTGGGATCTCGGCGTGGTCGAAAACGCTACTTCCGTCGCGCCATCCGCCAAGTAACGCGTTCTCGAAATAGATCAATCGACGCTGCGACCAGCGCTTTAGAACTAATCCGAACCTCAGGCGCAGGCTGCATCCCTAGAATTCGGGCATCTCATAAACACAGCGATGCCCGACATGTCCACGAAGCTCGAATTCGAATCTCCCGAAGGCCGTCTTTCCCTGTCTATCGACGATGTCGAATTCATGGCTTACGGTGCCGGTGAACTCGCCATGCGCTCGATGCGCGAGCTCGTCGAACGCATGCGCCGCATGGGGCTTGGCGCAATTGCCGAAGCACATGCACGCGTGCAGGCGCAGAGCAAGGTGACGATCATGGAATTGCGCGAGATGCGCGAGGACGCGGAAGCCATCCTTCTGCTGGGAAGCCAGGGCGAGACGATAGACGACACCATCACCCCGCGGCTCGACGCATTGCGGCAAACGATCGCGCAGACGCAGGTGGACATGCGTGCAAGCGTGGACCGTCTCGCGGCGCTCGCCGTCTCGTGCCACGAAGCGCTGATGCGTATTCCCGGCTACCGTCCGCCCTCGGGACCGCGCGGCTGAGCCGATCTTATAGAAAGTCTGTCGCGGAACTCAACTGCCTGAATACTTCCGCAACAGCGCATTCACGTCGATGCGCTGACCTTGCAGCAGCATGATGCGCGCATGCAGCACGAGGTTTTCGAGCACGAGCAGCGCGGTGGTGAGCATGTAGGTGAGGCTGACATCGCCGGGATTGAGGCCGCTGTCTTGCAGACCGCGATGCCGTTCCAGAAGCGAAGTCAACACGAGACGGCGCAGTTCCGGTTCGCCGAACGGCAGGTCGCCGTAATCGACCGGATCTTCTTGTTCCAGTTCTTCGAGCAGGCCGGCCAATTCGTTGATGGTCACTTCCATGGCTTCTCCGACGTCGACTTGCGTGAGCGGTGAGCTAGCAGTTCCATGGTGCCACGTCCGGCCAGAAAACAAAACAGCCTCGGCGTACACTCGAAACGATCAGTTCCAACGCAACGACGCAGCGCCAGAAAAGGAGCCGAATGGCAAAGCCCGCGCCCGAACCGTGGTATCGGCCGTTACCGGAAGAAACGTGCGCGCTATGCGGGCGGCCCGTGCCCGCGTCCGAGCGCGACCTGCATCATCTCGTGCCGAAGTCGCAGGGCGGACGGCAGACGGCGGTGCTGCATCGCATCTGTCATCGGCAACTGCATGCGCTCTTTACCGAGAAGGAACTCGCGCAACGATTCGCCACCATCGACGCGCTCATGCAGGACGAAGCAGTGCGCAGCTTCGTCGACTGGGTGCGCACCAAGCCGAATAGTTTTTATCAGCGCACTCGACGCTCGGCGCGCAAGCGGTGACGCGGACCGCGTCTGCGTCATTGCGCCATCGAGACATCCGCGCGCAGCGCCGACATCCCGAAGCGCTGCATGATGTAACTCTCGACGACCAGTTGCAGGTCGCGCTCGCGCGGCCGCGTGCCCCAGCGGCTGTTCCCGGCCACCGATGCGATGGTGAACCACGAATGCGGCGGAAATAGTTCCACGCGCAATAGCCCGCGCTCCAGTATTCTCAACCGCCCCGTGTCGACGTGAAACTCGGCGCTTATCGTGCCGCTCTGCGTGTCGATGCTCGCTGTTACCGCCTTCGAATTCATGGTCTCGCTCTCGTGTGATATCGATTCGATGCCGGCGCCCCGACGCCAGCTACTCCGTTGCTTTCGGAAGCGCCCCGAACGTTCCTTGGCTTCCGCGCTTACCCAAACCTTAGATCTGCAACTTTTGCACGCATAGTCCCGCTTGCGCAGGGAGACGGACGGGGGAGGTCCCCATCGGTCGTGCAGAAAGATGCTTATAGGCATACAGTACTGAAGTTGCGATTTGCCGCCGAAACATCGGCGCGATCGGCAAGATCACCGCAACACGTGTGCGACAGCGCGGCGAACGTTCGTTGTCGCACATAAAAAAACGATGCGCGCTCTCGCGCGCACTTCCGTTTCGACCGTGTCCCTGAGGTGTCGCAAGGACGCGGTTCCTGTCATAAGCCTGAAACTCAAGAGGGAAAACAATCATGCGCAAGGTGTATTCCTATGCAGCATCCGCCGCCGACAAACCGCTCGGCCCGCTTGAAATCGAGCGTCGCGATGTCGGCCCGAACGATGTCCGCATCGACGTGCTGTTTTGCGGCGTCTGCCACTCGGACCTGCACATGGCGCGCAACGAGTGGGGCGGCACGAACTATCCGGTCGTGCCGGGCCATGAGATTGTCGGGCGCGTGGCGGAAGTCGGCGCCGAGGTGACGAAGTTCAAGGTGGGCGATCTGGCGGGCGTCGGCTGCATGGTCGATTCTTGCCGCGTGTGCCCGTCTTGCAAGGAAGGCGAGGAGCAGTTCTGCGAGAGCCCGGAAAGCTTCGTGCAGACGTACAACTCGCCCGACAAGAAGTCGGGCGGCGTGACGTACGGCGGCTATTCGACCTCGATGGTCGTCGACGAAGCCTTCACGTTGAAGGTGCCTGACAACCTCGACCCGGCGGCCGTCGCACCTTTGCTGTGCGCGGGCATCACCACGTACTCGCCGTTACGTCACTGGAACGTGCAGCCGGGCGACAAGGTGGGCGTCGTCGGACTGGGCGGCTTGGGCCATATGGGCGTGAAGCTGGCGGCGGCGATGGGCGCGCATGTCGTCTTGTTCACGACATCACCGGGCAAGATCGAGGATGCGAAGCGTCTCGGCGCGAACGAGGTGGTGATCTCGAAAGACCCGGAGCAGATGGCGGCGCACGCCAACAGCTTCGATTTCATTTTGAACACGGTGGCGGCATCGCACGATCTCGACCAGTTCATGGTCTTGCTCAAGCGTGATGGCACGATGACGCTGGTTGGCGTGCCGGAGCATCCGCATCCTTCGCCGGCTGTGTTCAACCTGATCTTCAAGCGCCGGTCGATTGCGGGTTCGCTGATCGGCGGTATTGCGGAGACGCAGGAGATGCTGGATTTCTGCGGCAAGCACGGGATCACGTCCGACATCGAGATGATTCGCATGGATCAGATCAACGACGCTTACGAGCGTATGTTGAAGAGCGATGTGAAGTATCGGTTCGTGGTGGATATGGGGACGTTGGCGCAGTAGGGGAGTTATTTGGTGAGTGAAGGAGAGCCCGCGTGAGCGGGCTTGTTCCGTGGTGTTTAGCGACCTTCGCGAACGCGACGTTCCAGGCGGAATACGCCCGGCGGAACGAAGTACGTGCCAAAGCGCACGAGCCCTGTCTTTTTCAAATGACAGGTCATTTCGAAGCTCACCTGCAAGCCGGGGTCGTCGTTTTGCAAGATGCCGATATCGATAGAGCGAATCCGCGGCTCATACTTCAAAAGCGTTGCTTCCATCTGCTGCTTGAGCGCGTGTGACGAGCCGGGCAACTCCTTATAAACATTGGTCAGATCCGGCAAACCGTAGTCTGGTAGATGCTTCAGTGCGCCCGCACGCGTATTGAGAATACGCCGCACGTTTTGCTGCACGCTTAAGGCTTCGAGCGTGCGGTCGTCGAAATGGTCGATCGACTCCCCGTCAATCTGACCGAGGAGCATGTCGTAGAGCGATGGGCCGGCCGCCATGACGCAGCGCTCAGCCGTGTGCAGCGGCAACTTCGCCGCGATCGACGAATTCGATCGTCAGATTGCCTCCTTCGGAACTTGCAAGGCGAACCTCGGCCGGCGTGGTGCCGGTGGCCATGCGTGTCAGAAGTTCGCGCGAAACGGTCGGCAGGATGCGCTGATCGAGGAACGTGTCGACATTGCGCGCGCCGGATTCGCGGGCGAGGCACAGTTCTGCGAGCGAGGCGATGAGCGTGTCGTCGCAAACGAGATTGACGTCATGCTGCTTTTGCAAGCGGTCCGAAATCTTGCCGAGTTTCAGCCGAACAATCTGCGCCAGAGCGTCGGCGGCCAATGGCCGGTAGACGAGCGTCTGGAAGCGCGCGAGCAACGCAGGTTGAAAATGCTTGACGAGCGGCTCGTGGATCGCATCGAGGAGCGCCGCCTGGGCAATGTCCGGATTGTCCGTCGTCACTTCGTCGATCTGCGCGCTGCCAAGATTCGACGTCATCAAAATCACGCAGTTGCGGAAGTCGATTTCGCGACCTTCGCCATCGCGCATGGTGCCGCGGTCGAACACCTGATAGAAGATATCGAGCACGTCGCGATGCGCCTTCTCGACTTCATCGAGCAATACGACGCTATAAGGGCGTTGCCGCACCGCTTCGGTAAGAATACCGCCGCGTCCATAACCGACGTAACCTGGTGGCGAACCCTTTAGCTGCGAGACCGTGTGCGCCTCCTGATACTCCGACATATTGATCGTCGTAAGGGCGGCCTCGCCGCCAAAGAGAACATCGGCAAGCGCGAGCGCGGTTTCGGTCTTGCCGACACCCGAAGGTCCTGTCAGCAGGAACACGCCGAGCGGCGCGTGCTCGCTCGTGAGTCCCGCCTTCGCCGTGCGCAGGCTTTGCGCGAGTGTGCCGAGCGCGTCGTTTTGCGCAACCACGCGTGCGGCCATGCGCTCCTCCAGCGCGAGCAGGCTCAGAAGCTCGTCTTCGACCAGACTGCCCACCGGCACGCCTGTCCACTCCGCGACGACGCGGGCAATGGCTTGGGCATCGACATCGGCGAAGATGAGCGGAGTCTTGCCTTGCGCGTCGGCGAGCGCGTGGCGGGCTTGCGACAAGGCATCGGCATGCGGCTTAGTGCTGCCGTCGCCCCGCTGTTCCAGCAGACTCTGCACGAGCGTCAGTTCTCGTTCATAACGCGCGTGCAGGTCACTCGCTTCTTGCTTCGCGTGCATGATCGATACATCGAGTGCCGCGCGACGGGCTGCCACGTCGGCAACACCGGCGCGCTCGTCGGCATCGAGCGTCGCGCACTCGAGTTCCAGCGCAGCCACTGCCGCTCGCGCGCGTTGCAGTTCGGCCGGCGGCGAATCGAGTCCCATGCGAACCCGTGCCGCTGCGGTGTCGATGAGATCGACGGCCTTGTCCGGCAACTGCCGCGACGGAATGTAACGGCGCGACAGCTTGACGGCGGCGACGAGTGCCTCGTCGCGAATATGCACGTGGTGATGCCGTGCGTAACGCGTGGCAAGGCCGCGCAACATGAGACATGCGGCATCGTCGCCGGGTTCTTCGACCTTGACGAGCTGGAAGCGCCTTTCGAGCGCTGCATCGCGTTCGAAATACTCCTTGTATTCGGCCCAGGTCGTTGCTGCAATCGTGCGCAGTTCGCCACGCGCGAGCGCCGGCTTGAGCAGGTTCGCGGCGTCCGATCCGCCTGCTGAATTGCCCGCGCCGATCAATGTATGCGCTTCGTCGATGAACAGTAGAACCGGCGTGCTCGATGCGCGCACTTCGTCGATCACGTTCTTCAGACGCTGCTCGAATTCGCCCTTCACGCCAGCGCCCGCCTGCAGCAGGCCGAGGTCGAGCGTGAGAATGCGTACGTCGCGCAGGATTGCGGGCAAGCTGCCGTCGATGACACGCAGGGCCAGCCCTTCGACGATCGCGGTCTTGCCTACGCCCGGATCGCCGACGAGGATCGGGTTGTTCTTGCGACGGCGCACGAGCACGTCGATCATTTGTTGAATCTCGCGATCCCGTCCGAACACGGGGTCGATGTCGCCACGGCGGGCCTTTTCTGTCAGATCGATAGCAAAGCGCGCAAGCGCTTCGCCTTCGGTCGAGCGTGGCGGCGCGGGTGTAGCAGATGACGTATTTTCTTCGGATGCCGACGCTCCCTGTTCGCGCGCCTCGTCTTCCGCTTCCGGTTCGTCGACGCGGTTTTCGCACGACAAACGGCCAAGACGCGGCAGCAACCGCTCGATCTGCATGCTGGACAGCGACAGCAGCGGCCAGGCGTCTTTCGTACGCAGCACGTGCGGCGCGTCGATGATCGCCCGCAGCAAGTGCGCCGAGCGAATCTTGCCGTCGATATCCTCGCGTGACGCCAAGGTCCACGCGTCTTGCAGCATGCTCGCGAGCTGAATTGAAATCGAAGGCATGCCCCGCAGATTGCGTGGCAGCCGATTGATGGCTGCGAGCAGTGCGTTCCACACCGCATCGATATCGATATCGTAGTGTTTGAGGATCGCCGGAATGTCCCCGTCATCGGCCTCGATCAGCTTCAAAAGCCAGTGCTCGACCGTGATTTCGTCGGATAGACGCGTTTGGCAAAGGCTCGCGGCCGCTTCAAGCGTACGTGAGCAGTGCGGGTTGAGCCGGCGAAGCAATTGCGTGGAATCTCGGGATGTCATAACGGGAAAGCGAAGAAACCGAAGGAGGCGAAATATGAAAAATCGCCGGCCCATTCGATATGGACCGGCGACGGACCCGATCAGCGGATCAGATCCGTTTGCAACTCAAGCGCCTGAATTACGAGCGCTCGTTCCACGTGTCAGCGTGAATGATGTTGCCGTCCTTGTACGCCCACGTGATTTTCTCGTAGCGCAGTTCCACCTGTTCGAGGTGGTTGTGCTTTTCGTAGTCGGGAACCTTGATGTCGTGCATCTTCGGTCGCACAGCGACGACCTTGACGTTCTCGAGCTTGGTGTTGAAGTATTCCTTCTCCTTGCCCGCGTCGTCGATCTTGTACCACTTCATCTCGACCGACTTCAGCGTCTGACCGCTCGTCACAGCCTTGTACAGATAAGGCGTCGACGCGTCCGTTTCCTTCGTGAAGGTGATCGGCGCGTGCACGCGCGTGCCGGTCAGCTTGCCGGTGTTGCCGTCGGTCGGGATGTGGATGCCGTGATCGAAAGCGACGACTTCGACGCTGCCTTCACGATCTTGCACGGTAACGGAACCCTTGATGTCGGCGCCACCGTCATCCTTGAGCCACATGTATGCGGGAATTGCCATTTACTGCTCCTTCTTAGTACAACAAAACGTGCTCGGGAGAGCGTTCTCCCGGGCCTCAAGATCCCAAGGCCGTAGCCCCGGGGATTCTAAAACCTACTTGTTCGTATCAGGCACAAGCGTAATTTCCACGCGTCGATTCTTCGCACGCCCTTCTGGCGTGTTGTTATCGGCAATCGGGCGCGTGTCGCCGTATCCTTGCGTAGCGAACTGCGTGGCGGAGATACCCGACGCGTCGATTAACCAGTCACGTAACGCCGCTGCACGCGTCATGGAAAGTGTCAAGTTGCTACGCGGATTGCCTGCGTTATCCGTGTGTCCCGCGACCAGAATACGCTTGTCCGGATGCGCCTTGATCATCTCCACGGCGTCGACCAATGCCCGATTCGAACCAGGCTTAAGCATTGCCTTGCCGCTATCGAACAACGACATACTGTCGAGTGTCACGACCGCAGGCGGCGGTTCAGGTGGCTGATATGCGGCGATCGCGGTATTGAGCGAAGGCATGAGCGGCGCACCGTGATATTCGCCGAGCGACAGCCGCAATGGGACACCCGAACGCCCGTAACGATCGAGTTCGTCGCGATCCGCGATAAGCGCGTGCAGCGCGTCGCGGCGACCGGCATCTTGCTCGGGCGCGATGCCCGCATAGCGCTCCATATGTCCGCCGATACGTGTCAGCAACGCGGCGTTGTTCCGGCCTGCGCCCCAGAATGCGGTGGCCAGCGCGAGCGCGCACATTGCGCCGACATGCGCGAGTGCTACGTGCCGCGGCGACGCTCTCACGCGCTGCGACATAGCCGCGATCAACGGCTGTGGCAGAGGCCACGGCGCAGGCGAGCCCGCGACGACCGCCGGTATAACGCGCGTCTGCATCTGGACGTCGCGCTCCCACGGTTTATCGGCATTGCTTGCGGGACCGCAGTCGATCCACCCGGCGCCGTGAAGCGCCCACGGGGCTGCCGGCTGACGGGAATCGGCTAGTGTGTCGAATATCACGCGCTGGGTCCATCCGATAATCGAAGCCAGTCCGGCAACGCTTGCGGCAGCATATGGGTCTGTTGCGTGCCGGCGTGCATCCGTTTCGGAACTCTCGATTACCGCATCGAAGCGCTTCATGTCGGTGAGCGGCGATCCGCTTGAGATCCCGTGCCACTGCACGGCGGCGAGCGCATCGGTCTGCGCGTTTCTGACCAGCCGTTGATACACAGCGACATAGCCGGGCAACGGTGCACCGATCACGCGAGAGGCATCGGCGACTGCCTGACGGACGATCCGCAGCGACTGTGACAGCGCGTCAGCGTCGGCATGCAGCGCAGGCGCCACGCTTAGCACGACGCCATCAGGTGCGTGACCGTCGCGCCATTGCCGCATGGCGAGCGCGAGGCGCGGCAGATCCTGGATACGATCCGCACGTACCCAGATGGCTCCCTCTCCGACATGAACAAGACGTTCCCTGCTGCTCTCATGATTGAAGATCGATGGCAGGGCGTCACCCGTCACCAGGACGAGCGGCATGCGCGTGCGAAGCCTGACTGGTACCTCCGCCGTGGCGGAGCCGAGCGCCGTCAAAACGTGTTCACTGGCCTGACGCGCTCGTGTCTGTTGATGCGTGCTCAAACCGATGGCGAGTAATGCCGCCAGCACGACGACGGCAGTCAATGACCAGGCGAGCGTCGTCGTCACCGGCATGACGAGCCAAAGCACGGCGAGCATCAGCGCTGCGGCGATACCGACTACTGTGCGAAAGGGATACCCCAGCCGTTGCATTGAATTCACCGCTTGATGCCCGACGGAATCGTGCTAACCAGTTGCGCATCGAGCGCCACGTGCCACGCAAACCAGACAGCCAGCGCCACTACGGCGCACAATCCGGCGATACCCCAAGGCGACAGGCGCTGAAACCAGCTACCGAGGCGGCGTCCGCCATGTTCGATCAGAAACACAGGCTTTTGAGACGGGCGTAACTGCTCAATTTGCGCATTAAGGCTAGTAATGAGCGCGTTGCGTTTTGTCTCGTCCTCTAACGCATAACGACCCCGAAAGCCGAGACCAAGGATTGCTGCATAGCATTCGAGCAAGTCGATACTCGGCGCCGCTTCGCGCATGCGAATTGCCATTCGCTCGAATACGTATTCGCCAGCGTTATGGTGCTGTAGACGCTCGACTTGAATGGGTTCCGCGATCCACTTGTTCTTATTCACAGGATCGAGATGACGCAAGGCGGTTTCGTCAAGCAGTGCGCAAAGCGCGACGATTGCGTCGTTGCCTACGTCGTGCGAATACGCATGCTGCGTAAGCGCCGTCTCAAACGCTTCGACAAGTTCCTTGCAACGGTGGCGGAGCAGTTCGAAGTCACTGGCTTTGCCACCGGCCGATAGTGTGGTAACGAGAAGAGCTGACGCGCGTAGCAAGCCTGTCAGACCCGCAGCCGGCTCGATGGTCGGCTTCGTCGACCGAAGCAACGTGTCGCCGCGCGCCGGCGAAAAAGTAAGCGTCGTCATGCGCGTAGCACCGCGTAGAGTTCAAGCGCCGCATCTGGCACGGATGAGGGCAAGTAGATCTGGCACGCGCGGGCAGCCAGCAATCGGGCGTGCGCGGGGCTCGCGGCGTCCAGCGCGAAATAGTGATTGTCGAGGCGGACCGGAATAGCCGACGGCACCCGTTGCACAGGCTTGAGTGCGATGCCCGCAAGCGCGGAATTGACGATGTGTTCGACATCGTCGGGCGCGCCGATCTTGCACAAGCGCGGGATGCGTTCGACGAGTTCGAACGCCGGGAGTGATGAGTTCACGGACAGATACCAGTCCGCTGCATCCGATGCGATACGTTCGTCCATAATCTTGCCTGACCATGTCGTCGCATTGTCACGAGACAGCCCGATCGACACCACGCGCGACGGGATGATTGCATCGAGCAATTGGCGAATCAACGCTTCCAGCTCCGTGAAGACTTCATCGGCGCGTGCGTGATCGTAGAGAGGGATGTCGGTAAGCTGAGATCCGGTCGAAAACGTCATCAGCGCGCTCGCTAGTTCGGCGATGATCGCGTACAGCCGCTCAGGAGGCTGATTTGGATTCGATGCAAGAAAGCGCAGCTTCGGCCACGCTGCATGTATGCAATGCAGCAGCCAGAACAGCTGTACGTCGGCCACGCCGTATTCCGTCACCTGATCGACCCGCTCACTACGACGCGCACCGAGCGCGAGACTTTTTGCCAGCAGAATGTCGGTCAGGCGATTGATGCGCTCCATGTGCAGAGCATGAGCGCCCAACGTCAGACACGGTGGCACGTATTGCGAGACTAGCTGAAACTGTCCGCTGGTTGAACGCGACAGGCGTGCGATGGCGCATACCGTGTCGTCGGCGTGTGGTTCGAAGTCGAACAGCAGCCTAAGGGCATGGCGTTCGGCCGCGATCTCCGCTTCATCCGAGCCATTGAGATCGACGACTTTCACGAACTCACGATAGGAGCGGCGCGGACGAGTCAACGCTGTCTCATCCATGCGGCAGTTGCTGCCGTTTGCATCGGGAAGCGCGAGCGCGGCTAGCACAGTAACGCTTTGCCGATTAGCACCGACGCCTTCGAGCAGATCGCGCGCCGGAGGCAGCGCCTGAGCAAGCGTCGTGTCGATGGGAGTGCCATCCGGAAAACGCAACTTGAGTCGAGTCAGTTTGAATCGCCCGGACGCGAGCGCGTCTTCATCTACCTCGACGGCCAGGGTGCCCCATGGTTGAGCCAGCGCGGCCGTCGCGACTTGCCTCAAGGCGAACTCGTTCCAACGGTCCTGTTGCTGAAAATGCTGTTGCGTGAGGATCAGGCCTTCATGCCAAAGCGGTTTTTCGATCCGCATGTCTTTCTTCTCTAGCTATTGTTGCCATCAGTTGAGAATTCTATCTCTCACCACTTAGTTCGTATAGCTGATAACTAAAACGAAGCGACGAATCATATCTGCTAACGAGGACATTCTGTGTACCGTTTCGCCGGAGACGCGAAACATTTATTTCGAGATATGAAGCGCGTCCAGTGCGCTGACCTGCCCCGGTAACTTGAGACCGAATTGATCTACGATAACGGCGCATCCATACGGAGCGCGTCATGAAGAAGAGTCGATACAGCGATGAGCAGATTGTTCGGATCTTGCGAGAGGCGGACAGTGCGCCGATTGCCGAGGTGGCAAAGCGACACGGTGTCAGCGACGCGTCGATTTACGCGTGGCGCAAGCGATTTGGCGAAATGGTCAGTGACGACGTCAAGCGATTGAAGGCGTTAGAGCTCGAGAACAACCGACTGAAGAAGCTCGTGGCGGAGCGTGACCTGGAAATCGAGGTCATGAGGGAGATTTCCGCAAAAAAATGGTAAGCGCACAGGCACGCCGCGAGCAAGCCCGCTATGCCATTTCGCGCGGGCTGAGCCAACGACGTGCGTGTGCGCTGATTCACGTCAGTCGCGCCAATCTCGGTTACATCAGCCTCATGCCGGGCAAGAACGGCCCGATCGTGGAGATGATGCGACGCCTCTCGGGTGATTATCCCCGCTTCGGCTCGCGGCGCATCCGCATCATGCTGGGCCGCGAAGGGATCGTCATCGGCAAGGAGCGGTGCAGCCGGTTGTGGGCGCAAGCCGGTCTTCAAGTGCCTCGCAAACGACGCCGACGCCGCGTTGCCGGTTCGCGTCCTCGACCGCTTGCTCCGAGCGCTCGCAACGCCGTATGGAGTTACGATTTCGTCTTTGACGCGTGTGCCAACGGCCAGCAACTGAAGTGTCTGACGGTCGTCGACGAGTACACGCGTGAATGTTTGGCCATAGATGTGTCTGGCTCGATCCGATCGGCCAGAGTCATTGAGGTGCTGAGCAAGCTAATCAGCGTTCACGGCGCGCCACGCTATATGCGAAGCGACAACGGCCCCGAATTCGTCAGCGCAGCGTTGCTCAAGTGGGTGGTATCGGAGAAGATCGAATCGGCGTTAATCGATCCCGGCAAGCCATGGCAGAACGGCACGAACGAAAGCTTCAACGGTAAATTCCGTGACGAATGTCTTGCTATGGAATGGTTTCGCAATCGGATTGAAGCCAAGATCGTGATTGACGACTGGCGACGGCATTACAACGAGGTTCGACCGCATTCGAGCTTGAACTACGACACGCCGCTGGCGTATCGCCAGCGCTTAGAAACCAATTCAACCCAAGCCGTTATTGCTAGAACGCAGTGGTCTTAGAAAAACGGGCAGGTCAGCGCGACGTGGAAATTGTCAAATGGTGTTGCATTTGAGTTGAGGGACCGACGAATCTCACTTCCGTCGATTTACACGAGTAGTACTAAGTCTTTGAAGGGACAAAGATTAAGGCCTTGCATAAACCTTCGTTGCCTAACTATTAGTCACGCCGTACGATCATTGGCAGTTGATGTGGAACCTGTTCTAATAGTGCCCCAATGAGAATCACAATCAAGTGAACAGATCCATGAGCGTGCTCGAGAGTCGCGCCTTCAAGTAGTGCGGCTCGTTGTCGCAACGAATCTTCTTCGAGAGGTTCCTGCGTGTTCGCAGATCGAGTGGCGCTTATGGCTAATCAATAAGGACTATTTATGGACAGCTTCCAGCGCGAAATCCCGAAGAGCCGGGTTTCGATCACCCTCGACCTGCATACCGGCGGCGCGCAAAAGAAAATTGAGTTGCCGCTGAAGCTACTCGTTGCAGGCGATTTCAGCGCGGGGCGAGAGCAAGCGCCGCTCGCCGAACGAAAGAAAGTCAACATCGACAAGAACAACTTCGACGCGGTGCTTGCTGATTACGCGCCAGACCTCAAGTTCGGTGCGGACAATACGCTCGCGAACGACGGCTCTGAGTTGCCGGTGAACCTGTCGTTCCGTTCGATGAAGGACTTCGAGCCGGAACAGGTGGCGCGTCAGATTCCGGAACTTCAGGCACTTCTGGCCGTGCGCAATCTGCTGCGCGATCTGAAGTCGAATTTGTTGGACAACAGCACCTTCCGCCGCGAGTTCGAAAAGATTCTGAAGAACAAGGAAATGTCGGACAAGCTGCGCGGCGAACTATCGCAAATCGCCACGGCTGCCACGCAGCCCGAAGGCAACGCTTAACGCGCCCTCGACACCTCTCGAAAAGCACCGTAGACAGGACAAGAAAATGAGCAAGAATCCCGCACGCCAGAGCGCCGCGGCAGAGACCGTCGTGCTTGACGCACCTCGTGATGCGCAAGGCGACAGCGTCTATGCATCGCTTTGCGACAAGATCAATCTCACGCCGGTTGCGCAGGCTCGGCCGCTGGAAGCGTTTCGTGACAACGACACATTGTCGGAAGCGTCTGCCGACGAACGTCTCGCACGCGGCATGGGCGCGTTCCTCGAACTCGTGGCGCAAAGCAGCAAGCCGGTGGATCGCCTGGACAAGTCGCTGCTAGATTTCTTTATTGGTCAGCTCGACCGTCAGATCAGCAAGCAGCTCGACGCAGTGATGCACAACCCCGAGTTCCAGGCGCTCGAAGGCCGCTGGCGCGGTCTGAAGATGCTCGTGAGCCGAACGGACTTTCGGAAGAATGCCCGTATTGAGGTGCTGGACGTGTCGAAGGACGCGCTTAGCCGCGACTTCGAGGACGCCCCGGAGTTGATCCAGAGTGGCCTGTATCGTCTGACGTACATCGAAGAATACGACACGCCGGGTGGCCAGCCTATCAGCGCGATGGTCAGCGACTTCGAATTCGCCAACTCGCCGGTGGACGTTGCGCTTCTGCGCAATATCTCGAAGGTCGCGGCAGCGGCTCATATGCCTTTCATCGGCTCGGTTGGCGCGCAGTTCTTCGGCAAGAAGTCGATGGAAGAAGTCGCGGCTATCCAGGACATTGGAAACTTCTTTGATCGCGCTGAATACGTGAAATGGAAGAGCTTCCGCGACACCGATGACTCGCGCTATGTGGGTCTGGTCATGCCGCGCGTGCTTGGCCGTTTGCCGTACGGCAAGGACACCACGCCCGTCCGCGCATTCAACTATGAAGAGCAGGTCAAGGGTCCTGACCATGACCGTTATCTGTGGGTGAATGCGTCGTTTGCGTTTGCGGCGAACATGACGCGTAGCTTCGTGAACAACGGTTGGTGTGTGCAGATTCGTGGTCCGCAAGCGGGCGGAAAGGTGGAAGATCTGCCGGTTCATCTGTATGACCTTGGCACCGGTGTGCAGCCGAAGATCCCGACCGAAGTGCTGATTCCCGAAACGCGCGAATTCGAATTCGCCAACCTCGGGTTCATTCCCTTGTCGTTCTATAAGAACCACGACTTTGCGTGCTTCTTCTCGGCTAACTCGGCACAGAAGCCGGCGCTTTACGAAACAAAGGAAGCCACCGCGAATAGTCGCATTAACTCGCGCTTGCCATACATCTTCCTGCTCTCGCGGATTGCGCATTATCTGAAGCTGATTCAGCGCGAAAACATCGGTACGACCAAGGATCGTCGTCTTCTTGAGCTCGAGCTGAACAACTGGATCAAGAGTCTCGTCACCGAAATGAAGGACCCCGGCGACGAGTTGCAAGCGTCGCATCCGTTGCGCGAGGCGAAGGTGATGGTCGAGGATATCGAAGACAATCCCGGCTTCTTCCGCATCAAGCTCTTTATCGTGCCGCACTTCCAGGTGGAGGGCATGGATATTGGGTTGTCGCTGGTTTCGCAGATGCCTAAGGCGAAGAGTTGATTTGACGTGCTTACGCGGTAGTTTTTAGCGTGAATTGCCGAGGCGGTTTTGATTTTAATTGCCTCGGCGTCGTTTAACGACGTGGCGTTCGTTCCGTAGAGGTTTAAGAATGTCGATGGTCTTGCCGTCTCAGGCGTACGTGTTGACGATAGCGCCGCACCCTGCGCCGATTTCCGTCCTTAAATTTAGCGCTCAAAGCGCTATCAGCGATCTATACCGTTGCCAGATTGAATTCACGAGTCCTTCGGCCGAAATACGGATGAGTCAAGTCGTGGGGCGACCTGCCCGATTCTCGATCGAACCGATCGATCCGGATATGGCGCGCCTTCAGCGAATGTTCGGCGACCGTGCAAAGGAATTCAGCACCATGGCGCCGGCCTATACGACGCACGGCATTATCACGCGCTTTGAACAGCTTGGCACATCGGCGGATGAAACGCGCTATCGCGTCGTACTTGAACCGAAGATTTCAGACCTTGCTCGCGGGCTTAAGAGTCGGCTCTTTCAGAAGCAGTCCGTCGTGGAAATCATAACGGATACCCTGCGCCATTATGGCTACCGTCTGGGTGTCGACTTCGATTTTTTCAGGCTACGCAGTACGTACAAGCGTCACGAATACATCACGCAGTATTACGAGACAACTTTTGCGTTCATTCAGCGCCTCTGTGCGGAAGCCGGAATGTGGTTCCGTTTTGAACAAAAACGGGATAGGTCGGTCATCATCTTCGGCGACGATCTGGACGCCTATGCGCGCAAGCAGCGCGTTGTTCCATATCGGACGCATGCGGGGCTGGAGAGCGCGGGTGCCGAATCCATCCGCACGCTCAGGCTCATCACGCAGCGAGTTCCGGAAGCGGTGCAGCTTAACGATTACAACCATCGTCAGGCGGATGTGAATCTGCTGATTCAAGAGAACGCCGCGCGCGGTGACGAGACGACGAACGCGGTGGACAGTCGTTGGGGCGAGCATTACGAGACGCTGGATGAGGGGCAGCAGATTGCGAAACTGCGACACGAGGCGCATCTTGCCACGCAGGTCAGCTATCGAGGGAGGGGAAATCCGTTTTCTCTCGAAGTAGGCGAGGTAATGCGGCTCGACGTAAATCCCCAAGATGCGCAACACGGTTTGTTTATTACGTCGGTGCGTTGTGGCGGTGGTCGCGGTGCGTCGTACTGGAATGCATTCACGGCGATTCCGTCGGATCGAGTTTGGCGAACGAGTGTCGACTCCGTCAAGAGACCGAAGATCGAGGGCATTCTTCCAGCCCGAGTCGATTCCCCGGGAAAATATAAATATGCGTATCTGACAGAGAAGGGCGAGTACGTCGTCAAGATGCCGTTCGACTTGGATGCATGGAGTCCAGGCGGAGCGAGCAGGCCGGTGCGCATGGCCAAGCCATATAGCGGTGGAGATTACGGTCATCACTTTCCGTTGATCGACGGGACAGAAATAGCGCTGGATTTCACTGCTGGCGATCCGAATCGGCCGGTCATCATTGGCGCGATGCACGACAGCCTGCATCCTGACTTAGTCAATAACCTCAATCACACGCGCAACTTGATTCGCACGGCAGCGAACAATGAAATGCGCATGGAGGATCGCGAGGGCATCGAACATATCCACTTGACCACGCCGCTTCAGACTTCCGAGCTGAATCTGGGGCATATGGTCGATCAGGATCGCAAGGAGCGAGGTAAAGGTGCGGAGGTGCGCACGGATGAGCATGTGGCCATAAGAGGCGGGAAGGGCGTCTTGTTGTCCGCAGAGGCTCAGCCCAATGCGACGGGTCAGCAGCTAGCCATGCAGGATGCTGACACTACTCTGGACCAAGCGAAGACTCTCTTGCGCTCGCTCAACGATTCGGCCGCAGCGGCTAAGGCGTGGCTCGCCGAAGTCGAGCAGCAGCGCACGCTCGTCGAAGAGAAGCTGATGAAGCTAGGGAAACCAGTGCTCGTTGCGACCGCGCCGGACGGGCTTGGCATTGCAAGCGGACAGCAATTGCAGGTCGCATCGCGCAAACAAATGTTTGTGACATCGGGCGAAGGGATCGACTTTGGCGCGTTGAAGCGGATCACAGCATCGGCTGGAGAGGCGATCTCGCTTTTTGCGGCAAAACTTGGCATTCGCTTCTTCGCTGCGAGCGGCAAGGTGCAGATTCAGGCACAGGGTGACGCGATGGAATTGCTCGCGTTGAAAGGAATGTTAATCAGTTCGTCGGATGCCGATGTGACTATCACCGGAAAGAGAGGCGTGACCATTGGTGATGGCTCCGGTGCTTATATCAAGCTGTCTGGTGGAAAGATCACATTGGGCAGTCCTTCTGGCGAGATCGAGTTGAAAGGGAATCTTCTCGTTGGCGACGCTGACGGGGGAAGCTTCACTTTTCCGGCGTGGTCTGGCACGCCTGTGCAAGACGTTAAGAACCCGATCTCTTTCGGCTTTTCTGAGTAAGCATCGATATGGCAAATTCATCAAGAGCGGCACAACCGGCCTCTGCGCCTGCGCCTGCTTCTGCACCTCGCGCCGCCTCAAGCGCTCCGGCGAACGCTCCTGCTGCAAGAGCGCCGAGCGCTCCACGCTCCGCGCCGCCTGATACCAAGGTCAAACAAATATCGTTTGGGTTCCCTTTTTTGAAGAAGGGACAACGCCCTGCAGACGCGGCGGCAAAGTTCACCGACGAGCACGAGATCTATCAAATGCTCGCCAATAAGGAACCGTCAGGGAGCTATCTCGTAAGCAAGAGCGGAATGTGGCATGGCGGGATACACATCACGGATACGGGGGCGGGTACGCAGCTGGATCTCAACCAAGGGGTTCGATGCATCGCGGATGGCCATGTCATCGCCTACCGCGTTAATCGCGCTTATCCGGTCAGCCAGGTTCCGGCTTCCAGCAATCAGCCGGCCTCTCAGGCCTTATACAGCACCGGGTTTGCCTTGGTTCGGCATACGATGGAATTCCCAAAGGGAAAGACTTTCACGTTCTATAGCGTGTACATGCACCTTCAGGCTTACGACGACTACGAACGGGATGTGGGGAAAAGCAAACCGTCGTACTGGTCCACGCAATTCAAGGTGACCGAGCACGCTCGGGATAAACCTGAGGTCAGTAGAACTGGGTCGGCTGCTGACCCGGGTCAGCAGGGTTTGACAGTACGCGCGACGCCGCGAGGAGGCCAACGAGGAGGTCATGCTATGGCCATACTCCCGCAGGGCGCATGCGTCAGTATCGGAGAACAACAGCACGGCTGGGGAAAGATCACCGACGTACATGGCGCGCAGTTGTATGCACCGCAAGCGGGTGGGGTTCCGCCGTCAACAGCCGTGGGCGGATGGATTTTTCTTGGCAACGAAAACGGCGGTCCGCTGGTACAAGCGTTCATGCCCGACGACACCTTCGATCGCGTCGTGGTTACTGCGTCGACCTTGGATAGCGCGGGCGACTCGAGTGCTCAAGGTGTTCCCATCAAGGCTGGTGACTTGATTGGACATCTGGGACGTTACGACTCGCTGAACGCAGGTTCATCGGCCACGCGCATGGCACACATCGAGGCGTTTTGCGACGACAGCGTGCAGACGTTCATCGACCAGTCCCGAACGTGGATCGGAGCGCATGGCGCGCATAAGGACGACTGGACTCCGCTGGGCTTGTCTGCAGAACCGACGATCTTGCGTATCGACACCCAAACTAAGCTATTCCACGATGCCGAGCGCGAAGGTGCGAGCGCGCCCATGACCGGAGTTGTGCAGCGTTGGTCGCTCGGGGAACTCGCACGTGACAGAAATAAGCAGCATGTGGAACAGAACGCTGATCGCACCGGACGCAAGGTGAATTGGTGGCGTGTCGGAAGTGCGGATCCACGGGGGCAAGCCATAGAAGGATGGGTGCGGGAGGAGGCGTTCGCGGGCGGTAGGGTGACGCGTGAATTTGCTCAGACGTGGGTGGACTTTTCTTGCATCGACGATGCGCACGACCCCGCGCACTCAATGTTTGCGACTACGCAAGCTTGGGTGGATTATGCCGGTCATGCGAACGTGCCAGACGCGAAATCCCTGACTAAGCTGAGTCCAATGATGAGGACCATCTACCGTGTGTTGTTTCCACAGGGAGATGGGAGTGGCGCTGCGGACGATATGTGCGTGTCTTATGCGGGGGAGTCGGGGCACTATCCGTGGTTGATGCAGCGGGCCTCGCGGTTAATTGTGAAGCACGAGAGTGAGTGGGCGAATCCGGATAAGTGGAAGCAGCTCTATGCGGAGATCGAAAGGGTCGCGGGACGGACACCGCAGTATGACGAAGAACAGAAGCGAATTGAGAAGCTCGTTTGGTGGGATGAGGTGAAGGCAAAAGTCCCAGGCTTTCCTGGGTCAGATGTGTTTCATATCAATCCGATTGGGTTGGTGGCGAATTTTGAAGCGTCAAACGGTTGTTCATGTGGCTGCTGTTATGTCGACAAATTCAAAGTTTCGCGGTGGTCTGGTCAGACCGTGCACTACGGACCCGTCTATTGGGGGGGAGTAAGCTTAGAAGCATCGCCCGCGATGCGGTGCCTTCTTTCCAATGGGCAGATGACGCAAAGCGAACACAGAATTTTAGTGGCTATGTCTAAAAACGAAGGGAAGATGGATTCGGTTCAAGCGTACGATAGCGAGATCTTCACCGCCGGAGCTTGTCAAAAAACCGTAAATATCCGGGGAGCTGGGGAATTTCCAATTCAAGTTGCCGAATTTAAACAAGAAAACGGGGCCGCTTATAAACGCTTATTCGCCGATTGCGGTTGGAGCGTTGAAGATACTGGATCTAAATCGCCCATTGCCACTATGTTTTATAGTGATGAATCTTTAACCGGCGGCACGCCTATTACCGGACGTGAACTTTATAGCCTCGTTAGGACTGGCTGTAACGCGAAAGCCTTTGGTCATGTCGTATCTAATAAGCCGTTAGCATCCATCGTAAATGCAGTGATTGATAACGAATTCCAGGAGAAACAAGTAAAGGATTTCGTGCGCCGACTTAGGTTAGTAATTTCTATAATTCCTACGGGGTTCACTTCTACAATTGGAGACTTTTGTCGAAACGATCTAGGGCGGGCGTTAGCCTTAGACCAACATGTGAATCGGCCTGGCAATGTTGCCGACGATTTTGGAAGGGCTCTCACTGACTTCTTTCATGCTAATCCATCGGTTGCGAACGATCCCGCGAAGTGGGGTGTGCAGCATACGGCACACGAGGCAGCGTTGACTGCGGCTTACGCCGCACGAAGGCGAATGAATGACAACAATACTCGTTACGCATCATTAAGTGGAGCGCTGTCCCAATGAGATTAAGTACTCACTCTTTCTTGGCCTTATTGTTCGTTTCATGCGCATTATTTGTGACGCGTAGTTTCGCAAATGTTAGCGCAGACGTCACCGCCCAATTGCCAGGTGGTCAAGTGTTGCAATTTAGCGATCATCTATCTGGTACTAATGAGCTACGTTTTGGATCAGGGTGGGCGCGCGCTCGGCTCAAACTGAAAACAGGCGACTGGCTGCGGTTCCTTCCAGACGAATCATTAAGCATCAATGGCGGCGTTGTCTTCAATGGCGTAAGCGCTCGAAGCTCATCTTTTAGCGGGCGTTATTTGGTGCTCCCACTAGTTAGACAGGGAATGCTCGAAAGTGCAGGCAAGGAGCCACGTATAGTGGGAAATCAATATTGCCCCGTCGTAGACACGTCTTCCGGATGCATGATTAGCTTCGAAACTGGAGCTATCTGCTCGGGAGCCTGGTCGCAGCAAAAAGACGCTTGGATTGAGCAGGGGCGCGACCGTTCGGGCGAGATGTTGCAGGGGCAGGAAGATCTTGCTAATCAACTATGGACCGATTTTAGAAAATCACCAAAATCAGGAACATTGCGCGATCGCGTGGTTGATGCATTGGGTATCGAGAATTTAATCTCGTGTGACTCCCCCAGTAATGATAATCGACACACTTATAGGCAGATAGCTGCAGCACTCAGACGCGAGGGTGCAGCGTCTGATGCAACGTACATTGAAAATAAGCTTGCTAAAGTATCGAATGAAGGAGATGGTAAGTTAGCTCTTGATACCAGGGTCCGGATCAAATCTTGGCTGTATGATTCTCCTGACGCATTAGCAAGAACAACCGCATATCTAGTTCCGGGCGACAGGGTAAAAGTGCTCGGGGTTAGCAAAGACGGATGGGTTAAGACAGAATACACACAGGCTAATGGCAAGAAAATAAAAAAATGGATACTTAAGTCAACTCTCGACGAATGACAATCTGAAGGGAAGTCTTCTTTAGGATGGTAAATTCGCGTTTATAATTTTCTCTTAATTTTTTGGAACTCGTAACGCAATTCCAATCCTCCAAATTGCAAAAGGACAGTAATTGGAAGATTAAAACCAACCCGAACGGCGAAAGTGACGTGGTCCCAGCAGGCAAGCGCTTAGGCACCCCCGAAAGCGGCGGTTCCCCTTGCACCCAGAGCGCCGCTCGTCCTGTAGGTGCTCGCACTGTATATTGACGCAACCGTGGCGCCTTCTTTTTGGCGAAAAAGCCATAAGACAGAGACGGTCCGGTTCTGGCTCTGCGCCGTCGGTTATGTTCAAGTGACCTGGGCGAATAATTACAGCGCCACAGGTCAGTCACTTGGCATTGATTTAGTTAACGATCCCGATCGAATGTTAGAGCCCGAGGTCGCAGCCTGGGCGACAGTGTATGGAATGGACACTGGGCTTTTCACTGGAAAGAAACTGTCAGACCATATCAACGACGAACACGTGGACTTCGTGAACGCACGGAAGATTATCAATGGCTTAGATCAAGCCGAAACGATCGCAGGACTTGCCATTCGCTTAAAGTCAATTCTGGAACTGTCGAAATGTTAAAACTTTTGTGCCTGTTTTTGTTTGCTAATTTTTATTCTCCGCTAATATCGGCGCAAACTTTTGACTTATCCGACCAAAAGGCAAGTAACACCTTGCAGCTTGAATTCGAGCGAGAAGGCGAAAGAAATGTTGTTCAGTTGTACAACGGTGAAATGCCGCTAAAGCGTTACGAAAATCTTCTGGAAAGCCAGCATACCCTGGATTCCAATTTGGTGCACCTTGTCGGTGGAGGCGTAGCGTTAGAGATTAATTCTGAAGGCTCGCGGAGAAAGTATCACGTGATAGTGCCAATCGACGTGAGTGGCGGCGCCTTATACACAGATTGTGCGTTTAAAAGCGTCTACGACGCAGTAGATCAATCTAGACTAGTGGGGACCCTCTGCAAGAAGACTCCTTTGGAAAAGTTCGTCGTAGATGAAACTGTGAACGACGTTGGACTGGTTTCATTCGTCGACGATTCGACGAGCCAAGTTACTCGAACTAATGGGTGTACGCAGGCTAAAAGCCTCAAATTTGCGCACCATAGCATTTTTCTATGTAGCCGCAACGATCCCGAATCAGGCAGTCGATCAATTCACATAACCGATGCCGAGGGCAAATCATTAATATCCCTCGTGGGGTTCGATTTTATTCCGGGACCGGGTGATCGATTTGCTCTAGTTGCGAACGCTGAGGCCAATGCCATCGTCTTTCGTGGCAGACTCTCTTGCCTGGCTAGGTCCAAATCAAAAGGCGAGCCGCAGAAAGGGCACTCGCTCATCGGGGGTAAATATAGATTTAGTTATTCGATTTCGGTCGAAGATCCGTGTTTAGAGGGGGCTTATACGTATTCGAACGCATCCGCTGCGATGAGGCTGAATGGGTCGAATTCAGGACATGAAACCTATCTGCTTGAAACAGACAAAGGCGCGAATGTGACCGGCTTGTTCATCCTAAAAGCCTTGAAGCCAAAATTGATCGGCGAGTGGGTTTCCGTACCTCCAAAAGCGCCTCTTACTGTGGATTAACCTAAAGAATGGTCATTCTATTAGGATTTTGATCTTACAACGATGGTAGCCGTAGGATGGCGTGTAAAATTATTGCGTCATAAAAAAGTTCGTGCATTGCCTTCGGGCTTGAATTGTGAATTAACTAACCAAGACTGGCTCGTAGGCTGAGTCGCTACAATCTAACGATCGCGTGTAAACAAAATGCTCAGCTTCCAAAAAATTATGATTGCACTCGCGATCAGCTCCAGTACATTAAATGTTGCACACGCAGAATTGACGCTTTGTAAGGATTTTGAGGAAGTGTATTTCAGTTGTCATGCCAGCGGAAAAATAATTTCCCTTTGTGCCTCTGGTAATATCTCGCCGATAACGGCTATGTACAATATCGCATCGGAACGAAAGAGAAGATCGATCTCCAATATCCAGAACAAAGCATTCCGCCACGTAATAGATTCAATATTAGCGATGTTTTTGCAGCCAATGCAAGCTCAACACACATTAAGTTTCGACGCGGTGCCTATAACTACGTAGTGTACGCAAGCGCACTCGGCGGAGTTTATGTGAAACGAGGCGACGAACTTTTATCAAACAGAGTCTGTGAGCCAGGAATCTACCAAAGGTTCAATTCGCGAGCTTTCAGAGGCATCGGGACGGTGGCGCCGATTGATGGCATCGACTAACGGAAGACTGTAGCTAATACCGCAAAAAGCAGTGTTATGGCGGACTACCACTTAGAGTGGGTAGAGTACCACGTAGACTTTTTCATCGGAAGCCACAAAATAGCGGCATGTTTGCCGCGATGTTATCAACGCGGTCAAGGAGATGTCAGCTATCTAAAGGATTTTCGCAAACGGTGTAAGTTTATTGAAGATCGCGCGATGCCATAGATTTCATCTTTTGCTTTGACGCATGTCAGAGCGAGAGTTTCGTAGAACCGATAGGATAGTCTCGTCATTCTATAAAATAAGGGCGCAGAGAATTGACATCTGTAAAGTGGAGAGAAGCAACCTGCGAGTGCTTGATTTTCGTTATTTTAATTTCGGTCATAGATTTGCCGGCTTACGCGCGCGAAAACGTACTTCGAGACGATTTCGAGAGGATTGGCGTTGTGAGTACATTGACATCTAAAAACGATCACGACAAGCTAAAAATCAGGTATCGTGCGACAGATGGGGTTGTCCATTTATATAATGTGGATAAATTCGATTCATGTAGCTCGATGGCAGTTTACAAGGTTCCAAGTACGTATTCCATAGCCATTGACCGCAGCTGTTCGAGTCAAGGTGGACAGATTTTTACGAAAATTTATCAATGGGATAGCTCGTTCGGGAATTGGTGCTTACGACGGGAAGTAACAGGAGAAAAGCCCTACCTAAACTCTGGCGAAGTAGCCTCAAAAGAATATGTTTCGCGTGTCGAAGGCTGCTTTGCGCCAGGCGATCTCAGACCTCCTCGATATACGCCTTCAACCCAGTCGAGGAAAGCGGTGATTTCGCAGCTTCGTTATTTTCGGACCATTATAAAAGATGA
Source organism: Caballeronia sp. LP006 (assembly GCF_031450995.1). Lineage (NCBI taxonomy): Bacteria > Pseudomonadati > Pseudomonadota > Betaproteobacteria > Burkholderiales > Burkholderiaceae > Caballeronia > Caballeronia sp. LP006. The sequence continues at coordinate 57,584 of NZ_JARTVW010000003.1, read as the reverse complement.
GGCGGCTATTAAAGAATTCATCAGATTATTTCCGTTTTATAGCGTTGCAGAGCTAGTGCCGTATATTGATGTAAATACTGTGCAGGAGATAAATGATATCGCTTTCTATCTTTCAAAGTATGATCGATCTTACGAGGCAATACCGTTGCTAGAGCACATAGTGAGAGAATTCCCGGAACGATTTGTTGCCAAGGCTTAACCTCGCTGACGCCTACTGGACGAACGGATTTGAGAGTAAGGCCATACCGCTTTATGTGGCTTACGAGGCCAAAATGAACTCACTCGGCTTAACCAAGAACATTCCATCGCGAGTAAGGAATCGACAGGCTGCAAAGGAAAATTAGACTTATGCACGCCGGATTGAATGTTGAGGCTTGAGTCGCAACTTAGGCAACGGTGTTTGGGAGATGTCCATCACATCTTTGACGAATACGCTGAGTATGCAAGCCATGAAAAATTTCGATAATTAAGTCAAATTGGTGATTCTTAAAATGGTGTTTCCGCATAGGTCTCTGTTTTTTTTGGAGCTCGTAACGGAGGTCCAATTCTCCGAATCGCAAAAGGGCCGCTAATTGGAAGACAAGACCAACCCGAACGGCGAATTGCACGCGCCTGCAAGGCGAAGCTGGACCGCAATGGGTGATGACCGCACCAGCGCCGTGTACGACGAGTCGCTACGGGTGGTTCCTCATCGGCAAAACCAAGCGTGACGTGGTCCCAGCAGGGCAAGCGCTTAGGCACCCACAACCCAGGCTTCTAGATTGAACCGATTTCCGTTGGCGCGAAGCAAAACAAAACCATCATGAAAAACCTAGCATACGAAGGCGATGTAACCAGCCACGGCGGCAACATCCTCAGCGGCTCCAACCGCATTAAAGTCAAAGGTCGACGTGCTGCCCGCATCGGAGACTTTGTCTCTTGCCCAATCCATGGCGACAACCGGATCGTCGAAGGAAGCAAGCGGATAAAAGATGGCATCGCCTCACTCTCCCGTGATGGAGACCACACGGAATGCGGCGCGTACTTGATTGCATCTTCGCTCGGTGCTTCCGTCGAGTAGACGATGCCAATCGATTTCGAAAGAATTCCACCGAAAGCGGCGGTTCCGCTTGCACCTAGAGCGTCGCTCGTCCTTTGGGGTTCGTTGTTGGTGCTTGCACTGTGCGTTGGCGCAACCATGGTGATTTCTCTTTGGCGAGAGAGCCATACGACAGATACGGCCTGGTTCTGGCTCTGCGCCGTCGGATACCCCGTTCTGATTTGGGCCTTCTCGCTCTTTTCGACTTTGGCATACAGTTCCGCGGCGCGAGCATCAGCGCTTGCCAATAATCGAGTTAGCGAAGATGCAGAAGCAGCATGTCACGCTGCCGCCAGTAAGCCATTGACCGTTTATGGCTATTCCTGGCACTACTCTTCGGACAAGAAGGAAAACAGTCTCCAGAGCATCGTCGATGGAAAAGTTCGTTCAGAGTTGCGTCTGAGCGCTGCCGAGAGAGATAGAGAAGTCTTGGCGCGCTGGATAGACGTGCCCGGCGAGCCTTTTTATCCGAGCAACGAACTGGGGGAGCACACTCGTCATCTGGCTGTGTGCGAATGGCTGATCGACCAAATACTCAGCGATCTAGAGTTGCCGTTGTCAGCTTTACCGGGAAAAAGCACGCTTCACGTACATCTCTGCTTGCACTCCAATCTCAAGACGCAGCCTGTGATTGATCGAATTTGCGCGTTGCTGAAAAAGCTTGGAAAGGCTGATCTCCGGATCAGTTGCGAAGACGTTTTTGCGCTCTTCACCACCGACGCGTGGCTGGATCAGAAAGACGAAAATACCTTTCATCTCGTCATTGCAATCGAACTTCGCAATGCCATAAGCAACGTGCTTGGCGGGGGAGTCGCCGAAGTAGGGGTTGCCGTGTTGCTTGGCTATGTCTCCAAGCCTGAGGCTGGCGGTCAGCCGGCAGTGCACCTGCACCGGCCGGTCAAGTCAGGCGTCGATAAGATCGCGGACGCGATTGGCCTTGCAAGCCGTTGGTCCGGGGCAAGTGTGCAGGAATTGAGCGCTGTCTGGATTGCTGGCTTGCAAGAAGATGATGTGGGCCTTGTTCGTCGGTCAGCGAAGCTCGATGAGCAAACCCAATTGATCTCGATCGAGTCGTCGGTCGGCGACTGCTCGGCTGCTAGCGGTTGGCTCGCGCTTGCGCTAGCTGCAGCTAGCGCAAGCGCGAGCCCCAGCCCTCAATTGATCTTGGCACGGGAAGACAACGAAATGACCGCTCTGGTTTGCAGGAAAGAACGTGACTAAACAAAGAGAAAGACCGCTCGCGCTTCTAATTGCTATCGCTATTTTCATCGTCTATCTGGCACTGGCGGTTGGCTTGGCGGTAAAGGGCCCAAGCATTGGTTTGTCAGGAGACAAGCTGCTCATCGTTGAACTTTCGTTGTTTTGTGTGCTCTTGATATTGATTTTGCTGAGCAAGTTCTTCGAGGCAATCTTGCTCTTGATTGCATCGCTAAGGGCCACACGATGGTTCATGCGGTACGACGCGGAAAAAGGTAGTCCACCCGGTGGCACGGCTGACAACTTACGCTCGCAAGACTCGGCCGGCCGCGCGAAGGCATTAAAGACCGCGCTCGTTCATCGCTTCGGGTTGAGGTGGAGACACCGGGCTCGGTGGATACTCGTAGCCGGCGAGCGCTCGGTCGTGGATCGCATCGCGCCAGGACTTTCCACCAGCGGCTGGCAGATGATTCAAGGCGCCGTGTTGCTCCATGGATGCCATGACGACGGTCAACCCGACGTGGAATGGTTAAGAAAACTTCGGCGGTTACGTCGTCACCGCCCTGTGGACGCAGTGGTTGCTTGCACTGAAGTGCTCGGCCCGGCAAGGACGCCCTTCGATGCAGAGGGCATGGCGCAGCGCCTCGTGCTTCAGGCTCGAACGTTGTGCTGGTCGGCGCCTGTCTATCTTGTCGATGCCGTCAGGTGTACCGGGAATATTTCCGCGTACGACGCATCGATTGGCGTGACGTGGTCGGATCGTCGCTCGAACTCGGCAGAACTTGAAACCACTCTAACGAATCTCGCCGGCAGTCTTGCAGGCAACGGGGTTGCACGCCTTGCTCGCGACCCGCTCGATCGGGCTGCGGCGGAGATGTCGCAACACATAGAGCGGTTTCGTGCCGCGTTACGTGTCCTCCTCGACACGGTTGGAACGTCGGGATTCTGGCGCAGTGATGTACACGGTTTGCTGTTTGCCCCGATTTGTGTTGAACAGGTCGAGGACGCAGATCGCGAAGTGAGCGAACAAGCTTTTGCATTGCCGTCTTATGACGCTCTTTGGAAATCCGTCTTAACGCACAGTCGCGCTATCTATGGCCGCCGTGTGGGCGTGTCGTTATCGAGCGCGGCGGCATATGGCGTCATCGTTGTCCTGGGCATATTTGTCGCCGGCACGTTGCTTTCAGGCTTCGTCAATCGTTCAATGGTCCGAACTGATGCAGGCACGCTGGAAAGTCTGTCATCCGCGAAAGATCCCGAGCAACGACTGCAGGCGTTAAACGCGCTCGACAAACAACTCGACACGCTCGAAATCCGCAGCAAGGAAGGCGCGCCGCTTTACACCCGCTTCGGTCTGAACCACGACGCCGCCCTATACCAGCGCCTCTGGCCGGCTTACCTCAACGCCGCCTCACGCGTCCTGATCGTTCCCATCAAAGCCAAACTCGAAAACCGCCTGAGCCAACTTGCCTCGCTATCGGATGCCGAAATCGCCAGTGGCGGCAACGCACAAGTTCAGGCAGCCTATGACACGCTCAGAACATATCTCATGCTCGCCAACCCCGAGCACGCCGACGCAACCTTCCTTACGACGCAGCTACTCGCCACCAACGAACCCGCGCGCCAGCAAAATGCGACGCTCACGCAAGGCGCGTGGGAGGACCTGCGCCAGCACGCAATTGCATTCTATGCAAGCCACTTAACGCACGGGGCGTCGCCGGCCTTGACGCCCGACGCGGCACTGATAGCGTCGGCGCGTCAGACGATCATCGGCGTGCGCGGAATCCAGAATTCGACGGATGCGATCTACCAGCAGATCATCGATGAAACCAAGCCCAAATATCCGCCGCTGACATTGGCCGGCATCCTCGGGGATCATCCTAGTCGCGGCCTCTTCGGTACGAGCGCCACGGTCCCGGGCGTTTTCACGCGCGCCGCTTGGGAAGAACGCATTCCCAAAGCGATCGACGAGGCGAGCGAACATCACACCGTCGCAGGCGATTGGGTGCTCTCAGACGCGAAAGCCGACAATACATCGCCGTCGGCGCTGAAGGCCGAACTTCGCCAACGCTACTTCGACGACTACTCCCGCGCCTGGGCGCAATTTCTAAACGGTATTCGCTGGCAGGATGCATCGTCGCTTTCCGGCACGGTCGATCAACTGACACTGCTCGGCGACCCGCAACGCTCGCCGCTCGTCGCGTTGATGGACGCAATCGTCTATCAGGCCGGCGCGGGCGCATCGACGCAAACGTTGTCGGACAGTCTGATCACGAAGGCGCAGCAACTCGTGGGCGCCGATGAGAAAGACCCATCGAAGCGCGCTCAAGCTAGAAACACCCCGCTCGCCGAAGCATTCGGCCCCGTCCTGCGCCTGACCGGAAGCGATCTCGGGGCCGCTGCATCCGCGAATGGGAAAGGCGTGCCGCAACCTGTCGGCGACCTCAGTCTGCCGCGCTATCTCGAACGCGTCACCGCCATGCGCCTGAGAACGCAGCAGATGATGTCCAGTCCCGACCCGGACGCCATGTCGCGCGCCGCGTCGCAAGCGATGCTGCAAGGAAAGACTTCGGATATTGCTGACAGCCGCGACTACGCAAGCCGTGTGTCCGCGAGCCTCGGCGAGCGCTGGGCCGGTTTCGGCAAACTCTTTGAAGCTCCCTTCGACCAGACGTGGCAGGTTGTCGTGCGCCCCGCGTCCGCAAGTCTGAATGACATCTGGCGCACGGCCATTCTCGCGGACTGGAATCGCAACTTCGCATCCCGCTATCCGTTCGCGGATTCTGACAACGATGCATCGTTGCCCGATCTTGCGCGCTTCCTGCGGCTCGACAATGGCGTGATTGCGCAGTTCGTCGCGACGCAACTTGCAGGCATCATCGAACGGCAGGGCGATCACTGGGCCGCGGCGCAGGGCGCGAATCAGGGCGCGCTTACGCTCGATCCCGCGTTCCTTATCGCGCTCAACAAGCTCACGCGCGTCTCGACCGTGATGTTTCCATCCGGCGATGCACACGTCCGCTTCGATCTCCGTGGTGTACCAACTCCCGGCGTCACCGAAATGACGTTCGTGCTTGCGGGCCGCACGTTCAAGTACTTCAATCAGCAAGAAGAATGGATGCCCTTCGAATGGCCGGGCCAGTCGCTGGAGAACGTCACGCATCTGGAATGGGAAACGGCGCAAGGCGGCCTGCGCTCGGCCCTCGATGCCCAAGGCCGTTTCGGCGTGATACGCCTGCTCGAGCGTGCGAAGGTTACGCAACAGGACAGCGCGCGCTACTTGCTTTCCTGGACACCCGATCAAAGTCAGGCGCTGCCTCTTTCGGTGCAGATGCGCGCGGAAGGCGGCGCGGGTCCGCTCGATGTACTTGTGTTACGACACTTCGCTTTGCCGGAGCGCGTCTTCCTGGTTAATAACCCCGCGAAGACGAAGGCGACGTCGGCGGCCTCGAACCCTCCGCCGCTGCCTCCCGGAGCGTTCACTGCGGCGAATCAGTTGGGCATTCCCTTGCCGCAAGGCGCAACCACAGAGATGCATTGATGTTTGCTGGTCTTTTTAAAACGCTTTTCCCTTCGCGCGATGCTGCCCAATTTGCTCGCGCTCGCCTCGACACTTGGGAGGCTTGGCTCGCGCCGCTTCCCGGAGATGCAGGCGTCGGTCGAGATCCCGGTTACGAAGACGCCTTTTTCAGCTTGAAGGATGAAGCAGGGAAACTTTCGGGCATCGACGATTCGTTGATTGTCCGCTCGTGCGAGCAAATCACGAAAGAAGTCGGCAAGGATCTGCGTGTCGCGGGCCATTACGCTTTTGCGCGATTGCGTCAGGACGGACCTGAAGGCTTCGTCGATGGTCTCGAACTCGCTGCTGCCATGATCGACCGCTTCGGCGATGCCATCTTGCCTTTGCGTCCCGAAGCCAGGAAGGGCGCGCTCGAAATGCTCGCCACGACACGCACGCTGGACTTGCTCGACAGCCGGGACGCTTTCGATCCTGGTGATGTGGAACGCGCGGTCGCCGCGCTCGATGCGATCGTCGGAAAGACACTCACATGGCCGGAAACGGCGCGGCCCAACTTGCAGATGCTCGCCTCTCGCTTCCAACGCAAGGACGACGGCATACAAAGCGCCGAGCCGAGCACGACCGCGCCGATTCCATCGGCTCCGGCGCTTGCCGGTAGCGCCCCGATCGCATCGCAGCGCGAACTGCTCGATCAGGCCCGCACCATGGCAGCATGGTTGCGCGATCAGGAAAACGGCTATCTGCCTTCTGCGCGACTCGTGCGCAGTATCCGTTGGGATACGCTTCACGAAGTTCCGCCCGCCGATGCCGGCGCTCGAACCCGCCTCGCCGCGCCACGCGGCGAATTGCGTCAGCAGTTCAAGCGCCTCGTGCTGCAAAAGCAATGGAACGAGTTGCTGGAACGCGTCGAAGCGGCGTTCATGGAAGGGGTCAATCACCTCTGGTTCGATCTGCAACATTTTCAGCACGTTGCGCTCGATAACGTAGGCACGCCTTATGATGCATGGCGCGATTTGCTGCGCGCGGATTTCGCGCTCTTTCTCGAACGTCTTCCCGGCATCGAGCGGCTTGCCTTCAATGACGGTACACCTTTCGCCGATGATGTCACGCTCGAGTGGATCGCGCGTCACGCCGTCGTGCGCGATCTTGACGCAGGCGAGAGTATCGCGGCGTTGCCGGTGTCGGCAAATGCCGCGGAAGGTGCGGCCGGAGACTGGCCCGAGATCGAAGCACAGGCGCGTGATTTGTCCGCGCGCGATGGTATTGAAGCTGCATTTATCTGGCTCGATGCGCTGCCGGGCATGAAGACAGACAAGCATCGCTATCTGCAGCGCCTGATGATGGCGCGTCTGGCCGAGCAGGCCGGCCGCGCGGATACCGCACTCTCACTTCTCGCGGAACTCGATGCCGCCACGCGCACCTTGCCTCTCGCACGCTGGGAGCCGGCGCTCGCTTTTGAGGTCAAGCAGCAATTGATGCGTGCATTGAAGACGATGAGCGTCCGCAAGGACGCCGACAAGACAACGCTGACCAACCGTATCGGCGAACTGCGTAGTGAACTGATCGTGCTGGACCCGGCGCGTGCGCTCACGCTGTCATGAAAACATAGATGAACGACGAATCGACACAAGACCCCAATCAGGACCTCTCGCGCGGCGATCCGGTCCTGCGCTACTACGAAGCAGAAATGCGTTATCTGCGCGAGTCTGGGCGCGAGTTCGCACGGGCGCATCCTGATCGCGCGCGCATGCTCAATCTCGATCGCGTGGGTGATCGCGACCCCTACGTCGAACGTCTTTATGAAGGTTTTGCGTTTCTCACGGGCCGGCTTCGGCAGAAACTCGACGACGAACTGCCGGAGCTGACAGAAGGCATCGTAAGCCTGCTCTGGCCGCACTACTTGCGGATGATCCCATCGCTGTCCGTCGTGGAACTCTTGCCGCAAGGCGAGCGGATGCAGAAAACCGCATACGTCCCGGCAGGCGTCGCGGTGCGCTCCGCGCCGATTTCCGTGCCGACGGATTCAGGCACAACCGCTGCGCCTCGGACGGTGCAATGCCTCTACCGCACGACGCAGCCCGTCGCCATGCAGCCGTTGCGCCTCTTGCAGGCAGGCCCCGCGGTGCGGCACGACGGCCGTTCGGTCATTCGGATAGCCTTTGAACTGGATAACTCGGCGCGCCGCACGGAAACCGATCTCTCGCGCCTGCGACTACACCTGAGCGCGGATCAGCCGACGGCGTTTGCCATGCACCTTGCGCTGACCCGTCAGGTCGACGTCATCGAATGGCGCATCCCCGAGGTTCGTAACGGCGAGGCCCTGCCGTGCAAAGGCGTGAGCATCGAACCAGCAGGGTTCTCTCCTGAAGAACGGTTGTGGCCTAAGTCGGATGCTGCATTTTCGGGCTATCAGCTGCTGCTCGAATATTTCACGTTCCGCGAGAAGTTTCTGTTCGTCGATCTTTGCGGGCTCGACATCGACATGCTTCCGGTGGGCGCGACGCGCTTCGAGTTCGAAATTGTGTTGAAGCATGCATATCCGTCGGATCAGCGTTTTAACAAAGACAATTTGCGCCTCTTCTGCACGCCGGTCATCAACCTGTTCAGCCTCGACGCCGAGCCGGTGGTAATCAATCATCACGAGACGGAGTATCGCGTGGTGCCCGCGGGGCATCAGGGCGGGCACGTCGAAACCTATTCGGTCGATGCCGCCGAATCTTTCGATCACGAAACCGCCGAGCGCTTCGAATATGTTCCCTTCGCGACGTTTCGACATCGCGGAGGCATGTTGCGGCACGAGTCGCCCGAACGATACTTCCATACGCGCGTGCGGCCGGGTATGGACGGTCTACACGAGACGTGGGTGATTCTTGGCGGACATGCATGGGATTCGATGCAGACGCTGCCAGAGGAAAGCATATCGCTACGCGTGACCGGCACCAACGGAATGTTGCCGCGTAAGGGTTTGCGCGAAGCGCGCATCGACGAGCTCGCGCTCAGCACGCCAAACGTGGGCGGCGTGCGCAATCTCGTCGCGCCGACGCTGCCGCTTTATCCGCCCACCGGCGACCGGTTTCAGTGGCGCGTGTTGTCACATCTCGCGCCGAATTTTCTATCGATGCTCAACGCCGAGGTCTTGCGCGGCGCGCTCGCACTTTATGACTGGACCAACGACGAACTCAATCGGCGGCGGCTCGCCGGCATTCTGCACGTCTCGGAGCAACTGCTGGAGGAGATTTCCGGCGGCGCTGTGGAGCGCGGCGTGCTGATCGAAGTGACGCTCGACTCGCAGGCGTTCTCGGGCGAAGGCGACGTGATGCTGTTCGCCGAACTGCTGCATCGCTTCTTCGAACTGTATGCGGAAATCAATCTCTTCACGAAGCTCGCCATCGTGAGTCTGCCGTCGCAGGCTCGCATCGAATGGCCGCGCAGCAAGACGCGGCGTGCTCCGCTATGACGGCGCGCGATCTATCGGGGGTCGAACCGTTCGTCGCCGCGTTGCTCGCGCGCGCGCCACGAATGAGCTTCATGCAACTGTGCCGTCTTTTTGAGGCGAGCGAGCCGAACAGGCCGGGTTTCGGCGAGCGTGATACGCCCGAACACGAACCCGTGCGCTTCAGGCCGCGCCCGCGCATGGGCTTTCCCGCAGGCGAAATGGCGAGTGTCGAATTCGCGGACGAGGGCGATGCCCTGCTTGCGCCTACCGTGCGCACTACGTTCATGGGTCTGTACGGCGTCGATGCGCCGATGCCGACGCATTATCTCGACGATATCGTCCAGCGCGAGGAGGGGCACGAAGCAGTCGAAGCGTTTCTCGACCAATTCAATCATCGGCTGGCGACGCTGCTTTATCGGACGTGGAAGAAGTATCGCTATCCGGAAAGTTTTTGCCACGGCGGTACGGACCAGCACTCGCAAAAGCTTTTGTGCCTTGCTGGTTTCGGCTGGGGCAACAAGCCCGCGCGCGCCGGTTTGCCAGATTCGCGCATGCTCGCCTTGCTAAGTCTGATGGTTCAACGTACTCGCACGCCGGAGGGTCTGGCTGGCGTCATTGCGCTTGGTGCGCCCGGCGTGGAGGTCAGGGTCGATGAGTTCTGGCCGGTTGCGAAGCGCACGGAACAGGGTTCGCCGCTAAGCGCGAAAGACGTCGGTGCCGCAAGCGCCGGCAGCAAGCGACGTGGCCTCGGCGGAGGTTATGTGCTCGGCAAGCGAATTACCTATCGTAGCCGTGCGGTGCGTGTGACGATGCGTCCGCGCGACGCCGAGCAGGCCAACGACCTCCTGCCCGGTGGGTGGCTGCATCGCGATCTGATGGCACTGGTGCGTCTCTATATCGGCGTCAAGGCCGATGTGCATTTGCGCGTGCAGATGTCCTCGCGTTTCGTTCCGACACCGGCGGTTGGCGTCCTGCTGGGGGCGCGCGCCCCGCGGCTCGGCTGGACCGTCGTGCTGCCCTCCGAGGCGGAACGCGACATCGAGATATCGCTCGGTGTGTGCGAGGCGCTTCCTGCTCCCGGCATCAATCCTTATCTCAAGCCATATGTCAGCCCGCACGCGGCGTGACTTCGAATCAAGCAGAGGGCAATCATGTTGAAACGATTTAGCGCAGCAAGCGTCGCCGCGACGCTGCTGCTTTCCGGATGCGGCGCTTGGCAAACCGTTTCCGATACCTCGGTCGACGCTTATAACGCAGTCTTCCACAAGCGGGTGAAAGTGCTCGACGTGGATCTGACCGCGCGCGCCGGGCTGAATCAGGACGCGGCGGGTCGTTCGACTTCAGTGGCGGTACGCATTTATCAACTGAAGGACCGCAAGCTATTCGACAGCGCGGCCTATGGCGATCTCATTCGTGACGACAAAACCATGCTCGCGCAGGATCTCCAGGCAAGCCTAGGCGTGGTGGTCAACCCAGCTGCATCGGTGAGTCTTTCACAGCCATTGGAAAAGGAAACGGCATACATAGCGATCGCCGCTTTCTATCGCGATCCGCCTGCGAACGGAAGCTGGAAGCAGGTCGTCGAGGCGAAGAAGCTGTCCGCCGATGCTCCGCTCAAACTCGGGCTATCCGATCGGCAAGTAACGGAGCTCACCGATACTAAGGCAAGCGGCACAAAATAGACTTGCGCACCGGGGCACTGATTCAGTTCGACGGACATTTCGCTCGCGAACCGCGTTCCTCACTACGGACAACGTCCGCCCGCTATCCATGCTCACGGGAGTCTGCATGGCGGGCTGCGCAGCGAATGATAGAAGACGGCTGTGTCGCGGCAATGGCATTCGCTCCCAGGCAAGGGCCCGACGTCCCTCGCTCTCGACGCTCATGGGAAATCCATGAGTTCGGTACTACTGGATATCGACTTCGATTGATCGTATAAAACGGCCGTGCGCATGAGGCGGCTGCGCGCTTCGAAGTGTCGGAAAAAACTAACCGTTCCGGTAAAAACCACCGTCCATGCCTTGACAAAACATGGCCACGCAAGGGCAGAATGCTCTGGTTAGACTTTTTTACACTTTAGTTGGCAGAAGGTTTCTAAACGTCTGAATACAATCGAAATTGTTAAAGATTGTGTAGCCGTCGGGACCAATGACAACGAAGCGAACAACGATACTGTCCATTTTTGGGACGCGCCCCGAAGCCATCAAGATGGCGCCGCTAGTCAAGGCGCTGGAAGCGGAGCCGGGCGTTCGGTCCATTGTGTGCGTAACCGGTCAGCATCGCTCGATGCTGCAACAGGCGCTGGATCTCTTCGATATCGCTCCGCAGTACGACCTCGCGGTCATGTCCGAGAACCAGAGTTTGAACGGGCTGGCCGCGCGGCTGATCGGCGCGATCGATAACGTCATCGAAGAAGAAAAGCCGTGCCGCATTCTCGTGCACGGCGACACCACCACGGCAACGGCAGGCGCGCTCGCGGCGTTTCATCGGCGCGTGCCGGTGGCGCACGTCGAAGCAGGCTTGCGTACCGGCGACATGACGCGGCCCTGGCCGGAAGAAATGAACCGCCGCGTGGTCGATGTCATGAGCGACCTCATGTTCGTGCCGACGCAGCGCTCGGAACAGAACATCGCGCGCGAGACGCTGCAAGGCCGCTCGATCATCACGGGCAACACGGTGATCGACGCGCTTTTGTCAGTGACGAAGCGCATCGACTCGAACGCCACGCTGCGAGCCTCGCTCGATGCTCGCTTCCCGTATCTCGACGATTCGAAACAACTCGTGCTCGTGACCGGTCATCGGCGCGAAAGCTTCGGCCAGGGTCTGCGCGACATCTGCGCGGCGCTCGGCGAGATCGCCCGGCGTGACGATGTTCAGATCGTCTATCCGGTGCATCTGAATCCGAACGTGCAAGCCACGGTGATCAGCGCGCTCGGCGCCTCGCCGAACGTGTTCCTCATTCAGCCGCAGAACTACATGGGCTTCGTGCGTCTCCTGCAGCGCGCGTCCATCGTACTAACTGACTCTGGCGGCGTTCAGGAAGAAGCGCCCGCGCTCGGCAAGCCGGTGCTCGTGATGCGCGATGTCACCGAGCGCCCCGAAGCCGTGCAGGCCGGCACCGCGCGGCTCGTCGGCACGGATCGCCATGCAATCGTTTGCGCTGTGTCGCTGCTTCTCGACGATGAAAGCGCCCGCGCCGCCTTCGCCCGCAGCGTGAACCCTTATGGCGACGGCCATGCCTCGTCGCGCATCGTCTCGGCGTTGCTGGACCGTCCTTTCGAGGAGTTTCGCCCCGACTTGCGCGTGTCCGAGGAGCAGCATCGTCTGATGCGCGCGGCGGTTGCGTAGTGCGGCAGTGCGCGCATCGCGCGAAGCGCCGCAAGGCCGCGAAGCGAACGATGCGGATATCGAACGAAATAACTGCCAGCTTGGGCGTTGCACCAAAAAGACCATCGCAATCTCGCGCGTTCGCGCTCTCGAGCCTCTTCGGGCGACTGAGCGGCTGTGCGTGAGAATGCGCCAAAATTCGAGCCATTCGCCTTGATCAACGACATCATCAAACCGCGCCGATTGCGCGTCGCACTCGCTTTGACCGCCGCATGGGCGGCCTTTTTCATGGCGCTTCCGTGCACGGCGCTCGCCGCCGCCGGCGATCTTGCAAGCACGTTCGCGCATCTCGGGCTCAACGGCCGCGAATCGCGCACGGTGACATTACGCGAGCTAGGGCTCTTGCAAGACGTCACGCTGAGCGCACCCGACACGCGCCAGGAGTTCTATCTCCCCGTTCCCGCCGATGTCCCGCTCAGCGACGCCACGTTGCAACTCGACGGCGGTTACGTACGCGGCGACGGCGGACGCGTGACGATGCTGCTCTCGCTCGACGGCTCGCCCGTGCTCTCGCGCGCCTTCACGCAGGACGCGGGCAACGCCGCGGTGAACATCGGCGTGGACGGTGCGCCGCGTTCGGCCGGTTTCGTGCGGCTCGGGCTCGGCTTCGCGTCGGTGATCAATCAGAACGTGTGCACGGACCAGACCGCGATCGGCAACGTGCTGCGCGTGCGTCCGGAAACGCGTCTGACCTTCAGCTTCGATCCCGCCGATATTCGCGATCTGCGCACGGCGTGGAGCGCGCTGCCTTACGCGCCGGTGCTCGCGGTGTCGTCGCCAAAACTCGCCAGCGACGCCTTCGACACGGCCTGGCGCACCGATGCGCTCCTGCAACGCGACGGCAAGCGCCCGCTCGTGCAGGCGCTGCCAGCCGTGGGCGATACGGCCGACCTGACCGGCATCGACGTGCCCGCGGCTTTGCGCGCGATTCCCGCGTTCAGCGCGCTGGCCTCGGGCGGCAAGCATGCAATAAGCGATGACGCCGAACTCGGCGCGCTCGTCGCGCTCGGAGCGCGCGCGGCGTTCGGTCCGGACGTGATCGTGGCGGATGACGGCATGAGAAAGCGCATCGTCGGCGCGCTCGATGCGTTGCGCGCGCAAGTCGCCACCGCTTCCGCCGATGCCGTGCCCGCCTTCGACGAATGGCGCGCCCGCACGATGAACACGCTGACCGCGCCGCTCGCGCCGGGCGAGGTGCGCATTGCGCATGTCGGCGGACGCGCGGTGATCGTGGTCGGCGACACGCGCGGCATCGGCGCGCTGGCGGCAAGCTGGCGGCCCATCGATGTATCGAACCGGCTGATCGTGCATTCGATCGATGCCGACCAGCGCGTGCGCGGCGACAACATCGCGCTTTCGGAGCTCGGCGGCGATCCGCGCAGCATCGACGTGCAGACCAACGCGTCGTGGTCCGCGCGCTTCGACCTCGCCGCGGCTTCGGGCAACGGCCGTCTGCCGCAGAACGTGGTGCTCGACCTCGCGGCATCGCCGACACTCTCCAACGGCGGCGCGACCGCGACGGTGTATTTCAACGACGTGATGATCGGCGCGCGGCTCCTGAACGTGGATGGCGTGCGTCAACGCATCATCGTGCCGATTCCGCGCTATGCGCTTGCACGCACCAACGAATTGCGCGTGAGCTTTCGCCGTCAACCGGATGCAGGCTGTCAGGCGCGCCAGGCCTATCCGGTCGCCGTGTTGCCGACGAGCCATCTGCAACTCGGCAACTCCACGCTCGACAACACCTTCGCGGGCATGGCGGCGCGCTTTGCATCGGCGGCGACGGTTTACGTGCCGCACGCCTGGCTCGACGATGCGTTGAACAGCGTGCCGCGTCTCGCTTATCTGACAGGCGCGGCGGGCGTCGCTCCCGTGCAGGCGAAGTTCGCCGTGAGCGAGTCGGGCGCGACCGTGCATCCGGATGGCGCGTTCCTCGCCGCCGATGTCCCACTTGCCGACGAGCACAATCCCGCCGTCTATTCGGCCGACAGGCTCTCGCTGAAGTCCGCTTCAGGCGACATGCTGCTCGACATGTCGGGCCTTTCGCGTGTCGCGGTGGTGAGCGTGGCGAGCTCAAACGGACAAAGCGGCGTGGTGTATCGCTCGGCGGGCGCCATGCCCGTACTCAGCGACAAGCTGCAACTCTCGCGCGGCGACATTGCCGTGGTGGACGGCAGCGGCGTCCTCAAGCAGTTCGATACCGTGAATCCCGATGAACTCGTCGATGAACCGGCGGGCAGCTCCGACTGGATCACGCGGCACTGGGCGCGCTGGGGCATTCCGGCCGTGCTCGTGGTGTTGTTGCTGGTGCTGATCGCGCTGGCGGGTCAGGCGCGCCGCAGGCATCTGCGCCGGCAGAAGAAGGACAACGGCGCGTGATCCTGGAAACGATCAGGTGGTACGGCCAGATACTCGTCGCCGAGTACTACCAGACACTTGAATATGTCGCGGCGGTGGTGGCGACGATCATCCTGCTGTCGAGTCTCGATGATCTCTTCATCGATATCTGGTTCTGGACCCGCAAGTTCTGGCGGCGCGTGACGGTGGAACGCCGTTACGCGCCGCTCACCGTCGAGCAGCTTTACGCGCGCGACGAGCAGCCGATCGCCATCATGGTGCCCGCCTGGCAGGAGCACGATGTCATCGCGCCGATGATCGAAGACCTCGTGCGCGTGCTCGATTACCGCAGCTATACGATTTTCGTCGGCACCTATCAGAACGATCCGGCGACGATCCGCGAAGTGGAACGCATGCGGCATCGCTACAAGCATTTGCATCGCGTGGAAGTGCCGCACGACGGGCCGACCTGCAAGGCCGACTGTCTCAACTGGCTCGTGCAGGCGATTCTGCGCTACGAGTTCGAGGCGGGCGTGGAGTTCGCGGGCATCGTCATGCACGATAGCGAGGACGTGCTGCATCCCATCGAACTCAAGTTCTTCAACTATCTGCTGCCGCGTAAAGACATGATTCAGTTGCCGGTGGCATCGCTCGAACGCAACTGGTTCGAACTGGTCGCGGGCACGTACATGGACGAGTTCGCGGAATGGCACGCAAAGGATCTGGTCGTGCGCGAGAGTCTCGCGGGTGCGGTGCCCTCCGCCGGCGTGGGCACGTGCTTCTCGCGCCGCGCGATGCTCGCGCTCGTTCGGCAGACCGAGAGTCAGCCGTTCAATACCGAGAGCCTCACCGAAGACTACGATATCGGCGCGCGCATTCTCAAGATGGGCATGCAGTCCATCTTTCCGCTGTTTCCGGTGCAGTTCACGTCGCGCCGCAAGGTGTGGTTCGGCCTGGGTCCCGAGCGCGAGATCACGACCACCATGCCGCTATGCGTGCGCGAATTTTTCCCCGACACGTTTCGCACCGCGTACCGGCAGCGGGCGCGCTGGACGCTCGGCATCGGCTTGCAAGGTTGGGCGCTGACAGGCTGGAGCGGCACGCTCGCCAACCGCTATCTCTTGCTGCGCGATCGCAAGGGCGTGGTGACGGCGTTCGTCGGCATGCTGGCCTATCTGCTTGCCGTGCAGTTCATGCTGTTCGCGAGCGCTTCGTACTTCGGCTTCACGAATGATTTCTTTCCGTCACCGTTCATCGATTCCGGCTGGCTGCAGGCGCTGCTCGCCGCGAACTTCGTCGCGCTCTTGCTGCGCGTCACGCAGCGCATCATCTTCACGACGCGGCTTTACGGCTGGGAGCACGGCATTCTGGCGGTGCCGCGCATGGTGATCGGCAACGTGGTCAACTTCATGGCGGTGTCGCGCGCGTGGCGCCTTTTTATCGTGCATGTGGTGACGGGAAGGCGGCTCGCGTGGGACAAGACGATGCACGATTTCCCGAGCGTGGATGGCTTGCGCAGCACGCGTCAGGACCTCGGCGACTTGCTGGTGTCGTGGCAGGCGATCGACCCCGAACGGCTCGAACAGGCGAAGCAGACGGACCATGCGCGCGAAGCGCCGCTCGGACGCGTGCTCGTCACGCGCGGCTGGCTCGACGAGGAGACGCTCGCGGAAGCAATCGCGTTTCAGGCGGACTTGCCGCGTGGAAGGTTCGACGTGGCTCGCATGCAGAACGAGCCGGGCGTCGCGGTGCCGCCGGAAACGCTCGTGCGCCTGCGCGCCATGCCCCAGGGCGCCGATGCGAACGGCAACGCGATCTTCGTGAGCGCCAGTCTGCTCGATGACGCGGCGCTCGCCGAATTGCGCGAAGCGACCGGCTGCGCGGTATCGATCAACGTGGTGCGCGAAAGCGAGATCGCGGCAGGCTTGCGGATGTTGCGCGATGTGGGCGTGTCGGCGCTTTCCGGCGACGAGCAGACGGCCGCGAAGGCGGTGAACGACGAGGCTGCGCGCGGCGTGCCCTTGCTTGGCGACATCATGATCGAGATGGGCCTCGTCACGCGCCGCGCGTTCGAAACGGCGTTGCAGAATTATCGGCCGGAGCGGCATGGACGTATCGGCGATTACATGGTCGCCGAGCGCGTGATTACGAGCGAAGCGCTCGCTTCGGCGGTGGGCGAGCAACGGCGCCGGTATGCGAAGCGGGCGGGTGGGCAATGAAGCGCTATCGTGCGCGCCTGCGTGGCGAAGAATCGGCTTTGCGGGAAAGAATCGATTTGGTTGCGAGAAAGCATAAGGCTCGATTGCACACCGGAACGATGCCCGATCGTCAGGTGCCGAACGCGCGCCGGATGACGCCGCCGGCAACGCGCGCGACATCCCGCGTCGCTCGCGTCATGTTCTGGACCGCCGCGATGATGTGCGCGAGCGGTCACGCACACGCCGATGAAACCTTGCCCTTGCAATTGAGCGGCGCGCCGTATCGCATTGCGCGCGACGCTTACGCGGCGTTCGGCGAACATCGATATGCCGATGCCACCGCGTCGGCGCGCGAGGCGATTCGGCAGCGGCCGGATGTCGTGGGTTTGCGCGTGCTGCTGGCCAATTCGCTGGCGGCGCGTGGCCGTCTGAAAGAAGCGAGCCACGAACTGTCCGATGCGATCGCGCAACTCGGACCCGTGCCCGCATTGATCTCGCGCCGCCGGCAGATCGATACGTCGATCGCGGGCGGTGGCGAAGGGCATCCGGGCGGTGGCGGCGCCGGCGATCTGCAAGGTCCGGCGCTCGTGGCCGCGCGCGCGGCGTATCGCGATTTCGGCAAGAAGGATTACGCGGCGGCCGTGCGCGAGAGCCGTGAAGCCGTGCGTCTCGCGCCGCAAGTCGAGCGCTTGCGCTATCTGCTCGTCGATTCGCTCGCCGCTTCCGGCGACGATCCCGCAGCCTACGCCGCCGCCGCCGATGCCGCGCGTCGCTTCGGCGAGAACAACGAATTGCGTACCCGGCGGCGTTATATCGGCGATCGGCTGGCGCCGGTGGAATCGAAGGCGGCGTATGCGGCGCGTGCGAATGGCGATCTCGTCGAAGCGGAAAGCCATGCGCGCAAGGCGGTGGCGTTCGCGCCGTCGCGGATGGAGTTTCGCACGCAGTTGCTCGAAACCCTCTTCGCGCGTGGCGATCTGGCGGGCGTGGAAGCGGCGGCGAGCGATTGCATCGCGATCGATCGCAACGACGCGCTCTGGTGGACCTTGCGCGGCTATGCGCGTGCGGCGCGCGGCGCGAATGCGGACGCGGATTTCGCGCACGCGTTGGCGGTGGCGCCGGAGTCGTTGTCGCAGGCGGGGGATACGCGGGCGAACGTTGGGGCGCAGGCGGATGATGCGAACGAAGGCGGCGCGATGAGCGTTGCTTCCTCGGCATTGCGGAATCCGCGCCAAAGTGACGCTGCCAGTGCAAAGACAAGCGCCGACCCCTCAGACCCAAGCAGCGCGATGCTCGCTGGTTCGGCGGCAGTGCGCCATCGACAACGCGGCAGCGAAGCTACGGATGCAAACGTGAACGCCGACACGCAAGGCAGCGCCATGCGCGCCGACCCCACGGGCATCGAACTGGAACGCGTGTTGATCGCCGAAGGCGACGCGCGCCGCGCCGAAGCCGCGGCTTCCGGCGAAAACGTGATGTTCGACGAAGCCGATGCGCGCCGCGCCAATCCGTCGATTGCGGGCGTAACGCAGTCGCGCGGCAACCAAGCCACGAATGACGAGGCCTCGACGAGCGGCCAAGCCGCTTCCGCAGCCGAACGTCGATACCGCGATGCCCGTGTGGCACGCACGATCATCGCCGATGTGCGGCTCGCGCAGAACCGTCCGCAAGCCGCGCTCGACGCGCTGCCGTCCGTATCGCAACGAAACGCCGCCGCGCTCGACGATGCCGACGCCGCCATCGCTTTACGCCGTCAGCGCGCTAAGACGATGCTGCAAATGGCCGCCGCCGCGCAGAACGACATCGACCCGCGTGCGCGGCCGACCTTCGATTGCCGCGAAGACCGCTACGGCGCATCGTGCGATGTCTACGCCCACGACCCCGCGCTCGCCGACACGCGCGCCGCACGCTTGGCCGAACGCGACGGCAAGCATGGCGAGGCCATCGACCACTGGCGCGATGCGATCGCCGCCGTACCCGACGATCCGCAATTGCGCATCGCGCTGATCGATGCGCTCGCGGCGGCGGGAAAAACGCGCGAGGCATCGAAGGAAGCGCGCGCGGCCATCGACGCCAATCTGCTCGATTCGATGAGCGACCTGCAGGCGGCCTTCATCGCGTCGCGGGCGGGCGAGCGGCAGCTTGCGCTGGACCGTTTCGCACGCGCTGAACGAAGCGGGACATTGCCACCGGGCGCGCAAGCCGATGCGGGTTATGCCGCGCTTTCGATGCATCGCAACGAGGAAGGCGCGCGCTATCTCGAACGCGCGATGGATCGCACCGCGAGCGCGCCTCACGCAGACGACGCGCTCCCGCCGCAAGCCGTGTACGACGCGCGCGCGGCCCACGCCGAAGCCACCCGCGACTGGGGCTTCAGCATGAACGTGAACTATCGCGGCAGCGGCGCGCAGCAGGGCTTTGCGTTCAACCCGACGCCCGGCCTGTCGAGCAACTGGCAAGCGGGCGTGGAGGCGTACTGGCGCCCGTTCGGCAGCCTCGGCGACCGCATGTTCGAAGTCTATGCGCGCGGTTACGAGAACTTCGGCGTGCAGGGTAGCGGACCGTCGGGGGCATCGACGTTGCAGGCCGCGTTGGGTGCGCGCGTGAAGCCGTTTGCATCGGTGAATGCGATCTTCGCCATCGAAAAGATCTTGCCGATAGGCTCGGACGTGCGCTCCGACTGGCTCGCGCGCGCGGCCTATTCGACCGGTTTCGGGGACACGCGCCGCCTCGACGTTCCGAGTTGGTGGACCGGCACGTTCTACGGCGAGGCCGGCCATTACCTTGTGAATCCGTCGACGTATGCGACCGCGAACGCGCGACTCGGACGCACGTACCGTATGGATTCGATCAGCCCGCGCCTCACCGTGTTTCCGCATGCGGTGGTCGGCGTGGACTACGATTCTGCAATCGATCGCAGCGTGCCGGTGGGCATCGGCGCGGGCGTGGCGGCGCGTTACTGGTTCCGTGGCGATGGTTACGATACGACGCGCTCGTTCGTCGACATATCGGTGCAATATCGCGTGCGCGTGGCGGGCGACGATCGCGCGAAGGGCGTGTTCTTCGGTGCGGTATTCTCGTACTGATGGCGCTCATGCTGCCGATGAGTTCGATGCAGTGCAGGTCTTGCATGTACGAGGTTTATGACATGTTCGCGGGTCATGCGTTTGCACGGCTATTACGCGCTTCGTTGTTCGCGGGGCGCAGTGCGCGCGGCACTCGGTCGCTTGCTTCGTCGCGTGTAAGCGCGGGCGGCGGCGTCGATCAGTCGCCTGGATTGGGCTCGCAGGCAGATGCAACCGCAAGCGCGTTGCCCGCGCGGACTTCACGCGCCGTTATCCGTGTGATGACGACGGCGTGCGTGTTCGCATCGATATGCTTCGCGAGCGCGGCGCAGGCGCAACCGCCGCGCATCGTCTCCGGCATCGTCTGGCAGCCGGACAACACGTTTTACGATCCGCACGGCGACTGGGACAAGCTTGGCGCGCACGAACTGATCGTCCAATGGACGGCGGTCGATGGCATCTCCTTCGTGCCCGGCGCGGGCTTTCGGCCGGCGCCGCGCATGCCGGACTGGGAGCGCATTGGACGTGAGCCTTGGGCACGCGATGTGATCATCGGCTTGTCGGGACGTTTCAGCGAAGCGGTGGCGCGTGCGAATGCGGCGCAGCTTTCCATCGAGTCGATGCGTCTGGCGGATGTCGTCTTGCCGGTGCACGTGACGGGCTACTACTTTCCCGTCGAGATCGATCCGACCTGGCAGGATGCGAGCGCGCTGCGCACCTTGCTCGATGCGTTGCCCCGGCCGCTCTGGATCAGCGTCTACGATCGCGCGAACGTGGGTGGGAATGCGATCGCCGAATGGCTCGATGGCTGGCTGCCGCGCGATGTCGGTGTGCTCTTGCAGGACGGATGCGGCGTCTATGCGCGCGAGCCGCGAGTAGCGCGGCAATATGCGGATCAGCTTGCGGCGCGCCTGGGGCGCCATCGCGTGAGGATAATCGCGGAGGCGTTTCGACCGAATGTCGGTGGCGGATTTCGCTCCGCAACGGTCGATGAATTGAAGCCGCAGATCGATGCTTATCGCGGATATAAAACCTATCTTTTCGATGGGCCGCATTATGTGTCGAACGAGCTCGTCAAAGATCTGCTCGATGCCTATTCAATCAACAGAGCGCAGTGAACGTCAAAGCATCGGCATATGCAAATGATGCGGATCGGCCAGCATATCGGCCACCCGCTTCAAAGCCTCCCTGCAATCCTCGCGATTCTGCGGTCCACCCAGACACAAGCGCAATGCATTAGGCGGATTGCCATCCGTTGAAAACGCCGCGCCCGCAACGGCTCCGATCCCCTGATTACGCAACTGCAACGCCAATTCCGAAGCGCTCCAGTCACACAAGTCGGGCACGGGCAACCAGAGATGAAAGCCATGCGGATGCGCGCTAAACGGAAAGTCGCGCAACGCCTGCGCCGCAATCGCCTGCCGCGCGATCGATTCCTCGCGCATGGCATCGAGCACGTCGGCGGCGGTGCCGTCGTTGATCCAGTGCGTCGCCAGCAGCACCGTATATGGGCTCGGCATCACCGTCGTCGCGCGCAACGCGCCCGCGATACGCTGCGTCTGCCGTGGCGTCGGCGCCTTGAGATACGCCACGCGCAAGCCCGCACCGAAGGTCTTCGATAAACCCGTGACGTGATAAGTCAGCTCGGGCGCGAGCGCGGCAAGCGGCGCGGGCGCATCGAGCGGCAACATGCCGTACGGTTCATCCTCGATGATCGGCACGTTATAGCGCATGGCGACATCCGCCAATGCCTCGCGTCGTTGCGCGCTGATGGTCAACGTACTTGGGTTCTGCAAGGTCGGATTGCAGTAGAAACCGCCGGGCTTCTCCGTCTTGCAAAGCGCTTCGAACGCATGCGGCAGCGGCCCCTCGTCGTCGCGCGGCAACGCCTGCAAGCGAACTCCGAGTTGCGATGCGATCGCCTTGATGCCAGGATACGCCAGCGTATCGAGACAGATCATCTCGCCCGGTCGCGCAAGCTGCGAAACAAGCGCCACCAACGCGCTATGAATGCCGGGACAGACGAGCACCGTATCGTCCTCGCAATCGGGCAGTCGCATGCGCAGCCACGCACGGCCCGCCGCGCGATCCGCCGCCGTCCCGCCGAAGTCCTGATAGCGCAACAACTGCCACGGGTCCGCACTCTGCATCAAACTGGCCGCCGATGCCCGCAAGCGCGCCGTCAACCCGGGCGGCTCGGGCGGCATGTTCATCGACATCTCGACGCTGCTGCCGCCCGCCAGCGGCAAGGTCTGCGTTCGGCCGCGCACGAAGGTGCCGCTGCCCGCGCGCAGATCCAGCAAGCCGCGTTTGCGTGCTTCCGCATAAGCGCGCGCCACGGTCGTGTAGTTGAGATTCAGGACATCGGCGAGATCGCGCAGTCCCGGCAGACGATCGCGCGGACGCAAGCGGCCGCTCGCGAGATCTTCCTCGATGAGATCGGGAATCGTCAGATAAGCAGGCTTGCGGCTCTCTTCGAGCTTCCTGATCCAGTGATGCGCGGGCTGATTCATAGGGGCGATTTCCCTTGTGTGCATGCGATCAGCCAAGCATGCCGCATCAAAAAAGATCGCATAAGCCTGGGCAACCTGATTGCATTGATCGCATCGATGCACGGCTTCGGTGTTGCGCGCACCAGCGCCATGCGTGTCTGCGCCGAATTCGTGCGCGCGATCTTCATTGATTGCATCGACAAAACGTCACGAAGCGTTACCCATCATGGCGCGCGAAAATTTTTTCGGCGCGCATCGCCGCAGCGCTTTTTATTGATCGCGAAGTGATTGCATTTCGCGGGCCAATCATTGGCATATCCGTTGCGTTTGTAGGCTCGCCGTCGCGACAACTCGATGCGCGCCATATCAGACACCACCATCGGAGAATGCCATGCCCGCAGTCACGCAACCGCTTCACAAGAACGGCGATTATCTGGTCGACTACGAAGAGAAGGTCTTCGAGGATGTCAAAGCCGAGCCCGGCGAAAAAGCGCTCGTCACGTTTCATACGGTCGCGTTCGAAGGCTCGATCGGCTTCGTGAATCTGCTGCAGGCGACGCGTCTGCAACGCAAGGGTTTCGATACTTCCGTGCTGCTCTATGGCCCCGGCGTCACGCTCGGTCTGCAACGCGGCTTTCCCACGCTTGGCGACGAGGCCTTCCCCGGTCATCTCAACTTCAACAAGCAACTACAGAAGTTCATGGCCGAAGGCGGCAAGGTCTATGCATGCCGATTCGCGTTGCAAGCGCTGTATGGGCACGGCGAAGCGTCGTTGATCGAAGGCATCCGGCCGATCAGTCCGCTCGATGTGCTCGACATCCAGCTGCTCCATCGCAAGGATAACGCGCTCATCATCCATACGTGGACCGTCTGACGATCATGGCCGCACAGAGCGCAAAGCGCATCGTCCGCGCGGCGGCCGTGCAGATCACGCCCGACTTCGAGCGGCCCGACGGCACGCTCGACAAGGTGTGCACGGCTATCGACGAAGCCGCCGCGAAAGGGGTGCAGTTGATCGTGTTCCCCGAAACCTTCGTGCCGTACTACCCGTACTTCTCGTTCGTGCGCGCGCCGGTTGCCATGGGCGCCGATCACATGAGGCTCTACGAACAGGCGGTCGTGGTGCCGGGACCTGTCACGCATGCGGTCGCCGAACGCGCGCGGCTCGGCAATATCGTGGTCGTGCTCGGCGTGAACGAACGCGATCACGGCAGCCTCTATAACGCGCAACTCATCTTCGATACCGACGGCAAGCTGTTGCTCAAGCGCCGCAAGATCACGCCGACGTATCACGAACGCATGGTCTGGGGACAAGGCGATGCAGCGGGTCTCAAGGTCGTGGATACGAGCATTGGACGTGTCGGTGCGCTTGCTTGCTGGGAGCACTACAACCCGCTCGCGCGCTATGCGTTGATGACGCAGCACGAAGAGATCCACTGCAGTCAGTTTCCCGGCTCGCTCGTCGGGCCGATCTTTGCGGATCAGATCGAAGTGACGATCCGTCATCACGCGCTGGAGTCCGGCTGCTTCGTCGTCAACGCGACGGGCTGGCTCACCGAGGCGCAGATCGAAGCCATCACGCCCGATCCGAATCTGCAGCGCGCGCTGCGTGGCGGCTGCAACACCGCGATTGTTTCGCCCGAAGGCCAGCACGTGGTCGAGCCGTTGCGCGAAGGCGAGGGCATGGTCATCGCCGATTTGGACATGTCGCTCATCACCAAGCGCAAACGCATGATGGATTCGGTCGGCCATTACGCGCGACCCGAGTTGCTGAGTCTTGCGATCAACGACCGTCCCGCCATGCCCGTCATGCCATTCACCGGAGCCTCATACGATGAGCGCCAGAGAGAACCTGCCAGCGTCGAGCCGGCAATTGATGACTGAGCTTCAGTCGGCGGGCCTGCGGCTCGTCGATCCGCGCGCCGGCGTTTCGAGCCGGCGCGGCGGCGCGGGGCCATCGGATCACAAGGCCGTCACCGTGGATGGCGTGACGATCATGGTGCCCGTGCATACGAGCACCGCGTGGAACTCGCCCTTCGTCGCGGGCGAAGCGGACGCGAACGGCACG
The DNA here is from genome assembly GCF_031450995.1 of Caballeronia sp. LP006. NCBI lineage: Bacteria > Pseudomonadati > Pseudomonadota > Betaproteobacteria > Burkholderiales > Burkholderiaceae > Caballeronia > Caballeronia sp. LP006. The sequence goes on along the minus strand of NZ_JARTVW010000003.1, from coordinate 32,806 downwards.
AGCGCGTTGATGCGCAATGCGATCCCTATCGCGAGCATCAGCTTCCCCAAAGCGCCGCGTTTCTATGCGATGCAGACGCTCGACGGCGTGCCGTACTCGCACATCGCCACCTTGCACAGCAAGGACGTGCTCGCGACGACGGTGCTGCAAACCTGCATCCGCTATGAAAGCCGCCGCAAGTCGTGCAAGTTCTGCGCGATCGGGCAATCGCTCGCGGCGGGGCGCACCATCGCGCACAAGACGCCCGAGCAGCTTGCCGAAGTGGCGCGCGCGGCGGTTCTGCTCGATGGCGTGAAGCATATGGTCCTCACGACCGGCACGCCGCCCACGCCGGATCGCGGCGCAAAAGTGCTGTGCGACAGCGCGTTCGCCATCAAGGCCGCCGTCGATCTGCCGATTCAGGCGCAGTGCGAACCGCCCGATGACGACCGCTGGTTCGAGCGCATGAAGGCAAGCGGCATCGATACGCTCGGCATGCATCTCGAAGCGGTGACGCCCGCCGTGCGCGATCGCATCATGCCGGGCAAGGCCAGCGTCCCGATGTCGCGTTACATGGAAGCGTTCAAGGCAGCCGTCGCCGTCTTCGGACGCGGACAGGTCAGCACGTACATTCTCGCCGGCCTCGGCGATAGCGCGCAGTCGATCATCGACATGTCGCGCGAGTTGATTGCGCTCGGCGTGTATCCATTCGTCGTGCCGTTCGTGCCGATCAGCGGCACGCCGCTCGAAGACCATCCCGCGCCGGAGCCGGAATTCATGCGTTCGGTGCTGGCGCCCATCGGCTCGATGCTCGCCGAAGCACAGATGCGCTCGACCGATATCAAGGCCGGCTGCGGCAAGTGCGGCGCGTGTTCGTCGCTTTCATCGTACGAGGTGTGATCATGTTCGTCGAAGCCGATGTGCCCGATCTCGATTACTCGCCGGTCGAATATCGCGTGAAGTGGGCGACGCTGTCGTGGGAAGCGAGCGAAGCCTACAAGCTGCGGCGCGCGGTGTTCTGCATGGAGCAAGGGATATTTATCGGCGATGACCGCGACGCTATCGACGAACGCGCGCAACTGCTCGTCGCGCTGAGTTGCGTGGCGGGCATGCCGGAACAGGTCGTCGGCACGGTGCGCATCCACGAGGAAGAGCCCGGCGTGTGGTTCGGCTCGCGCCTTGCCGTGCACGCTGCGTTTCGCTCGCACGCGAAGATCGGCGCGACCTTGATCCGGCTTGCGGTATCGAGCGCGCATGCGTTGGGCTGCGAGACGTTTCTCGCGCACGTGCAGTCGCAGAACGCGCCGCTCTTTGCGCGCCTGCGCTGGGATTCGCTCAAGGAGGAGGCCATTTTCGGGCGCCCGCATCATCTGATGCAGGCGCAACTCGATGCGTATCCGCCGTGCGTCACGCCGCAAAGCGGCTTCGTCGCGCTGGCCCGCAAGCCGTCATGAGCACGTTGTCCGCACTGGTCGAGCGTTTGCGCGAGAGCCGCGGCTTTCGCCACAAGCGCGATATCGCGGATGTCGTGAGCCGCTTGCCCGACAACCGTCTCGATCTTTCGCAAGCGGTTGCAATCGGCGACGACTGCGCGGCTATTCGCGATGGCGACGGCTTTCTGCTCTTCGCCATCGAAGGCATGGTCAGTGACTTCGTGCGCGCCATGCCGTGGTTCGCGGGCTATAGCGCGGTCATGGTCAACGTGAGCGATATCTATGCGATGGGCGGCCGCCCGCTCGCCGTAGTCGATGCGTTATGGAACGCGAACATCGAGGACGCCTCCGAAGTGCTCGCGGGCATGACGGCCGCATCGGCGACGTACGGCGTGCCTGTCGTCGGTGGACATAGCAACGTGCAGAGCGACGGCGCGCAACTCGCGATGGCCATTCTCGGCCGCGCCCGCAAGCTCTTGACGAGTTTCGATGCACGACCCGGCGACGCGCTTCTCATGGCCGTCGATCTGCGCGGCAAGTATGAAGACCCGTATCCGTTCTGGAATGCGTCGACCGATGCGCCGCAAGGCCGTGCGCGCGACGACTTCGAGATACTGCCCGCGCTCGCCGAAGACGGACTCTGCGATGCAGCCAAGGACATCAGCATGGCGGGCGCGCTCGGCACCGCGCTCATGCTGCTCGAATGTTCGAAGGCGGGCGCGCGTATCGATCTCGATGCCATCCCGCGTCCCGCTGACGCCGACCTCGAACGCTGGCTCACCGCCTTTCCGAGCTTCGGCTTCGTGCTGTCGGTGCGCCCCGAACATGTCGATGCCGTGCGCGCGCGTTTCGAAGCCCGTTCGCTGGCGTGCGCCGCGATCGGCTCGGTGGATGCGTCGCGCGAAGTGGTCGTCGAACGTGGCGGGGAAAGCGCGCTGTTATGGAATCTGCGCGAAGAAGGCTTCATTTGCGCGAGGAGCGCGACATGATGCGCATAGGCTTGCTCACGCATTCGGTGAATCCGCGCGGGGGTGTCGTGCATAGCCTCGAACTCGCGCGTGCGCTCCACGAAAGCGGCCACCTCTTGACGATCTTTGCGCCCGCGCGTGAAGGCGAATCCATGTTCCGCGCATCGCCGTGCCGCGTGGTGCTGGCGCGCGTGGTCGGAACGCGCGATGGTCTCGTCGCAATGGTCAATGAGCGCATCCGCGCGCTGAAACATGCGCTGATCGAAGAAGGCGCGGAGAGCTTCGATGTTCTCCATGCGCAAGACAGCATTGGCGGCAATGCGCTCGCCGAGCTTAAAGCGGAAGGCTGCATCAAGGGATTCGTGCGTACCGTTCATCATCTCGACAATTTCGACGATGCGCGTCTTTCGCACTGGCAACGTCGCGCGTGGCAAGACGCCGACGCCGTGCTCTGCGTCAGCGATGCATGGACGCGCACGATGTACGACACGCATGGCGTGCATGCGCGCACGGTGAGAAACGGCATCGACAGAACGCGTTATGCGGCGCGCGCGGACCGACAGCGCGACGAGTTGCGCAAGCGTTTCGCAATAGGCGCGGGGCCGGTCGTGCTGGCTGTGGGCGGCATAGAGGCGCGCAAGAACACGCTCATGCTGCTCGAAGCGTTTGCGCTGCTGCGTGCGCAACGGCCATCGGCGCAACTGGTGCTTGCCGGCGGCGCGAGCCTGCTCGACCACGACGCCTACACGCGCCGCTTTCTTGCGCGTGCAGCCGAGCTCCGCCTCGATCACACGCAAGTGATCCTTACCGGTCCCTTGCCCGACGATCAGATGCCCGCGCTGTTCAGCATCGCCGATGTCGTCTCCATGATCTCGCTACGCGAAGGCTTCGGCCTGGTCGTACTCGAAGCGCTGGCGAGCGCCAAACCCGTCGTGGTCTCGCATATCGAACCCTTCACCGACTATCTCGACGATCGAACCTGCATCTTCACCGATCCACATGACGCCGCTTCGATTGCCAAGGCGCTTGCAAAAGCAATGGACGGTGCACACGACATCGATTTCGATCAAGCCGTGCCGGCCTTGCTCGACCGTTACACATGGCAGGCGAGCGCTGCGCACCATCTCGACATCTACGGCAAGTGGCTGCAAAGCCTGCCGCTCACGACCGTCTAAAGGACGCCACCATGCCTGTCATGCACTTTCGAATTCGCTGGCCCGATGGCGTCGAAGCGAACTGTTATTCGCCGTCCACGGTCGTCGGCGAATTCTTCACACCGGGCAACACCTATCCCGTCGATGACTTCGTCGCGCGCTCACGCGAGGCGCTGACGATAGGCTCCGAGCGCGTGCGCGAGAAGTACGGCTTCGCGTGCTCGGCCGCGATGGATCAACTCGCGCAGATCGAAGCCGACGCGGGCCGCTTCGATGCAAGACCCGGCGCGCTCGTCACCGTGCTCGCGCTCGATTGAAGTCCTTGGATCAAAGGGAATCGGAACATGTCGAACGTCACTTCCACTGAGACGCACTACAGCGTGATCGTCGTTGGCGGCGGGCAGGCCGGGCTGTCGGTCAGCTACTTTCTGCAGCAGGCGAACATCGATCATCTCGTGATCGAGAAAGCGACCGTCACGCATACCTGGCGCACGCAGCGCTGGGACACCTTCTGCCTCGTCACGCCGAACTGGCAATGCGCGTTGCCGGGCTACCCGTACACCGGCGCGGACCCGCATGGCTTCATGAAGAAGGATGAGATCATCGACTATCTCGATGGCTTCATCGCGAAGGTCAATGCGCCCGTGCTCGAGCAGACCGCCGTGTTACGCGTGCAACGTGATGCAGCGGGCCGCTATGCCGTGAAGACCACGCAGGGCGAGTTCACGGCGGATCAGATCGTGGTGGCATCGGGCGGCTATCACACGCCTATCGTCCCGCGCATGGCCGAACGCTTGCCGCAGGAGATCGCGCAGGTGCAGTCGTCGGAATATCGCAATGCGGATCAGTTGCCACCGGGCGCGGTGCTCGTCGTCGGATCGGGTCAGTCGGGCGCGCAGATCGCGGAGGACTTGCATCTCTCGGGACGCAAGGTGCATCTCGCCGTGGGCGAAGCGCCGCGTTGCGCGCGGTTTTATCGCGGACGCGACGTGGTCGACTGGCTCGCGGACATGCGCTACTACGAAATGCCCGTGACGGATCATCCGTTGCGCGAAGGCGTGCGCGACAACACCAATCACTACGTGACGGGCCGCGACGGCGGCCGCGATATCGACCTGCGCCGCTTTGCACAGGAAGGCATGGAATTGTTCGGGCGGCTGCAGGATCTCCGCGATGGCAAGCTGCGTTTTGCGCCCAACCTGCGCGCGAATCTCGAAGAAGCCGACGATATCTACAACCGCATCAACATGAGTATCGATGGCTTCATCGACAAGCATGGCATCGACGCGCCCGCAGGCGAACGCTACGAACCCGTGTGGCAGCCGCAAGACGAGCGCACCGAACTTGCGTTGACGGACAGCGGGATCACGTCGGTGGTGTGGTGCATCGGCTTCACGCCGGACTTCAGCTGGCTCGATGCGCCGGTCTTCAACGGACGCGGCTACCCGACGCACCGGCGCGGCGTGACAGCCACGCCCGGCATCTACTTCGTGGGCTTGCCGTGGTTGCATACATGGGGCTCGGGCCGCTTTTCCGGCGTCGCGCGCGACGCGCAATTTATCGTCGATGCGATCTGTGCCGAACGGGCCGCCACGGTCGATCAGATATCGATCGCGTGCGCCTGATGCTTGACGCAAGTGAAACGGCCCGCGCTAAAACGAACAACGAAGCGGGCCTTGGCCACACATTTACTTCACCGATGCAGCGCTATTGAGCTGTGCATAGTCGGCGGGCATGGCGCCGGACGTCAGCACGGTGGCAGGCAGATGCTGCGTGTCTTCCGCCGATACGGCGCCGACGAACTTCCAGCCGGCCGGCATCTTCACGAACGTGTAGCCCGTGGGTTGATCCACGAACACCGAATAAACCGGACTCGCTTGCGACACGACAGGCGCGGCGGTTTGCGCAAACGAAACCAGCGGCGCGGCCAGAACGAACGCGGCGGCCAAGGCGGTAATAGATGATTTCATGTTGATGCTCCAGAAAGCTGAATTGTGTAATGATCGACACACATATTAAAACACTGGTCCGTGCAAAGGTCCAGATATTTTGTTACGATCAACACAGAATTCAGAATTCCATGGAACGCACCAATCGCGTGCCACGTCGTTCATAAAAACGGAGACGACATGACGCTGCATCGAGATGAAGTCTTGGAGACGGTTCACAAGACGCGTGGCCGACCGCGCGCCTTCGACCGCGACGCCGCCCTCAGGCGCGCGATGGAAGTGTTCTGGGCCAAGGGTTTCGACACCTGTTCCATGGCCGATCTCGTCGATGCCATGGGCATCAACTCGCCGAGCCTTTATGCCGCGTTCGGCAGTAAGGAAGACTTGTACCGCGAGGCGATCGCGCTCTATTCCGCCGCGGAAGGTGGCGCGGCGGTGCGCCAGTTGCGCGCGCACGAGTCCGCGCGCGACGGTTTGCGCGCCATGTTCCGCACGAGCATCGAGCTTTTCACGAGCGGGACGGGGTCACGCGGCTGCATGATCTTTCTGGGCGGCATGTCGGTGGCGCCGGAGCACGGCGAGTTGCGCGACGAGTTGCGCAAGATTCGCCGTCAGGTGGCAAGCGCCATCGCCGCGCGGCTCAACGATGCGCGCAAACACGGCGAGCTCCATGCCAACGCGGACATCCATGCGCTCGCCGCGCTTTGCATGACGCTCTTCGCGGGCTTGTCCATCGAGGCGCAGGATGGCGTGCGTCGCAACGCGCTGTACGCCGCGATCGATCAGTTCATCGCGAGCTTGCCGTTCGAATCGAAATGAAAACGCCGCTCAAGGCCGACACGCACATCTGGCGCGCGCCGGAACTCGGCGCGGAACTACTGCGCGGCCGCTTTGCCGATTTCTCCTACGACGTCCATGCGCACGACACCGCCTGTTTCGCGCTGCTGACGGGCGGCGCCATCCGCATCCGCATGCGCGGCACGGAGTTCGTGGCGCGACGTGGCGACCTCTACGCCATCGACGCCGATGAACCGCACGCGGGCTGGCCCGTCGACGAAGCCGGCTGGACGCAGCGCACACTCTATGTCGATGTCGCGCATCTGCGTGCGCTCGCGGGCGACGAACGTATGCGCGGCGGCGGGCTGATCGGCCCGATCATTCGCGATCCGGCGTTGTGCGCGGCGCTTCACGATGTGCACCGGTCATCGGAAGAGCAGGGACCGTCGCTGTATCGCGACGAGCGGTATTTGCAGTTCGCGGCGCGTCTCACCGGCCGGCATATGACGGATCGCACGAAGGACGCAAAAGCGCCGCGCGAACCGCGCGCCGTGGCGGCCGCGCGCGGGTTTATCGACGAACGTCTGGGCGAGCAGGTGCATCTGGAAGATATCGCGGAGGCGGCGAATTTGCCGCCCTATCGCTTGTTTCGCGCCTTCAGTCGTGAAACCGGCATGACGCCGCACGAGTATCAGCGGCAGGCGCGCGTGCGCGTCGCCATGGCGTTGATCCGCGATGGCGGCGCGTTGAGCGATATCGCGGCCGCGACCGGTTTCGCGGATCAGGCGCATCTCACGCGCACTTTCCGCCGCATGCTTGGTGTCACGCCAGGCGCATACAAGACGGCGACGCGTTGAATCGAAGCAAGTTTATTTAAGCAGGCCGAGATTCGCGACCGCTTTGCTGACGGGCTTCTTGTCGCCGATCAGCGCGAGACCGACATAGCGCAAGGCCTCGGTTTCCACGCTGGCGACGGCATCGCGGAAGGCGTCGTAATCGGTCGTTTGCTGGCCTTGCACGGGAAACGTCACGACATCGCACGATGCGGCCGCGGCCTTCGCGCGCAACGCCGATAACGTGTCCTGATCTGCCGCCAGCACTGCAATGCCGATGGGAATCAGCCCCGGATGCGCGTGCCCAGAGGCATCGACGAGCGGCGCGCCGACGAGCGACGGATGCCGCTGCCCCACCGTCAGCGCCAGCACCGCCGCCGCGTTCGCCGCCCGGCCGGGTGGCAGTTCGCTATCCACCACGATCACGCAGCGTTGCGGCCGCGCGCTTGGTTCATGTTGTTCTGGTGATGCGCTCGTCATAAGGGCTGTCCGTTTCGGTTCGAAGTGACCCATTGTGAAAGCGCTGGCGGCTTGTCGTCTTGAATCCTGTTGCACGCATGTTGCAACGCTGGCGCGTCGGCGCAGGCATTCTGAAAGCCTCGAACCCTTTCCTGCCGGGCAAAACGCTGAAATAACACGAAAACCTAGTCGTAACCCGCGTTATGAAGCGTTTGCTTTTCGTGCAAACTGCGCATATTCGAGACGTAGCTCGCATTGTTCGTCGCTCCTGCTGGAAACCTCAATCGACCCGACCGCCATGCTCGCTGAAACGCAGTCGCAGACTGCCCCGCCCATTACCGACATCGAACAACTCGCGGAAGACTACGCGCGCTTTGCCCGCCGTACGCCTTCCGAAATGGGCATTTGTCTGCGTTCGCTCCTGCAGCGGCGCGACATGCTGACAGTGGCGAGCGCGCACGGCCAGATCGTCACACAACTACTGGAAGTGGACCCGCGCGAAGGGCGCATCGTGTTCGACTGGGGCGGCGTGGAGTCGGACAATCGCGCGTTGCTCGCAGCGCCGCAGTTGTACTTCAAGGGCGCGCCGGAAGGCGTACGCGTCGAGTTCACGACGGGCCCGGCGCAAGCGGTGAGCTTCGAGGGACGACAAGCGTTCGAAGTATCGTTCCCGGAAGCCGTCTATCACGTGCAGCGCCGCGAGTACTTCCGCGTGCCGGCGCCCATTCTCGATCCCTTCTTCGCCAAGGGCACTTATCCGGACGGTGACCCGTTCCACTGCGAAGTGCACGACATTTCGCTTGGCGGCGTCGCGCTGCGCATGGATACGCCGCGCCTCGCGGAAACGGAGATCGGCACGCTCTTCACCGATGTCCTTTTGAACCTCGGTGCGGGCGGCTCGCTTTCGGTGGATCTCGCGCTCGTCTCGCCGCGCAGTATCACGACGCCGCGTGGCGACGTGCGCTATGTCGTCGGCTTTCGCTTCACGCGGCTTTCGGGCTCGGCGGAAAGCGTGTTGCAGCGACTCATCACGCGCATCGAGGCGAAGCGGCGCAGCCTGTCGGCGTGAGCGCGGACATAGGAAACGAGGCGCGTGGAGTAGAATTCGGGCCTCATTCCAGCAGTTTAGACGACGCATGTTGACTATGTTGCCCAGAGCCTGGCGCGGAGAAGAACGCTTCTGGAAAGTCTGGTGGCTACTGGGTCTGCCCTTGCATCTCGCATGGTGGGCGCTCTATCTCTACCTTCTGTCGAGCGGCCTCGCTCCCGAAACGTTCCTGTTGCTCACCATCTGGTTCTGGCCCGGCACGCTCGCGTTATTCGTGGCGGGTTCGGTACTCTATCTGGCGTGGTGCGCGGTGGCGTGGCGTTGTTCCGGCAATGTCGATAACCGCTTCTGGACGATCCTCGCGCGCGTGCTGATCGGCGTGGGGCTGGGCTCGTTTCTGACCGAATGGCTGTTGATTCTCGGCGCGCCGCTCGCCTGAGTGCGACGCCTGGCGCGATGCTTCGCGGTTTCTTTTGACACGGAGTGCCTTTGCATGCCGCTTCGATCGATGTTCCGTTTCCTGAGCGCTTGCTGCGCCGCCGCCGCGTTGTGCGGCGCGCTGCCACCGGCGGCCAACGCGCAGACCGATCAGGATGTCGATGCCCGCATCGACACGCTCTTCGGCGCCCACGAGACATATCGCGCGTTCTTCGACAAGCTCAAGCAGGCCGTCGCGGCCGGCGACAAGAACGCGGTCGCGGGCATGATCCACTATCCGATCGCGGTGCATCGCAACAGCAATGGCGACAACGCCTTGCTGCGTAACAAGCGCGAGTTTGTGGCGGCCTACGCGGGTATCTTCACGCCAGAACTCGTCGATACCGTCGCGCATCAGCAATACGCCAAGCTCTTCGTGCGCGATCAAGGCGCGATGATCGGCGACGGCGAAATCTGGTTCAGCGGCGTGTGCCGTGACGATGCCTGCAAGGACTCGGACGTTCGGATCACGGCGTTCAATCTGGAGTGAGCGGACATGTTCACGGAGTTCGCGAAGACCGTGCTCGTGATCGTCGCGGGCCTGTTTCCGATCATCAATCCGCCCGCGGTCGCACTCGTCGTGCTGAGCATGCTGCCGCATCTGGCCGATGCCGAACGCAGCGAACTCGCGCGGCGCATCTGCATCAATAGCTTCGCCATCCTGGTCGTGTCGCTGCTGGTCGGTGCTTATGTGCTCAACTTCTTCGGCATCTCCATTCCGGTGCTGCGCGTGGCGGGCGGTATCGTCGTGGCCATGGCGGGGTGGGGATTGCTCCAGGCGCCCGACGACGACACAACGACCGAACCCGCGCCCACGCCGCGTAGCGGTGCTTCGCTGCGCGCCAAGGCGTTCTATCCGCTGACCTTGCCGATCACCGTCGGACCGGGTGCCATCGCTGTCGCCATCGCGCTCGGAACCGGGTCGCCGCGTGAAGGGTTGCAGCCGGTGCATCTGATCGGCGTGATCGTCGGTCTCGTGCTCGTCTGCGCGAGCATCTACTTGTGCGTGCGCTTTGCCGGGCATCTGGAAAGGCTGCTCGGCACGGTCGGCACGCAGGTCGCCATGCGGCTTTTCGCGTTCGTCATCTTCTGCATCGGCGTGCAGATTCTCTGGCTCGGGCTCTCCGATCTCATTGCGTCGGTGCGGCTCAGTATCAAATGAATCGTAAACCCTAGGCGACGCGTCTTCGATGCGAGCGCTAGGATGCGGTTCGATTCTATGGTAGCGATACCATCGCACTGAAAGACCGGACGACGATCCGGCCGCTTAAGGAGACACGGTTTGACCTCATCCCGCAAGACGCCCGAACAGTTGCGCAGCCACCGCTGGTACGGCGTGAACGACCTGCGCTCCTTCGGTCACCGTTCGCGCACGGCGCAGATGGGCTATCACTCGTCCGATTACATGGGCAAGCCGGTCATCGCCATTGTGAATACATGGAGCGAGATCAATTCGTGCCACACGCACTTCAAGCAGCGCGTCGAGGAAGTGAAGCGCGGCGTCTGGCAGGCGGGCGGCTTTCCCGTCGAAATGCCGGTGATGACGCTCGCCGAGCCGTTCCAGAAGCCGACGACCATGCTCTACCGCAATTTTCTCGCGATGGAAGTCGAGGAACTGCTGCGGTCATATCCGTTCGATGGCTGCGTGCTCATGGGCGGCTGCGACAAGACCACGCCTGGCCTGCTAATGGGCGCGATCAGCATGAATCTGCCTTCCATCTTCCTGCCCGCCGGCCCGATGCTGCGCGGCAACTGGAACGGCCGCACGCTCGGCAGCGGGTCGGACACGTGGAAGTACTGGGCCGAACTGCGCGCGGGCAAGATCACGGAAGACGAGTGGAAGGGCGTGGAGAGCGGCATTGCGCGCTCGCCGGGCCATTGCATGACGATGGGCACCGCCTCGACCATGACGAGCGCCGCCGAAGCGCTCGGCCTCACGCTGCCGGGCTTCGCTTCGATCCCCGCCGTGGATTCGCGGCACGCGCAGTTCGCATCGCTGACGGGGCAACGCATCGTCGAAATGGTGTGGACCGATCTCAAGCCGCTCGACATCCTCACGCCGAAGTCGTTCGATAACGCCATCACCACCGTGCTCGCGATGTCCGGCTCGACCAACGCCATCGTGCATCTCGTGGCCGTCGCGCGCCGCGCGGGCGTGCCGCTCACGACCGCGCGTTTCGATGAGTTGTCGCGCATCACGCCCGTCATCGCGAATCTGCGTCCGGCCGGCAAATATCTGATGGAGGACTTCTTCTATGCAGGCGGCCTGCGCGCGCTGCTCGCGGAACTCGGCGATCTAATCGATGGCTCGCAACTAACTGTCACTGCCGCGACCCTCGGCGAAAATATTCAGGGTGCCGAAATTTTCGACGATGACGTCATTCGCCGGCGAAGCAACCCGCTCGTGCCAAACGATGGCCTCGCCGTGCTAACCGGCAACCTCGCGCCCGATGGCGCCGTCATCAAGCCGGCTGCGATGGAAGCGCATCTGTTGCGGCATCGCGGCCCGGCGGTCGTGTTCAGGGATTACGCCGACATGGCCGCGCGCATCGACGATGAAGCACTCGACATCACCGCCGATTCCGTGATCGTGCTGCAGCACGCAGGACCGGTCGGCGCGCCCGGCATGCCGGAGTGGGGCCAGTTGCCGATTCCGCAAAAGCTCCTCAAGCAAGGCGTGCGCGACATGGTGCGCATCTCGGATGCGCGCATGAGCGGCACGAGCTACGGCGCGTGCGTGCTGCACGTGGCGCCGGAATCGTTCGTCGGCGGACCGCTTGCGCTGGTCGAGGCTGGCGATGTCATCGAACTCGACGTGCACGCGCGCAAGCTTCATCTCGACGTAAGCGACGCGGAACTCGCCGCGCGCAAGGCGGCGTGGATCAAGCCGAAACGCCCGTTCGAGCGCGGCTTTGGCGTGATGCATCAACTGCACGTCACCCAGGCGAACAAGGGTTGCGACTTCGACTTTCTCGAAGAACCCTTGGCCGATGACTCTGCTGAAATGAAATCGCACGACGATCCGGAAATTCACTGACACCATGACCATTCAAGACATCGACGTCGCCGACGAAACCATCGAGCAACTGCGCCACGTCAGCACCGCGACGCTCACCACGCAGCTTTTCAAGCGCGGCTTGCGCAACGTGTTTCTGCAAGGCGTCGCGCCGCTCGTCAAGCCCGCTAATGGCGCGCCGAACCTCGTTGGCCCCGCGTTCACGTTGCGCAATATTCCGGCGCGTGAGGATATCGATCACGTCGGCGTGTTTCAGGACCCCGATCATCCGCAGCGCAAGGCCGTCGAAACGGCGCCGCCTGGCAGCGTGCTCGTGCAGGATTGCCGCGGCGATCGCACGGTGGCGTCGACGGGATCGATATTGACCACGCGTCTCAAGGTGCGCGGCGTCGCGGGCATGGTCTCGGACGGTTGCGTGCGCGACAGCGGCACGATAGGCGATATCGGCTTGCCGTTGTTCTGCGCGGGCGCGAGCGCGCCGCTCAATCTCGCGAAGCATCACGCGGTCGATATGAACGTGCCGATTGCATGCGGCGGCGTGGCGGTGTATCCGGGCGATATCGTCGTCGGCGACGTGGATGGCGTCGTCATCGTGCCGCGTCACATGGCGTCCGAGGTCGCAAGGGACGCGGCCGAGCAGGAGTTGCTGGAAGAGTTCATCGCGAAGCGCGTGGCGGACGGCGCGATCTTGCGCGGCACGTATCCGCCGAACGAAGAAACGCTCGCCGCCTACGCGCAATGGCGCAAGACACGCGGCTGATTTTTATTCTTCCGCGAACGCCTTCAGCAAATGATGCGCGATGGCAAACGGCTTCGGCGCGGACAAGCCTTGCGCGTGGGAGCCATCGAGCATCGACGCTACTTCCTCGCGTGAGAACCAGCGCGCATCTTCGAGCTCGTTGTAGTCGATCGTGATGTCGGTTTCGACCGCGCGTGCGAAGCAGCCGATCATCAGCGACGATGGAAACGGCCACGGTTGCGAAGCGTAGTAGCGCACGTCGGCCGAGCGGATGCCCGCTTCCTCCAGCACTTCCCGGTACACCGCATGCTCGAACGTCTCGCCCGGCTCGACGAAGCCCGCGAGCGCCGAGTACATGCCGGGCGCGAACTGCTTTTGCCGCCCGAGCAGGCAGCGCTCGCCATCGGTGACGAGCATGATGACGACCGGATCGACGCGCGGAAAATGCTGTGCGTGGCAGTTCGGACAAAGGCGTCGCCAGCCCGCGCCGGCGGCATCCGTGGCGTGGCCGCAGTTCGCGCAAAAGCGGTGCCGCCGATGCCAGTCGAGCATCGAACGCGCTTCGCCGAGCGCACTGACGAGCGACGGTTCGACAAGACCTTGCATTGCGATGGGCCGCAACTCCACCGCTTCGACGGGCGACGCGTCGAGCGCATTCGCAATACTCTCGGCGCTGCCTTCGAGCGCGTGCGCGAAGAGCGCGCGGCCATCGGCTTCGCGACCGAGCAGCACAGTTTGCAGCGGCGCGCCGAATTTCGCGGCTTCGTCTGCATCGAACAAAGGATCGTGACCGTGCGCGCGCTTGAAGAGCGGCACATCGTTCACGAAGAGCAGAAAGCGCGTGGACGTCTGATCGCGCAGACCGGCGACGAAGCTGTCGTCGTCGCGCTTTTCGGAGACGCGGTCGAGCGGAGCAAGCGTGAAACCGATGGCGTGGGGCGGCGTGGGCATGGTGTTTTTATCGATGAGCGGGATGCGTGTCATCCGCGCGGACTGGGGATATTCGTTCAGTCGGACATCGTAGCGAAGTTGGCGGGTTCTTGCTGATGGGCAATTGCTTGACGGCAGGCTTACAGTTATCGCGCGGTTTTAGGATTTATCCCGTGGCGGCCGCCAAGCCCAGACTCCTAGAGTTCAGCTCCAACTCAACTAAAAGGGGAAGACTCATGGAGCCAAACATATCCGTGTCGATCGACGAGAAAGGGCAGCCCGTCATCACGCACGGCATGCCGCTTGCCGATTACTGCGTGCAGCGCGCGCAGACGTTGCGCGCGATGGTCCAAGTGGTATGCGGCGCGAAGCGGCCAGGAGAGGACGCGGGCGTCGTGTCCGCCGCGCTCATCAAGCCTTTGATGCAGTTGATCCGCACACAGGTCGACGAGCTCGAACCGCTTTTCAGGGCGCTCGATCAGCGCGCGTACGAGAAGGGTTTCGATGACGGCAAGGAAGTCGGATACCCCAGGCGCGCGCTGGTGGAACTGGACAAACAGAAGGTCTAGCAATGGCGCGGGGCACGCGCCCCGCGTTCAACTTGCGACTGTTTTGACGGACACGCGCACGTCGCGATACGACGGATTGATATCGAAGCTGCGCGCGGTGTTGCAGTACGCCGCGATACGGCGGGAAACAATGCCCGTTGCCCCTGACAACGCGCGCTGACAAACGCGCTCCATTTCGCGCAACTCGTCGCACTTGCTGACGATACCCGCCGCGCCCGCCTCTTGCATCGCGAAGAGCGTACTCGGCTCGGTTTCCTGCGTAAAAGCAACCACGGGTACATCGGGGAAACGCTCGCGCACCATGCGCAGCAGCGGAAACTCGCCGCCTGGCGCGCCTTCGAACGCACAATCCATCACGATGAGATCGCCGCCCGTCCTTTCGAGCTTCGTGAACAACTGCGCGGCGTTGCGCGCCGTTGCCGCCACCCGATAACGCCCGCGCGCCTCGAACCAACTTTGCAGGCCCAGCAGCACGACGGGCTGGTCGTCCGCTATCACGATATTTATCTTATAGATGGGCGTCATGCAGAGTTTCGCGGGTTTCGCTGGTGCTTCGGGTCTCGCACCTTAACAAAGGACGGCACGTCAGCGCTGCATCGCACAACAAAATTTTTTTAATTCCGCATGATCCGCTGTCGATTTTCAACGTGGCCGCGCGTCGTGCAGATAAGGGCCAAAGTCGCGACGGTTTTTTGCTTCTTTCGGCTCATTACAGGAGGTTTGTCGATGAGTCTGATTCTGTACGCGCATCCGTTTTCCTCGTATTGTCAGAAGGTGCTGACCGCGCTGTACGAGAACGCGACGCCGTTCGAATGGCGCGCGCTTTCGCCGCAAACGCCCGAGGCGATGCGGGAACTGACGGAGTTGTGGCCGATAAAGCGCTTTCCCGTGCTCGTCGACAACGGCCGTTCCGTGATCGAGGCAAGCGTGATCATCGAGTATCTCGGGTTGTATCATCCCGGCCCGGTGCGCTTGATTCCGGAAGATCCGCGCGCCGCACTGGAAGTGCGCTTTCTCGACCGCTTCTTTGACAACTACGTGTCCACGCCGCAGCAGAAGATCGTGTTCGATTGCATGCGCGCGGATGGCGAGCACGACCCGCACGGTGTCGCGGATGCCCGCGCGATGCTCGACACGTCCTACGCCTGGCTCGACCGCCTGATGGGCAAACGCGAATGGGCGGCGGGCGATGCCTTCACTCTCGCCGATTGCGGCGCGGCGCCGTTTCTGTTTTACGCGGACTGGACGCATCGCATCGATGAGCGGTACGCGAACGTCATCGCGTATCGAAAGCGTTTGCTCGCGCGGCCTTCGTTCGCGCGTGCGGTGGATGAAGCGCGGCCGTATCGCGCGTTCTTTCCGCCGGGCGCGCCGGATCGCGATTAAGCCTTCATGATAGGAGACGAAACATGAATACGCTCGTTCCCGCAGCAGAACTGGCCCAACGCGCCACCATGACTTTTCCGAACGAAAGCGCGGAGTATCGGCAGGCGCGTATTGCGTTGCTTGCCGAGGAAATCGAATTGAGGCGACATATCGAGCGGGTTGCGGAGATGCGGCGCGCGCTGCCGCCTGGCGGTATCGTCAAGGGCGATTATCACTTCGATGGCGAGCGCGGCGCGGTCGATATCGACGGGCTCTTCGGCGACAAGAACACGCTCGTCACGTATAGCTACATGTTCGGGCCGGAGCGCAAGCGGCCGTGCCCGATGTGTACGTCGCTGCTATCGGCGTGGGAAGGGGAGGCGGCGGACATTGGACAGCGCGTGGCGCTGGCGGTCATCGCGCGCTCGCCGCTCGAACGGCTGGTCGCGTTCAAGCAAGAGCGCGGCTGGCGCGATCTCGCCTTGTTCTCGGATACGAATGGCAATTTCAGCCGCGATTATCACGGCGTTTCGAAAGACGGCGGCGACGAACCGGCAATCAATGTCTTCACGCGGCGCGACGGCGTGATTCGCCATTTCTGGAGCGGCGAGATGGATTTCGCCACGGCCGATCCCGGCGAGGACCCGCGCGGCGCGCCCGATCCAATGCCGCTCTGGACCGTGCTCGACATGACGCCGGAAGGGCGCGGAACGGACTGGTATCCGAAGCTGGAGTATGGGGCGAAGAGTGAGTAAGGTGCTTAACGATCGCAATTGCAAGCACCTGCAATTACGCGTCAGCGACACGCCGCACACGGCCACTGGCGCATGCAAACTACTTCGGCCCCTGCGTGCCGAGCGCATCGCCATGCGTCATGCCGGCCTGCCGGCTTCTGCCCACCCGCGCCGCGAAGCGTTCCTTGATGCGCAGGAACGGCACTTCGACCAGAAAGTAGCTCAAACTCGCGGCGACGAGCGCACCGATTACGCAGCCCGGAAAGCCGAATGCAACCGGCGAATGCGGATGCATGAATAGCTGCTGCCATAAGTAAAGGCTGAACGAGATCGTGCCGACATAAACGAACGGCGCGGTACGCAGCAAGCGCGAGAACCAAAAGCCCTTTTGCGATACCAACACGATGATGACGAAGCCGACCATCGCGGCTTCGAGCGTCGTGCCATAGGTGGCGCGCCATAAGCCGCCGAGTTTGTCCTGCACGGGAGGCACGACGAACATCAGAAGCGCGATCAGCACGCTGGGAATGATCGAGCCTAACGGCAGCGACGCGACCTTTTGCGCGAGACGGTCCTTATTCATCGCGACATAGCAGCCGATGAGAATTGGATCGATACCGGTATGCAGCATCATGCTGAGTTGCCCGCGAAGGCTCGGCGCCGCAAAATAAGTGGCTATTCTCGCGAGTGGCACGAAGACGATCAATCCGACGAGTACACGTTGATCGCCGCGCTTCAGGATGTAAAAGAGAAGCGGCGGCCAAAACCAGTAAAACTGCTCTTCGAGCGCGAGCGTCCAGAAGTGCCCGAGATACCAAGCGCCTTCGACGTGAGCCGCGTTCACGTTCGCAAGGCCCGCGACGCCGGCATAGTTCCAGAGATGCAATGCAGCCAAAGCAACTTGCCGATGATCGACATCGACGAGACCGGCAGCCGCCAGCATCGACACGATCATGAGATAGATATAGAACGCGGGCCAAATGCGCAGCGCGCGCTTTGCGTAAAACGGCATGAGGCGAATGGTGCCGGTTGCTTGCCACTCGGCTTGCAGAATGCCTGTAATCAAAAACCCGCTCAGCACGAAGAACATCAGCACGCCGAGCCTGCCATCCGATATCAGGCGCAGCGGCGCATAGATGCCTTTGAAACCGCCATCGCTCATATGCTGCGCGTGTCCGATGACGACCATCATCACCGCAATACAGCGCAAGCCTGTCAGCTCTTGCACATGCTTCTTCATCGATATTCCTTAAGGAAGTCATGATCGGCGGCTAGTCGTTTAGTCGCACGCGCTCGAGCTCGATGGTCGATCTAAAAAATTGGGAAGAAATAGCTCGGCTTGTTAGGAAATATTTCCGGTGCACGGTAGCGGCAGCTTTAGCGACTTCAGCCCAAGGCTCAAGCACACAAGAAAAGTACAAAGGGATTTTTTTATTTTTATCCCTTCTATTCTTAAGCTGCCACCTATCTACCAGACAAGATCGTGCAAAGATGAACGAGAAAATTCGCGGCTTCGACGGCCTGCGCGGCATCGCCGTGTTCCTGGTGTTTCTTCATCACAAGGCAATGGCCGAAGGAACCGGCTTGGGCCATCTGGGCGTATGGATATTTTTTGCGCTAAGCGGATTTTTGATCACCGACATATTGACGACACAGCGACGGTATATCGATGCAGGCACGAGTACGTTCGGCGCGGAGTTGAAACGCTTTCTGTATCGGCGGACGTTGCGCATTTTCCCGATCTACTATCTGCTGCTCGCCACGCTCGCGGTGCTGATGACCATGGGTTTCGCCGGCCCCGAGTTGGCGGGCGGCATGCCGTATCACTTCGTCTATTTGTCGAACTTCTGGATTGCGGATGTGCTGCATGCGTGGCCGGGCCGTTATTCGCACTTATGGAGCCTCTCGATCGAGGAGCAGTTTTATATCGTCTTCGCGCCACTGTTGCTTGGCCTTCGGGCAGATTGGCACGGGCGCATATGCTGGCTGGTGCTTGCGCTTGGGGTGGGCTCGCTCTTTACCATGAAGGCGCTGCACGACTCACCGATTGCAATCTACACGCATCCGCTAACCAATTTTTGGTTGCTTGCGCTTGGGGGTATAGGAGCCGCGTTCGTCAAGCGCAGTCGCTTGCGCGCGCCGCTTTACGCGGTCGTCATTATCTCTACGGTGATCGCGCTCTTGTGTTTTCAGGAACCCGAGTGGGAGCGCTTGGCCAATCCCTATTCATACACCGCGCTGTATGTTCTCTATGGCGCATGTATCGCAATGCTCGTTTGCGCGATAGCATGTAGCGCAAGCGGTCCGCTCTTGCGTGTGCTTGAGTGGGCGCCATTGGCGGCGCTAGGAAAGATTAGCTATGGATTTTATCTTTACCACGGCTTCATTCCCGACTTCTACAAGAGCGTGAGCGTCAAGGCGTTGTTTGGCGCGTCGGGTGTTCCATGGTGGGCGCGTTTTCTTTGCGTACTTGCGTCGTTTGCGCTGACGTGGATTCTGGCGCGGCTTTCGTGGCGTTTTATCGAAGCACCGATTTTACGGCTCAAGAATCGGCGCTTTATGCGGGTGTCAGTGCAAGGTCCGGCCAATGCCGAATTAAGCGGCGGGGAAGCACGCTGAAGCACTTGAGCACCAAGGTTTTTTTAGCGCTTCACAAAGATTATTTTTTGCGCTAAAGAATGCCGTCCTGCCGCGCTAGCCCATGCTTTAGGTCTTAGTGAAAAAACTGCTAAGTTTCGCTCAAAAAGTCTTGTGTTGTCATATTCGGACAAACCATAGTAATGGTATGCTTCCTGCACATATTCTTCATACACGAGCTGGACTACGCGTCGTGCGCCGGTTTGGTTAAATTGCTGCACCAAGAGCGAAAACCTTATCGGACGAATGCACCATTTTGTTGTTCGAGCAAACGTTTGCGAGTACCTCGAGATCCTTCGTTCGCGTGCTGACAAAGCCGGGGTTTGTGCTTCGTCGTCAGTGCTTGACCAGTACGCAGACCGATATCCGCAGCGCAGTCGACTGCATGGAGCAAAGCAATGTTTTTTAGCGAACTCAGCAATGAAGAGTGGGTATTGGTCTCCCAAATCATAGGAGAGAGCGAAGTCCGCGAGCATAGGCGCGGGCGTCCCAAAGCTCATCCACGCACAGTAGTCAATGCCGTGTTGTGGATTCTCACCACAGGCGAAACCTGGTCCAGATTGCCAAGCCATTACCCAACGGTTCCAACCTGCCGGCGCCGTTTCGTCGAATGGCAACTGAACGGCATTCTCATCGAGATCGTCAAGGTACTGGCGAACGCGGGCCGTTCTTTCGCCTATGTACCGCGTCAGCCGGTCACCGAAGCGGCGCCGCGTCCTGCGCCCGTGGCGTACGAATGTGACCGTCTGCGCGGTGTGTTTTGGCAGAACCCGGAGTCGTGGCAAACGCCGGGCGCCTTGCCGTTCAACAGTCTCGCGAGCACGCCACGGCGTCTGCCGGAAGCGCGCGACGTGGCGCAAGCCAATGCGTCCGTGCTGACGGTCAGGCGCATGCGCGCATCGCGTCCCGCGCGGCCGTACGAGGCGCCGTTGCCCTTCGAACCCGCGTGTCCGCCTGTCGTCGATGCGCGCGGCTACAACATCTATCCCATCGCGCGGCCGGTGTCCGGCAACATGTTTCGCGGGTGGGCGGAAATCGTGAAAGACGGGCGGCGTATCGAGCGTTCCGGTCTGATCGGGCCGCGCTTCGCTTCGTCGGATGAAGCGCGCACGTATGCGCTCGAATGGGCGCGGCGCTGGATCGCGGCCGAAGCCACGCGCGGCGATACACCCGATGAAGTGGACATGGAGTCCGCTCAAGTCATGCAGCCTGAAGAGCGACCGGTCGAGCGCATGACGCTCGAGATGCGCGACTAAAAATACGACGCGCGGACCAGCTTCTTAAGGCTGGCCCGCGCACTCTTGCTTAGAGCTTAATTTCTGCCGTAAGTATCTTCGAATCGCACTATGTCGTCTTCGCCGAGATAAGTCCCCGACTGCACCTCGATGATTTCAAGCGGCATCTTCCCCGGATTTTCCAGCCTGTGTTGAATGCCGATAGGGATATACGTCGACTCGTTCTCGGCCAGAATAAACGTTTCCGTTCCCCGTGTGACGAGCGCCGTTCCCCGCACCACGACCCAATGCTCGGCGCGATGATGATGCATCTGCAATGAAAGGCGCGCGCCCGGTTTGACGACAATGCGCTTGACCTGGAAGCGGTCGCCCTGATCGACCGAATCGTAATGTCCCCACGGCCGGTGCACCTTGCGATGATCCGCAGCCTCCGTGCCGCGCTCGGACTTGATGCGCCCGACGATTGCCTTAACGTCTTGCGCGCAAGATTTATCGGCAACGAGGATTGCATCGGCCGTTTCGACCACCACGAGATTTTGCGTACCCACGCACGCAATAAGCCGCCCTTCGGAATGCGCATAAGTCGATGAAGCGCCCTGGAACATCACGCGTCCGCGCGCGACATTCGAGGAATCGTCCTTAGGCAATATGTTCCAGATCGCATCCCATGAGCCGACATCGGACCAGCCTGCGTCGAGCGGCACGACAGCACCCGTGAAGGCCTCCGTGGCGCGTTCACCCGCAAGTTGCTCCATCACCGCATAGTCGATCGAATCCGACGGCGACGCCGCGAACGAATCGCGATCCAGCCGGAAGAACTCGCCATCGTCGCTGCCTTTATCGAATGCCGCGACGCACGCTGCATGAATAGCCGGCTGATAGTGTTCGATAGCTGCAACCCAAGTCGATGCGCGCACGATAAAAATGCCGGCATTCCAGCCATATTCGCCCGATTCCAGATACTGACGCGCGAGTTCGAGATGCGGCTTTTCGACGAAGCGCTCCAGCTTCCACGCGCCGCACGGCAGAGCTTCACCGCTCTTGATGTAGCCGTAGCCCGTTTCCGCATGCGAAGGCACGACACTCAAGGTGACGATCGCCCCTTGCTCCGCGCATTGCGCGCCGGTCGCAATCGCTCGATGAAACTCGTCCTGATTTGCAACCACATGATCGGCGGGCATGACGACGAGCACCGCATCTTCGCCCGCGCGTAACGCATGAATGGCCGCTGCAGTCAGCGCGGGCGCCGTGTTGCGCGGCACGGGTTCGAGCACGAGCCGCGCGCGCCGGCCTTGGCCGCGCAGTTGTTCAGCCGTCGTGAAGCGATGCTCCTCATTGCACACGATGATGGCATCCGCCACGCGCAACGTCTTCTCCGCGGACACCGAGCCAAGACCATCGAGCCGATTGGCAGTGGCCTGCAGCAACGACTGCTCGCCAATGAGACCGATGAGCTGCTTGGGAAAATGTTCGCGCGACATTGGCCAAAGACGAGTGCCCGAACCACCTGCAAGGATCACGGGTTGAATGGCTAGGCGCGTGTCTGCGGCGACCGTGGCGAGCACGGTATCTGAAGCGTTCATAAAAAGCCTCCTGGCGTTGATCGCCTAATTCGGTAAGGCAATTTTTAGCACGCAGCAAAAGAGACGTTAAAACAAAAAAATCATGACGCGGCGCTGCATTTATTCATTGAAAGCAACCGCGACTGTCATGCGTTCGAGTGCCCGAATATTTTTCGCTAAGCGAGCCGATGCCTGCAAAGCCCCGTCCAGCAAGGGGGTCTTGAGCAAATAATTCTAAAAAAATCAGGCTGAACACGCAGACATATTTTCGCGGTTGCGGCGCCTTAATTATTCCGATTCCATATGCCTGAACAGCGGATGGACAAGAGCACTCAAGCAATTTGCTGGCGACTCCATCCGCGACAAGACGAATATGCGGGCGATCTTTCTTCCAGGGGTAAAGCGATGCTGAGCGTGCTATCGAGAGTCGTCGACATTGCCATGGCGGTGCTGGGCGCAGCGCTCGGCGCGTCGCTCTATGCGGGCGCTTTCGTATGGGTCGACGACGTGGAAGGCACCATGCTCGCGTTTTCATGCGTGCTGATGGTGATGACGTTTCCGTCTCTCGGCATCTATCAATCATGGCGCGGCAAGCCGTTCTATGACCTGCTGCTGCGCTTGATCGCGGCTTGGATTCTGGTCGAAAGCGCGGGCGTGCTGCTCACCTTCAGCATTCATCGCGCGGAGTCGCTGTCGCGCTTGTGGCTGATTTACTGGGCTGCGTCGACCATCGGTTTGTTGATCGTCACCAAGACCGTGATTTATACGGCGCTCAGGTTTATCCGCCGCGAAGGCTTCAATCAGAAGACGGTGGCTATCGTCGGCTCGGCGCCTTATGCGAAGTTCCTGATTGGCCAGATGCGCAATCGTCCCGAAGCGGGCTTTAGCCCCGTGCTCGTCTTCGACTTGCAACTCGACGCAAACGATTCACCCTTGCAAGGCGATGCCTTCAAGGGCGTGCCTATCGAACGCGATCTCGCGGAATTGACCAAGCGTGTGCGCGGCCGTGCGATTCGCGAACTATGGCTTGCCTTGCCGATTTCCGAAGAGCAGACCATTCACCGCCTCGTGAACGAGTTTCGCGACGACTTCGTGAACGTGCGCTTCATTCCGGATGTCCGCAGCCTCTCGTTCTTCAGCAACGCGGTGGTGGATTTGCTCGGCGTGCCCGCGATCAACCTGGCGGCATCGCCGATCACGGATGTGAAAGTGCTTCCCAAGCTCGTCTTCGATCGCGTCTTCGCCGCTCTGGTGCTACTTGGCATGGCGCCGTTGCTCGCGGTGATCGCGTTGATGGTGAAGCTCTCGTCGCCTGGACCGGTGTTTTTCAAGCAAAAGCGCAAGGGGATCGACGGATACGAGTTCGAGATCTACAAGTTTCGTTCGATGAAGGTACACACCGAAGCCAGCGGGCAAATAACGCAAGCGCGTCGCGGCGACAAGCGCGTGACGAAGGTCGGGGCGTTCCTGCGGCGCACGAGTCTGGATGAGCTTCCGCAGTTCATCAACGTGCTTCGCGGCGAGATGTCGGTGGTCGGGCCGCGGCCGCACGCGCTCGAACACGACGATATCTACAAGGACCTCGTCAAAGGCTACATGCATCGCTACCGCATCAAGCCGGGTATCACGGGATGGGCGCAAGTGAACGGCTATCGCGGCGAGACGGATCGCATCGAAAAGATGTCGGGACGCGTGAAGCTGGATCTCTACTACATGCAGCACTGGACCTTCGGACTCGACATGAAGATCGTCGCGCTAACGCTGTGGAAGGGCTTTGCAGGCGCAAACGCGTATTGATCGGCAGACAAAGTAGTTAGCGATGCAACGATATTTTCACTACTTGGAGCAGGACCATGAAACTGACGATCATCGGCAGCGGCTACGTGGGGCTCGTAACCGGCGCATGCCTCGCGGACATCGGCAATGAAGTACTGTGTCTCGACGTCGATCGACGCAAGATCGCCATTCTCAACAGCGGCGGAATTCCGATCCACGAGCCGGGACTCAAGGAAGTGATCGATCGCAATCGCGAAGCGGGGCGGCTCTCGTTTTCGTCGAATGTGCAGCAGGCGGTCGAACATGGCGAGATGCTGTTTATCGCGGTGGGTACGCCATCCGACGAAGACGGCTCCGCCGATTTGCAATACGTGCTCGGCGCCGCGCGCGATATCGGCCGCTATATGAACGGCTTCAAGGTCGTGGTCGATAAATCCACCGTTCCGGTTGGCACCGCTCGACGCGTGAAGGCTGCGATAGAAACCGAGTTGGCCGGACGCGGCGTCAATCACATGTTCTCGGTGGTCTCGAACCCCGAGTTCCTCAAGGAAGGCGCGGCGATAGAAGACTTCACGCGGCCCGACCGCATCGTGATTGGTTGCGACGACGACGTGCCCGGCGAGCGCGCCCGCGATCGCATGAAGCGCCTCTATGCGCCATTCAACCGCAATCACGAACGCACGCTCTACATGGACGTGCAGTCGGCGGAATTCACGAAGTATGCGGCCAACGCAATGCTCGCCACGCGCATCTCTTTCATGAACGAGCTCGCGAATTTCGCGGACCGTGTGGGCGCCGATATCGAAGCGGTGCGGCGCGGCATCGGTTCGGACCCGCGTATCGGTTATGACTTTCTGTACGCGGGCTGCGGCTATGGCGGTTCGTGCTTTCCGAAGGACGTGCGTTCGCTGATCCAGACCGCGACGGAATTCGGCCATGAGATGAGCATTCTCAAGGCGGTCTCGAACGTCAACGAGGCGCAGAAAGATACGCTCACGCGCAAGATCGTCGAACGTTTCGGCGACGATCTCACGGGACGCACCATCGCGCTTTGGGGCCTTGCGTTCAAGCCCAATACCGACGACATGCGCGATGCGCCGAGCCGCGTGCTGGCCGCTGCGTTGCTCGAACGCGGCGCATCCATCGTGGCTTACGATCCCGTCGCCGTGGATGAGGCGCGCCGCGTCTTTGCCATCGACCTGCACGACAAGCCCGATGCGCTCGGACGTCTCACGTATGCGAACAATCACAAGCAAGCGCTCGACGGCGCGGATGCACTCGTGATCGTCACCGAATGGAAAGTCTTCAAGAGCCCCGATTTCGACGCGATCAAGCGGCGTCTCAAGACACCCGTGATCTTCGATGGCCGCAATCTTTACGAGCCGGAAACCCTCCAGGAAATGGGTATCGAGTATCACGCGATCGGGCGCGGCGTGCGCCACGTCGAACGTGACGTGACGGCGAGCGTGGCCTAGAGCGCGCGCATGTTCGGAAGCGTATTGATCGTCTGTCACGCCAACATCTGCAGAAGCCCCGCCGCCGAAGCGCTCTTTCGTGCGCATCTCGCGCGGCGCGGTGGCCGTCCGATCGAGTTTCGTTCGGCGGGTCTCTATGCGCATGAAGGCGACGACATCGACCCGACCATGCAGCGTCTGCTCGCCGAACTGGGGCTGGATTCGTCGGGGCATCGCTCGCGCCGCTTCAATCGTCAAATGGCGCGCGAAGCCGAATTGATCCTCGTGCCCGAGCGCAAACAGATCGATGCGATTTCACGACTCGCGCCCACGACCCGCGGCAAGGTGCATCTCTTAGGCAAGTGGGAAGACTCGGAGGTGACAGACCCGTATGGCGGCCATGAAGCCGCTTATCGGGAGAGTTTCGGACTCATCGAACGTCTGGTCCTTGGATGGCTAAACAAAATATGCTGATTTCGCGCTTGTCTAAGTACTCGATTTTGCTGACGACCCTTTTGTCGGCCTTGATTGCCGGATGTGCCGCCACACCGGGAAACTTCCTGAACACATCGCGTCTGCAGGACAACGACCCCACGCCGACCGCGACCTATCCCGTGCGTCTGATCACGGCGCAAGTCGTCGCAGAGGAAATGACCGCGCCAGAAGTCGCGCAACCCTTGCCGCCCGCGCGCTTCGCCGACGAATCGCAATACGTTTATCGCGTGGCGCCGCAGGACATTCTAGGCGTAACGCTCTGGGATCACCCCGAACTGACGACGCCGCAAGGCAGCACCCTGTCGATGGGCGGCAACACCACGCAAACCGTCGCGGGCGCGCTGGCGCAGCCTTATACGCAGGCTTTGCCGGGACAGGCCGATCCATACGGTCAGACGGTCTCCGCGGACGGCTACATCTTCTTTCCGTTCATCGGCAAGACGCGTGTGGCGGGCAAGACCGTCGGCGAGATTCGCGACGAACTCGCGGCCAAGCTCTCGCCGTATATCAAGAACCCGCAGCTCGATGTGCGCGTGCTGGCCTATCGCAGTCAAAAGATCGCGGTGACGGGCGAAGTGAAGACGCCGGGTCCGCTCGCCGTGAGCGATGTACCGCTCACGCTCGTCGATGCCATCACGCGTTCTGGCGGCACGACGACAGAAGCCGACCTGCAGCGCGTGCGCCTCACGCGCGGCGGCAAGCTCTATGTACTCGATGCAAACGGCATGCTCGATCGCGGCGATGTCTCGCAGAACGTCATGCTGCAATCGGGCGACATCCTCAACATCCCGGACCGCTACGACAGCCGCATCTTCGTGATGGGTGAAGTGAAGACGCCGATGCCGGTGAACATGGTGCGCGGCCGTGCATCGATTGCGGATGCGCTCACGCAAGCGGGCGGCGTGCTCGATACCGACGCCAACGTGCGCCAGATTTATGTCGTGCGCGGCGTGCGTGCGAATCCTTCGCAGCCGGACATCTATCGCCTGGACATGTCGCAACCGGATTCGCTCTTGCTGTCGACGCAGTTTCAGCTTCGTCCGCAAGACGTGGTCTATGTCGGAACGGCCGGCGCGGTGCAGTTCAATCGCCTGATCAATCAGGTGCTGCCGACGCTGCAGACGATCTTCTACCTGAAGCAACTGACGCGCTGAGCGTTTCAACCATTACCCGTGGCGGGAGCCGAATCGTGGATATGCAAGCTCATCCTTATTTGCAAAAGCCGGATGAAGAGGACGTGGTCCTCGGCAATCTGATCCAGGCCGTGATCGACGATATCTGGTGGCTGATCGGCGTCGCTGCTTTCGTCATCGCGGCGGCGGCCGTGTACTGCTATCTCGCGCGGCCCATCTACTCCGCCGACGCGCACGTGCGCGTCGAGACCAACGACAACACGTCGCAAGCGCTGACGCAGACGCAGACGGGTCAGGCCATCAACAGCGGATCGAGCGCGCTGCCGACGGATGCGGAAATAGAGATCATCAAGAGCCGTGGCGTGGTCGCGCCGGTGGTCGATCAATGCAAGCTGAACTTCGCGGTATCGCCCATGACGATGCCGTTTTTCGGCAGCATCGCGGCGCGGTTCGCGACGCCCGGCCAGCCCGCGAAACCTTGGTTCGGCATGACGAAATACGCGTGGGGCGGCGAGGTGATCGACGTCGATTCCGTCGATGTCGAACCGCGCTACGAAGGCAAGGACCTGATCCTCACCGCACTCGGCGATGAACGTTTTTCGCTCGTCGATCCGGACGGTCATGCGCTCTTGCAAGGCAGGGCCGGCGCAAGCGCAAGCGGCAATGGCGTGACGCTGCTGGTGACGAAGCTCGTGGCGCGCCCCGGCACGCAGTTCAAGGTAATGCGCGCGAACGACCTGAGCGCCATCGGCGCGTTTCAATCGGGTATCACGGTGACGGAGCAAGGCAAGCAGACCGGCGTGATTCAAATATCGCTCGAAAATCAGAATCCGGACAAGGCGGCGGAAATCGCCAATGCGCTGGCGCAGTCTTATCTGCGTCAGCATATCGAGAGCAAGCAGGCCGACGCCAGCAAGATGCTCGAATTCCTGCGCAGCGAAGAGCCGCGTCTGAAGTCCGATCTTCAGCGCGCGGAAGCGGCTTTGACCGAGTATCAAAGGCAAGCGGGCGTCATCAACGCAAGCGACGAAGCCAAGGTCTATCTCGAAGGCAGCATCAACTATGAAGCGCAGATTTCCGCGCTACGTTTGCAGATTTCGTCGCTCGAGCAGCGTTACGGTAACGCGCATCCCGCATTGCAGACCGCGCGCGATCAGCTCTCGCAACTCGAAGTGCAACGCGAACGTTATGCATCGCGTTTTCGCGATCTGCCGCAATCCGAAGTGAAGGCGGTCGCCTTGCAGCGCGATGCAAAAGTGGCCGAAGACATCTACGTGCTGCTGCTCAATCGCGTGCAGGAATTGTCCGTGCAGCGCGCGGGAACGGGCGGCAACGTGCATATCGTGGATGCCGCGCTGCGTCCGGGCGATCCCATCAAGCCGAAGAAAGTACTCATCATGTCGGCGGCCGTGATTCTCGGCTTGATCCTCGGCACGGGTTTCGTGTTTGCGCGGCGCGCGATCTTCAAGGGCATCGACGATCCGGAAAGACTCGAACGTGTCGCTGCATTGCCTATCTTCGGCCTCGTGCCGCAAAGCGCGGAACAGATCAAGTTCGATACCGACGCGCGCCGCTATCAGAACCGTGGCGATCGTCTGCGCGAGACGCCGATCCTCGCGACCATGCGTCCGAACGATGTCACCGTCGAGATCATGCGCAGCCTGCGCACGTCGATTCAATTCGCGTTGATGGAATCGCGCAATCGCGTCGTCATGTTCACGGGGCCAGCAGCAGGCGTCGGCAAGAGCTTTCTGGCGGTGAATCTTGCCGTGCTGCTCGCGGCGACCGGCAAGAAAGTCTTGCTGATCGACGCCGACATGCGACGCGGCAAGCTCGAACGTTCCTTCGACGGCGAACGCGTGCCGGGTCTTGCCGAGTTGCTTGCGGGGAACATCGGGCTCGAAGAAGCGATACGCACGACGCGCATTCCATCGCTTGGGTTTCTTGCCGCGGGCAAGCGTCCGGAGAATCCTTCGGAGCTATTGATGTCGCCGCGTCTTCAGCAGTATCTCGATGGCCTGAGCCGCGCGTACGACGCAATCATCGTCGATACGCCGCCGGTGCTCGCAGTCACGGATGCGCTGATCGTCGGCAAGCTCGCGGGCGCCAACTTCCTCGTGCTGCGCTCCGGCGCACATAACGAAGCGGAGATCAGCGAAGCCACGCGCCGTTTGCGCACGGCGGGCATCGCGGTGCAGGGCGCGATTCTCAATGGCACGCCATTGCGGGCACGCGGCTACGGGCGCTCGCATTACGCGAGCACGGAAGAATATTTGAGCGCATGAAGTCGATTCGAGAGGAACGAGCCATGACTCTGAAAGTTTCCGTGGTGGTGCCGACTTATCGGCGCCCGGCGGACCTTAAGCGCTGTCTTGCCGCATTGCGCGCGCAGACGCATTTGCCCGATGAAGTGCTGGTCATTGCGCGTCCGGAAGACGATGCGACCGCGCGACGTCTCGCCATCGAGATGAAAAGCGCGAACGGCTTTACGTTGCGCGTGATCGATACCGGCGCGGGTGGCCAGGTCGCCGCACTCAATCGCGGGCTGGAGGCCGCGCAGGGCGACATCATCGCCATCACGGACGACGATGCGGCGCCGCGCCCCGACTGGACCGCGCGCATCGTCACGGCATTCGCGCGCGATACGCGGCTCGGCGCAATCGGCGGACGCGACTGGGTCCACGAGAAAGGCCGCGTGCTGGATACGTCGCGCGAGGAGGTGGGCGTGATCCGGCGCACGGGGCGCATTGTCGGCAATCATCATCTCGGCGTGGGCGCGGCGCGCCGTGTTCGCATGCTGAAGGGTGCGAACATGAGCTATCGGCGCGTGGCCGTGGCGATGCTGCGCTTCGATACACGTTTGCGCGGCGCGGGCGCGCAAGTGCATAACGACATGGCCTTCAGCATGAGCGTGGAGCGCGCGGGATGGCATGTGATGTACGACCCGCTGATCGCGGTGGATCACTTCCCGGCAGAACGTTTCGACGATGATCGCCGCGACGCGCAAACGCTCAACGCATTAAAGGACGCGGCCTACAACTTCCACCTGATCCTGAGCGAACAACTGGCATCGTTCGATCGCGAGGTCGCGTGGCTTTGGTATGCGTTGATCGGTACGCGCGTGTATCCGGGTGCGCTGCACGCGCTTGCTGCCGCGCGTTTCGGATTGCCGCGCGCATGGCAACGCTGGCGCGCGGTCCGACGAGGCGCATATGAAGCGCGCCGCGATGCACGACATTCGCGCGATGACGCCACGCAATCCATTCATGCCGCGAGGACGCTATGACTCACGTGCACGTGCATCTCTTTCATGGCGCGGACCCACGGCACTACCGTTCCGGCGACAAGATCGGCTGCCTCTACGGCTATCACCATGCCGAATCGCCGGAGTTCGTGCTTTCCTATTCACGCGATGCCGCCGAAGGTAAGCCGATGCGCATCTTGCGGCGCGCGCTGAAGGCGATCGTAGGGTTCGACTTCATTCATACGTGGCGCAACCGCGATGACATCTTGTCCTCGGATGTCGTATGGACGCATACGGAGCACGAGCATCTTTCGGTCGCGCTGTTGCTGCTTCTCAAAGGCCGGCGCAAGGAATCGCCAGGCTCGCCGCTCTTGCTCGCGCAGTCGATCTGGTTGCTCGACAAGTGGGCGGGTTATGGCGCGTTACGTCGCTGGGTGTATCGCAAGCTGATCGACCGGGCCGATATTCTCACCACGCATTCCAGCGTGAATGCAGCGCTGGTGCGCGAATACTTCGACCGTGAAGCGACCCAAGTCTTCTATGGTTTGAACATGCAGGACTTCACGGTGCAAGCGCCGCGCGAATGGACGCCGCACGCGCCGGTGCGCATCGGCGCAATTGGCAATGACCGTGACCGCGACTGGCCGACGCTTGCCGCCGCGTTTCGCAACGACGCGCGTTATGAAGTGCGAATTGCAACGCGTCGCCGGGTGCCGGCGGCCTTGCGCGCATCGAATGTTCATGTGGCGCCTGCAATCGGTCTCAAGGCCGCCCGCGAGGTCTACGATTGGGCCGACGTGATCGTCGTGCCATTGCGCGCGAATACGCATGCCTCGGGGCTGACGGTGCTGCTCGAAGCCATCGCGCTTGGCAAGCCCGTGATCGTCACCGATGTCGGTGGCCTGCGCGACTACTTCGGCGCAGGACATGTCGCCTATGTGCCCGCGCACGATTCCGCCGCCATGCGCCGCGCGCTCGATGAAATGCGCTCGAACCCGGCGCTTGCGCTTCATCGCGCACAAGCGGCGCTGCGGCATTTCATCGAGCAGGACTACACCACGCGGGAATTCGCGCTGCAGCACGTGAGGATTACGCGTGAGGCGCTGCGTCCTTCGTTCGGACGCAACATGCATACGCGTTCACAACCGACGCACCGCACGAGTTGATGCGATGACCGCACCCACGCTTCCTCATTCCCCACGCGCCCCACGCGATCTCGCCGGTCGCATCGGCAAGGTCAGCGAGGACTCGACGCACACGCGCAAGGGCGCACCGGAGTGGACCGCGCAAGCCATCGTCTGGGGCTTGACGACGCTGCTCGTGCTCGCCAAGCAAGGCACCGTGCTCACGCTCGCCTTCCCGTTGATGGCCACGCTTGCAGCGCTATGGCTCTACTTCAAGAGTCCTGCGCGTTATGTGGGCTTCATGTGGTGGGTCTGGTTTCTGAGCCCCGAAGTGCGGCGTCTCGCGGACTGGGGCAAGGGCGGCTTCACGCCGACGAGTCTCATTCAGATTGCGCCACTCGTCGTCACGATGATCTGCGGCATCACGCTCTTGCGGCAATATCGCGTGCTTGCGCAACGGCGCGGCCTGCCGGTGCTGCTGATGCTGCTCGGTATCGCGTATGCGTATCTCATCGGGGTGGCTGCGAGCGGGCCGATGGCCGCCACTTACGACCTCGCCAACTGGCTTTATCCGGTGCTGATCGGCTTTCACATTCTCGTGAATGCGCACGAGTATCCGAAGTATCGCAAGGTCATGCTCGACACGTTCGTGTGGGGCCTCTTCATCATGGGCGCATACGGCATCGTGCAATTCTTCGTCATGCCGCCGTGGGACGCCATGTGGATGATCGGCTCGCAGATGAACTCGCAAGGCGAGCCGGTGCCGCTCGGCGTGCGCGTATTCAGCACGATGAACTCGTCAGGGCCGTTTGCGCTCGTGGTCATGGCCGCGCTGACCTTCGTGATGGCGGGCACGCAGCGCATCAAATGGATCGCGGGCGGTCTCGGCTTCGTATCGTTCGGTCTTTCGCTCGTGCGCTCGGCGTGGGGCGGATGGATCATCTCGATGGTGTTGCAGCTCATCAAGGCAAGCAACCGCGTGCGCTTGCGGATACTGCTTGGCGCCATCGTGCTCGTCGGAATCTCGATCCCTTTGATGACCGTCGGGCCGATTGCCGACCGTCTGGGCACGCGTCTGCAGACCATGACCAACCTGAGCGACGACAGCAGCTACGCGGCACGCAACGAGTTCTATGCGAACTTCATGGTGACCGCTTTCACCGATGTCACCGGCGAAGGTTTTGGCGCTACCGGAACCTCGACGAAACTCGCGAGCGCAAACGGTGATCTTGGCAAATACGGCAGCTTCGATAGCGGCCTCATGAACGTGCCGTTCGTGCTCGGATGGCCCGGAGGATTGATGTATGTCGCGGGCGTGGGCCTCTTGCTCGTGCGTGCGTTACGCGCTTCATTTTCCCTGCGCGACGACAAGTTCGCGCAAGCGTGCCTGAGTCTTTCATTTTCGATGGTCGGCATTCTCGTGTTCGCGAACACCTTCGTCAGCACGGGCGGATCGTTGCTGTTCATGAGCCTCTTTTCGATCATCGCC
This sequence comes from Caballeronia sp. LP006, assembly GCF_031450995.1. Classification (NCBI taxonomy): domain Bacteria; kingdom Pseudomonadati; phylum Pseudomonadota; class Betaproteobacteria; order Burkholderiales; family Burkholderiaceae; genus Caballeronia; species Caballeronia sp. LP006. The sequence goes on along the minus strand of NZ_JARTVW010000003.1, from coordinate 227 downwards.
GCGCGCCATCATGCCAAGCTCACGCGCCGGCGCGCCACGTTTTCTCCTTCCATCACGAGGTCAAGCCGATGAAGATCGCGATCGTCACGCACGTCGCGCGTCATAACGACGGCCAGGGGCGCGTCAACTACGAGATTGCACGCGCGGCGCTCGCGGAAGGGCATGACGTGACGCTGATTGCGTCGCATGTTGCGCCCGAACTGCTGCAAAACCCGCGATTGCGCTGG